>NZ_JAQSWB010000001.1 GCF_029266855.1 Fluviicola sp.
CAAAGATGTAATTCCGGCTACCGGAGTCGTAACAATCGTTAAATCCAGGTTCTCAATACTGTCACAGCCATTTGCATTGGTAAACGCTACAGTGTAAAAACCACTTGTTGTGAACGTTTGTCCGTTCCAAACATAGGAATCACATGCCGTTACCAAAGTAGTGTCTGCATCTGCTGAATTGATGATCAAATTCAGTGTGATAATGCTGTCACATGCTGCTGCATTGGTCAGTGTTTGTGTGTATGTACCACTCGCAGTATAAGTTTGACCGTTTAGGGTATAACTTTCACATTCGGTTACATTCAGGGTCTCAGAACTGGACATATTAATAGTCAAATTCAAAGTTACCGTACTGTCACAACCCGAAACACTTGTCAATACTTGTGTATAAGTACCGCTTGCATTGTATGTTTGAGTATTCCAGGTATAACTGTCACAGCTTGTAGCAGTAAATGAACTGGTAATTGCTGCTGGTTCCGTGATCGTAAACAGTTGTTCTGCAGTACATCCGTTTGCGTCTGTTACTGTTACAAAGTATACTCCTAAAGCAAGACCGCTTACGGAAGTTGTTCCGTCACCCGTTGGGTTTCCTGGAGTCCAGTCATATGTGTAGCCCGGAGTTCCACCTGTTGGGGTATTGATAGAAGCTGTTCCGTCTGAACCACCGTTGCAAGTCACATTTGTTTGCGAATCAGCAGTAATTGAGATAGCTGCTGGCTCTGTAATAGTGAAGGTCTGAGTTGCAGTACATCCGTTGTTGTCTGTTGCTGTTACGGTGTATGTTCCTGCAACAAGTCCTGCTACGGAAGTTGTTCCCTCACCTGATGGAGTTCCAGGAGCCCAGTCGTAAGTATAACCCGGAGTTCCACCTGTTGGTGTGTTGATCTCGGCAGCACCGTTTGCACCGCCGTTACAAGCGATATTTGTTTGGGAAGCCGGTGTAACCGAAATTGCAGTCGGCTCAGTCACCGTAAATGCTTGTGAAGCAGTACATCCGTTAGCATCTGTTACTGTTACAGTATATGTTCCTGCAGTAAGCCCTGTTACGGAAGTTGTTCCGTCACCTGTTGGTGTTCCCGGAGCCCAGTCATATGTGAATGATCCAGCACCACCTGTTGCAGGATTGATCTCAACAGCACCTGTTGCACCGCCATTACAAGCGATGTTTGTCTGAGAATCCTGCGTAACTGAAATAGCTGTAGGCTGAGTGACTGTAAATACTTGAGAAGCAGTACATCCGTTAGCATCTGTTACTGTTATAGTGTATGTTCCGGCAGTAAGTCCTGTTACGCTTGTGGTTCCGTCACCTGTTGGAGTTCCCGGAGTCCAGTCGTAAGTGTAGCCCGGAGTACCACCTGTTGGGGTGTTGATCTCAGCTGCACCGTTTGAACCGCCATTACATGCAATGTTTGTTTGAGCAGAAGCTGTAACTGAAATAGCCGTTGGTTCTGTCACTGTAAATGATTGATTTGCAGCACAACCGTTTGCATCTGTTACTGTTACAGTATATGTTCCTGCAGTAAGTCCCGTTACGGAAGTTGTTCCGTCACCTGTTGGTGTTCCCGGAGCCCAGTCATATGTGTAGCCCGGAGTTCCACCTGTTGGTGTATTGATCGCAGCAGCACCTGTTGCACCGCCGTTACAAGCAATGTTTGTTTGTGTAGCAGCTGTAACTGAAAGAGCTGTAGGCTCTGTCACTGTAAAACTTTGGGAAGCAACACAACCGTTTGCGTCTGTTACGGTTACAGTATATGTTCCGGCAGCAAGTCCTGTTACGGAAACTGTTCCGTCACCTGTTGGGTTACCCGGTGTCCAGTCGTAAGTATAGCCCGGAGTTCCACCTGTTGGTGTATTGATAGCAGCAGCACCTGTTGCACCGCCGTTACAAGCGATGTTTGTTTGCGTAGCAGCTGTTACCGAAAGAGCAGGAGCTTGTGTGATTGTAAACGATACCGTGGCTGTACAACCGTTGGCATCTGTAGCAACTACTGAATAGCTTCCAGCTGTCAATCCTGTTACGGAAGTTGTTCCGTCACCGGTAGGAGTTCCTGGTGTCCAGTCATAGGTATAACCCGGTGTACCTCCTGTTGCAGGGTTAACCTCAAACGCTCCGGTCGCATTTCCAAAGCAGGCAACATTTGTCTGTGAAGCTGCTGTGAAGGAAATAGCTGAAGGCTGTGTAATCGTTATTCCGGAAACTGTTCCTGTACATCCGTTTGCATCTGTAATTGTTACTGAATAAGTTCCCGCAGAAAGACTTGTTCTGTCTTGGGAAGTAATTCCACCACCCCAGTTGTAAGTATATCCTGGTGTTCCACCTGCAGGTGTCAGATCAATAGAACCATTGGTTCCGCCGTCACATGTTACGTTTGTTACAACGGTTGTCCCTGAAACGGGAGATGTAGGTTGTGTGATCGTTATTCCGGAAACTGTTCCTGTACATCCATTCGCATCTGTAATGGTCACTGAATAGCTTCCTGCGGCAAGACCTGTTCTGTCTTCTGTTGTTGGTCCGCTGGCCCAATTGAAAGTATACGGTCCTGTTCCACCAGCTGGTGTTAAGTTAATAGCTCCGTTTGATCCTCCGAAACAAGCAACGTTTGTTACAACGGTTGTTCCTGAAACTGTAGCTGCAGGTTGAGTTACGGTAGGGCTAACTGTTCCTGTACATCCATTCGCATCAGTAATGGTCACTGAATATGTTCCTGCTGTAAGTCCTGTTCTGTCTTCTGTAGTGACACCGCCACCCCAGCTAAAAGTATATGGACCAACACCACCTGTAGGAGTAAGGTTAATTGCACCTGTGTTTCCACCGAAACAAGCCACATTGGTTACAACTGTTGTTCCTGAAACTGCAGCAGCAGGTTGAGTTACCGTAGGGTTAACTGTTCCTGTACATCCATTCACATCAGTAATTGTTACGGAGTATGTTCCAGCCGTAAGACTTGTTCGGTCTTCAGTTGTGATTCCACCACCCCATGCAAAAGTATAAGGTCCTGTTCCTCCGGTAGGAGTAAGGTTGATCGCTCCGGTGTTTCCACCGAAACAAGCCACATTGGTTACAACTGTTGTTCCTGAAACTGGAGATGTTGGTTGCGTTACGGTAGCCGTAACAGTTCCTGTACATCCGTTTGCATCAGTAACCTGGACCTGGTAAGTACCTGCAACCAAACCTGTGCGGTCTTCTGTTGTTGGTCCTGAAGGCAACCAGTTGAATGTGTATGGACCCGTTCCTCCGGTAGGAGTAAGGTTAATAGCTCCGTTAGCTCCGCCAAAACAAGCCACATTTGTTACAACTGTAGTTCCTGAAACTGCAGAAGTTGGTTGTGTTACAGTAGCTGTAACCGTTGCGGTACATCCGTTTACATCAGTAACCTGGACCTGGTAAGTACCTGCAACCAAACCTGTGCGGTCTTCTGTTGTAGGTCCTGAAGGTAACCAGTTGAATGTGTATGGACCCGTTCCTCCGGTAGGAGTAAGGTTAATAGCTCCGTTTGATCCGCCGAAACAGGCAACATTTGTTACAACGGTTGTTCCTGAAACTGCAGAAGTTGGTTGTGTTACAGTAGCTGTAACAGTTCCTGTACATCCGTTTACGTCAGTAACCTGGACCTGGTAAGTACCTGCAACCAAACCTGTGCGGTCTTCTGTTGTTGGTCCTGAAGGAAGCCAGTTAAATGTGTATGGTCCTGTTCCTCCGGTAGGAGTAAGGTTAATAGCTCCGTTAGCTCCGCCGAAACAGGCAACGTTTGTTACAACGGTTGTTCCTGAAACTGCAGATGTTGGTTGCGTTACAGTAGCTGAAACAGTTCCTGTACATCCGTTTACGTCAGTAACCTGGACTTGATAAGTACCTGCAATCAAACCTGTGCGGTCTTCTGTTGTTGGTCCTGAAGGAAGCCAGTTGAATGTGTATGGTCCTGTTCCGCCTGTTGGCGTAAGGTTAATAGCTCCGTTTGATCCTCCGAAACAAGCCACATTTGTTACAACTGTTGTTCCTGAAACTGCAGATGTTGGTTGTGTTACTGTTGCATTTACTGTTCCTGTACAAGCGTTCACGTCAGTGATTGTCACTGAATAAGTTCCCGCGGCAAGACTTGTTCGGTCTTCAGTTGTGACTCCGCCACCCCATGCAAAAGTATAAGGACCTGTTCCTCCGGTAGGAGTTAAGTTTATTGCTCCGCTGGTTCCGCCGTTACAAGCTACGTTGGTTACAACGGTAGTTCCTGAAACTGCAGATGTTGGTTGTGTTACGGTAATACCGGTCACATTGCGCGTACATCCGTTGGCATCGGTAATGATTACAGCATAAGTACCTGCGGCAAGACCTGTTCGGTCTTCAGTTGTAACACCACCGCCCCAGTTAAAGGTATAACCCGGCGTTCCGCCTGAAGCTGTAAGATTTATTGCTCCGTTTGTTCCTCCGTTGCAGGCAACATTGGTTACAACCGTACTTCCATTAAGTGTTGTTGGTTGTGTGATTGTATAATTTCGTGTTCCCTGGCAACCGATGTTATCGGTAACGGTAACAGTATAACTTCCCGCCGAAAGACCTGAAGCTATAGCTCCTGTTCCGCCGGAAGGTGACCAGGAATAAGTATAAGGAGCAATTCCTCCTGAAGGGCTTACACTGGCAGCTCCGTTCGATCCGCTATTGCAGGAAACGTTTGTTTGTGATGCTGATGAAGTGTTGATAGATGAAACGGTTAGTGTTCCTGAGTTCGAATTCGTAAAGCAGGAAGCTACACCGTTAATCGCCACCATACGGTATTGATAACCGGACATTCCTGCGCTTACGCTTGAGAGTGTAAGTGTAGTGGTCGTTGCACCGGAGTAAATACCGCCATTGGTGATATTCGCGAAGCCTGATCCTGTGTTCTCTTGCCATTGGAAAGCAGTAGCACCAGTTGCTGAAGCAGTGAAAGTTGTACCGGTACTCGCACAACGGGCACGGTTTGGAGGGTTAGCAGTAATAGTTGGAGCTGTACAAGAAGGGGTTTCGAATAAACGAAAGTTATCGACTGCTAATTCTTCTGTCAATCCTCCGTTAGAGGAGAATAACATCTGAATATCCAGATCGGTGCCTGTTCCTACAACTGTTGCAGTGAATTCTGTAAAGGTCATGTTGGGTAAAACGGCTCCTTCTGCAATGGAGTCCCCAGTTGTTTCAAGAGCAAAAGATCCGTTGGGACTGGCGTTTGGAAAAAATCTTATAGCGTCGACCCAGGCACCGTTGTTGATTCGGTAGCGAAGGATCATGTAATCGGACGGTGGCCCAGCATCCCATACGGATCCCCCCGAATTATTACAAGCGAACAGACCTTTGAAAGACATACCGCTTTTTCCTGTAATATTAATATTGTCCCAGCTTAGGCTCTGGCGAAAATCCTGGGAGCCATTAGCACCCGTGGGTACAGCTCCATCGATGTCTTCCGCTGCGAAGAACTGGGAACCGTTGAAGCCTGCATACGGAATAGCGTTTTGCAGGGCTAGATCCGTCCCTCCGGAGCTGATATCGAAATACTTGCTGTGCGGGGGGCTCGCAGGGAACGATACCAGGGGTACCGAAGAAGTCCGGGCACCCGAACTGGGCGATCCGGCACTCTCAAAATCGTCTGACCAGAATTGCGTCTGCGCGGAACTATATAGTCCGGTCAGAAGCAATGCGGTAAGAAATAATAATTTGTTTTTCATGTGTTTTGATTTAATAAACGATAAAATTTGATGGTGAATAGTATTACGCATGTTAGTTTATAGATGTTAGTATTACATATAGTTTCAGGACCACGAAGGTAGTTTAATTAAAAGCATATCCTATAATGTTCTTTAGTGAGGCAAACTGTCGAGCTGTCAGTATACCGTGATCGCTTGAAATAACCGGAACGTGAATAACCTGTCCATTTAGGCACGATACGGCTAGTTCTTCCCGCGGTGTCAATGCGAGAATCTTTCCGGGTGTTTCAGTATGTGTTTCAGAAGACAACGAAGCTGTTAACAGCTTGATATTCTTTCCCATCAATAATGTGTCTGCTCCCTGATTCCATGGGTTACAGGCATTGATAAGGGAAATGATCTCTTCAGCAGGCATACGGTTCCACTGTATTAGTGTATCAGAAAAATCAGGTTTTTCAAAATAGCGCGCCTGACCTTCATCCTGCATGGAGCTGGGAATGCTTGAACCATACTGCAGCATTTCTGCCACATTCAAAGCAACCAGTGCAATGCGTTCGCTAAGCTTAACGGCTAGTCCTCCATAAGTTTCATTATTCCTTACTGGAACCTTTTCTTCCAGTATCAACGCACCCTCATCGAACTCTGTGTTCATGAAATGGACGCTGATAGCCGTTTCTTTTTCCTGGTAACGCAATACTTCGAACAAGGGCATAGGGCCTCTATAAGCAGGAAGTGGTCCGGGATGAAAATTGATAAACCGGTTTTCACCATAAGCTAAAACCTCTTCTGAAAGCAGGAACGGGAATGAAATGCTGAAAATGTAATCCGGTTGCAGCTCATCGATCCATGCGCGAAGCCCGGAAAGACTTTCTTTATCTGGAAAGGCTTTATAAGGTAATCCATTGTTGGCGGACTCTCTTTTGAGTACCTGGACCACTTCGGATTCGGCTTTTCCTGTTCCGACACCGCAAAGAAAATGCTCAACACCTAATTGTTGTAAGGAAGGAAAAGCAAACTTACCACCACAAAGGACCAATATGCGTTTTTTCTCCATTAGATACAGGTATAACTGTTGTACCATCCGGAAACGATATTCTCCATCGGGTGTTCAATAAATGTTTCGAAATCAGCTGTTGTTTCAGGGATAACTTCTCCGATACGAATAGCACAATGACCGTTCCCATCGTCAATGATCTCTGCTTCGTACATCGGTGCTATCGTGTGCTTTGTTCCGGCATGAAAATGAATAGTTCCTCTTGGACTTTCGAAAGAAAAATGAGCAAGAGCTTCGGTAGTTCGTTGTACGTTGGAACTGTTCTCTTTTAGTAATTCCAGCGATTTGACAGCAATAACAGCTGTTTCCCAAGCCAGTAGTGAGAAGAGATTGGGTATTCTGCCGGATGTCGTTAGCTCATTAATGAATAATTGATTTTGCTCATTTTCCAGTTGTTTAGACCATACAGCAATACCTTGCGCTTTATTACCTGGATATATTGCTCCCTGCAACATGGTTTCTTCCAGTGCAAAAGGAGGAAGGTATATCGGAAGGTCTGCCTTGCCAAAAATGTCCTTTAACGCAGAAAAATACCATTGCACATAATCACCGCTGAAAATACTCAGCAATGCACTTTTAGGGTATTCCTGCAAGTAGTTTTTCAAGGGTTCCATCGAAAAGTCTTCACGCGAATAACCGGTAGCATGATTAAAAACGATTTGCCCGCCGGATTGTGTGAAGCCATGGGAAATCCCCCATGTTTGCAAGTATCCGCCATCATAATAACCGGTTATCATTCCGCCGTGTGAAAGACCATCACGGACAGCTTTTTTAGCTGTCAGCCATGAACCGAAAGCGTTGTGAAGTGAATGATAGATGATATTTGAACATTCCGGCCATTCCTGTGGAACGTTCGCTCCTGCATCCATAACAATCAACAGGCGATTTGCGGCAAGAAATAAAGGTCTTAAAACCTGGGCCATGCGGTGACCTACATATGCCAGCACAACCTGTGCGTTTTCATGCATGATAAGCTGTTCGGCAGCTTTATAGCATTGCTGCTTATCAGTACCGAAACCAATGTTTTCTGTAACGATCCGAAGATCTTCCCTGTTCAATTGACGCAAGGATGCTTTGAGCCCTTCGAACAAGTCGAAACTCAATCCTGTGTAATATGTCGATCTGGGAAGAAGAACACCAATTGTTTGCATAATCAATATCAAATAGAATAGGGGAAACAAGTAGATTGTTTCCCCATGTAATTATTAGTTTCTGCTTGGGAAGATCCCTTCAATAGCAATTGAGTAATTCATGCACAAGTATGGATTCGCAATACTGAAAGGCATGCTGCTACCGGCAGGATCAAGTGATCCGGTGATAGTAGTTCCTCCAGTAAAGGAATTCGGTGTAGCTGTGTCTGCATAGTTGGATGAGGTCGTAACCGCAGGAAATGTTGCTTCCGGGGTTTGTTCACCTGCATTTGCCGTAGAGGCTTTTATACTAACTTTCAGGTTATTTGCCGTGTGCACGTGCTGAGGAAGATTAGCTGTTGTCAGCGTCATGGTCGGTGAACCGGCCTCTTCGCCCATAGAATAATATGGAAGCCCCGGCCCCTGACCTTGTCCGATCGGAACACGCCCCTGGAGATCCGGCAAAGCGAATGTGGTTTGGCCATCTCCGCCATAAGTCGTTCCAAGCAATGCAAATAATGCGGTGTTCTGTGCTATCGATAACAATTGTCCCTGGCAGGTCATATAACCCAACGGTGGAAAATTGAAACCGAGCAATTTGACTTCACCCACAAATGGTTCTGTAGACATAATTAGAATGTTTTAAGATGAATACTAATTAGTTACGACTTGGAAAAATCCCTTGTAATGCAATAGAATAGTTCATGCATAAATACGGATTCATTACACTGAAAGGAAATCCTGAACCGGTAATATCCGTTGTTCCCGATACAACAGTTCCACCTGTAAATACATTCGCAGTTGCTGAGTCGGCATAGTTTGAGGAAGTTGTAACGGCAGGGAATGTCCCTTCAGGAGTTTGTTCACCTGCATTCGCAGTGGATGCTTTTACATTTACACGCAATGAGTTAGCAGTATGGACATGCGCAGGCATGTTGGATGTTAACAGGGTAACATTCGGTGTGCCTGAGATCTCTCCCATACTGTGTGAAGGAAGTCCTGGCCCGGTTCCCTGACCGATCGCCATACGTCCTTGTAAATCCGGTAACGCAAAAGTTGTTTGACCATTTCCCCCGTAAGTTGTTCCGAGTAAAGAAAAAAGTGCAGTGTTTTGTGCAATTGATAAGATTTGCCCTTGGCAAGTTGCATACCCTTTTGGAGCGAAGTTAAATCCGAATAGTTTAACTTCTCCGATAAATGGTTCAGTAGACATAGTTATTATTTGTTTTTAAGTTACAATTTGACAAATGATAACGTATGTGCAATCTGGGATACAAGCCAAATAAGGCTGTTATTGAAAAGCGTTTTCGTCATCAGTGATGTTTAATTAATGGTTGAGACAAATATACTGTATAAAAAGGAATAAACTATAAATCATTGTAACAAAGCTATGAAATGATAGTCGGATTAGTATCAATCGGATTGAAAATCAGGGGGAAACCCCTGTCTGATTTTGCTTTTGAAAATCAACTAATAACTCAGTTTAAACCCTTGTTATTCAAATGATTATGATTAGGCTCGTTCTTTGAATAAAAGTTAAATTAATGAAAATGACACTTATTTTGTCAATTATACAGATTTTTAAACGTACCTTCGTTTTAATATTTATTTAATTACAAGTTTAATGAACAAAGGAACAGTAAAGTTCTTCAATGAAACTAAGGGATTTGGTTTTATTAAAGAAGATGACTCCGCAAAAGATCACTTCGTACACGTATCAGGATTAGTTGATGAAATCCGTGAAGGTGACCAAGTAGAATTCGAATTAGAAGAAGGTAAAAGAGGAGTGAACGCAGTAAACGTTCGCGTAATCCAATAATTGATTTTAATAAATGAACGAAGAGAGTTTGTTCGTCGGCTGACGAATAGACTCTTTTTTATTTTATCAAAGTAGAAATTTTAAAAAATTAAATGGCAAGATCACAAGAGACTTTCAATAAAAAAGAGATTCAAAACAAAAAAGAAAAACGGCGCAAGGACAAAGAAAAGAAAATGCTTGAGCGCAAAGAAGGTGGAAAAGCAAGTTTTGAGGACATGATCGTTTATATTGACGAAAATGGAAATCAAACAACTACTCCGCCGGATCATTCGAAGCGATTGGAATTCAACGCTGAAGATATCGTAATTGGTGTTCCCAAAAGAGAGGACTTACCACCGGAAGAGAAAATTCGTACAGGAACTGTAACTTTTTATAATGATTCGAAAGGTTATGGCTTTATTAAAGATAGTGTATCAGGTGACAGTGTATTCGTTCACGCAAACCAATTGAGTGAAGCAATTACTGAAGGAAACAGAGTGACCTTTGAAGTTGAAAAAGGACAAAGAGGCCCAACTGCAGTAAGAGTTAAAAAGGATTAATATCCCCCTAAGATAAATCGAATTTTATTAGTGTATTACAGCGATAAATCCACTTTTAAATTCGATTTTTTCAGTTGAATAAGTTACTATAATGGTATAGGTGTAAATCCCGTCGGGAACTGGTATCCCATTATATTTCCCATCCCACGTATCGTTCACACTTTTCAGAGTTTCTATTTCTTCCCCCCAGCGGTTAAAAATTCTGCAATCGATTTCTCCGATGCAAACCCCTTCGATTTTCCATATATTATTGTATTGATCCCCATTGGGAGTAAAGGAATTCGGGATGTACAACAAATTTTCCAAGTCCGCTTCAAAGGTGATCAGGGTATCCAATGAACATCCTGTCAGAATATTCTGGATGTTTAAGGAGTAGCTCCCGTTTGTCAGATCCAAATAGCTTGTTTCTGTTGAGTACCCTTGTTGATTAAAATCAATGGATAAAACTCCGTTTGCACCCGGTTTGTTTTGAACAACAATGCTTCCGGTGGATAAACAGAGCGGAGCAGAAGTTATAATATCAACATCTAACGGGATGCTTGGATCTGCTTTGATCGTCACACTATCTTCTGCAATACACCCGTTTGCAGTTGAGGCATACAGATGAAATGTTACGTCCTGGTTGCCAATTTGTGCCGTCGGATTCGGGCAGCTTGTGCAGCTTAAATTCGCAGCCGGACTCCACAAGAATGAAGTGAATGTATCACCGGATGTATACGTCAGGGGAACAGATGCAAAGCCGCAGGTGATAATTTCGGATCCAAGATCTACCAGGGGTAAGGGAGCGGGAGTTATCCGGACTGTGTCCGATTGAATGTTTCCGCATGAATCTGTAACAGTGACCCAATATGTTCCGGTTCCGTATGCGGTAAAGTTTCTGTCTGTACTACCGTCATTCCAGGTGTAATCGGTAAAGCCCGGACCTGCATCAAATACGTGTATTCCCGAAACACAGATCGTTGTATCGTTGCCAAGATCAAGCTGGGGAGGAGTTCCGCTTAATACCGTGATTTTAACAGTGTCGGTTGAAGTACAGATTTGTCTGAAACTGAAGTCATCAAGGCCAAAATCAACACCGTAACCGTTGGTCTCCAGATTAACTATCCGGATGGTTACGGAAGAATTGGCACCGGAATTCCAAGTAGTAATCCCGTACTCATCCCACATAAAATTCCCGCCCAAAGGAATAAAGATTCCTGTTTCAGTGGGAAGGGTAAGATTCCCTGTGACATCACCGGTCAGATGGATCTCAAAAATGGGTTGATTTCCGGCAGCTCGTGTGGCCCAGAAAGAGAAACGATAATCAGTATTCGGATTTAAGCCTAAGATAGTTTGTTCCCAAATCTTCGTTGGACCGTTAACACAACCATCCAGGGATAGGAACATGGAGTCATTTGAAGGTGTATGGTCATGTAGTGAGGGAAAGGTCATTGTAAAGAAGGTCGGTGCCACATAGTAATTGCATGGAGAGTAAATCGAGTTGTAGATCATATCGCTTGAAAAGCCCGTATTCCCATTGGAAAAGTCCCAGTTGGTGATCATTTCTTGTCCTAATATGCCGGCTGTAACTACATATTCCGTTGTGGTACTAATACTTGCAAGTGGATTCGCAATATTTGGGTTGTTTAATCCGCTCGTCGGTGTCCACGAATAAATGTCGAAGCCGGGTGTTGCATTCAATTGAACCGGGCTGATAGTGCAGATCAACTGGTCATTTCCTGCAAAAACAGTATCACAGGCTGAAACCAATGGATTATTGACCATGATTTTTACGGAATCAAGACCGTCCAGGCAAAATGCCGGATTGGTACTTGGAACGCTGAACGTCATCCAATAGGTCCCTGGTGTTGTAAAGGTGTAAGTCAGTGAAGTTCCGGTGCCTAAAACGGTAGTTGGATCAATATACCAGTAAGGAGAAGGACTGTTGGTGCTTGCCGAAAAGCTGATACTGCTTCCTGCCGCGATAGTTGTTGTTGAAATGGGGTTTGTAATAGTTGCAGTAATAGGAGTCTGGCAGGGTGGTGTACAGCTCAGGCAATTCAATAAACTTCCTCTTACATTGGTGAGGAAGTAATACATGCGGTCGTATTGTCCTGCTGTGAATTGATCATAACATGAGAAACTGCTGTAATCCATGTAGTCGTCGCTCAGATCGGCAACATCTGTTGTGAATGGATTGTTTGCGGAAGGATCATCGGCGTCTGTACTGCAGGAATTGGCAGAAGGGTTACAAGCTGCAAAAGTGGTCTGGTCTGGTGGAGTA
Organism: Fluviicola sp.; assembly: GCF_029266855.1. Taxonomy (GTDB): domain Bacteria; phylum Bacteroidota; class Bacteroidia; order Flavobacteriales_D; family Crocinitomicaceae; genus Fluviicola. The sequence goes on from NZ_JAQSWB010000001.1 coordinate 12,479, forward strand.
TCACAAACCTGGTCGCCGTCTGATAAGCAATTTGAATTAGTACATCCTCCTTCAAATGTATGATATAATCCAAGATAGTGACCGATTTCATGCACTCCCCACAGCATCTGTTTGAGAACTGTTTCCGAAAAATCCGGCTTCGATAACTATTCCGTCCATGTTTAGACCGTGAGATGAGGGCAGGAAAGCATAACCGATAACCCCGGTCCCCATACTTAAACTGGAAATTTCTTTGACCACCCAAATATTCAAATAACAGGTCGGACTCCACCTGTTGAGATCTTTCAGTGCAATATCATCGACCTCCATGACTTCATTGGTAAGGGGAGAACTGTTTCGGGTAATACCTGTCGTTGCATTGCCGGCGGGATCCCGCTGAGCTAAACAAAATTGAATTTGGTTGAAGGGGCTTGCAGCAAACTTGGTGTTGATATTGGTAATTGCATTTTGAACCTGTGCATCACTAATGTTTTCAGTTCCGGAATTATGAATGATATGAACGACAACCGGGATGGTTTGCAGTGATTTTGGGTGGGAGTGAGATCCGCCGCCTTTATTCTTCTGGAGATCCGATTGATATTTTTCATTATCCAGCAGTTGTTGTTTGGTATGAAGGAAAGTGTTTGAGCGGTGTAACTGATCCGTAGCACACCCATCGAATGTTTTTTTTTGTTCACCCTGGGCAGAAAGAAAGTAAGGAAACAGGTTTAAGATCAGTATGAATAAGGTTATTTTCATCGCAAAGGTTCTACTTTACTGAACGGAGGTTTTGCTGATTGGTTGGCTTTGAATGAATTCTTTTTCTGCATTTAAATAAAAGCCAACGGATGTAGCGTACTTTCTTCAAAGATGCTCCATAGTTAAAGCACAAATGAAGCATAGATAAAGCATAGATAAGAGTCAGCGCTAGCTGACGAAGACTGAGGTTCTGTCTCACAAGACAGAAAACCGAGGGATATAGCTACTATATTCCATAGTTAAAATTTCTTTTGGTCTTTAGTCTGGAATATCCTAGCACGAAACAAAAAAGGCTCCCTCTCGGGAACCTTTCAGTTATTTATCAATGGAACCGGTAACCCGCTTCATAAATTCATTCAGGGCATCTTTTTGCGGTTTTCCCGCTTTGATTTCCTTGTGAACCTCAATTGCTCCGGAGAAATTGGAAAGGATCTCTCCGATCACATCCAGCTCCTCGTCTTTTAAACCGGGAGCATCAATCAAGTGCTCCAGTGTTTCAATTGTTTCGTTCACGTAGTCTTCATCATTTTCCTCGATGAAAGCTACCATATGTTTAATTACCGGCAACCGCATCTCTGATCTCTTGAATGATTTCTACTTTATTTCCCTGGGCTTGTTTTATCAGTTTCCCATCTACAAAGCCGGCGAAAGTTGGCAGGTTCGAAACATCCGCAAATTTGCGTGAGTTGGGTAACTTTTCTGCATCCACGTAATAGAACTCTATTCCCGGATTTTCTTCTGCCATACGTTTAAACTTTGGCTTTGTGATCTTACAGTTACCACACCATGATGCCCCGTATTGAACCATCACTTTTTGATTGGTACTCAATAACTGCTCTAAATTGTCTTCCGTTAACTCTGTAAACATGATTTCTTAGTGTTTGCTTAAATAATCTGCTGTGCTTGTGCGGTCAGCTTTCATTGCATCTTTTCCTTCTTCCCAGTTTGCAGGACATACTTCACCATGTTTTTGCACATGTGTATAAGCATCTACCAAACGGATATACTCCTGAACATTACGTCCTACAGGCATGTGGTTAATTGATTCGTGGAAAACAGTTCCCTCTTCGTCAATTAAATAAGTTGCACGGTAAGTAACGTTATCACCGGTCGAATCTTCATCATACGGATCAAAATCCAAAATATCCAGTTCCTCAGCCAAACGACGTGTCGAATCTGCAATCAATGGAAACTTAACTCCTTCGATACCACCATTGTCTTTTGCAGTATTTAACCATGCAAAATGAACTTCAGCCGTATCACAAGATGCACCAATGATCAAGGTATTGCGTTTTTCAAATTCTGCAGCTGCTTCCTGGAAAGCATGAATTTCTGTCGGACAAACAAAGGTGAAATCTTTCGGGTACCAGAACAACAATACTTTTTTCTTGTTTTCGATTGCATGTCTCAATACATCAATTTGGAAAGTATCTCCCATTTCATCCATTGCATTCACCGATACTGACGGGAATTTTTTACCTACTACACTCATTTTTTATTTGTTTTTATTTATTTGTTAAGATTTTAAGACTCCTGTTTTTTTAAGCTTTGATATCCGTAGCCTAAAAGCCACTGTTGTTTGTTACTTCAATTTTCGGAAAGAAATAAGGATTTTCCAATGAGATAAATCAGGTTTTGTAATGATTAAGAATTTCTCAAGTCTTAATAGCAAGCCCCTTTGATAATGATCTCATTCAGAATTATTTCCCCAGCCATGCGGCAAACATCCAGTTTGTTTTTTCTTTCTCACGAACCAGGTCGCTGATCATAGAGTTAGTTCCTTCATCTCCCAGATCAGCTGATTCGCTTAATAGTTCGCGCTCCAGCTTCAGAATTGCTTCCTGGGCTTTCAGAATATAGCTCATTCCTTCTTTCCCATCGTGGATCGTGCCATTTTCTTTTAATGCACTGTGCTTCAAATAATCCTCAAACCGGTGAAGGGGAGTAATCCCTAATGTCAGAATTCGCTCAGCCAGATCATCGATCACTACTTGCGTTCTGGTATACAATTCTTCGTATTTCAAATGCAATTCAAAGAAGTTGCTTCCTTTTATATTCCAGTGAATCGCACGAAGATTTTGATAGTGTACCTGGTACGTTGCCAAAAGACGATTCATCTTGTTATTCAGATCCTGTTGTGAACTCATAACTTTTTTATTTAGATTTTAAGACCTTAGGATTTTAAGCTGTTAGGACAGAAATTTTTAAAAGTCTTAATATCCTGATGTCCTAAAATCCTGATGTCTTACACAATTCAAAGGTGCGACTTTTTCAAATATAAATGTTATTGATTAACTTTATAAATCCATAGAATTAATTTATAATGATTTCACCTCAACAAATCGCGTATATTCTCGCCGTTTATGAAAACGGTTCGATCAGCAGGGCTGCGGAACAATGCTTCGTTACTCAGCCTACACTTTCCATGCAATTAAAGAAAGCGGAAGAAGTATTGGGACATTTGATTTTTCACAGGGATTCTAATTCCATGGAACTGACTGATTTCGGAAAATCCCTGATTCCCCTTTTACAGCAGATTCAGGGAGATTTTGGTGCGATAGACCGCATCCGGCAAATTCATTCTGGAACATACAAGGAGCGTTTGAGAATTGGTGTGATTCCTACAGTTGCGGCATACTTATTATTGGATAATTTTCAGGAATGGCAAAGTTTGCTTCCTGCCACACAGGTTTTTGTAGAGGAATTGAAAACAGAAGAGCTGATTGAGGCCTTGGATCAGCGAAAAGTGGATCTGGCAATTCTTGCCGGACCCCTAAACCAAAATAATTACCGCATCACTCCCATGTTTACGGAAGAAATTTTAGCCTATGCACCGAGTGTTCCTGGTGAAGTATTATTGGTGGACCAACTCAAAAATCTCCAGCCCTGGCTTTTGAATAAGGGAAATTGTCTGCGCACGCAAATGATGCAGTTCTGTTCCATTAACGAAGATCTTCCCGCAAGCTGGAATTATCAGGGAGGAAATATGGATCTGTTAATGCGCATGGTGGATCAGCAGGGAGGATATACCCTGATTCCGGAGTATTACCATCCCTTTGTTTCTCAAAGTACCGAATTTAAATCGATCCGGGATGAACAGGGTTCCTTTCCCGGAAGATCGATCATTGCAGTAAGCGCATTTCGCCATGCAAATTGGGATTCGATGGAAAAGATCATTCGTTCCATTCAGCATAAATACAGTAAACCGGTAGCAAAAGAATTGGAATTGCTGAGCTGGAAGTAAGTGAATTATCAACTGGAGTATCATTCTTTATAATTGATAATTATTGATAATTCTCTGGTATCTTTGTATTTCAATCTTAAATCTAAATGATCCGAATAATATTCCTGTTCCTGGCCATTCTACTTCTGAATAATACTGGTAATGCTCAATTGTCTGCGGATAACTATTGGCAGCTGAAATCGGAACTTGCCGGGCTTATCAATAAACTACGAACTGAAAAAAAGCTTAAGTCTTTAGCTTTTGATCATTCACTGGAACAAGCGGCAGTGATACATAGTGAGTTCATGGCATTGAATCATGTCTTAAAACACGAAGAAATCGATCCGAAAAAGCTATCGCCAAAAGCACGGGTTAATTTTTGTGGTGGAACTGATTTTGAAATGGTTGGAGAAAATGTGATTCAATCTACTCCACAAACATTTCCTATGACGAAAGAGACTATTTCGGTTTTGGCAAAGGAATTGTACGAAGCCTGGCGAAAATCTCCAGGACATTATGCCAATATGATCAATAAAAACTATGAGTTAGGTGATCTGGCTTTTGCGGTGGATAATACGAATAATGTAATTTATGCTACTCATGTGTTTGGAAGGAAAGGGACAGTTGTACCAAATCAGTTATCCAAAAATGGATTTGGTTTGAAGTTGGCTGATCCTAAATGTGCAGATAAATTTGAAGGATATATCAATTTGGTCTATAATTTAGGAAATGACGTTAGCCTTCGCGACGGGGAGGTGTGGCTTGAGGTTTCTGATAAAGCAACTTTTAATACTATTTTTTCTAGTCCGAAGGATGGGTTGGCAATTGATCTGATTGATCGTGAACAGATCAGATGTGGAAAGGAGAACCAGTTGGATATGTCGCCGGTTTACGACGGAGTGTTGCTGAGACCAATTTTCCGGGATGAGCTTAAAAAGGGAAATCAAGCGGAAAGCGATTACAGGTTTGTTGTAAAATTGGGAGATGTTCCCGCTGAAATACAAAACAGAAAATTAAAACCATCGGTTTTACTCATCAAAGACGGGGAGGTTTGTATGTATCTCTTCGAAGTATGTCAGGAAAGAGACCAGTACAAGTTGGTATCGGCAACACCAAAATTGATGGACCCGCCAAATACAGCTTTGGTACCCCATGGAATTGTGAAATCGGTTACACTGGATTACGATTTTGCACCCAGGGATTCTGTTCCGAAGACCTATCCTGATTTATCATCTGTCGGAAAAAATGTCCATTCGGTTTATATTCAATCGTATTCATCAGTAGATGGTGATTCCTTGTCGAATGCTTATTACCACTATATGCGGGCAAAGAAGATCAAAGAGCATATCAAGTTGAAATTACATTTGAATGAATCTCTGATTCAAATGGATTACCAGGAAAATTGGGAGTTAATGGATTACCAGATGCGCTATTACTTATTGGACGATCTTTTGGCAATGAAGCATAAAGACATTCGTCTGAAATATAAAGATCATCCTGAAATTGCATGGCAGAAACTTTTTTCGAAACAAAGAAGATCCTGCGCCACAATTAACTTTGAAGCTGACCTTCCTTCGAATACTCCATTAAACGTACTTGCTGAAACCAATCTGAGAACAGCTTTGATTAATAAGGATTGGAATTTGGCAAACAAAGCAATGACTGTTTTATATAAGAATGGAAAAGTTCCGGCTTTCATGTTTGAAATTCCCTTTTATGATCTATTAAAAGATACACCTGAACTGACTCAAAACGTTGCGGCATTATTTACGCTTTTACCGGAACCTGATCGACAGGAGGTCAATCTTTTTTTGATGGCTTGTTTGACAAGAACATCAACTCTCACAAATGATGCAAGAGAAAATCTGCTCATATTATATTCATTAATCTCATTTGAAAAATTAAAGGTTTGGGATTTGCCGGCTCAACAACTTGCTAAGATTATTGAACCTAAGAAAGTACTTGCAATGACACAGAACAGGACATTTAGTCCGGAAGCGATGGTGAATATGCACCTGACGTTCATTAATTATTTTGGGCAAATCAATGATTCCAAAAATATTTCGAAGTCGTTCGATTACATTGCCGATTATTTCGGTAAAAAAGTCCTAAGCATGGAAGACAATGCTCAATTGGTTCGTTTCTTCAACTACTGGAGTATGTACCATTTAACAATTAATCGTTTGAAACCGCTATTCCTGGAAAAGAAATTGAATAAAGAGGCATTGTTCATTCTGGCTCAAGCATGTACCTTATATCAAAAGGGTTCGGATGCCGCTTTCACCTTTGAAGTAATGAAAGCAGCAGCGGTATATAAAAAGGAATTTTGTGGATGGTTAAATGCCAGTTTTCAATTACAACGCGAGGATGAGATCAAAAAACTCTATTGCAAAATCTGTGACTCTTAGGGTAATTATAATTGATAATCCCATCCTGAAGTCTTAAAATCCTAAAGTCTTAATATCTTTAAATTTTTGACTTTACTAATTTTGAATTAACATATGGCTCTTATAAAATCGTGCAGGGGAATCGAACCTCAATTTGGAGAAGATATTTACCTGGCAGAAAATGCAACGGTAGTTGGTGATGTGATAATGGGCGATCGCTGCTCGGTTTGGTTTAATGCAGTAATCCGCGGGGATGTAAATTCTATTCGAATGGGAAACCAGGTGAATGTGCAGGATGGAGCTGTAATTCATTGTACCTATGAAAAAACAAAAACCACTTTGGGAAACAACGTTTCTATCGGTCACAATGCCCTGGTTCACGGATGTACGGTTGAAGACAATGTATTAATAGGAATGGGTTCTATTGTAATGGACAATTGTTACATCGAATCCAATTGCATCATTGCGGCGGGTGCTGTTTTATTGGAGAATACACGGGTAGAAGCCTGGAGCGTATATGCAGGAATTCCCGCGAAAAAGGTAAAGACCTTGTCACCGGAGTTATTCGAAGGAGAAGTGCAGCGAATTGCCAATAATTACGTGATGTATTCGGGTTGGTTTAAGTAAACAAGGTTAAAAGGTTGAAAAGTTCAATAGTTTCAACTTTTGAACAAAGAAGCACTCGCGTGGCGAATGCTTCTTCTCTGGCTTGGGTTTTGGGTTTTGATTCAGATTGCCAGGTAATTCTTTAAATCATCGGATGTTTTTATTTTATCGGTGATATTTTCCATCAGGAATTCAGGCTCTTTTTGGTTCTGGTCAATTTGCTTGTCTTTTTCCGATTTGATCAGATACGTTTTACCGTCTTTAGTGAAAAGTAAAAACACATTTTCACCTTGTGAATTACAGGTGATTTCTTTCGGGGTGAAAGTAAAAGACGCATTGATCTCTTTATCGATCAGGCAAACAAATGATTGATCCTTAATCTGTTTTTTTGTTGAAGCATCGAGGAATTTGGGAGAAATACTGATTTTATTCGCTACACGATAAATCTGATCACAATTATATACTCCGAAATTGGAAGAGATCAATCCGCTAACTATGTTGGAATACTGGGGATTATCAGGGTACTCTGTATCAGGTGCAATTTCTCTTTTAACCCGGTATTCTGATTTTGAATGCATGACCGGTACGTTTTTTTGCTGAGAAACCGCAGTTGGTGTAAACAAATCGTTCCTTAAGAGCGTCCATTCACCGGTTTGATCATTCATCTCATAAAAGTTAACACCTGCTTCGTTTTTTGTGCAGTTGAAATCAATTGTTATGTCTTTTTGGAGTGCTAATTCCCGACCATCCTTTGTTCCACGTATTTCATACATTCCTGCAGAGTTGAAAAGGTAAGATCCCGTTTTGTCTTTAAATTCCATTGGAAGTCCTGAGAATAAGATTTCAGCTGCATTGCGGTATTCCGTGTAGCTAATAGTGTAATTTCCGAAAACGGGCTTTCCATTCTCGTAAACCACTGCATTCTCAGGAATATAAATCTGGCTTCCGTTGGGGTGGGAAAAAGTACCGCCTTTTGAGTTGTCAACAGTAAAAAGACTGGGAAGGTTTCCCTTATCTTCTCTAACGATGCGCGAAAAAGTTTCTTTAGCTGTCTCTTTTCCTGTGTAAATCCGGAATCCATGGAAGTAAGTCTTTGCTTCTTCACGTGTTGTTGCGCCTGTTTGTTCAATCCATACAATTTCCGGTTTGTCTGTTTGAAGTTTGGGCAGCAATTGGGAAAGTCGGTACATCCGGTCTTCATTCAGTTTGTTTTGATCAAAATGCTCGTTTTCTTTATAACGGGTATAGATAAGTTCTACGCGTTGGATCTTTTTTGATTGTAATCCGTTTATCAGTTTGGATTCAGCAATCTGTTCATGCGAAAATGAGCTTGGAATCTCAATGCAATGATTTTTTTTAGAATCGGCCTTCTTGATTTCCACTTGTTGGTAGCTTGTTTGTGAATAACCGCTTAGGCTGATGAGTAATATAAATGCAGGAATGGATAGTCTCAGTTTCATAACTCTGTTTTTGATTCTATAGTAGAATGTGTAAAAACCAAAAAAGTAAACACGAAAACTGATTTATATTCTAAATTAAGAATGGAAAGAGCTGTATTTTTGAGCTATGAAAGAAATAGAATCAAAGGAAGACGTGGCATTATTGGTAGAAACCTTTTATCAAAAATTAGTGAATGATGAGTTGGTTTCCCATTTTTTCTCACAACTCGATTTAAAGGAACACTTGCCCAGGGTGATTCAGTTTTGGAGTTTTATTCTTTTGGATGAAGCAGGGTATAGTGCCAACATGATGGAAAAACATGCGCGACTGGATTTGAATGAGGAATCCTTTGACCGCTGGTTGAAGTTATTCCACGAAACGGTTGATCAGTTCTTTACCGGTGAAAAAGCTGAGTTGGCCAAACAACGATCAACACTGATTGCCTGGACAATGAAAACGAAATTCATTAAATAATTCTACTCACCTAATTAATAGTTTTTAAGTAAGTCGTAATTATCTTAACAATGAAACATGCCCGGTAATTACCTCCACATTGGCATATGGCGCACAGGAAACATAACGGATCACATAACTGTAAATGTCTTCTTTGCAAGGAAGTCCGCTAAAAGTTCCGTCCCAGTGTTCCTCGATATTTGTTGAACGATAGACTTCTTCACCCCAGCGATTAAAGATCTTCATCTCCCATTCAACTGGATCCAATGCTAGTTTGGGATAAAAATCGTTGTTGTACTCATTGCCGTCGGGTGTAAACGTATTGGGAACGTAGACCACGAATGATTCAATTGAAATACCCACAAACGCAGTATCACGACAGCCGAATTCATTGATTACTATTTGATGCGGGTAATGCATTCCGTCTGTAAAGTAAGTGTGTGATGGGTTTGGATCCGTACTTCCGGCACCAAGTTCTCCGAAGGAATAACTGACTTGACTTGCACCCTGAGATAAGTCGGTAAACTGCACTCTCGAATCACAAATAGTTGTTTCTGTTTTATCGACAGAAAAACCGGCAATCGGTTTAGGACGGATTGTACTAAAATCTTGTTGGAGCAAGCTAAAGGTATCCACACAGCCGATAGTTGAAATGATGGTCAGTTCCACAGAATAAGTTCCTGCGTTTTGGTAAATATGAAGCGGGTGCTCTTCTGTACTTGTACCTCCGTCTCCAAATGTCCAATAATAGAGCAAAGGAGCTTCGTAATGACTCAGGTTGATGAATTGTGCAGGATAAGGTTCACATTTCAATTCGTCACTGATCGTGAATCCGATAGTAGGGACGGAAAAAATGAAAACTTCCGATTGGGCGCTTGCAGAACAGTTTAAGAAACTTGCAGTAAGAGTAATGGGGAAAACTCCGGAGGTGTCAAACACGACATTGTTTACGTTTAAACTTGTTGCATTGGATGGGTTTGCGTGACTTCCGAAATCCCACGAATATGCTGTGATCGAAGGCCCGGCAACATTTCCAACAAAATTAAAACTATTGGTACTTACGCACAGTGAATCATTATGAGTGAAAGAAACGTCCAATGGTTCGTAAATCGTAATATTTTGGACCATCGTATCCGTACAATTCGGTCCGCTATTCGCAATGAGTGTAATAGGATATGTTCCTTCTGCAGGGAAGGTGTAAGTTGGCGAAACCGCTGTACTCACATCAGTTGTAATTCCCGGAACTCCGAAATCCCATGAATAATTGGTTGACCCGGTGGAATTATTGATAAATGTCTGTGTATAACCCATACATTCGTGATTGGGCTGGAACCCAACCTGCGGATCCGGTTTGTCAAAGAAGAAAACAGGTTTTGAGATGGTGTCGGCACACACGCTGTAGGTTCCGATCAGTGTGACTACGTTACCAGTTGATGAATTGAAAGCAACATTGGAAACATTTGCAGTTGTTGCTGTTGCAGGAGTAGCATTGCCAAAATCCCAACTGAATTGCGTTGTCGGAGGACCATTGATGATCTGACTTTGAAAATCGAGTGTATTATCAATAAAGCAAGTAGAATCGATAAAGCTGAAATCAACATTGAACGGATTTTCCAAAATTAAGTCCACATAAGTCGTATCGGTACATGGCCATCCAGGATTGGCTACCAGCATCACATGATACGTTCCCGGCTGTGGAAAGGTATAAGTTGGTTCAAATGCTGTGCTGTTGTCTGTTGTGCTCCCGTTTACCCCAAAATCCCAATAATAACTGGTAGCTCCGAAACTTTGATTGTCAAAAGTGAAACTCAGTCCCTGGCAATAAGAAATAAATCCCGGAGTGTCTTCCTGCTCCGCTACTTCAGCTGAAAGCTGGACATTGCAGTTTACAACACGGAAAAGGAAATCCCTGGTAACATAACTGATCAAGACTCCGTTTCTCCACTCATTGACACGGATTCCCACAACATATAACCCAAGGTTATTTGCATCAACAAATAATTGTCCTGTGGTGGGATTGATCGTTGTGGTTGATCCGGGACCAAGCGGAATAGCCTGGTTAAATGAACCGGCCCAGGTTACATTCGGATAAGGAGGATTCGGAATGGGGTTCGGTGCCGGATTAAGTGAGTTTGCCCCGGAATGTGGTGTTACTAATTCGTAAGATAAGCTGTCGCCGTCCGGATCTGTTGCACTATGATCAAAGTTTAAGTTTTCGTTGTTGCAAATTACCAAAGGCGGATAATTGACAAAACGGGCCGAACTGTTGATGTATTGATTTTGTGCTCCCGGAGGAATAATGGCTTTGATCGTTAGACCCGTGTCATCCGGATTAATAAGATTGGTTATATTGGGACCTCTGCAGCAGCGCTGATAAGCAATAATATAACCGCTCACAGACGGCGGTAAATTCAAAACGACTGTATAGATAGCCCGTTCCGTACAAATTCCGGTTGGTGCAGTAATACAGGGATTGTTGAAGATAATTGGAAGTACCGTACTTCCCGGAAAAGCCACGTTTTCATCTGAGATCCGGATTCCGCTGCCGGTAAACACACTCAGGGGGAGTGGTGAATCATAGGAAGCTCCGGTCGAAGCACAGTCGCGGTAAAGTGCAATATAGAACCTGTAATTGTTTGCGCCCAAATAATCATAATAGATCTCACCTCCCACTATGTGTGATGCTTTGGACGAAAAAGACCAAATCAGCAAAAATAACAGTATCAGGTTTTTATGCATAAACGGAGAAAAGCATTTTAAATTTCAGTATTTTTTTTTGAATCTTTCAAAGATTGGGCCACTATTGATTAAACGGTTTAATTTCTGATGTTAACGGAGAAAATATTCAGCAAAGTATCACGCTATTTAAAATATAGTTTCGAAATTGGTGACATGAAATTTAGATTTTGGTTGCTTTTTTGCCTGTTGAATTTAACTCTTTTTGGACAAAGAGGTTTGATTCAGTATTCAAAAGAGAATGGATTAAACTCTAATGAAATTCGGGATGTGGCATATGACCACAATGGGTTTATCTGGCTGGCGACCCCTAAAGGTATTGAGCGGTTTGATGGACAGCGGTTCATTCATTTCAAACACGATCCGCTCGATTCTTTGTCCCTGGCTTCAAATGATATTCAGGGACTTGTTTTTGACGGACGGAAAACCATTTGGGCTTCGACATACAACAAAGGGCTCATTGCAATCCAGACAGAAACTTTTGATATTGTAAATTACAATAAACACACCGTTCCTTCTTTCGGAAGTAACCGCATCAATACTATTGCTGTTCTGAACGACATCATCTGGTATTCATCCGTTGAAGGAAAGCTGTTTTCCTTTAATTCAAAAAGTAAAAGAACGGTTCGGTTTTCACTCAGAAAATTCGATCCCAAAGTTTCAAGTCTGAATGCGATTTTGATCGATAAGCTGGACCCGAATAAATTATGGATCATGGCTTCTAACGGATTATATCGTTTTGGTGTCCAGGATCGGGGTGGAACGTTGTTCAGGTTTAGGCGATCAACGGATATAAATCCGCAGGCTTCTTCCAGCTACCGGAATGATATGTCCTGTGCAGTTCAGGATAGCAAGGGAAATTTGTTTATCGGGCTCAAACGGGGCGGGCTGCTTTACTTTGACCAGTTTCAGGGCTTGTTTAAGTCCTTTCCGATTTCAATTGAGGACTTGAGATACCAAGAGATTTCCTCGATCCAATGGCGTGATTCCAGGTACTTATATCTCTGTCTTTTGAACAAAGAGATCTTGTTGTTCGATACCAACAAAAAGGAATATGTCCGTTATGAAGAATCCGAACGCAGTGCCGTAATGCCTTTCCGGATTACCAAGTTCGGATCTCAGCTCGCAATTGCAAGTTCCAATTCAGGGTTGTTTATTCACGATGAATCCCTGATTTACGGGATAAAGGTTAAGACCGATATACAATTGCAGGCAGTAAAATATTCTCCGGATAAGAAAAGCGCATATCAGTTGCTGGGTGGATCATCGGCAATATTGAAACGGATTAAGGGAAAGGGACCGGAGGTCATCCGGCTGGAGGGATTGATGGATGCAAAAACTTTCTATTACCTGAAAGATGGAAGCATCCTGGTAGTGGGAGAAAACGGATTGATCCGGATCGATCGGAACTACCGGATCGCCAATAAAACACTTCATTCGAATCACCGGTCGATCGATAAACGTTTTCAAAACTCCTTACTTGTCGGCGATTCCTTATTGTTTGTCGGAACCCTGGATGCTAGCCTGCTTCGTTTCAGGTTGTCGGACTTCTCGTTCAAAAAGATTTATTCCATCCCCGAAGAAACCAAATTGGATGAAACCCGGGAGTATTTTCCCCTGGCGATGGTTTACCTGGACCATGCGGTTTATTTTTCCGAAAATGAACAGTTATACCGGTACGACATTCAATCAAAGCAGGTTGAAAGGATCAAACTCTTCAACCACGAAAATACAGACCAGATTACCTGCCTGGCGATTAGCAATAAACAAAAGTTGTGGATAGGAACGCGGGCAAGCGGTGTTTGGAGTTATCAGTTAAAAACAAAAAAACTCTTAAATGAATTTACGTCCTTCAACGGACTTCAAAGCGATGAGGTGAACCAGCTGACCTTAGATTCCGGGGGGAGACTCTGGATCTTAAATCCTTCCTGTGTTGCAATAATAAACACCCATTCGGGAAAGGTTTTAAGTCTGGAAAAAAGAAACGGGATAAGTGATGTGTTTGCTATCAATGTCACACCTGATTCTGTTTATTTCCTGCAAAAGAATTCCTATGTTGTCGGGGAAATTTCAAAAAGCCTGCCGACCAGAAAAAAGGCGATTCCATATGTGATCCAGATCCGGGATATGAATGGTGTAAGCAGGTTTCCCAAAAGTAAGTTCAGATATGCTTATAACGAAAATAACCTGGTGTTTGAATTCGGCATCAGGGATTTCTCAAACGCCGAGAATAACATGGTGAGTTATCGTTTACTTGGCCTGGACAATAAATGGATCAACGGAAATCAAAAAAATGAAGCATTGTATCACAATCTTCCGAGTGATAAGTATGTTTTCCAGGTAAAGGTTGTTGAAGGAGATGAATCAACGATTACTTCCTATGCATTCAAGATCACAAAACCGTTCTGGAGACGCTGGTGGTTTATCACACTTTCAGCTCTTGCAGGTGCTTTTGGAATTTGGTTTTTCATGCGTTCGAGGATCAAACGGATTCAGAGTACCGAGCAAATGAAAGCAGAATTCAGTTTACAGATCAACGAAATGGAATCAAAAGCATTGAGGGCACAGATGAATCCCCATTTCCTGTTCAATAGCCTGAACTCAATTCGCTTGTTTATTTTGAAAGACGAAGTAGACAATGCAGCAGATTATATTGCCAAATTTTCGAAGTTGTTGCGCATGATCCTGAACTATTCACGGCAGGATATGATCACTGTTTACGATGAGATTCAATCGCTGAAATTGTACCTGGAATTCGAACGCCTGCGCTTTGACCAGGATTTTGATTTCGATCTGCAAATTGACGGACAGGAAGTCCTGGATTGCCAGATCCCGCCAATGATCATTCAACCCTTTATCGAAAATGCAATCTGGCACGGTTTGATGCCAAGAGCTGAAGAAGGAGGGAAGATCCGCGTATCGTTTCAAAAACAACTCAGCGGACTCTATGTCATGGTCCAGGATAACGGGATCGGGAGAGAAAAAGCAAAAGAAAACAACCGGAAACGTTCCTTAAAAGAGGGTAGTGTAGGTCTCCAGATTACCAAGGATCGTTTGCGCTCACTCACTTTAAGGACCAAACGGCAGAACGAATTTGAAATAGAAGATTTAATTGACGAAAATGGCCGGGCAATCGGAACTTTAGTTACCTTGTACTTTGAAACACCAAACTAGATTATGAAATTACGTGCAATTATTGTAGATGATGAAAGGCACAGTTTAGAAACTACTGCTATTTTAATTCGGAAGTTTTGTCCTGATGTTGAGGTCATTGCCGAATTACAAAGCCCAATCGACGCAGTCGAAGTAATTAATACGGAAGAGCCCGATTTACTCTTTCTTGATATATCAATGCCAAAGATGAATGGCTTTGAATTACTGAACGTATTGACCTATAAAGAATCCGATGTAATTTTCACCACTGCTTACGATGAATATGCCCTGGAAGGCTTTAAACAAGGGGCCGTACATTACCTGGTGAAACCTATTGATGCGGAGGACCTGGTTGAAAGTGTTCAGCGTGTGAAAAAGAAACGATCAGAGGGAAGATCATCCGGGATAAACGGAATGGGGCTGAAACCTAAAATTCCGATTTCTTCATTGAATGGGGTGGAACTGATCGAAGTTGACCAGATCATCCGCTGTGAATCAGATGGAAATTACACAACGATCGTTCTGCACCAGAGAAAGATCACAGTTTCGAAAACCTTGAAGGAAATTGAAAAGCAGCTGGTAGATTTTCCATTCTTTTTCAGATTACACAATTCTCATTTGGTAAACCTGAATCAGGTGGTTAAGTATATTCGTGGCGAAGGCGGTTCCGTGATTTTGTCAAACCAGGAGGAGATCGGGGTTTCCAGAAGCAAGAAAATGGAGCTTTTGGAAGTTTTGGGAATCAACTAACCCGGGAATTCACACACTGAAATCTAAAATCCACATGTTTAAGACGGGGACTTCTATGTCTTTCGTTACATTTGGTATAATAATACTATTGTTATGAAAACATTTCTGCTTGCGCTAATCGTATGTCTTTTATCTTCAGTTGTTTCCGGACAGGAAGGATTGATCAAATCTGTCGGTACAACGGCCAAAGAAAAAGCAAATGCCCAGGATTTCAATACTACCAGAAATAACCGTGAAAGGGGAAATCTGAGAGAAGAAAAGAAAGAAGCTTCTCCTGCACCTGCTTCGGCACCTGCAGAATCGGCATCGCCGGTAGAAACCGCGCCTTCGGGAGACTACCAGGCGTCCTATACTTTTACAAGCAGTGTAACATATAAAATTGAGAGTACGAATAAACCGGGTGAATCCCAGGATATCAATTACGATTTCGGAGACCAGGTGATCAAAATGGAGGCAGGTAAACAGGATATGTCTTCCATTATCGATTCGAAGAACGGTGTGATGATCATGCTGAACAACAAGGAGAAGACTGCAATGGTCATGTCGACCAAGGCGATGGAAGCTGCCATGAAACAGCAGCAAATGAACCAGGGTGAAAAACCGGCGGCCAAGGTTACAAAAACCGGCAGAACCAAAACTATCCTGGGTTATAAATGCGAAGAGATACTGATTGAATCCGATAAGAAAACGGAAGTGTGGATCACAAAAGATGCAGGGATCGACGTAAGCAATACGTTCGCAAATATGAGTAAGACTTCTGCTTCACAAATTCCGGACGAAGCTTTCAAAGAAGGAGGAATGATGATGGAAATGAATTCATACGATGCAGCAGGGAAAGCCGAAATGCATATGGTGATGACTGCTCTTTCCAAAGCAAGTAAAACGGTAAATATCGGCGCTTACAAAATAACTAAGCTATAGGAAAGCTTTTTGGATCAGGATAAATATACTTGTATCCGAGTTCCAGGGAATAAGCGTTCGAAATAATGCGTTCGGAACGTGTTTTGTCTTCAAATAACGGAGGCTGAATTCCAAGTTTGGAAGCCATCTCAGTATAAAATTGACCTTTTAACGGATGTTCGGTAGCGCATCCGTTTATTGTTTTATTCCAGATCTTATTCAGGATAACGTGCTCGATCAAACCAATAGCATCTTCCCGGTGGATTAAATTCACGCGTTCAAAAGCCTGGTAAGTTTTCCCCGACTTCGACATAGCAGTTACCGGGTATCGTGACGGACCAACCAAACCACTTAGCCGGATAACAGTTAAACGGTCCCGCAGCATGGAACTGATCGCCAGTTCGGCGTAACCCACTGAATTCGTTTTCACGGAACCGGCAGGATAATCCGATTCGGTAAATGTGGCATTCCTTTCGGGATAAATACTGGTAGAACTCAACTGGATCACTTTACAGGAAGGGGAGGCCAGGTCCAGCATACGGACACAATCTTTGGCATATGTTTTTTCATCCGTTTTTGACGGTGTAAATGCCAGGATAAGAACATCCACATCATTCAAATAAGCGCTTACTGCCTGTTTTTTTTGCAAAGGATCGAGCAGAACGTGCGAAAAACGTTCATGGGATAAGTCCACAG
The DNA here is from genome assembly GCF_029266855.1 of Fluviicola sp. Lineage (GTDB taxonomy): Bacteria > Bacteroidota > Bacteroidia > Flavobacteriales_D > Crocinitomicaceae > Fluviicola. The sequence continues at coordinate 29,561 of NZ_JAQSWB010000001.1, forward strand.
AACGCGATCGCGTTGTTCCGATTACCTGGAATCCTTTATTTAAGAGTGATTTTGCGAGTGGAAGTCCAAGCCATCCCAGTCCAATGATGCCTACCTTCATGGGAATAAATGTACGCTATTTGCGCTTAATTTTCCTTGATCCACGTGTTTTTTATAGTGTGTCGGACCAAATAATATTTACTGTCTCTCCAATAGAAGAAACAAACACAGTTATTAATCCCATCGATGATCATTTCGTATTCATTCCCGACATCACTTTTGATGGTCATGGTATACTTGATCTCCTCTTCGTTGTAATCGTATTTAGTAATGAAATAATCCGAAGAAATACTTGCCGTGGTGTGGTGAAAAGTCGTCAGTTCCTTGTTAAATTCGAATAAGGTTCCGCCTTCATCGGTAGAAGTTATATCCCATTGAGAGGTTTCTTCATTCCAAACACCATCCTGGCGATAATTCGTAGAGATGTTCAGTTGAGCAAAAGAAATGATGGAAGTAAACAGCAGGCTGAAGATTAAAAGGTACTTTTTCATAGCGTAATAATTTAGTTGAACAAAGTAACGATAGTAATTTACATTTCACAATAATGCAATTGGTGTATTTTGCTCACTTCGAGTGGTTTGTTTGTATGAATGTGTAAAATGTTATTGAGCTCTTTCCTTGAGAGGGAATTGGGATAAGTACTACAAGCGCAAATATTCAAAAAATGATCTGGATCATCATTTACAAGCGGCTTTTATCAGTAATTTTGGGACTAAATATCGACTATGTTTTCAAAAGGATTTATACGCTTAAACTGGATCACTTTGGTGCTGATCTTCCTGGTAATTATTGCCGGCAGTGTTGTACGGACATCAGGAAGCGGAATGGGTTGCCCGGATTGGCCGAAGTGTTTCGGATCATGGGTGCCTCCGACCAGTGAAGCACAATTACCTGGAAATTATAGGGAAGTGTATGGCGAAAAACGTGTGGCGAAGGTAGAGAAGTTTGCACGCTTCCTATCTGCGCTTGGAATGAAAGAAACAGCCGAAAAGATCAAAAAAGATCCGAGAACATATGAAGAAGAGCCTTTCAATGCACAACGAACCTGGACAGAATACGGAAACCGCCTGGTGGGATTTTTAGCAGGAAACGGGGTTTTGATCATCTTTCTTTGGGGATTTTTGAAATATCGCAAAGACCGGAGATTGGTTTGGCTTTCCCTGATCAACCTGGTTGCAATCGGTTTGAATGGCTGGTTCGGTTCCATTGTCGTAGCAACCAACCTGGTTCCCTGGACGATTACCGTTCACATGTTTTTAGCACTCCTGGTAGTTTGCCTTCAATTATTGCTCATTCGCAGGATCAGCCCGGTTCAGCAAAAGACTTTTAATTTACCCGTTGCAATGAAATGGCTGATCGGGATTATTTTGGCAATCACGGCCTACCAGATGTTTCTCGGAACGCAGGTACGCGAATACATTGATCAGTTAACACAGCAGGGCTTGGGAAGAGATGCCTGGACAAGCCGCTTCGGATGGGCCTTCTTTATTCATCGCTCCTTTTCCTGGGCAGTATTGGTTTTGATGGTTTTATTGGTATTCCTGAATTACAAAACAGACAAAGTCCAATCCGTTTACTGGGCATTTTTTGTGCTGGTCATTGAATTGACAGGCGGAGTTTTATTGGCTTATGCCGACATGCCAGGTTTTGTGCAAGTATCTCATTTATTGTGTGCTACTATTTTATTCGGGATCTTATTCCTACAATTCATAAGACTCCGACCTTTATCGAAACCCCTTTCAAAGAACAGTATCCGCGGATAAATTTCTACAGCTTTTGGTGTTTTTAGATTTGAAATTCGATAGAAATAGTATATTTGCACCCATCAATATGGAGTTTTCCTGATTGATGAAAAGAATAGAAAGATACTTACTGCATGCGCGCTAACGCTTGCATCGTCAGTTGAAAGTATACTTTCAACGGTCCTATAGCTCAGTCGGTTAGAGCAACTGACTCATAATCAGTAGGTGCTTGGTTCGATCCCAAGTGGGACCACCAAAAGAAAAAAGCGAATTACGGCAGTAGTTCGCTTTTTTCTTTTTGTCACTCTGTACTCGCTCTCACACTCACTCTTTCCAGGCTTTTTTCTTTTTGCAGAGCGAGTCCCGATAGCTATCGGGAGGAGAGTGAGAGAAGAGTGTGGACTTCCGGTTCGAAGTTTCGACAACCTGCTGTCATGTCGAGTGTTCGCCTTGTGTTCTCGATACGCTCCGCACTCGAACTGACAGGCGAACGTATCGAGACGGCAGCGGTTCGATTCCCTTTTGCTCGAAAGGCGTTGTATTTCAGTTTTTTTTGGTAGTATTGAATCAAATCATCCATACTGAAAAAATTCAATGAGAACAATCAGTTTTATCGATATAATCAAAGACTATCAATTGTCAGCTGACAAGGCTGTGAGAATTTTTCAGAATAAATACCAAGTCGATAATATTCTGGAAGGTTGGCATAGTGGAAAATATGAGCAGACCGGCAGGTTACCTGATGTAGGACTTTCTTTTTATGCTTTCCATGGTTTTGGATTAGCCGCACATTTCAAGGATAAAATTATGGACTTCGATTTCGCATTTTTTCCAGAACCGAGACACGATGGTTTTGATTTATGGAGATTAACAAACTTTATTCAAAATCAAATCGATAAATACCCTGAATATCAGGATAACAAAAAAATCGAAAGTGAATTTAATGAACTAATAAAAAATGGAGTTATAGTAAAACCCCAATTGGAATGTTCTACAACACTTTATTTTTTTAAGGATGCATTACACACTGAATTAATGGAAGAGATTGAAAGTAAATCTACCAATCAGGAGGCCTCATTAAAAACTAAAGAAACTTGGTGGAAGAAACTTTTTGGTTCTTAATCAGTAATTATTCCCGGTTCCGTTTCCCGTTCGCTCTTCTCCACAAAAAGAAAAAAGCCTTGGTAAAACTTACCAAGGCTTTCTGATTATCAAGTATTTTTATTGTTTCACAAACTTCGTATTTCCTCCTGATTTTGATCGGATAAGATATACTCCGTTTGTCAATAAGCTTACATCCAGTTCGTTTTTTCCGGATTTTAAAGTTTCCTGTTGAATGGTCTTTCCGGTCATATCAATAATTGAAATAGTTATTGCCTCAACGGACTCAATAAACAACTGATTCGTTGCCGGATTCGGGTAGAGATTCCATTCCTGTAACGGATTTTCATCGATGTTCAAACAAGTTTCAACAGTAATTGTTGCAAAATCAGAATCAGAACACCCCAATGAATCATCATAAATATAGGATATTACAGAAACACCCGTTCCCGCAACTACTGGATTAAATGAGGAGCCGCTTATCCCGTTCCCAGAGTAAAGACCTCCTGTAGGTTGTCCTGAAGGCAAAGGTACTAGACCTCCTTCGATACAAATTGTGTCTTGAGAAAAATCTCCGATTTGAACCACCGGATTCGGATTAACCTGAAGATTAATCACCACTACCGAATCACATCCATGAACAGAAAGCAACTCGTTGAAGTAATTACCGGAAGTTGTTTGCTCAGTTCCAAAAATGTTAATCGACTCTCCGGAACAAATTTGCAATGAATCAATGGTTTGCGTATAAGTTGGATAAATAGTTACTGCCAAAACCGTATCTGCATAACAATAAGGGTTGTACCGGATCACTTCCAGGTCAAAAGTTCCTGAAGTATCCGCATTCCAGATCAATTCATCAGAACTCAATTCAAAAATCTGATCGATTTTCCAGGATACCTGATCGTAAAGGATATTACTTATATTTCCCTGGAGTTCAGTCCCCTGACAAATAACTGTAGTCATCGGTAAAAGCTGCAATTCTGAGCATTCAAAAAGCGTATGGATAGTCGTATTAGTTACAACTGCTGGATTGTAATCAAAATAGATATTTGCAGTGTTTTTAAGAGAGGTTCCGATCGGAAGTCCTTCTTTCAGCCAAATACGGTATTTTACAAAACCATGGCTTGCAGGTTCATTTACAATACTGTCAGGCAGATTGATCTGGTCAAAATTGAATACCAGTTCACCCATTGCATTGATTGTTGTTTCCACGGGATGGCTTGAAGCAAGGTTACTTAGTGAGTTCCAAACGAAATTAGTATCTAGCTGATCCCGAATGACAACCGTTATAGATGTATCGTTACCTGTGTTTTGAAAACGAATGGTGTAGTCAATATATTCCACATCAGGTAAAATGAATCCTTCCGGACCAAATCCCACTGGTTCAGCAGCTTTGTCATTTGGGTCATAAGCACAAACCAGTATTTGATCAAATTGATCGGAATAGACATTTCCCGACAGGTGAGAGATCGCAGTTAGTGAACTGCTTAACGTATCTCCCATTGAATTAAAATCCGGCAGCTGAAGTTGAAGCAAAACTCCGGTTGAAGTGAACCAATCAAGACTGTCGAAACTCCAATAGTAATGATTTGAAACGATCGAATCGGGTGTAATATCTGCACTTATAAATGTAATATTCGTATCTAAAACAAATTCCATTACCCCTGAGGGTTGAGTGGTTCCATTATTCTTAACTGACAGCCAATAGTTAACAATAGAATTACAACGCGGAAATTCTCCTGAAAGATTTGGTGTTAAACTATCGAACAAGTCGGTTGGATAGAATCCAAAATCGAGACTGTCTTCAAACACAAAACCTGGAGTAACTGATACATGATAACTTAATGAATCAGATGTAATCCCCCAATGAGGATAATCAGAGGGCGTTAATTCATAGTTCGCCACTACAGTCGGATCAAAATCTATAGAATACCTTCCATTATCAAACGTGTAATGATAAACATCACTTGGTATAGAAATGATATTCGGTAGTGCAATTCCAATTTCAAGACTGTCTCTTTGTCCATTTTGATTTGCGTCAATGTAAAAATTACCACGTGCCTGGAACGGAGCTAATATGTCATTTTTATTTAGTGCGATCTTATCGCTATTGGAAAAAATCGTGAATACATCCTGGTCGCCATCATTATCAACGTCTGCAACCATTACTTTCGAATACCCACTGTTAAAATTCATGAGCGAACCGGACTCTCTTTTATCAAATTGTCCATTTCCATGGTTTTCAAACCAGCAAACCCCATTATGTAAATAAGTGCTGCGTGATGTTAAGATATCAGTATCGCCATCCAGATCCATATCCACTAATTTGAGATCCAAAAGACCAGGATATTCGTCATCAATGTTATTTTCCACACCTGTAAACACACCATTTCCAGGGTTTTCAAACCAACTTATAGCTCCGTTACCAAAAATGGAAACCACCACGTCGTTATCATGATCGTTATCCATATCTGCAATAGCGATTGATGATATATCACCATCTATTCCTACGATTTTACTTGTCCAGTTTGCCCCGTTCTTTTTATACCATAGAACCTGTGCAGCATTACAAAAGCCAATAACATCTTTTATCCCATCTCCATCCATATCCGCAGTTGAAATATACTTAGGATCACTTATGGCATTTAAAGCTGAAATAAACTTGATAGAACTGAAGGTGGCGCCACCCAAATTCTCGAACCAGACGAATCGGTTTATACTTAAAAATGCTGCTGCGATATCGATATCTCCATCGTTATCGAAGTCAGCAGCCGTAATATTTTCTACTCCGGTAACCGCTGTAGTAATTACCTGCTGCGGAGCAAATTGTCCACCTGTATTTTTGTACCAGGCAATCTTATTATCCAAAGGGGATGCAGAAACTAAATCTAAGAGCTGATCGCCATCCATGTCAACAGCTAATACTGTAACAGGTCCGTTGGCCTGGTTTGAAATCAATTTTTGAGGCGTATAAATCCCATTCCCTAAATTTTCATGCATGGCTATTTTATCATCGTCATAAGATATCGTTATCAGGTCCTCGTCACCATCAATATCTACATCCATTGTTATCATAGCACGAAGTCCCATTGCAGGGGACAAAATATTGTTCGGTGTTCCAAAAGTCCCGCTTGTATTTAAAAATGACAAAACCTTCGGATAATTGTCTGTAGAGATCGTTACGAGGTCATTCGTTCCATTATTATCCAGATCAGACATAGTCATGAATCGAATTCCACCCGTTACAGTATATGTAGATATTTGGTTTTTAGGACCAAAATTCCCGGATCCCAGATTTTCATGTAATGCGGTTTCACCACCACCTCCATAAACTATATCCAGATCACCATCTGCATCCACATCTGTTGCAAGCAGATCATAGGTATCTGCAGATGTAGATATGATTATTCCTGAAGTAAATACACCTGAATCATTTCTGAACCATTCAATTTTATCATCTCCTCTTGATCCAGCCAGAATATCTATATCCCCGTCATTGTCCATATCTGCTGCATATACTGCTTCAGGATATTGGAGACTGCTCAATAAAGTATTCGAGGAACCGAAACTCCCATTTCCTAAATTTTCATTCCAAATGATACCAGATTCAAAGCAAAATACTACATCATTGTCTCCATCATTATCCAAATCTGCAACAAAGACAGACGTTGGATTCCAACCATACCCAACAAAATGTTCTGTTTGAAAAACAGCTGAACCATCATTTTCATACCAATTAACGAAATCATTATCCATTGAAGAGGTAATCAAATCTTCATCTCCGTCACCATCCATATCAGCAGCAGATAATGTATTGAAATAGTTAAGATTAACCAAGCTATCAGTAGCAGCATAATTTCCATTTCCCAAACCACGATTCAAATGTAATACTGTACCTTCCGAACTCGCTATATCGCTTATTCCATCTCCATCTAAATCTGCAACAGCTAATGCTTTGGTTGTTCCTTTTTTAATAAGCTTAGGGGTACTCATTGCACCTGTCCCATTATTTATAAAAAGGAAAACTCCTTCTTCCATTCCTGCAACTACATCCTGATCACCGTCAGAATCACAATCAAATGTTCTAACAGATGTTCCATAATTTCCTGAAATATTGATGATGCTTTCCGGGGCGAATTGAGTATAACTGAATACAGGAATTAAAAAGAAAATTAAAGGTGCAAGGAGGCGCATACAATTAGTTTTAGATGTTTCAAAGTTAGTGATTAATTATCACAATGAATTACTGATTCAGGTTCCATTTCTGTTCGCTGTGGTCCGTAGTAATTGACGAAGGAAAATCTACTACGGAAAAGTCGCAGGATTGTAGCTCGAAGGATGTTCTAAGCTTCCTTCCCAGGCTTATCCTTCGGCTTTTCTGTCCGTCATTTGACGGACAGAGCCTCAGTCTTCGTCAGCCATGGCTGACTCTTCTTTTTGAGTAGTTAGCGTGAGGACTGTCCCGATAGCTATCGGGAGTAGGATTGTGGTTCGCAGTTTGAAAACTACTTCCATTGACGCTTTGGTCGGGGCTTTCAGTACTCTTCGAGCTTTGAATGCGAAACCTACTTCGTCGTCGACTTCGCAGGTATAAACGTAAACACTGCTTCACTAAAGTTTCGCAGTGTGAAAGGTGACAGTAGCAGACTTTACCGTCGCTACGTCTCAAGGTGGGGTATCTATGCTTTATCCATACTTGATAGTGGGAGTATCTGCAGGTGATCTATACTTGATCATGTAGCTATGGATTGAGTTATTCTGATGAGATTCTTTTGATAGTTCTATTAGCTTTTTTGTGGACCATTAGCGATGACAAAGTCAATCCGATTTCAAACATCGTTTCTATATTTCTGACCGTGACCTGGAATGTAAATAAAGGAACTAAGACTATCCGCTTAGAAACTTTTGTTTATATTTAAGACTAACACACAACTATTTACTTATGAGAATCCTACTTACTATCTTATTCTTTTGCGGGTTTTATGCTACTTCGCAGGTTTGTAATCCAAACGGAAACATTGTTATTTTTTCAAACTACAATGGCGGTTTTCTGAACATTAATGTGGATGTCAATATTCCGAACCTTAAGATCGGTATTGTTTCCTATGAAGCTATTGAGGTGACTTTAAGCGGCCCATATGTCAACAACATTACCGGAATCGAATATGCCGGATATAATAACGGATCGAATACCGTTTGCGGAGGTTCTATTGCTACAACTACATTTATTGGCGCACCAGGCGGTGTAACTCCCAATATCGAGTTTGTACCACCGGTTACATACAACGATCCCAATGGTTACCTATTCATAGATTGCGCTTATTCATGCGGCACAGGAAGTCAGGGGGGCTGCAACACGGCAGCGCAGGTGTACGATTATTTCGAAAATGTTTTTGCCGGAACGGTTTACACGCATGAAACACAATATAGCTGCTGGATGGGAACACAAAACCTTTCGGACGGCGGTAATTGCTGTGCTGCACCACCTTCTCCTTCAGATCCGCCCGTTGCCGCTTTTTCGATCTCCGATAACGTGATCTGCGTGGGGGAATGTGTCAATTTCACCGATTTGACAAGCAACTCACCGACTTCGTGGTTATGGGATTTTACACCTAACCAGCCAAACAGCTCTACAGATCAGAATCCTTCAGGTATTTGTTATACAGCCCCGGGAACTTACCAGGTTACGCTGATCGCAGCAAATAACGACGGAAATGATACGATTACACAGTCGCTTACGGTGACAGGTGTAGAAACCGCCGTCTCTGTAAGTGGTATAACAATTACAGCTGCAGCATCCAACGCGACCTATCAATGGATCAACTGCACGAACAATTTACCGGTTGCAGGCGCCACCTCCGCATCGTTTACGCCTACCGTAAACGGATCGTATGCTGTAATAGTGACACAAAACGGTTGCGTTGATACATCTGAATGCACAGCTATTACCTCGATGGGAATTGATGAGCTTTCGGCAAACGATCTGTTAGCTGTTTACCCCAATCCTTCAAAAGGCATATTCGTCTTATATGATCGATATACCCTGTTATCTGATCAAGTGCTTACAGTGAGTAATCTATTGGGTGAAACGGTGTATTCAACACGGATTACGGATATTAAGACAAGCATTGATCTGTCTCTCGCAAAAGATGGGATTTACTTTGTGACCGTCGCAAGCAATTACGGGAAGCTGGTAAGGAAGATAGTAAAAGAATAAGATTGTTAGGTAGAATACCGAAAGGCTTCGATTCTTTTTAACCGAAATCAGGATCTTTTTCCGAATTTTGTCAGTTAAAAGGAAATAGCATTCTTATACTTATCTTAACCTTATGGTAGATTCACCGGACAGCAATGAGCAAATTCAATGTGTTACAAGTTTTCAGGACCTTGTTTCCATGCCATTTCAAGGAATGGTGAACGCGATCTGCTGGAGCCGTGAGCTTAGAGGTGATTTCTCCGAAATCGTGGAAAAAATAGCGTTAAGTGGAAATATAACGACCGTTGAACCGGAAGATCTTCTTGAACTGAAGCTGAGTGAAGAGGGACAACTTGCCCGTGAGATTCTTTTAAATGACTTGAAGGTCTTAAAAGCTCATGGTGCTTCGCCAGTACTTAATGTCATCAGTTATTATGACAGGGATGATGCATATCCGTTTTTTCCGACGGATGTTTATTCCTTCCATGTAGACCGTTCTCCGATACCAACGGACACCTTTTTATGCACTTACTCCGGTGAGTCAAGTGAACTGTTGCCGAATTCACAAGCCATACAGAAAGTGCTTGTTCCGGAGATACGTGATGAGCTTAAAAAACTATATGGTGGCGCAGAAGAAGGTTTTGAATCATTCCTGGGTGAGCATTACTTTGATCTGCACTACCAGGCTAAACCGGATGCTCGTCCGGTAAGTTTGGGCTTGGGCCACTTATGGAAGCTGGCGATCGATCATCCTGAAAGCCAGGTTCCTCCCTGCGTTCACCGTGCCCCGGAAGAAAAGTCCGGACAAAGCAGGTTGCTGCTGATTTGTTGAATACATTTACTTAATTGTGCAGGATCTCAAATCCTGCACTTATCATAAAAAAGACAGATTAAAATTCAGTTGTCTCATAAACATAAAACTTTTTTGTTTCCTTATCGGCAAAGAGAATGCTCAGGTAAATGCTGATTGTTGCTACACCAATGAAGAAGACTACAAGTCCGGATAGTGTTCTTGAATTGATCTTACTCGCCCTGAAAAGGAGGTAGCCGATCAGCAGATTTGCCAGGGCCCACAAGATATTTGTGAGCGGTGATGAAAGTCCTTTAGCCGGCGGATCTGAAAAAGGAGTAGGGAACGAATCTCCTGAAATTCCGTTAACAAAGTGCGGAACAGCATTGGCCAGGAAAAGACCTGAAAAGAATGAGGAAAGGTAATGATACCATCTCAGTTCCGGTGTATTTGTATTTTCCATAGATTAAAAATTTATTATTAGAATCTGTTACATTCGCTTTTAAATTTCCTTCAATGGTGACCTGTAATGTGCCCGCTTATGCACCATTATCCAGCCAATGAAGATTAAAAGCACGGAGAACCCGAGAAAAGCAAAGTTTTCATAGTCGGGATCAAGGGAACGCTGGCGTACAAAATGCAGTTTCAATAGATGATGATCGATAATTCCTTCTACGATATTGAACAAGCCCCAGCCAAGTAGTAACCCGCCTGAAAGCAGCGAGCCGGAGCGATTGATATCTCTTCTCGACAAGAGTTTCCACAGGAGAACAATGCCTGTGAGCACAACTACCCAGCAAAAAAGGTGAAAAACACCATCCCAGAACATATTCACGCTTTTACCCATTAAGGTTTTCAGCGTAACCTTATTGGAAAGCATCTCGTGCCATTGCAGGATCTGATGAAGCCAGATTCCGTCAATAAATCCGCCCATACCAATCCCCAATACCATTGATGCAGTAGTTAAGGGTACAGGATTTAAGGTTTTGTAGGATGGACTTTGAGAGCTAAGATGGCGGTATTTTCTTGCAGATAACCAACTCAAAAAAACAACGATCAGTGCCAGGACAAAAAATGCGGAAAGCATGATGAGCAGGTTGGGATAGAATGTACTGTCGTAAATGGCATCTTGCAGCTGCCTGTTGCAGGTCGTGCATGCCATCGACCGGTTCAGGGAAAGTGTTGCGATCAGTAAGCAGATCTTTTTCATAAGCCAAACATTTAACACCCGGACTAAATTAGATGCTTCGGGAAGTAAAAGAATTACATTGTCTTGCTGAAAATTTATATTATTTACATGTGCGTGTATTCGTTAGACTGGTTACCAATTCACCTATTTACCAATTTACCATATGGTGGAAGTGTTTGTTTTTCAATTAATTAGTTCCGGTAAAACTTTACCAAAACAAAAAAAGCGCCTTCCACAGAAAGCGCCTTTTATTCGATTCAAGCTAATTTTTACAATGCAAACGAAACAGGTAATACCATTTCGGCATCGACTTTCTTCCCGTCTTTTTCTGCCGGATTCCACTTAGGCATAGCAGAAACCACACGTAATGCTTCGGCATCCAGTTCCTTGCTGACACCTTTTTTGATTGTCGCTTTAGTTACTTTTCCGTCCTTTGCAACCACGAAGGATACAAATACCTTCCCGGTGGTTTTTTCTTTTAAGGCAACTTCCGGATAACGGATGTTACTGGTCAGATACTTGATCATTGCTTCCGTTCCACCCGGGTATTCCGGCATTTTGTCCACCTCAGTTTCTTGTGGTTCGGTTGTAACTTCTGAAGTTGTTTCCATCGGGATTACAAAATAGACATCCTTTCCCCCCGGAGTTTCGGATTTCGGATCAATAATTTTCTCCTTTGTCGTTTCAGATGGTTTTACCGTTCGTGCAGAAGGTGCTTTTTTCGGAGCTTCACGTTTGATCTCCTGTTTCTCTTTTTTGGTTTCTTTCGGAGGAGTTTGTTTACTTTCCGCAGTAAAAGAAATAAGCGTAAGTCCGCCTGCAATAACCGGCAGGGCAAGTGCTGCAATCAATACTTTTTTTGATGTGTTTTTCATGATTTTGATGCGTTTAATCAGTGTGAGCTTTGTCATAAACTGATTGGTGAATAAATAGAATGATGAACTAGTTCCGAGTGAATACGCCAGCAGGAATTCCATATAACCGGCGCGGTATTTAGTGTACATGATCCGGTCCACTTCAAATTCGTGGATGTGGACCAATTCTTTTTTCATCAGGAGGATCAAAGGATTGAACCAGGATAAGCAATGTACTGTTTCGAGGTACAAACGGTCTGCCGAATGAAATTTCTGAGCATGGATCTTCTCGTGCTGGAAAATGATCTCCCGGTCGTATTTGGAAAGTCCGGAGGGCAACTGAATGATATGAAAAAAGGAAGAGGGAGCCTGATCCGCAGACTCAATCACTGTAAAGCCGTCTTCTGCTGTTCGTCTTGCTCCTGAAAATCCACGAAGGATCTTATACAGCTTATATAACATCCATACGGTTAGTAAAACCACTCCCAGCCAGTAAACGGTTTCCGGTAAAGAAGTATAATCAAACCCGCGCGGAGATGTTTCTTTTCCTCCAGAGATTTCCACTGTTTCCAACTCGATTACCGGAATATGGTAAGACCACGATGATTCGGAAATACTTCGCTGTTTCATCCAAACGGCAAGGATCGATAACAAGGGAATCGAAAGCAGGGAAATACGTTGCCATCCGAAAGAAAGGTAACGCTGTATGAGTTTGAAGACACAGAATAATAAGGTTATCAAAACATTCACTTCGAAAATGGTCCACAAATAATTAGTCATGACGTTCTTTTTTTATGATTTCCAGCAGCTCGTTCAAGTCCCGGAGATCGAGGTTGTTTTCTTTCATGAAGAAGGAGAGCAGCTTGGCATTCGAGTTCCCAAAGTAATTTTCCTTTAGTGACTGGAAACGCTGTGCGGAATACTCTTCTTTTGTGATCGTTGGAGAATATTCATTCGATTTCCCATAGGTTTTATATTCCACAAAACCCTTTTGGACCAATACCCTGATTACTGTCAGAACGGTATTGTAAGCCGGTCTCGGTTCCTCCAGTTGCTCGTGGATATCTTTGGCAAATCCTTTTCCTATCGTCCAGATAGCCTGCATGATTTGTTCTTCTGCACGTGTGAGTTCCTTTTTCATAATGCAATTATATAATTACTTTTCCAATTATACAACTATATTTATAAATATAAATGTATTGTTTCCCGGAAACCCTTATCTTTCCGGACTTGCAGAAAGAAAAAAAATCAGATGATGAACGAATTGGAGAAGAATATTGCCGCACTTTTCGAAGTGAAGTCGGAGGATCTGAAAACGATCAGTTCTCATTTCCATCCTGTTTCGTTGGGTAAAGGTGAATGCTTTTTCAGGGAAAACGGATACGCAAATCACATGGCGTTTGTGAAATCAGGTTTGCTGCGCGAATGGGTGGATCTGCCCGACAAAGAAATCACCAAATGGATCGCAACGCCCGGATATTTCATTACCGATCTGAACAGTTTCCTGTTCGATAAGCCGGCTGCTTCCACACTACAGGCATTGACAGATTGTGAATTATACCTTATCAGTAAAGATGATTACCGCAATATGGGAAAATCCATTCCTACCTGGAATACCGTAGAGAAGTTATTCATGGCGAAATGTTTTTCCACTATGGGAGATCGTATCCTGTCATTCATATCCATGACGGCTGAAGAACGATATGCACAATTGTGGAATGCAAATAAAGAATTATTCAACCAGGTTCCATTACAATACCTGGCTTCCATGCTCGGCATGACTCCGGAAACCTTCAGCAGGCTCCGAAAAAAGATTGCTTCCATTTCTTGATATTTGTCAAGTGTGCCTTCCTTGCTTTCATCGAACTTTGTTTCATCAAAGAATCAATAATTAATCAGATGAAAAAAGAAATCAGAACAGAGATTACGATCCAGGCTAGTCCTGAACGCATTTGGGAAATCCTGAGCAATTTTGAAAATTATGCAAACTGGAATCCCTTTATTAAATCCATCCGCGGGAATGTGAAAACAGGAGAGAAGATCATTGTTCGCCTCGAACCGCCGGAAGGAAAGGGAATGACCTTCAAACCGAAAGTACTGGCTTTTGATAAAAACAAGGAATTCAGATGGATGGGACATTTGCTCTTCCCCGGATTATTTGACGGTGAACACAGATTTGAACTGATCGACAATGGAGACGGGACAACTACTTTCATTCATGCCGAAAAATTCAGGGGTATTTTGGTCCGGATGTTTTCAAAAATGCTGGACGGAAGCACTTTAAACGGGTTTCGTGCAATGAACCAAAAACTGAAGGAAGAAGCGGAGAAATAACTTTCCTGAAAAGTGGAAGTTAGTCTGAAATTTCCTCGGAAGCAGGTATTGATAGAATAAACGGCACAATTGATAATTGAGTAACTGATTCCCTTGTGGAATAACTCTTGTTTCCGTAGTTTTACAAAAAAAATAACCGATGAATCAACTAATTACCTATTTCGTTGCACTTGTTCTGGCAGCTTCTTCTTCTTTTGGACAATCTGAATTAAAAGTGGATTGTTACAACTCACATTCAGTTTACAACATGTATTCAATTGACAATCAGGTTGTTGAGTATTCCACACTTGGGTCTGATCTGGCATTTTATGTCGCTGTGATCGATCCGTCAACATGTACGGCATGGGGAACGAATTACAATGGAGCAAATCCTAGCCATTCTTTCGGTAATTTCAATGAAAGCGGTGAATTTAGACAACGAGTGGAATACTATTTTGTTTTTAAAATGGACGATTCATTGCAGTTACAGGGAATGAAGAATATGCTTCAAAGCATTCCGTCAGGACATTCGGTTATTATTTATACACCGGTTTCATATAATTACAGTGCAGTTAATGCCGTGAATTCAAATCTGACAGCAGAACTGGAAGCTAAATGGAATCCGGGAGTGATCCAGGGAAATGATATCATGATTTTATATGGTGTAGTAGGAAATACAAGTTCATTTGTAGAGGAAACTACTCAAAATAATGGACAGATTACATTCATTACCGAGATTTGCAATTCATCGTTATCCATCAATACGGAAGTTATCGAAGATAAATTATTCGTGAAGCAAGACGGAATGACCTTTACCCTAAACCCGGATTTAGCGATTGATGAGCTTCAGATTTTGGATGCAATGGGAAAAACAGTGGCATTTGTGAAATCAGAAAACACGATTCAGCTGCAATCAGGGATCAGTGCCGGAGTTTACATGTTTCAAGCTACTGCTTTGGGTAAGACCTACCGCAGCAAACAATTGGTTTCTTTCTAATCGGGCTTAGGGCTTAAACTCTTTCACAAAAGCATTCAATCGGTTCATCCATCCCTTTAGGAAAACAGCGTTCTTTCCCTTGGCGATCCGTTGAAAGAAATCGGCGCGTTGTTTTACCAGCTCGTCAAATAATTCCTGTGGAGGAATGGCATTTGCAGCTGCAAGGGTTTTGGGTCCGATAGCTCCGTCGACGGAAACATTCCCGCCTTTTTTATTGATAGCGCGTTGCAGGGTCAATCCTGCTTGCCGGGCTCCCGAACCCCAGGCAATGGTGGTGACCATAAATCCAATGGAAAGTGAATTAAATGAGCCGGCTTTTACTTTGGAATAATAAAGCGAATCGAAAACAGCGAACCAATCTTCGTTCGACATCTCAAAAAAGCGCTGATCGTTGGTTTTTCCAAACTTTTTGCACCACACGGAATAAGTTATCCCGGCATTGGTGTGCCATCCGCTTTTTCCTTTGAATGGAGTGGGACATGGGTTTTTGCTCGCTGAGTCGGAAGTGTGTCTGCTCAGACCGCCTTCCCATTTTCTTTCGAAATCAATGAAATTGTTCAGTGTCATGGTTGTGAATAATAGTGAATAGTAATAGTGCAAATATGGGCTAAATTTTGAAATGAAGCAGTGTTTTTAGGCTTATTAATGGTTGATATGCAGTGTATTAGTGTTGGTGTTGGTTCAAAATGTAATGAGTTTATTTTGTTTAGATTGCTAATGTACGGCAGTAAGTACGTAATCTTTTTACGGTCTCATCGAAATTTCATAGACAGGGTTCTTTTAAAAAAGACAAAAAAAAATCGAATGAACTTTGATTCACCCGATCTCTCTCTCTGATTATTTAGGGTTTAGGTGTTATCTGATTTTCCTCTTGCACTTTATGCCAAGAGGTCATTGATATCCCTAACGAACCTTTTCTCTTTTTGGTTGGTGAAATCAGGCCTGGTACCAAAAAGAAAATCGAGCGAATTATTAAAATCCACTCGATTTTCCGATTTCTATGGGGTTATTTTTTTGAAGGCTCTACCGGGACACACTTGTTGTCCGGGGTTCTTTCATTCCAATACATCACAATTATAAATGATGTGGCTAAAGCGGAAGCAATACCTTCAAAGAACAATACGACGGCTGCCTTATCTATTGTGGCATGGCTATTCCAAAAAATTCCTCCGTCAAACTTGCTCATAAAATCAGGTTGAATGAACATGGCATAAACCACAAAGCTAATGACGGATAAAACTACTGTAATCACATTGGCTAGAATCAGAGAACCAAATGCTTTTAAGTAACTGTCATCCGCTTCAAGCTGACGGTTCTTTTTAGCCAGTCTATTTGTAAAGAAAAATACTATAAATACATTTAGAAAACGGAGATAACCATTGTTTTCCAATGAGAATAATTTCATTATAAGAAATAGTATTGCAATTCCGGCAAAACTATAGAGTCCATATCTGATGGATCGATTTCGAATACTCATGGCGTTACTATTTGAATGAGATTAAAAATTACGATAAAATGCCGTGACATCCAATTATTTAACATTAAAAAACAGTTTCATGCAATGAACGATTTACGTCCGGATTTGTATCAGCGAATAAAGATTTTCTTACATTAGTAAACTCAATTCTTCGCCTTATGAAATTTGCTTTCTATTCTTTGTTTTTACTCTCTGTGCTCGGTTCATGTGGAAACCCTTCAGCGCAGGATCCGGATTTGAAACCGGGAGGAGTGTCAGCTGTTGATGAATCTTTACCGGTTAAATTAAGTGCTGCGGATCTTTTTAATGGTGAAAGAGTGCGTTTGTTCCTGTTCCAGAATCCGAAAGCTAACCCGGAATCCAATAAATTGTTTTTAAATGCATTGGATGAATTCAAGAATAAGAAAAACTTACAGGCTGCCAGTGAAGGCTTCAAAGCTTCCATCAAAGCGTATCCGAATTCCAAATCCTATTACGAATTGGGGAATGTTTACATGGAAATGAAAAACTACCAGGGAGCATTGGATGCCTATTCATTGGCTGAAAAACTTGGGTACGAACCCTTTTCGAAAGTTATGTTTAACGTGGCTTGTGCTTATTCACAGCTGAAGAAATTCGAAATGAGTGCAGATTATTTGCAGTTTGCTATCCAGGCGGGGTATGTGAATATTGATAACATCGAAAAAGATCCGGATTTGGCGAAGCTCAGAGAAGAAGATCCGCAACTATTCAGAAAAAATGTGGAACTGGCATTGAGCGGAGTTTCGGATATCGAAAATTTGTATTGGCTTCAGTTCAAACGCAATTTTGTCCAGGCCACTTTTCCTATTAACATGAATATGGAGCAGGGAAAGGTTAGTTTTGACGATAAAAACCGGATTTCATACGACTTTGAACGCTTTGTTACTGAAATGCGCAATGAGCGTTTCTCAAGAGAAGTGAGTAAGAGTTTCTTTAATTATGTCCAGGTGGCAGAAACAAAGAATTATGTGGCATTGATCTATGTGGTGAAGGATGAGTTTAACGGGGATATGAGCCCGCTGACTTATCGCCTGGTAACTTATTCCAAAACAGGGAAGATCATTGATAAAAAGGAAATCGCAGGCCGTGAAGATTATTCTGCTTTGCTGAAAATGTGTACGATCAACAAAGATCTTTCTTTTACCATTACAAATTACGAAACTACTTTCGAGAAAAATCCGGATGAAGAGGGGTATTATGATAATCCGATCGTTTCGAAAAAGAAAATAGATACGGAGAAATACCGCATCGATGCTTCGGGAAAAATTCTTTACCTGGAAGGGAAAACTTTTGCTGAAGTGAGTGCTTAATGATTTGCCAATAAACGTTTGACCAGCCCGCGTTTGATCAGGATCTCAGCGATAAACAGGTTTGGGAGCCAGCTCATCCATGATAACAGGATGTAAAGGTCAACCGGATTCATGGTAAGATGAAACACATTGAACAAATAGGAGTAAAGCCGCAAGGAAACTGCAGATAAGGTAAGGGCATAACTGCGTACCATCCATTTTCCATGAGCTTCGTAATTCTTTTTCCGCACGAAGTAATAAGCCAAAAAAGTACTTCCGAGCCAAAGTACGCTCAGGATCACAAAACTTGCCTGGGCAGGATAACCTCCGTTCGCATAAAACGACATAACGAGTGCTGCCGGGCCGGAGATCAGAAGTGTGGCAAGCAGGTAAACAGCGCCTGAAATACGGTGGATTCGCGCGTATTTGTTTAAAATGGTTTTGCTGAACTGAAACAATCCGCTGGTGATGATCAAAATGCTGCTGAAGACATGAATATAAAAACTATATCTCCAGTGTTTGATGTGATAGATCAATTGCTTGGTTTTCAGGAAATCAACTCCACGTCGCATTTCCAGGTAAGGGAGCGACAACAAGAGCAATAAGTATGAAGCGTAAAGAATTCCTATGACAAAAAATATCCAGGCTGTTTTTTTCATTAAAGGTTCCGATTAGTAGTAATCCGGGTAAATACTTAGATTATCAGGTCCTTCGAAACTGGGCATTCCGTCTTCATCTTTTGTGAGTTTGAATTTCATACTTCGTTCCTTAAACTGGTCGTTTTTAGCCCATTCGATCACCATTGTTTTTTTGTCGGTAAACTTCCAGGAACCTTTGATGATTTCCTGTTGCTCATTTTCCTGTCCTTCAGGATAATAAGTGTACAGGACGATGCCACTTTCTTTAAAGTCAACATTTCCGTCATTCAAGTTTGCATAAGAGAAAAATTCGATAAAATTGTCCTCTGTGACCTCGCCGCCTTCAAAGGCACTTTTTGAATCGGTATCTCGCTTGAACTGTTTTTTTAGCTTGAACTTTTTAGCCGGAATTTTAGGATCGTTTGCTATCCAGCTTGCATTGACACTGCCGTCTTTCTTTGAAATATTCAAAACGAAAATCCCGTCATAAGGGTTGTCACCCGGCTCATTCAGTGTTAACTCGAAGTGATCTGTTTTCTGAACTACCGAACCGCTTATGTTTCGCTGTAATCCTTTGTGAATATTATACCCGATTGCTTTTTTATCGTTGACATAAGTAAGGATCACATGGATGAACCCGTCTCCGAAATCACCGGTATACTTTCCGCGAAGCGAATCGAAATTGGTTTCGGGGAACCATTCTTCCCTTTCAAGCGAATCTGTAGAGATTTTTTCAGCACTTGCTGCTGATTTTACTTCGGAATCTGATGAGCAGGAAGTGCTTAATAACAAGCCGGTTATTCCAATAAACAGGGCGAAAGTTGTTTTCATAAAGCGATTAATTCGTAGTTAAAAATAACCTTTTTGCCTTAATATGAAGAAATGTATTTTAATTGCTTGAATTGACCGGGACTCTTGACTGGATATTTCGATTTAAAAGCTTATTTTTGAACTTTCGAAGAAAATTTATGGAATACAACACCACGAGACCGAAGTTATTACTTCCGGAGTATGGTAGAAACGTACAAGAAATGATTTCTCATGCTATGGAAATTGCAGACCGCGATGAACGTAACAAAGCAACCAGGGCAATTATTGAAGTTATGGGACAATTAAATCCGCATTTACGCGATGTGGATGATTTCAGACACAAACTATGGACACATTTGTTCGTTATGTCTGATTTCAAATTAGAAGTAGATTCACCTTATGAGATTCCCAAGCCGGAAACCCTTTCAAGCAAACCCGATCAGATGGCTTATCCGAAAGGACGCATCAAGTTCGGTCATTATGGGAAATACACCCAGGAGATCCTGAAAGATTCTAAAAATATTACTGCTGCTGATGAGCGGGATTATTTGAAGATCACCATGGCGAATTTCATGAAAAAGCAATATTTGGCATATAACAATGATGCCGTTGAGAACCACGTGATCGCAAATCAGTTAAAAGATCTTTCACAGGGAGAACTGATCCTGGAAAACCCGGATGAGCTGATAAATACAAACCTGATTCTGAAATCATTTGGAATTCAGCCCAATAAACGCCCGAAAAAGAATCAGAAAAACCAAAAGAATTTTAAAGGGAAAAATCAAAATCAAAACCAAAATCGTAATAAGAATTAAGTATGTCATCTTTTGAAATTTACGGAGGAAAGAAGCTAAAAGGCGAATTGACTGTTCAAGGCGCAAAAAATGAAGCTTTACAAGTTCTATGCGCTCCTTTGCTGACTTCTGAGAAAGTTACTATTTCAAATATCCCGGATATCGTGGATGTAAATAAGTTGATCGACTTATTGCAGACAATGGGGGTGAAGATTGAAAAAGTAGAACGGGGTACATACGTTTTTCAAGCCAAAGAAGTGGATTTAGCTTATTTGGAAACCGAAGATTTCAAAAAAAGAGCTGCCTCACTGAGGGGTTCGATTATGATCGTTGGTCCTTTATTGGCCCGATTCGGAAAAGGATTTATTCCAAAACCCGGAGGAGACAAAATTGGACGCAGAAGATTGGATACGCATTTTGACGGCTTTGCTTTGTTGGGTGCAAAATTCAATTACGATGCAGGTGAACATTTTTATTCGATCGAAGCAAAAAAATTAAAAGGAGCTTATATCCATCTGGATGAAGCATCCGTTACCGGAACGGCAAATATCATCATGGCGGCTGTTTTGGCAGAAGGAACAACCACATTCTATAACGCAGCTTGTGAACCATATATCCAGCAGCTGTGCAAGATGCTGAACTCAATGGGAGCAAAGATCTCAGGGATCAGCTCCAATTTATTGACTATTGAAGGAGTAAAAGAACTGGGTGGCTGTTATCACCGCATTCTGCCGGATATGATCGAGATCGGAAGTTTCATCGGTCTGGCCGCAATGACTCAGTCTGAGATCACGATTAAAGATGTGAGCTGGGACAATTTGGGAGTGATCCCGAATACATTCAGAAGACTGGGGATTAAACTCGAAAGAAGAGGAGACGATATTTACGTTCCAGCACAGGATTCGTATGAAATAGATACATTCATTGACGGGTCGATCCTAACGATTTATGATGCTCCATGGCCCGGTTTCACCCCGGACTTGTTGTCTATTATCCTGGTTGTTGCAACCCAGGCAAAAGGAAGTGTATTGATTCATCAGAAAATGTTCGAATCCCGTTTATTCTTTACCGATAAACTGATCGATATGGGTGCGCAGATCATTTTGTGCGATCCACACAGGGCTACCGTTATCGGACTTGGAAGACAGCATACGCTCCGTGGGATTCAAATGACATCTCCGGATATTCGTGCAGGAGTTTCCTTATTGATCGCAGCACTTTCTGCAGAAGGGAAAAGTGTAATACATAATATTGAACAAATCGACAGAGGATACCAGGACATAGATATTCGCTTGCGGAACTTAGGTGCTGATATTCGTCGTGTAAATTAAGAGATATGAAAAATTCAATTGTAATTCTTTCGACTTTATTATTTGTCGGTATCGGTCTGTCTTCATTCAAGGCAGTTAAGAATGCACCCGGTGTTGGCACAAAAGCTCCTGAAATTGCTTTAAAAGGGGTTGATGGAAAAATCGTGAAACTTTCTTCCCTGAAAGGGAAAATGGTTTTGATCGACTTTTGGGCTTCCTGGTGCGGACCGTGCAGAAAAGAGAATCCAAATGTGGTTGAAGCCTATGGAAAATACAAAAGCGCCAAATTCAAAAACGCAAAAGGATTTGAAGTGTTTTCGGTTTCTTTGGATCGTGACGAAACAAAATGGAAAGAAGCCATTAAAGCCGATGGATTGGTTTGGAAAAGCCATGTTTGGGATAAAGCAAACGAAGCAGGAAAAGCATATAATGTTCAATTTATTCCAAGTGCTTTCCTGGTAGATGGAGAAGGGAAGATTGTAGCTTCAGGTGAATCGTTAAGAGGACTTGGATTGCATGTGGAACTGGACAAACAGAAAAAGTAATTCTTTTTCAAATCCAAATCCGGCGAATCGGCGTAATTGATTCAAAACGATTAACCATGAAAAATTATTTGATCATTTGCAGTTTACTCTTTGGATTTGTTGCTTGTTCCCAGGAACCGGCAAAGTCTGATTCATCTTCAAAAAAGGAAACAAAGTATAACAAGTTAACTCCTCAGGAAGAAAGTGTGCTGATCGGTAAAAATACAGATCGGGCTTTCACCGGAGATTATTATCAGAAAACAGATAAGGGAGTATACATCTGTAAGCAATGTAACAATCCACTTTATCGCTCGGATGATAAATTTGAATCACATTGCGGCTGGCCTAGTTTTGATGATGAGATCGAAGGTTCTGTTATCAAAGTACCGGATGCGGATGGCATGAGAACAGAGATCATTTGTTCAAATTGTAAAGGTCATTTGGGACACGTATTCACAGGAGAAGGTTTTACAGATAAAGATACCCGGCATTGCGTTAATACAAGCTCCATTCAGTTTTATCCATCAAAGGATGTGAGTAAGCTTCCAAAAGTAATTAAGTAATTGGAAATTATAACGAGTGATAAATAAAGTCTTCTGCTGAGGTAGAGGACTTTTTTGTTTCAATGGTTTTCCGCCGCAGATTTCCCCCCGATCTTGTGTTGAAATTTGTGTTTTTGATATGAAGATTTACTTGCTCCTCTCAGCATATGACTTTTTGACAAAGTCATGCTTTTGATGTGAAGATTTACTTATTCCTCAGCATATGACTTTTTGAGAAAGTCATGCTTTTGATGTGAAGATTTACTTATTCCTCAGCATATGACTTTTTGAGAAAGTCATGCTTCGTCTTCGCGAGCAGTGCTCGCTCTTATCTTGGAATCTTTAAGCTTTGTCCCACACGTATGATATAAGATCTCAGATTATTCGCTTTTGCAATTTTGGATACGGTGGTGTGATGTTTTTCAGCTATTTGTGACAAAGTGTCTCCCGATCTTACAGTATACCTCTTATAATAATTTTTAGCAGGAGTCTCTTTAGTGGTAACCATTACAGAGAACATTTCAGCATCCTTTTGTGTTGCTTGTGCAAGCGTTACTGTACTTCCGATTTGGGGATCGTAATATTTGTAGAAATGTTGTTGAATGTTGATTGCATTTGTCACGGTATCCAATTTTGTGCTGTTCCAATCGTAGCATTGCAATACGTTATCATTAAATTCCAATTGTTTTACAGGAATCAAGTTTGAATGTAAACGGTGCATTCTCGGACATTGCTTTTGTACTGCAGGTAATCCACCGCCTGCTGAACCGCGACTGTCGACACTCATATAACATCTGCCGTCCATACTTGGCCCTACAACGGCACTCCAATGAACGGTTAAAGTTGCAGGATCAATCTGAATGTATAACTTCTTTAAATCGGAAGGAAATCCTTTGCTGCGAATTTCTGCTAATCCGGCATTGATCTTATCGTTCAAAAATCCTCCGAAACCATCCATTCTCCTGCGGTTAAAGGAATGCAGGGCGTCATAAACATAGGGTTGACCAAGAGCAGTGTATGAATCTGTAATGATTAAATCGTTTTCCCCTAGCTGAATGGTGTCCGGATTATATTTCTGAAATTGAGGGACTTGAAGGATCTTTTTGGATCTGATCGGGACGTAAGTTGAATCTAGTGATTCGGTATCCAATTCGTTATCCGTTTGTGCGCATAGCGTTTGGCTCCCAATTAAAATACCCAGAAAAATGAATTGAACACCCCTCATTTTGTTGTTTTATATGCATTTAACGCACCTAAATTTAACAAGTTACATCGGGATTTAAAAATAAAAGGGCGGAATAACAAAAAATATGTAAAAAATGGAAAGAAAGAGAAAGAGATCTGTTGACTTAGCATGACGCTTAAAATCCAAAGCGGGTGTGTTGAGAAAAACTATTTCCTACCTTTGGACCATGCAAGATTTCAAAGAGCTTACCGCGGGTTGGGCGGATAAATTAGCGGATCTCTATTCCGAAAGGGAAGCCCGCAATATCCTCTTGCTTGCTCTGGAAGATGTTTTCGGATTTACCAGGTCGAACCTACTTGTTTCTAAGGGAATTGACTTGTCGGAAAAGCAATTGGAAGAGCTGACAGAAATAGCTTCCCGTTTGAAAACAGGAGAACCGTATCAATACATTGTTGGTTTTACTTACTTCGATGATTTGAAATTGAAAGTAGCACCGGGTGTCTTGATTCCACGCCCTGAAACAGAAGAATTGGTCTCCTGGGTGCAGGAAACGGTTCAGCACAGGGAAAACCTGAAGGTGCATGATTGGTGTACGGGTTCCGGCTGTATTGCATTAGCGCTTAAAAACCGTAATCCGGGTTTTGAAGTCAAAGGATTTGATGTTTCTCCGGAAGCACTTGAAATCGCCCGCCTGAATGGCAAAGAATTGAATCTTGAAGTAGAATTTCAAATCGACGATGCCTTAAATTCTGAAAGTAAAGAGAAAGCAGATGTCATAATTTCGAATCCTCCATATATTCCCTGGAAGGAGAAAGAGGAGATGCATGAGAATGTCACGGAATTTGAGCCGGATCTGGCACTCTTTGTTCCGGATGAAAATCCCTTGTTGTTTTACCGTGCCATTGCTGAATATGCAGTAAGTAATTTAGCTGATCAGGGCTGCTTGTTTTTTGAACTTCACGAGAATTATGCGTTTGAAACCAAAGCAATGGTCGAAGAACTGGGTTTTACTTCTGTGGAGATCAAAGAAGATCTGCAGGGAAAAAAACGTATGCTGAAAGCTTCCTGGAAGTAAAAAGTTTTCAATGATTTTGTATCTTTAATCTGGTTTAATCTCAATAAAAGTCAATGTCTGATAAAGCAATTGTTAAAGAATACTCCAATGGAGAAGTGACAATAATTTGGAAACCTGAAAGTTGTATCCATTCAACCGTTTGCTGGAAAAAAACAACCGGGCTTCCGAATGTTTTTCAACCAAATACAAAACCTTGGATTAAACCGGAAGGAGCAACTACTGCTGAAATTATCAGACAGGTTGATAAATGTCCCAGTGGTGCATTGAGTTACCGTTTGAAGGATGAACAGAAAGAAATGCTTCAGTCAAATGTGGTGGAAACACTTCCCAACGGTCCTTTGCTGGTTTATGGGAATCTTACGGTGAAACATGCCGGTTCGGAAGAAATAAAGGAGAGTAAGGTTACTGCTTTTTGTCGTTGCGGAGCTTCTTCCAATAAACCTTATTGCGACGGTACACATGTGCAGATAAACTTTTCTGATTAGGAAGTAATGATTTTGGGGGTAATTCCGCAATATTACGTCCGGTTTTCAGTTTAGATTTCAATTTTGCATCAATAGCTGTTATCTTTGCATCCCAGTTCTAAAATGACATGTCAGCAAAAAATCCAAAATTTATTTCATTCCAGTCTGATGTGTCTCATATTGTCCGTCCAGAAAAATTCACTTTTCCATTTTATTACGAGCCACACGAATTGGCACATATTGCCATGGACCAGTTGCAGGATTACCTGGTGAACCAAAAAGAATTGAATCACAATTTTGGCTTGGATGATCAGCAGGATGGTTTGGTGATCGGTAAAATGTTTGGAGTTTTAGTGGTGGAGGACAAACTGGGAAACCTGGGATTCCTGGCTGCTTTCTCAGGGAAATTGGCAGATTCTAATGACCACGATTATTTTGTTCCGCCGGTTTTTGATTTGCTTGATTCACAGGGGTTTTTCCGGAAGGAAGAAATTGTCATCAATGACATGACGATTCGGATTGCCGAACTTGAAAAAAATGAAAGCTATTTAAGTGCAAAGGAGGAGTTGGAAAAAACAGGCGCATCTTATCTGGAAGAACTGCAGAAGTATAAAAAAGAGATCAAAGAAGCGAAGGCTGAACGAAAGCAGATACGCGAGAATTCCAATGATCTCAATTCATCCGAATTGGAAATGCTTTTGGAAGAGTTGAGAAAGCAATCCATTCGCGAACAATACTTTTTGAAAGATTTCACGGAAGCGCACAAGCAAAAGATCGCAGCTTTAACTGAAGAGGTCAATGATTTTGAAAATCAGCTGAATGATCTTCGGGAAAAGCGTAAAAGTATGTCGAATGCCTTACAGGAAGAAATTTTTGATTCATACTACTTCCTGAACTCAAAAAAGGAAAGAAGAAGTCTGCAAAGTATCTTTGAAAATACAATTGACCATAAACCGCCGGCAGGTGCCGGAGAATGTGCAGCTCCAAAATTATTACAGTTTGCATTCGAAAATGAGTTGAAGCCGGTTTGCCTGGGAGAATTTTGGTGGGGAGCATCCCCAAGATCGGAAGTACGTGTTCATAAGCAAGTCTACCCGGCTTGCAGGGGGAAATGCGAACCGATCCTGGGACACATGCTTGAAGGGCTTGATATGGACGAAAATCCAATGCTTCTGAATCCTGCTGAAAACAAGGAACTGGAAATCGTTTTTGAGGACGATTATTTGGTTATAGTTAATAAACCTGCCGAATTTTTATCTGTACCGGGCAAAAATATTTCGGATTCGGTTTACACCCGGATGATGAGCAAATACCCGCAGGCGACCGGACCGATGATCGTTCATCGCCTGGATATGTCTACCTCAGGTATCCTGGTCCTTGCGAAGGATAAGAATGTGCACAAACACCTCCAGAAACAATTCATTAAGCGTAACGTGCAAAAACGATACGTAGCCCTGCTGGATGGGATCGTAGAAGAAAATACCGGTACGATCGATTTGCCCCTTCGGGTCGATCTGGACGACAGGCCACGGCAGCTGGTATGTTACGAACATGGAAAACGTGCGGTTACAAAGTGGGAAGTGGTAGAGCGAAGAAACAATCAAACGCTGATTTATTTTTATCCCATTACCGGTCGGACACATCAGCTGCGTGTTCATTCGGCACATACTCTTGGCTTAAATGCTCCGATTATCGGCGATGATCTATACGGTAAAAGAGAATCCAGGCTTCATTTGCATGCGCAATTCCTGCAATTCACTCATCCGATTACCAAAGAAACTGTAAAAATCAAAGTTGACGCAGAATTTGCTTAACCAGGAATAATTGTGATTCTTAGAAAACCCTCTGCGCTCTTCTGTGCTCCTCGGTGGGAAAACTTTGATTCGTATCTCGATAGCTATGGGACGGCATTGGAATTAACTATCTCAAATTACTTCCGTACTAACCCCGGACGTCCGGGATTATATTCGGTATCTAAAAGCTTGCGTTTTTCCTAAATCATTTTCGCACTAACGTTTGTCATGATTTAGTCTTCAAAAGCTTGCGCTTTTTCTTATTTTTGCTATCGAAATTTTCTCTATGGATCAGGTTGAAGCACAAAAAAGAATAGAACAATTAACGATTGAGTTAACTCAGCATAATCACGCTTATTACGTAGAAAGCAATCCGACTATTTCCGATTATGAATTTGACTTATTGTTGAAAGAACTCCAGGACCTGGAAGCTCAATTTCCTGAATTTGCTTCCGATCTGAGCCCTACAAAACGGGTAGGTGGAGATATTACGAAAAAGTTTGAGACTGTTGTACATCGCTTTCCAATGCTTTCCTTATCGAATTCGTACTCGGAAGAAGAGATAATCGAATGGGAGCAGCGCCTGAAGAAATTGGCCAGCGGTCCGATTGAATATGTGTGTGAACTGAAATACGATGGCGTGGCTATCGGGATTCGCTATGTAAATGGGAAATTTTCCAGGGCAGTAACACGTGGAGACGGAACCAAGGGAGAAGATATTTCTGCAAATGTAAAGACCATTCGAACAGTTCCTTTAACACTCAAAGGAGATTATCCCGACGATTTTGAAGTGCGGGGTGAGATCTTTTTTCCACGAAAGAATTTCGAAGCAATGAACAAACAACGCGAAGAATTGGGAGAACCTGTTTTCGCAAATCCAAGGAATTCGGCTTCGGGAACATTAAAATCCCAGGATTCCAAAATTGTGGCGGAAAGAGGTCTCGATTGTTATTTATACGGTGTTTACGGCGACGATCTGCTAATGGAATCTCATTTGGAAAGTGTCGAAAAGGCAAAAGAATGGGGATTCAAAACTCCGCCCGAGGAGAAAAAATACATTGCAAAAACAACTTCCATTGAAGGAATCATGGATTTCATTCATTATTGGGATAAAGAACGATACAACCTGCCTTTTGATATTGATGGAATTGTTATTAAGGTAAATAATTACGATCAGCAGGCTGACTTAGGATTTACTGCGAAATCACCTCGTTGGGCTATTGCTTATAAGTTTAAAGCAGAACGTGTTTCTACCACCCTGGAAGAAGTGACCTACCAGGTCGGACGAACGGGGGCAATTACACCCGTTGCAAATCTGAAACCGGTTCTTCTCGGTGGAACGGTGGTCAAAAGAGCTTCGCTACACAATGCAGATCAGATTGAAAAACTGGATCTCTATTTGGGTGATGAGGTATTTGTTGAAAAAGGAGGCGAGATCATTCCGAAAATTGTCGGAGTAAATACGGATTCACGTAAAGCCGGTGCCGATAAGGTGATTTTCATCGAAAAGTGTCCGGAATGCGGCTCTCAGTTGCATAGAAGAGAAGGAGAAGCTCAGCATTACTGCCTGAATGACCTGGTTTGTCCGCCACAGGTGAAAGGAAGAATGGAACATTTTATTTCCCGGAAAGCCATGAATATTGACGGTTTGGGGGCAGAAACAATTGATTTGCTATATAAAAAGGGATTGGCAACCAGTATAGCGGATTTGTACGATCTAAGCTTTGACCAGGTGGTGAATTTGGACCGCATGGCCGACAGATCAGCAAATAACCTGATCCAGGGGATTCATAATTCGAAAGCTGTTCCCTTCGAACGCGTGCTGTTCGCATTGGGAATCCGTTTTGTAGGAGAAACCGTAGCGAAAAAACTGGCTGCTGCCTTTAAGAATATTGATGCTATTGCAAAGGCAAGCTATGATGAATTAATTGCTGTGGATGAGATCGGGGAGAAGATCGCTATTGCAGTGCAACATTTTTTCCAGGATCCACGTGCGCTTCAAACAATCGATCGCCTAAAAGCTGCAGGTATTCAGTTCGAAATAGAGGAAGTGGCGCTTGATTCAAATGAATTGGAGGGTAAGACTTTTGTGGTTTCTGGAGTATTCACCAATTTTAGCCGCGATGAGATCAAATACTTAATTGAAAAAAACGGAGGAAAAAATGTAGGGTCTATTTCTGCAAAGACATCTTACGTTTTGGCAGGTGAAAATATGGGCCCGGCTAAATTGGAGAAAGCAAGCTCCCTGGGCATTCCAATTATCTCGGAAGCCGATTTCCTGGCAATGATTTCAAATTAAGAATCCGGCAATGATCTCTAGCCATTTGGTATCCATGTGATCAGGCTCGTTGCGGTCCATTTCTTTTCCGTTGAAG
The DNA here is from genome assembly GCF_029266855.1 of Fluviicola sp. GTDB lineage: Bacteria > Bacteroidota > Bacteroidia > Flavobacteriales_D > Crocinitomicaceae > Fluviicola. Next base: position 59,080 of record NZ_JAQSWB010000001.1, read on the forward strand.
TCTACTGCTGCTGCATTCCAGCTCAGGGTGCCTTCCGCAAAGTTGCGGATTTGTTCTCCCTCACTTTGATCCATAGATAGGAATGTGAGTTGTCGCACCTCACGCGAACTTTTGTCTATTAAAAGCCATTTATAAACAATGCTTTTATCTTCGGTTTGAATATCCGTCCGTTTGATTTCTGCAATGAGTTTAACTGTATCCTCAAAACAAAAAAGCACTTTAAAAGGAAATAGATCTGTTGCCATACCCTAAAATTAATCCATTTTCATATCTGAACCAGCAAAGGCACGACATAAATTCTCTGTAAAATCTTGTCCAGGGTTTATAACCCTGGAAGGGTGGTGTGAAAAAAAATGAGTATATTAATCTTGCGCACATGAAAGCTTTGCGCAAGAACCGGCATTAAATAAAATCACATTCCCATATGTAAATGAAACCTTCTACACCTCCGTTTTCTTCTTCAGACGTTCAAGAGCAGATCAAGTGATTATAGAGTGTAGGTAGAGCGACTGTAGAGCGACTATAGTGCGACTTTTGTATTAAATTTTAACATCTTGAAATAAATTGTTTTCTGAAACAGCAATCCCTCGAAAAATCCGTATTTTCGTAGAGACTTTTTACTGTTTAAAACAAATACAATGAATCTATTTAAAGGAACCGGAGTTGCATTGGTAACGCCATTCAATGCAGACATGTCGATCGATTTTCCGGCATTGCGCAGATTGGTGCAGGAACAAATTTCAGGAGGTACGAATTACTTAGTGGTTCAGGGAACTACCGGTGAATCTCCGACTTTAAACAGTGAGGAAAAAAAGCAGGTGCTGGAAACGGTTTTTGAAGCAAATAAAGGAACTTTACCGATCGTTTACGGAGTCGGTGGAAACAATACCGTTGAAGTTGCAGAAACACTCAGAACCATTCCGAAAGGAGTCGACGGAATTCTTTCAGTAGCTCCGTATTATAACAAACCGACACAAGCCGGCTATATTGCACATTACAAAGCCCTGGCTTCAGCTACCGATTTGCCAATTATCTTATACAATGTCCCGGGAAGAACAGGATCAAACGTTCTTGCCGAAACAACACTGGAACTTGCCGAAATTAAAAACATTGTTGCAATGAAAGAAGCTTCCGGAAACCTCGAGCAGATCATGGAGATCATTCGCTGCAGACCCGAAGGGTTTTTAGTCCTTTCCGGAGATGATGCGATTACATTGCCCCTGATTGCTGCCGGTGCTGATGGTGTGATCTCTGTAGTTGCAAATTCATTCCCGGTGCAATTCAGTCAAATGGTTGCAAGCGCATTGAACGGTGATTTTGAAACAGCAAGAAAACTTCATTATGATTTGTTGCCGGTAACCAGGTTGCTTTTTGCAGAAGGAAATCCGGGCGGAGTTAAAATTGCACTGGAAAAATTAGGATGGATGAAGCCTTATATGCGCCTTCCCCTGGTCCAGGTTTCCGATGCCTTGAAAGCGAAAATAGTTGAAGAGACGATCAAATTGATGAAAATAGATTAAACTATGAACTTCACGTTTAATTACTTCAGGCATAAGTTTCCCGGGAAAAGACAATTCGGAATACTGACACCTGAAGAATTAACGTATACCAGAGAACATTTCCCCGAAGATCTATTCCTCTTCCTGGAAGAAGAAGGATACTGCAGCTATGGAAATGGCTTTTTTCACTTCGTAAACCCGGCGGATTACCGGGAGATTTTATCTGAATGGCCGAAAGTTCCCGGAGAATACCAGGTCTTTTGTCGGACAGGAATGGGCGATTTAATTCTCTGGGGTGAGGAGCAGGTTCATATTTTACATGTTCATACAGGTTATTTCAGTACTATTTCTGAAAGTATGTTTGATTTCTTTAAATTTTCACTCGGAGATACACAATATGTAGACAACGTACTTTACAAAAAGCAATTTGACCAGGCAAGACAAATGCTTGGCGAATTGGATCAGGATGAATGTTACTCTTTTGTACCGGCATTGGCAATGGGTGGGGATGAGTCTGCAGAGAATCTGCATAAGATGAAGATATGGGATAGTCTGAGCCTTTTGTCTCAATTATAACTGCCCCGTTTCTCCCTAAAAGTCCGGGTGTAGTCCCGGAGGTAAAGTTCGGAAAACAAAAAAACTGACTAAATAATCACGCGATTCATTGAAAATTAATAGATTCGCACTAAATTACTTGACGATGAAAAATAAACTAATCTTAGGTAGCGTCTTGTTAATGTTCGCTTATGCTTGTGGTTCCGGAGAAGAAAAACAAGAACTGGCAACAGTCGAAGAACAAGAAACCGTAGAAGCTGCTAATGTAAACTACAATATTCCATCGCCTTCAGAGCAATTTGCTTTGATCTCTAAAATGGATGCGGTAAAGAATACGAAGATTCTGCACGATCCTGCATTGGCGGATAAGTATTCAAGCTCTTCTCAAAAAGCCTTGAATTTTGGTGTTTATACTGCTGACGTAGCATATCTGACTTCATTTAATGAAACAAATAAGTATTTGAGCTATTTCGGTAAATTGGAAAAATTGGGATCGGATATCGGAGTTGCTCAGGTATTTGGAAATGAATTGGGTGAACTGGCAAAGAAATGGGATGGAAACGCGGATTCATTATTCAAATTGAGTGATGACGTTTATAACCGTACGTTTCAGCGTCTGATTGAGATCGATAAAGGAGATGAACTTTCATTAATGCTTGTTGGAGGATGGATTGAATCCATGCACTTAATGATCGGAAGTTCAAAAGGTTTTGGTAAATCCCCAAAATTAGACCAGGCTTTGGCTGATCAAAAATTAGTAGCTGAAAACCTGTTGGAATTTTTGGTAAGCTACCAGGATAATGCTTCAGTAAAAGAATATTCCGCAGGTGTGGAAGAGATACTGAAAGTATATGAGCAATTAGATTGTAACTCTGGTGAGACCCAGGTACAAAACTCTAACGGGAAATTAACTTTTTCCGGAGGCGATAGTTGTAAAATGACACAAAAGTGTTTTGATAACTTATCGAAAAAAATCAAAGAAATACGTACTAAAATTATAACTGCTTAACTTTTTCGATATGAAATTTATTTTAACGTTAGCCCTACTATTTGGTTTTGTGTTTGCTCCGATTGCTATCGGGATTTCTCAATGTCCGCCTGCCGAGGCATTCATGAAAAAGAAAAAGACCAAAGATGCATATAGCTTAAACTCTCAATCGCGCTCGGGATCAATTGCTGCAGACGAATCATATGAAATGTCATTCATTGCACATCAGGGACTTGATTATCGCTTAACAACGGTTTTGGGTGAAGGAAGTGCCGGAACATTGAATTATGAGATCTACGAAATGGTTGTAGAGAAAAAAGCAGAAGGAGAAAAAGAAACTTTTAAAAGAACAAAAAAAGTGCTGGCTTCTTCCGGAAATGCTGAAGTTTTAGAATTTACATCAGATAAATCACGTAAAATTTTCATTAATGTTTCCATTACAGGTGGAGATAAAAAGAAATTGGCATGTGTTGGTGTTTTGATCGAAACCAAACGTTCTGAGAAAACAGGATTTTAATCCGTTTGAATCATATTGAAAATTAATAGTAGGGCCGCGATTAATCGCGGCCCTACATGTTTTAATCATAATTTGCAATCTCCCATTCGGAATTCGGAATTCGTATCCCGATAATTATCGGGACGCAATTCGTAATTTTACATCATGTATCAATCCTCACAAAAAATTAAAGAGTTTGTCGAACAAGCCAGGTCAATTGTAATTACTTCGCATAAATCACCCGACGGAGATTCGATAGGAAGTTCACTCGCCTTATTTCACATCCTGAAGAAATGGGAAAAAAAAGTACAGGTCGTTCATCCTGATCCGGCGCCTACTTTCTTACATTGGGTTAGCGGTCAGGAACAAATCATTGATTTTGAGACGAAGCGGGAACATGCTGTTGCTGCAATTCAATCTGCCGATCTGATCTTTTGCCTTGATTATAACCATCCATCGCGGGTTGGTGATCATATGCAGGCACTGCTGGTGGAATCATCGGCCAACAAGGTGATGATTGATCATCATTTGCATCCCGCAGATTTTTGTCAGGCTGTGATTTCTGAAACAACCGCTTGTTCAACTTGTGAGTTGTTGTATACCTGGATCAAAGATATCGACCGGCTGGATGATCTGGATGAGACTTCCGGGGCGTGTATTTATTTGGGAATTATGACAGATACAGGTTCTTTTCGTTTTCCTTCCGTAAGTTCAGCTACCCACGAAATTCTCGCAGATCTGATCGGGAGAGGAGTGAAACACTACCTGATCCATGAAGCCGTTTATGATACCAATACTGTCGACAGGATCAAACTGAGAGGTTACGCCTTATCTGAAAAACTGGTTTGTTTGAACGATATCCCGATTGCATATGTTTCTCTTTCGGAAAAGGAATTGGAGAAATACAATTATCAAAAAGGAGATACGGAAGGTTTGGTAAACCAGATTCTTGGTATTCAGGGTATTAAAATGGCAGTTTTGTTCGTCGAAAAGGAGGGGAAAGTCAAGATTTCTTTCAGATCAAAAGGTGATTATTTTGTCAATGAACTGGCAAATGCGCATTTCGATGGTGGCGGACATGCTTATGCCTCCGGTGGAATTTCTGCTGAAAGCTTGGATAAAACTGTGGAAAAATTTGTAACATTTGTAAAAGATTTCATTCCTAAAGCATGATGAAAAAAGAGTTTGTTTTCTGTTTGTTGCTTTTGTGTTCTTGTGCAGAAGAGGAGAAACAACCGGAGCCTGTTCAGTGGGACATGGAAAAATCCACTGAAATGAACAAAGAACTAGCCATAGAAGAGAGTATTAATATCGATCTTTACTTTGCTCAGCATGAAAACTGGGAGGTAAAGGAAACGGGATCGGGCTTGCGTTACGTTATCTTAAAAAAGACTGAAGGTGCTTTTCCCAAAGCTGGAATGGATGCCAAAACGCAGTATAAGATAAGTTTACTGGACGGAACTGAAGTCTACAAAACAGCTTCGGATGAGGTAGATATCTTCCGGATCGATAAAAGTGATATGGAATCAGGAATTCACGAAGGAATAAAATTGATGCGTGTAGGGGAAAAGGCTAAACTGGTTTTTCCGAGTCATCTTGCACACGGCTTGGTAGGTGATCTGCAAAAAATCCCGCCGCTTTCACCCTTGGTCGTTGATATTGAATTAATTGGAATAGAATGAAAAAATTGAAATACATAACTGTCGGTCTTTTAATCTCTGCCTGCACAACAGGTGTTGAAAAAACGGAAGATAAAGCTGCTCCCAATACACGTGATTCCGGAAATGAATTATCGGAAGCTGAGCAATTGATTGAACCGCAAAAACAGGTAGTCGACAAAAAAAGCTTTCCAAACGGAATCCGGATTCAGTGGTTTGAAAAAACAGATGGGGAGCCAATCCAGGAAGGATCCGTTTATGAGATCAATTTCAAAACAAAGCTTCAAAATGGGGAAGTGGTAGACGGAAATTATAAACTGCAAAGGGATATGCTGCCCTTTTTGGTTGGATACGGAATGCAGACCCCCGGATTTGATTTGGCAATAAAGGAATTGAGAGTCGGTGATTTCGTGGAAATTTTTATCCCGGGTAAACTGGCAAGAGGAGAAAAAGGAATCCCTGGAATAATTCCTCCCAACGCTCCGAATATTGTAATGCTCCGTATAGGACAAGAAATTAAACCTACAAAAGTAGTGGATGGTGTAAAGGTTTGGAAACTCGAAGAAAGTCCTGATATGCCTGATGCCAAAGTGAGTGAGAATTCAAACCTGGCGATCCATTATTTTGTCGGAACAAAATCAAATCCGAGATACGATAATTCGTACCAGAGAAACACACCCTTCGCTTTTGGAATGAAAGACCCGTCTTTGATCCCGGGATTAAGAAAGGCAATGTTAAATTCAAAGATGTATGATAAATTGTACATTCTGGTTCCTCCAAAAGAAGCGTATGGCTCAAGAGGTTATGTGGATCTGGTGAAGCCGAATGAAGACTTGTTTTACGATGTGATCATCATGGATGTAGACGGAAAATCAGTCCAACAGAAATGATGAGTTCAAAATTAAAAATGCAAAAGACGGATCCGAAAATCTTTTGAATTTTGCCTTTTGAATTTTGAATTTCCAAAGTTATAAACTTGTAAATGTTGGAATTAACGTTTTTTCGCAAGTAAAATTTGGCTTTTTTTTCTTAGTTTTGCCCCACCCAGAAAATACCAAAGGCTTTAATTATGAACAAATTTCTTTATTTCCTACTTCTATTTGTTTCATTTTCGGGATTGGCTCAAACTCCGATCGATACAGTTAACACTGAGAAAGGCACGATGGTTCTTTACTCCAATCGAACATGGAAATTCTTGTTGGATGAAGAGTTTGATGGCATCATGAACGAAGCGCTTTTTAATATTATCCAGGCAGATACGAACTTGAACCTGGTTCAGACATGGAATAATGATATTTGCTTTTCTTCCGAAAGAACCAATGATTTATCCCGGATGAATGACACCCTTTGGTTGTGTTTGGTAGATGATATACATAAGGACTTTGTTTCTCCTGTTCCGGGAATAGTAACATCCCGTTACGGATACAGAAAAGGAAGATATCACAATGGGATTGATTTGAACCTTCGAACAGGTGATACTGTAAAAGCGGCCTTTTCAGGACGTGTAAGATACGCAAAATGGAATGACGGTGGTTTTGGTAATTTGGTGATTATTCGTCATCACAATGGATTGGAAACGTTTTACGCGCATCTTTCCAGACATTTGGTTGCCCCGGATCAGGAAGTGAAAGCCGGTGAACCGATCGGATTAGGAGGGAACACAGGACGATCATTCGGAGCCCATCTGCATTTTGAAGTGCGCTTCTACGATGCTCCTTTGAATCCGGAAGAAGTAATTGATTTTGCGAAGAAAGAATTAAAGGATGAAAATTTACTGGTTCAAAAGAAACTCTTCAGACCGGGTGCCAAACCAAGCGATGAAGAAATTTCCGGAGAATCCATTGCAGCTGTTCAGGCTAGAACAGAAGCTGTAAGCGCCAGAAAATACTATAAGATCCGAACAGGCGATACGCTTTCGCAAATTGCTTCCAAAAGCAATACTACTGTTTCAAGGCTGTGCAAGCTTAACGGTATCAGACCTACGACGCTTTTGCAGGTTGGTCGACAACTACGCGTGAGATAAAGATGAACAGCCTAAAATCTTCGTTTAACTAATCTTTACTGTTAAAAAATTTGGTTGCTAAAAGCGATTTCCCTAAATTGCTGATATGTCATGCAACTATAGAATCATTTTAGTAATGGATGGAGGCTCAGACGCCTTACTTGTCCCGATTGTCGGGTTAAGTGCTCTGTCGCGCCGTATTCATGCAGTTGATATTGACAGATCTCTTTATAACTGGATCGACTTATTGGTCGCTTCAGGTGATAGTGTTTTATTGGCAAGCCTATTGGCAAAACAGGAAATTTCCCTAATCGAAGAATTGGGATCCCTTGAGAAATTACTTCGGTACCAAAATAATGGCTACAGCAAAGAGATGGTTTCGCGTTTGTTTGATGAAGAGGATACGTTATTTGCATTGAGAAAGCATTTTTTGTTCATGACCTATGATGTCGATTCGGATGAGTTATTTCATTTTTCAGATAGCCGGCCCACCCAACAGTCTATAAAATTGGATTCTGTGTTGAAAGCCTGTATGGGGAACCCGAATGAGCAGCAGTTCATCAAATTGGGGTACAGAAGATTAATGAATGCAAGTCAGTTCGCTCCAAACCCCATTTTGCAGGCAATGCATTACGCAGATTGTTTGTATCAGGATGATTCGGTTGTTATTGTAAGCATTGGTTCCGGTAAACACAAGGATGCCGATTTGGAGCAACAGTTTTCAGAACAGGCCCAGTTACAATTTGAAGAAGAATTGCGTAAGCACAAAAAGTGGCATTATTTCAGATTTGATCCCGAATTTGAACGGGACGATTCCATGGAGACTAAAATTGAAAAGACCCGCAATTACTTTGAAGATGAGGCTCCGAATATGGACCGTCTGCTGCGCCTGATGGAAATTAAATCCGGAAAATTGGTCTGAAGTTTTTCGTTTCTTTCCTTGCAGACTTCGGATCACTATTGTCTGATTACTACTCACTGATTTGTTAAGATTTCAGAAACAATATTTCCCGAAAGTTTGCCGTTATGCTATTTCTCCTATTTTTGTCGTCATGAAATGGATTTTCTTAATTCTCACTATAATAACGCTTGGTAGCTGTAATTCATACAACCGCATTTTAAAATCGGATGACTATGAAGCGAAATTTAATGAAGCTAACCGCTTATATGACACGGAAAAATATGAGAGAAGTGTAGCTTTGTACGAACAGGTTTATCAAAGAAGTCCGAGATCTCCGCAGGGAGAAGTTGCTTTTTACAGGTTGGGAAAAGCATGTTATGCTGTAGAAGATTGGTACCTGGCGAGTTATTACCTGGCGGCATTCCAAACGAAGTTTCCTTATTCCCCGAAAGTGGAAGAAACAATGTTCCTGGCTGCAGTATGTGCAGTTAAAAACAGTCCTGAAGTATCGCTTGATCAACACGAAACGGAAGTTGCATTGAACGAATTACAAAATTTCGTGACCCGCTTTCCAAATTCAGAATTGCTCGACACATGTAATATGATCATGGATCAGCTGCGTTTCAAATTGGAAACAAAGGATATGATGACCGCAAGACTCTACGCTAAAACGGAAAATTATCGTGCAGCAGTAGTTAGTGCCGAACAGTTTTTGGACAATTATCCGAGATCGAAATACAGGGAGGAGGCATGGGCAATTTTAATCCGGAATTCTTACCATTTGGCAAGCAATAGTGTTGATGCGAAAATCGAGGAGCGAATTGAGAAAACAAATGAGCGATTTAACATTTTTCTTGTAGAATTCCCAAATTCAGACTATCTTCGCGAATTCGAAGGGTATATTGAAAAATTGAAAAAAGTCAACGTTCCCGTATCTAACAAGTAAATAAATAGAAGAAATGAGCTTCAAAAACAACAATGCTGAGCGTTCAACAGTTACGCGTGATACAATAGATTTAGAACAAACAACAGGTAATATCTATGAATCAATTGTAGTATTGTCTAAAAGAGCAAATCAGATTAGCTCTTCAATGAAAGAAGAATTGACTGCTAAATTGCAGGAGTTTGCTTCATCAACGGATAATTTGGAGGAGATCTTCGAAAACCGTGAGCAAATTGAAATTTCACGCTTTTACGAAAAACTTCCGAAACCGGTTGCTGTTGCAATTGAAGAGTTGAAAGAAGGACAAATCTATACTAGAAAAAATCAAGAGTAATCTAAACTCGATATGTCTTTGGAAGGAAAAAAGATTCTGGTTGGTGTTACTGGCGGAATCGCAGCGTATAAAATTGCTTCCTTCGTAAGATTATTAAAGAAACAAGGGGCAGAGGTCAGATGTATGATGACTCCTGCCTCTTCTGATTTTATAACACCGCTAACACTTTCGACCTTATCGGAATCTCCCGTTGGAATTGAATTTTATAATTCCAAAACAGGGGAGTGGACAAATCATGTGGAATGGGCTTTGTGGGCAGATGTCATGATTTTCGCACCTGTAACAGCAAATTCATTAGCGAAAATGGCTCATGGTTTCTCCGATAACTTTCTCCTGGCAACTTATTTGAGTGCAAAATGTCCCGTTTTTATTGCTCCTGCAATGGATCTGGATATGTATCAGCATCAAACTACAAAAGATAATCTTTTAAAGCTGGAATCCTTTGGTTATACGATTATTCCTGCCGAAAGCGGTTTCCTCGCCAGTGGTTTGGAAGGACAGGGAAGAATGGCTGAACCTGAAGTTTTAGTACAATACCTTCAGGATCATTTTTATGCAGATAATCGTTTTTCGGGTAAACTTTTCTTAATTACTGCAGGACCAACCTATGAAGCAATTGATCCTGTCCGCTTTATTGGGAATCATTCCTCCGGAAAAATGGGCTTTGCTTTTGCCGAGGCAATTGCAGCTTTGGGAGGAGAAGTTATCCTTGTAACAGGACCAAGCAACTTGCAGGTAATGCACAAACAGATTCATTTATTGCGGGTAACTTCAGCGAGGGAGATGTTAAATGCAGTGCAGGAAAATTGGAGTAAAGTTGATGTAGGTATATTTGCTTCTGCCGTTGCGGATTATCGCCCGGCAGTTGTAGAAAACCAGAAAATCAAAAAGACGGAAGACCAGCTTCAGATTGTGTTGGAGAAGAATCCGGATATTTTATCCTGGGCATCTTCCAACAGATCAGCTGTTGTTGATCAAAAGGTCGTTGGATTTGCTTTGGAGACCCAAAACGGCATAGAATATGCTAAAGGGAAACTCGAGAAAAAGAAATTGGACGCAATAGTACTGAATGAAATGGGAGAACCCGGAGTAGGTTTCGGAACAGATACGAATTCAGTTAAATTGCTGTTTAAAAACAATAAAATGTGTAGCTTTGAGTTACAATCAAAGAAGGAATTAGCTTTCGCTTTGTTGAATGAATTGATGAATAATCTATATGAATAAAATTCTAACCCTTGTCTTTTTGGCTCTTATTACAAGAGGATATTCCCAGGAATTGAATTGCCAGGTTTCACTTATTACGAATATTAAAACTGAAGTAACTTCAGCGGAAAAAGAACTGTTTGATCAATTGAAAGAAGTAGTTACAGAGCTGATGAATAATACGCAGTGGACAAATGAGAAGTTCAAGGTGGAAGAACGCATCAATTGTCAGTTGCAGTTACAGATCAATACGATTAATAACGGGGCGTTTACCGGATCCATACAGGTGCAGTCAAGCAGACCGGTATACAATGGTTCATACAATACTACTTTGTTTAATTTTCAGGATGATAACCTGGATTTTACCTACACAAGAAACAGTCAGCTGATTTATACAAAGAACCAGTTTAGAGACAACTTGTCTGCCATCTTATCTTTTTATGCGTTTTATATCATCGCCCTGGATTTTGATTCTTTTTCAAAACAAGGGGGGACGAAATATTTCCAGGAAGCACAGCAAATTGTTACCAATGCGCAAACTTCTTCGGGTAAAGGATGGAAATCAAATGAGCAGGGAAAGAAAAACAGGTACTGGTTGGTTGAAAATGCCCTTCAGCAATTGTTTGAACCCTTGAGAGAGTGTTATTACGAATATCACCGCTTGGGAATGGATCATATGTACGACAAACCTGAAGAAGCAAAAAAAGCAATCTACACTACTCTGGATAAACTTTCAAAAGTTTCGGCTGCACGTCCGAATACCATTAACATCATCAATTTTGCGTACTGTAAGTTGAATGAACTAAAGAATCTATACGCTAATGCGAAACCTGAGGAAAAAACTCAGATAGTGACTGTGTTGAAGAAAATAGATCCGGCAAATTCAAGCAAGTACGAAGAAATCTTGAACTAATGTTGAAATCCCTTTCTGTTCAGAATTTTGCACTGATCGAGCATATTTCCCTTCAATTTCACAATGGCTTGCATGTGATTACAGGAGAAACAGGATCCGGGAAATCCATATTATTGGGAGCCTTAAATTTAATTCTCGGAGAACGTTCCGATTTTTCCGTGATCCGCAATCCGGAAAAGAAGACGATCGTTGAAGCAGTGTTTCAGTTGAATCCGGAATTCAGGGAGTGGTTCAGTAGCGAAGACATTGATTGGGAGGCCGAAACGGTGATCCGGAGGGAAATAACAAGCCAGGGAAAATCCCGCTCTTTTATTAATGATACTCCCGTACAGTTGAACCAGCTAAAGGAACTTACTGAACAACTGGTTTATATTCATTCACAGCACGAAACCCTGGAGATTAAAAAGACCAGGTTCCAGTTCGATTTATTGGACTCATACGCAGACAGTTTGGCTCTTGCTCAAAATGTGGCATCTGTTTTTTTAGCTATTCAGCGTTTAAAAACTACGAAGGAACAATTGGAATCTTCCAAAGCAAATCAATTGCAGGAATTGGATTATATCCGTTTTCAATTAAATGAAATCGAGCAATTGAATCTGAATCAGGTAGATTATGCTGCCTTAGAAAATGATTTTAATAAATTGTCCCAGTTGGATGATTTGAAAGAAGCTTATTCTTCTATCATCAACGCAATAGACCAAGAGAGTGGCGCAACGGATCTTATCCGCAGATTGAAAGCACACATTGATAAATGGAAAAATGCGGATTCCGATCTGAATGCTATTTCTGTGAGATTACAGGACGTGATAGCAGAATTGGAAGATATATCAAGGGATTCCGACCGACAGTTGAATCAGTTGGAAGGTGACCCGGAGGCATTATTCCGCTTAACTGAATCGCTTGATGAATACAATAAAATCCTGAAGAAACATCATCTTTCGAATCAGGAAGAATTAAGTAATTATTACAGTACGCTTGAAAGTAAGCTGAACGAATCGAACTTCTCTGATGAACGAATTGCTGAACTGGCAAAGGAAATTGATGAGAAAGAGAAGGAATTGGCCGATTTGTCTGCTAAACTGTTTGAAAAACGTTCAACAGTTATTCCAAAGCTCGAAAGCTATTTGCTGGAATTGCTGAGTGAAATGAAAATGGAACATTCCAGGTTCCAGATTTTACTCACACGGTCTGAAAAGCAGGATTCAAACGGAGGGATGTCTATCCAGATATTGTTTTCAGCGAATAAAGGATTGGAATTGAAGCCCATTGAAAAGGCTGCAAGCGGAGGAGAGTTGTCGCGTGTAATGCTGGCCATTCAGATGATAATGAGTGAGAAAAAATCACTCCCTACTTTGATCCTGGATGAGATCGATACGGGAGTTTCCGGAGAAGTGGCTTTGAGAATGGGGAAATTGCTCAAACAAATGGGAAAACATTTGCAGGTGTTTGCAATTACTCATTTGCCCCAGGTTGCCGCAAAAGGTGATTATCATTTTGAAGTCTCCAAATCACATGAAAACAGTCAGACAATTTCTCAGATACATCAGCTAAGCAATGCGGAAAGAATCGAAGCCCTTGCAAAGTTGATTTCCGGGGAACAGGTAACGGATCTGGCACGTTCTTCAGCGATCGAATTAATGAACTAGAATAATTCAAAATTCAAAATAGAAAATTCAAAAAACGGGATGGTTAATCTCTTTTGCATTTTGACTTTTTAATTTTGAATTGACAGAATGGTTAATTCTGTAACAAATCCACAACCTTCGGCATTTCTTTCCGTATCTTTACTAAATAAACTTCAGGATTATGTTTAAAATTGTTTGGTTAACACTTTCACTGGCTACTACTGGTTTTTCTGGAACTGCAATTTCTGATTCGGATCAATCGGTGTATTCAAATTCAGGTGAAGTAATTAAAATGCGTGTTCAGGGTCACCGTGTGGACTGTCAACCGGGTTCTGATGACGTAAGAAAATGTTATTTGGTTCAAAAGGAAGCAAGTATCGGCAAAGAGAACTGGGAAGTTTTACAACAGGAGATCGAAGGATTTAATTTCGAAGAGGGATATACTTACGATATAATTGTTAAGGTAGAGGTTTTACAGGATAAAACAGGTCCGGACAGATTCAAGCATAGCCTCGTTCAAATAATTTCGAAAATCCACGAGTCATAATTGTTTTTTCTCCTATATTTAAATCATGGAGAAGAAATGGATAGTAACTGGCCTTATATTAATCATTATTGCAATTGTTCTGGGAGCATTCGGAGCTCACGGATTAAAAAGAATTACTTCAGACGAAGCCGTTTTAACATCTTTTGATACGGCAACAAAATATCAATTCTTTCAGGGCCTGGGTTTTTTGATTATTCCCTTTATCACAACACGCTTTGCCGTTAATGGGAAGGCAATTTTCATTTTCATGTTAGTAGGGACCATTTTCTTTTCGGGTAGTATCTATGGTTTAACTTATTCAAAAGTTCATACAAGTGGATCTTTGTCAAAGGTTTTTGGTCCGGTAACCCCGATCGGAGGACTTTTAATGATCCTGGGATGGACCTGGCTGTTAATTCAAGTAATCCGCTCTCGTAATTAATGAAATTTTCCGCAACGATATTAGGTTCAGGAACATCTCAGGGAATTCCGGTAATTGCTTGTGAGTGTCATGTTTGTACTTCAGATAAAATAGAAGATAATCGTTTGCGTTGCTCTGTTTTGCTTGAAATTGAAGGGAAGAACTATGTGATTGATGCCGGACCGGACTTTAGGCAGCAGATGCTGAAGTTTAAAGTGAAAAGTTTGGAAGCGGTTTTGTTTACCCATGAGCACAAAGATCACATGGCTGGTTTAGACGACGTGAGAGCTTTCAATTTCATCGAGCGGAGGGATATGGACATTTATTGCACTAAAGCCGTGGAAACAGCTCTGAGACGTGAATATCATTATGCTTTCGAAGAAGATAAATATCCCGGCATCCCTCAATTGAATATCATCCATATCGAAAACAAGCCGTTTAAGCTTTCAGCTGTTATTCCTGTTACTCCGGTAGAAGTAATGCATTATTTTATGCCCGTTCTGGGATTTCGGATCGGAGACTTTGCATATATCACAGATGCTAAGACAGTCGAATTGAAAGAGATTGAAAAATTGAAAGGATTGAAGGTGTTGATAATTAACGCTTTGAGGAAAGAACCACATATTTCTCATTTCAACCTGGAAGAAGCATTGCATTTTATTGAACAGGTGAAGCCGGAAAGAGCTTATTTGACTCATATTTCTCATCTTTTCGGGACACATGAAGAAATTGAAAGTGAGTTGCCTCCAAACGTATTTGCAGCCTTTGACGGATTGAAATTTGAATTCGATTAAGCGATTCCTGCTATAAGAAAAGAGTTAATATTTTAGAATTCAGTGGATTTCAAACGGGAGCAGGAAATATTACTTGTAGGCTTAAAATTAAATTCTAAATTTGTTCCCAAATCAAACAATTATGTCAAAATTATTGGAAGGAAAACGTGGAATCATTACCGGAGCTTTGGATCAAAATTCAATTGCCTGGAAAGTTGCTGAAAAAGCACATGAACACGGCGCGACTTTTGTTTTAACAAATGCTCCAATTGCAATGCGGATGGGGGAAATAAATGAATTGGCTGCAAAGACAAATTCAACAATTATTCCTGCTGATGCAACAAATACAGATGACTTGAAAAAGCTTTTTTCAGAAGCTCAGGAGATCTTAGGTGGTAAAATTGACTTTGTACTTCACTCAATTGGTATGAGTGTGAATATTCGCAAGAACATTCCTTACCAGGATTTGAATTATGATTTTTTCCAAAAAGGAATTGATGTTTCTGCTTTGTCATTGCATAAAATGCTTTCTGTAGCTAAAAACATGGATGCGATCAATGAGTGGGGAAGTGTTGTTGCTTTAACGTATGCTGCTGCTCAAAGAACTTATCCGTTCTATACCGATATGGCAGATATTAAAGCAATGCTGGAGTCGATCGCAAGAAGTTTTGGATACCATTACGGTTTAGAGAAAAAAGTACGTGTAAATACAGTTTCTCAATCTCCTACAAAAACAACTGCTGGTTCCGGAATTAAAGGTTTCGGAGATTTCTACGATTATGCTGATGCAATTGCTCCATTAGGAAATGCAAGCGCTGAAGATTGTGCAAACTATTGTATTTCCTTATTCTCTGATTTAACACGCATGGTTACAATGCAAAACTTATTCCATGACGGTGGTTACTCCACAACAGGTGTGAGTGATGCGATCATGGAGAAATTTGGAATTTGAAATTAAAGATTAAAATATAAAATAAACCTGTGGGGACGCGATGCATCGCGTCCCCACTTAGGTTATATACTACATTACTACTTTGTAACTTTGCTGCAACAAAGCGTTACTACAAGAAACTTACTATGAAAAAGACATGCATCCTATTGTTTGTGATTCTTTCATGCCAAACCTTTGCTCAGGATCTTACATTGAAAGGGGGGAGAGGAGGAATCTTTTCCTTCGGACAGAGAACGACTCTAAGTGCTTTTAACGGAGATCATGAACGGCCTGCAGTAGGTGTGGGCGGACAGATGAGACTTCAATTATCAGATCGGGTGAACACCGAATGGTTCATGGATTATTTACCGGTTACCAATCAATACACAAGAAGAAACGATTTGCATATTGGTTGGAGTGTTATGTTCTATTTACTGAGCAACCCGACTCCGAAAGTTCAGCCTTATATTGTGGCGGGACATTGTTTCGACAGAACCCTGCAATCCGAACTTGCAAACCGAAGCAATAGAATCGAGCGCTGGAGCAGTGCCGTACAAGGTGGATTGGGTGTGCATTTTAACTTAACACAACGCTTTGACATTTCACTTTCCAGTCAATATATGATTCACCTGGGAACTGATATTCATTCGCATGTGGAAGACGATGGAAGTGTTCACTTCGAACAGCATAAAGGTGGTTCGCTGGAAGGACATTTACTCACTTCATTGACGTTAAACTATAAATTAGCAGACCTATGGAAATCAAAAAGAAAGTAAGCCTCTTGTTTCTTGGTTTCCTGACCATGACAAGCCTTACAAATGCTCAGATTCTTGCAAATGGCGAAAGGGCCGGGTTGCTACAGACAACTGCAAGTATTTATCCGTCGCAGCAATTGAACACAAAGGGATTGAATCTATATGTCGGTGGATATATGAATTACCATTTTGATGATAAGTACAGTTTTAGGGGAGATGTCTACCAGTTTATCGGGGCACAGTCAAAACCAGGATACATAAACGATCATTTGCAGCTTCAGGCCGGTTTTATGCGTTACTTTCCGGTTAAGCGGCTGGATCCGTTCGTAGGAATTCAAATCGGATTTTCTGCAATTCAGACAAATGAAAGAACTGAACGCATGTATAATTCAACTTTTGTACTTAAAGCAGGTTTAAATTACCATGTCTATAAATTCTTCTATTTCTTCTTAGAGTGTCAATACATGCATCAAACGGATCCATGGCATGCAAGACCCTTAGACCAGTTTATGGGAACCGGTGGATTAGGTTTTCAATTGCCGTGTAAAAATGTACGTCAGTAAGAGGTCAGCCTCCCCAATCGCAGTTTTGTTCGGGATCTGAACAGTTGAATTGTAAAGCAGGATCTTCCTGGTCTCTTTCAATAGATTGTTTCAAAAGAAGAATTTGATGCGCTTCGGGATAGGACAGGATCTTTGTTTTTAAAATACGGTTTATCTCAGCGAGTACAACCGGTTTCGGGAACATATAGATCCGATGTTCCATATCCTGGATCACTCGTTTACGAAGCGTTAACAAGTCTTTTTTGAATAAATCACTTTTATTGATCACGTTAAATGAACCAGCCAGGAACTTATAGTTATTACTGTCACCAAGGAGAGAGCCACCTCCGTAATCCCAAGTGCGTTCGAAAAAGTTAAGCCATCCCGGTTCGTGTCTTCCCTGATCGCCCTCAGCCAGGATCTTTAAACTCATAAAATCATCATCCGCTTTTCCTTTTGTATATTGAGCCAGTTTTTGCAAGTCCGTGTAATTGTAATTCATTACAAATTCGGTGCATTCAGCTTCACATGAAGAGCGTAAAGCAAACGAACTGTTAATGAAGTTCATGGCTTCCATTCCGTTATAACCATCAGGGAACTTGATCGAAACTGCTTTTTCGATATCTTCGAATACTTTCTTACCCTTATGATAAACACGTGCAAAAGCGGTGTCCGTTTGAACAGTCGCCAGTTCATCCATGTATGAAATGATAGATTCCACCGTCTTTTTGGGAAGAAGTGCATTTAATTTCTTGAGTTGTGCAGGATTTAAAGCACGGACAACCGGATTTCGTTTGGGAACCGTATCAATACTCTTTTCTTCCTTTTCACCGGCTGCAACTTCAGTTTCCGGTTTTGGTTTCCCGGAATCTTCCTTTTCAGGGTTATCTGAGCAGGCTGCAGTAATCAAACAGATTGAAAAGAAGAATAACAGTTGTTTCATAGGATCAAGTACTTAATATCAATCTAAATTACATTATTTTTAAGTTTGATATCATAAAATAATCCTTCGTTCGTTAGAATAGAAATGAAAAGTTTGGCAAATCGCTTCAGATCAATCCTTCTTGCACTCATCTGCATGCTTTTTGTGTTGCCTGGTAAAGCTTCAACTACTTCTGCGAAAGGTCCCGAGTACTTTATTATTGATTCCTGGGTGAGTGGTTTTATAGCTGGCCTTTCAAGATCTAAAGAAAAAAGATGGAGGAACGCCTGGAAAGTAGCAAACCAAAGTGCTAAGAATGACATTCGGATTTGGGGAGGATTGTTTGTTTCGGATACCAATTCGAGTTCCGGCAAACGGTTTTTGGAAGTTGGTTCACGGCTAACTTATCAGGGTCCGCAAACAGGAATAGGCTTCTTCATGGCACATTTTTATAATACGGTCTTGTGCAAAGTAAATTCAGTGAGTCATCCGAACGGGAGTACTCTGTTGAATATGAATGTTCCGTGGACGGGAATTTGTTTCGGGAACTACATCCTGGCAAAAAAGAATAGTGCTCCTGATCCCAATAACCGTATTTTTCAGCATGAATACGGACATTATCTTCAAAGTAAACGAATGGGGTTTGCATATTTGATAAGGGTTGGTCTTCCGGCTATAATGAGCACGGGAAATCACGACGAACATCCTGTGGAAGTGGATTGTAACAGGGAAGGATTTCTTTACTTCAACAAAATAAATCCCCATTTTCAGAACGATTCGGCATATTATGATAAAAAAGGATGGGATTTTCTTTACAATCCCTTTCCCGATACGCTGGGAATGAAGAAGGTTAGCGGGAAGAATACATTTCAATACCTCAATTTCCGGGATTCCCTTGACAGGGGAAAGATTGATGCCTTAAAAGTAAGAGCTAAATGGTTTGATTATGCCGGATGGTTGGTTTTTCCTACTCCTGCAATTATTGGTGTATGCAATGCGTCAAAATATAATCAGTCGCACACAAAGCCAGATGATGGAGCTCCTTTGAATGCCGCAGCTGCACCCGTAAAGTAATAAAGTGAACTAGATTTTCCCGGTGATGTCATAAGCCATGTACCCAAACATTTCTTTTAATAAACCGTGCCAGTCATTCATAGTGCTCACGTCCGGAATTAATAGTTCATCGAAGGTGTAAGATCGCTTTGGCCCGGTATACAGGTCGGTTGAATAAGGATCGCATTTAATTCCGACTTTGGTAAAACAAGCTTTTGCCCGCCGCATGTGTTTTCCTGAAGTAACTAGAAGGATTGCATTTGAATTTGGAAATAAGCGGTCAAGAATTTTCTTTGATTCTACCGCATTTTCGTAGGTATTCTTTGATTTGGTTTCCGTAATAATCACATGCTCCGGAATTCCCCATTTGACCAGGATCTCTTTGAGCTGTGAAGCTTCATGGAGTCCTTTGTCGATAATATAGCCATGATCCCCGGAAATCAAAATACGGTCAATTTTTCCTGATTTGTATAATGATATTGTTTGCCAGATTCGATCAATTCCTCTTCTTGCACTCAGGACTTTCAAATCATTATTGTATTCTGCCATTCCTGTCAATACTACAGCTACATCATAATGTTTAACGGATGACGGAGGAGTACCAAACACTTCCCAATGTCTGCAAACTTCTTTGAAAACAAAAGTATTGCTAAAAAACAGGGCGATGAAAACAGCGATGTATTTTGCTCTTTTTGCACGAACACTTTTTTTTGAAAAGAAGGCAAAGTACAAAGCAATTAGCAGCCAAGTGAATGGACTGATTGTGAAAAGTAATATTTTAGAAAGAATGAAAAACATGGATTTTTCGAATAAAAGAGATATCCAAAAATAAAAAAAAGCCCCGACATGTGTCAGGGCTTTTCAACTATTAGAAAGTGTACTGCTTATTGCACTACTACTCTGAATACTTTTGTAGCTTTTTCATTGCTCAATTCCACGAAGTATACACCAAGCTGAACCTCAGAAAGGTCAATAGTTGCTGGACCAGCGTTAAACGGAGCAGAAGCTTCAACGATTCTTCCATTTGCATCAGTTACTTTCACTTCAAATGCCTGATCAGCATTGATGTTTAAGATACCTGTTGTAGGATTCGGGTAAATCTGAACACCTGCAAACACTTCTTCTTGTATAGACAAGTAGTCACAAGTAGAAAGTACTGTTACCACTACATTCGAAGAGTCATCCGGACATACGCCGTTTCCGGTAATATAATCGTAGTTATATTGCCCAGGGAATGCAGGAGCATTGATTGCAGAATTAGCCATAGAGTTATTTGATGGATCGTACCATGTACCACCGGAATCAAATGTACCACCAAGACCAGATAACAAGTCAACAGGTTCGTTTTTACAAACTGTTACTACACCATCAACTCCCGCAGAGGACAATCCGAAGATTTGTACCTGAGATACGATGGAATCGTAAGCACATCCGTCAGTCATTCTGTATTGGAAGTTGAATATTTGGTATCCAAGACCATCAGAATTGAACATTGAACCAGTGATAGAAACATTAGCAGCAGCTACCGGAGCAGACCACATACCACCTGCATCGTTACCGCTGATTGTAGTGAACAAGTCAATTACATCACCGGTACAAATTTGCGTCAATGGATCAGCGGAACCAGGCTGAAGAACAATTTGTGAGATAGCAATACTGTAGTTACCAGAAGTACCTGTTCCATCATGCATGATGTAGTAAGTAGATCCCGGAGTCAAACCACAAACTGTGAAGTTCGGAGCTAAACTAGAACCGTTAATCTCATTATCGTTTGCATTTACAAGAAGGAAGTTGCTGTTGAAATCAGCACAATTAGCAGCATCGTATACTGCAGCCTGGCCGTTGTAGGCAATAGCAGTATTATTGATACGTACTGAGCCTGAAGCAGGAGCAACGAAAGTAAACCAAGTTGTTCCGTTCAAGGTAGAGTTAGCCCAACCATCGGTTGTTTGAGCACCAGTTGCAGGTGGAACAATGTTGTTCTCATCAACAGATACCGTAGCACCAGTATTGTTGAATGTGTACGTAGTCCCCAAATCAAGGATCTCAGCACCACAAACTATATCATTTGTTAAAGGCATTACAATTGTAATCGGACCAACCCAATCAGAAGTATCGTTTGTAGCCAAACAAACAGCCTGAACAAATACTTCGTAAACACCACCGGCAAGAAGGTCTGTATCGGGAATGGTATCAGAGAAGTCAATACCAGTTGCAATTACTTCCGTTGAAGCGTTACCATTCATACCGTATTGGATATTGAATGAAGTTACAGGGAAACCAGTAGTTTCAGACCAGTTCCAAGTTACTTCAAGGCTGTCAACATCTGAAGCACCAGCCAATCCTGAAGGATTAGAACAGTAAGGTAGTGTGCAAAAGCTGTAAAAATATGCTTCAGAGGTTAAATTATCAGCCTGACACTCAGAGTAGATGTAAACATCATAACAAGTCAACTGAGTAAGAGTAGAGCCAAATGAAGCATCGGAAGATATTAAATCCAAAGTGTCAATTGCTTCACCTGGTACAGCCGGATCAAATCCTGCCAAACCGTAAATCATCGTCCAGTTTGTTTCACCGTATGAACCGGCATTCCAATCCAACAACGCATCATCTGCATAAATTAATGAAGTTACGCTGGAAATGTTAGGACATAATGCATTGTAGAAGTGGACACAAGAGTTACTTGTCAAATAAGCTTGATCGTCTGAGCTCACTGTAACAGTTCCATTTGGTGTAATCAACGCGATATCCGCATCACCACCATTGTCCCAGAAGCTTGGATCGCCCATCATTACGTCGTCGTAAATGTAGTATACTTCAGAAGTTGCTTCATCAACGATGATTTCAAACGTTGCACCATCTGTTACGGCAGGGAAGTCGTAATGAGAAATGTCTTTCCACATGATTATGAACTGACGGTTCGGAGCAGTTCCGATGCTTTCATAGAATACACCACCAGTTGCTTCGGCAGTATTCAAATCCTGATTGTAAGGGAACATACCATTTCCGAATGCAGTGTAAGCTACATTTCCAACCAATGTGTTGAACAAAACACCACCGTTGTTACCAATAGTAACAGTATTAACGGTAGTAGCATTTACAGTCCAGGCCCAAGGTAGAGTTAAACCGAATTCATCATCATCAAAAAGACCAAGATCAGTACCTGTTGAAGAAATATCAATGAATCCCGGACCACATTGGTTATCTGATACTAAGAAACCAGGATCTGTTGCGAAAGCAAATGGACCAGCTGTATCAGGTTGAGGACCACAAGTAGAGAATACATAGAATTCATATTCTGTATTAGCAGTCAGATCACCGATGATAGACAAGGAGTTAGAAGTTGTAGGAACAGCTGTTCCACCTGTTGTAGGGTCAAAACCTGCGGGACCGTAAATTACTGTCCATGAAGTTTCGTCACCAGTTGCAGTCCAACCTAGGTCAGCATTGTAATAAGTAACATTCGATGCAGTTAATGCGGTAGGAGCTGTTGGCTCGTTAATAATAAGCTGGTAAGCAACACTTGTTGCCATTGTAGCATCACGAACAATCACTGAGTAAGTTCCTGCAACAAGATCTGTAGGGATCGGTCCGAAAGTTGTTCCACCATCCAATGAATATTCAAATCCAGTAGTACCACACAAGGTATCTGTTTGAATAAATGACCCATTATCACCACCGTTACAAGTAACATGAACCGGAGCTAAAACTACATCAATAGCAGATACAGTAACATTTACAGCATCTCTGGCGCTTGAAGGACAAGAAGGGAAATCTTCCTGAGAGTAATAAACTGCATTTGCAACCAAGACCGGAGTATTAAACGATGTTCCTGCTCCAAGTTGTGTTCCGCCTACCGGAGAATCCCACCAAGAGATAGTTGCCAATGGATTAGAAGGAGTACCGTTCAATGTAACTGAATTTCCGGAACATACACCAGCATCAAGCGAAGTAACTCCTGCCAAAGCAGGACATTGAATGTTGATTATATGATCTTCCGTTTCACCCCAGTTATAAGCCATACAAGGCAGTAGTTGTGCCCCTGAATTATTTTCTGCAACAATGATACGCATAACTGTGTTACCAACTGTTGCAGACATAGGAATCGTAAATGAATTGTTCACCGTACGCGGACTGATAGTCGTTGCACCTTCAACATACACTTGTTCTCCCGGGTCACTGAATGATCCATTTTGATTGAAGTCAATCCAGATAGCCATACCATTGCTGTAGTAAGTAGCACCATCGCATTCATTTTCCTCAACAGTAAAACTTACCGTTTGCCCTGGAGCAACTGAAGTAATCGCAGGAAGGGTTTTGAAATTTGAATAAAGGCTTAAGACAGAACCTGGGCCAGGCGCAACGGTTGAACAACCATTTGCATTGGCATAAAGAGGATTCGTAGAACCGCCGTTTACTGTAACATTGTAGATTTCTTCATCAATAGTACCTGTAGGGATACTGTTACAATAACAATCCATGAACGGTGTTGTTGCTACCATTACCGGAGTAGAAGTTGCAGTTGCACCACCGTTAGAACAAGTAACCACACATTGATAATAAGTATTGGAACTTTGTATAGCTGAATAAGTAGGACCCGTAGCCCCAGCAATATTGTTAAATGTTAAACCGTCAGGTGAATTTTGCCACTGAAAAGTAAGACCTAATTCCGGTGTTAAACCTGGAAGATTAAAATTGATGTTAGCTGAAGGACAGGCACTTGTAGTACTTGCGTTTGTTGCACCTGGCGAAGGTGTTCCTGCACATGCCGGCGGAAGAGTGTATGTAATTTCCAATTTGGGTTGTTCTGCGGCTAAACCTGGATATCCGTAGATATTATAGGTGTTTGTACTACCGCGAACATATCCTAATGTAAGGTTGGCACCACAGTTGTTCTGGATAAGCGTTAAACCTGCGGCATTTACAGCACCGGTGTTCAATGCGTTTGCCGGCCATACAGCAGAATTCATTATTGTTCCTGAACCAATTGTATTGTATAACGTTGTACCAGACATTACAGAAGGGTTTCCATTGAAACCTGTCACTGTGTTGGTAGCACCGGATGCAACAGAACTGAATGTTGTGAAATACACTGTAGCTGAAGAAACAATGGCGCCGTAAGGAATCGAACTTAAGTCGAAATACGCCCAGCCTCTGTTAGCTGTTTGATTGATGGTAATCATGTTTCCATCGTTGGTAACGCCTCCTGGAGTAACGGACCCGGTTAACAAAGTCCCACTGGAAGCAGTAATGGTCACAGTCTGGGCTATTCCAATAGCACTGAGAAGACTGTAAAACACTACTAAGAGTAGTTTTAATCTCATAATTGAGCAGTTTAAGTTTATATTAAACTGTGAAAGTAGAGTTTTGTTTTCACATAAGACTTGAAAACTTTTTAAAGTCTACCTCTCAAAGGGTATTTAAATTTCGAAGAATGAATACAAATCCCATAGAAAAATAACTCTGGTCTGCGCAATTGCACAGGGAATTTTCGTAAAGCTGTGACAGCACAATTGGCTCAATCAGGAACCAGGAATAAGATTAAATTGAAAGAATAAAAAAAGCCCTGACATTTATTGACAGGGCTTTCAATTTAATTGTTTTTATTATCTGATCAAATGAACAAAGGTTTGTCCTTCGATGAATTTATCTCCTTTAACACTTGAGATCTTATAGGTAACGAAGTAAACTCCGTCTTCGGCAATTACCCCATTTATTTTTCCATCCCATTTAGGATTCAGACCTGAACCCTGGTAAATAGGATTTCCCCAGCGGTTAACAACTTCGAAATCAATATTTGAATAGTTAGTAACCGTGAACTCAAAATAATCATTTTCTCCGTCACCGTTTGGTGTAAAGATGTTTGGAACATTGAAGATCGGTTCAGGATAGCTGCATGATCCGTCATTTGCTACTGCCGTAGGATCGTAATTGATCGCCAGAGGGTCAGTACATCCGCATGTTTGAACAGAAACACTTACATAAGTTGTATCTGAGCAGTTACTTGCATCGTATGCTATCAGCATGATCTGAGCATTTCCTGAATACGTATGGCTTTGTGAATTCTGATCATTTACATTGATCACGGTACCATCACCGAAATTCCATAAATAATGCGTTGAATTCTCACTGTTATTCTCGAAAACAACATTGAAAGGTGCACAACCGGCAAGCGGATCTGCGCTAATCATTGCAACCGGAGCATCTTTAATCTCAATTTGCACACTATCTTCATCCGTACAAACATCATCGCTTACAGAGAAGTAATACCATCCCGGAGAACGATTGGTCCAAACCGTAGAATTAATAAAGCTAGGGTTTGTTGCTCCCGGCCCGTTCCAGACATACATAGGCTGATTAATTACAGCGGTAAGACCGGATACGTATGCTACAACTGCTCCATCTGTATTACAAGAACTGGCATCATATGCGACGAGTGAATCAATGTTTAGCAGCTTGTTGACCACCAGGATAACACTGTCCTGCCTGTTAAAGCCACAGCCATCCGTAATGGTTACATGATAGGTTATCGAATCGTGTTCGGCTCCTCCCGTAGATAATGTCTGTGGGTTATTTGTGCTCGGAATTCCAGTCCAGTTAACAGAGTACGGAGGAATAGCTCCAGCGATGTTTGTAACCTGAACAGAAGGGTTTGTAGTCGGACAGTAAGAATATGCGTAATCCTGTAAGTTGTAGTTTAGAATATCATCGTATAAATAAATAGTTACAGGAAGAGAAGTGCACTGGTAGTTTCCTGCAGTGTCATAAACATCACATGTGAATGTAGTATCATTATAAGGTACAACCCAATAGTTTGTCGTATCTCCCATTCCGTTACTCCAGTCTAGTACAGCAGTTGCTCCACAAGGTGCTCCTGTTGCGTTGATGAAGATATTATCCAATCCCCAGTTATCACAACATGAACCTGAAGAGTTTGGCTGATTCCATCGGAAGCGGGTATTGGCTGTTTGAGCTGAAGCTGGAATTTGTACTGAGAAAGTACTCCAGGTTGTAAAAGGTGTAGCACCTGTAGCAACACTCACAGAGCTTGTTGAAATGGTTGTTGTTGTTGTACCATCAGGAACATAATAATAGATTGTAATCCATGTAACTCCTCCATCTGTACTGTATTGAAGTGCAACGCCTTCGTCCATTTCATCAGGTCCTTCACAAGGAGTTGGTCCGCCCTGAACAGCATAAACCATATCGAAAGTGATATAACCACCGCAACTGATATCGAAATCTGCTGTGGTAATATTTGGTACACCAGTTGAAGTAGATGCCCAATAATATGGTGTTCCTGTTGGATTTGGTCCACACGGAGCACTAAATGTTGTAGCTCCACCCGCAGTCCATCCCGGAGGAAGCATAGCACCATTAAAGTTAAACGACTGGTTACTGTTAATTAAGTTTGCAACTGCTACCACGTGAACAGAATCTCCGGGACAAATAGTTGTGTCTGAAGGAGTGATCGTGATCGAACAAAGAGTTGGCTGAGCATAAGCGCTAAATGAGCCGATTAATGCTACGAAAAGAGTAATTATTAAATGCTTCATAACTTAAAAGTTTATAATTAGGTTTTCAATAGCAACTGCAACCGGTTTCCAGGACAACTTGTTGTTTGGATTATACAACAATACGGAAGTCGGACAATTACCGGAATCGTATTTTCCTTCAACCGTTTGGTTAGCCGGGATTTCAATTAATTTTCTTGCTTCCTGGCTATTTCCGCAATTCACGCAACCTTCGTTGTAATGTGCCGCTAAATTGTAAATCAATTTTACAGGTTTGTTATTTGTGTTCTCTAATTTTACCAGAACAAATGTAAGTGGTTGTTTTCCTTCGGTAACGGTAGCTTTTTCTTCTTTCAAGTAGAATTTCACTCCTTTAACCTCTTTGTAGAAAGTCCAGTCGGGTGTTATTGCTTCCACGGGCAATCTTTCCTGGGAAAATACTGTGCTTGTGCAGAGTATAAACCCAACAAAAAATAATGTCAGTTTACTGAAAACATTTATTTTTTTCATAATCTCAAAATTTGATTCTTTGGTTCTAAAACGAGATAACTATTTCAATCGTTGCATGAAGGTATGTATATTTTGAAAAAATGTTTGTTTTAACAGAAACTTCATGTTAAAATATCATGAATTTACCTCGTCCTGTTAGAACTCTAAATAATTGTTTTGAAATAAAACAGATTATGGGTTGGTTATTAGATTATTACGAATCACGGTTCACTATTGGAGAGAATGAGTCCCGATAGCTACCGGAAGAGAGCGAATCCAAGCAGATTTCCGATCGCTTCGGATTAAAGCACTTTTTCAACTAACGCTTTGGTCAAGGCTTTCAGCACTAAAGTTTCGCAGTTTGAACGTAAAACACTGCTTCACTAAAGTTTCGCAGTGTAAAAGTTGACAGTAGCAGACTTTACAGTCGCTACATCTCGATGTGGGGTACCTCAGGTTATAACTTCTGTTGAAGTTACCTTCGTCTTCAAGTGCTATCGCACTTTCTTCTATGCTTAATCCATACTTAAAAGGTGGAGTAGCTTCGAATCGGGAGAGACGGGGTTTAACAAAAAGACGCGTATACATTGGCAACAGTGGATAGTCTTGGTCATAAAGGAGGGCAATGTTTTCCATCACATTTGGTTTATGATCAATTCAAAACTTTCAATAGTTATTGAAAAACAGATTCAAAAAAAGCTTTAACTTTTCTATTTGAATAAATTCAATATTTTTCCAAAGAACACGTGCTCATCGGCTTTCATTAAGGTACCCGAGAGAGAATCCAGTCTGCTTACCAGGCGTTCGATGTTTTCGATAGTTGCCACAAAGGAGATCGATTCGTAGGATTGTTCCACTTTTTTGAGTTCGGCTAAATGTTGTTGTAATGGTTCCAACTCTCTTCTTTTACGCTCTTTCACAATGCGTTTTGCGACCTCCCACATATCTTTTTCGGCACGGAAATATTCCTTACGATCTCCGGCAATGCTTTCCTTATAAATCAAATTCCAGTTTGCCAGTTCCCGGATATTCATATTGGCATTTCCCCTGGAAATAGAAAGTTTCTCCATGATCTCTTCCGTGCAAAGCGGAGTATCATTAACAATTAATAAAGCATGAACCTGGGCCATTGAACGATTGATTCCCCACTGGGTACCAAAGTTTCCCCATGTTTGTATAAATTGTTTTTTGGCTTGTTCTAATTCCATGAATCAAATATATACAATATTTTCAATAATATTTGAAAATTGATATTTATTTTCTCAGGATACTCAAATTCCGGGTGTTATCATTTTGAATTACCAATAAATTGTAGATTCCAGTACTGAACTCATTCAATGATATGATGCTTGAATCCAAATGGTTTATTTCAAGAAGCAATCTTCCTTCCGGGGAAAACAGCGCTAAACGTGCCTTGCCTTCAAGTGTTATTTGAATTTGGTCTGCCGTAGGGTTTGGAAATGCACTAATTCTTAGATTTTGCAAATCATTTAATCCCAATGTTGCGTTGATAAGCCCGATTGCTTCCAGGTCAAAGCCACCGGATTCAAATGGAGTTGGAAACGGATCGTTAATAGTTGTTCCGAACTGATCGCTTGTCAGATGATCGCCTGAAATGGCTCCAATTACATCAATTATTCTGACATATTTCACAGCATATTTATTCAGGTCTGGATCGCTGGGAAGATCGCTTAAGTCAAATGGGGTTCCGTAACCAACGCGGTATTTCCCAGCCAGGTTATCTACCATCCGGCAATCAGTATAAGAACCATTATTAGCTTGCACAGTTAATGGAATTTCCGTGGTGGATGGAAAACGGAAAAAGTGAATTCCATCGGAACTTACTTCTACATGGCCCAATTCGATGTAATTATCTGCAAATCCATTTTCAAACACCGCAAAATCATAACCCGGACCGTCCATAATAAACTGATCAAAGCTTAAGGTTGCAATACCGCTATCTCCCAAAGAAAGAACATCTGTAATTGAACCGGTTGCCGGACCAAGTGCCAGGTTCAGATTACCAAAGCTGGCCTTATTAGATCCGTTTATCTGAACCGTGGTGTCGGAAATGTCCAAAAATCCTCTGGTAACCGTTCCGCCACTTGCCCAAGCTACAAAGCACGAACTGTCTTTTTTAATAGCAATTGAGTTGGGGTTTCCCGGTGCCGGGTGGAAACTTTGAGCTTTTAATATTCCCGGGATCAGGGCTAGCAGAAGAATAAGTCTATTCATAAATTAAAATATTGCATGGGTTCAGTCCCACGTTATAACTTGTTTCAAAAATGCCATTCGGAGAAAATACATGTACCTGACCGGTAACTGTGTAATTCTTTGCATCCAGGCAGTAGATTTTGTTGGTGATATCGGAATATTGAACGCCGTATAAGGTTTGAATTCCTGAAGTTGGAATGTATTCCGGATAGAGCATTGTTTCGGTATTCGGATCAAATAGTGCGATTTTATTATCTCCCGAACTGAAATCGTGATAAGAGATCAGGAAGTTTGTGTTGAAACGGGAAATACTGCCAGCATCGAATGTGAAAGATTGGGCTAATGTATTTGTATTGGCATTTATCCGGTGCATCCGGGAAGGAATCCCTGCATAATCACCTCTTGAGATGACGTATACATCACCATTTACATCCGTTTGAACCGACCCCGGATTTTTTCCAACTGTAATGCGGGTGATTTCCTGGTAATTTCCAAGGTCAATGACTGAAAGGGTGCTGTCCACATTCGGGAAGTTTAGTCCCCCGGAGTTTGCAACAAATAATTTTCCGTTGCTTACTGCAAGGCCCTCCGGATTTGCACCCACCTGGATTCTGTTGGTGATACTCAATGAAGCTGTATCCAAAACGTCAACGTATCCATCATAACAAGTAATGTATGCTTTCGGGCCATAAAAAGTAATGTAGCGAGGTTGTTTTGGGGTTCCGTTAGCGATCATGGAAATCTGGCTGATACTATTTCCCGAGGAAGCATCCAGGATCTCAATGGTACTGGAAACATTCACGATAACATAGATCTTTCCGCCGTATCTCTTCATGTCGTTTCCGGTGTCACCCAATGAACGGTTCGTTTTCTGCTCAAAGAAATTCCCGGTGTAGGAATTATCCGAGAAATTGAACCAGCCCAGAGTAGCATTATTCTGCTGGAAAAGTCCTTCGTTCAAGACCAGCATTCCATGTTGAAGAATCTGAGGAGCTTCGGGTTCCGGTGTTTTTTTCTTTTTGCAGGAAAAGGCCAGAAGAGCAATCAATAGTACGGGGAAAATTTTATAATGCATATTGAAGTCTGATATTAAAGTGAGTACCGGGCATTACAAAATAATTGATGTAACTGTATTGCCTGTTTGTAATATTATTGACGCTAAAACGCAGAGTCAGTTCGCTTTTTTTCAATTGCTGGGTGTAAGAAGCACCTGCATCGAGTAATACATAGCCTTCCAGTAAATTAACAGGAATATTCTGATTCATAGCATATCGTTCACCCAAATAAGATGTCAGGATGAAGAAACCGATCTTCTTCCAGGAATAATCCAGTTCAAGGCTCCCGGAATGAAGCGGTGAATAGCTTAAAAGATCTCCGTAGGTCTGGCTTTCGGGATCACTAATATCCCTGGTATATTGAAAGGTGTAGTTGATTCGGGCACCAAGTGTATGATTGGCAATTTTCTTTTGTATGAATTGCGTAAACTCAACTCCGATTGCATCTGATATCCCGATATTCTGAATACTCCAGATAAACAGGTTCTTTGTCGGAACAGCAAGTATTTTGTCATAGACATAGGAGTAAAAAGGCTGAATCATTGTTTGGGAAATTCCTTTTTTAAACGGAAGTGCCAATTCATAGCGAAGAGATGCAATGTGTGCTTTTTCAGTTCTGAGTTTTGTATTCCCGATCTGCCGGTAATACAGTTCACTGAAAGTTGGCTGTCGGCAGGTATATCTGTAAACGATCCCGATCTTATTTTTGCTTCCGAGGTCGAAGCTCCAGGAAACTGCGGGTAATAAATTCCATTGACTCTGATTTACGGTATCTCTTTTTTCAAAAACACCTTGTACTCCGAGCTGCACCAAAATTTTCCCAAGTGCTTTCCATTCCATTCCCAGGATACTTTCTGAAGTGTTTCTGTGGCGATTGCCGACAAGTGATTTTCCTTTCAGTTCTTCGGAGATAAAGGAACTTCCGATCAGGATCTCCAGATCTTTTGTAATGCTATAAGCTGCCTGGGATTGAAAATCAACCTGGACGGAATAAAACCGCTGGTCGAGATAACCAAGCGAATTGAGATAAGTTGAATCCAGGTATTGCAGGTTGTTTTTCTGATAATTTACAGAAGAAAAGAT
Source organism: Fluviicola sp. (assembly GCF_029266855.1). Taxonomy (GTDB): domain Bacteria; phylum Bacteroidota; class Bacteroidia; order Flavobacteriales_D; family Crocinitomicaceae; genus Fluviicola. The sequence goes on from NZ_JAQSWB010000001.1 coordinate 90,475, forward strand.
GTTCCATTTATTCTTTGAATACCGGTGATTCAATGAGCCATTGAGACCAAAGCCATTTAAATACTGAGCGGCATTACTGTTGTAAAAGATCACAGCACCCGCCAGCTCTTTTTTGTACTCGTTACCTGAGATCCGAAGCTGTATCCGGTGATCTGAATTCGGAGAAAACTGGATGGAGGCAGTACCGAAGTATTCCAGCAGACTGTTGTTTTTTCGCCGGTCCTGAATCCGGGTATTCCCATTCAGGTAAGTGTATGGATAAGAGCCGCCGTACGATCTGATCTTTCCGGTTAAAGTTCCTGCCCATTTCCGGGATCTCTTCTGAAGCATCAGGTAGCCTTCGTATTGATCAAAGGATCCTGCCTGGGCACCAAGAATGAGGTTCCGCATGTTTGTTCCAACATAAGAATGAACGGATTCGACATTCACTACTGCTCCTGCAAGTTTTGCATGAACCGGGATCTGGGTGCGGGTAGGGGAAAGCGTTATCAATTCCAGTCTTTCAATGAAATCCACAGGGAAAGAACTCAGATCAGCCTGGCCGCTTTGGGTGGTAGAAACTGATGAATAATCCTGGACCAAAGCCGTGTGACCGGCGCCTAAGCTACGAAAGCTGACTGTTTTTAATCCGCCGACATCTCCGTAGTTTTTAATTTGAAGGCCGGGAAGTAAACTTAATATCTGGCCGAGGTCACTGGCCAGTTTGTTTTGAATTTTATCTTTCGACAATTCGATCTGAATGCTGTTTTCCCGATCATTACCCGGAGAAATAACAACTTCTTCAATTGGTTTAACCTCTTGCCCAAAAACAGGACAAGAGGCTATAATCAACAGGGTTGGTATGGTAAACCGAAGGATCAATTAGATTTTACTAATGCGCGTTCTTGCAATTCCTTCAGAAGTACTTGTTTCAATAATGTATGTTCCAGACTGAACCGTATTCAGGTTAATTTCCTGAAGTCCATCGGTTGTCTGAGTCAGGATCAATTCCCCCGACAAGGAGTATACATTGATTTGTCCTTTTGGAGATTTAACTGTGATTTTGTCTGTAGACGGATTTGGATATACTTCCTGGTTTACGCTGCTCAATTTGTTAAGCGAAGCTGTTCCGTAAGAGATGTTGTCCAAAGCAAAATAAGCCGGAGTATTTATTCCAAAAGAACCTTCATCCGTCGATTGTAACTCGAATTCTAAGAATTGAACTTCTCCAAGCGGAGTTAAGTCAACAGTTTCCCAGGTGTTTACAATGTAATCCTGCAAACTGTCTGCAAAGCGGTAATCAGCCAAATAGAAAATGACCGTATCCGTTGTATTGTTTTGAGCATCTTTTCCAATGATCAATAAACGAAACCAATCTTCACCGTTTGTTCCATCCGGATTACCTTGAGCGTCATTAGGAGAACCAAATACTTTTCCGAAAGCATCTCCGTTTAACATGGAAAGTGCAGCATAAGTAGTATTCGTCACCTGGATACTTCCCAGCATTTTTTCAGTTCCGAAATCAATTCCGCCGCCGTAATTCACAGCATAGTTTTGACTCGAGTTTCCACCTGTACCTGTGTAAGCTGAAAAGTCATTGGTATAACCTGCAGTAGTTACATCGGTTGAACTGGAGTAGATAAATCCACCGGACCAGTAATCATACTGGAAATCGTACGAATTTTCGAAATAAACTCCACCTGATGTAAAACCTAAAGTGGAATCGGAGCCGTCCCAATACGTGTTGGGAGCTAAAGTTAAGTCGTCAAAGGTAACGACAGTTTGGGCTTGTGTGAATTGGATGCAGAACACACTAACTGCGAGTAACATTTTTTTCATTGCCTTAAAGCATTTAAAATGAATAAATAAAAGCAAATGAAAAAATCAGAGATAAGAACAAACTGAGAGAAAAGCTCCCTCATTTCGAACCCGACTTTAATCTGAAGTCTTCATTCAATTATGTTCAAGGCAGGTATTCTGACTTCTCCCCGGTGACTTCTCCTTCCCATTCCGCCGCAGCGGATCAGTGGATTTATGAAGACCGTTTGATAAGAGTTACAGCTGCAGATACAGTCTCGGATTCACACCGAATTCCCTATTATCGTTTTGTAATTTTTTACAATCGAACCTAAAACGCTGCAAAGGTATGCTTTTTTGTTAATTACGAATTACGAATTGAAAAGTGGTGGTTAAATAGATCTACTCTTCAGCTAAAATTTACAGACTAGCTTCAGTTATTGACCTCGTTCCTGAACGGATAATTTCAAAAAAAACCTTCTTCACATTCACCTTTTGATAAGTTTCAATCCGTGATTCGAAAAAAAGATTATTTTTGCAACGCTTAAATAAATATTCAAATGGCAGGAACTACCAGTTTTAACGATATTAAACGTCAATTCAAAGAGAATAAGAAACTTCGTTTGATCACCGCTGTGGTGATCGGACTGATTGTAGGGATTCTCGGATACATTCTTTACAAACAATTCGTTTACGCTCCGAATAACCAGAAAGCAAATGAAGGTTATTACCGTGGGTTGAACCTGGCAGCGAAAGATTCTGTAGACGCAGCAATCGCTGAATTGGAGCCATTCGTTAAGAAGAACGACGGATACCAGGGTGGAGAAGTTGCTGAATTAACTTTGGCTCGCCAATACATGGCTAAAGGAGATTTCAAGAAAGCATTGAAATTGTTGGAAGGTGTTTCTTTAGATGATACTTACGGACCTGCAATGGCTCTTGGTTTACAAGGTGACTGCTACAGTGAAATGGGTAAATTCAAAGATGCCTTAGACATGTATGTTGATGCAGCTGATGCAAATGAAAATGAGTGGACAACACCAACTTATTTGTTCAAAGCCGGTCAGGTAGCTGAAGAGATCAAAGATTACGAGAAAGCGAAAGAACTTTACGAAAGAATTAACAAGGATTACTATATGTTCGGTCAACAAAAAACGATTGACAAATACATTGCAAGAGTATCCAATAAATAATTAGAAACGTGGCTACAAGTTTAAAAAACTTATCAGCGTTCGATAAAGATACAATTCCAAACGGTGCCGATTTTTCAATCGGCATTGTTGTTTCTGAATGGAACGGTCATATCACTTCCAAGTTATTGGAAGGAGCAATGGAAACTTTGCTTGACGCTGGAGTGAAGGAATCAAACATTTACATCAAACAAGTTCCCGGAGCATTTGAACTTCCTCTTGGTGCCCAATGGTTGGCACAGGATGAAAAGATTGACGGAGTAATTGCTATAGGAGTTGTGATCCAGGGAGAAACAAGGCATTTTGACTTTGTTTGTTCGGGAACAACCCAGGGAATAGTGGATGTAACTTTAAAGTACAACAAACCGATCGGTTTTTGTTTACTAACCGATAATACGGAACAACAATCAATTGACCGGGCCGGCGGAAAACACGGGAATAAAGGTGTGGAAGCTGCTGTAACGGTATTGAGAATGATCGAATTAAAAAAGACATTAGACTAAAGATAAAAGACTGAAGACCTTAATCTGTCTTTTATCTCTTGTCTTTCGTCTTTAATCTATAAAAAGATGACATTAATCAAATCTATTTCAGGAATCAGAGGGACCATTGGCGGTTCTCCCGGAGATAATTTAACTCCAATTGATGCTGTTCAGTTTGCTGCGGCTTACGGTACCTGGTTAAAATCAGTTTCGGAAACAGCTAAATTGAAAGTAGTGGTTGGAAGAGATGCCCGGCTTTCAGGAGAAATGATAGCAACGCTCGTTATTCAAACACTGGTTGGTTTGGGAATCGAAGTGATCGATCTGGGCTTGTCTACAACACCAACTGTTGAAATGGCAGTTCCTTATCACAAGGCAAGCGGCGGAATTATTTTAACTGCTTCCCACAATCCCAAACAATGGAATGCCTTAAAACTGTTGAACAGCAAAGGAGAGTTTATTTCAGGAGCTGAAGGAGAGTTGTTGTTGAAAATTGCTACGGATGGAAGCTTTGTATTCGCTGAGGTAGACGAGCTGGGAAAAGTAATCACCGATACAGAAGCCATCGAACGACATATCCAGGCCATCTGTGAATTACCGGATGTAGATATTCCTGCAATTAAAATTGCCAATTTCAAAGTCGTGGTGGATGCAGTGAATTCCACAGGAGGAATTTCAGTTCCGCAATTACTTCGCAGGCTAGGTGTGACAGATGTTGTAGAAATGTATTGTGATCCGACCGGTCATTTTCCGCATAATCCCGAACCATTGAAAGAACATTTGACAGAATTGTCTTCAAGAGTAGTTTCGGAAAAAGCTCACCTGGGAATTACAGTTGACCCGGACGTGGATCGACTTGCTTTGGTAAATGAAGACGGATCGATGTTCGGAGAGGAATATACATTGGTTGCTGTTTCGGAATACATTCTCTCCTTAAGAAAAGGAGCAACTGTTTCCAATTTGAGTTCTACAAGAGCGTTAAGAGACATTACGGAAGAAGTTGGATGTACTTACCATGCTTCTGCAGTAGGAGAAGTCAATGTAGTGGTGAAAATGAAAGAAACCAATGCAGTGATCGGCGGAGAAGGAAACGGTGGAATTATCTATCCTGAATTACACTACGGAAGAGACTCGTTGGTCGGAATAGCTTTATTCTTGTCGCATTTGGCACATAAAAACATGAGTATGACAGCTCTTAGAACGTCTTACCCGAATTACGAAATGGCCAAGAAGAAAATTGATCTAACTCCCGGAATTGATGTAGATGCTATTCTTATTCAAATGGCTGAAAAGTACAAAGGAGAAGAAGTTGACACCGTTGACGGAGTGAAAATCTATATCGGAAAAGAGTGGGTTCACCTTCGCAAAAGTAATACGGAACCGATTATTCGTGTGTATACGGAAAGTAAAGATGCACAAGCAGCTTCAGATTTGGCAGATCGGATTATTGGAGAAATCAAAGAACTTATCTGATATTTTCACCGCTAAGAGTGAACGCTTACGCCGAAGCTACAGCGAAGGAGCAAAGAACGCAAAGGATCTAACTTTGCAACCTCTGCTTCTTTGCGGTTAAAAATAATTTACTGATTGATAATCAGAAAGGTGTGTTCGTTTTGAGCGTACCTTTTTTCTTTTTGTTAAAATTTATTTGAACGAAAATTCTTTTCGGAAGTACTAACAGGAAATTGATTCCTATGAAAAAAATAGTTGTTCTCCTATTGGCAGTTCTCCCAAATTTCCTTTCACTCGCTGCCAATGACAAAGAGATTATTAAATCTTCCATCAGTGAAGTAACCGTTTATACGAATGGTGCACAAATTTATCGCAAAGCAAATTTCAACGTAAAACCCGGAATTACGGAATTGATCATTGAAGGTGTTAGTCCGAATATAGATCCGAAAAGTTTGCAGGTGAAAGCTTTCGGAAACGTTGTCCTGATCGACTCCAAATACCAGGTTTATTATCCCGAACCTGAAAAACCCAAATTGGAAGGGCTTCCTTTAAAGATCAGAAGGGACATCAATCTACTGCAGGATTCGATCAACGGGATTTTGTTTGACATCAAAGAGATCCAGGATGAGATCGACGTATTGAATACTTCCAAAACGATCTTGTCTAATAACGGAGCTATCCGCGGTCAGGGAAAGGTGAACGATTCGATTCAACTGTTGAAACAAGCAATGGACTATTACCAGTTGAAAATGAACGAGATAAACAAGAAGTTGCAGGTATTGAATAAACGCTTGAAATCCAAAAACGGTGCGTTACAGGAAATGAATACGCGCATGAGCGATCTTCAGAATTACCAGTCGTCCAATACGCCAAAAGTTCCTACAGGCCCAATACACCGCATTGTTGTGACGCTTCAATCGAAAGAAGTAGTTGCAGGGAAATTGAATGTTTCTTATTTGGCTTCCGGGGCTTCCTGGATCCCGTCATACGATATCCGAAGTGAAATTACTTCTGGAAAAGTAAACCTGGCATATAAGGCGAGTATTCAGCAAAATACAGGAGAATCCTGGAATGATGTGCAATTGACCTTATCAACGAATGATCCGTACCAAAACAAAATCAAACCGGATTTGCACCCATGGTATGTCGATTACTATAATTTTCAAGCTGTAAACGGAAGATTGAACAGTTATAGCCTCTCAAATGCTCCATCTGTTGCGTATGAAAAAAAGTCAGAGGCAAAGGATTCTGAAGATTCATCAATAGAAGAAGGCGAAACAGCTGCGAACTTTACAACAGTAATCAACCGTGTTTTATCTGCAGAATACAAAATTGATTTGCCTTATACGATTGAAAGTGATGATGAAAGCCATTTGGTTTTGGTAAGGAATCTGGATCTGACTGCCAATTATCGCTATTATACCGTTCCAAAGATCGATCCGGGAGTTTTCTTAGTGGCAGAAGTGCTTAAACTGGAAGATTTGCAACTGGTTCCAGCAAGTGCAAATATCTTCTTCGACGGAACGTACATTGGTGAAACATACATTGATCCGACTACAATGAACGATACTTTGAAATTAAGCCTTGGCAAGGATCCGAATATTATTGCGAAGCGAATTCTCCTGAAAAAAGAGTATAAGGAAAAAGTTGTTGGGAACGATATCGAACGCACGTATGCCTACGAAATTTCCGTGAAGAACCTCAAAGCAACCACCATTGATTTGGTTATTGAGGACCAGATCCCTGTAACCAGTAACGGAGAAATCGTTATAGAAACGATCAGCACGGATAAAGCAAATTATGATAAAACGACGGGTAAGTTAACCTGGACGGTCAATTTGAAAACCAAAGCCACGGATAAATTTACCTATTCGTTTAAGATTAAATATCCGAAAGATCGAAATGTCATCCTTCAATAATTGTTTTGTAGAATGTGATCCCTCAGTTTGCCGGCTGGGGGATTTTTTATTTCAAAAGGAATCACTTTTTGAACCCTCTAAACATTTTGATCCTTTTTGTAATTACTTAGAGCTTCCGGATCATAGGAAAAGAACAGGTTTGCCCAGATTATTTTCGATAAAGCATACAGATAAGGACTTAGAAAAATAGAAAGTCCGGAAATGACTGAAATCTGAATAAAGGTACTTGCGTTGGGGAAAAATAAATTGAAACCAGCCCAGCAGGCTACAAACAGTCCGACACCCAAACCATAAGAAACATACATTGCTCCGTAATAGAATCCGATCTCTTTTTCGTATTTCAATCCGCAGCTTGGACAATATTTATGGGTTTCACCAACGTTTTTCAGAGAATAGGGATGAGCGACATAAAAATCTCCTTCCTGACATCTGGGACATTTCATCCTGAGAACACTATTCAATTTTGATCCTTTACCGATTAGCACACCTTTATCTTTAATTACAGCAAAGTTAGAAACACCGATCCGAAGAAAAGCTGATGCGGATCAATTTTTATATTTTTTTTGAAACCTTTTTCTGCTTTAGGCGTTAAAGAAACTAACGGATCAATTATTAACATCTACAGGTTAAGGGAAAGAGGCTAAGTGCAGTTGCATTTGGCCTTTTTCTTTGGTTGAAATTGTTCGGAAACCCTTATGGATAAAGGGCTGTTCGCAATATCGCGAATTTAGAACAGAATCGAAAAAAACTTTCGTTCCGTAGGCTCTTTTGTGATTACTTTTGAGGGATGAAAAAATTGGATGTTTTGGTGATTGGTGCGGGAGCTGCCGGATGTTTTTCAGCGATCAAAGCTTCGGAAAACTTTAAACATGCAAAAATCGCTATCCTGGAAAGAAGCTCTAAACCATTGGCAAAGGTCAAGATTTCCGGTGGTGGAAGGTGCAATGTTACCAATGTGATCTCTGACCCGGAAGAATTATCTAAACACTATCCAAGAGGTGAGCGCTTTCTTAAAAAGGCATTCTACCACTTTTCCAGTTCAGATATGAAAGCATGGCTGGAGACTCGGAATGTTCCTTTGAAATTGTACCCGGACGGATGTTATTTTCCCGTAAGCAATGATTCACAGACTATAATTGATTGCTTTTTGAACGAGTTGAAGAAGAATGGAGTGCAATTAATATTGAATCAGCGGGTAGAAACTGTTAAAAAACTGGATTCCGGTTTGTTTGAGGTTCGGACTCCCGATGAAATCTTCCATTCAAAGGCAGTAATTGTTACGACCGGTGGACAACCAAAAATATCCGGTTTTGAAATATTGAAAGAATTTAATCTGAAAATTGTTCCGCCCGTCCCGTCACTTTTCACTTTTAATATGCCAGGTGAACCGGTCAAAGAGCTGATGGGAATCGTACAGGAAAATGCATTGGTGAAAATTATAGGAGAAAAATGGACTTCTAACGGCCCTTTGCTAATTACTCATTGGGGAATGAGTGGTCCGGCTGTTTTGAAATCATCTGCGTTTGGTGCGCGAATCCTGGAGTTGAAAGGATATAAGTCTCAAATCGCTGTGAACTGGACAGGAGAGGAGAATCAAGAACTTGTCAGGGAAAAGATCAAAGAATTCACTTTATCTAATAAACTGGTGGTAAATACACCGATCTATGCTATCAAATCGAGATTGTGGACCTATCTTTTGGAAAAGGCAGGAATTCCAAATCAGTTCAAATGCTCTGAGTTGACACCAAAGCACCAAAACAAGCTATTGGAAATTTTAGTCAATGATTTGTATTTGATGGAAGGAAAAACGACCTTTAAGGAAGAGTTTGTAACTGCCGGAGGAGTTGATTTGAACGAAATCAATGTGCAAACAATGGAAGTGAAGAAAGTTTCCGGGCTCTTTTTTGCCGGGGAAACCCTGGATATCGACGGAGTTACGGGAGGTTTTAATTTCCAGGCAGCCTGGACAACAGCGGCAATAGCCGGGAAAAGTGTATTACAAAACAAATAGAAGATGATTCGAGCCGTTTTGATACTAATTTGTGGATTGTTGGTTTCGTGTCGTACACCTGAAAAAGTGTCGCAGGAACAGACGAATACACAAACGGAAGCAGAAACTCCCAAGACAATCAGACACAGCGATGATGCATACTACCTTGGAGAGGTTCAGATACTGGATTGCGGACCTGTTATTCAAGTTTCACATGGAAAAAATAAGTATAGTTATACTCCGGCTAACCTGGACCCTAAGTTCCAGGTAGATAAATTGCGTTTAAAACTGATCTTTAAAGTATTGGACGAAAGAGGAACAGGGTGCTCAGAGTTCAGAGCTATTGAAATCAAAGAAGTTACTGAAATCCGTTAATTACAGCTGGTCCATTAAAACGCGGTAGATTTCAATCATAGATTCAATGTCTTTCTTATAAACTTTCTCTTTTGGAGTATGGACATTATCTTCCGGAGCTCCTATAAAGCACCAATCGATCGGCAGATCTGACTTTTGAAGCACAGAACCATCACTTCCGCCTGCTGATTCCACTTCCAATTGGTATTTTATCCCGGAATCATTTGCTATTGAAATGATCTTATTTAAGTACTTTCTCCGGGGCAGCATACTGTCGCGCATAGAAACTGCGACACCTCCTTTGTGAACAACACCCGGAGTAACCCAGGTAATATCGCAGATCAGGGCCTGAAATACTTCGTAATTATTCATCAGGTATTTGGCACAGGCTCCAACGGAATTTCCGCCATGTTCTTCATACGTAGAAAATACAATGGCTCCGTTTTCCATTGTTTCTGCCAATTGAAGTGCAACGTAAACACCTAATCGATTATCTAAATAAGGTGATTGAATGTATTCCTTGGTTTCTTTGAAATTGGGTTTAAAAGAAAGCAGTGTTCCTCTGTCGATAATGCGTTCATGAGAAAGCTGGATGCGTTGCTGGTTATATTCATTCTCAAAGATCATCAGTTCGCCTTCAACAATGCCTTGAGAATCACTCCCGACTAAGATTGTTCCGTCAATATTTTTTGGTCCTCCCACACGGATCAGTTCATTTTCATAGCCTACTGAATAACCGATCGTGTCCATATGGGCATAAACAGCCGTTCTTGGGTTTCCGAAAACCAAAATGAGTGCATCCTGGAAACCCAGACCATCAATGATATGCGGTTTTGATTTCCATCTTGAAGAATTCTTAAGGATGTATTCTTTGATAAATGACTTAATTCGCGATTCATCACTTGCCAGTCCCTGGGTGCTGATAAGATCCTGAAGTAATTGACTATTGGATAATTCCATGATTTTCTATTCTGATATTTTTTTCTTCCGGCAGAAGAAGGTTTAATTCCATAAATTGTTCCAGCAAGTTTAGTTCTGAGACCGGGAGCTGGATGTTTAGCTTACAAGATAATTGAAAATCCTGATTAATAATTCTCGCCCGGCTGTTTTTCAGGAGAGCCATAACCTGTGGCATTTCATTGTAATCGTAAAGTAAAGTGATGAGCAGTTCGTCTTCCTGTTCGATAATCTGAGCATTTTCCAGGGCTTCTTTTGAAGCAGTTCTGTATGCATTGATCAGGCCGCCGACACCCAAATTTACTCCGCCGTAATATCTTACAACAGCGATTAGAATGTTTGTCAGGTCAAATGATTGAATTTGTCCAAGGATTGGAGCTCCTGCAGAATTGGATGGTTCTCCGTCGTCACTTGCCCGGTATTTTTTTTTATCGCTTCCCAGACGGAAAGCAGAACAAACGTGAACAGCCTGGTGATGTTCTTTTCTAAGACGCTGGATATGGTCCCTGATTTCTTCCTCTGTTTTGCAGGGAATGGCAAACGCAAGAAACTTGGATCCCTTTTCTTTGTAGAATCCTTCGCTTAGTGTTGTGATTGTTTTGAATTTACCTCCTTGCATGAGTTTGCAAAGGTAAGAAGAAAGAAAGATCGGGAAAAGAAAGAATATTTTAATTCGCATTTTCCGAATTTGGAAATTCCCAATGTCCCAATATTGGGACGAGGTTTAAAACCAATAAATTACGTTACGAAAATACTCGCTAAAACAAAAATGACTGTCTTTCCGGACAGCCATTCTGATATTATTGAATAGTCAATTTCTTTTCGAGATCTTCCAGGTAAACCCGGAACTGTTTGTCTGTTTCAGAAAGATTAATCACCGTTCTGCATGCATGAAGAACAGTTGCATGATCTTTTCCACCACAGTGTGCTCCGATACTTGCCAATGAAGACTTTGTCATTTTCTTAGAGAAATACATCGAAATCTGACGGGCCTGAACAACTTCACGCTTACGTGTTTTTGATTTCAGCATTTCAATTGGTAAGTCAAAATAATCACAAACCACTTTTTGGATATAGTCAATTGAAACTTCACGGGCAGTATTCTTCACAAACTTATCGATCATTTGTTTCGCCAAATCAAGCGTAATTGCTTTTTTGTTTAACGAAGCCTGAGCAAGAAGTGAAGTCATTGCACCTTCCATCTCACGAATATTTGTGTTGATGCTGTATGCAAGGTATTCAACAACTTCGCGTGGAAGTTCGATACCGCTGCCATACATTTTCTTCTCCATGATCGCAATACGCGTTTCCAGATCAGGAGTTGAAAGGTCTGCAGACAATCCCCATTTGAAGCGGGACAATAAGCGCTGTTCCATTCCCTGCATTTCAACCGGCGGTTTATCCGATGTTAAAATGATTTGTTTTCCATTTTGGTGTAAATGGTTGAAAATATGGAAGAATACGTCTTGTGTTTTTTCTTTTCCGGAGAAGAACTGAACATCATCAATGATCAAAACATCAATCATTTGATAGAAGTGAATGAAATCGTTCGTTGTTTGATTACGAACAGCGTCAATAAACTGATGTGCGAACTTCTCGGAGCTAACGTAAAGAACAGTTTTATTCGGGAATTGATTCTTTACACCAATACCGATTGAGTGGGCTAAATGCGTTTTTCCCAATCCGACACCACCGTAGATCAATAAAGGATTGAAAGCTGTTCCTCCGGGTTTGTTCGCTACTGCATAACCTGCAGAACGTGCTAAGCGGTTACAGTCACCTTCCACAAAGTTCTCAAATGAATACGCCGGATTCAGGTTCGAATCGACATTCACTTTCTTCAATCCGGGAATAATAAATGGATTCTTGATCGGATTGTCGCTGATGTTTATGGGCATATGCATAGGTGCGTTCTTCACAGCCTTCTTATCGGAAGCAGGAAGTTTCACTGTATAAGGATTGGAATTGCTGGCAGAATTTTCCATTACAATACTGTATTCCAAATGCCCTTCTTGTCCGAGCTCTTTTTTAATTACCTTTTTTAACAGAGTAATATAATGTTCTTCCAACCATTCGTAAAAAAAGTGAGATGGAACTTGTATTGTCAGAATGTTGTTTTCAAGCTTTACGGGAACAATCGGTTCAAACCAAGTTTTGTAAGCTTGGATTGGTAAATTATCCTTGATAACTTTCAGACAGGAATTCCAAATAGCGTCATGGTTGGCACTCATTTAGCAGGGTATTTAAACGTTTATAATAATATGTTAATAAAAAAATAATCAGCGTAATAGATTCATAGCTTAACTGTTAAGCCTTCGAATTTTTAAGTGAGCAAATATTCTCATAAAAAAGTGAAAAAAAAAGTCGTTTAGGGGTTGATTATTTGAAAAGTTTTGCTTTGTATTGAAGTAATCCTTTAATATCATATTACAATTTTCTTAAAACCGACTGATTGTTCGATGAATATGCGAATTTTATAGTCAAATGTTAAATTTTGATATTTAAACATTAAAAAACACTCTTCTTCAAAGGTACGAAATTAGATTGCAATAACCTTGATTTAATGTTCCGGAAATGTTCTTTAAAACCCCATGTGAATTCTAATCAAAAATCTGAAAAATAGTTACGACATTTAACCGAATTTATTTAGAACTTAAAACTTCATGAAGACTTCATTTGAATTCCCGACAAAGGTGCGTGTGAGATATGGCGAAACAGACCAGATGGGGTATTGCTATTATGGAAATTATGCCGCTTATTTTGAAGTGGGAAGGGTGGAAGCAATGCGTTCTCTTGGAATGAGCTACCGTGAACTGGAAGAAAGTGGAGTGATGTTGCCAGTAAGCCATTTTGAAGTGGACTATTTTAAACCTGCGCTGTATGACGATGAACTGACAATTGTTACGGCAATTACAGAGTTGAAAGGTCCGCGCTTGTTTTTTGAATACACACTTTACAACGAGAAGCAAGAATGCCTGAGTAAAGCAAAAACCACTCTGGTGTTTGTTTCAAAGGAAAGCATGAAACCGATTGCTCCTCCAAGTGCTTTTGTTGAACTAATGGAAAAACACCATGCTTGAATCTACTTTTTTTAAATTACAGCTGCCGGATGAAACGCATTTGAAGCGCTGGCTGACGGAAAGGGATGGTGAGATCCGAATTGGCCAGAACGTATTGTTTCGTTCGTCTGAGGAAGTAGACAGCTGGAAGGAAAAACGCTTTCACATTCTTGGAGTTAAAGAGGATATTGGTCCGCGTTTGAATGGTGGGAAAGGTGGTTCTGAAGCTGCATTTGAAGCTTTTATTTCGCGCTTTTTAGGAGTGCAGTCCAACAAGTTTTTAACAGGAAATTCGATCTGTATTCATGGATTTATTGATTTGCGAGAACCGGTAGATACGATCTCTTATCTGCATGTGGATGATCTGGATTATTTGCTTTCAGCCTGGGTGAAGGAAGTAGTTGATTGCGGAGGAATCCCTATTGTTATTGGGGGTGGACACAACAATGCCTATCCGATCATCAAAGGGGTGTCGGAGTCACTTGGTCTTGCAATTTCGGTGGTGAACCTGGATCCGCACGCAGATACAAGGGCAATGGAAGGAAGGCATTCCGGAAATCCGTTTTCTTATGCGTATGAATACGGATTCCTGGGACATTATTCTGTCCTGGGCTTACATGAATCATACAATAACCAATTTATACTCGACCATTTAGAGGAAATGAAAGCATTCTTTACTTTTTATGAATCCTGGCTGGAAAAATCATTTAAGTTTCAGGCAGATATCGATAAGGTTTACGATTCCCATTTTCAGACGGTAATGGGTGTTGAACTGGATATGGACGCAATTGCATATATGCCTTCAAGTGCTTTTACGCCTTCCGGAATAACGGTGGATCAGGCAAGGATTTATGTGCGAAAAATGGCTTCTCTTGAAAAAGTCAGCTACCTGCATTTGCCTGAAGCTGCTCCGAAAAATGAAGCGGATGAGCTCATTGTTGGAAAAACTCTGACTTATTTGGTGACAGATTTTGTTAAAGAGTACCATAAACATCATCTTTAATTCGTAATATTGGGTTTGTGGCTGCACTCCGGGATATTACCTCCAATACATTTCAGTTCGTAAGGGTCTTTTTCCCTTTCGTATTATTGGCTCATCATTTGAAGCACAACCTGCTTGGCTTCTTCTATTGGGTCTTTTTCTTTTTGCTGATATCGGATAAAGTCGGGATTGGTTTTGGTCTTGCGTATTTGTTTTTATCTCCCGAGTACCAGGGCGACACAGGCTTTTTCTCTTTTCTGCTTATTGGTTTTTCTTTTGGAGGACTGACAATGGCTTTTCACTCGTATTCTTATATGAGGCTTGCTTCACGCTTTCCTTTTTTGGCAATGGTCAACAAACCATTTGTGCGTTTTTGCATCAACAACAGCATCATCCCGGTAAGCTTTATTGTTTTTTTTATCATTCGGATTATTCGTTTTCAGCGAATGGAAGAATTTGAGTCCTGGCTGAATATATCTCTTTTTGTGTTCGGATTTTTAGTGGGTTTCTTTCTTTTTGTGGGGGTTTCGCTGCTTTACTTTTTCCCGATCAATAAGAACCTCTTTGAATTAAAACGCTACGATGAGGAGCGGTCCGTTAGAACTACTCGTTGGATGCGCTTCGGAAAGAGAAACCGGATCAAAGTTAAAAGTGCCAACAGGCAGCGCTTGTACTGGTATGTCGGAAGAGGATTACGGATACAGCAATGCCGCTCTACAAAACATTATGCTCAGACGCTGCTCCAATCGGTATTTGACCAAAACAGGATTTCAACAACTGTTTTTGAAATAGCGACCATTCTGACCTTTATCCTGATCGGCTTATTCGGTGGTAAAACATTTCTCGATGTTCCTGCGGGTGTAAGTGTAGTGCTGCTTCTTACCATTATCCTGATGCTGTTGAGTGCGCTTTTATCCTGGCTGAGGGTTTGGGCTTACCCGATCATTATTCTGTGTTTCCTGTTCATGAACTATTTGTCCAAAACAGTGGAGATGTTTAAGTTTCAAACACAGGCTTACGGCTTGGCCTATGATCAGCCCGCAGTTTATTCCGATTCGGCAATTCACGAATTGAGTAAGGACGCAACCCAGCGTTCGGGTGATTACGAGGATTACATTACTTATTTGGAGAATTGGAAGAAGCAAACAGGAGAAAAAAAGCCGCTTATGGTGGTTGTGAATACTTCCGGAGGAGGTTCGCGGAGTGCATCATGGGTTTTCCAGGTGCTCCGGATTTGTGATTCCCTGAGTGATTTTAAATCGTCCAGACACATTGCGATGATAACGGGAGCCTCCGGTGGGACGGTTGGTGCATCTTATTACCGTTCATTATTGCTGGAGAATTATCAAACGAAAAAAGTGAACTTCAACGATAAAAAGTATTTTGAAGAAATCTCCCAGGATCTGTTGAATAAATTATCGTTTGCGGCATCTACTAATGATCTGTTTTTCCGCTATCAGTCCAGTTTTGAAGATTCGGAATACAGTTACGACCGGGCGATGGCTTTTGAATCGGATCTGAATGAGAATACCGGTCAGAGACTGAATAAACCTTTGAGATATTTCCGGGCCTTTGAGAAAAAAGGAATTATTCCCAATATTATCCTCACTCCCTCAGTTGTTAATGATGGAAGGCGGATAATGATTTCTTCGTTAGGACTGAGCTTTTTGATGGATTCTGCATCACCATCACCGGAAATGAATCGCGTTCAGGAAAATATTGATATTCACCTCCTGCTGAAAAAACAAAAATCGGAAAAATTGCGCCTGTCTTCTGCATTGCGGATGAATGCATCTTTCCCCTACGTTCTTCCCATGACGAGTTTGCCGACTACCCCGGAAATTCAAGTGATGGATGCTGGTGCTCGTGACAATTTCGGCACCCGGATAACTGTTCAATGGCTCATGAGATTAGAATCCTGGATCAGAAAAAACACCAGTGGAGTAGTAATTCTTCAAATTCGCGATAACAAACGGATCATGTATAATGAGCAAGCACGTTCTTTCGGATTGTTCGATAAGTTTACCACGCCGCTTTCAAATGTATTTACCAACTTTCCGCGAATCCAGGATTACGACCAGGATGAACTGCTTCGTGTGACAATGGATAAATATGCAGTGCCTATCCGGACAATTAATTTGAATCTGAGGGAATTGCAAAAAGACCGGATCAGTCTTTCGTGGCATTTAACCAAGCACGAGAAATTAAAAGTGCTGGCAGCAATCAAGCGTTCTTCCAATGTGAAGGAATTCGAAAAATATCAGAAACTCTTGAATTGAAAGTGTCATTTCGACTTCGCTAAGTGTCTTTTTAATTTCCTTGTTTTGAACACAGCAACTGAGCGGGGTTGAAGTCAGTCGTGGTCCCACTTCCGTTTTGTTGAACCGGGTGTTCTCTCAATCTTCCAGCCCTTTTTAGCGGCTTCTTTGAAAAGATATTTTCTCAATTTTCTCGGGTAAATAAACTTCCAGGTCATTTTACTTCTCGATAGATCTTTCGTGACATCTGCCAGAGATAACAGGTGATAACACGCAGCGGCACATCTCATTCCGAAGAAAGCATATGGATAAGGACCTTCTTTTAAGAATGATTTTGAATCGTTGAGCAGCTTTTGCTTTTGAGTCGAACTGACGGGGATAAAAATCCTACAGGTTTTCGTGGTGTCAGCTCGAAAGGTTCTGTAAAATTGTTTGGTACTCGAAATAAGATAGCTTCCCGTGTCGGAATTGATATTCGTTGCGGCAACTCTTCCGCCCGGAACAAAATGCATCACGCTGTCTTTCCCGATTCGAAGGCCTATATGTCCGCCTAATTTTCCTCCGAACCAGTGTGATTCATTTTTAGCGATAGGTTTTGAACCGTATATAATTTCGACAACAAGCGTATCTGTTTGTGCCTGACAGATAAATGGAAGTAAAAATAGATAAAGGATCATTTTTTTCATAACAGTTGAGTATGGATTAAGTACGGGTCATGTATGGATCAAGTATGGGTATAGTATGAGGTATGTATGAGAGTGTGAAGGATTTAACATGGCGAATATTCTTTTAGAAGGTGTTTCAATAATTATACCACTTGTTTGTTAATCAGTTTAAAATAAATCTTTGCTGGTAGGATGAATTGATTAAAAAGTAGGGTTGGGAGATTTTGACATTCGATATTCGTATCCCGATAGTGATCGGGACGTAATTTGTAATTCGAAAAATGCTATTTTCGTTACATGTCTCAGGTAGCACAACTTTACAAGTATAATCTGGATGTTTTCTCTTTGGAGAAGAATACGGAGGACTATTTTGCGGAAAATTTCAATCCGTTTGATGATATGAATTCGACCTATTGGCTGAACTTTCATTCAATGAAGAACAAAGAAGCGATTCAGAAGCTGTGTGATAAATTGTGTATCGATAAACTGCTTCAGGAAGACCTGTTTGATGAAAATAAGCGCACTCGCCTGGAAGAGTATTCCGATTATGTGTTTTTCAGCATTGTTTCAGCATTACCAAAAGAAGGATTGAATAATTATGATCTGAAAAAAGAGCGTATTAGTTTTATTATCGGAGATAATTACCTGATTTCTTTCCAGGAAAGGTCTTCAGACCATTTCCCGACGGTTCGTGAACGGATTGAATACAAACGCGGTAAGGTTCGCTACAAAGGTCCTGATTTTCTTCTCTTCCGCATGCTGGAAGCTATCATTGATAACTATACGGAAGTAGTTCAGGAAATTGCATTGAATATTGAACTCTTGGATAAACTGGTATTGCGAAACCAGAGAAGTGAAGTGCTTCGTAAAGTGGAATGGGAAAAACGAAAATTACTTGATCTGAGGAAAATTGTTTTCCCGATGAAAGAATTAATGGGGCAGTTGGACCGGGTGGAAAATGAAATGATCATAGAAGATAATATTCATTATTTCCGTGAGTTGAAAGACACCTGCTTGAGTTTAATTGATGAGATCGAATCACAAAAGCAAATGCTGGAGGGTGTTGCTAATTTGTATTATGCGATCCAGGGTCAGCGCATGAATGAGATCATGAAAGTGCTTACTGTGACCAGCGCAATTTTTATTCCTTTGACCTTTATTGTGGGAGTTTATGGAATGAACTTCGAAAACATGCCCGAGCTGAAATGGCATAACGGATACTATATGATCTGGGGAGTAATGATCTTCATTACAATCGTTTTGATTTTTATTTTTTGGAAAAGAGGGTGGCTCAGGAGAAACAATTAATGCCGGTTGATGAATTGATTTGCGTAAAGCATAAAACGGGATTCTTCCAACAGCTGATAAAGTTTCATCCATTCTTTGTGTGTAAACGCGAGAACCAATTTTGAGCTGTCCGTGTGCATGTAGATTTTTTCGTTGCTTTCTCTTTTTTCTGAATAGTGCATAGCGTGAATAGTCTCCACCTGGTCGGAAAAGCGAATAAATTCATCAGATGAAAGAATCAGTACTACGGTACCGAATCCAAGATGGAATTGCTCACAGTTTTTACATTGAATAAGACATCCGAAAGAATTATTGCTGATTGTTTTGTAATGACACATACCGATTGTTTCGGGTAAAATTATTTCTTAGAATCACTCCGGGCAATACCCAAAAAGCGGTATAATTTTCTCCTGCGAAATTAACCTTGCATCGTTCATAACTCGTAACAAATCATCGTTTAAACAAAGCTTTCTGATACTATCTTTGGTACTTGCAAAGAATCCGTTATTATGGCTGAAAATCAATATACTGAAGACAATATACGATCTCTGGACTGGAAGGAGCATATTCGACTGAGGCCCGGTATGTACATCGGGAAGTTGGGTGATGGTGCTTCCGCTGATGATGGGATCTATATTTTAGTGAAGGAGATTGTCGATAATTCCGTTGACGAGTTCGTAATGGGCAATGGAAAACGAATCGACATCAAAGTGAAGGACGGGAAGGTTTCTGTTCGTGATTACGGACGGGGAATTCCTTTGGGAAAAGTGATTGAATGTGTCTCTCAGATTAATACAGGAGGGAAATACGATTCAAAAGCATTTAAAAAATCCGTCGGATTAAATGGAGTAGGAACAAAGGCTGTGAATGCTTTGAGTGATTATTTCATGGTTTACTCCGTCAGGGACGGTCAAAAGAAGCAGGTTGTTTTTTCCCGGGGAGAATTGACGGAAGATTTGCCTTTGAGTAAAACAGATGAGGTGAATGGAACGTACTTTGAATTTATCCCTGACGAATCGATCTTCAAGAAATTCGCTTTCAAAATGCCTTATCTGATTAAGATGTTTTGGAATTACTGTTACCTGAACCGCGGATTGGCAATTTACTTCAACGGTGAAAAATACCAATCGAAAGACGGACTGAAGGATTTGCTGGAAGACAATATGGATGGAGATCCTTTGTACCCGATCATTCATTTGGAAGGTGAGGATATTGAAGTGGCTTTTACACATGGAAAAACATATGGTGAGGATTATTATTCCTTCGTAAACGGTCAGCACACGACTCAGGGAGGAACGCATCAGAGTGCATTCAGGGAGTCAATAGCGAAAGTGATCCGCGACTTCTACAAGAAGGATTACGATGCTTCGGATATTCGTCAGTCGATCGTTGCTGCAGTAGCAGTGAAGGTGATTGAACCGGTATTTGAATCCCAGACGAAAACGAAATTAGGTTCCCAGGAAATTGAGCCGGAGGGAAAATCCATGCGCGCGTTCATCAATGATTTCCTGAAGGATAAATTAGATAATTACTTACACCGTCACCCGGATGTAGCCGATACCCTGGAGAAAAAGATCAAGCAATCGGAGCGCGAGCGCAAGGAATTATCCGGGATACGGAAACTGGCACGCGACAGGGCGAAGAAAGCAAGCTTGCACAATAAAAAATTGCGCGATTGCAGAAGTCATTTGACAGATCTGAAGGATGAGAAACGCGAGATGACCACGCTTTTCATTACCGAGGGAGATTCTGCGAGCGGATCGATCACGAAATCCAGGGATGTGAACACGCAAGCTGTGTTTTCACTTCGCGGTAAGCCTTTGAATTGTTACGGACTGACCAAAAAAGTGGTTTACGAAAACGAGGAATTCAACCTGATCCAGGCGGCTTTGGATATCGAAGAAGACATGGATAACCTGCGTTACAATAACATTGTGATCGCAACCGATGCCGATGTCGATGGAATGCACATCCGTTTATTGTTGCTGACATTCTTCCTGCAGTTTTTTCCTGACCTGGTGAAACGGAACCATGTGTATGTTTTGCAGACACCTCTTTTCAGGGTTCGGAACAAGAAGAAAACAATCTACTGTTATTCCGAAGAAGAGCGCAGGGCAGCAATCTTGGAACTGGGAAAGAACCCGGAGATCACACGATTTAAAGGTTTGGGAGAGATTTCGCCGGATGAGTTCAAACACTTTATCGGGGACGATATCCGCCTGGAACCTGTGCTTCTTACAAAAGATGCTTCAATCGATTCTATTTTATCCTATTTCATGGGGAAAAACACCCCGGAACGCCAGGACTTCATTATCGATAATCTGCGCGTGGTGAAAGATGAAGAGAAGCATGTTGCTTTGGAGGATGCTCCAACAGATGAAGACAATACCGAATCAATAGAAAAAGCTTCTTAAAATGAGTGAAGACGAAATCGGGCCGGTAGATCCGGAAAATGATGATTTGGATAATGGCGGGAAAGAAGAGCCTTCTTTCGGTTCAGATGATCATAAACACGTAGATGAAACGATTATTCCGCTTAGCGGATTGTATGAGAATTGGTTTTTGGATTATGCATCGTATGTAATTTTGGAACGTGCGGTTCCATCGCTGCATGATGGCTTCAAACCGGTTCAGCGAAGAATTCTGCATTCCATGAAGGAACTGGATGACGGACGTTACAACAAAGTAGCGAACGTGATCGGAAATACGATGAAATATCACCCGCATGGTGATGCTTCGATAGGTGATGCTTTGGTTCAATTGGGACAGAAAGAACTATTGATCGACTGCCAGGGAAACTGGGGAAATACATTGACCGGTGATGGTGCTGCTGCACCCCGTTACATTGAAGCACGACTTTCCAAGTTTGCCAGTCACGTGGTTTTCAATCCGAAGACAACGAACTGGTTGTTAAGTTATGACGGACGAAATAAAGAGCCGGATAATTTACCTGTAAAATTCCCTATCCTGCTTGCTCAGGGTGCGGAGGGGATCGCAGTGGGAATGGCATGTAAGATCCTGCCTCACAACTTTATTGAACTGATCGATCAGTCGATAAATCATTTGAAAGGAAAGAAAATTGAAATTTTCCCTGACTTCCTGAATGGGGGAATGGCAGATTTTACCAACTATAACGATGGCTTAAGAGGCGGAAAAGTAAGGGTAAGAGCAAAGATCAAGAAGGTAGACAATAAAACCCTGATGATCAATGAAATTCCTTTTGGTTGTACGACAACTTCCCTGATCGAAAGCATTATTAAAGCGAACGATAAAGGAAAGATAAAAGTCAAAAAGATTGAGGACAATACCGCTGCAGATGCAGAAATTGTCATTCACCTGGCTCCGGGAGTTTCGCCTGACAAAACCATCGATGCCTTGTACGCCTTTACGGATTGTGAAGTTTCCATCTCACCGAATGCCTCTGTGATCGATGGTGATACCCCCCGATTCATGGGAGTGTCTGAGATACTGAAGGTCAATACGGATAATACACTTACTTTACTTCGCAGGGAGTTGGAGATTCGCCTGGCAGAATTGGAATCACAATGGCATTTCTCAACCTTGGAGAAGATCTTTATCCGGGAAGAAATGTACATCGACTTTAAGCTGTATTCCGATAAGGGAGGCTTGTACCAGTACATGTATAAACGCTTTGAAAAATTTAAAAAGCAGTTTATCCGGGAGATCGTAGATGAAGATCTGCAACGTTTAACTCAGATTCCGATGATCCGCATTACCCGCTTCGATTCGGATAAAGCAGATGATTTCATCGCGAAACTGGAAGCTGAAATGGAAGAGGTTAAGAAGAGCCTTGAGAATTTGGTGGAATATGCAATTGAGTATTACAGGGACTTGAAAAAACGTTTCGGTGCAGGGAAAGAGCGCAGAACGGAAATGAAAGTCTTTGATAACATAGCAGCTTCGAAAGTAATTATTGCGAACCGCAAACTGTATGTAGATATTGAAGAAGGATTCATTGGCTGGGGCTTGAAAAAGACCGAAGCAGTGAATGATTGTTCGGAGATCGATGATATCATTGTTTTCTTCGATACCGGTAAATTCATCGTTACAAAAGTTGCAGAAAAGAAGTTCGTCGGTAAAGGAATTGTGCATGCAGATGTGTGGAAGAAAGGCGATAAGCGTACGATCTATCATGTAATGTACCAGGACGGTGCAGGCGGTGCAACTATGATGAAACGATTCTTTGTGAATTCAGTGACACGTGATACGGAATATGATCTGACACGCGGAATCAAAGGTTCCAAATTACTGTATTTCTCAGTCCATCCGAACGGAGAACGCGAGGTAGTTACTGTAATGCTTCGTCCAAGACCGCATTTGAAACGTTTGCGCTTTGATATCGATTTGGGAGACCTGTTGATCAAAGGCCGTCAGTCTGCCGGGAATCGCGTTACCAAAGAGATTGTTCAGAAGATTACGCAGAAAGAAGTCGGCGGATCAACGCTTGCAGCACGTAAGATCTGGTACGATACGGTTGTCGGGCGTTTGAACGATGAGGGAAGAGGAAAATTCCTTGGTTCGTTTAAAGGAGAAGACCGCATTTTGACTTTGTATAAAAATGGAGATTACCGTCTTTCTACCTTTGACCTTGCAAACCACTTCGATGAGGACATGATTCATATTGAGAAGTGGGTTCCGGACAGACCGATCTCTGCGGTTTATTACGATGGTGAAAAGGAAATGCATTACGTGAAACGCTTTACCTGTGAAATTACCTCGGATAAGCGCGTATCATATATTTCCGAAACAGAAGGTTCCTATCTCGACTGTGTTTCCACAGCATTTAATCCGATTGTTCGCATCGTGTACAACAAACTGCTGAAAGAAACCAAGAACCTTCCTGATAATGAGGTGGCTCTGGCGGATTTCATTGATGTGAAAGGAATGAAGGCCCAGGGGAACCAGTTGACCAAATTGAAAGTCAAGGAAGTTGTTCTGACACATGAAATTGAAGGTTCGGAACCCTGGCCGGATGAAGAACCATTGGAATTGGAAATGGATCATTCAGATGACCAGGATAGCGACCAGGATATAGAAGATTCTGATGGTGGGGAAGATAATCCTACTATAGAGTGGGATTTGACAAAAGATCCGGATGATCCGGACGACCAGCCGACATTGTTTTAAATTGAATGAAAAGTCCCTGCTGAAGCGGGGACTTTCTTGTTTTTAAAAGGTAAGCTGAGTTTCCTTAGTTACCTAAATTGCTAAAAGAGAAAGGGTAGAGTTGAGTTTATACCTAAAGGTATTATACCAAAGAGTATTATACTCTTTGGTATTAATGTTTGAATTCCGTATCTTTGAATTATTAGGAATGTTGATAATAATGTCGTATATTTGATTAAAATCTAATCACTATGCAGGAAATCTATTCCCCATTTATCTTTGGGAACACTGTAAGTATTGAAGCTTATACCAATAGGGAAGCCGAAGCACACCGTCTGAAGCAAAATCTATTGGGCGGAATCAATACCATCTTAATTTCTCCCCGGCGCTGGGGTAAATCTTCACTTGTTGAGCGCGTCTTGATTGACATCAATAAATCCGACAAGAAATGTAAAACAGTATTACTCGATTTATTCACCGTAAACAACGAGGTGGAATTCTTTGAGATCTTCACACGGGAAGTCATTAAAGCGACTTCCACCAAATGGGAGGATTGGCTTCATGATACGAAGAACTTTCTCTCGAATTTGGTTCCGACTGTTCATGTTGGGGTTAATCCGCACCTGGATTTTACAATCAAATATGAGCACGAGAAAGTACGTGAGTTCGCAGATGAGATCCTGAATCTTCCCGAACGCATTGCGAAGGAAAAGGGGATTCGTTTGGTTATTTGTTTGGACGAATTTCAGAACCTTACGAGCCTTGTAGAATACGAACCGTTGGAAAAGAAAATGCGTGCCATCTGGCAGCGGCAAAAATTGGTTTCCTATTGTTTATTCGGAAGTAAAAGACACATGCTGGAAGCTATTTTCAATAATCCATCCAAGCCGTTTTACCGTTTTGGCGATTTGATGTTATTGCCAAAGATCGCGGAAGAGGCCTGGGTTAAATTCATCCAGGCGAGCTTTAAGAAAACAGGCAAGCAGATCACGAAAGAAATTGCAACGATTATTCCGCGCCTGATGAAAAATCATTCCTGGTACGTGCAACAACTCTCCCATTATGTTTGGAATCAAAGCAGAAAGGAAGCAGTCGACAAACAAATCATTCAAACTGCGCTGACGGAATTGATTTTTGCCAATCAGCCCTTGTACCAGCGCGAGATTGAAGGAATGAGCTCTACACAGGTGAATTTATTGAAAGCTATTTACCAGAAAGAGAAACAATTGACAGCTGCAGGAGTCATGCGTGCTTATACTTTGGGAACTCCCAGGAATGTTTCTAAAAACCGTGCTATTCTTGAAGGACGAGATATGATCATTAAAGAAGAATCGGGTGTTTATGAATTCCTGGATCCGGCATTTGAATTGTGGTTTGGGAAGCAGTATTTTCAAATTCCCTGGATTTCGATTGTTGATTAGATTGCCGCGCGCGCAGGTGAATATACAATTCTCACAGAAATGACCCTTCTAGGGTTATAAACCCTAGACAAGTTCCGAGCGTAATTTGGTGTGTATTATTTTCCTTCCTGTAATTTAGGTTTCAGCATGTCCTTTTTCCCCAAACGTTTCATGTGTCTGAAATGCGAAGCCAAAGCCTTTCCGGTACTGTCGTAAGAATAATAAGTTACTCCGAATTCTTCACAAGTCTTTGCTACGATCTTTTGGATCTCCGGATAGTGTACATGCGAAATTCGGGGAAACAAATGGTGCTCCACCTGGAAATTCAATCCGCCGACTAACCAGCTTACCACCTTATTATCTACAGCAAAATCACTCGTAGTAGCCAATTGATGAACGGCCCATTCGTTTTCAAGCATCAAAGATTCGTCTTCAGCGTGCTCAAATTCTACGTTTTCAACAACGTGAGCCAATTGGAATACAAAAGACATCGTCAGTCCTAACATCATGTGCATCAGGGTGAAACCAAGGATAGTCCAGCCGATCCCCCAAACAAATGAAGGAAGCACCAAATACAATCCGAAATAAATAATACGGGTTGTCCAGAACATCACATGATCTATCGGTTTCATTCTGCCGACTTCCACATTGAAGCGGGAGCCCATGATATAATCTTCGAAATCCTTTACCAGGACCCAGTAAATAGTAGAGATTCCGTATAAGAGCGGCAAATAAATATGCTGAAAACGATGTGCTTTATAACGTGGTTGTGTATCGCTCATGCGAAGAAAAGGAGTCTTGGAAATATCATCATCAATTCCGTCGATATTGGTGTAGGTATGATGAACCAGGTTGTGTTTCTGTCTCCACATGAAGGCGTCACTTCCGAGTGCATTCATGGATAAACCGAAGAAATAATTGACATTCTTATTGGAAGAGAAAGCTTCATGACAAGCATCGTGCATAATATTGAACCCCACCAATGCCTGAACAAATCCCAATGATGCGGATAAAAGCAATGCAACATAACCCGGGATGGGAAGCAGCATGATCGTTAAATAAATGGCAATATAGGTTGTGATAATAATAGTTGCCTTTAGATATAACTTCCAATCTCCCGAAGTATCCAGTTGATTTTCGTCAAAATAATTCTGAACTGATTTTCTCAGTGTAGAGAAGAATTCGCCCTGAGGCTTAGAAAACTGAACTTTTTTCAAGTGTTACAGATTTTAATACACACAAAGTTAAGAAATAAAAACGTTGGTTCCGGATAAATCCTCACCACACAGATATAGTGATTATTATGAATTATGAATTATGAATTATGAATTATGAATTATGAATTATGAATTATGAATTATGAATTATGAATTATGAATTATGAATTATGAATTATGAATAAAAATATATACAAACGTAACTATATCTATGCTTTATCTATGCTTTATTTATGCTGTATCAATGCCATAAATACGGTTTTAAGATAGGATATGAAGGCAGTAGTCCTTCGGCTTTTCTGTCTTAAAGTTGGAATGAAGCGGAGAAACTTCTCAGGTTCCTATTTTGTTGTAATGAACTACCGGGTTTTCGTCTGACTGAAGGTGTCAAGGTGATTCGTGCCAAAGCTTTTTTTAAAAAATGAATATTTGTATATCTTTGTAGTTCCCAGGGATGATTTCTCTCCTGCGACTGCAAATGAGGAAAGGATGATTGCTCTCCGCGACGAGTGATAATAGCTTTAAAAAAAGATTATTATGGTAACATTAGACAAATTGTCATCGGAAGAATTGATGCAGTTAGAAGACCGTTATGGAGCGCACAATTATCATCCGCTTCCTGTCGTTCTTACAAAAGGAGAAGGAGTTTATGTTTGGGATGTTGAAGGGAAAAAGTATTTTGACTTTTTATCGGCATATTCTGCAGTAAACCAGGGGCATTGCCATCCGAAGATCGTGAAAGCACTGATTGACCAGGCTCAAACCCTGACCTTAACTTCCCGAGCTTTCTACAACGATACATTGGGAGTTTATGAGAAATTTGTAGCTGAATATTTCGGATTCGATAAAGTCCTTCCGATGAATACGGGAGCTGAGGCAGTTGAAACAGCAATTAAAATAGCCCGCAAGTGGGGGTATGAAAAGAAAGGTGTTGCCGAAAACCAGGCACAGATCATTGTGTGTGAGCAAAACTTCCACGGAAGAACGACAACCATTATTTCATTTTCAAGTGATCCGGATGCAAATACGAACTTCGGTCCGTTTACTCCCGGATTTATCCGCATTCCTTATAATGACCTGGATGCTTTGGCTGAAGCTGCAAAACAGGCAAATGTAATTGGATTCTTGGTGGAGCCAATCCAGGGAGAAGCAGGAGTTTATGTTCCGGACGAAGGTTACCTGGCCGGTGCAAAAGAAATTTGTTCCAAAAATAATATCCTGTTTATCGCTGATGAGGTTCAAACAGGAATTGCACGTACAGGAAAATTACTGGCAGTTGATCATGAAAATGTGAAACCCGATATCCTTATCCTTGGAAAAGCGATCTCCGGCGGGGTTTATCCTGTTTCAGCAGTTTTTGCCAACGATGACATTATGATGGTTATCAAACCTGGCCAACATGGGTCGACTTTTGGTGGAAATCCTTTGGCTGCTAAAGTTGCAATTGCAGCTTTGGAAGTGGTGACAGAGGAGAAACTGGCGGAGAATTCAGAGCGACTTGGACAATTGTTCCGTAAAGAAATGAATCGCATCATTGAGAAAACAGATCTGATCCTGAAAGTTCGTGGAAAAGGCTTGCTGAATGCAATCATTGTAAACGATACGGAAGACAGCAAAACTGCGTGGAATTTATGCGTGGAATTAAAAAATAACGGTTTGCTTGCCAAGCCGACACACGGGAATATCATTCGCTTTGCACCGCCATTGGTGATGACAGAAGAACAATTGATGGAATGTGTTGCGATCATTGAGAAGACAATTCTTGAGTTTAAGAAGTAAAACGAGCTGCTTCGACTTTGAATAAAGTATTTCAAGCCTTTGGTTTAAGCACTTATCAAAATAATTATAAAATCCTTCGCTAAAGCGAGGGATTTTTTTTGACTCTGATTATCTTCGGCAAAAAATACCTATGCTATTGATTTTAATTTGTTCACTGGCTGTATTGATCCTGGTTCCGCTTATTGTGGTAATCGTTATCAAAAACAGTCTCATTGCCAAAGAAAACCAGGTTGAAAATGCCTTTGCATCCGTGGATGTCATGCTGAAGAAACGATTTGATCTGATTCCCCAATTAACATCCTGTGTGAGCGGCTACATGACCCATGAGAAAGATTTACTGGAAAAATTAACGGCTTTAAGATCAGGTTCAAGAGATACAGAAGCGCTGGCACAAAGTAATCACGAATTACAGAACCAATTCAGCCAGTTTTTGATCAAAGCTGAAGCTTACCCGGATCTGAAAGCAAGCGACCAATTCATGATGCTCCAGAGAAGTATGAATGAAATGGAAGAACAGCTGGCAGCTTCAAGAAGAACCTATAATATGTCGATCGAGATCTTCAATAATGCCGTACTTCAGTTTCCTTCTTCCATTATTGCGAAACGAAACAAGATGAGTAAGAAAGAATATCTCAAATTCAACGACTAAGCATGGAAATCAATTTTGCACAGCTTCAGGCTGATTTAATCGCTGGAGATTTGGGAGTTTTGGAATCCGAAAGAAGAGCATACACCAAAAAGTTTTGGAAATACTTTCTTATCTGTTTGGCTTTCTTTATCGGGGTTCCGCTGGTGATCTTCATTGTGAGCCCGGATTCTATGTTGGCTGCACTTATTACAGGTGGTGTGATTTTGGTCGGATCTGCTATTTTTTTAGGCATAGGTTACAACCGTTTCTACAAACATTTCAAAGAGCAGTTCAAAGGAAAGGTCATCCCGGCAGTCGTGAAATTTGTAGACGAGCGACTGAGTTATGACCCAAACCTGGGATTAATGGACAAGTACGCCGAGAGCAAGATCTTTACTCAGCGTTATGACCGCCACAAAGCGGAAGATACGATCTCGGGAAAATTTGATCTGACAGATTTCGCATTTGGAGAAATACATACGGAGTATAAAACTGTTACAACAGACAAAAACGGTCGAAGACAGGAACACTGGCATACGATTTTCAAAGGAATGTTCTTTGTGAGCGATTTTCATAAAAACTTCCACGGAGAAACAATGATCGATATGGATTTCATGGAGCGTTACCTGGGGAAACTTGGGCGAAAGTTTCAGCAATGGAACTCAAGCAGAGATGGGGACCTGGTAAAACTTGAAAATCCGGAGTTCGAAAAGAAATTTGCAGTTTACAGCACCGATGAACAGGAATGCAGGTACATTCTCACTCCTTCCATGATGGAGCGCCTGCTTGAAATGAGCAAAAAACTGAATTTCAAGATTTCCATTTCCTTTCGAAATAACCAGGTTTATATTGCTGTTTTCAATAATATGGATTTGTTCGAACCCTCTGTTTTTGGCAGTTTACTGAAAGAAGAAGATTACAAGATCATTATTACTATATTAAAGTCGATGACAGGTATTATCGAGGATTTGAATCTGAATACACGCATCTGGACGAAAGAATAATCGATTTAGTAATCAATTAATCGAATTCTAACAGGTGTTTTCCTCGTTCTAAGAATCACATTAACTATATTTGAACCCATAAAAACAGAAGAGATTTGGCAACAAAAATAAAATTTGGAACAGATGGCTGGCGAGCAATCATCGCAGATGAATTTACAGTAGAGAATGTAGCGCGGGTGGCATATGCAACTGCGCAATGGTTAAAAAAGTCTGACTGGAATTCAAAAATCGCATTGGGACATGACTGCAGGTTTGCAGGTGAACTTTTTGCAGAAACTGTTGCCAAAGTGCTCTTGCATGAAGGAATCGAGGTTTTGATGTCAAAAGGATTCGTTTCAACCCCGATGATCTCTTTGGCTGCAAACCAATTGAATTGCGGGTTAGGAGTAATTCTTACAGCAAGTCATAATCCTCCGTCGTATAACGGATACAAGTTAAAAGCACATTACGGCGGGCCTTTGACTCCTGAATTAGTTCAGGAAATCGAAGACATTATCCCGGATTCCCTGCCGTTTGATTATGCTGCTGTGGACTTGAGCAGTTTTGAGAAAAGCGGGAAATTGGAAATCGTGGATTTTGAAACGCGATACGTTCAGCATATCGAGAAGAATTTTGACCTGGAAGCAATCCGAAAATCCGGTTTAAACCTGGTGTACGATGCTATGTATGGAGCAGGACAAAATGTGATCAGACGAATTTTACCCGATGTTCAATTGCTGCATTGCGATTACAATCCTTCTTTCCATGGTCAGGCTCCCGAGCCGATTCAAAAGAATTTACAGGAATTGGAACAATACATCCTGGCAAAAGGAAATATTCATTGTGCTTTGGCAACGGATGGTGATGCAGACCGAATCGGGCTATACAATGGAAAAGGGGAGTTCATCGACTCTCATCACATTATTTTATTGCTGCTTCATTACCTGGTAACAAATAAAGGAATGACCGGTAAAGTAGTTACTGCCTTCAGTACAACTCCACGCGTAAAAACACTTGCAGAGCATTACGGTTTAGAGTACCAGGTTGTAAAGATCGGGTTTAAATACATCGCCGGGATCATGGTAGATGAAGATGTTCTGATCGGTGGAGAGGAATCCGGTGGAATTGCTGTAAAAGGTCATATTCCCGAACGCGACGGAATCTGGATGGGACTGATCATTTGGGAATACATGGCGAAATCCGGTAAAACACTGGATCAACTGATAGATGAGGTTTACGCAATTGTAGGTGCATTTAAGTTTGAACGAAATGATTTACACATTACGGAAGATATGAAGCAGGCAATTGTTGCAAAGTGCAGCAATAATGAATACCATGCATTCGGGAAATATGCCGTAAAAGACGTCGGAACCATCGACGGGTGGAAATTCTTCTTTGACGATAATCGCTGGATGATGATCCGGGCATCCGGAACAGAACCGGTTTTAAGAACCTATGCTGAAGCTCCGACACTTGAAGAAGTAAGAGAGATATTAAAGACAACCGAACAAACAATATGTAATTAAAAAAAAAGCCCGTTATTCAACGGGCTTTTTTTTAATGTCTATGTCCTTTTCCTTTTCCATGTCCCTTGCCATGACCGCGGCCAGGATGGTGACCATGATGATGTCCGTTGTTATGTCGTTCCTTTACAATGACGTAACGCTCTTCAACATAAACAGGCTGAGGTGCAGAGTTTATTTCCAAATGAAAACTCACATTCGGCTTAGGTCTGCTTTCGACATGAAGCCTTGCTGAAGGTGCAGTGTGAGTAACGCGATATTCATAATAAGTTCTCCGGTGTTCCGGATTGTAATAATACGGATGTGCAGAAGCTATCCATAATTCAAATCTCGGAGCATTGGAATACGTTACTGTTACATACCGTCCGGGCAAATGTGATACCGGTTTCCAGTAAGTTTGTTCCCAAACAAAGTAGACACTGCTAACCGGATCGTAATAAACATTTTGTTTGGGATAATAATAATATTTATGCTTATTCGGATGGTGTTTTTGTAATGAATAAGGGCGCTGAGCAAACAAATCATTTCCCATTGTACTCAATAAAAAGCAAAGGGTCAAAGCCAGTGCGGAATAATTACTTAATTTTTTCATGACTTTAGTGTTTGAGTGATATGACTACTAGTTGTTCAATAGTCTTGCCAGAAAGTAATGATATCTGTTTTGATCTTTTAATTGTTTTAAAATCAGTCAGTTATATCTGGTTTGGTTTTACTCTTGAATTTACTTTCAATATGGCAATCACAACCGTTTTGGATAATTGTTTTTCAAAATGGAAGCTTTGATCCCAATGTGTGGTGAATTGACTATTTTTGGAAGAATCATTGGTCAATAGGAGTATGGCAGGTTCAAGTTTTGGAACATTAGTTCGGTTAAGCACTTTCGGGGAATCACATGGCAAAGCGCTGGGAGGCATCCTGGAAGGGATTCCGGCCGGTTTTTCAATTGATACCGAAGAGTTGCAAAAAGATCTGGACCGAAGAAGACCCGGACAATCTGCTATTGTAACCCAACGAAAAGAATCGGATCGTGTTCAGTTTTTATCGGGCATTTTTGAGGGAAAAACATTGGGTACTCCCATTGGTTTTTTGATTGAAAACGAAGATCAAAAATCGAAAGATTACGATGAAATTAAGCAGGCATTCAGACCTTCCCATGCCGATTTTACTTACCAGCAAAAATACGGTATCAGAGACTACCGGGGAGGAGGCCGTTCTTCAGCCAGGGAAACCGTGTCACGAGTTGTGGCCGGATCGATTGCGAAACAAATTTTAGCCAAAGAGGGAATACGGATCGATGCATTTGTGGACCAGATAGGGTTGCTTAAATGGACCGGAGAATGGAAGGCTGAGCTTAAAGAAATCAGTGAATCAACCCTTGTGCGTGTTCCTTCGTTAGAACTTGCAGTAGAAATGGAAGAATTGATTCGGGAAGTGAGAAAAGACGGAGATACTATTGGAGGCAGCATTCGCTGTGTCATTGAAGGAGTTCCTGCAGGCCTCGGAGAACCTGTTTTTGATAAATTAC
Organism: Fluviicola sp.; assembly: GCF_029266855.1. Classification (GTDB taxonomy): domain Bacteria; phylum Bacteroidota; class Bacteroidia; order Flavobacteriales_D; family Crocinitomicaceae; genus Fluviicola. The sequence goes on from NZ_JAQSWB010000001.1 coordinate 123,028, forward strand.
ATGCAGAACTAGGGAAGGCAATGCTTTCAATCAATGCAGTAAAAGGTTTTGAGATAGGCTCCGGTTTCGGTGCAATTTCGATGCGGGGATCCGAACACAATGATCTGTTTACGACCGATGGAAAAACAACAAGCAATCATTCGGGGGGAATACAAGGTGGAATTTCAAATGGAATGCCAATTGATTTCAGAGTAGCTTTTAAACCGGTTGCCACTATTATGAAAGACCAGGAAACAATCAACGATGCTTATGAACAGCTTACTTTAAGCGGAAAGGGCAGACATGACCCTTGTGTGGTTCCGAGAGCTGTTCCGATAGTGGAAGCTATGGCAGCTTTAGTGGTACTTGATTACTTTTTAATTCAAAAAGCCTATCATTCATGAAGCAAAGCCTCGAAAAAGTATTGGCTAAGAAATGGATGATTTTCCTCTTGTTTGTTTCACTAACTTATTTGTTTGGGACTAAAACAGACAGACGATACGGATGGACCAATATCAATGTAAAAGAAGCAACGGCTATTTATTCCGATGGTGCGGGTTACTATGCCTTTTTACCTGAATGGTTTATCTATGAGGGGAATAATTTCGCTTTTAATGACAGCATTGGTAAAAAATACCCGGATGCAGGTTTTGAGGATAACTTATCAAACGCTAACGGAATTCGCTTTAACAAATACTTCACCGGCACCGCTCAATGTCTGACACCCTTTTTCTTAATCGGCCATGCTCATGCAAATGCAGCCGGAGAAGACACTGACGGATACAGCTGGCCTTATTTGCTTTGGCTTAATGCGGGAATGATCGCCTATTCGATGATAGGATTTATTTCGCTTTTTCTATTCCTGCGAAGATTAAAGCTGGATTATTTTGCCTGTTATACGGCGGTAATTTCCCTGGCTCTTGCAACTAATCTGAGTTTTTACATCTATTTGGATATTCCTTATTCACACGTTTTTTCGTTTGCCATTGTTAATCTGTGCCTGCTCCAGGGATTGAAGTGGATACAGGAAAACAAGGGGTTAAACCTGCTGTTTTTTTTCTTTTTCCTTGGACTTTCATTCGCTATTAGACCTACGAACATCCTGATACTTTCTGTCATTCCCTTTTTGTTTGCCACGAACAAAGAATTATGGAACCGTTTGAAGGCACTTTTCACTCGGCAATGGAATACCCTGTTGTTTGGTGTTGTACTATTCGGAATTCCTGTTCTGATTCAAATTTATTCCTTCTATCTCCAAATGGGAGAGGTGAGGTTAAACAGCTATTCCGATGAGGGCTTTTCAAATTGGAAAGATCCTTATTTATGGCAAATTCTTTTCGGTTTCCGCAAAGGAATGTTTGTTTACAGTCCGTTTTTGCTCCTGTTGTTCCCAGGCTTGGTACTCATGTTTTTCAAGAGTAAACGATTATTTGCAGGAGTTCTCATTTTTGGATTACTTTCCGCCTATGTTTTGTCGTCCTGGTGGTGCTGGTGGTATGGAGGTTCTCTGGGGTTCAGAGCAATGATTGACTTTTATGGTGTTTTGGTTATTCCGGTTGCTTTTTTAATACATTACTCACCGGGAATTTGGCGTGTCTTTATTTTATTGTTTATCGTTTTGACCGCTTACGTTTATCAAACTTACGAGTTCCAGTACCGCAAAAGAATCATCCATTACGATTACATGAATTACCCGATGTGGAAAAAGATCTTTCTGAAAGAAGACCCACGTTTTAACTTTGTGTTCTATTCAAAGATTGACACACTTCCGCAGAACAGCCAACCTGTGAGCAGTTTAATGGGGTTTTCAGTAAAAGGGCAGCCCTTAAAGCACGATCGTGTTTACGGAGGCGATTCACTGGTGATCTATCCCAATACAGTCGATTTCATGAAACGTTTAAGTTATCCGAATTTGACTCGATCCGATGCGTTTGCAGGTGTCCGGGTTTCGATGGATCTTTATTTGGGAAAACCGGATGAAAACGTGAACATTCTTGCCAGGTATTTCAAATCGGGTTCCGAGCTGGGAATGGACGATATGATTATAAGTTCCAGGCCCAGAAACATTAAGGAATGGGAGTTTATTAAGGTAGATCTCACCTCGGATCATCGATGGAAAGATCTCGATTCCATACAATGCAGCCTGGTCATCGGGGGAGAAACCACCCGGTTTAAGAATTTGAACATACAGTTCTTTAAGTACCATTAATTTAATTCAATTCATTCCTTGTTTTTAACTAAAAATAAGAGAGAAATTGCTGTTTTTCTTCTTATAAATGGTTAAATTCAAAGGCATGGAACGAAAAAGAATTGTCATCATAGGAGGTGGCTTCGCGGGATTGAATCTCGCTCGTAAATTGGCAAAGTCCGATTGTGAAATTATCCTGGTGGATAAACAAAACCACCACATGTTTCAACCTTTATTCTACCAGGTGGCAAGTGCGCGCCTGGAACCTTCGAATATTTCTTTCCCATTCAGGGCTATTTTCAGGCGAAGGAAGAATGTGATTTTCAGGTATGCGACTGTAAACCGGATTCGTCCGGATGACCAAGTCATTGAAACTTCAATGGGAGAGCTTTGGTATGATGAACTTGTCATTGCAACAGGATGTAAAACCAATTTTTTCGGAGATCCTGATTTGGAGAAATACACCATGGCTATGAAATCCACCCAGCAAACAATCCATATCCGGAATACCATTCTTACGAAATTCGAGAAGATCATGTTTGTGAGCAACCAGCAGGAGAAAGATGAATTGATGAACCTGGTAATTGTTGGTGCCGGTCCCACAGGTGTAGAGCTTTCAGGTGCTTTGGTGGAAATGAAAACAAAGGTTCTTCCGAAAGACTATCCGCATTACGATTTTTCAAAGTTGAAAATCATTTTGCTGGAAGGGAGTCCGAATACCCTGAACTCCATGAGTGACAAATCCAGGATATGGTCTCGCAGGTACTTAGAGAAAATGGGGGTAGAAGTGAGGACTTCGACAGTTGTTTCTTCTTATGACGGGCATAACCTTGCATTGAAAACCGGGGAAATAATCCCTACGCAAACAGTTATTTGGGCTGCCGGTGTTCAGGGAAATGTTTTGCCCGGTTTGGAAAAGGCAACAATGGTGAGAGGAAGATATACAGTTGACAGGTATTCACTGGTTCAAGGCTACGGCAATATTTATGCTATTGGAGATATTTCCTACATGGAAACCGAGAAATATCCTCAAGGGCATCCGCAATTGGCAAACGTAGCTATCAACCAGGGGAAAAGACTTGCAAAGAACCTTCGCGCACGCTGGTCAGGAGATCAGATGCAGCCTTTCGAATACAAAGACAAGGGAACAATGGCAACCGTTGGGAAGCACAAAGCTGTTGTTGAGTTACCGAACTTTAAATTCCAGGGATATTTTGCCTGGATGGTTTGGATGGTACTTCACCTGATGCTGATCTTAAGTATTCGCAATAAGATCGCCGTGTTTTTCAACTGGGCATGGAGGTACATTACCGGAGACACTTCCCTGAGATTGATTCTGCGGGATGAACGCGACAGGGAACTTACCAGAAGAAACGATTGATTTTTTATTGTGAACCATTGAAAATGAAGTGTTAAAACCGTAGTTTTGGTTCTATGATCAAAACTACGGTTTGCTGAATAAAACATCTATACTGCTTTTCTTCCTTGGACGGTGCTTTGGTCTTTTCGGACAATCCAATACCGGTCAATTCATTAACTATGGTGTAAAAGACGGTTTGTGTGAAGCCGTGTGTTCCGGAATTGTCCAGGATAATCGCGGTTTTTATTGGATTTCTACTCAGGGCGGGATAAATCGGTTTGACGGGGCAAATTTCAAATCTTATTTTCCAAGTGAACTGCTTGGAGAAAAACAATTGATGGATAATTCGAAGGTTTTCTTTGAGAGTATCCCTAATCATATATTGGTAACCCTTGGTAATTCGGAGGCATTTACTCTGAACACGATTTCCCAGGATCTGATCCCGATAAAAAGTCTGAAAAACAAGAATACACTTGACTTTAACCGGCTTGATAAAAACCGGATCATGGTTTCCTCCATTGACACGATTTTTATACTGGACAACCAGTTAAACATTATCCAGAGCATTGTCCCGCCGCTTAAGAAAAAAGGATTCGGACTTCAATTGAAAATGCTCGGATCTTCCAAGTGCATTATCAATGCCAGCAATGAGCGTTTCCTGTTTGACTTTAAAACAAAAAGATTTCAACCCTTTTACGGGGAATTGCCCAAAGAAGATTTGTTTAATACCGGCTTTGATTTGTTGTATACAGACCCAATCAATCAGCGCATCTACTTTGTCAATTATTTTCACGGCCTGATCGAACTTGATTATTCCGGGAAAGTTGTTTTCACCTGGAGCCAGGCACTCCTTCAGCAGGATCTGTGCGGATTACCAAATAAAATTATCCGGGATAAGAACAACAAAGCATTCGTTTGGGTTGCGGGAAGTAAAGGTATTTCCCATTTAAATTTGAATTCCCGCCGGGCAGTCAATTATTCCAATAATCCACAGATCACCTTTTCAATTTCAGACAATCAAACCAATAATCTTTACATAGATCAATATGATAACTTATGGGTTACTACTTATAAGGGGATAAGCATACTGAACAGGAATACCACCTTAATTGACGACTGGGATCTGAAATTAGGATTCGATGAGCCCCTGATGAATATTTGCCGGATCTCAAAAACCGAATTACTGGCCACCAAATATTATGACGGAGTTTACCGGATCGATGAAAAGCTTGATCAGACGTTACCTTATCATAAATCACAGCTGACTGATTCGTGGTTTGTTTTCAGAGACGGTTCAAAATTGATCCATGGAGGTAAGGGGACAAAACTGCAGGTGGTTGATTTGGATTCAGACCAAGTGACGGAATTGTCTTTCCTGGAGAAGTATTTCAAACAATCCGAGCTGGTAGCGATGGGCTTCAGGGATCGCTCAGGTAATTGGTGGTTTAGCGGGAATTCCGGCGGCGGTTTGGTGCGATTCAATCCAAAGACGAAGAAGGCCAGTCATTTCTCAAGGACAGAGAATTCTTTTTCCGGATCTTATTTCACGAATTATTCAGAAGCTCCCAACGGAGACATTTGGTTTTCATCCAATAAGACACAAATATTAACACACTGGATCAAAGAAGAAGACCGTTTTGAAGAAGTCAATTTCGGACGGATCTTTGAAAAACAGCATCAAAGCACCATTTTGTGTTTAAGCACAGACCGTCAGGGAAATGTATGGATCGGGTTTGAAGGAAGTGGTTTGGTGCGGTATGTTCATTCAAGCAGAAAAACTACCGTTTTCGGTAAAAAGCAGGGTATTCCGTCGAATTATATTTACAATTTGGTCTTTGATGACAAGGGGAGATTATGGATCGGTACGAAAAAGGGTCTTGGATGTCTTGAAGCAGATTTAAAGACTGTTCGGTTTTTCGGAATTGAAAACGGATTTCCCTCAGAGCATTTTGACCAATCTTCCTGGTTTGATGATCAAACAGGAAAGTTATGGACTTCTTGTGATAATTACCTGCTGTGTTTTCTTCCGGATAAACTGTTAAAAACGGCCCATCTCGGATTGGATATTTTTATTGATGAATTCTGGGTGTCCAATCAGAAACAAAAACTTCAAAACGCGAAGAATTATCGTTTTTCACCAAACCAGAACACGCTTCAACTGACTTTTTCAGCTGTAAATTCCAGTGAGAAAAACCAGCTGGAATATAGTTATTTGCTGGAGGGAAGTTCCGGAGCATGGATTTCGATAGGAACAAATTCAAGCGTAAACTTTCCATCCTTACCATCCGGAGTCTATACCTTTCGCCTGCGTGCAAAGATTCCCGGAATGCTTACCTGGGTTTACCTGAATAAGCCGCTTCATTTCGAAATTGAAACACCCTGGTATCGAACCTGGTGGTTTAAAACGCTTCTTTTTGCGGTTGGCGCAGCTTTGATCTTCTTCATTACCCGGATGTACTTTTTGAGTAAAATTGCAAAACAGCGTGCCATTCTTGAAAAACAGCGCGCAGTTCAAAATGAACGCGATCGAATTGCTTACGATATGCATGATGATTTGGGGAGCGGTCTTACCAAGATTTCCTATTTAAGTAAAGAAGCGCTGCGTAAATTGGAAAACCAGCCCGAACTGAACCGAATCAATGCAACTTCGCTGGAGCTGGTAAAGAACATGAGCGAATTGATTTGGGCAATGAAAGTGGAGAATGACTCCCTTCTTGATTTAGTGAGTTATCTGCGCCATTATGCTATGGAGTATTTTGATGCAAACCAGATAGCCATAAAAATGGAAATCGATGATCTGGCTGAAGACGAGCAAATTTCAGGTGAAATCAGAAGACAAATCTTCCTGGTTTTTAAGGAAGCATTACACAACATTGTAAAGCATGCCCAAACAGAAAAAGTTTCCATCCGGATTCGCTTATATGACGGACAGATGCAAATTTCAGTACGCGATTTCGGTAAGGGGTTCCGGAAGAATCAGCCCGAAAGTCCCGGATCAGGAAATGGAATGAAAACCATGCAGGAACGGATTCGCAAGTTGAGTGGTACGATGCAGATCCTTCATAAGGAAGATGGGGTTGAATTGCTCTTTGAATTTCCTTTTAGATTTGGGTAGGGGACAAGGTGGGTTTCCAGGGTTGACAGATGAGTGAAACGGTTTGTGGATAATTAATTTGTCAGTTAATTGTTTTGACTTGTTTAACGAATTAACTAAATGGTTTACAAGTTGGATTAATACGATTAACGAATTAACTAAAAGGTTTACAATTTAATGTGCTTAGTTGAATTAATCTGTTTAACGAATTAACTAAAAGGTTTACAAGTTTAAATTAATATGATAACGAATTAATAAAATGGTTTACAACTATTAACCCAAATCCCACCCTCTCAATCCCAAAAATCAACCGTTTGTTTCATTGTATGGCAACGTTCAAAATGTTTAATTTGTAAAAGAGATGATTAGTATTTGTATCATAGAAGATATCCTGGATATTCAACAGGGATTGCGTTCTGTTATTGAAAGCGATCAGCGCCTGCATTGGATGCGTTCTTTTGAAACAGCTGAAGAAGCAATAGAGTGGATTCCGAAGTTGAACCCGGACGTGGTAATTACCGATATTAATCTCCCTGGTAAAAATGGGATTGAATGTGTTTCGGAATTAAAAAACACTGCTCCCGATATCCAATTTATCATGTTCACCATTTACGAGGACAATGATCAGGTCTTTGAAGCATTAAAGGCAGGTGCTACGGGATATATTCTCAAAAATACCACCCCGGAAAAGATCGTGGAAGCCATCCTGGAACTACATGAAGGTGGAAGTCCTATGTCTCCGAAGATTGCCCGAAAAGTACTTCAGTCTTTTAATAAAACCGAGAACCCTGTTCTGCAGCTGGTCTCCAAACGGGAACGGGAAGTCCTCGAACTGTTGAGCAAGGGATATTTGTACAAGGAAATAGCTGATCAATTGAATATCACCTTGAGCACCGTAAAGCGGCATTTGAATCATATCTATGAAAAATTGCAGGTTCAGAACAAAACCGAAGCAGTGAATAAGCTCTATGGTAAATAGTTCAAATCCCAATAGCTAATCAGGATCAAAGTTCAAAATTGATTTTCTTAGGCAGCTTGAATTTGAACCCATTGAACTAGTTTAACCTTGTGAAAAATGAACCAAATGGTTGATTGACAAGCCCTTTTTCTCCGAGTACTTTTGTTTTAAAACAAACAACTATGAAGAGAAAAATAAGCGTAGCAAAATACTTAAGCGTATCACTTGCTTTGGTGTTGATTTCATGTAATAAAAATAACCCGGAGCCGGAACCTGTTGTTCCTGTACCAACAGGATGTAATGTCATCCAGGTAAATCCCGACGAGATCGGAGTAACTATTTCCACACCCACTACCTGGACGGCAGGAAATGTCTACGTGGTAAGCGATTATGTGACAGTTACTTCCGTTTTGACCATTGAACCGGGAGCAATTATTAAACTGGATGTGGATGGAAAGCTTCAGGTCATTAATTCCGGAAAGATCACTGCAAACGGAACAGCATCCCAGCATATAACCTTCACATCCGTAAAGGACGACAGTTATTGCGGAGATTCAAATGGCGACGGAACTGCAACATCACCGCAGAAAGGTGATTGGTTAAATATTTATCTCAATGGTGGGAATAATAATTCCTTTACTTACTGTGATATTTTGTATGCAGGAAGAAACGATAGCGGTTATTACAATGCCGTGGTAATTTCTGTTGCCGGCCCGTCATTCACATTCGATCATTGCACATTTGCCCATACATTAAGTAATTCATCTTCTTCATCGGCATACACTTTTCATGGAGGATCTTATATGAATGATCCGTCAGTTTCCGTTTTTACAAATAATGTATTTTATGACAATGACAGACCATTATATTGCAGCCTCGATTATACTGTGAACACCAATAATATTTTTCATAATCCTGCAAACCCTGCAGAGAAAAATACGCGAAACGGAATCTTTATGTGGGGCGGAATCGGAGTTGCTGTAAGTTATAATGTTTCAGAAGTTCCGTATGTTCTTGGAAGTTTCACAGGTGGCGGAAGTGCCGCGGTTCGCAATGTAAATATCGGGAATGATGTGATACTCAAATTTACAGACTCAGGTTATGGAATTGCAAGAGGAACAGACAATCACATCAATATGCAACCCGGAGTAATTTTCACATCATATAAAGACGATGCCCACGGCGGAGACACAAATGGCGATGGAAACGCGAGTTTACCTGCAACAGGAGACTGGGATGGTTTTTGGGATTATGCCACCGGTTCTTATGTTTCCGGATCTTATATTTTCTATGCGGCACACTAACAGTAACTCAATTCCCACATTTTAAAGTTTAGTTAAGGTGGATAGGTAGCAAAAGAACGGGATGATACGCCACGGCGAATGATCCCGTTTCTTTTCAAAGATGAGAGTAGGTGCAATGAGATCCGAAGTAAACGATCAACCAACAAAGCATTTAGAATTTCATCTCCTCCTGACTAAGCCCAACTTAATATCAATCTGATCTTTCTATTTGGATCAGTTCTTTATAATTCGAACCGTTTCTTTGAAATTCTTGGACTGAATAATGATCAAATACAATCCACTTGTCAGATCATTGAGTTCGATCATCTGACGAATGGTTCCCCTGGAAAGCTTCCCGGAATGTATGTCGCGGATAAACTTCCCGCTTGTGTCATATAACTTGATGTCCATCCGTTCTTTTTCAGGTACCTGAACTTCCAGTGTGGTACTCTCAACAGCGGGATTCGGAAAAACCAGGGCCTTAAATTCAGTTGGATAGGGAACACCATTTTCATCCAGTTCAACTTCCGGCACCGTTTCTTCCAGGTAATCATAATAAACGTTGTGTGTTACCATTACTCCGCTAGTAACGTAATACTCCCGATCTTCAGAGATTTCAACTTCTTCCAGTTCCTCTTCGATAGATACCATATCGTAAATTTCAGGAGTCACGTCCGGATACATTATTTCCATAGGCGCAATAACAGCAGGAATAAAATCCGGCTTAGTTTCCACAAGAACATCTTTGTCAGGAACCAGTTTGACTTCAATTGCCCGGCTCAAAGCTGCCTGTGCGTCGCCAATTCTGCGCTGATCCCGTTCGTCTTCACAACTGAAAAGACTTAGTCCGAAAACAATCAATAGTGCAGTAATAAACAAACGTTGGAAATTGGTCTTATTTTCTTTGATCCATGCTTCGAATTCACGATTTAATAGGCGTTCCTGTGTCAAAGTCATTCTACCGCAAACTTCCTGACCTTTTAATTCCAGCAAAGTATGCTTGATCTCATTGGTGGATTTAGTTGTAAAGTCATAAACCTGTTTAGCACATTTCTGACAGAATGCTCCTTTTTCGGTTGGTGTCATCTTGTTCCAGTCCTCAGAACAGGCATGCTGAATTCCTACATTTTTCATAGCAGCTGAATTTGGTTTCTAATTTATGTCGGTAGTAAGATGCAAGCTAAAATGATTTTCCATAAACTTTCTTAAAAAGATTTAAAGCTTCGCTTATCATTGATTAAAATGTGGCTGAATCGAATTGAATAAAATCTAAATTGATAACTTTGAGATCAAATTAGTGAAAACATGATTCAACGCATTCAAACCGTATATTTTTTAATCGCAGCCTTGCTGGTTGCAACCACACTTTTTGGAACCGATTTATTTTCTTTTGACCAGGGAGAATTTGTTCATTCAACGGCCTATAAACTTTTCAGAGGTTCTGATCTGGAAGGGAAAAAAGTAGATTTCTGGATGCTTTCACTGGTTCAGGTCATTTTTGCATTGATGATCATATTTTCTTTTAAAATGCGTCACCGCCAGATTTTCTTAGGCTGGATTCTTTTGCTATTGAATATTTTAAGTTCGGTTTGGATTGTTTTGGGAGCAAATGTTCATTCCCTTGAATGTACGACATGTGATCAGACTGCAACTAATTTATCATTTGGAGTTGTATTTTTCTTACACGCTGCGGCCTTCATTTTCGTGTTCCTTGGAATCAGGGGAGTGCGTAAGGACAAGAAAATGATTGATTCTCTAAACAGACTTAGATAATTACGAATTCGCCTGTTTTAAAATAGAATTCGCTAAAAGAATTAACAGGTAGAAGCGAAAAATTTTTCGCCTCTACGGTTTGTATCTTCTTTTCCATTTTGTCATTGGGTAATTCGGCATTCGGAATTATCTTTCGTCACTGCCGCACTAATCCCAGACGTCCGGGATTGTGACTCAGTCTTTCCGCCGCGGCGGACTAGCGCTTTATCCCTCGTCACTGCCGCACTAACGTTTGTTGTGACTCAGTCTTTCCGCCGCGGCGGACTAGCGCTTTATCCCTCGTCACTGCCGCACTAACGTTTGTTGTGACTCAGTCTTCAAAAGCTAGCGCTTTTTCTTATCTTTGCACCTTTCAAAACAACAATTAGCATGAATTTTCTTTCTGTTGAAAACCTTACAAAGTCTTTTGGGGACCGCGTGATCTTTTCAGATATTACTTTCGGGATCGACCAGGGAGACAAGGTTGCCATCGTGGCAAAAAACGGAAACGGTAAAACAACTTTACTGCGCTGTTTGATGAATTTGGAGCAAATTGATTCAGGAAGAGTTGTTTACAGAAACGACCTTCGGGTGGCATTTATGCAGCAGACAGAAACATTGGATGATTCACATACCATCCTGGAAGCAGTTTTTTCTCATGATCTGCCCGAACTTCAAATCGTTAAAAAATACAACCAGGCACTTCGCGAAGGAAACGAAGAAGCTATTCATGCATGTTATGAAGAATTGACCGAATTGAATGCCTGGGACATGGAAGTAAAGGTTAACCAAATACTTTCTGTCCTGAAGCTGAACGATACAAGTTTGCTGGTCGGAAGTCTTTCCGGAGGACAAAAAAAACGGGTGGCGCTGGCACAAGTACTGGTTGCTGAAGCCGATTTCCTGATCCTGGATGAGCCTACGAATCACCTGGACCTGGATATGATCGAATGGCTGGAGGAATATCTTTCCAAGTCAAAATCCACGATCTTAATGGTTACTCACGACCGGTATTTCCTGGAGGTAGTTTGTGATACGATCTACGAATTGGAAGACAAAACAATCTATAAATACAAAGGAAACTTCTCTTATTATTTAGAGAAAAAAGCAGAACGACAGGAACAGCTACAGTCTACCATTGATAAGGCCAGAAATACCTTTAAGAAGGAATTGGATTGGATCCGCAGACAGCCAAAGGCACGCGGAACGAAACAAAAGGCGCGTGTAGACAGTTTCCAGGACGTTAAAAAAGTTGCAAGTCAGCGAATTGACGACGATGAAATCGATATCCCGGTGAAAATGGAACGTTTGGGATCTAAAATCCTGGAGTTACATAAAATAGGGAAATCATACGGTGAAAAAGTGATCCTGGATAATTTCTCCTATAACTTCCAGCGCAAAGAACGATTGGGAATTGTTGGGAATAATGGTACCGGGAAATCTACCTTCTTAAATATTATCCAGGGAAGAGAAGAGGTTGACAGGGGGAAAGTTGTAACAGGGGAAACGGTCGTTTTCGGTTATTACAGCCAGGAACTGATCAAAGTGGATGAGGATAAAAAAGTGATCGATGTGATTCGCGATATTGCCGAATTCATCCCACTTGAAAAAGGTCGCCAGCTTTCTGCAGCACAATTCTTAGAGAAATTCCTGTTTCCGCGCCACATGCATTACAATTTTGTGCACAAACTAAGTGGTGGTGAGAAAAGACGTTTGAAACTGATGACCGTTCTGATGTCAAATCCGAATTTCCTGATCCTCGATGAGCCGACAAATGATCTGGACATCTTCGTGATGAGTGTTTTGGAGGATTACCTCAGAACATTTGAAGGATGTTTGATCGTTGTTTCGCATGACCGTTATTTCATGGATAAAATGGTGGATCACCTGTTTGTTTTTGAAGGACAAGGGGCGATCAAAGACATAATCGGTAATTATACGGAATTCAGAAAACAAACCGCAGCCGACTATAAAAAGGACAAATCAAGCGATGATAAGCCTGTTGAAGTGGTCAAAGTGAAACAAATCTCCGAAGAAGCGCCAAAAGAGAAACGCAAATTGTCTTTTAAGGAAAAGAGCGAGTTCGACCAGATTGAAAAGGATTTGGAGCGTTTGGAAGAAGAGAAACTGAAGTGGACAAATGTATTGTCCGATTCAAATTCGAATAACGAACAACTAATGGAAGCCGGTGTGAAACTGGGAGAGATCGTTTCTGAAATTGACACCAAAACTGAGCGCTGGATTGAGTTGTCGGAATTTGCTTAATGGTGATCTCACTTAAGTTTAACCGCTAAGATCACAAAGTTCACGAAGCTTTTGTTGACCAGAATGTAACTATGGAAACAATTAGATTTACGATAGACACGAATTTGGAAATTTGGGAATTCATCGATAAAACGGTTGATCATATTCTTATCCGCAGTTTTCAAGCACATAATATTCTGGAGTGGTGGGAGTCTACTGTTAAGCTTAGCCCGACAAATACACTTAAAAATGTGAAAGTTCGAAATATGCAATTTGACATTCAGACAAATATTTCGGGACTCAGGCAAATTCTGGAACAAGAAAGTAATTCATTAGACATTTACCAATTTAACAAAGCAATTTCAGACACTCTCGTCATCGAAGCTTTACCCGATAATGATGCTGAGAGAATTTTAATTCAGAATGGATTACAACATATTATTAGTGTGAACTTTGAGTCAATAACAGTTTTAAGTATTAGACCTGACTTTATTAAAGGCATAGCTGAAAATTCTACTTTTGCTACCCGAATTCAATATAACTCGACGATAGATAGGGTGTAATTGAACAACTAAGAGTATTGAGCACTCAAAGATTTCTAAGAGGTTTCTTAATTTTTATATGACACTGAATTTGATTAGCCGCTCCAAAGAGTTTGTTATAATTAATCCTCGTGTTCTTTGTGGTTTATAAAGGTCCTGTATATTGTTTTTAGATTCTTTTTAAAATAATTTTAGACAAGACTAAAAATAGTTTTATATTTGCATAAATATTTTTTTGTGCGTTATATTATTTTGATAGCAGTTTTGTGTGAAGTTTCGCTTTTATCAGCTCAAAATCAAGTGCCTGATAGTTTGCGTACATTTCGGGATTCCCTTAAAGAAATAGAGGAAGTAACGATTACCGGAAGCAGGATCGCTCAACTAAAAAAGAATAGTGTTGTTTCTGTTTCGACCTTAGATCAAAAGCTTTTCAGAGCTATTTCCGCTTCATCGATTTCCGATGCGCTCAAATTTTCTCCGGGAATAAGAATGGAAACCAATTGTCAGACATGCAATTACACGCAAGTCAGGATGAATGGTTTGGGTGGTTCGTATTCCCAGATACTGATTAACGGCAGGCCCTTATTCTCTTCACTCATGGGGCTTTATGGTTTGGAGCAAATCCCAACAAATATTGTTGACCGTATTGAAATAGTCAACGGTGGAGGTTCGGTTCTTTATGGTTCGAATGCAATTGCAGGGACTATCAACATCATTACCAAGCACCCGGAATACAATTTCATTGAAGTTTCGGATAAAGTATCCATCATTCCCAATGGTCCGGTTGAACAAGCTGTTCAGGTCAACGGAGCGTATCTTTCAAAATCAAAAAAGAGTGGATTTCTATTCTCCGGAATGAATAAGACCAGAGATGGTTATGACCGCAATAAGGATGGGTACACGGAAATTCCGAGAATTAACAACTCCTTGCTGGGAATTAATGCTTTCCAGAAAATTGGAAAATCTATTGAGTTGCATGCAGACTTTTGGGTCTTACACGAACAACGCCAGGGAGGACAATACTGGAATGGAGATCCGCAATTGCAGGCAGACCAAAGTGAGTTCAGGAACCAGATTACAAGTATTGGTCAGTTTTCCGGGATTTGGAACTCCCGGAATAAGAAATGGAATGTTCAGGCTTATACAGGCTATCAAAAAACAAACAGGCATCACTATACCGGACTGGATCATGCGGATGCCTGGGGAAAAACAAACAATGTTACCTTACAGTCAGGTGCCCAGTTCAGTTTCGTGCAAAAGATAGGACAAAAAGGTAAGTCCACACTTATTGGCGGCCTGGAACACTATTATGATGTTATCCAGGATGAAATAAGGGGTTACGATTATTTTGTGGATCAGAACATCACCCAGGTGGCTGGATTTTTACAGGATCAATTTGATCTTGGGGAAAAGTGGTCGTTTGTCGCAGGAATCAGAACTACGAATCATTCCAAAGTCCAGAATCTGATTGTTACACCCCGTGCGGCTCTTTTATTTAAACCGAACGGACAATGGCAGTTTCGTTTGTCCTATGGAAACGGATTTAAAGCGCCCCAGGTTTTTGAAACGGACATGCACATCGCTTTTGCAAATGGCGGAATCTCTCAAATCCGGGTTGATAAAGACTTGAAAAGCGAAAAATCGCATGCTTATTCAGCGCAGGTAAATTGGAACAGACGAAGAAAACGCATGCTTTATTCATCCGAATTATCACTTTTCCATACCCAGTTGCTTCACTCCTTTGTCCTGAATGAAATACCAAGCGGCGATCCGAATAAAACCCTGCTTTTGAGAACAAACGGATCCAATGCGGAAGTAAGCGGATTGAGTGAATCCGTTCGTGTACGTTGGCACAAATACCTCCAGGTCGATTTGAACCTTACTTACCAGGAATCGCGTTTTACAGAAGCACAACAATGGTCACTGGAAGTTGAACCGATCAAACAATTCCTAAGAACTCCGAATGTGTACGGTTCCTCAACGATTTCTATCTTTCCGGAAGGATCCTGGTCAGGATCTCTCAATTGTGTTTACACCGGAAGCATGTTGGTTCCACATTTCGGCGGTGCACCTGAATTGGATCACGATGAGGTCTTGCATACGAAATCATTCTGGGATCTAGGACTTCGGGCAGAACATGCCATTCACATTCATAAATTTGAGCAAACGGTTCGGATAGGCCTGGGAATTCAAAATCTTTTCGACAGCTATCAAAATGACTTCGACACCTCCAAATACCGCGACAGTAATTTCGTTTACGGTCCGCCAAGACCACGAACTGTATTCGTAGACCTTAAATGGGTGATAGGAGATAAACATTGAGGAATTCAAAATGCAAAATTCAATTTCAGTCTCTATTAATTTCAATTAATAGGAGAGATTGATTATTTTTAGAATAAAAACATGATTCTCAGAATTGCTCTCCTATTCCTTGTTTTGCGCTATTCATCGGTTCATGCCCAAATTTCAGATTCTGAAATGGAAACTTTGAAAACAAAGTGGCGTGTGGAATTGAGGGAAAGGTGGCATGAATTGTCACAACACCCGGAAAGAGAGGGAGGGGCAAGTGATTATTCAGAAAGAGAAACCGGAGCGAGTGATTTTTCAGATTCGATTCGCCGTCGGTTTTTGGAAGATACTTTCATAGCTGATAATTTGCGCCAGAAACAACTGGATAAAGAAGCCACAACCCTCGGAATAAACAAAGCGAATCTTGCCTGTGCATCGGAATATGAGAAGCTGGTTGAA
Source organism: Fluviicola sp. (assembly GCF_029266855.1). Taxonomy (GTDB): domain Bacteria; phylum Bacteroidota; class Bacteroidia; order Flavobacteriales_D; family Crocinitomicaceae; genus Fluviicola. The sequence goes on from NZ_JAQSWB010000001.1 coordinate 139,176, forward strand.
ATCTACTTCAATATTCTCCTTTCCAAAATGAAGGATAAAGATAAAGACCTGGTGATCTCCTCACAAAAAGATTGGAAATCATTGATGGAAAAAGAACGGGCTTTAGCAGGAAAATTAATGCAGGAGGAATACAGCGGAGGCGGGAGTCTTCATTCCATTGAATACACCGAGCGTTTAATGAATCAACAGAAAAACCGGCTTTTGACCTTAATAAATTACCTGACTCACCTAATCTGAATTCGATGAAAAACAAACTGCTTATTTTCCTTTTCCTTTATTTTGTTTCCGGCTATTCGTATGCTCAATTGAAACCCGGCTACGACAAATACGAAGCAATGGAGTTACTGAAAGTCAACTTTCGCTTTGCCGACACCACTTTTTGGGATTCCATGCCATCTCCTGAAAGATTTGAATTTAAATACCGTTCGGAAACCCTGGGTTTTGATAATAAATGGGATTATTGGGAAGATAAAGCGGGAGTAGGTGTTTTATCCTTACGCGGAACAACCGGAACCTTTGCGAGCTGGGGAGCCAATTTCTATGCAGGAATGATTCCGGCAAAGGGATGGATTAAAACCAGTGAAAAGGACACTTTTTATTACGAATTATCCAAAGACCCGAAAGCATTGGTACATGTAGGCTGGACAACGGCTTTGGGCTGTTTGTGGAAAGATATGGATTCGCTGCTTTTTGCAGAGATCGACAAGGGGAAGAAAGAATTTTATATTACAGGACACAGTCAGGGTGGAGCCCTGGCATATTTGCTTACGGCCCATCTTTTAATCATGAAAGAAAACGGGATCATTCCGGCAGACGTTCAGTTTAAAACCTATTGCAGTGCAGCTCCTAAGCCGGGGAATTTATATTTCGCCTATTACTATGAAAAAATGACACAAAGTGGCTGGGCATACAATACTGTTAACTCGTTGGATTGGGTACCGGAATCACCTTTTTCTGTACAAACGGTGAATGATTTTAATACTGTGAATCCATTCAGGGATGCTAAAAAAGCAATTAAAAAACTGCCATTTTTCCCAAGACTTGTGGTTCGGCACATGTACAACAAAATGGATAGACCTTCCAAAAAAACACAAAGAAGTTTTGAAAAATATTTAGGGAGAAAAGTAGGAAAGTTAATGACCAGGAATTTAAAAGGTTTTGAGCCTCCTCAATTAGCCAGTTCAACAGCTTTTACACGCTGCGGGAATTTCATAATCCTTTACCCGGATGTGGAATATTACAGGAAATTCCCCCAAGATCCGAAAGAGATCTTTATGAATCACATGCTGGAACCCTATTTGTTGATGATGGAAAAGCTGCCTGAATAAGGAGATATTCAATTACGAATGTGTCACAATTTCTATCGGGACACGATTGATTGACTTAAATCATCCGATCTTTACGGGCGTTCCCAAAAACTTAGAATCCACACCAAACAGGATGTCCCAAAAGACTTTCATTCTTGCAAAACGTTCGCGGACCTTTGTTTTAAAACCACCCATTTTGGCAACATCCTGGGCGTTATATCCGTAGACCGTCATTCCGAAATGCTCTCCCAGATAGATTGCACGTTCATTGTGAAAGCGTTGGGAAATAACAATAACTTCTTTTTGACCAAATACTTTCAAAGCGCGCTCCATTGAATCCAGTGTTCTGAATCCGGCATAATCGAGGAAGATTCTTTTTCCGGGTATTCCGGCTGCAATCAACGCATTCTTCATATCGGTCGGCTCATCATAAGTAGCGATGCTGTTATCACCGCTTACCAGGATGTATTTTACCTTTCCGGCACGGTACAATTCGACAGCAGCTCTTATCCTATATGAAAAATAGAGGTTATCATTTCCGTGTTTATTGGTTCGGGAAGTTCCGAGAACAAGCGCAACTTTTACTTTTGGGCAATCACCCACCTGATCAAAAATCTTTCCTTCAGCATTGGATTCGATTGCCCAGTTGGCTCCAAAGAACCAAAACAGTCCGAAAAGGAAGGTGAAAATTGCCGTTCGTTTAATGATTCGAGGCCAGTTCCGTTTGCGCTTCATTTATTAGAAATAAGTTGGTGTAAAAGTAATGGATAAACTGAAATTGGAAGTAGAAAAGGGAAAGAAATGTGGTGTTGGATTTTAGTGATTAATTGGTTGTGATACCACTGATTTATCGCTTACTTGTAAATAAGTTTACTAACATGCTCATCTTTGAATTTGTCAAATTCGCGAATACTTTTCTCGCCAATACAACTGTGGTTTACACTCGCCATTTCCGAATCAATTTCTCACAAAAAAAAGCGAGAAATCCACTTTCACGGACGCTCGCTTTTTTCTTGGGCTATTAAATTCTATTTATTCATCTGCATGAATTTCCTCTTCCTGGTTAATTGCTTTTCTAAACACAATTTTACCATCGAAAATATCCATGACAACTGTCTGTGAAGTATCCAGTGTTCCTGCCAATAATGCTTTGGATAATTCGTTGAGCACTTGTTTTTGGATGACGCGTTTTACCGGTCGTGCACCGAAATGCGGATCATAACCTGCTTCAACCAAATGTGCTTTAGCTTCTTCGGTCATGTATATTTTGATTCCTTTGTCGAGTAACATCCGTTTTAACTGATCCAATTGCAATTGAACAATTTGTTTTACGTAACGTTTATTCAAAGGAGTGAAGATGATCGTTTCATCAATCCGGTTTAAAAATTCCGGACGAATGGTTTGTCTCAGTAACTCCAAAACTTTAAATTTCGCTTTCTCCATAGCTTCGTGCAAGTTCTCTTCTTTCACGCCTTCAAAGCTTTCCTGGATGAGATGAGAACCCATGTTGGAAGTCATGATGATGATCGTGTTCTTGAAATTCACCGTTCTTCCTTTATTGTCTGTTAAGCGTCCATCGTCGAGTACCTGAAGTAAGATGTTGAAGACATCCGGATGAGCTTTTTCAATCTCGTCCAGGAGAACGATCGAGTATGGTCTTCTTCGCACGGCTTCCGTTAATTGTCCGCCTTCATCGTAACCAACATATCCCGGAGGCGCTCCGACTAATCTGCTCACACTGTGTTTTTCCTGGTATTCCGACATATCAATGCGAGTCATTGCATTTTCATCATTGAACAGGAAGTCAGCCAATGCCTTTGCGAGTTCGGTTTTACCAACTCCCGTCGGGCCTAAGAAAATGAAGGAACCGATCGGTTTACGCATATCCTGCAATCCGGCTCGGCTTCGTCTCACGGCATCGGAAAGTGCTTCGATCGCTTCTTCCTGGCCAACCACTCGTTTTCCAAGTTCATCCTCTAAGCGAAGTAATTTGGAAACTTCACTTTCAACCATTTTTGATACCGGGATTCCTGTCCATTTCGAAACCACGTCGGCAATTTCCTGTGCGTCTACTTCTTCCTTGATCAACTTGGAATTTGCCTGCATTTCGATCAGTTTTTTCTTAGCTTCTTCCAATTGGATTTCAGCTTCTTTGATTCTACCGTAACGGATTTCGGCAACTTTTCCATAATCTCCCGAGCGTTCTGCCTGATCTGCTTCAAGCTTCAGGTTTTCTATCATTTCCTTGGTCTTTTGAACTCCGTCAACAATGTCTTTTTCGGCCTGCCATTTGGCATTGAAAGCATTACGCTGTTCTTCAAGCGTTGCCAACTCCTTACCCAGAACCTCCAGTTTCCGGGTGTCATTTTCACGTTTAATTGCCTCGCGTTCAATTTCCAGTTGCATGATTCTACGATCCAGTTCATCCAGTTCCTCCGGTTTTGAATTGATTTCCATTCGAAGTTTAGAAGCTGCCTCGTCAATTAAATCGATCGCTTTATCGGGCAAATGGCGTTCGGTAATGTAACGCTGGGACAATTCCACTGCAGCAATGATCGCTGCATCTTTGATGAGAACCTTATGGTGATTCTCATACTTATCTTTGATCCCGCGCAAAATTGAAATAGCATCTTCCGTATCCGGTTCATCTACTAAAACAGGTTGAAAACGGCGAACCAATGCTTTGTCTTTTTCAAAGTATTTTTGATATTCATTTAAAGTGGTTGCTCCAACAGCTCGTAATTCTCCTCTTGCCAGGGCCGGTTTTAAAATGTTGGCAGCATCCATTGCACCTTCTCCGCCACCGGCACCAACTAGTGTGTGAATTTCGTCGATAAACAAAATGATCTCGCCATCAGCGCTGGTTACTTCCTTCACAACAGATTTCAGGCGTTCTTCAAATTCACCTTTGTATTTTGCTCCGGCAACTAAAGCTCCCATATCCAAACTATAAACGATTTTGGATTTCAGGTTTTCAGGAACGTCACCGTCGATAATACGATGGGCAATCCCTTCTGCGATCGCTGTTTTACCAACTCCGGGCTCACCGATCAGAATAGGGTTGTTCTTAGTTCTGCGCGTTAAGATCTGGAGCACCCGACGGATTTCGTCATCACGACCGATTACCGGGTCGAGTTTTCCTTCTTTAGCCAGTTCATTTAAATTCTTCGCATATTTTTCCAACGATTTGTATGTTCCTTCCTGTTGGTTGGAAGTGATTTTTTCTCCGTTTCTTAAATCCATAATGTCTTTTATAACCTTTTTCCGGTCGAGTTTTGCATCTCTTAATAACTGTCCTATCTGATCTTTTGAATCGATCAGTGCAAGGAAGAGCATTTCGATAGTTGCATATTCGTCACCATTTTCTTTTGCGATCTTTAAAGCCGTTTGGAGTGTTTCCTGGGCTTTAGGCGAAAGGTAAATTTGTCCGCCTGAAACTTTACTCTGGCCTTCTAATATCCGGTCTAAAGCAAGTTCTATGGTTTTTGGATTTACCTGTGATTGTTTCAATAAATAGGGAACTACATCCGCATCCTTGAGGAAGATTCCTTTCAATAGGTGTGCATTCTCGATAGCTTGGTGCCCTTCTGTCTGAGCATACTCCTGAGCTGCCTGAATGACTTCCTGAGTTTTGATGGTAAATTGATTGCTATCCATGTTTGTTTTTTTGCTTCTATTTGTCAAATCCTGAACCAAATCACAATTTTGAATAATATCAAGACAAAAAGACAGTTTACAAAAAATCAAACAGACAAAATGACATTATTCAATCTTGTGAGGTGATTGTTTTAAGTAGTAATTTAGCGAAAAATTGGATCAATGTCTAAAATCAAAGAAACATATAAGAAACTCTATCCGTATTTTGTTGATGTTTGGCAATACATTGCGATCATCGTGATTTTCATCATTGCTGCGATATTCATTTTATGAAGACCAACGGAGATTAATATTCAGAGTTTGAAAGTAATTGCCAATTCGCTAGAATCCTTATTTTTGTTCAAAAGTTAAAACCTTGGAAAATCAACTTGAATTATCAATAGTAGTCCCTTTATTTAATGAAGTAGAGTCTTTACCGGAACTGCATGCATGGATCAAGCGTGTATTGAACGATCACAAGCTATCATATGAAATCATTTTCATTGACGATGGTAGTAAGGATGGTTCATGGAAGGTTATTGAGTCATTGAAATTAGCGGATTCGAATGTTCGGGGAATTAAATTTCAGCGCAATTACGGTAAATCTGCCGCTTTGCATACCGGTTTCCAAGCAGCAACGGGGAAAGTCGTTGTAACGATGGATGCCGATCTGCAGGATTCTCCTGATGAGCTTCCGGAATTGCACCGGATGATTACCGTTGATGACTACGATGTTGTCTCAGGCTGGAAGAAAAAACGGTATGATCCGATGACTAAAACGATCCCGACAAAATTATACAACTGGGCAGCACGCCGAATGACCGGAATTCATTTACATGATTTCAACTGCGGATTAAAAGCCTATAAGAATGCAGTCGTGAAGAGTATTGAACTTTACGGCGATATGCACCGCTATATTCCACCTCTGGCCAAGTTTGCCGGATTCAATAAAATAGGGGAGAAAGTGGTTATTCACCAATCCAGAAAATACGGGACGACCAAATTCGGGCTGAATCGTTTTTTAAATGGTCCCCTGGATTTGATGACCGTTGTTTTTATGGGGAAATTCGGTAAAAAACCGATGCATTTTTTCGGGGCAATGGGATCATTACTGTTTATCATCGGGTTTGGGATCGCTGCTTATCTTACAATTGATAAATTATTTTTTCATTCTACGGCAATTAAACTGGCTGAGCGCACAGAATTCTTTATCGGACTTACTGCGATGATCATGGGAGTTCAATTCTTCCTGGCCGGGTTTTTAGCAGAACTGGTCGGGCGTAATTCCTCCAGCCGGAATCATTACCTGATAGAAACCGAAATCTAAATCTCCATGAAAAACTGGCATTTGGATCGATCATGGACCCTTTTCCTGGATCGGGACGGGGTGATCAATGAACGGCTTATGGGTGATTATGTCAAACACAGCGATGAATTCGTATTACTTCCCGGAGTTGCCAAATCCATTGCGAAAGCAAACAAGCTGTTTTCACACGTTTTTGTTGTCACAAACCAACAGGGAATCGGTAAAGGAATCATGACAGAACGTAACCTTTCGGAAATCCACAGTTATTGTAGTGAATTACTGGAAGCTGAAAACGCGCATGTTGACCGATATTATTTTGCACCGAACCTGGCTTCCGAGAATTCACCATTAAGAAAACCAAATTCAGGAATGGCCATCTTAGCAAAGCAGGAGTTTCCAGCAATTGATTTTAATAAATCGATCATGGTAGGTGATTCGGACTCGGACATTGAATTTGGCAGGAAACTTGGAATGAAAACCGTGTTTATAAAACATGAAGGTGTTTTAGAGCATGGAACTGCTGATTTAACTTGTGATTCACTGGAATCATTTATAAACTTATTGAACTATGATGTTTAGAATCATTTTTGTTGCACTATTTATTGTTGCACCTCAGACCTGGGGTCAATCGCTTAATCAGAAAGATACACAGGGAAGAAAACAGGGAGCATGGCAAAAGACTTATCCTAAATCCCGTGCGTTTGAATATAAAGGACAGTTTAAGGATGATAAACCGGTAGGGACATTTACTTATTACTATCCGTCAACGAAAGTAAAAGCAGTTGTTAAACACGATGAAAAAACCGGACGTTCATCTTCCGTGATGTATCACGAAAACGGGGTATTGATGGCAAAAGGAATTTTCAGAAACCAAGAGAAAGACAGTATCTGGGAATATTACGGGCCTTCCGGAAGATTGAGTACCAAGGAAACTTATTCCAAAGGAAAACTGAACGGGAATCAAACGATCTATTACGTGTTTGAAGATCCGAGTGATAAACGTGTCATAGTGGCCAAGGTTACACCTTATAAAATGGGAGTTATCAGCGGAGATGTAATTGAGTATTTCGATACGGGAATTATTAAAAGTAAGGTTACTTATATCAACGGTAAAAAAGAAGGTGTAGCTGTAATAAATCATCCGAACGGAAAGCCGATGATAACGGAACGTTACAAAGGAGGGATTCAGCATGGCTGGCAATCTGCCCATGATCATACAGGAAAAGAAACGGGTAAACAATATTACCGTTACGGAAAGAGGATCGAAGGCAAGGAATTAGAGAAGCATTTAAAGCAACTGAAAGATAAAGGAATCAATCCAAACGGCTAAATTTTTAGTTATATCCGCGTTTTGAACATTTACGAGGCATCGAAAAAGTCTTTTTTAGTACTTTTCGATCCATGTTTAAGAATCTAAAAACCATAGCGGTAGCTATTTTATTACTACTTACTTTTGTTGGAATAAACTCGTGCAAGAAGGATGATCCTGTGCAAATGTACTATGATTACTTTCCTTTGAATGAAGGTCATTACGTGATTTATTCCGTTCACGAAGTACTTGTGGATCAGCAAATCCAACAGAAAGACACCTTTGATTATTTCATAAAAACAGTTATCGGTGCACCTGTGACTGATAATTCAGGTCGAGCAGCGAAACAATTTGAGCGCTATTACAGTTCGGATGCAAACGGACCGTGGACCATTCACGATGTCTGGACCGCTATAATAGATGGACCGAGGGGCGAGCTTGTGGAAGAAAACAACCGCGTAATCAAACTGGTCTTTGCACCCAGCGAGGATGATGAGTGGAATATGAATGCATACAACACATTAGAAGGTCTTGATTGTTATTATTCCAACCTCCATCAGTCCTATTCGGTTGGCAACAACTCTTTTTCCTCTACAGTTACTGTTGAACAAGAGGATTTCAGTTCCTTTATTGATTCACGCAGGAAGTATGAAGTTTATGCCAGGGGAGTAGGAATGGTATACAAGTACTTTAAGGATTTCATTATAATCAACGGAGATCCCACCAATGTAAAGAAAGGACGTGAACTCGAAATGCGACTTGTATCGTATGGTCAGCAATAACCACTTATTCTGATTTCTCCCAACCTGAAATACAGCGGAACTTTAATACTTCACATTCATAATTAAAAATTAATTTTGTCCTGAAAGGAGTTTACAAGTGTTCTTTTATGAAAAGGATTTTTGTGACTTGTTTTTGTTCAATGCGAAAGGATGGAGATAGAAAAAGTTGAAAGGATTAATATTTCATTTATAATTCCGGTATACAATAGACCCAAGGAAGTCGAAGAGTTACTTGAGAGTATGGTTCAACAAACGGAGCATGGATTTGAAGTAGTCATCGTTGAAGACGGTTCCAGCGTTTCTTGTGAAGCAATCTGCGAGAAGTACCAAAATCAACTGAATTTAAGTTATTTTTTCAAGAATAATTCCGGTCCCGGTTTGAGCAGGAATTACGGGAGCGAACGAGCTTCGGGAGATTATTTGATCTTTTTGGATTCCGATTGTATCTTACCGCCTGATTATTTTAAAATTGTCAGCCGGGCCCTGAGCGAGAATTACATAGATGCTTTCGGAGGACCGGATAATGCTCATGCAGATTTTAGTATTTTGCAAAAAGCGATCAATTATTCGATGACCTCTTTTTTGACTACCGGAGGAATCAGAGGTGTTAACGAGAAGCTTGAAAAGTTTCATCCCAGAAGCTTTAATATGGGGTATTCCAAAGATGTTTTTCAGAAATCAAAAGGTTTTTCTCCCATGCGGTTTGGAGAAGATATCGATATGAGTATCCGAATCATAGCATGTGGTTTTAAAACCCGCCTGATAAAAGAAGCTTTCGTATACCACAAAAGAAGAACCAGCTTCAAACAATTCTTTAAGCAGGTTTTTAATTCAGGCATTGCCCGAATTAATTTGTACAAAAGACATCCGCAATCACTTAAAATAGTTCATGCTGCACCGGCATTATTCACAATCGGATGCATTGCACTTGTTTTTCTTTCCATCTTTTGTTCAGTTCTGTTTCTGATTCCCATCGGCATTCACGTAATACTGCTTTTAATTGATTCAAGTATTAAAAACAAGAGTCTCCTAATTGGCTCTGTGTCGGTTATCACCAGTTATATCCAGCTTTTCGGATACGGAACCGGATTTATTACAGCCGTATGGAAACGATTAATCCTGAATAAGAAGGAGTTCGCAGCGTATACGGAAACTTTTTACGACTGATTCACTTAATACAGGGCCTTAAAACAGGTGAAAAATCCAGTTATTTTTTTGAAATGAATGACTTGATTTAAATTCAAGCAGCTATAATCATATAACAATGAAACAGTTCTGTGTTTTACTGTCATATCGGACTAACTGGATTTTGCAGCACTAATGAGTCCGGAAGACGCTGATCCAATTCCGCTTATCTGGATTTTTTTTAAAAGGTTTTGCACATAAGTTGAATTTATTTAGCCGTAAATGATATATTTGCGACCTTAAAATACAATCAATCAAAATGCGTAATAAAGGATTTTTCTGGTTTTTAACGATTTTGCTTACTGCGGTATGTGTATATCAATTATCATTTACTTGGGTAGCAATTAACGTTGAAAACGATGCTGAACGAGAGGCACTGGTGCTAGTTGAAGAGTTAAAGGTAAAAGCTGCGGCTACAGATAGTAATATAGTTGCATTGTCAAATGGAACTGTAATTGACTTCAACAAGCCCGAAGCGTTTGAACTTGCTAAAGCAGCAATGATCAACCAGGTTTTATCTGAGAAAGCAGAAAAATCTGTTTATCCTGTTATCGGAACTAAGTTTAAAGACGTTAAAGCACGCTCATTGGCTTTCGGTTTGGATTTGGTTGGTGGTATGAGTGTAACAATGGAAATTGATGTTCCTGCGTTTGTTAAATCATATGCACGCAGTTCGCGAGACTTAAAATTCCAGGTTCCATTTGATGAAGCATACAGAATTCATACAACCCAAGGTGGAGATTTCATCGATTTGTTCATTGAGCAATTCGAAAAAAGAAATGGTTCCGATAAATTGGTTCGCCAGTTAAATATTTCTGAAGTAAAAGAACTGTCTTACAACACTTCGAATGCGGATGTTGCAAGTTACTTCCATGACAAGATCGCAAGTTCCATGGACGGAGTAGAGCAGATCATGAGTAAGCGTATCAACCAATTTGGGGTTGCACAGCCGAATATTCAGAAGGAATCACGTAAGAACCGTTTATACATTGAACTACCGGGAGTTCAGGATGAAGCAACAGTTGCCAAAAAATTGCAATCAACTGCGAATCTTGAATTCTATGAAACATATGTGTTACAAGATCCGAACATTCAGCAAGGATTGTCTAATGCGAATATTGTTTCAAGAAGCCCTGAGATCAAAAAATCAGCAATAGACACTGCTACAGTTGCAGATACTACTAAACAAGCTCCTGTCAAACCGATCAAATCACTTTCTTTGAAAGGAAAAGGAACAAAAAAACCTTTATTCGATTATTTGAAGGTTCAGCCTGGAATGGGTATTGGTATGGCGAATGCTGAAGACAGAGATGAAATTGATGAAATCCTGAAACGTTCCGATGTTGTCAGTTTATTCCCTGAAGATTTGAAATTCATGTGGGGAGCTAACCTGGAAGATATCGGAGACGGTAAAAAAGGATATGTATTATATGCTGTAAGAATCCCTGAAGGCGGAAAACCAATGGTTGGCGGTGAAGATGTGAAGTCTGCCGTACGTTCATTCAATCAGCAATCACTTCAAACGACAGTAAGCGTAACGATGTCAATTGACGGTTCTCAGAAATGGGCTCAAATGACAGAGAAGAACGTTGGTCGTTCGGTAGCAATTACAATGGATAACGTAGTTTACTCTGCACCGGTTGTAAATGAGCCTATTACCGGAGGAAGCACTGAGATTTCAGGAAACTTTAGTATTGCCGAAGCAGATGATTTATCCGGATTGTTAAACGGAGGATCACTTCCTGCACCATGTGTTATCAAGCAACAAACAAAAGTAGGACCGACGATCGGTAAAGAAAATTCCGAAGCAGGATTGATCTCTTTCGCTTTTGCTTTCCTTGCAGTATTTATCTACATGTATTTCTACTACGGAAGAGGAGGTTTGGTAGCAAACATCGCTTTGGCTGTGAACGTAATCCTGATCTTTGGTTGTTTGGCATCTTTCGGAGCTGTATTGACTCTTGCAGGTATCGCAGGTATCGTACTAACAATTGGTACGGCAGTCGATGCGAATATCCTGATCTTCGAGCGTATCAAAGAAGAAAACGCTCTTGGAAAATCTTCAGAAGAGGCAGTGAATATCGGATTCATCAAAGCATTGCCATCAATCATTGATGCGAACGTAACTCACTTATTGGTTGCGATGATTTTGAAAATTTTCGGAACAGGTGAGATCGAATCTTTTGCTACGACATTGATCGTCGGGATCTTTACTTCTGTTTTCTCTGCAATTATTATTTCCAAACTGATCATTACATCTTCATTGGAAAAAGGAAGAAAAATTTCTTTCAGCACGAAATACACACACAACATGTTCTCAAACTTCCGTTTCGATTGGATCGGTAAGAGAAAATACTTCTACATCTTCTCTATTACGGTTACAATCCTTGGAATTGCGGCTTTTGCAACAAGAGGTCTGAAACAAAGTGTTGAATTTACGGGAGGTAGAACTTTCGGTGTGAAAATGGATAAGCCTGCAGATATCGAAACTATCAGAAAGGCAATGGAGTCTGTTTTTATTGAACCTAACGGTGAAAAATCGAATGTGGAGATCAAGAACAAATCAAATTCTTATAACGTAGAGATCACAACAAACTATTTGTTGGCTGATGCTTCTGCTACTTCAAAAGTAGAGGAGAAAATGAAAGAAGGATTTGAAACGATCAAACATAAGTCCGGAGATATCCAGGTAACGGATACACGTTCGATCTCTGCTTCTGTTTCCGAAGAAATGTGGTCTTCTGCCACACTCTCAATTACGTTGGCTTTGATCGCAATTTTTGCCTACATCTTCATTCGATTCGGTCAGTGGCAATATTCACTTGGAGCGATCATAGGATTGGCTCATGACGTTTTATTCGTACTTTCCGTATTCTCATTACTTCACGGGTTCCTGCCTTTCAGTCTGGATGTGAACCAGGCGTTTATCGCTGCGATCCTCACAGTAATCGGATATTCGATGAATGATACTGTGATTGTGTTTGACCGTATCCGTGAAAGTTTGAATTTTGATAAGAACCAGCATGAGGCGAAAGAAGTAATCAATGATGCATTGAATAAGACCTTGAGTCGTACGTTCAACACATCCATGATCTTATTTGTGGTGTTGCTTATCATGTTTATTTTCGGTGGACCTGCAATCAAAGGATTCTTGTTTGCGTTACTTGTCGGTGTTGTGATCGGAACGTATTCTTCCCTGTGTGTTGCTACACCTATCCTGGTTGACTTTACGAGATCATTTAAGATCAAGACTAAGAAATAAGTATACTTAACTAATTAAAAGCGGCTCTTCAATAGATGAGCCGCTTTTTTATGCCTTTTTTTACAACCTTTAGGTAAGAGCAACATCAGAATAGAAAGTAAAACACACAGACCATGATAGTTATCGTTTCACTCGTTCTCGCATTACTTGTAGGGAATATTTTAATCCAAAGAAAAGACTGAAGGGCTATAGCCCAGAAAGAGAATGAGAGCGAGAATGAGGATTGAAACATCCTTCTCATTCTGAATCATTTATCCTCCGAAGGGAATTTTTACTGTTTCCTGATTTTTTCTAAGGTAATAACGCAGAATCGTTCTGGCATCCTTATCCTCGGGATGCAAATCAATAAATCGAAGCCAATTCCTATGCGCTTGCTTTAATGTGTAGTAAGGTACAAAGCCGAAACCACGATATGAGCCATTTTCGATCCATATGACGCTCTTTTCACGCTTGTCCCGACCATTTTCCACTATAAAGAAATTATCGTCGTCAAACGTCAGTAAATTGATCAATTCGCTAACTCTTAAATTGTAGGATTCTGGATTTTCTGTTCCCACACAAGCTCCGTGGCATCTGCGTACCTGGTATCCGAAACAACTTCCGCTGCTTTTTTCCAGGCTGCACAATTTTTGACAAAGCTGATGTTTTTCAACGAGGTTAAAAATATAGTCGTTGGCTTCCCGCTTGGTGGTAAAAGTAGTAATCGGAGCGCTGGATGTTTTACTGATCTTATCGACATAAAGCTGCACATATCCTGCCTGATCCTCATAATCAAACAAACCGTAAGCAAAGGTGCTTTTTCTGAGCGCACGGTTGTATTGTGGTTTGTGCACCTTAATCAGTTCCGATTCAAAAAGCAAAGCGATTAACTCCGAACCCGTTAATTCGAATTCAATACGGGCAATTTCCTGCCTCATCACCGAACCTTTAAGGGTTTTGACGTTTTTTAAATGCTGTTCGATCCGTTTCCTGATGTGTTTGCTTTTCCCAATATAGATAAGCTGATTGGTATCATTATAGAACTTATAAACTCCGGGTTTATTCGGAATTTCTTCTAGAATTTCAAGGTCCAGATTCGGATGCAGGATTTTAGGATTGACCTCTTCCTGGATAAATGTCTGTAATCCTTTTGAATCCGTTTTATGTAAAAGAGTGAACAGATGAGCTGTTGCTTCTGCATCGCCCTTCGCACGGTGCCGGTCTGTAAGATTAATACCAAGTGCCTTCGTAAGTTTTCCAAGACTGTAGGACTCGTGGTTTGGAATCACATAGCGTGAAGCCCTTACAGTGCATAAATGAGCTTTACGGTAATCATAACCAAGCAATTTGAATTCATGGCGAATGATTCCGTAATCAAAGCCCACGTTGTGAGCTACGAAAATACAATCGTTCGTAAATTCAATGATCTGTTTTGCTATTTCGTAGAATTTGGGAGCATCCTCTACCATCTTGTCGTGAATTCCTGTCAACCTTGAGATAAATTCAGGGATAGGCATTTCAGGATTTACAAGTGTTGAAAATGAATCAATTATTTGAATTCCGTCATGCTTATATATAGCGATCTCAGTAATCTTTGAAGATTTGGTTGATCCACCGGTTGTTTCAATATCTACAATTGCATAATTCACGGCACAAATTTACGGATTTTTTAGTGCTTGATTTGTCAATCTATTGTCACATCACCAGGAAAATTAGCTGAAGTCAGGGATAATTCCTTAAATTTGTTGAAAATTGTATCAAAATGGCAAATAAGAGATTAATCAAAAAACAATTGAACGGAATGATCATCGACGTTCTTGATGAGTGTTTTTCAATCCAATTGTATAACGAATCTAAAACAGAGGCTACAGAGAAATTAATTGACGAAGCTTTAAGTTTTGGAGATGATGTTTTGACTAAGATTCACGAAGCTAAATCAAAGAAAGATTTCCCTGCTATCCGTCAGATGATGGAAGATAAGGGTGTTTATTTTGTTGAAGAATTAAACGGATTGCAATAAAATCAGATGATTTTAATAAAAAACACGTAGGGACGCGATTAATCGCGTCCCTACGTGTTTAATGCACTAATTTTTTTCGCATCCAGAGATCACAGGCAAAATGTCCTGAATTTCCATATGGACGATCGAGGTATTCAAATCCCAAATGTTCATACAAACCAACAGCTATATGTAACTCCGGAAGTGTTTCCAGGTAAAGCTCCCGATAACCTTCAGAAGTAGCTGCTGCAATGGATCTTTCGATCAGTTGTTTTCCTAATCCGGTACCACGATAGCTTTTCGCAACATATAATTTGACTAATTCAACGCAGCCTTCAGGTAATCCCTCAGTCGGATAAATTCCGCATCCACCGGCAATGATTCCATTTTCTTTCGCAATAAAATAGTGGGATTGGCCGGTTTTAAAAAGTTCAAATAAAGCATCGGTTGTGGGGTCGGTGAATACGGTTCCCGGTTTATTGGCTCCAAATTCAGTTAAAACTTCCCTGATCAGTTCTGCAATTGCCGCATTGTCTTCCTGTTTTATGTGTTCGATAGAGATCATGCCCTGAAATAGCGTTTTAAGTTTAATATTGGTTTTTCGAACCAGCGATAAGAAATAACAGATAATAAGCTATTGGAGAATAGTAAAATGAAAAAATAAAGAATAAAATAAGCTGCATGCTGATTCCAATTTACTGACTCGAAGGTTTTACAAAGATAGTAAATGAGTAAACTGTGAAATAAATAGAATCCATAAGTCAGTTTACCGGCCCGTGCAAAATAAGGGATTCGATCAGCTTTGAAAAAAGAATGCCTTGCTCTTAATTGCTCTACTAAAACAAAGGCGAAGAAGGTTCCGGAAACTAATCTTTCGAAAGCAATTAATCTTCCGGGAAGGATCTTATGTGAAACAAAGAGGAATGAAATTCCAAGAAGATAAATGAGTGCGATCTGCCATTTTTTTAACTCCTCTACAATCCTGATCCCTGATCTTTCAAAAACCAGGGTTGCCAATAATCCTCCTATCGCCATATCGGAAATAACACTCAGCGTATGGTAATAAATGAAAGCAGGATTGTCAGCATGGTAAAATCTGAAAGCGAATGAGCCTCCTACAACCAGTAAAAAGAAAATCCGGAAGGAACGGATCGTTTTCCATTGAAAAAAACCGATCACTAAGGCCCAGCCGATATAGAACTGTTCTTCAATACTCACACTCCAGGTAGCAGTAAGAAAATTCAAAGAATCCCTACTGCCATTGATGATCTCATCGAAATTTGACAAAAACAGACTGTAGCGCCAAAACTCGTGAACGGTATGAATTCCGAACGGGAGATAAGGGAATAGGAAAAACCCGAAAAGTACAATAACAAAATAAAGAGGCCAAAGCCTCAGGATCCGTCGGATGAGAAAGAAGCCAATATGAATTTTTCCACGTTCTTTCAGTTCTTTCAGGAGCAGATACGTAATTAAGAATCCACTCAGTACAAAAAAGAGATTGACACCATAATGTCCGATGGAAGTCAGTTTTCGAACCGCTATAAAAGGTGCGGATTCAAAAAACGATCCCCACACTTCCCTGTTAATTGTAAACGCGTGAAAAAGAAAAACCATGAAAGCACCAATGAATCGCAATCCATTCAGGTTTTCAAAGTGAATTTTTTCTTGTTGCATGTTCGGCTCTTGGTTTCTTCCCTGGGAAGTTGTCCAAATGTAATCATTTCGATTTTTCCGTCTCACTTTGTCTCAAACCTTTGTTGGTCTTCGTCTTCAAAACCGCGACTTTTTTTAACTTTGCACCAAATTTTTATCTACATGGCATTCGACGTAGCAATTATTGGTGGTGGAATCATAGGTGCGGCAACACTTTATAAAATGCAGAAACGTTACCCTGACCTGGCAATTGTTTTGATTGAAAAAGAAGCGAAACTTGCTGATCATCAAACGGGAAATAATTCCGGGGTTATTCACAGCGGTCTGTATTATAAACCAGGTTCATTAAAAGCTAAAAATTGTGTTTCAGGACGCCATGAATTAGTTGCTTTTGCCAAAGAACACCATATTGCTCATGATGTTTGCGGAAAAGTAGTTGTAGCGGTGGATCCTTCCGAACTGTCCAATATGGACAAGATCTTTCAGAATGGATTGGCGAACAATACAGAAGGAATTGAAATGATCGACGCGAAACGCGTAAAGGAAATCGAACCTTACGTAGAAAGTATCGGTGGCATCTGGGTCCCGTGTACCGGAATTATTGATTTTCGCGGAGCTACGGAGAAAATGGCTGAGATTGCACTTTCCATGCAGCCGAAAAGCGCCATGAAGTTAAGTCACGAAGTAGTAGGAATTGACCGTTCATCCGAAAGAACAATCATTGCAACAAATAAAGGAAACATTGAAGCTAAATTCCTGATTTTCTGCGGAGGATTGCAAGCGGATCGTTTGGCAAAGAAAGACGGAGTAAAGTTGAAAGAGAAAGTAGTTGGTTTCCGGGGTGATTATTATGAATTAACCGAAGAAGCGAAATACAAAGTAAAAAATCTGATCTACCCGGTTCCAAATCCTGATTTTCCCTTCCTTGGAGTGCACTTTACCCGCATGACAAATGGTGAAATCGAATGTGGTCCGAATGCCGTTTTTACATTTAAACGAGAAGGTTACGGAAAAACCGACTTTTCATTTAAGGATACGTTTGATGCTTTAACTTATAAAGGAACCTGGAAATTGTTTTTCAATAATATGAAATTCGGGATCGATGAATATCGCAGGGCATTTTCAAAACGCTTATTCCTAAAAACATTGCAGCGCATTATTCCAACTTTGACGATGGAAGATATTCATCCGGGAAGAGCAGGGGTGAGAGCACTTCTATTGGCAGAAGACGGAGATACACGTGACGATTTCCGTTTCGAATTCCATGAAAACTCAATCCATGTTTTGAATGCACCTTCACCGGCAGCAACAGCATCGCTGGCAATTGGTGGCCAGATCGTAGACGAGGCCGAAAAGCATTTCGGATTAAAATAGATTCAATTTAGTTGAGATATAGCTGATAATTTTCCTGATGCAGGGTGATATAGTATTCATGCCTTGCATATTCAATGTGGATTAAATCTGCTTGTTTTAAGATCTCAATATGTCTGTGAATGGTAGAAACGTTCATTTCCAGCTTTTTGCACATATCGACATTTCTGAATGAGCCATAATTAAGAAGAATCTTTATCATTTTAAATCTTGCGGGGTGTGCAATTGCTCTTCCAAACTGTGAACCGCTTATTTCTTCAGGTGAATAATTGTAATCTTTTCTTGCTCCCATTTGAGTAATTGTTTTAGTAAATAATGAATTGATTTATTTTAAGTTAGTTGAAAAGTTCATTTGAAACAATAGCAAATTTGTTAAATTCAGAAATTGCAACATGGCAATATTGCAATGTTGGAAAATAGCAATATGTGAATATTGCAAAATGCTTTTGGTGATCTACGTTTCCAACAGCATGCTCTGAATGATTTACTTAATCACTGACATAACATAGCCTTATTAATTATAATATATGCCCGTTACTCAAACTTTTTGAATAAATAATAAGTGATTTACTTGTTTAAGAGACAAATTATTATATATTTGTTATGTTACTCTAAATAACAAACTGATATCTTGAGTAGCCATTTTTTTTGGCTAACTTCAACAAGATCTGAATACTCGACTAATCTAGTAGAATTATAACTGACTGTTGCGTTTTGGTAAAATAGGCTGACTGTTTAGTCAAAAAGGAAGTCTTTAAAACAGATGACTTGACTAAATTTTTTTGGAGGGTTATTATTAAAACACACATCTATTAATTAACATTTGTCTACTATAGACCGATGCTACTAACTGTTAGATTTATGAAAAAAGTTCTGTTCAAATGGACTAAAGGTATTGCAGCATGCGTGCTTTTTAGTTCGACAGCGTTTTCACAGGAGGAGCACCAGCTCATTACCACTCCACAACTCAAAATATCCTATGTGGGTGGCCTTTGTGACGTTGAATCGGGAAAACAAGCTTATCAATTTGCTTTTTTAAAAATTGAGAACCTGACAAATACTGCTTTGCATGTCGGTTTTAATATTGTTACTCAATTTGCTGAAGGCTGTTCTGGCTGCAATGCAAATGATGAGAGTCTCTACTACTTAAGTTTGACACCCAATCAGGTCTTTACAGCTGATTGCGGAACAGACGACAAGTCGAAAATCTATCTTCGTAATCCCAATTTTTCGGGAGCATGGAACTTCCAGGAACTACGAATCGAAAACTTGGTTGTTGAATAAAAGATAAGACGCCGGTCTATCGAATTATTCGACTTAGGATTAATTAATATTTACTGAACTACTATGAAAGCAACATTACTTTTAATGTGCTTACTCGGTGCTATTACCGGGTATTCACAAACCTGCTCTGTCACGATCGCAGGTCCCAATCCCCTTCAGGTATGTCCGGGAACTTCAATTACGCTAACAGCCACAGGGACAATAACACAGGCAAACCAGTCATTTAATTTCAATAACAACGCGCTTCCGCCGGGATGGTCAACTTCCGGAACAGCGAACTATGGTGTGTTGTGTGGGAATTCGATGGATAACACCCCTTATTTCTGGGCTTCAACGGCTGCGGGAACACCTCAAATTACCACCGATAATTTTGATGTGTGTTCGGGAGGAACCCTGGATTTTGAGATGAGATATGCTGTTCAGGCAGGTGGCGTTCCATGTGAGGGACCGGATGAACAAGACGAAGGAGTTTCCATTCAATACAGTATTGATGGAGGTGTTACCTGGATTGAATTCGTTTATTTCAGTCCATGGGGATTTCAATTAGGAGCTAATCCGGGAGGAAATGCATCAATTAACGGTGCAACAGCCTATACGAACTGGAATAATTTTTCAATTCCGATTCCGGCAGCAGCTGCAACAACAAATACTATGTTCCGATGGATTCAGACCAATTCATCAGGAGGTTGCTGTGACAACTGGGGATTGGATAACATTTTTATCAATGCAGGTCCGTGTTTAACAACCAGTATCGGTTGGGATATTCCTGGGAGTAATACACCTTCTTCCAATACAATTACTATCCCAATTTATAGTGATACAGTAATTGTAGCAGGATTGTATGATCCGAACGGAGTTCTTTTGTGTCAATCTGCTCCTTTCACGGTGAACATTTTCACTCCTTTCATTGATGGCGGTCCGGATCAGACGATCTGTGCAGGTCAAAATGTAACTCTTAATGGTTCCAGCGGAACAAACTTTGTTTGGGATAACGGTGTTACGGATGGTGTAGCTTTTGCTCCTGCAACTACTCAAACATATACTGTCAATGGAATTGATTTGAATGGTTGTGCAGCAACAGACCAGGTTCTTGTCACTGTAAATCCTTCCAACGTATATACCTTATCTTATCCAAACCCGGAGTATTGCATGGATGCCGCTGATCCTACCCCTGCGCTGTCAACTCCTGTTGCCGGAACTTACAGCGTTGCACCGGCTACAGTAACCATCGATGCAAACACAGGACTTTTGGATCTGTCGTCGAGTACAACAACCACAAGTGAAGTGTATACTGTTACATTTACGCCATCAGTTCCGTGTTACCAGGCGGTTACAACCCAGGTAACAATTAATGCACTACCTGTTGTAGATGCTGGAATTGATGCTGCTATTTGTGATGGTGATCAAATGATGATGCTTGCGACAGGAACAGCCGCCAATTACTTCTGGGGAGCAAATGTTCCTAATGGAACTATGGTAGCACCTTCTGTTACGACTACCTATACTGCTACCGGAACAAGCGCAGCGGGCTGCATAAATACAGACAATCGGGTAATAACTGTAAATCCGTTACCGAATGCAACGATTACAGGAAGTACGACAGTTTGTTTGAATGATCTGCAACCAACAGTTACATTTACAGGATCTGGTGCAACTGCTCCATATACATTCAGTTATACTTACAACGGAGGTGCACCTGTACAGGTTATCTCGAATGCTGCAGGAGTAGCAACGATCGGAATACCTACAAATATTGCCGGCAATCATCAGTATGCGATCATCAGTGTTGAAGACGCAAGTGCAACAACTTGTTTAAGTCAGCAGCAAGGATTGGTTACGGTTGTGGTAAATGATTTGCCTACAGCTTCCATTGCCGGAGACATCACTATTTGTCAATTCTCAAATCAGCCACAGGTTACTTTTACCGGTGGAAATACTGTTGGACCGTATACATTTACCTATACGCTTAATGGTGGTGCTCAGCAGACCATTACAACATTGAATGGTTCAAATTCGGCAACGATCACTGTGCCAACAACGGTTGTGGGGAATTTTGCTTACACATTAATAAGTGTTGAAGATGGCTCTCTAACAGGATGCCTTGCAAATCAGGGGGGTACGGCAACAGTGAGTGTGAACCCCTTACCAAATGCCAGTATTGCGGGTGATACGAGTTTGTGTTTGTATGAGAATTCACCCCTTGTGACCTTCGAGGCAACAAATGGAGTTTCTCCCTTCACCTTCACTTATTCTTTGAACGGAGGAGCACCTCAGACAATTGTTTCTCCAAGCGGACAGGCAACTATTCCGGCACCAACAAATGTTCCCGGAGATTATATCTATCAATTGATTTCGGTACAGGAAAGTTCCGCATCGATGTGTTCTAATGCCATTGGAACTGATGTTATGGTAAGAGTTTGGGATTTACCAACTGTATTTGCGGGGAATGATTTCTCGATTTGTGACGGGGACTGGGTTACTTTAAACGGTCAGGGAGCTGCTACTTATATCTGGGACAATAATGGAATCGACGGAGTTCCTTTTCTTCCTCAAACAACGCTGAATTATACCGTTGTAGGAACAGATGTAAACGGATGTACGAATACAGATGTGATCCAGGTTACCGTAGTTCCGATTCCCCAGGTCGATTTTACAGCCACAGAAGTTGCAGGATGTTCTCCTTTGATAACAACCCTGACAAATCAATCGACCGGAAATTTGACTAATTGTCAATGGACCTTATCCAATGGATCACAATACAACGGATGCGGTTCTATCAACCTGGAGTTGACAGAAGCAGGATGCTACGATGTCACATTAACTGTTTCGACTCCCGAAGGTTGTGCAAATACAGGAACAAAACCCGCATTTTTATGTGTGTATCCAAATCCGATTGCTGACTTTGATCTAACTCCGAGTGAAGTTGAAACATCCAATACTTTTGTCAATTTCTTTAATAATTCATACGGTGCAGTAAGTTACTCCTGGGATTTTTCGGATGGTTCTTCAGGCAGTACTGCTGAAAATCCAACACATGTTTTCCCGGATGATGAAGGAGGATATTATATTGTATATCTGGAAGCCATTAGCAGCGACGGTTGCCGGGATACAGCAGCGAGAACCGTTCATGTCGGAGAAGACCTGATTTATTATGTTCCGAATGCCTTTTCACCGGATGGCGATGAATTTAACAACGTCTTCAAACCTATTTTAACGACAGGATTTGATGTGAACAGTTATCATCTTCAAATCTTCAACAGATGGGGAGAACTCATTTTCGAATCTCTGAATTATGAGGAAGGATGGGATGGTACTTATCACGACGAAAAATTGTTGGATGGAACTTACATCTGGAAGATAAAAGTAAAGAACAGAAGTTCGGATAAGAAAGTAGAATTGGACGGGCATGTAACATTGTTGAAGTAAAGTAAATTAATATTGGTTTTGGTAAAAGTCGTCTCAAGTTTAAACCTGAGGCGATTTTTACTTTATAAAGCAAATCCGGATTCCTTTTTTCAACGTATTTTTGGGCAAAGCAAAAGCAATTATGAAAATTCTCATTTCTCCGGCAAAATCGATCAATGAAAACTGTCAATTTCCTGAATTTCAATATACACAACCCATTTTTGCTAAAGAAGCAAAGTCGCTGGTGGGGAAGTTGAAAAAAATGAAGGCAAAAAACATTATGGAATTGATGCATGTATCGAAGGATATTGCGGAGCTAAATGTAAATAGAAATAAATCCTGGTATTTGTCTGCCGAACCAACAGATGATGTGAAACCGGCAGCTTTTTTATTCACAGGTGAAGTATACAAAGGCCTGGATGCGGAATCGCTTTCAGAAAAGGAATTGGAAAGAGCTCAGAAAAATCTGCGTATATTATCCGGAATGTATGGTTTATTGAAACCCATGGATTTAATACATCCGTATCGACTTGAGATGGGTACCCGGTGGGAGATCAAAGAAAATATTAATAACCTGTACCAGTTTTGGGGAGATAAACTGACCAAATCCCTTTTGAAGGAAACAGAAAAGGGTGAAGCAATTGTTAATCTGGCTTCGGCTGAATACAATAAAGCAATTCTCTGGAAAAAGGTAAAAAACCCGGTTGTAACTCCAGTATTTAAGGAATTTAAAAATGGTGAATACAAAATTGTCATGATCTTTGCGAAGCATGCCCGTGGTGCAATGGCCAGATATATTATCCAAAATGAAATTTCCAAGCTGGAAGATTTGAAGGGATATGATGTGGATGGTTATTCGTATGATGAGAAGCAATCATCCGCTACGGAATGGGTTTTTGTTAGATAATCGGGAAAATCATACAACAACGTTCAATTTAATCAGATTTACTCTCGAATTCTTAACAATCTGCTGATGAAAACTTACCTTTGCAAGAGCGGTAAAAGCAGTTTCTTTGCTTAATCTTGCTTCAGTAAATTCACCCAATGGAACAAATTAGTGTTTTTGATATTTTCAAAATCGGAGTTGGTCCTTCGAGTTCTCATACAATGGGACCCTGGAGAGCTGCTCAGCAATTCATTAACCTGTATAAAGTAAATCCCGGAATCAATGAGATTAAACGGATTCGTGTGGATTTATATGGTTCTTTGGCAAAGACAGGTAAAGGACACGGTACTGATATTGCTGTTCTTTTGGGATTAATGGGAGAAGATCCGGTTACCATTGCAGTGAATACGATCAATCCCAAGTTTGAAAAGATTTATCAAACGAAAACATTGGAGATTTGCGGAGAGCAGGTCATTACTTTCAACCCGGAAACTGACTTAATATTTCATTTTGACAAATCCCTTCCCGGACATCCGAATGCATTAACATTAACTGTTACCCTAATGGATGGGTCCGAAGATTCCCACACTTACTATTCAGTTGGTGGAGGATTTGTGGTGAAAGAAGGGGAGGGAGAGAAAAATGCGAGCAACACGGTACAGTTACCTTATCCGATTGAAACAGCAGCAGATCTGAAAAGATACTGCGATGAACAGGGAGCAAGTATTTCCGAAATTGTATTGAAGAATGAACTGACCTGGAGAACACAGGAAGAGACATTTGATGGCTGCATGGAGATTTGGAATGTTATGCGCGAATGCGTTTACAGAGGTGTGAATACGGAGGGAATACTTCCGGGCGGCTTGAACGTAAAGCGAAGAGCCTACGAAATGAGCAGACGTTTGTTAAACGGAATTGCTTGCAGAGACTCAAAAGATTTCATCAAACAAATTCAGGCAACAAGTAATATTTTTCAGAATACACTGAACTGGGTGAGTTGTTTCGCTCTTTCCGTGAATGAAGAAAATGCAGCTTTCGGAAGAGTTGTTACAGCTCCGACAAACGGAGCTTCCGGTGTAATTCCTGCGGTTTTAATGTATTATGTTTGCTTTTCAGGCGGAACAGAGGACAAGGACATCGTGCGGTTTATGACAGTAGCTGCCGAAATCGGTAGTATTTTCAAAAAGCGATCGACCATATCAGCTGCGATGGGTGGTTGTCAGGCAGAAATCGGTGTTTCTTCCGCAATGGCTGCGGCGGCATTGACAGAATGTTTGGGCGGAAATCCGGATCAGGCAATGATGGCTGCCGAGATTGCGATGGAACATCACCTGGGATTGACCTGCGACCCGATCGGAGGCTTGGTTCAGATTCCATGTATCGAAAGAAATACTATGGGTGCGATTAAGGCTATTACAGCTTGTCAGCTGGCTTTGCAGGGAGATCCCAGTACGGCTAAAGTTTCGCTGGATGGAGTCATTAAAACCATGTGGGAAACTGCTTTAGACATGAACGAGAAATACAAAGAAACATCTGACGGAGGATTGGCAACCAATATTCCTGTGAATCTTTCGGAGTGCTAATGCTTATTTGATTTCAACAATCATGACACAGACATCATCCACTTGTTCGGTGTTCATTTTCCATTTGTGAAAGGCATCACGCATGTAATTTATTTGATTCTCAATAGCTTCAGCAGATGAAACCAAAAGTAAATTCATCATGTTTGCACGTTTCATTTTTTTACCGATTTCTCCTCCAATCTGATCCGAATAACCGTCAGAGAATAAAACGATCCGATCGCCGGAGATACAATTGAAGCTGTTATTTTCAAAAGGTACATTTACAAAAGATCGTCCGACAGGTCTCCGGGTTCCGCTAATGACACCGATCTGCGTACTCTCATTTTCGTATTTAACCGGAAACTCCTCTTGCTCGTTACTTGATTTAGCACGAATTATCAAGGCATTGTGGTTGGCTCCGGTAAAATGAAGTGTTTTGGTGGCAGGTTCAAAAATGCAAAAGCTCAAATCCATACCATCGTTAATTGTACTGCTTCCCCGGTGAAGACTTTTCAATAAAAACTGGTTTACATCTTCCACCATCGAAGCGGTATTCATCCCGGTATTCTCTTTTGTGACTTTTTCCAAGCCGTTCATTCCGATCAATGAAACCATTGCTCCCGGAACACCATGACCCGTACAATCTCCAATTCCGAAGATGATTGCATCCTTTCGCGGAAATAAGAAGTAGAAATCACCGCTTACAATATCTTTCGGAGAGAAGAACAATTCGATATCCAGATGCGAATCCTTCAATTGCTTTAAATTGGGTAAAGATGCTTGTTGAATATAATTCGCATAATTAATGGAATCCAGGACTTCTTTATTTTTGATCTGAAGTTCATCCATTGCTTCCGACAAAGCAGCATGAGACTGAGCGATTTCAGAATTTTTAGAGTTGAGTAATTTATTGGAAAGTTGTTTCTGCCTGTTCGACCTGATGAGTATAATAAGTCCACCACTCAAGAACAGAAGCAGTACGATGGCTAAAATTACGTAGTTCCTGTTCTTTTCAGCCTGGTCATTTAAGCGCTGTTCACGCTCTTTTTGCAATTCACCCTGAATTTGAAGATTCTTTATTTGTGCTTCTTTTTTTTCAGTTTCATACTTTGTTTCCAATTCTCCCAATGTTCTTGCCTGCTCATGTAAATTCATGGTGTCTTTCAACGAATTGTGTTTTTCCATGAATTCAAAAGCCTCTTTATAAGAGCCGTTTTTCGCATAAGCACCCGCGAGTCCCAGGTAACTGGATATCAGGTTTAATGAATCGCCAATCTCTTGTTTTAAATCACAGGATTTTTTGAAATAGGTGATAGCCTCGGAATAATTGGAAAGATCTTCATACGTTTGGCCAATATTATTGTAATTGAATGAGATCCATTCCTGGTTATTACTAGCCTTGTTCATTTCCAGGGCTTTGAAAAAGTAGTTCAGCGCTTCGTTGTATTTTTTGGTACGACGCATTACATTCCCCAGGTTATTGTAATTCCCGGCAATTAAGCGTTTGTTCTTTAGCTGTTTTGCAATGGTCAAGCTTTTATTGTAATAGCGAACTGCCTCAGGATATCTTTTTTGTTCCTTTACTGCATTCCCGAGACTGATGAATGCATTGGCCTGTAACAAAGGATCATCTAATTCCTTTGCAATTTTCAGGGAACTCAATAAATGGCTTTCGGCTTTTTTATATTCATCCAGTTTCAAATAACTCAGAGCAATTTGTCGCTGGATAGTTGCTTCGGTGAAAGGAAATGAATTCTTTTGAGACATTTTAAGTCCTTTGTAAAACAAAACGATTGCATCATTGAACTGGCTGGAATCAGCTTTTTGCTTACCCAAAGCAAGATATGCCGAGGCACCGTATTTTAAATCCGGAAGCAGTTTAAGCGGAATTAATTGAAGGATTGAATCTCTTTGCTCGGAACCAATTGAATCTAAGACTCCGACTTCCCATGCCAGCCACTCAAACTTTTTCTCTTTGTCTTTTCTGATCTCAGAATCAACGGTTTTAACAAGCATTAAATCACAATCATCCGATTTGCAATTTTTGAATTTATTGAAAGCAGAAGAGGGAGAAAATTGAGACCATAAAAGTAGTGGGCTCAGGAACAGTATAACCAGTAGTATGTTTTTCACAAAACTAAATTTAGTAAAATTTTAGAAAGATGGTTCATAATTATCAAAATCAAAAATATTGCAGATTTATTTTGATATGTCAGAATATTTTAAGAATCTTTGTGGCGTAATTCTAAGCGAGAATACAAATAGTTTATACAGAAGAGGCGAGAGACGGACTTTTAGACCCTCTGGCAACCAACTTTAAGTTCTTCCGAATAGTTCGGGTGGATTGGAAAACCGGTGCCAACTTCCGAGTTTGATGCATTTTGCTATCAGACGAATATAAAATTGTGTTTATGAAAAGTGCAAAAATTTCCTATCAAAACATCCAGCCTAAATCCAGGCTAAAAATTACTATTGATTTTACTTCAGATCGAATGTGTTGTTGTTGCTGTTAATTGCTTCAGTTCAATAATTTCTCATTACAACACATTTCATGTCAACAATTTATTCATCCCGTATTGACGGGAGGCTTTTGCAGCCATTACAACAGGTTTATTCTTCCCAATCCGAATTCTCTTTGGAATCAGGCGGGAAACTATCCGGTTTTTCCCTGGTTTATCAGACATGGGGGAATCTCAATGAAGACAGATCGAATGTCGTTTGGGTTTGTCATGCTCTTACCGGAAATCACCGTGTCCAGGAATGGTGGGGTGGATTATTCGGTGAAGGTAAATGCTTTGACCCGGAAGATTATTTTATTGTGTCAGTAAATGTTCCCGGAAGTGCTTATGGTTCGACAGGGCCTTTAAGTGAAGAGCTATTACCCGAAGAACGGTTCGATGCGTTTCCGGTTCTCACGATCAGAGACATGGTTGCAGGCTTGGAACTGGTTCGAAAAGAACTCCGGATAGAACGGATCCATACCCTGATTGGTGCATCTTTAGGTGGACAGCAAGTTTTAGAATGGGCTTTGTTGATCCCAGGTAAAATCGAACACATCATTCCAATTGCAACTAACCTGAAACATTCCCCGTTTGGAATCGCATTCAATGAAGCACAGCGAATGGCCATCCAGGCAGATCCGACTTTTTACGGTAAACAGGAAAGCGGGGGGAGGAACGGATTGAAAGCCGCCAGAGCAATCGGGATGTTGAGTTACCGAACGTACGAAGGTTATAAAATCACACAAAGCCAGGAAGACAATTCCGGTTTCGATGATTTCAAAGCAAGTTCCTATCAGCAATATCAGGGCGATAAATTAGCACACAGGTTCAATGCCTTCAGTTACTGGACTCTCTCGAAAGCAATGGACTCTCACAATGTATTCAGAAACAGGGAAGGGGAAGTCCTTGAACGCTGCCGGATGCCGGCTTTGGTTATTGGAATAGATTCCGATCTGTTATTTCCAATCTCAGAACAGGAAGAAATAAGTAAACAATTGCCACATGCAATATTGATCAGTCTTCATTCCGAATTCGGTCATGACGGATTTTTAGTGGAAACAGAAACTCTCGCAAACCACATTAAACAATTTTTAAACAAGAACTAAGATGAAAAAACAACTCACAATAGGATTATTCGGTTTCGGATGTGTAGGAACCGGCTTGTATGAAGTATTAAACAGGACCACCCTGCTCCAGGCTTCGATCAAACACATTGTAATTAAAGACTTAAGCAAGAAACGAATCATTGATCCCGGTTATTTTAGTACAGATGCAGACCGCATTCTGAACGATAAGGAGATCAACGTTGTTGTGGAACTGATCAATGACTATGAGGCAGCCTATGCAATTGTAACACGCGCATTGAAAGCCGGGAAACATGTGGTTTCAGCGAATAAAAAACTGATTGCATATTATTTGGATGAATTAGTTTCCCTGGCAAAAGAAAACAATGTTTCCTTCTTATACGAAGCTTCTGTTGGCGGTTCCATTCCGATTATCCGGAACCTGGAAGAATATTATAACAACGATTCGCTTTCGAATATCAGCGGGATTGTAAATGGAACAACCAATTACATTCTTACAAAAACAGGGGAAGGTGAATCGTTTGATGAAGCCTTAAAGAATGCGCAGGAATTAGGTTTTGCAGAGCTGGATCCGACTTCAGATGTCGACGGCTTTGATGCGAAATACAAATTGGTCCTGCTGTTAAAACATGCTTTTGGATTTACGGCGAAACAAGATGAGCTTTGGAATTACGGGATTCGTCAGTTGAAGGATTGGGATGCAACTTATGCACGTGAAAAAGGATTGAAGATCAAATTATTGGCTTACGGAACACGTATCAATAACCAGGTGATCGGTTTTGTGGCTCCTCATTTGATTCCGGCCAATCATTTTGCATTTAATGTTGAAAATGAATTCAATGCAGTTGTGGTAGAAGCTTTATTTTCAGACAAGCAATTGTTTTTGGGAAAGGGAGCAGGAAGCCACCCGACAGCCAGTGCTGTTCTTTCGGATATATCCGCTCTGCAATTTGACTACGCTTACGAATACAAAAAGTCGAAAACAGAGGAAGCACTGGCTTTTGAAAGTGATTATTCCGTGAAAGTGTATTTGAGTGCAACTTCCCAGGAAAAACTGGATCAGGTTAGATTTATTGAAACACTCGAAACCTATTCAGGGCCATCTCACAGTTACAAAATAGGAATTATCCCCTATGAAGAGATCCGAAAGCAAGATTGGAACAATGAACCGGATTATTTCCTGGCCATCATTCCGGATAGTGTGGAGTTGACAAAAGGTATTGAATTTAAGGAAACAGAATCAGCAGGATTAATAGAAGAATTGTCATGAAGTTAGATCTCAAATTAATAGAATCGCCCTTTGTTTTAGAGGTAAGAAACGAATCAGGAATTTCAATTAAGATTGATGCTACTGAAAAGATCGGTGGAAAAAACAAGGGAATGAGACCGATGGAACTTTTAGCTTCCTCACTTGCTGGCTGCATGTCTATTGATATTTTACTGATATTACAGAAACAGCGTCAGGAAGTCACCTTTTACGAAGTGACGATTGATGCGAATAGGAAAGATGCTGTTCCGGCAGTATTCGAATCAATTTACCTGGTATTTTCTTTCAACAGGGAAGTGGACTTAGAGAAAGCTGAGGCAGCGGTTAAGTTAAGTCATGAAAAGTATTGTTCGGTTTCTGCCTCCCTGAATCCGCAAATTAGTATCCAAACAGAAGTCAAGTATCAATCATGAAGAATTACAGAAACGAAACCCTTGCCATCCGTATTCAAAACGAGCGCTCACAAGAAGCAGAGCACAGTGTTCCTTTGTACCTGACATCCAGTTATGTGTTTGATGATGCAGAGCAAATGCGGGCTGCCTTTTCAGATGAGATAGAGGCCAATATTTACTCCCGCTATTCCAATCCGAATGTGGATGAATTGCTTGAAAAAGTATCCGTGCTGGAAGGGGGAGAAGCTGCATGGGCTACGGCAACCGGAATGGCAGCTGTTTTTACGACTTTTGCTGCATTGCTTCAGAGTGGGGATCACATTGTTTCGTCCAAATCCGTTTTTGGCTCTACTCACCAGTTATTTGTCAACATCCTTCCGAAATGGGGAATTACGACGACCTACGTGGATGCCATTGATTACGATGCTTATGAGCAGGAAATTAAACCGGAAACGAAAATTGTTTATATCGAAACACCATCCAATCCAGGATTGGATATCATCGACATCAAACGGTTGGCTGAGATCTGTAAAGCTAAGAATGTACTCCTGGTAGTTGACAATTGTTTTGCAACTCCGGTTTTACAGCAGCCACTGAAACTTGGGGCAGACATTGTAATTCACTCTGCAACCAAATACATGGATGGCCAGGGAAGGGTTTTGGGAGGATTGATCGTCTCGACAAAAGAAACGATTGCGAAAATCCAGGGCTTTGCACGACACAGTGGTCCGGCTTTATCACCTTTCAATGCCTGGATTCTTTCCAAATCACTTGAAACACTGCACCTGAGAATGGAAAAACATTGTTCTCAAGCTTTTGAAATTGCAAAACGACTGGAGGCAAATGACGAGGTTTCATGGGTGAAATACCCGTTCCTGGGTTCACATCCGCAGCACGATATTGCCCGGGATCAAATGAAATATGGAGGTGGAATTGTGACTTTTCAGATCAAGGGAGGATTGGAGGCAGGACGCAAATTCCTGGACCGCTTGAAT
The DNA here is from genome assembly GCF_029266855.1 of Fluviicola sp. Lineage (GTDB taxonomy): Bacteria > Bacteroidota > Bacteroidia > Flavobacteriales_D > Crocinitomicaceae > Fluviicola. Next base: position 170,345 of record NZ_JAQSWB010000001.1, read on the forward strand.
TTATTTTCTCTTACTCCCAATCTGGGCGATAGCAGGAGTATAGCGACACATCCGGCATCCACCACACACAGCAAGTTGAAACCTGAAGAACGGGAAGCAGTTGGTATTTCGGATGGATTGGTACGATTGAGCATCGGTTTGGAACATATTGAGGATATTTGGGAAGATATCGAACAAGCGCTTTTATAATTACGAATTTATTTAGAGATTGCTTTGTTTCAAGCTTCGAATGCGAAACCTACTTCCATTGACGCTACGGTCAAGGTTTTCAACCCTGACGCTTTGGTCAGGGCTTTCAGCGCTCTTTCGAGCTTCGTAGGTTAAAAGGAGACAGTAGCAGACTTAACAGTCGCTACATCTCGATGTGGGGTACCTCAGGTTATAACTTCTGTTGAAGTTACCTTCGTCTTCAAGTGCTATCGCACTTTCTTCTATACTTAATCCATGCTTTAACTACGGAATATAGTAGCTATATCCCTCGGTTTTCTGTCTTGTGAGACAGAACCTCAGTCTTCGTCCGCCGCGGCGGACTCTTATCCATGCTATATCTACGTTATGTCCCTCGGCTTTTCCGTCTTGTGAGACGGAGCCTCAGTCTTCGTCCGCCGCGGCGGACTCTTATAGTGGGAGTAAAGTCGCTTTATCTACGAGGTGCTTAGGCATTACAGGGGAGATTAAATGAGTGCTTAATTGCAAATTCCAAATTGAGAATTAGATTTGTGGAATGAGTATTGAAATTATAGACTATTCGGATGAGTTGAAAGAATATATCAAGACACTCAATTATGAATGGCTGGAGGAACATTTTTACGTGGAAGAAGGAGATGAGATTTCACTTTCCAATCCGAAGGAACACATTCTTGACAAAGGTGGATTTATTTTCTACGCCAGGTATAACAATGAAATTGTGGGAACAGCATCTCTTCTCAAAAAGACCGATGAGGTATTTGAGCTGGGAAAAATGGCGGTAGCTAAAAATGCGCAGGGGCTGGGAATCGGAAAAATTTTAATGGATCATTGTTTGACTTTCGCAAAAGAAAACCAAATCAAAAAACTCATACTCTATTCCAATACCAAACTGGAAACTGCCATTCATCTTTATCACAAGTACGGCTTTGTCGAAGTTGAAATGGAGCAAGGGATTTATGCAAGAGGCAATATTAAAATGGAGAAGACTCTTTAATTACGAATTAAGAAGGCAGAATGCAGAGAGAGTTTGGTTTAAACCTGTTTAATTCTCTCTTCATTCTTAATTCAGCATTCATAATTAGTAATTATGAATTACCTTTACGCCAAATTTATAAAGCATGTCACAAGATATTCAAGCAGTCAGCTACTGCATCGGTTTAAGCGTAGCGGACAGCCTTTTACAGCAAGATTTAGGTGGAATTGATCCAACAGTAATGGCACAAGCTATTTCTGATGTTTTTCAAGGAAAAACAATGAAGTATTCACCAGATCAGGCAAATGAGATTATTCAAAAGTACGTTCAGGAACTTGCAGCTTCAAAATTCGAAGTTTATAAAAAAGAAGGAGAGGAATTTCTTGCTGAGAATGCGAAAAAAGAGGGAGTTACTACTACTGCTTCCGGTTTGCAATACGAAGTAGTTGAGTTGGGTACCGGTGCAAAACCAAAAAGCACAGATACGGTAAACGTTCATTACCACGGAACTTTGATCGACGGAACTGTTTTTGACAGCTCTGTTACGAGAGGAATTCCTGCAACTTTCGGAGTTCACCAGGTGATCAAAGGCTGGACAGAAGCATTGCAATTGATGCCGGTTGGGTCCAAATACAGACTTTATATCCCCGAAGATTTGGCATATGGAGCGCATCCGCATCCGGGTGGGGCAATCAAGCCTTTCATGACGCTTATTTTTGATGTTGAATTATTAGGAATTGAAAACAATTAAGATGAAAAAAATTATTCTGGCTTCCCTGCTATTAGCGTTAAACTTCGCATGCGGTGACGAAAAAGATGCAGGAAAAGTACTGCCTTTAACAACTCAAAAACAGCAAATTTCTTACCTGATGGGTGCCGATAATGCGGGACAATTACTTCAGGATCCAAATTTCGCCAAGTATGATAAAGATCAGATCCTGAAAGGATTTGAAGAAGGTTTGGAAGATGAGAAATCATTTGATATGGCTTGTCAGCAAACGATTAAGGACTTATTGGGGCCAACTCAACAGGAATTCAATCAAAAACATGCGAAAGATGCATCTCTGTGTATTGGTAAGTTTATTGGAGGAATGTTTAAAACCAGTTGGGAGCAGGCAAAATCCTTCAATGAATTTGATAAGAAATATTTGGTGTACGGTTTTGGCCTTGGTTTGAAAAAAGAGGATACTTTGATCAAAAAGGAATTGAAAGCAACGATGCTGAAAGACTTTATGGCAAAGATCAATGGACGCGTAATGGCTGATGTTACCAAAAAAGAAACGGCATACTTCGGTAAAGTGAAGCAAATGGCTGGTATTAAGGAATTGCCGAACGGAATATACATGGAAACCATCAAAGCCGGTAACGGAGGAAGTCCGACAGCTGCGAGTGATGTAAAAGCTCACTATGTTTTGATGAATACCGAGGGAGACACTTTGCAGTCATCTTTGAGTGCGCCTCAAATTCCGGTATTTAATCTTGGAGGAGTCATTCCGGGATGGACAGTAGGTATTCCTTTTATGAAAAAAGGAGGAAAATATAAATTGTATGTTCCTCAAAATATGGCTTACGGAAAAGATACACCGGATCCGAATACGATTCCACCGTTCGCAACATTGGTTTTCTATGTGGAACTGGTTGATTTCGGTCCGATGGGAACGATAAAATAATTGTGAATCCCCTTCGAATTTCGAAGGGGATTTTTTTGATGTATTCTTTTGAATAAGCTCTGATGGTTAATATTGACATAGTTCCGCATCCCGATAGCTATCGGATACGTCAGATACTTTAAGTGAGTTGAGTTAAAAAACTTAAAATGAATAGGTTAAAAGAACAGATATGAAGCTAAACGAAGACATTTTCGACCAATTTCCGGTCATTCAAACAGAACGACTGGTTTTGAGACAGATTCAAACGGAAGATGCAGTTGAAATCATGAAAATGAGGCAAAGCAAGCGGGTGAATCAGTTTATTGCCCGGGACACGCTGTCCGGAATAGAACAAGCTCACGAGCTGGTAAAAAAGACTTCCGAAGCTTTTGCTTCAAAGCAGGGAATCGGTTGGGCCGGAATTTTAAGAGACCGTTCCGAGATAATCGGAACATGCGGATTTAACAGGATCGATTACCTGAACAATCGCGCAGAGATCGGCGGGGAGATGGCTGTGGATTACTGGGGAAAGCATATTGCTTTGGAAGCAGTTCGGGCAATCATCGCTTTTGGATTTGAAAAGATGCAACTTCATGCGATTGAAGCAGTGGTTTCACCGGAAAACAGGGGGGCAATTTTTCTGTTGGAGACTTTAGGTTTCGAAAAGGAAGCTCATTTTAAAGAGCGGATCTATTTCAATGGCACCTATTCTGATATGGCTGTTTACACGGTTTTTTCCAGATAGTTGGAGCCCTTTAACTTGTTAAAGTTTGAAGAAAAAGGCAATGCGGTAAATAAGCGGAATAAGCGTCCCGTTTTCTTTTTTCATAAAATATCCCGGTCTAAATGGGCTGTTCGGACTATTGATGATGTCGTACATAATCCCCGCATTTAACCTGAAATTTTCTTCCTCTCCAAAAGCGTGGGAAAAACCAAAACCCAGGAGTCCGGTTGGTGCCCAAACTCTTTTCGCTGAAATGATCCCGTTGGAATAATTGTAAGGGTTAGACAAAAGCTCAAATTCGAATCCGACGAATAAATAATTGAAAAACCGGCCATGGACAAATGCCCCACCTCCATAAACAGAATAAGAACCGGTAAGACCGTATTGTTTATAAAAAGAATAATGGTAACGTGCGGAAGGACCAAATGAAAGATACTTATTCCGAACCACTCCGAATTTTAAACCGATTCCACCGGTTCCGCCGAAAGTGCTTGCCGAAAAATGCATGTCAGCTCCAATTTCATTATATGGAGTGAATTCCTTTTCACTTGTTTCTTCTTCTTCGTGAAGATATAATTCGGTGTCTTCCTGTCCAAAACCGATGTTAATACTGGAAAGAAGCATTAAGAATAAAACGAATTGTTTCATAATATGGAGATAAGCGTTTCTTTATGTATGTGGTGTGTCCCTTCGAAGCGTACAGTTTGAATTCCTTTCGATTGGTAATCAGCAATCAGTATTTCCTGGTCTTCCTCGGGGAAAAACTCATCTTCTGTTCCCAAAACGAAACTGTTTTTTTTCGCCAGATTCCGATGATCTTCAATGGCGAGATCGGGAGGATAAACACTTGCCCATGAAATAAAATGGTCGCAGGTAATCTTTCCTTGAGCAAGCCAGCGTGCAGCTGTCGCACCGCCTTGTGAAAAACCAATGACAGTAATTTTTTCGGGAGAACAGCTTTTTAGAACGGTTTCATGCAGTATATTCAAGCTCAGGATATTCAGACGAATATCTTCTTCCCGCCATTCTTTGGTCATCCAGGAAGCGCCAACTCTGCCCGATGTTCCTCTTAAGTAAAAACGGTGCCGGCCTTCGGGGAAGACAAAAAGGGTATCTTTCAACGAGAAATCATTGAATTTCTGGCTGAAATATTCAACCAACTGTCCGTATCCATGAAACACATAAACCAGATGTTTGGGCGAACTACCTTCCGGGTTTATTATCCGGTATCTTAAGGAAGAGGGAACCTCAATTATCCCTTCAACTGAATTCATATCTTTTTAGGCAGATTTTTAGCAAATTCCGGATAAAGCCGGTATTTCTTCGCAACCGGGTCCAGGAAAAATTTAAATTTCAATTCCTTTTTCTTCGTGATGGATGGAATGTACTTATAAACATCTCCTACATTTTTAGTATAGGAATCAATCTCGCTGCTATAAATAGCGATATCCATAGGTACCTGGTTCGGGTTCTCTTCGTAGGCATGAAGTAATGCTTCAGGCTGATCTTCTCCTATAAAATCAAACGATTTCCATTGGAAGACCATCATCATATCGTGGTCATTGAACACCGAAAAGTAACTTTTCCAGCCGGAATTCCGGATCCGGTATCCCACGATCACATCTTTTCGTGTAGGGGCAACAACAGGTTTGAATTCAATATCAAGTTCTCTTCCCGGGCTGGAAGGAGCAAAGATCGGGTTTGAAATGCGGTCCAGTGCCCCGTCGTAATAAAACATGTAATTGTAATTCCCGGTGAATCCCAGTTCTGCGGCTTTTGCCTGCCGGTTGTTTTTGATGGCTTCATCCATGGCATATTCCATGCGATTGATTGTGATAATCGCATCTTCGATTGTATCAGCATTGATGTACTCCCTGTAAATCCTCATAGAGAATTTTTCATTAACCGGAATAGCCAAAGATGCCATGATCTCTCTTCTGGCTCTTGCATCCAGGCTTTCGTTGCTTTTTTCTTTCGTTCCTTCTACGTTTTTAGTAGATTCTGTGGTGGTTTCACCGCCGCAAGAACTTGTAACAAGCAGCAGGCAAATAAGGGAAATTTCAACTAGTTTCATATAATTAATAATCGATGTCTAAATTAAAACGATTTTTCAGGTCAAAAAGATTGCTGTTTTTCTTAGCCAGTTTATCGAAGCGGTCGGGACCGTTCAGATACTTCACTTCTTCCTGAGCGTCTTTGATCAGTTCCAGCTGAATGTTCAGATCGTAATTCTGGATTTCCTTGCGAATATAAGCCATGACTTCTCCGATAGCACCTTCAAGCCTGGTAAATTGAATGGTATTATCCACCTCAAATTGGAAGGTTGTCTCATCCAATTGAACGGGTTCGCGTTTGATCATTACATGGTAGACCTGGTCCTGACCGTTCAGTTTTTGAGTATGAGCCATTGTTTTCCAAAGACGGATCACATCATCCCGATGGAATTCCTTCTTCGGTAAATCACTTTGCGGAACGTGAGCTTTTGCTTTTTGCTGTTCAATTAAATGATTAATTGATAAGTTGTTGGAGTTTAGATTTCCGGTCGGAGCGGCAAGTACTTTTGCTTCCGGCTTAGCAGAAAAAGCAACTCTTTCCTGGGTAACGGATGGTTTATTTACAGGCTTGGATTCGTTTCTCAGACTTTGTCCTGCGTAAGGGATAATCTGTACCGGATCAGTTAAGGATTTTTTTTTTCGAGCTCAGATTTCACCGAACAAATTTGCATCAGGGTCAGCTCGACCAGCAGTCGCTGATTTTTTGCGGCCTTGTAATCGACATCTGCTTTACTGAGAACTCCCAGGCAGCGCAATGCAAGAGCACCGTCCACTTTTTTAGCCTGATCAACAAATAACTTTTCAGTTGTTTCACCAACTTCCAGTAAGTTTGCTGTCCGCGGATCCTTGCAAATCAGCAAATTTCTGAAATGTTCGGCAAGTCCTACAAGGAACTGATGACCATCAAATCCTTTCTCCATGACATCATTGAAGAGCAGCAAACAAGCCGGAATGTCTTCATTCAATGCATTTTCCACCACTTTAAAATAATAGTCGTGATCCAATACATTCAAGTTTTCCAAAACTGCTTTATGTGTAATGGTAGTTCCGCAAAAACTAACGATCTGGTCGAAGATAGATAAAGCATCACGCAAAGCACCATCCGCCTTTTGAGCGATTAAATGCAAGGCATCAGGATCTGCTGAAATTGCTTCCTGGGTTGCCACATGTGCCAAATGATCGGCGATATCTTTTACTTTAATACGCTGAAAGTCGAAAATCTGGCAACGGGATAAAATAGTCGGCAGGATCTTATGCTTTTCTGTGGTTGCTAAAATGAAAATAGCGTGAGCCGGCGGTTCTTCCAGGGTTTTCAAAAAAGCATTAAAGGCTGCAGTTGAGAGCATGTGAACCTCGTCAATGATATAGACCTTGTGAGTTCCCAATTGCGGTGCGATCCGCACCTGATCAATCAACCCGCGGATATCATCCACCGAGTTATTTGATGCTGCATCTAATTCGTATACATTCAGAGAAGCTCCTTCGTTGAAGGAAAGACAGCTGTCGCATTGATCACAAGCCTCAACAGATTCCGTTCTGTTAAAACAATTGATCGTCTTGGCTAAAATACGCGCAGTAGTTGTTTTACCAACTCCTCTGGAACCACAGAACAAGAATGCTTGAGCTAAATGCTGATTCTTGATTGCATTTTTCAGGGTGTTGGTAATTGCCTTTTGCCCAACAACCGTATCAAAGGTTTGGGGCCTGTATTTTCTGGCAGAAACAACGAAATCCGACATGAAAACAAAATTAGCTAAACTTTCGCAAAGTTTGAATGCTGTTAATAACTAAAAAGAATAAAAAGCACAGAATGTTGACTTCGACTTCGCTCAGCCAACGAGGTGTTTAATGCTCATTGAGTAGAGCCGAAATGACTCTTTGTTTTTTAGCTATTGAGTAAGCTGATTTTCCAGAATCCCGAATTCCCTGATCCGTTTTTCAAGAATATTGGAGTATTCCAAAGCTTCACTTTTCCCATCTTCGATGTAGGATTTCTGAACCCATGCTTTAGCATTCTGCAAATCGTTGAGAACTTCGTACGCAAGTGCTACATTATAAGCAGCCCGGGCTCTGATCTTCGATTTGGGATTTGATTCGTATTCTTCTTTCCAGGTCTTCAAAGCACCTTCCCAGTCTCTTGTTAAAGCTTGTCTTGAACCGATTTTCATTCCTCCTTTTTTCCCGATATACATCATACGCTGTTCCCAAAAATAGAGTGGAACAAGGTCGTGAGCGAATGACTGCCCGGTGAAGTAACTTACTTGCGTTAAGGCTTCATTCCGTTTGATGAGGCGGGCAATTGCTTCCACGGGATTGGTAGAACGCTGTCTCCAGGTTTTATCCTGCTTGTAACGGTCTTCATAAATAACAGTTTTTGTAGCGGGGTCGTACAAACGGAAACCTGCCCGCGCTGTTGCTTTACCGGTAATTTCAATTTCCGCACCATTTCCATTCAGTACATTTTGAACAGTTGTTGCCGCTGTTGCCGCAGGATTGATAACACTAAAATCCGTATCGAAGAATTCCAAACTTAGAATGGCATCTGTTTCGTACTTTTTACAAATACTGTCTACCTGATCCCAATTCATCATTCCCCCAAAATCAACGCTTGTGTTTTTGGAAGCCAGCATTGAGCTGTCACATCGCTTGATCTGAAAACGCTCACTTGTTCTTAAAAGTTCATCAATTCCTTTAATACATTCGTTTGACAATTCCTTATCCTGTTTGGGAGTTTCCAGGGTTAGCGTGCCTTCAATCAATCCGAATTTTCCCGGAATAGAATGGTTCAGCAATGCAAGCGACTTAATTTTAGGGTTCACACTGATAGTAGCGGGTCTCTGAACTTCGATCCGCATTCCCTGCGTTGTTTTGCATGAACTGAAAATCAATAAACTAAAGAGGCTAATTGTAAGTATTTGTTTCATAGCGTTTTTCTTGAATACAAATATATCCGATTCTTTTACTTTTTCATTTTCCATTTTGCATTTTGAATTAAAACTATCTTTGTGTAAAATTCAATGCATGAAAATTTATAACAATATATTGGAAACCATAGGCAACACTCCTTTGGTTAGATTAAACAAGCTCACTAAAAATTGTAAAGCTACTGTTTTAGCGAAAGTTGAAACAACAAATCCGGGGAATTCAGTAAAAGACCGGATGGCGGTAAAAATGATCGAAGATGCTGAGAAATCAGGACTTTTGAAGCCGGGTGGAACAATCATTGAAGGAACTTCGGGAAATACCGGAATGGGCTTGGCTTTGGTTGCAATTATTAAAGGATATAAACTGATTTGTGTATTGAATGACAAACAGTCGAAAGAAAAGATGGATATTTTACGTGCTGTAGGAGCTGAAGTTGTGGTTTGTCCGACAGCTGTTGAACCAACAGATCCCCGTTCTTATTATTCCGTTTCAAAAAGACTGGCAAAAGAAATTCCGAATTCCTGGTATGTAAACCAATACGATAACTTATCGAACAGGATTGCTCATTACGAACAAACCGGCCCGGAGATTTGGGAACAAACGGATGGAAAAGTAACGCATTTTATCGTTGGAGTAGGAACAGGAGGAACGATCTCAGGGGTTGGAAAATACCTGAAAGAGAAAAATCCGGATATTAAAATCTGGGGAGTCGATACTTACGGTTCTGTTTTCAAAAAATACAAGGAAACCGGAGTTTTCGATGAAAATGAAATTTATCCTTACATCACGGAAGGAATCGGGGAAGATATTCTTCCTGCGAACGTGGATTTTGATGTGATCGATTTGTTTGAAAAAGTAACAGATAAAGATGCAGCTGTTTATACACGCCGTTTGGCTCGTGAAGAGGGAATTTTTGTAGGGAATTCTGCGGGTGCAGCAATCGCCGGATTATTACAGTTGCAGGATCAACTGACAGAAAAGGATGTGGTAGTTGTCTTGTTCCACGATCATGGAAGCCGCTATGTTGGTAAAATCTTCAATGACGACTGGATGCGTGAGCGCGGATTCCTGGAAGAAGAATTTAAAACTGCAGAAGATGTGATTGCACGTCATGCTGACTTGCCATTGGTAACCTTGTATTCGGAAGAGCTGGTTTCACATGCCATTATGAAAATGCGCAAATACAACATTTCTCAAATCCCGGTTCTAAGAGACGGTGAGTTGGTAGGTTCCTTAAACGATTCCCAGGTTTACCAGTTATTGGTTGACAATCCTGCATTGAGAGATACCCCGATTTCAAAGATCATGCAAAAACCTTTCCCGGTTGTTCTTGGAACAGCGAAACTGGAAGAGGTGGCTAAACTGATCAATGAGCAAACGCCGGCAGTTATTGTTGAGCGCGCAAACGGGGATAAGAAGATCTTGACACGCCAGGATGTAATTGCTTCTTTGGCTTAGTGAATAAAATTAAATACATAGATCAAATGCAGCGAACGGTGGAAATTAATTCCACCGTTTCGCGTATTGTCTCATTAGTTCCTTCGCAAACCGAGTTACTGGTTGATCTTGGCTTGCAGGACAAGCTGGTAGGAATCACCAAGTTTTGTGTACATCCTTCCGGACTTAGAAAACAGGTTCAATTAATAGGAGGGACCAAAAACGTCAAAGTAAAACTCCTTGAATCGCTGAATCCGGATTTGGTTATCGGGAACAAGGAAGAGAATAACCAGGCAGATATTGAGGAACTGGAGCAAAAGCTTCCAACCTGGATGAGCGATATTTTTAACCTGGAAGATGCGCTGGAAATGATCCGGCAGGTCGGAGAAATTACCGGAACCACAGAAAAGGCTCATGAAATCATTTCCAAAATCCGCACAAACTTTTCAGAATTAAATGAACTGAAACAGCAAAACAAAAGTGTTTTATACCTGATCTGGAAAAATCCGTATCTCGCAGCCGGTACAAATACCTTTATTGATTCCATGCTTAGTACTTTGGGATTCCAAAATGCAGTGAAGCAGGAACGGTATCCGGAAGTTGACCTAAAGCAACTCAATCCGGATTTTATTTTCCTGAGTTCGGAGCCTTATCCTTTCAAAGAAAAACACATAGCAGAACTGCAAAGTCTTTTCCCGGTAAGCCAGATCCTTTTGGTCGACGGAGAATATTTTTCCTGGTACGGGTCCAGACTGATCGAAGCGCCGGCCTATTTTAGAAAATTGTTAAATACAATTCAAGCCGGAAAATGATAGATAAGAAGTATTAACTTTATGTACGCATATCTATTTTACCATGAAAAGATCATTAGTTACCTTTCTTTTATTTGCTTTCGTCTATTTGGTTTCCGTTTCATTCAAAGCTCCGGGTTACCATACGATCACAATTAAAGTCACCAACATTCGAAATAATTCAGGAAACATGCAGCTTCAAATTTTCCGAAGTGCAGAAAATTACAATAAGGGCCTTGCCTGGAAAGTAAAGACGGTTGACAAAAGTGAAATGAAAAACAATACACTTACCTGTACCTTTACCGGAATTGAAGATGGAGAATACGGAATAGCTGCTTTAGATGATGAAAATAAGAACAAGGAAATGGATTATACTATGTTCATGCCTGATGAAGGATTCGGATTCGCCGATTATTACCACACTTCCTGGAGTAAACCAAAATTTGAAAGTTTTAAATTCCAATTAAAAAGCGATAAGACGATGACGGTAAAGATTCGTTACGTCTGATCATTCTGCAAAAAAGGGCATTCCGCTTACCATTTTGGTCATTTCATGCAGCGGAAGCTTGCCTTTCTTGAAATTGATCTGTCCGCTGATCGCATAACGATCTCCCCGTTTCGGTTTGATCTCAATGTTGATCGACTCAGAACTATTCAGGAAATCATTAAATGCTTTGACCGGCCCCATGTTTTCTATGAAAGCCGTTACGAAAGTACTTCCGTAAACCTTGGTTGATTTCTCCAGATGGCCCTTTATAAAAAAGACTTCATTACCTGAATGTGAAATAACCGCATTCGGATCAACTCCAATGAAATAAGCATTCGCAGCAAGCTGTTTCAAATGGAAAACCGTATTTCCAAAGCTGAGAGTCAGGTTTGGTCTGCGAACCGATTGAGGAAATGCTTTCCATAAGTCAGTTATGTCACATGCATTCTTTGTTTGAACGATCAGGTTCATTACGGGAGTCGGCAGAAACCCAATAATACTTGGAAGACTGTCCTTCGGATCCTCCAGGTAAGTTCCTTTGAAATCAATAGCATAAGCTTCGATATCTTTGAAATGAGGAAGTCCTTGCGGTAAAAAGTTCAATAAAGTATCGGGTAAGCCTTCCGGTATAAACCTGGAATAAACGTATACACCGGTTGATTTCAGTCCGAATTTTAAATTTGGGTGCAATTTTTTCGGATAGATCACTTCTCCTTCCAGGTTGATTGATTTCTCCTGGTGCTGAACAGAAAGTATCATAGAAGAAAAACCACTGCTGACAGGCAACTTTTTTAAGTTTAAAGCAATAAATTCATTTTTATCAGGAGCAGCTTTCTTTAATTCTTTAAACGGTTCGCTTAAAATTTTCCGGGCAGTGATTTCCAGTTCTTCCCGGCTTGCTTTCTTTCCTTTGATCTGTTGAATAAATAATCCGCAATTGTCCCTGGCAGCACCGGCCTGATTGGATTTGCAGTAATCCGAGATATTATTATCAAAAGCAGAAGCATCTTTAGTTTGCACTGCAATTAATAAAAAACTTTTATGATTGCGTTCGACACTGTAAAGAACAATATCTTCCTGCGGATCGATGCGAAGCGACCTTTTGTTTGACTCGGTATTGATGTTCTTTTCCATCAGTTCACGAACCTTTTGAATAAACGCATCGTCCTTTTCGGCAAACAAGGTGTTGTAAATTTCTTTTTTCACGAATGTTTCGGCATCCAGGCGTAAAACCCATTTGGCATCATCCGGAATCGGAACCATCGGGTTGTTTTGGTTTGTTGAAAGGAGATTCAGACAAATAAAAATGAGTAAACTGGATGCTGTGAGTAGCACTACAAGGAAGGCTGCATAAAAGCGTTTTTTTATTTGCATATCATAAAGGTAATTTTTTATTGAAATTGTAACTTTGTTTCATGGGAAAATTCTTTTTCTGGTTAATCAAACTATTCGGTTGGAGAATAGATGAGCACGTTCCGAATGGAGTTAAGAAAGCAGTGGTGGTAATGGGGCCTCATACATCCAATTGGGATTTTGTTATTGGAAAAATAGCATTCGCACAGTATAAAGTGAACGCCAAATTCTTAATCAAGAAGGATTTGTTCTTTTTCCCGCTTGGTTATATTCTGAAAGCAATGGGCGGTATCCCGGTCGACCGCAAGAAGAACAACAACATTACAGATCAGGCGGTAAAGTATTTCAAGGATCACGAAAAATGTTTCATGGTGTTTACACCAGAGGGAACACGGGGATATCAGCCGAAATGGAAAAAGGGATTTTATTATATCGCTGAACAGGCGCACGTTCCTATTTATATCGGGTACATCGATTATAAAAAGAAAATTGGCGGGTTTCACTCCCTTTTTGAGCCAACAGGTGATGTCGATGCGGATATCAAATACCTGAAGACTGTTTTATCGCAATATACAGGGAAAGTTCCTGAGAACGGTATTCGTAAACCGGATGAATTATGACTGAATTCTTAAGAACGGTAAATGTTACACGTTATATTTCCCCTTTGCGTGAAGGAGGGTCACTTCCGGCGTTGGTAGATGCAGACGACGATTTTAAGTATGTCTTAAAATTCAGAGGCGCCGGGCATGGAGTTAAAGCGCTGATCTCGGAATTTCTTGGCGGAGAAATTGCACGCATTCTAGGATTTAAAGTTCCTGAACAGGTTTTTGTAAACCTGGACGAGGATTTCGGGCGATCGGAAGCAGATGAGGAAATACAGGATTTGCTCAGAGCCAGTCACGGGTTGAATTTGGGGCTGCATTTCCTTTCCGGAGCTATCACCTTTGATCCGGTAGTAACGAAAGCCGATGAAGAAACCGCTTCACGGATTGTTTGGCTGGATGCTTTCATTACGAATATCGACCGGACTTTCCGCAACACGAATATGCTGATCTGGAAAAAAGAACTGTGGTTAATTGATCACGGTGCTTCGTTCTATTTTCACCACACCTGGGAAAATTGGGAGAAAACCGCAGTCAGCAATTTTGTTTATGTAAAAGATCACGTGCTTTTACCGCAGGCATCAAAGATGGATGAGGCAAATGTATTTGCTCATTCAAAATTGAATGAAGAAAAGTTGAATGCTTTAGTTGATGCGCTTCCGGAATCGTGGTTGATCTGGGAAGATCTGGATGCCACTCCCGATGAAATAAGAACGGTTTATAAGCACTTTTTAAGTATCCGACTGAAGAACTCACAGAATTTTGTAAACGAAGCTAAAAACGCCCGAAATGTTCTTATATGAATACGCGGTAATTCGCCTGGTTCCTCTAGTTGAACGGGAAGAATTCATCAATGTGGGTATTATTATCTTTTCCAAAAAAGAAAAATTCATCCGTGCAAAGATTGTGCTTCCGGAAGAGCGTTTGAAATCCTTCAAGTGCGAGCTGGACCTGGACCAGGTAAAAGCAAATCTGAGGGCTTTTGAACTGATCAGCTCAGGAGCAAAAGAGGGCGGACCGATTGCCTGTGAAGAATTGCCGGAACGTTTTCGCTGGCTGACAGCCGTAAGAAGTTCGATTATTCAGACTTCACGGCCACATCCGGGAAAGACAAATGATTTGGAAAAAGAGGTTGAAAGGTTGTTTGTGGAATACGTAGGATAAAATAAACAAACAATCAGCTAACCAGAATTTAAGTTTACAATTCCCAAAAGTATGCGATCAGAAAAAAAAGAACCCGTTTCAAAAAGGTTACATGCCCGAAACAGAAACCGTGACAGGTACGATTTGGATGCGCTTTTGATTTCTAATCCTGAATTGAAAGGGTATATGAAGCCCAACCATTTTGGGGAAAATTCCATTGATTTTTCAAGCCCAGCGGCGGTGAAGTTATTGAATAAATCCTTACTCAATCATTATTATGGAATAGCGAATTGGGATTTCCCGGACGAGAATTTATGTCCACCAATACCCGGTCGAGCGGATTACCTTCATTATATAGCTGATTTATTGGCAGAAAACAATTTTGGTGTCATTCCAAAGGGAGAAACCATCATCTGTTTGGATGTTGGAGTTGGCGCAAGTTGTATTTATCCAATTATCGGGGTTACAGAATTTGGCTGGAAATTTATCGGGAGCGATATTGATCCAAAATCAATTGCATCAGCGCAGGATATTGTTGATGCGAACGAATCACTTAAAAACAAGATTACTTTTAGACTGCAAAAAGATCCAAGGGCCGTTTTTCGGGGAATTATTGGTGATTCAGAGAAAATTGACTTAAGCATTTGTAATCCTCCGTTTCATGTTTCGCCGGAAGCTGCTGAAGAGGGAACCCGCAGAAAAATCAAGAATTTATCAGGGAAAACAGCAAAAACGCCCGAACTCAATTTTGCAGGGAATGGAAATGAACTAGTTTGCGATGGCGGTGAATTCCAGTTCATTCAGAATATGATTTCGGATAGTAAAATCGTTGCGAAAAACTGTTTTTGGTTTTCGACCCTGGTATCAAAAGCATCGAATCTGAAAGGAATTTATAGATCATTAGAAAAAAATGGCGCAATTCAGATCAAAACGCTTCCTATGGGAACCGGGAACAAATCCAGCCGAATTGTAGCCTGGACTTTCCTTTCTAAATCAGAACAAAAAGAGTGGCGTGAAACGAGATGGAAAAAACAAAGGTAGCGACGCGGAATTACGTCCAACTAAGGGCGGTGAAAGATTACTTTTTAAAAGAGTCCGTTCGTTTATCATAGCCATACGGACAATGCCTGCAGCCGCTTTTACAGCAATGACCTCGTTTTAAATGGTATTTTTCAGTAAAAACAATATAACCTTCAGGGGTATAATAAAAGTCTTCCGGATCTAAACCATTATTTTTGGGGAGTGGACGAAAATCATCATTCATAACACAAAATTACGCATTTCATGGAGCTATTCGATACGTCAAAGTCCATTTTACAGGAAATCAAGCTCGATCCTGTGTTCGGGAATGTGCACTTGCTTGTAAAACGGGATGATCTGATACACCCGGAAGTTTCAGGGAATAAATGGCGAAAACTGAAGTACAACATCGACCTGGTCCTCTTTCAAAAGAAAGATGGGATTTTAACTTTTGGGGGAGCTTACTCGAATCATCTTTTAGCAACAGCCGCAGCCTGTAAGCTTGCCGGATTGAAATCCATCGGGATAGTTCGGGGTGAAGAGCTGAATGCGGATATCAATGAAAACCTGAAGCACTGCGCAGAATTGGGCATGGACCTGAAATTTGTTTCAAGAGAAGCGTATGATTCCAGGAATGAAAAGTCTGCCCAGGAAACCTGGAAGGAAGAATATCCGTTTTACCTGCTGGTTCCTGAAGGAGGTGCGAATTACTACGGAATAGTCGGATGCCAGGAAATTTTAAAGGAATTACCGGCTAATATCGATCATTTATTCGTGGCACAGGGAACAACGACAACCAGCTGCGGTTTACTTGTCGGGATAGAAGAAAACACACAATTGCACGTGGTTCCTGTTTTGAAGGGATTTGATGCAAAGGCGGAGATGAAAAAACAACTTTTCCCGTTTTTAATTGACGAAGAAACGATAGTGGAACATCTGAACAAGGTAGAAGTACATCCGGATGCACATTTCGGGGGATATGGAAAATGGAATACGGAATTGACAGACTTTATTTCGAAATGCGAGGAGAAATATAAGCTCCCACTGGACAAGATATACACCGGCAAAGCTTTTTACGCTTTGATGGATTGGCTGAAAGCTCAAAAATTTGAAACCCCTCAAACAATTGTTTTCCTTCATACCGGCGGCTTGCAAAACGGTTAGTGTTTTTATTTCCTCCCCCTTAGTCCCCCTCCAAAGGGGGAGTTTTTAATCCTCCCAAAAAAGAGAATTACTTACCTGTAATTTAAAATATCGAAGAACGAATTGATTTTTAAAGATGAATCTTTGATTTCCCCCTTTGGAGGGGGACTAAGGGGGAGGACTGGGTTATTTTAACTGTTTCCCCCAATTCTCCACTTTTCCCAACCACTTCTCCCGCATTTCAGGAGTAGAACCTTTTATAATTCCGATATAGCTGACTTTTACTGGACTAATTCCACAAAATTGAAGCACGGAACGTTTCAATTGATTCACACTCGGTCTTCTGAAATAAAAGCGGTAAAACCAGCCCGGTTGATCCAAAGTGGTAATGATATGAGCTGTTTTTCCTTTCAGGAGTTTATCCCACATATGAGAGTTTTCCCTGTATTGAAAAGCAAAGCCCGGTAGAAACAGGCGGTCGATAAATCCTTTTGTTATTGCCGGGAGTCCGCCCCACCAAACCGGATGGATCCAAACCAAATGATCTGCCCATTGAATGTTTTCCCAGGCTTTTAGAAGATCGGGTTCCAGCTCGGTTCTTTTCTGGTAACCGAATTGCAGGTTCGGATTGAAATCCAGTTCCGCAATGACAATTTCCCTGATCTCTGAACCTGTGGATTCTGCACCTTTCCGGTAAGCTTCGGCAATGCCAAAATTGAATGATTCTTTGTTGGGGTGTCCGTTAATGATTAAGATTTTCCTGCTCATACTAATTGTTTAGAGCAAAGCTAGATTCACCGGTCGTATAAAAAAAGGACATATGTCACGAAACGAGTAGTTGTTTCCTGATCCGGCTCAAATGACGTTGTGTGATTCCTAGATAAGAGGCGAGGTGCTGTACCGATATTTGCCGGATGTATTCCGGTTGCTCTTTGATGAGATTTTCATAGCGTTCCTGGGCGGAATCCCGCTGCAGTTGAAACACACGTCCTTCCAGTTCGAGGTATTGCTGTTCGGCTATGATTTTCAAAAAATGGATCCATGCCGGACTTTTCGTTAACAACTGATCAATTTGATCTTTAGGGATGACCAATAGTTCCGTATCGGCAAGTGCCTGGATGTATTCCACACTTCCGTTTCCTGTGATGAACGCGGAATATGCTGCAACCATTTCACCCGGAAAACGAAAACAATAGGTCATTTCATTGCCATTTGAAGTAACATAGAATGAACGGAAAACGCCAGATTCAACAAATGCTACTTCCGAACATTTTTCTCCTTCCCGGACAAAATAGCTTCCTTTTTTCAATGTACGTCGTGTAAACAGACGAACAGCTTCCCCGATTTCAGCTTCTGTGAAAAGATTAAACTGTGCTAAGAATGAGTTTAATTGCATGAAACGAAGTTACGTTTTAGATTTGCCGCCTGCAAAACGATTTTTGTAATAAAGTCGAATACGATGCATGATACCCCAATATAACGGCATGAGAATAATATATAGAAAAACGGAAAAGAAGGTATAGCCATGATACCTGCCGGCATGTGAGCCAATAATATGATCAATCACATCGTAACTATAGCCATAGCCTATCAGAATAATGAACGGCAGGACCAAACTTCCGGAGATTACCAGAAATGAAGCAAGTTGATTTAGCTGTCGTTTTTGGGTGAACCTAATAAGCATAACATGAAAAACAAAGATCATCAAACCGAAAATTACGGTCATTCCTCGTGGTGAAACCGAAATAAGCATTTCAGCGGAATGGTTTAACGGCGGTTGGTAGCTTAACTGAATGTAATCGGAAGGGATTTTTGAAAACCTCCAGTAAGCATGTGTTTGAAGGTCCCCGGAATCGGGAGCACCCAAATTGGAATGGATTTTTTTGATAAAAGCAGAGGCATCTACAACTACATTCAGTGCATGAAATGATTTCCATTGCTTTGCGGGAGATAGAAAATAACGGAAACTGTATTCGTTGACCCAATCGTTCTGATTTGTCCAGACTTTACCGGTATATTCTACGTTTATTTTGTGAATTCCAGGTTTCAAGCTGATCTCAAAATAAAGAAAGTCTGACAGTGGAAAATACCTTCCGCTATTGTAGCTTTCATCGATAAGAATGGATTTGTTCTGGTTTCCATGATTCTTTTTAAAAGAATTGGAAAAAGAATTGAATTTGACTGAGGTATCTTGCGGTTCAATTGGGATTTTCTTCAATTCAACAGGTTTTCCATCTACCCAAACCCTGAATTTGCCAAGATAATCCCTTGCATGGAACAATAATGGGATTTGTGTTCCTTCCAATTGATTCCGAATGGTGTACTCGATCTGATAGAAGGCGGTTTTGAAATGTCGATCGATTTTTATATGCAGATTCTCATTAAGAACATCCATATCTCTGCTTGAAACAGCTGAGATGGCATGTGTCCCTCTCAGGATGGGAGAAGCCATATTTGCCTTACAAAAGTTACAGAGCAAGAGAAAAAAAATAAAAAGGTGCTTTGTCATTTTATTAATAACGGAATATTTGAGGAAATGGCAAGTACCAGGGAAGAAATTGTGGGAAATTAATGTTTGATCAATCGTCTACAAGTGTTTTCTCTTTGATTCCCTAAGAAAATAAGCTGGTACACACCTGAAGCAAGATGTCCTAAGGATAAACTGGTAGTTTCGGATGCCGGGTAGCTTTCAATTAATCTTCCAGAAGCATCTCTCAACTGAATTTCAGTAATAGATTCATCTTCGGAGGAAATTGTTAGTTCATCCGAAAAAGGATTGGGGTAAATCGAAATCCCTTTCAAATTAGCTGTTTCTACACTCAAGCTCTGACTAATATCGAGATTCACCAGCATGAAATCTGCATCAGCACTCAATAACCTGGATGAACCTGCAACGAGGATTTGGCCTGTTCCTGAAAGCTTCATTGTTTGCAGGTAATCATTCCCGGTGGAAATATCGGTGGTGAAAGTGCCCGTTCCATTGAAACTATTGTCCAAACTTCCATCCGCGTTCAGGCGGGTAATTGAAAAGCCATAATTGTATTCGCTGATTTCCTGGCTACCCCCGATCAGGAATTTTCCGTCCGCCTGAAGTTCCAGGTCGGCAAATGGATAGGAGTGGTTCAGGATTCCGTTTGTTCCAAACGAGTTATCTAAACTTCCGTCCGGATTGATTTTGATGATGAGAGATGTTGCCGAATAACCGGAAAGAATAATTTTCCCATTGTCAGTTTCTTTGGCCCCAGACAGGAATTCCGTAACGGAAGGAAATGTATTGTGCAGATCCATGATGACTTTTCCATTTTGACCGAAACCAGGAACGAAATCCCCATTCAAATCAATTTTGCAATAAGTAAGTTTTGAATTATTGAAGTCATTCCCGTCGTATCCGACACAAATAACCAACTGGTCACTTAACAGGATGGCTTCCCAGAGAATCATCGTATAAGAGGCATCTGAGAGAAATACCGAACCGTTGGTTCCGAAGGAAGAATCGAGGACCCCATTTGGATCGATCCTGCTGATTGTGCCCGTTCCGTAACTGTTTCCTGCCAATAGAACAGAGCCATCTCCCAGGATAATCATTGAAACAATGTGGCTATCCGAATGCGGCAGTCTGAAGACACCATTGATAGCGAAACTGCTGTCCAAATCGCCATTTGTATTAAAACGCGCAACAAAGGAGTTATAATCTCCCGGACCACTTTGTGATGGCCCCAGATAGACAGACCCGGAGACCAGTATCTTTCCGTCTGCCTGTAATTTGATATCTAAAGGAAATTCCGAATAATCAATTGGAGTAGAAACTATTCCGTTTGTCCCGAAATTCGCCGCGATTGCACCTGTGTTTGTGTGTTTTGTAATTGTCAGACGGTAAATTCCGCTACCCCCACTTTCAATGCTATATCCCGCGCTAAAAATGTTTCCATCCGGATCAACTGCTATACTGTTAATTTCTGTGGTGTTCGGTGTTATGACAATCCCGCCATTTCCGAAATTAGAATCCAGGTTCACGTTTTGCCCGAAAACAGGGATGGAAAGTAAAATAAAGGAAAGTGTACTGATTCGTTTCATATTGTAATACTCATTGTGTATTCGTAATACAATTGAACAAGCGAAGAGGTTGTCTGTTAAGGTGAAAAAAAGAATAGGTTCACGATGCTTCGGAGCATATGTATTATTCGCACCCAAACCTTTTCTACGATACAAAAACAATTATTTTACGGCAAATACGCAAATGTTTGAGGCGCTTACCAGTAGCCTCCGTATCTCATAAACAGTACTAATCATTGCTTATTTGGTCCAAAAGCGAGTGTCCGCCGCGGCGGAAGCCAATAATTTGTGAATTTGTGGTAGAAAATTAAGTCTGGGTGTGATCCCGATAACTATCGGGAGTTATTAATTCCCGATGCTTCGCGGACTCACATGCGCGAGAGCCCGCTTGCCTCGCGAACCTATATTCTTCTGATGATTTATTGTTTGATCAATTTTTTGCTGATGCGTTCCTGTGCATCATTAACGAAAATTACCTGATACAACCCTGCAGGAAGGTGTGCTAAAGACAAACTGGTGTGTTTTTCCGGGACATGACTTGAAATCAGTCTGCCTGATGCGTCAGTTAATTGAATGCTTGTAATGGATTCATCGGAAACCGAAATAGTCAGTTCATCGGAAACGGGGTTCGGGTAAAGCGTAACCTTGTCTGATTGATTGGTTTGTAAGTTCAATGACTGGCTCATGTCAATTTCCGTCAGCAGGAAATCAGAAGTATTTTGTATAAAATCCGTTTTACCGCCTACAAGCAAGCGATCCGGAGCTGTTAATATCATGCACCCCATGGTTTCGAAACCGGTTGAAAAATCGCATTCAAATGAACCTGTTGTGTTAAAACTATTGTCTATAGTTCCATCTGTATTGAATCTTGAAATCACAATTCCCCAATTAAATTGTGCAAACTCCCTGCTTCCCCCGATCAGTATTTTCCCATTGGGTTGAACCACCATGTCCATATAAGGAAGTGAATGAACCAGGATACCGTTTGTTGCAAAGGTACTATCCAGTGTTCCATCTGCCTTAAGTCGGATAAGTGCTTTGCTAATTGTTTCTCCAGCCAGAACAATTCTGCCATCGGGTAATTCCTGTGCTTTTGAAACCGTTTCCAAAGAATTCGGATCGCTGGAAAAATCAATTGTTGTGATTCCGTTTTGCCCGAAAGAAGTAATAAGATCTCCTGAAGCGTCTGTTTTTATGCAGGTGAACTTAGGGTTGGAAAGACCGGTATCACCCAATCCGTATGATAAAATGGAACCATCGTTTAGGCGGATTGATCCAGAATTGAAGAAAAAGAATGTGCTTTGATCACTCAATGCACGGTAGCCATTGGTTCCGAATGAAGAATCCAGCATTCCGGCAGAAGTCAGTTTGGTCATGTAAGTGATATTATCGGAATAGCCGATCAAACGCAGGGACTCGTCACTTTGTACAATGATCGAACTAAATTCACTCTGGTTGTAATCTGTTACCCGAAAAATTCCGTTTGTAGCAAAACTGGAGTCAATGACCCCATTCGGGTGGTAGCGGACAACGAATGCATGGAGGATCGGTACTCCCGGACCTGAATCTGACCCTGTATAGGTTGACCCGGAAACCAGTATTTTCCCATCGGCCTGTAATTGGATGTCACGTACTTCATCTGCCACACTAATGGCCGTAAATGCAATTCCATTACTTCCGAATGTGAGGTCTTGTATTCCACCTGCATCGTGTTTTGTCAATACAATGTTAGATCCTCCTGAAACGGATTTATTTCCTGCACTGATGATACTGCCATCGGGATTCAAAGCAATTTTCCTGACCGATGTAGTGTTTTCAACATAGGTAAAACCCTCGTAGCCGAATTGACCGTTCAGAGTAATATTCTGGGCTGAGGCAGCTAAGCAGCAAAAAAAAGCAATGGGAGTAATAATGGTTCTCATAAATTAAGGTTTGTGTTATGACACAAAGAACGACGCAAAGCCGGATTCGGTTGGGTTGAAAACAAAAAATCCCGAAGCAGATGTTTCCATCGCTTCAGGATTTTCTATTTCACATTGAATACTGTGTTAACTGTGCTAACGCTTGTTTGAATCGATCAGCCGTGGCTGATCTCTTACTCAAACAATGTTTTATCTACTTCCGTATTGAATTCAATCGATTTAACAACTCCCGAAAGCGTCATTTCACCCATTACCTGGGTTAATTTGTGCGCAAACATAAAACCATTCACATCTTTGTAATCATCATACAAAATGGTAGATTCCATAGTTTCTTCGCCTTGCTTTGTGATAGAAACCGTTTTGAATTTCATATTTGTAGCGACATCGAAGTAATCAAAGGCTTCTTTTTCACCATCGTTTGTAGTCAATACATAATAATCTTTTCCACTGATCGTTTCGATTCCCTTGATTTCGTATTTCATTCCCGAAGTTTTGTAGTTTACTTCAGGGAACAAACCTTCGCCTTTTTTCTTAGCAGCCAGTTCTTCGGCAGACATAGCCTCTTTTCCGGTTTGCATATTCATTTCAGAACCTTTTGTCCCGTCGTAATACGAACTTTGGAAAACCATTCCCTGAGCTTCAATTTTCATTGCTTCTTTATTCGGAGCAACGAAAGCATCCGTCATGGTGATCACCACCGGGATCTGAGCAGAAGAAAGTTCGATCTTTTTAACGACAGATTTCACCTTTTTCATTTTTTTAGCCAAATCCTTTGCTGAAGCTGTTTTTGTAACGGTGTTGATATATCTTTCGATCAACTGATCGGCAGTGATATCCGCTTTCTTCATTTCTTTTACAGGATTTCCGAACGGATCTAATTTTTCAATCACACCGTCACTGTCGAATGCCTTCAGTTTCGGAAGAATATCTTCGTTACCTACAACAACGATATTGAATCCGTTTTTGAAATATTTCTGAGCCACTGTCAACACATCGTCTTTTGAAATTGCATCCAGGCGTTTCAAATAAGTTTGGTAATAATCTGCAGGCAGGTTATCGCGGATGATATTCAAAGCGAAACGCGCAACAGTTTGCGGTCTTTCCAATGAGCGGGCAAAGCTTCCTGCCATTGCTGATTTCGCCAGGTTTAATTCATCATCTGTTACATAGCTGTCACTGATTTTTGTGATCTCGGACAATAATTCTGTGATCGCAGAATCCGTTACTTCATTTCTAAAGCTTCCGGATGTTCCGAACCAGCTTCCGTCTCTTGTAACTTCAAAAGAAGTATAAGCACCGTAGGTGTATGCTTTATCTTCACGCAAATTCTGCATGATACGCGCTCCGAAAGATCCGCCGCCCAAAATGCTGTTCATTACATTCAAAGCAATTTGATCCGAAGCTCCCGGTTTCATTTCAATCGGGAAAGTAATAGAGATCACAGATTGCACAGCTCCCGGTTTGTTCACAAAGATCACGCGGTTTCCTTTTGCTTTTAATCCGCTTCCGAAATCTTCTTTGTACGCCGGAGCACCTTTCCAGTTTCCGAAATACTTCTCAGCCAGTTTCATTGCGTTGTCTTTTGTAATATCACCTACAATAACAAGGTATGCCCCGTTCGGAGTAAATACTTGTTTGTAGTTGTTTTTCACATCGTCCAAACTGATTGCTGCCAAAGAAGCCTCATCCATTACTCCACCAAGCGGGTGGTTCGGGAAATCGACCTTCATTTCGGCATTTGAAGCCATGGTATTTGGATCTGATTTCGCAGATAATAAGCCCGATTCGTTTTGTTTCTTGATACGCTCAAATTCACTTTGCGGGAAAGCCGGGTTCATCGCTACATCCTGCATGATGTCCAAGCCGTTTTCCATGTGTTTTGTTAAACAAGAAAAATAGATAGAACTTCCGTCAGCACTTAAAGATGCTCCCATGTTATCTACTTCTTTGTCCAATACATCTTTGGAACGCTTTGCAGTTCCGGAAGTAAGCAATTGCCCCATCATATTGTTTGTTCCTGCTTTAGAACCTTCAATCATCGGTGAAGCTCCCATTGTAAGCGAAAAAGAAACGCGGGGTAGTTTATGGTTTTCAGAAAGGATCACAGTGATTCCGTTACTCAATTTGAAAACCTCTGAGTTTTTAATATTAATAGTTGGTGCTGCAGCTGCAGCCGGTCTTACAGAACGATCAATTTGTCCGTAAACCCCTGTGAATGCTGTTAAAGCAACAAGTGTAATTAACTTTTTCATGACGCTGTTCTGTTAGTTTGCCTTTGGTAAATAATATAAAATGATTCGGTTGTCCTGAGTCAAATACTTTTTGGCAACACGCTGAATGTCTTCGCGAGTAATGCTCATGTAGATATCCATCTGTTTGTTGATTAATTCAGTATTTCCGAAATACATTTTGTTTTGAGCTAAATTTTCAGCAATTCCTGCTACTGTTGAGTTGGAACTTACAATTTGATTTTCAAACTGGTTGCGCACCGCCTGGAACTCTTCTTCAGAAATTAAGTTATCCTGGATCGATTTGATTTGTTCGTCCAATGATTTTTCCAAATCCTCCACTTTCGTTCCGTTTGCCGCAATTGCAGCAACGATACCCAATCCCGGATCTTCCATATTGAATGCAAAAGAGAAAGCAGCAACAGCTTGTTGTTTTTTCTCAACGATCTCTTTATTCATGCGGGAAGAATTACTTCCGGATAAAACAGCATTTAATAATTCGATGGCTGCAAAATCCTTGTCTGTTTCTTTCGGGAATTTGTAACCCATAAATACAGCAGGTAATTGAATATTATCGTAAACAGTTTCTCTTACAACTCCGCTGATCGGCTCAAAAGTAGCGTTCGGTTTCGGAACCACACAAGGCATAGCGCTGTATTTTTTCAGCAATTCTTTTGCCTTAGGGTCTGTAGGATTATTAAAGTTTTTCGGATCAAAAGCCAGTTTCTCCACACCGTATTTTGTTTTGAAATCTCCTTCACCCAGGTTCTCATAATCACGGAACAGGTTGATAGCTTCTCCTTTCGGAACTGAAGCGAAGTATTTATCGATCCATTTTTTCGTTTGATCGATATTGATATCTCCTGCAATAGAAAGTATTGCATTGGAAGGCACATAAAATGTGTGGTAGAAATTAACATAATCAATTTCCTGTGCAGCATTCAGATCTTCCATACTTCCGATCGGAACCCAACGGTAAGGATGGTTCTTGTAAGCCAGCTTAAACAGGTTTTCCATGAAAGTTGCGTACGGCTGATTGTCTACACGCTGTCTTTTCTCTTCTTTTACAACTTCACGTTGCGTATCAACACCTGTTTGATCTACTTTGGCATGCAGCAAACGCTCACTTTCCAGCCACAATCCCAATTCCAATTGGTTTGAAGGAAGGATTTCGTAATAGTAAGTTCTGTCCTGGCTTGTATTTGCATTCAGGGCGCCACCATTTTTCTCCACTAATTCCGAGTATTCTCCTCTTTTAATATTGGTGGAACCTTCAAATAGTAAATGCTCAAAAAAGTGTGCAAATCCTGTTCTGGAAGGATTTTCGTTTTTTGAACCTACGTGATACATTACTGAAACAGCTACAATTGGAGTAGCGTGCTCTTCATGCAAGATAACATGCATTCCGTTTGCCAGGTCATATTCGATGTATTTCACTTTCTCCTGGGAGAAGCTATAGATCGAAGATGAAAGCAACAATGCTGTAAAAAGACTTTTTTTCATGTTGAATTTTTCGACTTGTTTTTACGAAAATAACAACAAATATTGCTTTACAATCAATTAGATGAATTTCGGATATAAAACTGGACGAACGGCATTTATCTAATTACGAATGCCGAATTATGAATTGCGAATGCGGTTTACTTCGAAATTCAAAACTTTAATGATGTGATAAGGAATCGATAATAAAGGTAATTCTTAATCCATGATCTCTAATTCGTGCATTCGGACCTCGGAATTCGGAATTAATTAGCATGGTTTTTGCTATCTTCGGTTCCATGAAATTATTGACTCTTTGCTCATTGCTTCTTTCAAGTGGTCTTTTTGCCCAGAAGCAGACAGTTTTTGCCTATATGGATTATAATAACTTTTTCCATTCGTTTAAAGACGGGTATTTTAACCAGGTTGATCACCAGGCAGTAAGCGGTATTGCTTATGGAGATGAAGTTATTGCTTATTACAATAATCAGCGCGATTTTAAAATCTATGACGGAACATTTTCAAGAGTAATGACGAATCAGCCTGCTGTTTTTAAAATTTCAGATCACATGGCTGCATGGAATATCGGTCAGCTTCTTTATTATTACGAGAACGGAAAACCTCACAACCTGACTTCTTTTGGTGGAGACTATTGGGTCACGGATTCGTTAATTACATACCAGGATTTACGTTACAATTCATTGAATGTCGTATACCAGGGTAAAATTTCAACATTGGTTCAAAGTACAACAGCACTTCCTGTCCCGGTTGTTCAGGGAGATAATTTGCTTGTGTTTAAAGATAACGGAGATATTTACAAGGTTTTTTACAGAGGTCAGATCTATGATCTTGGAACGTATAACGGAACAGAATTTGAGTTTTTTGCCGGAACAGATATCCTTGGATTCAATGATCCGCAAACACGCACATTTGCTGTTTTCCAGGATGGTGAGTTTTTGGATGTGGAAGAATTCAGAGCTCCGAAAGTAAAGGCAGGAAGAGGTTTCGTAGCTTACGAAGACCTGCAGGGAAACCTGAAATACTATGGAAAAGGAAAATACGAGACCTTAAGTTCTTTTGCCCAGTTCTGGGATGCAAAGGATGATTTGGTTGTTTGGGGAGATGCAAACACCACGTACCAGTTTTACAAAGGAGAAAAGAAGAACCTGGCAAATTTTGTAGTGAAAGAATGGCAAATGAAAAACGATGTCGTTGCATTCCGTACCCTGATGGGCGGAGTCGGTGCATCGATCGGAGGAGTGTATAAAGAAGTAACTACTATTAATAATACGGATTTCATCATTAACGGACACGGAGTAATGGTGACACTTCCGAACCGGGCAGTGATGGTTCTGTATAACGGACGGATCTACCGGGATTAAGGTCACTTCGACTTCCATGGACGCTTAGGTCAAGGTTTTCAACGCTCCATGCCCTTTGTTTCTTGACTAATCTTCTTCATGAAAGTTGACTGAGTGGAATCGAAGTCAACTTTCGGAATTTTAACGTAATCACTTTTGAATTTTTAATTTTGCCTTTTGAATTAGTAGTATCTTTGTTTCTCTAAAAAATTTGATAAATGAATAGTTGGTTTACCGTTAAGGTTAAATATACAAAGCAGCTGGAAGATGGTACTTTCAAGCGCGTTTCAGAACCCTATTTAGTGGCTGCAATGACATTCACTGATGCGGAAGCGAGAATTTACGAAGAATTGGGGAGCCTGATCCGCGGTGAGTTCGTAGTAACGGGCATTACCAGAACAGATTTCCATGATATTTTCCATTATGAAGATGCTGATGTCTGGTATAAGTGTAAAATCACTTACGAAGCCGGAGGAGATGGTGGAGAAGAGGGTGCAAAAGCGAAGAAGGTATCTCAAAACTTTATTGTTACGGCTCATTCCGTGAAAGATGCTTTTGAGCGTTTGAAAGAAAGTTTGGGTGGTATGATGATTGATTATGTGATCCCATCCATTATTATTTCGCCGATCGTAGATGTTTTTCCTTTCGGAGATGAATCTGAAGACCGCGTAGCTGTTGACTTTGAAAAACAAGTGAAAGCAGAAGTTGCTGAACATGCACTTGGAACAAAAACGGTATTTTCAGCTCCCGGATCTGACGTAGATGAATTCGCAGATGATGAAGATTCTGTTATTGACGATCAATTCGGAGAAGAGGAATAAGGAATGGATGACTTTCTGAATGTAATTCGAAACGACCATCATCAATTCGACAAGGGGAAGCTGGAAGATCATTTTGGCAACGAACCTTTTGCTCTCATGGCAAGATGGTTGAGAGAGGCTATTGAAAAACCGGCCTCGGAACCCAATGCGATGATGGTTTCAACTTTGGGCCTGGATGGTTTTCCGAGAACCCGGGTGGTTTACTGGAAAGAATTATTGGAAGAAGGAATTGTTTTTTATACCAATTACAACAGCGATAAGGGAAGGGCAATAGATGCCTATCCCCAGGTACATGCTTTATTGTACTGGCCGGAATTGGAGCGACAAATCAGTATTACCGGACTTGCAGAGAAAGTTCCCGCTGAAATGAGCGATGCGTATTTTGAATCGCGGCCGCGAGGAAGTAAGCTGGGAGCCTGGGCATCTCAGCAGAGCCAATTACTGACGTCAAGAGATGAACTGGAGAAAAGAGTAGGAGAATACGCTGAAAAATTTCCGGATTTTGTCCCGAGACCCGAACATTGGGGAGGTTATTTGATTAAACCGATCAACGTGGAATTCTGGCAGGGGAGACCATCCCGATTGCATGACCGCATTGTTTTTAATTTGAAACCGGACAATTCTTGGGAATTATATCGCAAGAATCCTTAACGAATGATTGAATTATTACCTCATATTTATACTCTTTCAAATGGGTTGCGGCTGGTGTATTTACATACCGGTTCTCCTGTTGCCCATTTGGGAGTCACGGTTCTGGCAGGTTCAAGATTTGAAGAAGATCATGAAATTGGCTTGGCACATTTCTTAGAACACAGCATTTTCAAAGGAACCGGTAAACGAAGAGCTTTTCATATTTTATCCCGCCTGGATTCAGTGGGAGGAGAATTGAACGCTTACACCACAAAGGAGGAGATTTGCCTGTATGCTTCTTTTGTGAAGACACACCTGAATCGTGCAGCCGAGTTGCTTTCTGATATTGCTATCAACAGTAACTTTCCGGAGAAAGAGATCCAAAAGGAGAAAGAAATTGTACTGGACGAGTTGAATTCGTATTTGGATAATCCTAGTGATAAAATCTTTGATGATTATGAAGCACTGATCTTTCCGAATCACCCGCTTGGAAACAATATTCTCGGAACACCCGAATCCGTTCAGTCTTTTAGCAGAGAATCTTTGAAAAGCTATGTCGAGAAGTTTTTCTTTACAGAGAATGCAGTTATTTCTTTTGTAGGAGATATTCCCTTGAATACATTGGTCAAATGCCTGGAAAAACATTTTCATTCGATGCCTTCCGGAAAGGTAAAAGCAACACCGCGACCATTTGACACGTATGTACCTGTTAAGAAAAGAGTAGAAGAAGGAAATTACCAGGCCCATGCAATTATTGGCGGGATTGCTCCCGGTTACAATAGTGAACACCGAAGAGGAATGACTATGCTGACGAATGTTTTAGGAGGTCCTGCTATGAATTCCCGGTTGATTCTTTCTGTTCGTGAAAAATACGGTTATACGTACAATATTGAAGCACAGTATTCCCCTTATCCGGATTTGGGTTATTGGTCTATTTACTTTGGAACAGATCAAAAGTACCTGGCTAAAACCATGAAGATCATTTATTCCGAATTGAAGAAGTTGCGCGAAATCCCATTAACAGCAAAGCAGTTATATCAGGCAAAAGAGCAGTTAAAAGGTCATATCGCTTTGTCTTTGGATTCAAATTTAGGTTTGATGCAGGGCTTGGGAAAATCATTGCTGCTGTTCAACCAGATCGATACGATCCAGGAAATGTATGCCGGGATTGACAAATTGACCAGTGAAGAATTGCAGGAAATAGCTCAAACGTATTTCAGGGAGGAGAATATTTCGGAGTTGATCTATGATGTAAAGCTGGATTCATGATATTGTGATATCATGATATTATTATTTCGTGATATAACGAAGAGCTTTTTACATTCTTGAAATCCTAAATATAATCACACAATTTATTTATCGTTTTTTATACCTGTTCCAGATGAATTGAAACTAACTTTGATCATTCAAATTTAGGATCATGACGTTTCAAACTTATTTAGAACAATTCGAACAAATTCTAAACTCACCCAATCCACCGGCACCATACGATAACCCGGATTACTTCAATTATACGAAGCTAAACTGGTCGCGGATGAATCGATGGATGAAAAAAGGAGAAATCCTTCCGCATGTAAAAGAGAAAATCGAGGCAATTAAGAAAGCACAGGAATGGATCGTAATTACGGAACCCTGGTGTGGGGATGCGGCGCATATTGTACC
The DNA here is from genome assembly GCF_029266855.1 of Fluviicola sp. Classification (GTDB taxonomy): domain Bacteria; phylum Bacteroidota; class Bacteroidia; order Flavobacteriales_D; family Crocinitomicaceae; genus Fluviicola. The sequence goes on from NZ_JAQSWB010000001.1 coordinate 200,991, forward strand.
GTTTATCCAAATGATGGCAGATCTGAATCCTTTGATCCGGATCGATTTTGAGCTAAGGGATTCAGAACCCAATCGTATCCAGGATTATTTGACAAACGGAGGCAAGGCAATTCCGAAATTGATCATCCGAAATACAAATGGGGATCGCATGTCGCCAATAGCTTCAGCGACGGCACAAGATTTGGCGACCTGGGGACCACGTCCTGCCGAGTGCCAGGAATTATACACAAAAATGCACGCAAGCCAGGCGTCGTTTGAAGAAGTGAAGATTCAACTTCAGAATTGGTACAATGAGCACCAGGGAGTAGAAATCCAGGAAGAGATTGCGGCTTTGTTATAAAGAACGGTCGTGAAATTCTTTCGTCAGTACTTTATATTCCTCAGTATACGAGCCGTCTTCAGTTCTGATGCATAAGGAGGAAATTCGCAGTTCAGAAGCCTTTTTCTCAAACGATAGAATAACGCGTGTTGCTTTGTCGGGTTTCCCGAAAATTGTAATGAGATCAGAAACAAATAAGTCGTTCGCTTTTGCCAGTTGAATGAGTTGCTCCTTGCTTTCAAAAGGAACAATGATCCATGCTTTTCCATCTTTACTTAACAATCTTGCAATGGATTGAATTAACTCTAAAAAGGAAAGACTTTCCGTGTGACGTGCTAATGATTTGTCCGCATCCGGATTTTTGGAACTGTTTTCGAAGAAAGGGGGATTGCTGATAATTGCATCAAATTCTCCGGCAGGCTTATAGTCCTGGATGGATTGGTTTAAGATAGAGATCTTCGATGGAAACGGATTGTTTTGAGCATTGATCTGTGCATCAGTAAAGGCTTCTTCCGAAAGCTCGATACCGGTAATTTTTTCGAATGAGAAACGCTGAGCGCACATGAGGGACAAAACCCCTGTTCCTGTTCCGATATCCAGCAGGAGTTTGGGATTTTTCCAGTTGCAAAGCGAACCGAGAAGCATGGAATCGGTGCCGACTTTTAATGCTGCGTTTTTTTGGTGGATTTGAAAGTGTTTGAAGTTAAAAACACTCATTCTCCCATATACATTTCAATCAATCCTTCGGGAGAAGTTACGTGAATTGTTTTTGCTTTTCGATCGACCTTTTGTACAAGTCCGTCAATGAATGGAATCAGGATTTCTTTTTCCCCGTTCATTACCTGGATCAATGGATTTACATTGTTGTCAATCACTTGCTCAACAATTCCAACTTCCCCGTAACGCGTATCATGTAACTTGAAACCGATGATCTCGTGGTCGTAGAAATGCTTATCGTCCAGCGGTGGGAGGATTGATAATGGAAGGTAGCAGCTTTTGCGAAGAATCATCTTTGCGTCGTTCTCAGAATCGACCCCTTCTAATTTCACAGCTGCAAAACCTTTATTTTTTAATGTAAAGGACTTAACAAAAAAGGGCGTAAGTTGTCCGTTGATATCGATGAAGAATGCATCGAGTGTTCGGTAATCTTCCGGATTGGTTACATCTAAAAAAAGCGAAACTTCACCTTTGTATCCGTGAAGTTTCGCAATATAACCAAGTTGAAAGCAATCAGAATGTTGCATTGATCAACTTTTAATGAATTAAGCCTTAGCTTCTCCTTCTTCTTCAGCAGCAGGAGCATCTTCAGCCGGAGCTTCAGTTGTTTCCTCAGCAGCAGCTTCAGGTGCAGTCTCTTCTGCAGGAGCTTCAGTTGCTTCTTCAGTAACAGCTTCAGGAGCAGTTTCTTCAGTTGCAGCCTCTTCCACTACAGGAGCTTCTTCAGCAGCAGGCGTGTTTTTAGCTTCAATTGCTTTTGCTTTAGCTTCGTTTGATTCAGCTTCAGCTTTCAAACGTGCAGCTTTATCAGCAACAGCGTCTTTTCCAAGACCTTCAATTTTACCTTGGATTTTAGATGCTTTATCAGCTTCCCAAGCAGAAAATTTAGTTTCTACCTGCTCTGCAGTCAAAGCTCCTTTTGTTACACCTTTCAATAGGTGATTTTTGTACAAAACTCCTTTATAAGAAAGAATTGCACGAGCAGTATCTGACATTTCAGCTCCTGTACCAACCCATTTTAAAGTTGATTCAAAATTGATGTCAATTGTTGCCGGGTTCGTGTTCGGATTGTAAACTCCCAATTTCTCGATGAATTTACCATCACGCTTAGCGCGAGAATCAGCTACTACCAAATGGAAAACTGCTTTTCCTTTTTTACCGTGTCTTTGCAAACGAATACGTGTTGCCATAATGTTAATTGTTTGAGGTACGAAACCTCGGTTAAAATGAATATTAACTTCTGCTTAGCGAATAAACAGGGTGCAAAGATAGTAAAAGCTTCAAAATCTGCAAATAAAAAAGGGCAGGATATTTCTACCTTGCCCCTTTAACCAATAATAATTTGAAGATTAGTCACCAAATGTGATCTTGAAACCAACCTGTATAAAGAAATTGCTGAAGTTTGCTACCTCTCTCAAATCTTCCCGTGCACTGTTCTGGTCCGTTCCCGTAGGATTTGTTCCTGTATTATTTGACGAATTGGTTAATTCATCAACGTAAACGGTTTCTCTGTCGTAAGTATCCATGTTTCCAAGTTCATCACTTCCGTTAACAACATACTTGGTGATCTCTGTTTCTTTTGATTTTACCCGTAAACTATTAGCTCCGACTTCTGCAAAGAACCCGAATTTCTGACCAAAATGGACGTTTAATCCGACAGCTCCGGTGTAACCCAAGCTTACTTTTCCGGTAGTTTTCAATTCTACTTCCGTAACAGCTGCAGGATTTGTGCTATTATTAACTTCAGATCGAACGGATCCTATTAACGGAAGAACCAAACCTCCGCGTGCATATGCAGAAATCTTTTCCCCGCCTGATTTAATAACGATTGCAGGTGAAATCCGGAACTGATTAGATGATTGAATACGCTCGTAATTGCCTGTTGGCACAGTTGCTTCATCGACTACGGTTTTAGATCCGAAAAATCCGTTCAGACCCAATTCAATTCCAAAATGCTCTCCGAACATGTAACCGGGAGTTAAATTGGCCAGGATACCGCTTCCCAATGTTCCGTAGATGTTTTCTTCGTTGTAGGAAGAAAGCGTGGAAGTTGTACTTGTACCCATTACATGGCCAGGTGATCCGATCCCATAACCCGCCGAAATACCAAGATTAAATTGTGCAGATGCAGTTCCAAGGGTCATAACTGCCAATACAGGTAAAATTAATTTTTTCATAAGAGAGATTTTAGATTTTATTTGCAATTTAAAGTGTTTTAATTACTTATGCAAGCATAAGATCATAATATCAGGAAAGTAAAATGAATTTGTTAGAGGAAGTTAGAAGTATTGTAGAACAGAAGTTTAGAAATGAAAGCGCAGATCACGATTGGTATCACATCGAACGGGTCTTGAAATTGGCAGAATACATCCAGTCGAAGGAGGGCGGAGATCTGTTGGTGATCCAGCTGGCAGCCTTGCTTCACGATATTTCGGATCACAAGCTGAACGGCGGAATCAAAAATGATTGCGGAAGGGTTTCAAGAGAGATACTAACCCGTTTAAATGCCGATGAGAAGTTAACTGAACGCGTATGTGATATCGTGGACAAAGTTTCTTTCAAAGGAGCAGGAGTGAGTGATGTGTATGAAAGCCTTGAACTGGATATTGTGAGGGATGCGGATCGGCTGGATGCGATAGGGGCAATAGGGATTGCAAGGGCTTTTCATTACGGTGGAAAAAATAACCGGTCTTTCTATGAGCCGGATTTAGGTCCGTCGCTGCACACCGATTTCGATTCCTATTCTTCCGATAAGTCACATACCCTGAATCATTTTTACGAGAAACTATTGCTTATAAAAGACAGGCTTCGCACAAAAACCGCCCGGGAAATCGGAACAGAGCGGCATCAGATAATGGAGGGATTCGTATCTTCTTTTCTGAAAGAATGGAATGTTAATTTAAGATGAAGCGATTTGCTAAATCAGTTTACTAAAATTTAATTCTCAAAAAAAAATCCCATTTTTACAACATGATTGAACATGTTGCATTAGGCATAGATATCGGTGGAACCAATACAGCTTATGGTTTGGTGAACCGAAATGGGGAGGTGTTATTTGAAGAATCTATAACAACAACGGACTATTTGGATCCGGAAGACCTGGTAGATAAAATTTACCAGGATGTTAAGGAGCATGGTTTTCTGGAAGGGTTACTTGGATTGGGAGTTGGCGCGCCGAACGGAAATGCTTTTACGGGAAATATTGAATTTGCACCCAATCTCAAATGGAAAGGAATTATTCCTATCGCGGAATTATTTGAGCAGAAATTTCACAGACCAACCTTGCTTGCAAATGATGCCAATGCGGCTGCAATCGGCGAACATTTGTTCGGAAATGCGAAAGATTTGAATGATTTTGTGCTGATCACACTTGGGACCGGTTTGGGTTCGGGAATTTTCATCAATGGAGAACTGGTTGTGGGATCACAGGGATTTGCCGGTGAATACGGACATATTCGGGTTGTTCACAACGGACGTTTATGTGGCTGTGGAAGAAATGGCTGTTTGGAGACGTATGTTTCAAGTACAGGTGTGGTTCGCAGTGTGAAAGAATTGGAGAGCATTCATAAAGCAGATTCCCGCTTAAATGAACTCTCGAAAATTACAGCAAAGGATGTTTTTCAGGCTGCAAGTTCCGGGGATGAATTCGCTTGTGAGATCGTCGATTATACGGCTGAAATGCTGGGTTCTGCTTTGGCAGACTTTGCGGCTTTTTCCAATCCGAAAGCGTATGTTCTTTTTGGAGGATTGGCACAGAGCGGTGCATATTTCTCCGAAAAAGTAAAAAAACACATGGAGGCAAACCTGCTTCAAATATACCAGGGGCATATTGAAATTCGTAATTCAGCTCTTCACGACATGAATGCCGCAGTATTAGGTACGGCAGCTTCCATGTTCTGGAAAGCGATCAAAAAGTAAGGGCATGAAAAATATTCTACTAGCAGTTACACTTATTTATTCCTCGGCAGGTTTTTCTCAAATCCAGGAATTAAAAACTAATTCGGATGCGGCAAGAGGTAAAGTTGTTCCAAATAAAATGGTCGATGTGAGACCAAATCCATCTCAATATGTAAACACATTTGTTGGGACGGGTGGACACGGACATACTTTTCCGGGGCCGGTTCTTCCCTTCGGGATGGTTCAGGTTGGTCCTGATACACGTTATGAAGGATGGGACGGATGCGGAGGCTATCACTATTCGGATTCGGTAATTTACGGATTCAGTCACACACACTTAAGTGGTACGGGAATTCCGGATTATGCAGATGTTTTGTTAGTTCCCCAGCAGGGAAAACTAAATGCCGTTCCGGGATATAAAAAAGCCGGGGGATTTGGTTCCGCTTTTAAACATTCGAAAGAAACGGCAGTTCCTGGATATTATCATGTGGAAATGGAAAATGGCATTACTGCCGATCTGACTGCAACTTTGCATTGTGCTTTGCACCGTTATCGCTTTTCAAATCCGAAAGGAAAACGATATATTATTATTGATTTGGGATACCGGGACCGCGTTTTGGAAGTCGCTGCAACCAAAACTTCCGCTACTTCAGTTTCCGGCAGACGTATTTCCGAAGCCTGGGCTGCTCATCAGCACTTGCATTTTAATCTGGAAACTTCTGTTCCCTTCACGAAAACAAAATGGATTGAAGACAAAGAAGAAGGAAATTATTTGTTTGTAATGGAATTTCCCGAAGGAGTAAAAGAGATCTCGGTACGTGTAGGGATTTCAGGAACAGATGAAGAAGGTGCTGCCTCCAATCTGAAAGCGGAACTGACAAATTTCGACTTTGATATTGTGCGTGCAAGAGCAACTTTAGCCTGGGATACGGAATTAGGTAAGATCCAGGTTAAATCTTCACAGAAGGATGTTTTAACCAATTTCTATACAGCGCTTTATCATACTTGTGTTCATCCTTCACTTTGGACGGATGTAGACGGAAGGTACCGCGATTACAAGGACCAGATTCAGAAATCGGAAAGTTCCCTGTATTCTGTTTTTTCTTTGTGGGATACTTACAGGGGCGCAAATCCGCTGTATACCATTACGCAGCCTCGAAAAGTGTTGGATTTTGTCGAATCTTTCCAGCAACAATACAAGAATACGGGCTTACTTCCTGTTTGGACATTATCCAACAATGAAACGAATTGCATGATCGGGTATCATTCGGTGTCGGTCATTACGGATGCTTATTTGAAAGGCATTCCCTTAAAGGATCCGGAAGGATTGTTGGAAGCGATGATCGCCAGCAGTACTGCAGATCAATTCGGAAAAAAACAATACGATGAGATCGGTTTCATCTCTGCAAATACGCTTGCGGAGTCTGTTTCCAGGACGCTTGAATATGCATACGACGATTGGTGTATTTCGAAATTTGCCGAGAAACTGGGGAAAGCGGATATAGCAAAAAAATACCAGGTCCGTTCGGCAAACTGGATGAATTTAATACATCCCGAAACGCGTTTCTTTCAACCGAGAAAAGACGGTGTTTTCTTGCCTTTCTTCAAACCGAATGAGGTAAACCACCATTTTACGGAAGCGAACGGGTGGCAATATTCTTTGGCTGCCCCACAGCACATCCAGGCTTTGATTGATATGCACGGTGGAAATGAAGGAATGGTAAATTTCCTGGATACTCTATTCCTGGGTTCTTCTTCTATGTCGGGTAGAGAGCAGGCGGATATCACGGGATTGATCGGTCAGTATGCACACGGGAATGAACCATCGCATCACATGGCATATACCTACAATTATTGCGGTGCTCCCGAAAAGACACAGTTTTTCGTTGATTCCATTTTAAAAACGTTTTATACCAATACGCCCGACGGACTTTCAGGTAATGAAGACTGCGGACAAATGTCGGCATGGTATGTACTAAGTTCTATGGGCTTTTACCCGGTTGCTCCGGGAAGTCCGACTTATGCAATCGGAAGACCAATGATGGATCAGGTATTGATTCATGGCGAAAAGGCTGATTTTGAAATCAAAGTGCTTAAAAATTCGGCAGAGAATAAATTTGTGCAGTCGATTTCCTGGAACGGAAAGGCGTACCAGAAACTGTATATCACTCACCAGATGATCGCGGATGGCGGGATTTTGGAAATTTCCATGGGACCGAAACCGAATAAACAGCTTGTAAATTATGAGCTGGATCTAAGAAATGAAATAAGTCCGGCTTTTGTTCCTGTTCCTTTTTTCACGACCAATCAAACCATGTTCGAAACGAATATGGAGTTGGGAATTGATGTTCTTTTCTTCGAAAAAGGTAAAATATACTACAGTTTCGACGGAGTAAAATTCCAGCCATTCTACAAGCAGGGAGGCAAAAATATCCGGCTTGCCGAAACAACGGAAGTCTATGCAAAAGTCGTTCGTGAAGACGGAAATGAAAGCAAGGTGATTAAAACCTTACTGACAAAATATGTGCGGGACAAGAAGATCACTTTGTCGACAGAATATGCCAATCAATATTCAGGTGGCGGTTCTCAGGCTTTGGTCGACGGACAAGAGGGAACCGAAGAATACCGTGGGACGGAATGGCAGGGCACTTTCGGGAAAAATGTACAGGGCGTGATCGAATTGAATGAGGTGAGAGAGATTTCCCTGGTTCAGTTTTCTTACCTGCAGGACCAAAAATCTTGGATTTTCCCTCCGAAAAGTGTGAGCATGGAAGTTTCGACCGACGGAGTTAATTACCGCAAATTGGGCAAAGTTCCAGGTGTAACGGTAAAAGAAGGAGCAGGCCTGAAAACTGGAGAGATCAGTTTCGAAATTGCCCCGACTACCTGTAAGTTTATCCGCTTCAGTGTCGAAAACTACGGGCCATGTCCGGATTGGCATTTGGGTAAGGGAAATCAAACCTGGTTGTTCCTGGATGAAATCACAATAAAGTAATTAAAAATTCAAAAGGCAAAATTCAAAATAGGAGGATTTGTTTAAGTTGAAGGATTTCAACTCTAAGGACTTTTTGCATTTTGCATTCATAATTTTGAATTAATATTATACAAACGGTCAATTGTACACATTAAAAAGTTGTTACCTTTAGCGCTCTTTTAAAATAAATCTAAAGAATGAAAAAAATACTAATCGTTTTGGTCTTATTGACCTATTCAATGGGTAACATTGCTCGTGCAGATGAGGGAATGTGGCTTCCGTTTTTGATCGGGAGAAACTATGAAGACATGAAAAAACATGGCTTGAAATTAACTCAAGAGCAAATTTACTCAATCAACAAGTCGTCATTAAAGGATGCAGTAATCTCTTTCGGAGGTTTTTGTACCGGTGAGATCATTTCGAACCAAGGTTTGGTTTTGACAAATCACCACTGTGGTTACGATGCAATTGCAGGAGCTTCAACGAAAGAACATAACTACCTGGACAATGGTTTCTGGGCAAAGAATTTCAAAGAAGAAATCGCAGTAAAAGGATTGACGGCAACCTTCATGATCCGCATGGAAGATGTAACTTCCCAGGTGATGAAGGAATTGAATGCTAAAATGACTCCGGAGGAGCGTGCTAAGAAAATCAAAGAAGTAACGGATATTTTGGTGAAAGACGCTACAACAGGTACTCATTACGAAGCATTTGTTCGCGATTTTTATGATGGAAATGAATTCTATTTATTCGTTAAGGAAACGTTCAAAGATGTTCGTTTGGTAGGAACACCTCCGCAATCCGCAGGAAAATTCGGTGGAGATACGGATAACTGGGAATGGCCGCGTCATACTGCAGATTTCTCTATGTTCCGCGTTTACGCAGGATCGGATAACAAGCCGGCTGATTTCAGCGATGACAACGTTCCTTTGAAACCAAAACACTCTTTACCAATCTCATTGAAAGGTGTGAAACAAGGTGATTACGCAATGATCATGGGCTTCCCGGGAAGAACTAACCGTTATTTGACTTCTTACGGTGTTGAGCAGGCAATTTCTTTGGAGCAACCTAAAATTGTTGACATCCGTGCTAAGAAATTAGAGATCATGAAAAAATACATGGATAAAGATGTAACAGTTCGTTTGCATTATTCTTCTAAATATGCGCAGGTTGCCAACTACTGGAAATACTTTATCGGTCAGACAAAACAGTTGCAGGGAAATCATGTTGCTGATAAGAAAAGAAAAATCGAAGATGATTTCACGAAGTATTCAGCCGGAAAGGCAGAATACACCAATGTGCTTTCGGATATTGAGTCTGCTTTCAAAGCTACGAATGATGTAGTTTATATCAAGGTGTACCAAAGTGAGTTTGTTCGCCAGGTAGATATCAATTCGGTAGTTTATTTCTACAAAATGGCATTGGACGCGAAAAAATCAGGAAACGAGGAGCGTTACAATATGATCCTGGATGCTGCAAAAGCAACTGCCGAAGAAATTTACGCTGAGCGTTCAATGGATATCGAGTTGGAGACTTTGGAAGAAGTATTGAAAATGTACATCCGCGACGTTCCGATGGAACAGCAGGTTGGAATTACACGATCTATCGGTGCTGACGGTCTTGCTGCTTTCATGAGCCGCATCAAAATGAATTCCATTTTCGCTTCGAAAGAGCGTTACGAAGAATTCATGAAAAACTTCGACGCAGAGAAATTGAGCCAGGATCCTTTGTTCATTTTGATCAAAGATTTGGACAATGCGTACCAGGCTGCAATGGGGCAGGAAGCGGTTAAATCTGCAAATGCGAAATTAACACTTGCAAACCGTGCGTTTGTAAAAGGAGTTCGCGAAATGCAGCCAAACAAAAAGTTCTATCCGAATGCAAACTCAACGATGCGTTTGACTTACGGAAATGTATTGGATTACGATCCGCGTGACGCTGTTCATTACGACTATTTCACAACGCTTGACGGTGTGATGCAGAAAGAAGATCCAAACAACCCGGAATTCGTTGTAGATCCGCGTATCAAGGAATTGTGGATGAAGAAAGACTACGGTCAGTACGCTTCCAATGGGAAATTGCCTGTAAACTTCCTTTCGAACAACGACATCACAGGAGGTAACTCCGGTTCACCGGTTATCAATGCAAACGGAGAATTGATCGGTACGGCATTTGACGGTAACTGGGAAGCAATGTCCGGCGACATCTACTTCGAACCGAACATTCAGCGCACAATCTCTTTGGACGTACGTTACACGCTTTGGTTGGTAGACAAGTGCTACGGAGCAACGAATTTGATTAATGAAATGAAATTGGTTAAATAAGTTTTGACCGATACGAAATAGAAAAAGCCCCGACATATTGTTGGGGCTTTTCTTTTACATAGCATTTGAATAGGGTGTTATTTCTAACAAATGAAAGGTAATCATAGCTGAATACTCATGAACAGTCATGTTTTTTTTAATCATTTAGGTTTATTCAATCAGTAATTTTTCTCTCACCTGTTCGCCCTTGATATTGCTAAATTGAAGGAAGTATAAACCCGCAAGCAAATGTGAGATACTTATTTTGTCGCTTTTTTCAAGCGTAAGTGTTTGTCCGAGCTGGTTTGTTACCAGGACATCGCTGTTTAGATTTTCGATGGATATAAAATCTGAAGCCGGATTCGGGTAGATAAGTACTTGTTCGGCAGTTTGTTCATCAATACCCAAAACTGCTCTGTGTTTAGTCAGGTAGTACTTCAAAGGTCCGTTTGTGTTGTGCCAGAACTCAATGAACAGGTTTTCCTCATCCATAAACTTGATGTAGCGCAGTTCATACTCGTTAGTGCTAACCCCAAAATCGATCGTAATGTGTCCGTTTGCATATCCCGAAGCCAAAATATTATAGACGCTCATGGTTTTCAGATTAGAAGCCTGGGTTATTCCGTAATAAAAAACGGGGAGAAAGGTGTCATCGTTTGGACCCAAACAACTCGTTGATGTGGTCGTGTCGATATAATTTCCGTTAGACAGAATCTTTACCTTGACCGAATAATCGCAGGTCCAGGGAGTCGAAGTATAGCCGAACCAATCGCCAGGAAGATAGTTGTTGTATTGTGTCCAGGATAGATTTGTCAGGTAGTTTGCATTTGGATTGTAGCTGTAATCGATCACATAAGTGGCGGAACTTATAAAGCTTTGTAAGGCTCCTTTAATGGCAATTGCTTTCAACGTTACCTGGTTACCATTTCCTGAAATGGGGATAATGCCTGTGTATTGGGTTGATGAACTGGTGGGTGCTGAACCGTCCAATGTATAATAGATCGTACAATTTGGAGTAGTAGGTGTAAGGGTCACTTGAATATTGGAATTGTACCTTCCGGATAAGTGAGAGAATTTCGGAGAATAGACATTCGAATTTGTCTGGGAAAATGTGCTGCTGACAAAAAGGAATAGCACGGCAATGAATGATACTAATTTAGATGGTTTACGCGTCATGTTTTTAGATTTAAGTTGTTTTCAAAAACACTCCATCCTACATAATTTATGCCAAAAAATCCCAATTCAATATGTTTTGATCTCCTGAAATGTCGGAACTACTCGAATTGACATGAACGGAATGTATCGGGAATGACAGGGGGAAGGCTCGCTCTTTGCGGTAAAAAAGAAACTCACTTCATATTCTTGTCCCTGATAGCCAGGTAGATTAGTTTGTATCCGTCGTCGGTACGTAGAAATTCATAATGGTCCTGTGGAAAGTCTGTTTTGTTATGATGAGAAATAATGATCGACATCGTTGGATAGATCCACTCTTTCAACTCGCCGCAATTGGTGAAATAGTGCTCGAATACGGGGCCATCAAACATCAGTGGATTCAGACCGCTATTGGATATAAAGTATTCGGTTTTAGGTTCTAAGATTTCCATTAACCCGTTTTTCAGGATAGTGAAATTTTCCGTAATGAGTTGTTTACCGGCTGTTTTGTTCCAGCCATCTTCTGTTTCCCTGGTAATCGTATCGTATGAGGCCTCAATTAATTTTTCTACCGTTAAATCGGGTAACAACTCTTTCATAACCCACTGCTCGAATTCTCTTTGAAAGTCAATAAAGGAATAATAGCTTCCATCCACCGCTAAAAAAGAGACACGTGTACTATCCGGGTGTGCTGCTTCTGTTTTTTGAAGACTGAAGAAATTTAGTCCTTCATTGAAGGGGAATTTTTCAACGAGTATCTTGTTTGAAGTGTCTATTAAAACTTCCTGGCCGCCTGTCCAGCTGAAATGATTGCATCCGGAATGTTTGTCTTTGTCCCAAAACTTTTTCTCAGCCCCTTTCAGCCCGATGACCATTCCGTTTCGGACACGTGTCAATTCATTGTAAACAGCAGGAATAACTACTTTTCCTGTTCTGTCGAATAAGCCCACCTGGTCTGTTTTTTTGTCTCTGAAACGAATAAAGCCTTCACTTTCGCAATCAGCACTGTTGTCAAAAATGTGCAGACTGTCCCTGCCAATTGCTTTCCCGGCCTTAGTCAGGTAATAACTCGTCCATTTACCGTCATTTTCTTCGGTAGCGGCAATAATATTGTCAAACCTGCCTGCATTTGAAAACCCGGTAAATTTCGGCTCAATCTTCACCACACCGTTTTTGTCCTTATATCCGATCATTGTCGTGTCTTCATTCCAGAACGAAATCCAGGTATCATTGCTTTGCCCGCGTAAGCTCAAACTGGAAACGGGGATCAGAAACAGCAGGAAGTATAATTTCATTCTCATTTGAAGATCGTTTATTCAATACTAAGTAAAATTCTGAAATGAAAACAGCAGGTGCTTTATTTGGGTACAAAAAAAGTGGAATCGCTTTCACAATTCCACTAGAGTATGTTTTCAATTCCTCTGTCAGTTCGATAATTCCGTCCACTATTCTAGATACGTTCCGACTATGCATATCTGAACTACTCGAATTGACGTGTACGGAATGTGTCGAGAACGACAGGAAGAATAAGATTTAAGTCTTAATATCCTGAAATCCCGATGTCCTAAAATCTACTTTTGATAAAAAGGCATCTTAACCACTTTCGCCAATACGCCCTTATCTCTGATCTCAATAAAGATTTCTGTATCAGGAGCAGCAAATTCGGTATTTACATAACCCATTCCGATTGCTTTTTTTACACTTGGTCCCTGGGTTCCGGAAGTTACTCTTCCGATTGCATTTCCGTTTGCATCTAAAATGCGGTAATCGTGGCGTGGAATTCCGCGGTCGATCATTTCGAAACCAACAAGTTTTTGTGAAACACCCGCTTCTTTTTCTGCTTTCAGTTTGTCAGAATCAACAAAATCCTTTGTGAATTTAGTGATCCATCCCAATCCTGCTTCAAGCGGAGAAGTGGTATCGTCGATATCGTTTCCGTATAGACAGAAGCCCATTTCCAAACGCAAAGTATCGCGTGCAGCTAAACCGATCGGTTTGATTCCGAAAGCAGCACCGGCTTCGAACACTTTGTCCCAAACTTGTTTTACCTCGGAATTCTTGCAGTAAATTTCAAATCCTCCCGAACCGGTATAACCTGTTGCGGAAATAATGACGTAATCGACACCCGCAAATGGTCCGACCTCGAAATGATAGTATTTGATTACAGAAAGATCGACAGATGTCAATGACTGCATTGCTTCAACCGCTTTGGGTCCCTGGATTGCCAACAATGAATAATCATCGGAAAGGTTTCTCATGGATACGTTCTTCGTGTTGTGGGAAGAGATCCAGTTCCAATCCTTTTCTATATTGGAAGCATTCACTACTAATAGGTATTCTTCTTCTTTGATGCGGTAAATAATCAAATCGTCAACAATACCGCCTTTTCCATTCGGAAGACAAGAATACTGGGCACGACCGATCGTTAGGGTAGAAGCATCATTTGTTGTTACACGCTGGATCAGATCCAGTGCATCCGGACCGGAAAGCAAAAACTCTCCCATGTGGGAAACATCGAATACACCAACCGCATTTCGAACAGTTTCGTGTTCAGCGATTACACCTTCATATTGAACTGGCATATTGAATCCGGCAAATGGAACCATTTTAGCTCCTAAAGCTTCGTGCACAGCAGATAACGCAGTATTTTTCATTGGATATTTAATTTGAGCCTCAAAGGTAATAAAACTGTGATTCGGAAAACAGGATGAAACAAAAAAGAGAGGCAATTAAGCCCCTCTTTTGTTCTAACCTTCTCTCTTTGATTTAAAATGGTTAGTGATTAACAACCAACCTGAGTATTTCCGGATGATCCTCTATGCAAATCAGGTATACCCCATTAGCCAAATTATCTGTCCTGATTTCAAGAGAATCATCAGAAATAACATGTATTTCAGGACTTACTTTTCTGCCTGCATTATCCAATATGGTAATTGTTTTGTTTGCAATCCTTTTTTGGATCAGTTGCGCATTAAACGTTGCCGGATTCGGGAATAAATAAATTTCAGATCCCAAATCGAGATTTACAACACGAATATCAGAGTAGGTGTAGCTTCCATTCAGATCAAATTGTTTTAATCGGTAGTAGTTTACACCAACAACAGGTGATGGATCAATACTTGCATACCTGGTAATTAGTGTAGATTCTCCCTGTGCCTGCACATAGTCTATTGTCTTCCAATCTTTTCCCTCCAGTTTTTGAACTTCGAAGTAATCGCTGTTATTTTCGGATTCCGTATACCAAACAAGATCAACATACCTGTGATTTTTGTTTAAAGTAGCTTGAAAATCAAGAAGGGTAAGGGGAAGCGGGGTGATTGGATTTATCGATGCAATGGTGATGAATCTTGTCGCGTTGTTTGGTATATGTGTTACACTGATGTTACTGACAGTAATCGTTGGGCTTGAATAGCTGAATGTAATTCCTGTCCCGTCTCCATTGTAATAACATTGGGTTCCGCCGTTTGCAAAATTGCCATCGTCATCTACCAATAAACGCAGGTGGGTGATATCAACGGATCCCGGGGCACCACATGTGGCCAGTTTTACATCCATGTTGTAGTTTTGTGCCATATTGGTACGTGTAACTTTCCATTCGCGTTCCAGGCGGGAATAAAGAAGGCAATTCGTTAATCCTAAGGGCATCTCTGAGATGGAAGCAGCTGTTGCACAATATGCACCACTGTTATCTCCCATAACGACATAAGATCCGTCTGTTGAGAAGCTTGAACCGTTCGCCGGATTCATAGCAGCCAGCGCACCCAAATAAATCCGCGCATTATCATCGTCATAATGTGATTGCTTTTGATTCAAGAGTTCTGCATCATCTCTGCCGATTCCAATGATATTATTGTTGTAAGGCGAAGCGACAGTGAAAATGTTTGTACCGTTAGTACTTAAATAGTTGTTCGGTAAAGTGATCCCGTATTTGATTGCCAGATAAGAATCCACCTTTCTTCTTTCGGTAACGGTTAATGCATTCCGGAACCCGATGATCTCAGCTGCCGGACCTTTCCAGTCGCGTACATGACCGGCAAAACCGCTTGAAGGAGTTTGATCATCCTGTCCGCCGAGAAAAGCGTTAAGAGTCGTATTTCCCCCGGTTTGGCAAAGTGCAGACAAGATATGTTTGGTATTTACATGATTAGAGTTGGATAGAATATTCGCTTGATTCCGCTGCCAGGTGCCTGCAGGTGAACCGGTTCCGAAATCGCTGATGTCGTAAGCTTCCAATAGGATCGAAGCACTCGCTCCGTTCGCATCTCCATGCCAGGTTCCGTTTGTAGGTGTTGACATGGTTACTCCTTTAACGGTTGCAGTATGAGTATTTAAACGGGTTAGATCATTCAGCTGAAAGGTGAAGAATAGGGTTTTGTAGTCAATGCCACTGATTCCCGTGTATCCGTTGAGTAAAATACATTGTCTGCTGGCTGCAACACCGCCGTCAAGCGTCGCTGCCGGAGCAGCAAAGTCTACGTAATAATTATAGTTATATGAAGTATTTGTCTGGTTCAGTGATGGATTCCCATTGAGATTTGTGGCAGTTCCGGTTGAAACCTGGTTTGACCAGCCGGTCATTGATGCGGTCCCGCTTGTTCCAATATCTGCTCTTAACCATGTTTCCAACCCCGAATTTACACCACCCGGCGCATAACAGGCAGTTGTAGTCCTGCTTCCTGCTGGTGCAGTGGTGGAAGGCGTGTAATTGGCAGCTGACAGTGTAAATTGAGTGATTGCTGCATCAATTGTTGTTCCGGCCGTTGCAGATGTGCTCAGATCATACACCAGCCAGAAATAGTTGGTCCCGGTTGCCAGGGTTTGAGCTCCTGAAATGTTGTAAGCAGAAGTTGAGGCGGTTGCGCTTCCGAAAACGGAACTTGTTGCGAAAGTACCGGATGTTCCGGTATAATAGATTCGTGATGCCGGTATTCCTGCAATTGGAGCGGTTCCTGTAAAATTTGTCTGAATATTGGTAAGACTTAAAGGGGAAGTTCCTCCGCTTACCGAGACTTCCAGACGAATTACCTGTACATCGGATGCACAATTCACTGTAGAGGAAGTTGAACTTTGAGTGACGGTAGAACTGTTGTAAACCATCGGTGTTGTTGGCCCGACCAGTGTAACTGTGGTGGTGTGACAGGTTGCATCCGTACCGCATCCGATAGCTGTCCAGCGTGCTTTGTAAGTTGCTGTTGAGGGAGGTATGAAATTCAATGGAGAATTCCCCCAGGCAACTGCTACGTTTGAAGCATCAAAAACAGTTACGTATCCGCCGGGAGCAGTCAAAGTATATTGATTTCCCACAGTGAACCCGGTCAAAACCGAATATTCCCCGAAATAGTTACAAGTGGAGACGGTAGCAGTTGTTCCGTTCGTTGCTGGTACGGCAACAGATGTGCCGGGATATTGAGTCCCGCCGAATGTGCATTGCGCCTGTGCAGTATTTCTGGAATTACTGTAGCTGAGAATCAGGAGGAAAATGAAAAATGTTTTTAGTTGAGTAGAAGTTTTGATTGCCATAATTTATAGTTGTAGCGTTATTATGGCAAATGTCACTTATATCGATTGAGCAAAAAAAAAAGAAGCGTTAATTGACGTTATTTGCAAGGCTGTTTTGAGATTTTTTTCGTTAATACCACTTACCTAACTAATTGATTGTTAGTTGGCTGAATCTTTTTTTTCGTTAATCTGCCGAAAGCGAATTTGGATGCGCTAAAAACGATATTTCACCTTTAATAGCATGTGAATGAATCAATTAAATACGAATTGATCCATTGAAGTGTATCTGTTTTAGTTGTACAATGATTGCAGATATTCATTCAGATTGGATTCTTTTGATAAGCCAATCTTGTTTTTTATTTTGTTTTTTGCGACTCTAACGGATACGTCACTTAGTTTTAGTAATAATCCGATTTCTTTTGCAGTTAATGCGCTTGCAAAATAGTTGCACATTAAAAGTTCCGTCTGAGTGAGTTCAGGGTGCTTTTCTTTTATTTTCAAATTTAGATCCTGATCCAGGTCGAGCGGTATCGGACTTTCTACGATCATCTTTTTATCGATATCAAAGAGGTTGGTAAGTCCGATCTGGAGTTCCTGGATCACTTGCTCGGTCGTTATATTACGGTTTCTTTTCAGCTGTTTCACTTTTTCGAGAAAGCCGGTTTCCTTCTGATGTTTGATCTTTAGATTGGTAACGAGTGTTCTGAGTTGCTGCTGCTGGCTCTCCATTTCTTTTTCAAGAAGCTGTTGCTGTGCTTTGATCATTTCTTCCTGTTGCCTTTGAGCAATCAACTCCCGTTTATTTTTTTCAACCCGTGATCGAAGAATCAGGTAGCCGCCAATGATAATAATTAAAAAAGCAAGACATATAATTAGCGCAACGACGAATTTTGAATGCTCACCCTGCTGAATAGCGGTTACTTCTTTTTTCTCATTGATACTTTTTTCTACCAGCGCTTTGATTTTTTCTTCGTAAAGAAAATTGCTGAGGTCGTCGTGAAGTTTTTCTTTTTGAGTGAGGTGATTGATCAGTATTTGGTTTCTTAAAATGCTAAGCGATTTTTCCGTTACACCTATCGGTTTGCGTGCAGCAATAGTAATTAAAGTATCTATAGCTGTCAAACTGTTCGAGTTCGCTGCAATTTTTGAATCGTTCAACCCTTCATACAATTCCCGGGAAAGTTTCTTCAATTCGGTATCGTCATTGAGTCGATCCGCAAGTGAAAGAAGCTGAATCATAGTACTGAGATAATTTGCAGAAAAGAAGCCGTTCTGACGATAGTATTCGGCTTCATCGTTTAATATCTTTTTTCCTTTTTCAATTTCTCCCATTTGTACATAGGTACTTCCCATGTTTCCAAGAATTAATTCATAGAAAGCGTCTTCTTTTTCTCCGGGCAGTGTTTTAAGGATCTCCAACCCTTTTGAATAATTATGCAATGCTTTTTCATAATGTTTGAGTTCGTAATGACATAAAGCGATGTTATTGTAATCCGATGCTCTTTCCTTGAAGTTCGTCACAGGATTGTGTTTCTGTGCGTCAATGAATGCGTTGCATGCTTTTTGGTATTCCATCAGTTGGAAGTAAATCCCGGCCTTGTTTTTATAAGAATAATATAAAAGGCGTTTTTCACCGATAGCCTTGGAATAATAGATCGCGCGATTGGAGTATTCCAGTGCAAATGGAAATATTTTATACGCGTTAAGTACACAGGACAAGTGATAATTGGCGAAAGCACTATAGAAATTCTTTTTACCGCTGTTCCTTTCTGCCAGTCTGATAAGCAGTTCTACGCGCTCAATAGAGTTTTCTTTGCGGGAAGTCAGAAAATATTCAAGTGCGAGAACAAAATTTTCGTCCGTGCCGCTTTTTTTTCTTCGCGCAATCTCATCTGCGAGTTCCTGGTCGGTGGAATTTTGTGTCCCCCAATGATCGAATTGATCCATCAGGCTTTGCGGGGAAGCATAACACATTGGAACGAAAATGGTAAATAATAGGAAACAGAAAGTTCTCATGACAAGTAATTTACACTTGTAAACATAAGAGATTTTAATGAAATTTCAGATGCTAATTTGGATTCAATTTCGAGAATCGAATGCAATAGTCTTTTTCGGTAGCCATTGGATTTTCAAAAGAACCGAAACGTAATGTCGCAATCGATTTATCCATGAAATAATGCTGCTCCAAAATGGGTTTGATGGCCTGGAAGATCTGGTCGGCATTTTCCCCGTTGAAATAAAGATAACCGTCTCCGAAATCCATTGAAATTTCATGTCCTTCATATTTCCCAAGGGCATTAATTGTAATGTTTGAATCCAATTGCTTTTCCAACTCATGCAACTCATTCAGGTCCTCAATTCCATAAAAGAACTGAATAACTACCAAATGATTTTCAGTGACCGGTTGGGGTTTTTCTTTAGTTGTCTCCATATTCTTTCTATGAAAAAAATTAAACAAGCCCATGATGTAATCTTTCAATTAAAAAGTAAGTTAAAGAAAAAAAATGAAAGTTACGTGCTTGATTATTTATTTAACAATCTGTGAATCATTTGTTTGACAGGAAGTTTTTGAAAGATGTCTTTCACACGGTAAAAAGATTGTTCTCTTCCTGTTTTTATATGGTTTTTGATCATATAAGTTGAAATTAACAGGGGGTGTTTATAAAATTTCATACTTTTTATTGGAATACCCCCTCTAAAAATTGTAGTTTTGTCAAAAATTTTGGATTCATGGCAACAAAGCGATTACAAGCGTATCAGGATGTACTCAATCGTACACCAAAACACATCGATTATGATGGGAAAGTTTCCGATTTATTCGGAAAAAATGTATTTCATGCAGAAGTTATGCGGGAATACCTTCCTTCAGATGCATATAAATCTATGATGGAGTCCATCCAAAACGGAACTCGCCTGGATCGTAAAATGGCTGATCAGGTTGCTTCTGCAATGAAAGATTGGGCATTGACAAAAGGAGCCACACATTATACGCACTGGTTTCAGCCGTTAACAGGAACAACCGCAGAAAAGCACGATGCATTTTTTAAACCTGTAGGACCGGGACGTGCAATTGAACGTTTTGACGGAGAATTGTTGGTACAGCAAGAACCGGATGCATCTTCCTTTCCGAACGGTGGAATTCGAAACACTTTCGAAGCAAGAGGATATACTGCCTGGGATCCGTCTTCTCCGGCTTTCGTAATCGGCAAGACTTTGTGTATTCCTACGATTATGATCTCCTATACGGGTGAGTCTTTGGATTACAAGATGCCTTTATTGAAAGCTTTGCATGCTGTGGATAAAGCAGCTGTGGAGGTTTGTCAGTATTTTGATAAGAACGTTACAAAAGTAAATGCAACATTGGGCTGGGAACAGGAATACTTCCTGGTAGACCAGGCTTTGTTTAACTGTCGTCCGGATCTGATGATGACCGGTCGTGCATTATTTGGTCATGCGCCTGCAAAAGGTCAGCAATTGGAGGATCATTATTTCGGTTCTATTCCTGAACGTGTAACAGCTTTCATGCGTGAGTTTGAAACTGAAGCAATTTTGTTGGGAATTCCGGTTACAACGCGTCACAATGAGGTTGCTCCGAATCAGTTCGAGTGTGCGCCGATTTTTGAGGAATGTAACCTGGCAAATGACCACAATATGTTGTTGATGGATTTGCTCGAAAAAATTGCACGTAAGCACGACTTCCGAGTTTTGTTGCATGAGAAACCGTTTGCAGGGGTAAATGGATCCGGAAAGCACAATAACTGGTCTTTGTCTACTGATACGGGTGTGAACTTGTTGCAGCCTGGGAAAAACCCGAAAACAAACTTACAGTTCCTGACCTTCTTCGTGAATACAATTAAAGCAATTCATGATAATGATGATTTGTTGCGGGCTTGTATTGCTTCCGCAAATAACGATCACCGCTTAGGGGCAAACGAAGCTCCTCCGGCAATTATCTCCACATTTATCGGTTCCCAGTTGTCGGGTATGCTGGACGAACTGGAGCAGAACGTGAAAGCCGGAAAAATGACTCCGGAAGAGAAAACAGAATTGAAACTGAATATTGGTAAAATTCCGCAGATCATGCTGGATAATACGGATAGAAACAGAACTTCTCCGTTTGCATTTACCGGGAACAAATTCGAATTCCGTGCTGTTGGCTCTTCGGCAAACTGTGCATCGGCAATGATCGTGCTGAACACCATTATGGCGAAACAATTGCAGTTGTTCAAAGTGAGTGTAGATGCGCGTATTGATAAAGGTGAGGCGAAGGATGAAGCTATTCTGAAAGAACTTCAGATCCTGATCAAGGAATCGAAGAGAATTCGTTTCGAAGGAAACGGTTATGGAGACGAGTGGGTGAAGGAAGCTGAAAAAAGAGGTTTGAATAATTTCAAGGATACACCACGTGCATTGAAAGCATGGGGAGAAAAAAAATTCGTGAAGCTGTTTGATGAAATGAACGTATTGACTCCACGTGAATTGGAAGCGCGTCAGGAGATCGAATATGAAAGCTATACCATGAAAATTCAAATCGAAGCACGATTGATGGGAGATTTGGTTCAGACGCATATTTTACCTGCCGTATTTGAATATCAAAACCGCTTGTTGACAAATATCCAGGGAATCATGAATGCCTTGGGTGAAAAGGCTGGAAAAGATGCAGCAGCAGCTCAAATCGAATTGGTTACCAAAATTTCGATGCATTTGAATAAAATGAAAGCTACCTGTGATACAATGCTTCAGGCTAGGAAAGCGGCCAATAAAATTGAGCATTCCGAAGAAAAAGCAATAGCATATTGTGATAAGGTAAAAGTTTATTTTGACGAAATCCGTTACCATGCAGATAAATTAGAGTTATTGGTAGACGATGAGTTATGGCCTTTGCCGAAATTCAGAGAAATGTTATTTACTCGTTAGTAAAATTCAACTTAGATTCAGCCCCGATGTTTCAACAGAAAGTCGGGGCTTATTTTTTGATCATATATGAGGATATTGATTTTTCTTGAAGGGAAAATCCTTTTTCATTTCGAACTTGCTATTTGTTCTCCCTATTGAGTATTGAGAAAAATAAAGAGAGTATTATTCTCTGTGATCCTCCGTGTTCATCTGTGGGAGATATCAAATGAAATTTAAGACTACATTTCAAGTCGCTTATAGATGTGAATGTCCGCCTTTGCGTTCTTTTCGCTCTCCGCGGTTCAAATAAAACATTGTATCCGGCAATTCATTACCTTTGTTTTGAAGATGAAACAATTTGATATTCCGTCCATATTTCGTTCGCCGATTATTTCAAAAGTGAAGGCGTTTCGTAAAAACCAGGATCCCAGGAAAAAGGATTTCTCGTCTACATTTCTGGATTTCGGAAATCTTCATCTCTATATCGCACGACATTTTGGATTCTGTTATGGAGTAGAAAATGCGATCGAAATTGCTTATCGTGCGGTTGAAGAAAATCACGGAAAGCGTATTTTTCTTTTAAGTCAAATGATTCACAATCCGACAGTGAACGAGGATCTGACACAACGCGGCATCGAATTTATCCAGGATACTTCCGGAAAACAATTGATTCCCTGGGAAGAATTAAACCCCGATGATGTGGTAATTATTCCTGCATTCGGGACAACTTTGGAAATCGAACAGATTTTAAAGGATCGCGGTGTTTCTACCGAAAAGTACAATACCACTTGCCCTTTCGTAGAGAAAGTTTGGAATAGGGCAGAGAAATTGGGGAGCGAAAAGCATACATTGGTTATTCATGGTAAATACGATCACGAAGAAACACGGGCAACTTTTTCTCATACGGCTTTAAATTCTGAAGCTGTCATCGTCAAGAACATGGAAGAAGCTGCTTTTTTGGCAAAATGTATTACGGGTGAAGCTTCAAAGGACGAGTTCTATGTCTTTTTTAAAGGAAAACATACTCCAAACTTCGATCCGGAGACCCACTTAAGTAAGATCGGGGTAATTAACCAAACAACGATGCTTGCAAGTGAGACCCAGGAAATCGCTGAGTTTCTGAAAAGGGTAACGGAAGATTTTGCTGAGCAGGCAAACGTAAATAAAACTTTTGCAGATACACGCGACACACTTTGTTATGCTACAAATGACAATCAAAGTGCTACGGAAGCCTTGATGAATGAACCTCTGGATTTCGCAATAGTGGTTGGCGGATATAACAGTTCAAATACTTCTCATTTAGTAGAGTTACTTGAACAGCGTTGCACTGTTTATTTTATAAAGGATGAAACGGAGATCTTAAGTGTAGATACGATTCGGAGTTTCAATATTCATACGCATCAGATCGAGCAAATCGAAGGATGGATGAAGGGGACTAAGATCGGGATTACTTCCGGGGCTTCCTGTCCGGATTCTATTATTGACAGTGTGATCTCAAAGGTTCTGGAACTGAAGGGAAGCACTAAATCCATTGATGAAGTAATCTCCGGATTGTCTTAAACATAGGCGATTATTTTTTGTCCAATAGCTTAATAGAAATAAAAAAGCCCTGACATTTATCGTCAGGGCTTTCTTTATAATTGAAGTTTCAATTAGTTCTTAACGAAGTTTCCTGTACCAACTTTACCAGAGATAGTTGTTACTTGGTAAATGTACATTCCTGCATTCAATTCAGCTACATTAATGTTGCTTGAGTTAGAAGTAGCAACAACTTTTCCATCTGCTGCTGTAATAACTACAGAAGCAACCTCTTCAGTTGTTTTAATGTTCAA
Organism: Fluviicola sp.; assembly: GCF_029266855.1. Classification (GTDB taxonomy): domain Bacteria; phylum Bacteroidota; class Bacteroidia; order Flavobacteriales_D; family Crocinitomicaceae; genus Fluviicola. The sequence continues at coordinate 224,580 of NZ_JAQSWB010000001.1, forward strand.
CTCAGCATTAGCCGGGTTAGGGTAAACAGAAGAAGTGATTTCGTTCTCGTTCAATCCTAAAGTAAAGTCAACGATAGGGAAAACTGTAATTGCAGCATCTAGTCCCCAACTGTTTGGAGATACTTGATCATCAAATAAAACAAATGCATCATCACCTTGAATCTCACCAGTATGAGTTGCACCGTCACCAGCGAATGGAGTACTCAATGCTGTAGCGAAAATATTACCAGCTCCTGTTGGCAAAATAAAACCAGCCCAGAATTTCCCGTTAGCAGGAATTGCAACCGGAGTTGTGAAGGTAATTACATTGTTAAAGAAGTTTCCGTCAGCCAATCCCATTGTAGAAGCAAGAGCAGTATCAATTGCAGTTAATGCAACAACTTTTGATGCTAATGGAGCAGCATAATTAGGTTGTCCTGCATTATCAGCCCAGATAGCGAAAGTCATATTTCCTGCACCTGCTTTGAAAATACAAGGAATTGCGATAGCATTAATTGTACCACCACCTGTTACACCGTGAGTTGCATCAAACAATTGCATTTTAGCTTTGTCACCGTACATATTGTTTCCAACGATGAAACCTGAATCGATAGGCATTACATCATCCAACAAACCTGAAAATAATGTTGATGAGCTACAGTGACCAGAAAGAGTGTCCATTTGAGCATTTGCAGCGAATGTTGCAGCGAATACTGATAAAGAAAGTAAAAGTTTTTTCATAGTTATTTTAAAAAGTTTGAACAAATATAATTTTTTTAATCAATTCTTAATAATAGAATCGATATTATTCTTAACGATAGATTGTTTAAATCGCAGAAGGTTGGAAATTTCTTTCAATCTTATAATTGCATTTTTTTAAAGATTATGTTTACTTTCAATTTTAGTAAACAACTGTAATAAACTGATTCATTAATGGAGCGCCTGATTAATATTCTAATTATTGACGAAAAAGATTCAGATAAATTAGCAATAAAGGAAATCCTCGGCGGAGGAGGAAATATTTTGCTGTTTTGCGATTCCATTGAAGATGCACATGAAATTCTGAAACGGCGGGAGGTTGGTATTATCCTGATTGATGTGGATAGTCCGAATTTTTCATCAATGGACGATTTTAAGGATTTGCTGCAGGTGCATGCTTCTCACACGCATTATTCCATCATTATTACTGAAAATACGCGAACCGGTTCCAAATTGTTGAAGGGCTTTAATTCGGGTGCTGTGGATTTTATTACCAAACCGTTTAATCCCCTGCTGATCCAGGCAAAGTTGGATGTCTACAAATCACTCTATTATAAAGACCAGCGAATTGCTCAGTTACTTGGGAATATCCTGCCTGAGAATGTATTGGACGATTTAAATCAGTACGGAAAATTCTCTCCTAAAAGGGTCGACAAAGGGGTAGTGTTGTTTACTGATTTTGTGGACTTCTCTATGAAATCGAAATCGATCAAGCCGATCAAACTGGTAAAACGGCTGGAATATTACTTTACGGCCTTTGATGAGATTGTGGAACGTTACAAACTGGAAAAGATCAAGACAATCGGTGATGCCTATATGGCTATTGCCGGGGTGAATGAGGATAATAACGAACCTATTTTAAGAGCCTGTATGGCTGCTTTGGAAATGCGCAATTTCATCCGGAATGAGAAGGAACTGGCGAAAGCCATGAAGAAGGACTTTTGGGAAATCCGAATCGGTGTTCACGCCGGACCATTGGTTGCCGGGATCATTGGTTCTAAAAGATATTCATTTGATGTGTGGGGAGATACGGTAAATATCGCCGCAAGAGCACAGCAGTTTAGTGGAATTGACCAAATCACGATCACTCAGGCGATCTATGATGAATGTTGCAGCTATTTTGATACGAAGGATCTGGGGAATGTTCCGATCAAAAAGCGGGGAGGTTCGATGGAAATATTTGAATTGGAATCCCTGAAGTCGGAATACAGTTTGTACGCGAACGGAAAGGTTCCTTCCGTTGAATTGCGCGTTCTGTGCCAGATTGCAACGGTCGATTTTGAACATATGAGAAGTGATATTCTGAATAAACTCAAATCCATGCTGCCGGACGAAGTAATTTATCATGACCTGGGGCATACCCTGAATGTGGAAAAAGCCGCTATCCGTTTGGGAAAACTGGAGGGTTTGGATGAGGAGGAAATGCTCTTGCTCAGAACTGCTGCCTTATTCCATGATACAGGTTTTATTTTTACTTATCATCAGAATGAGCTTCATGCAGTAAGATTAATGGAGCAAATGCTTCCGAAATACGGATTTAATGCAATCCAGATCCAGCAAATCCGTGAAATGATCCTGGCGACGGCTTTGGATATCGAACCGGTGGGACTGTTGCAGGAAATTTTGTGTGATGCCGATCATGATTACCTGGGAAGAGCAGATTATTATGTTGTTGCATCCAAATTAAGGGATGAAATGATTGCGTTCGGAATGGATTTATCTGAGGAAGACTGGATTCGAATGCAGATTCGTTTCCTAGGTGAAACTCACCGCTTTTATACTATAACGGCATTGAATATCCGTGAAAAAGGAAAGACAAATCGCTTGGCAGAATTGAAAATAACCCTGACTGAACTGCAAAATCAACAGGTTTGAACGGTGACTGAGCGTTGAAAACCTTGACCTAAGCGTCAATGGGAGTTGAAGTCACCTCAATTTTTAAAGAACACTGAGCGTTGAAAACCTTGACTTAAGCGTCAATGGGAGTCGAAGTGTGTTTTTTCCTCAGAAGCTCGGCTCTATCAAACTAAGTAAATCAGTTGTTTTAATGCTGGGTTTAAAGTCTTTTGCCGGTTCTGCATAAAATCCTCCGGGATGTAAATCTGCATCCAGACCTGCTTTGGAGAAGCTTTCCGCATCACCATCCTTTGTTTCCTTTTCTTTACTAGCGTTGAAATAATAAGTGACAGGAGCAGCAGGCTGAATCTTTTCAGATTTTTTGCCTGGTTCATCACTTTTTTTCAATAAAGCTGAAGTATAGGAATAACTGGTGCCATTGGTTAAAATACTGGTTTCCGGTGCTTCATCTGCTGGAATGTTTGAATCCGCTGTAAACTGCTTTTTTGTTCCCTCATTTAAAGGGAACTTCTTTTTAGGTTCAGCTGCTGTCTTCTCTTCACGCAGCATGGTGTCATTGCTCGCCGTCATCTGAACCTTTTCCTCACTGGCTAATTGATTTTCAGACATGGAAAACCATATGGTTGTAACTCCGGCAGATAACACAAGCAATGCTGCTACACGGAATAATGTGCGGTTGTATAAAGGAATAACTTTCTTTTCCGCTGCTTCCGGGGCGTTCCAGTTCTGGCTGATGCCGGGATGCTTGGCCTGAAATACCGAGTTTAAGCTGGACTTCACGGAAGGCGAAACTTCTGCTATGTTTGAAATAGCCAATTGGTCAATTCCGGCATAAAACGATTTCATTTCATTGTACTCTTCTTCAGAAGATACCAACTCCCGGATAACTTCCAGTTCGTTCGGAGTTAAATCGCTATAAGCCTTTGTCTGTATGATTTCGTCAAAAGTATTCATGATTGTTTTGTATGATGTTCTGGTTGGTATTCTTTTAATCCTTGTGCCAAATACTTGGTTGCATAAAATAAACGGGATTTGATTGTCCCTTCACTGATTGCCAGGGCTTCGGCTATTTCTTTAATCGATAATCCGTCGAAATGGCGCATTTCAAATACCTCCCGGTGTTTATCTTCCAGTTGTGTGACCTGGTAGTCATAAGCCTCCTTAAATAGAGTATGGTGAACCTGGTTTTCCGTATTCTTATTTACGTCGCTCACAGAGTAGGTATGATCTAATCCGTTGCTGGTGTTTTTTCTTATTTCCTGTTTTTTGTACTCATTCTTGCACATGTTATTTGCAACCGAATACATCCAGGTTTTAAAGGATCGTGTCGTGTCGAAAAGTTCTGGCCGGTGAATTAGCTTGGTAAAGAAGTCGTGAACAAAGTCTTCGGATTTTTCCCGGTCGCGCCACAGCATGCGCATGAAATACGAGAGCAGGGCAGATGAATAACGGCCATAAAGCTTGTCAAAAGCTCTCTGATCGCCTCCAGCCATCCCAATGACCAATTGTTCGTCGGTCATTTGGTCGTATTCCTTTTTGATCATTCGCATCAGCGCTTAATTTTTGAAAGTTGACCGGTTTTACGTGCCCTCGTGGCAACACTCATAATGAGCTGATTAATTTCCTTGACTTCTTCTGTCTTGTTATATTCTTCGTATATTCTTGCAACGCTGATGAGTGCGGGAAGGTAATTGGCGGAAAGAGCATCTGATTGTTGATCTTTCGAAATTCCCAACTCCTGTTTTTTCCATTTTGTTTCTATTAGTGTGGAATTCCAGGTATTGTAATCAAGCATTGTTTGATCGTAAGCAAAAGTCAGACCAACTGTATTCAGTGAAGAAGTGATTCCCTGAAAATACTCTTTCGGAAAAGACATCGAAAGGTAAATGTTTTTCGAAACGTTCAGGGCACAGAAAGTTTGTACGAATGTGGTATCAACGAATGTAGAATTAGGCATCACATATCCTTTGGATTCAAGGCTCGCCTGGTAAGCGGGACTTTGCATCAGATCGACGGAAATTAATTCCAAGTCGGCCCTTCCAAGTGTGTTTCTCTCATAGTTAACTGGAATAAGTTCTGTGTAACCATGAAGTAAAAGGGTTCCGCTGTTTGGAACAGAATTGACAAGGTCTGTTGCATAAGTAAGTAAACCCCCGGTAATTTTGTTTTGAGCGATCATCTGAACGGCCACGCTATCTGCAAGTTCCTGATCATTCACAGCTATTCCGTATGCGGCCAATTCCTGCTGAACTTCCGTTTTGTTGGGTTCCAGTTTTGCAGCCTGCTTCAGTTCGGGGAAATGTTTCGGGTCGTATTTGTTCAATAAGTAGGAATAAAAGTGCTTTTCAAAACTTCCCGGAAGCATGTTTGCATACAACTGGGCACTTTGTTTCATGTTTAGTAATTCCTGCGTACTGGCACTTCTGCGGTATACCTGGTGTCGTGAACTCGAATAATTGGTTTCGAACTGATATTTAGCTCCTTTAAGCTGTTGCATGTTCAAATTGGAATCTTTATCGGCTTTTTCGTCTTGTTCAAATTGGGGCGATTTCACCGTTCTGAAGCTTTTTGTTTTTTTGGATTCAATGTGCATTTCTTCCAATTCAGGGGCCTGAGAAGTTGTATCCTGTTTTATGAGCGTGTTTCCGGAATTCGTATTGGTGTTGTTGTATACATTTTTTTCCTGCGACTGAGCTTTGCTGAAGGCAGTCGTAAAAAGCAGTAAAACAAAAAGTATGTAATGACGCATATAGCAATTTTTATCTGTAGTACAATCAGATTAAAATTAGGTTCAAAAAATGAAAGAAAAAAATTCCCTAAGAATTTGGGTCTGCGGCGAACAGGAATTTATTGGGAGATACTAAGTTTGTTTTTACCGCATAGATCACAATTCCGGCTGTGTTTTTTACCCCCAGTTTTGCCATGATATTTTTGCGGTGTGTATTAATGGTGTGATTACTCAAACACAGTGAATCGGCGATCATTACATTCGTTAATCCTTCTGCGATCATGGTAATGATTTCTGTTTCACGCTCACTCAGTGTGATCGGTTCACAGCTGAACGAATCAAAATCAATATCATTCACATCAATAGAAGCATCGCGTATGGTTTCCAGGATTTGCCCGCAAAAGAATTTGTTTCCTCTCCAGGTCTCGCGGATCGAATCAATGATCTCGGAACTGTCGCAATCTTTTTTGATATAACTCTTTACTCCGGAACGCAATGCATTGACAAGGGTCTGTGCCGATTGTTCCGGTGTGATCGCAACAACATTCAGATCCGGTTTTTTTTGAAGAATTTGAGGAATGACATCAATCGAAAATCCTTTGGAAGTGTAATCGACTAAAATAATGTTTGCATCAAAGGCTTTGTTCAGGGCAATCAACTCTTCATTGTTTCTTGCTTCCCCAACAATTTGAATATTTCGCTCTGTAGACAACAGCGTACGCAAACCAATGCGTATAATTTCATTACTGTCGGCTAAAATGAGCTTCATTATTTAGATTAATTTTAAACAAGACAAAAGTAAGGAAAAAACAATACCGGAAACTCATTCTTCCGATAAAACTTTTGGATGTCCTATGGCTAGTGGAATTCGTCTGAAAATAGGTGGAAACTTTCCTGTAAAAGGGGGAGGTTTTCGAAAGGAATCCTTTTTATTTTGAATGCCTTGTTTTGAATAATGACCAGACTTTCATCCCATTTGCACGAAATCTCACCATCGAGTGTAGTATACCTATGCGGAATGTGGGTATCTATTTTGTAGTCTTTAAACAGATCATCCTGCGACTGAAGGATCAGATAATGCTGACGGTGAATGAAGAGGTATTTGATTTGCGGATTTCCATAAACCCGGTAAGCACCATGATGTGCCAGGCGCGGAAATTGATCATCATTGAAGTTTCTGCTTGCAAGAGTGGGGTAAATGCAGTCAGCGATGACGAGCAATGCGAAGAGGTATTTGATCACCCGGTGTTTTCTTGTGTCGTATAGCTGAATTTGCTTGCTTGAAAAACCAAAAACACCCTTCCAGTTTTGATAGAAACTTAAACTGTAAATAAGGCTGAAGAGGAGGAGCGAACCGGACAGAAGTTTCACCGAGATATCAAACGAGAAATTGATTAGTACCACCTGCCCGAAAATAGCGATGCTGATTAATGAGGCTAAAAATCGGGTTCTCTTGAAAAGTAAAAGGACTGCTGCTAAAACTTCAATTATCCCCAATATAACGGTATAGGAAAATGAACTGCCGGCTAAAGACCAGTAAGCAATGTCTTTGGATAATTTCCCGAATGGAGTGGACAGGGTGTTCGGTTCAGGAAGGTAAAACTGCGCCTTTGTGATTTTATCCCAGCCGTATTTAAAAAGGAAGAAGAATAAAATAGCTGCAAGAATGGTTCTTAGAACTTCGGTAGTGCTCAGCTTCCATTTCTTGCAAACACGATTAATGAGCGGCGAGGAAAGAACTCCCAAAAGAAAACTGAGCGCGACCAGAACGTAGGTTCCATAAGTATCTGTTTCGAAGATCAGGTCTTGGTCCATCGCTTTTAAAAGACCTGTAAATGGTTTTTGAATGAGTTTGAAGATCCCATCGAAAAGTGCATAATCGAAAGGAAGCAAGAGCATCCACCATGCAGCGATCCCGATAAAACTCAGTTTCAGGTGCTCTTTCATGTAGTAACCTGAGGTCTTAAGATCCGACTGAATAATCTCATTAACAACATTCCTCCTCCGGTAATTCCGAATAGGAATAGCAGGTAGGATTTTTTCTTTTTCCCGGGAGGATTTTGATTAACAGGTGTTTCCGATTCAATCGGTTTAATGGTTTCTATCTCTTGCAGTTGGAGGCCAGGAGTTTTTGGTCTTAATGAATCAGGAGAACCTTTGAAATTGATGTATTCAATGTGATCATATCGCGATCGTTTGATTGAATCAATATCCAGGTTGGAATTGATTCGGCCGCGAACTGTATCGTGATAAATGAACCCAGAGAATTCAGAAAAAACATTTACATAGGTTGAATCGTTTATACGGACAACCTGGATTAGTTGAGGGCCGGGTTCACCAAAATTGGTATTGGGATCCATAAAGAAATCCGCAGCGGATCCGGAATGGCTTTTGTGGGCAATGATTGCGGTTTGCGCTTGAACTGCCGAAGCAAGTAAACAAACGATTGATACAAGAATTGTTTTCATAGTTAAGCGATTGAAGAATGTATGTGTTTGGATCTTGCTAAAAGTTTCATCAACAGCATTCCGCCACCGGTGATTCCAAATAGGAACAGGAGGTATGACTTCTTTTTCTTCTTTGCAGGAGTTGCTTCTTGGTTGAGTTGTTGCTGAGATTCTAGTTGCCGTTTTTCAAGTTGTTCCTGTTTTTCTATTTCCTGCTTGTAGATTTCAAGATTTTCTGCTTTTTTGACGGAATCGGCGTAGACATAGTGGAACATCATTGTTGAAAGACGCTTCTTGTTTGATAAAGTATCTACCTCAATAAGCTGTTGGTTCAGATCAGTAACTTCCAGGATCATTATGGAATCATTCAACGGTTTGAAATTTTCTACCTTGTAAGGTTTTCGTTCGTATGTGATGTCCTTTGGTTGCTCAATTTGTTTTTCATAATCTATTCTTCTCACACCAAAATTGCTGCTTGAAGCAATCAGGTAAGAACCGGAAGTTCCTGCATGACTTTTATGAGAAATTAATGGAGTTTGGGCATTTCCAAGTGATAGGAAAGCAGTAAAAGCAAGTATAATAAAGAATTTCATGTGTTGTTGTTTGAAAATGGATACATCCATATCTCAATTTGGTTCAATTCATTTTTTACAATAGGCACGTGATTAATTATGGTCTACTGTAATTCCAAAACCAATAAAAAACTCCCGGTTGCCGCCGAGAGTTCAGTTGTATTCCTACAACATTGTTTTGTGTATATTTCCCTTTACACATCGATGAAATGCAGATAGGTGAAAAAGTAACGGATTAATTTTGTTTACAGTGGTGAAAACCGGTATTTCAGAATGGATTTGTAAACCTTTTAGTTAATTTGCTTACTAAATACAGGTAACTAACTCATCGTGAATTGATTATCCCTATTTATTAGTGAGTTAACTAAATCGTTAACAATTTAGTCCTCAGGATCAATCTCACGAATAATCAGCTTATCAATCCGTGCTCCATCCATGTCTACAACCTCGATCTCGAAGTTTAACCAGTGAAATTTCTGACCGGTAGACGGAACACTTCTAGATTCATTCAATACCAAACCGCCGATTGTAGTGAAGTTTAATTCGGAAGAATTATCCTCCAATCCGAACTGACGGAAGAATTCAGCGATAGGATATTGTCCGTCAATTAACCAGGAACCATCTTCGCGCTGAATAAATTCAAATTCTTCGGCGTAGAAATCATTGAAATCGCCGACCAAAGCCTGTAGCAGGTCATTTAAGGTAACGATACCTTGTGTCTGACCAAATTCATCGGTAATGATCCCGTAATGTGTTTTAGTGTCTTTAAAATGAACTAAAGCTTCGTATGCCGATATGTTCTCCATTAAGAACTGCGGCTTAAGGATCAGTTTTTTCAATTCGAAATCCTCGTGGTTGATAGTCCGGAACAAATCTTTCAATAGTACAACACCCAGAACATGCTCGCGCTCCTCATCAAAAATGGGATAAACGGAATGCATTTCCTTTTCAACCTGCTCACGAACTTCTTCACGGGAATCTCCGATGTCAATAAAAATGACATCGTTGCGATGTGTCATCAGTGAACTGATATTCCGGTCACCCAGGTGAAAAACGCGTTCCACGATATCTTGTTCGATCTCCTGGACTTCACCGCCTTCTGTTCCTTCCTGGATGATCGCTTTAATTTCCTCTTCCGTTACCTTCCCATCCGATGATTGTTTGATGCGTGCAGCCTTAAGAAGCAAGTCGGATGTAATTGTTAGTAACCAAACAAATGGTGCGGTGATTTTTGAAATGATCAGCATCGGACGAGCCATTGTTTTGGCAATGCCTTCCGGGTTGGTCAAACCGATACGTTTAGGAACCAATTCACCTAATACGAGTGAAAAGAATGTGATAATTACAACAACAGAGGTTACTGCCAGGAAATGAGCGTATTCTTTCGTCAGATCAAAACTTTTGTAAAAACCTTCGATATCGCTTGTCATTTTTTCCCCTGAAAAAATACCCGTCAAAATCCCGATCAGCGTGATACCAATTTGTACTGTTGAAAGGAATTTGTTTGGTGCATTCAGGGTTTCAATAACCAATTTCGCACTTTTGTCACCTCTTTTTGCGGCGGCATCCAGTTTGGATTTCCTGGCAGAAACCGTAGCGATCTCAGCCATAGAGAAAACTCCATTCAGGATTATTAAAAAGAGGATTATGAGTAGTTCCATTTATCTGATTGTTCCAGGATAAATTTCCAACGCTTTTTCCAAACAAACAACTGCTTTTTTCAAAGAATCCTGATTTAACACATATGCAATACGTGCTTCCTGCATTCCAGCTCCCGGTGTAGAGTAGAAACCGTTTGCCGGAGCCATCATCACGGTTTGTCCTTCGAATTCGAAATCCTCCAGCAACCACTGGCAGAATTTTTCGGCATTATCTACCGGGAATTTGGCAACACAGTAGAAAGCACCGCTTGGTTTGGGGCAGAATACACCCGGAATGCTGTTTAGCCCGTCAACCATAATGTTTCTGCGCTGAACGTATTCGGAAACCACATCGTCAAAATAGGATTGTGGTGTGTTCAAAGCCGCTTCTGAGGCAACCTGGTCAACTGTCGGAGGGGAAAGTCTTGCCTGACCGAATTTCAAAGCCGCAGCCATTACTTCCTGGTTTTTGGAAACTAATGCTCCGATACGTGCACCGCACATCGAATAGCGCTTGGAAACAGAATCGATCATTATGACGTTATTCTCAATTCCCTCTAAATTCAAAACAGAGAAAGGTTGTGCCCCGTCGTAACAGAACTCGCGGTAAACTTCATCTGCAAACAAGAACAGGTCGTGCTTTTTAACGATGTCGCGTAATTGCTCGAGTTCTTCTTTACTGTATAAATAACCTGTCGGATTTCCCGGGTTACAAATGACAATTGCTTTTGTTTTTGATGTGATTTTTGCTTCAATCTCGGAAACAGGCGGCAAAGCAAATCCTGTTTCGATGCTGGAAGCAACCGGAACAACTGTTAAACCGGCAGTCACCGCAAAGCCATTGTAGTTTGCGTAAAATGGTTCCGGTATAATCACTTCATCTCCCGGATTACAGGTAGTCATGAATCCAAATATCAATGCTTCGGATCCTCCTGTGGTGATGATAATGTCTTCCGTATTTACCGGAAGACCTCCTTTTCTATATGTTTCAGCCAGTTTGGTTCTGTAAGATTCAAATCCTGCAGAGTGACTGTATTCAATTACTTTATGATCAAAATTACGAATAGCATCTAAAGCTACCTGTGGTGTTTCAATATCCGGTTGACCGATGTTCAGGTGATAAACAGTTTTTCCGGCTTTTTTAGCTTTTTCAGCGTAAGGAACCAATTTACGAATTGGCGATGCTGGCATGTCAATGGCTTTTTGGGCAATTTTTGGCATTTCTTTCTTTATTTTGAGGACAACAAAAGTACAGGAAATGTTGACATATGCATAAAAATCCTAATTTTTACACCATGAAAACAATAGGTATTTTACTTCTGGGTGGATTATTGACAGGCGCTTGCTCGGAATCTGCCAGACAGGAAAATTCTGAACTTGCAGAACTTTCCGAAGAAATCCGTGCAGATAATGAGAAAAAAGAAATAAAACCACAGATTTCGAAAGGAGAAATGATTTTTCATAAAGGAGATACTTTAGTAAGTGTGGATTATTTTAATAAAAACATCTGGTGGGAGCTGAAATATGCTACAAAGGACAATTTCATGCACAGGGTTTTGTACGATACGATCAAAAAAGTATATGTTCAAATGGATGTTGCCAGAAGGTTGGCCAGATCCCAGGAGTACCTGACAGGAAGAAACGCAAATTATCATTTGTTGGTATACGACGGATTAAGACCGATCAGTGTACAATGGGAAATGTGGAATGCCTTGGATACGATTCCTGCTTTGGAAAGAGGTAGGTTCGTGAGTAATCCGAGAAACGGGAGTGTTCACAATTACGGTGCGGCTGTTGATTTGACTATTTGCAACCAGTTGCGGAAACCCTTGGATATGGGAGCAGGGTATGATGATATTCGTAAAATTGCTTATCCGTCATTGGAATCTGAATTTTTGGCAGCAGGAGAGATCACACAGCAGCAAATTGATAACCGGAAACTGCTCCGAAGAGCTTTGAAAAGCCAGGGATTTTCGAATATTCCTACCGAATGGTGGCATTTTAACGCTTTTCCAAGGCCTGTTGTGAAAGTAAAGTACAGGCTGGTAACGAACGAAATCTCTGAATAAATTTACAATCAATTTAATCTATAGAATAAGTAGATTATAAAAAAGCTGCTAGATTTGCATCATGAAAATGATTCTCATGGGATGCTTATCCTTTTATTATTGCGCCTTTTCTTTTGGTCAAGAGAGAAACGCCACGAATACTTGGCTTCTGTTACAGACCCGTTTGGATTTTAAGAGATACCTGCATGTTATGGAAGCTGGCCATAGAAGGCAAGATGCATTCTTAATCAACCACCGGCAAAGTTTGCTTCGCTATACATTGAGTTATCAAACAAACTCAAAGCGAAGTGGTTTTGGAGGAGGAATAGCATGCTTTGTTCATGAAAGAAGAGATGCAGGAGATCTTGAAACTGAAATAAGACCCTTTTTACAGTTTACCCAGGTTTTTTTTTCGAAAAACAAGCAGCTTCAACTGCGATTCCGGAATGAGTTCCGTTTTTTTAATGGCTTGACTAAGGATCAGGATCGCTTACGACTTCAAGCATTGTTTTCACACTTCCCGGTGCCTGAGTTCAGGACGAAACTCATTTATTTCAACGAATGGTTCCATATCTGCGGAGATCCCAGACCTTGGGAATGGAGAGCTGGAATCACTATTCAGCAGCCTGTTTTCGGGAATTGGAAAATAGGAGCCGGATACATTTACCAAAACAATGAAAACAGTAAGACCAGAAATATTCATATCATACAGATCTCCGCACTTTATGAATTCCTATTAGATTAGTAGTATATTTGATTTATGATACCAAAAAGATCCAAATATGCTATTCAGGCTTTGAAGTGTTTAGCGAAGGTTTATCGCGATAAGAAGCATTTGTCCATTGCCAGCATTGCCGAGGAGGAAAAAATTCCTCGTAAGTTCCTGGAAGCAATTCTGCTACAATTGCGAAATGGCGGCATGGTTGGAAGTAAAATGGGTGCGAATGGCGGTTATTTCCTGGTTAAACACCCGGATGAAATTGTACTGAGCAACATTATTCGGGCAACCGGTGGACCAATCGCTTTATTACCTTGCGTAAGCTTGAATTTTTACGAGGAATGTGCTGAATGTCCGCATGAAGATTTGTGCGGATTGCATGATGTAATGCTCGAAGTGCGTGAAGCAAGTATCCATATTTTATCAAAAACAAGTTTGGCTGATTTAATTTTACGCGAAAAAAAATTAGCACGAAAAGCTGAAAGCAAACGTAAATAGCGACTTTTTTTATTTTAATTCCTACTTATCCGATAGGAGTAATGGAAAATAATCCTGCTTTTCCTTGTTCGTTTAGAATTCAGCCCTTTACTTTGCACTATCAAAAAAACAACAATGAATCAAAAGAACTTCATGCTTCATATGCAGATGTGCTGTATGCCTGAAAAGGTATTGCGGAAGGAATAGTTATAAATTAACAATGAGTTATGACCCTTCTTCCGTTTCTGCGGGAGAAGGGTTTTTTATTTAGCAAAACAGGAATAATGAAAAAGGTATATATAAACGAATACGGACCAAGAGTTTCAGCTGCGGTTTATGGTTTTTGGAGATGGACAGAGGAAGATCTTCAGGATACTAAAAACTTTGAAGATGTAGTTTTGTTTACCAGGGAATTGGGAATCGATACGTATGATTTGAGCCCGGGACATGGAGCGTATGAACTGGAAACACAATTTGGGAAGCTCATTGAGTCGGGAGTGATCAATCAGTCTGAACTGGTTCTTTCCAAGAAAGTTGGCCTTCGTGAATATTCCGGAGCGTACGGAAGCGGAATTTATTATGATTTAAGCCCACAGTATATAACGACAAGCGTAGAAGAATCCTTGAAGCGATTGAAAAGGGATAAGATTGAAATTCTAATTCTGGAAAACTTCGATTTTCTCTCAGATTTTGAACAAACTGCTTCTGCATTGTTGAAACTGCAGCGAAGTGGGAAAATTTCTTACATAGGAGTTTCAAACTTTAATGTGTTTCAGCAACGTTTGCTTTCGGCTTCTCTTTCACAACCGATCATCACGAACCATTTGGAGTTGAATTTGCTCCAAACGGAAGCACTTCATGATGGCAGGTATGATTTTATCCGCGAGCAGCATGGCCGTGCAATGGCATTTTCTCCTTTGGCAGATGGCCGGATCCTGTTGGGTGAAGATGCTCAGGCAGTTAAATTACGCCTGGCACTCATTGAGATCGGTAAAAAGTACGAGGCAAATGTAGAGCAAATAGCAGTTGCATGGCTGAATAAACTGGGTGCTCTTCCAATCATTGGAAGTAAAGAAAAACGCCGAATTCAAAACGCTGCAACAGCTCATACGTTTGAACTTTCCCAGGAAGATTGGTACTTCCTCTATAACGCAACGAAATAATCATGGAAAGTTTCAGAACAGAATACGAACACCAGGTTGAAGCGAAAAAACTGAGGATTGAAAAAGACATTCTGGAGTTAGGCGATAAAATTGCTGCTTTTAAAGACGGTAAGATTCCGGAGGACAAGTTTCGTTCTTTGAGATTGGCACGTGGAGTTTATGGTCAACGTCAGCTTGGAGTTCAAATGATCCGGATCAAACTCCCTTACGGAAAAGTAACTTCTAATCAATTGCGCAGAATTGCCCAGGTGAGTGATGAATACAGTACCGGAAGGCTGCACATCACAACCCGGCAGGATATCCAGATTCATCATGTTTCTTTAGACAGAACACCACAGTTGTGGGCGGATTTGGAAAAAGACGATGTGACTTTACGGGAGGCATGCGGTAATACTGTTCGAAACGTGACTGCAAGTGATAATGCGGGAATTAATCCGGATGAATTATTTGATGTGACTCCTTATGCGGAACAGGTCTTTCAGTACTTTTTGCGAAAACCCTTTGGCCAGGAACTGGGAAGGAAAATTAAAATTGCTTTTAGCTCGGATGACCGGGATGATGCGCTCACTTTTATTCATGATTTTGGATTTATTCCACGTATTGAATCGGAGACAAAAGGATTCAAAGTTATGATTGGAGGAGGGTTGGGAGCACAACCATTTTTAGCGCATATAGCTTATGAGTTTTTGCCCGCAGATGAATTGATACCATTCATTGAAGCCTCCATTCGTGTATTTGATCGCCACGGTGAACGAAAAAGCAGAAATAAAGCACGGATGAAATACCTCATTTCTAAAATTGGTTTGGAAACTTTTTTAGACTTGGTGAAACAAGAGAAAACAGCGGTTCAGTTTGGTTCTCCGGAAGATCAGCTAAAGGTGATTGATACTTTTGAATACGAGAAACTCGATCCGATTAGCCCAGACAAATTGTTCACGGACGACCAGGATTATAATCAATGGATCCGGAGCAACGTCTCTCTTCAGAAGCAAGCCGGTTATCTGGCAGTATACATCAAAGTTCCATTGGGTGATTTTTACACGGATCAGGCTCGTTCGCTGGCTTATTTGCTGGATAGCTTGAAGCTTCCGGAACTTCGTTTTACGGTCAATCAGAATATTCAATTAAGAGGAGTAAGAGCAGAGCAATTACAAACGGTTTATTCACAGCTTTCACAGCTGAACTTGAATGAATCGGGATATGGCGGATTGGCTGATATCACTGCTTGTCCGGGAACGGATACCTGTAACCTGGGGATTTCGAACAGTACGAATGTTGCATTGGAACTGGAATCATTTATACGATTAAACTATCCGAAACTGATTGAAGAAACAGGGATTAGTATCAAAATCAGTGGTTGTATGAATTCCTGCGGACAGCATGGATTGGCTCAGATCGGCTTTCACGGGAGTTCCATTAAAACTAAAGAAGGAACGCTTCCTGCTTTGCAAGTATTGCTGGGTGGAGGAAAAACAGGAGCCGGTGCAGGAAGAATTGCAGAAAAAGTAATTAAGGTTCCCAGTAAACGAGTGTTAAAAGTTGTGCAGGCAATTCTGGATGATTACCTCCGATTTCATGAAAACGAGGAAGAATTCAATGCTTATTATGACAAACAGGGAAATACCTATTTCTACAATTTGCTGAAACCTTTAACGGATTTAGAGAATCTAAACTCAAACGAATACCTGGATTGGGGACAAGATGAACGGTTTGCAACTGCAATTGGTGTCGGAGAATGCGCCGGGGTTATCATCGACCTGGTTGCGACCTTATTTTTTGATGCGGAAGAAAAATTGTCTTCTGCCCGTGAAGCGTTGAAGGAAAGCCGTTATGCGGATGCAATTTATTATGGTTATTCTGCAGGAATTCATTCTGCAAAAGCGAAATTGATTGAAAAGGGAATCCGATGTAACTCACAACAAGAAATTTTAACTGATTTCGATGCGCATCTTGGAATGGATTTCGGTTGGTCTGAGCAGAATAGTTTCAGTGAATTCATTTTGAGAATTAACAAGGAAAAAGCGTCAGAATACTTTGCGAACCAATATGTAACTGAAATAGAAGAATTAATGTTTCAACTAAGTCCGTCGACTGCCAAAGATTTGTAGACGGGAGGCAGGAATCAATAAAACTGAAAAAATGAAGAATAAAGAAAATACGCACATTTCATTGGTTGGAGCAGGACCCGGAGATGTCGAATTAATTTCTGTAAAGGGATTGAATCGCTTGAAAAAAGCAAAAGTAGTGCTTTATGATGCCCTGGTCAATGAAGAGCTATTGACTTATGCTCCTACTGCCCGAAAGATTTTTGTAGGTAAGCGCAAAGGATTTAAAACCTATGAGCAGGAACAAATTAATCAATTAATGATTGATTGTGCGAATGAGTTTGGAGATGTTGTTCGCCTGAAAGGTGGAGATTCGTTCGTTTTTGGAAGAGGTATGGAAGAAATTATATTTGCAAAACAACATCACATTACCACCGAGGTGATACCCGGAATTTCGAGTTCTATATCGGTTCCTGCATTAGCAAATATTCCTGTAACGCACCGTGGAATGAGCAATTCATTTTTTGTGCTTTCCGCTACTTTGTCTGATGGCTCCTTAAATCCTGAATTGAAAAAAGCAGCGGATCTGGATGCTACAGTGGTGATTCTGATGGGTTTGAGTCAGGTTGAAAAAATTGCAGACTTGTTTCATGGAAGTGGAAAATCACAAACTCCGGTAGCGGTAATCTATAATGGTTCTTTGCCGGAACAGAAAACAATTGTTGGAACAATCGAAACAATTTCCGGATTACATGAACAGGCAGCAATAAAAGGTCCTGGTGT
This sequence comes from Fluviicola sp., assembly GCF_029266855.1. Lineage (GTDB taxonomy): Bacteria > Bacteroidota > Bacteroidia > Flavobacteriales_D > Crocinitomicaceae > Fluviicola. The sequence continues at coordinate 241,796 of NZ_JAQSWB010000001.1, forward strand.
CATTGTGATCGGTGAAGTAGTTTCATTTGCATCGGCTGATCCGTATGAGTTTTGTACAAATTCATCTGAAACAATTCACCATTCATGAGGGAGGCAAATACCAATGAGCTTTTTCCTATTTTCCTGAAAACCCAGGAATTAAATGTCTTGCTTGTTGGTGGTGGAGAAGTAGCGCTGGAAAAATTAAAAGCATTATTAGTGAATTCTCCGGATACGCCTGTTTCTGTAGTTGCGCGTGAATATTCGGATGCATTTATCGATTTTGCCGAACGGCACGAAAGTGTGTTTTTGGAAGTGCGCAACTTCAAACCGTCAGACATAGAAGGGAAACAGCTCATTATTACCGCCTTAAATGATGTGGAAACTTCAGAATACATCATGAATTTGGCGAGTGATTCGGGAATCCTGTATAATGCTGCAGATAAACCCGAACTGTGTAACTTTTACCTGGGGTCTGTGGTTCGAAAAGGACATTTGAAAATCGGGATTTCAACAAACGGAAGATCACCGACACTCGCTAAACGGTTGAAAGAAATTTTGGATGAAAACCTGCCGCTTGAATTAAATGATTCGGCCTTGCAACTGAATGAGTTCAGAAATTATTTAAAGGGAGATTTTAAGCAAAAGGTAAAAAAAATGAATCAGGCCACAGCCGCTTTACTGGTGAAAGCAGATAGTCCCTGGTACTTTTTTTCTCTACGGAAATTGTCTTTGTATTTGCTTGGAATTATAGGGGTTATGCTCACAGGACATTTGCTTTTCACTTTAATTCCTTTGGAAAGTATATGGAATTCAGCATCAGCTGCAATAGATTCTTTGACGATTGATTTCGCTTATTTCGTTTTAGCAGGGTTTATTGCACAAATGATAGACGGAGCTTTAGGAATGGCTTATGGGGTTAGCGCCACGACTTTCTTATTGTCGTATGGAATTACTCCGGCAGTTTCAAGTATGGCGGTACATGCCTCGGAGATTTTTACGAGTGGTGTTTCGGGGATTATGCATTTGCGTTTCGGGAATGTGAATAACCGTTTATTCAGGTCTATTTTAATTCCCGGAGTTTTAGGAGCAATTGTGGGAGCTTATGTATTAACGGAATTCGAATCATACAATGATATTATCAAACCGATAGTGAGCGCATATACCTTGTTTTTGGGAGGATTGATTATTTACAAGGTTCTTCGGAAGAAACAAGCCCGAAAAAAAGTGACAAAAGTTGGTTGGCTGGGACTTTTGGGAGGTTTTTTGGATTCCATTGGCGGTGGTGGCTGGGGACCGGTTGTTTCCTCTACTTTGATTGCAAGGGGAAAACATCCTAGAATGATTGTAGGATCGGTCAATCTTGCCGAGTTTTTTGTGTCCCTGGCAAGTTCATTTACTTTTTTCACTGTCATTGGCACATCGAATGTGTGGCAACCGCTTGCAGGATTGGTTTTAGGAGGAGTTTGCGCAGCACCGATTGCAGCCTACTTGGCCTCTAAGTTGAATATCAAAGCAATGATGCTGTTTGTGGGAATTGTTGTGGTCATAGTCAGCCTGCGCAATTTTCTGACCTTAATATTTTAAAAAATGATTGAAAAAATAAAGACAATACCTTATACAACCCTGGAAGATTATTTGTTCCGGATCGCTTCACAGGAAGGAGTAAGGGTGGCCTTTTCTTCCAGTTTGAGTTGGGAAGACCAAGTTTTGACTCATGTGATCTATTCGCAGGAATTGCCCATCCGTGTATTTACATTGGATACCGGAAGATTGTTCCCTGAAACATACAGTGTGATCGAAGCGACACGCCAACGGTATCAAAAAGAACTGGAAATTTATTTCCCTGAACATCAGGCGGTGGAACAGTTAGTGACCAGGAAAGGCCCGATTAGTTTCTATGAATCACTGGAAAACAGGAAGGAATGTTGTTTCATAAGAAAAGTAGAACCCTTGAACCGGGCATTGAAAGATGTAGATGTTTGGGTAACTGGGCTTCGAGCAGATCATTCGGAAAACAGATCCGGGTTGGAATTGGTTGAATGGGATGAACAACGCCAGATCGTAAAGATAAATCCACTTGCAAATTGGAGCCTGGAAGAAGTGAAAGCATACATCAGGCAATACAATATTCCTTATAATCCGCTGCAGGATCGCGGATTTGTAAGCTTGGGCTGTCAACCTTGCACACGTGCAATTAAAGAAGGTGAATCTTTCCGTGCAGGAAGATGGTGGTGGGAAGATAATTCAAAGAAAGAGTGCGGATTACATAGTTAAAATATTTTCTCCCCTTGAGGGTCTGACGTCCCGATAGCTATCGGGACTGACGAGTATCAGACTCCGTCATGAGGAGACTAAGAGGGGGGGCAAACACTAAATGACATCCCCCTTCAAAAGGGGAAGAATAAAATAATTTAAAAAAATGAAAGATTATTTAGACGAATTAGAGGCGGAAGCCATTTATATCCTGAGAGAAGTAGCAGGGCAGTTCGACCGGCCGGCTTTATTATTCTCAGGAGGAAAGGACAGCATTTGTTTGGTGCATTTGGCGCTGAAGGCATTCAGACCGGGAAAATTTCCTTTTCCGCTGGTGCATGTAGATACAGGACACAATTTCCGGGAAGCATTGGATTTTAGAGATTCCTTAGCAGCTGAACTTGGAGAACAATTAATCGTCCGAAATGTGGTGGATACAATTGCCAAAAATAAATTACAGGATGCGAAGGGAAAGTTTCCAAGTAGAAATGCATTACAAACTCATACACTTCTTGATGTAATCGAAGAATTTGAATTTGATGCGTGTATCGGCGGAGCACGAAGAGATGAAGAAAAAGCCAGGGCAAAAGAACGTGTGTTTTCTGTTCGGGATGAATTCGGTCAATGGGATCCGAAATTACAAAGACCGGAGTTATGGAGTATTTACAATGGCAAAATTGAGAAAGGTGAAAACGTCCGGGTGTTTCCAATCAGCAACTGGACAGAACTGGATGTCTGGAATTACATCAAACGCGAAAACATTCAGTTGCCGCAGATCTACTTTACACATGAACGCGAGTGTGTTATAACGGAACATGGACAATTGATGGCAAACAACGAATTCCTGAACCTGGATGAAACAGACCGGATCGTAACCAAGAAAGTTCGTTACCGCACAGTAGGTGATATGACTTGTACAGCGGCGGTTGAAAGTGAGGCCTTCACTGTTGATGATATTATTGCAGAAATTTCAGATGCAAAGATTTCGGAAAGGGGCGCAACGCGCATGGATGACCGGATATCAGAAGCAGCAATGGAAGACCGAAAGAAGGGAGGATATTTTTAATTATTAATGAGTAATTATCAATGAAATAAGAGGATTCCTCTTGATAATTAAGCCATTGATAATTCATAATTCAACAAAATGGATTTATTACGATTTTTCACAGCAGGAAATGTAGATGACGGGAAAAGCACTTTAATCGGACGATTACTTTACGACAGTCACTCAATTTCCACCGATATTATTGAAACACTGACACGTCAGAGTAAAACAAGGGGGGAAAACACCACCATAGACCTTGCTTTGCTGACAGATGGATTACGTGCGGAACGTGAACAGGGAATTACGATTGACGTGGCATACAAGTATTTCTCTACAGACAAGCGAAAGTTTATCATTGCGGATACTCCCGGACATGCTCAGTATACACGGAACATGTTTACAGGAGCTTCAACTGCACAGCTGGCAATTATTCTCGTAGATGCCAGGAATGGGATTACCGATCAAACCAAACGACACAGTATTATTTCTGCAACGCTGGGAATTCCCCGTGTATTGCTGTGCATCAATAAAATGGACCTGGTTGCTTACAGCGAAGAACGGTTCAATGAAATTGTTTCCGAATACAACGTGTTTTCGCAGTTGATCGGTTTGAATCAAGTAGATTTCATTCCGGCCTCAGCTTTGGCAGGAGACAATGTTGTTCATCGGTCCGAAAGGCTGGATTGGTTTAAAGGATTACCCTTACTGGAATATCTGGAAACCGTAGAAACAGACCAGAGAGAACAGCTTGAAGCAGCGCGTTTCCAGGTACAATACGTTATTAGGCCTCAAACAGAAAACCTTCACGATTATAGAGGATATGCGGGAAGTATTTTGAGCGGTGAATTTCATACCGGAGATGAGGTACAGATTCTTCCATCCGGTTTAACTACGCGGATTTCCCGGATTGAATCCAATTTGAAGGATGTTCCTTCTGCTGGGAAAAATCAGCCGATAGTAATGCACCTGGAAGATGATCTGGATGTTAGCCGGGGAAATACCATCGTTCCAAAAAATGCAGCTCCTGTTACGGAAAGATCATTGGAGGCAACCATTTGCTGGATGGACCATGCGGCATTTAATTCCACTCAGAAATTTCTGTTGCAGCAAAACAGTTTTCGGACCAAAGCAGTGATCAAAGCTGTTCATTCCAAAATTGATATTCACAGTTTCCGGGATTTGGAAAGTGACGGAAGTTTGAATTTGAATGAACTGGCTAAAGTTTCAATTAAAACAGCAGAAGCCGTCAGTTTTGATCCGTTCAGGGATTTACCGAAATCGGGAGCCTTTATTTTAATAAATGAAAATACAAACCAAACAGTGGCCGCAGGTGTCATTTAAAACGAATAAAAATCATGATTGAAACAGATATCATCATCATTGGAGCCGGTCCGGTTGGACTTTTCACCGTTTTTGAAGCAGGATTATTGAAATTGCGCTGTCATTTAATTGATTCGTTACCGCAACCCGGCGGACAATGCTCGGAGATCTATCCCAAAAAACCGATCTACGACATTCCGGGATTTCCATCTGTTTTAGCCGGGGACTTAGTGACTAATCTTATGGAACAGGCTGCGCCTTTCAAACCAGGATTTACTTTGGGAGAAGCTGCATCTACGATTGAGAAACAAGCAGATGGTTCCTTCGTTGTTTCGACAGTTAAAGGTACCCGGCACAAAGCTCCGGTAGTAATGATTGCCGGCGGACTCGGAGTATTTGAACCACGAAAACCGCCTATCGAAAGTATTGAGCTTTTTGAAGAAAAAGGAGTAGATTACATCATTAAAGACCCGGAAGTTTTCAGAGGAAAGAAATGTGTGATTGCCGGAGGTGGTGATTCGGCATTGGATTGGTCAATTTACCTGGCTGAAAATAACATTGCTTCGGAAGTGACTTTAGTACACCGCAGTGCTTCTTTTCGCGGACATTTAGATTCTGTACAGAAAGTAATTGATATGGCCGATTCCGGGAAAATAGCCCTGATAACAGAAGCCGAAGTAACCGGGTTGAAAGGAGGAAAACAGTTGGAGGAAGTGGTTATCAGTCATTCCAAAAATGGGGAACTGATCACAAAAGCGGATCATTTTATTCCGTTGTTTGGTTTAAAGCCATCTTTGGGACCGATCGCCGACTGGGGACTGGAAATAGAGAAGAATGCAATTAAGGTGGATACTCTGGATTATTCAACGAATATCCCGGGAATTTATGCGATCGGTGATGTCAATACTTATGAGAATAAGCTGAAATTGATCTTGTGCGGTTTCCATGAAGGTACTTTGGCTGTTCAGTCAGCGTTTGCACGGATCCATCCGGATAAAAAGAATATCCTGAAATATACTACTGTGAATGGTGTGAATGGATTTTAAAGAAACCGCTAAAAACAAAAAGGCTCCGAATTTCGGAGCCTTTTTGTTACATATTCTTAGTGCTTGTGACCGTCACCTTCTTTGTGTTCGTGTTCGTGGTTCTCAGTTGTTGAACAAAGTCCCTGAACCTGATGAAAAACATCGTGCAAACCGGAAAGAGATTTTGTGATCTTCTTATCACTTGCTCCGCTTTTGATAGAAGCTTGTAATTTTTCGCTGTCAGTTACCAGCTGATTAACTGCCTTTTTCATTTTTTCGTTATCATAATCCGCTGGAAACTTGGATGCTTGAAGCGCCTTTGCTTTCTCAACCATTTCACCGATTCGGGTTTTGATTGGTTCCAAATTTCCTTCCTCACTCGGATGGAACGTTTGAGCCATTACTTTGTGAAATTCTTTCAATTCCGGCCATTCTTGTTTGTTTTGTGCCGCAGCCTGATTTGCCAATGCAGTAATTCCAAAACCTACTAATAGTAATAAAGCTATTTTTTTCATGATTATATTTTTGTTCCGTAAAATTAGGGATGATTTCTGTACCTAAATGATAAATAACAATAAATTAAAGGTTTGATCGATCGAAATGAACTAAATAAATTGAATCTAAATAAAAACAGTAGACATAAAAAAGTCGCTATCAAACAACAGCGACTTTAAAAGTTTAGTTATCAGCGGATTTAATGCTTAATTAATTCGGTAAATTTCTCTCCCGAATCTTTTGAAACAACCTGGAGAATATATGTTCCCTGTGCTTCATTTTTCAGGTCAAGTACAGTCCAGCTGTTGAACTCACGGGAAGCGATCACACTTCCTTTTGAATCCATTAGCACCAAACTATAGTCACCGGATGCACGCATTTCAATTGTTACAGGTCCGTTGGAAGGATTCGGGAACACAGAAATACGTGGTTTGTTCGGATTGTCTTCAATACCCACTGTGAAGTTGAGATCTTTTACAATGCCGTTTGTTTTATTGCAGATCCAGTTATTCGGATCAATCTTAAGAATATTCACATAGTTTGAAGCATTCGAAATAATGAATTGATTCTGTGTACCGGTAATTTCAAACCGGATCGTTGTATCTGCAACACCGCTTCTGTCAAAACGCAATTCAAGATCATTAGTGAAAACAGGAGTTACGCCCGGCATAGAGGTAGTTTGATTGATCTCTAACAATAAATCGCTTCCTACCGAATTCCAGCGAACGGAATAGATTGGATATCCCTCTCCGAAATACCATTCTTCCAGGAAGTTCGAGAGATCCAAACCGCTTTCATTTTCAAATACGTCAACCAATTCAATTCCCGATGCCACTGAATCCGCATAGATTGTTTGGTAAGCTTTCAGGGCATCATAGAAAACCTGGTCGTCATTGATCAGGAATCGCAAAGTGTGAACAATAGCAGCTCCTTTGTCATAAACCAGTCTTCCTGAAAAAATACTGCCGTCACTCAAAGAATCTTCTACCCATACAGATCCGTCGGGATCGGACATAATATTATCGTGTCTGTCAAGCATATCCTGAAGCTCATCTCCCGGATATAAATTTTCCAGCATGATGTATTCGGCGTAAGAAGCAAATCCTTCGTTTACCCAGATGTCTGCCCAGGAAGAACAAGTAGCGTGATCACCGAACCATTGATGAGCCAATTCGTGACAGGTAAGTGTCGGATTGAAAAAACCCTGTGTTGTCATTGTCTGATGTTCCATTCCCCCTGAAATCGGTGCCATACAATGACCATATTTTTCATCGGCAAACGGATAAGGTCCGAACAAATCGGCAAACAGTTCCATAAAATCAACTGTTTCGTCTATATCATCCTGGAAATTCGGTAAAGTCCCCGGGTTATCGTAAATGAAGTTTTGAATAAGTACTGGACCGGATCCTGCTGGATTTGCAGTGACATTGTATTCCACATAGCGTGCAACTGCGACCGAAATCAGGTAATAATCGATCGGGTGCCTGTGTTTCCATTCAAAGCGATGGGTTCCGTTTCCTAAATCAACTACTTGCTGGAGAATACCGTTGGAACCGGCTTTGCAATTTGATGGAACAGTTATCCAGACAGCACAGCTGTCGGCTTTGTCTTTTAATGATTGTTTTACAGGAAACCATTCATAGGCAGCAAACGGTTCTGATAAAGACCAGGTAACCTGGTTTCCCCAGGAGGGAGAACTCGCATTCGTCATTCCACCTCCGCCGAGCGGGTTTGTCGCTGCAGTAGGAGGAGTTCCGCTGTAATTTACATGGATAACAAAGTTTTCGCCTTGTAATTTATTTACCGGAATCTTCAATGCACTATTCTGACGTGAATAACTGACCGGGTTCCCATCCACTTCAATAGAAGCGATCACAAAGGTGTTAAAGAATTCAACCAGGGCAGTATCCAGGTTTGCTTTTGCTCTTGCATGAATTTCACCCGAACCGGATAAAGCGGTCGTTGTGTTGGTCATGTTCAGGTTCAAAAAGTAATAATGAACATCATAGAGTTCTGTTTGCGCTATTTGAGGAATAGTAAAGGTGTTGCTCTTCATCTGGTTATTTGAGTGCTTCTTTATGGAAGAACAGGAACCATGAGAGTCTTGCGAAAAGTGAAAAAATGGGAGGAAAAGGAAAGAAAGGAGAATTTTGTTTTTCATAGTTTAGTTTTATGCTTCCGAATTTAATTAAGTTTTATCACAAACAGACAGAAAACCGGAAAACAAGTAGCCAAATGCCAGATCCATTTAGTGTAAGGCACAGTTTATTCATTCTTGTTCTTATTATTAAATAATTAGACCTAATTTCACTTTAAACGGCTGTTATTCAAATCTATGGTTTCTATACCAGGAAAGAGGATTTTTGGAAGATTTAGGTTCGGATTACTCGTGTTACTTGTTTTTCTGAATAGCACCTCTGTGTTTGCCGATTCCACTACCGGAAAACAAACATCCGTATCCAAGATCCTTAACCGCGCCAGAGAAATAGAAGATTCGGATATCCATTCAAGCATTGAACTATTATCGCTGGCAAATAAACTTCAGGAAACAAACAAAAAGAAACACTTAAAGTATGAAGTACTGCTTCGCTTAAGTATTTACCATCAGCAAACCGGAAACTTCAAGTCAGCAACCGATTTTGCATACCAGGCATTGGCAGTAGCTGAACAGATAAAGGACCATCAACGAATTGGTGAGGCCGAAAAAACAATTGGGTTAATTTTTAAGGACCTAAAAGTGTTTTTGAAAGCTAAGCATCACTTCGAAAGAGGAATGAGGGAGTTTAAAGCGGTTAAGAACCAGCATGCCTATTTTACTTGTAAAAGCTATATTGGTCATTGTTTAACGGATTATGGCGCCAAGAAAAAAAGCGTATGGTATTTGGACAAAGCAAAGTTAATCTATCAATCTATCTTGTTTGAAGCAAATGCTAAAAAGTCGAAACGCTTTGTTTTATCTTCGAATAACAACTTATCTAACTTATATCTTATCTATCACCAGATCCGTAAACAGAAAGATGATCTGACGATAAGTCGAAAATACGCTTTGAAGTGTATTCAGGGATCTTTGATCCTGAAAGATTCAATGGGTTATGCTGTTGGTTATTCGAACTATGGAGAAGCATATGGACTGGAAGGCAAGATGGATAGTTTAAAGAAATATTTGGATTATGCTCGTTCAATATTTGTGGCGAAAAAGGAACCGGAGTATGTATTCATCAATTGCAGAACCTTAATTACATCTTACTTGAAAAATAATTGGCTGAAGGAAGCAGAAGAACTTTTGGGAAGCTATCGGAATTATATCGAACAGTTCCAGTACCTTGCAGAATATAAGAATTACTACGAGTATTGTTCTGATTTGGAAAGCTTGAAAGGAAACTATAAAGCTGCATATGAGTATCGGGTTAAGTACAATAAAGAGTATGAAGAATACAGTAATGAGGAGAATGCAAAAGAGATCGTCAGACTGCAGTTTCTGTATGATCTGAATAAGAAAAACGAAGAAATTGCAATCCTGAATAAAAATAAACGGCTTCAAAGCGATAACAATGAAAACCAAGTTATTATTCTGAATTTGTTAATAGGCAGTATAGCGCTTTTGGTGGCTTTGCTGATGTTTATTTATGTGCGTTATAAGGATCGGGTATCCTCGAATGAAGTCATCCTTTCCAAGAATAAGCAGTTGGAAAGATTATCCATCGTTGCGAGTAATACAAATAACGGGATTGTCATCACAAATCCACAGGGAATTATCTCATGGGTGAATGAGGGTTTTGTGAGACTTTATGGCTGGGGTTCATCGGAAGAGTTTTTCGCAAAGAAGGGCAATAGTATTTACGATGTAAGCGGGTTGACACGGGCAGAGATCTCAGCGTTTATTGAGCATGCTGTAGAAACCAAAGAATCCGTTATTTTTCAGGCATTTAAAGAGTTGAAGAACCAGGAACAGAAATACATTCAAACTTCGTTAACGCCTGTTTTTGATGAACATGATGAACTGAAATTTTTGGTGTATGTGGATACGGATATTACTGATTTATTAGAAGCCAGAGAACTGGCAATCCGCGAAAAACGCAAAGCAGAAAACGCATTGAAAACACAGGAATTATTCCTGGCAAATGTCAGTCATGAGATCCGTACTCCGATGAATGGAATTATAGGCTTAACAAGACAGTTGAATGATGAGAGTTTATCCGGTACACAGCGGGAAATTGTAAATACACTGGGTATTTCAGCACAGGGTTTATTACATGTGGTAAATGATTTACTGGATGTTTCCAAAATCCGGGCCGGTAAAATGTCTTTTGAATATGTCCGCTTTTCATTGGAGGATCTGCTGTCAACTTTTGTGAGCTCAATTTCTTACCGTGTAGAAGAAAAAGGTTTGAAGTTCCATCTGAATTTTGATGAAACACTGCCAAACTTTGTCATTGGAGACCCAATTCGCCTGAATCAGATTTTATTGAACATTGTTGGAAATGCAATTAAGTTTACAATAGAAGGAAGCATTTCCCTGAAAGTATATCCGATTCACCAAAAAAACGGTTTGGAACGGATACAATTTGAAGTAAGGGATACGGGAATTGGAATCCCTCTGCAAAAGCAGGACTTCGTTTTTGAAAATTTCACACAGCTTGAGGACCATAGAACACGAACAACTTCCGGAACCGGTTTGGGTCTCGGAATTGCCAAATCGTTGGTGGAAGCAATGGGAGGAACTATTAACCTGTTTAGTAAGGAAGGACAGGGAACAACTATTTCATTTGAACTGGATTTTGAACTACACAATCAGCATGTAGAAACTAAAAACGTGAACCAGGAAGATATTGTATTGGTAAAGAACCTGGATGGTTTACGCGTGCTGTTGGTAGAGGACAATACAATTAATCAACGCGTTATCCTATATGATCTGAATAAATGGAATGTTGAAGTTCTTGCGGTAAACAATGCGATTGAGGCGATTACTGTTTTAAAAGACAAACAGTTTGATGTTATTTTGATGGATTACTACATGCCCCGGATGGATGGGATGGAAGCGACCAGGTTTATCCGCTCCAAATTTCCAGAACCAACGTGTTCGATACCGATCATTGCAATTACAGCTTCTGCAATGGTAGGCGATCAGAATAAATTTATTGAAGCCGGCATGAATGACTATATTTCCAAGCCATTTAATCCTGAAAAGCTTTATCAGTTGCTGGTGAAATGGGGGTATCAGAATAACGCAATTTTTACGGAGGCTAAAAGCCAGCAGAAGGAACCTGAAGAGACTTTGCTCGACCTTTCTATCCTGGAAGAGCGTGCGGAAGGGAGTGAGGAATACCTATTGGAAATGTATCAAGCTTACCTGGAAATGATGCCGCAGTATTCCATTGATCTCATCCATTTTTTTGAAGATGAAGACTGGACCGAATTACGAAAACAGGCGCATCAGATTCTAAGTCCTGCTCGCCTGTTTGGAATGAATGTGACTGCAAATCTGTTATTGAAGTTGGAAAAAGAAACGCAGCTAAGCAAGGACGAAATGAAAGAATTGGTTTCTAAGATCGTAGATCAGATCCAGACTTGCGGAAAAACTATCCGTGACCAGATGAGACGACTTACCCCCGAAAGTTAATTGCTAATTATTTTCAAGTCAGTCCTTTTTCATCTAAAATTTTGATAAAGTGAAATCCTCTCGGAGCATATCCCTGGTTGTAATAAAACCGGTGAGCTTTGAAGTTGCTTGTATAGGCATCTAAGGCCATGATATTGCAATTGAGTTGCTTTGCTTTTTCTTCCAGGTAATGCTGGATCAGTTTTCCTGCTCCGGTTCCTCTTGCTTCTTTGGAAACTATGACATTATCCAGTTCCAGGTAAGGTCCGCACCATAATTTTGTTCCGAGCCAGTATCCACTGACAGCAATGCATTTACCCCGGATAAAAACTCCCACTTGTGCGTAGTTGTTTGGAATCATTTGATGAAGCATGCGCTCGTAGTTTTCCGGGTTCAGTTCCGGATACAATTCCCGAAGCACCCCAAGATGAGGTAACATTTCGGCTATTGTTTTTAATTCTCGAATTTCCATATTATTAGAATTACGAATTACGTCCCGATCCGCCGCGGCGGATCGGGATACGAATTACGAATGATTATCTAAATATCTGAGTAAAACTATATAATCTGCAGGTGGAAATTACTTTAAATTCTGTTCAAACAACTCCAAAATACGTCTGTATTCATCAATCCATGCAGGAGTAAAGGTGAAACCGTGAGCTTCAGTAGGGAAGATACTTAATTGAAAGTCGGTTTTTCCCAATTCGATAAAGCGCTGATTTATACGCACAATATCCTGGAACTGCACATTGTCGTCTACCATACCATGAAGCATTAATAACGGTTTTCTCAGGTTTTCCGCAAAATAGATCGGGCTGCTTCTGCGATAAGCCTTTGGATCCGTAGACGGATAATTCAGGATGTTGCTTGTGTATTCGTGATTGTAATGTGCCCAATCCGTAACAGAACGCAATGCGGCTCCGCAATTGAAGGTGTTCGGGGTTTTCAAAAGGGCCATTAGAGTAATAAACCCACCATAACTTCCGCCGTAGATCCCAACGCGATTCGAATCAATAGCGTGATTTTTCACCAGGAAATTCTTCGCATCCACATAATCATTCAAATCCCGATTTCCCATGTTTCTGTAAACATCCGTTCTCCAATCTCTTCCGTAACCTTCACTTGCACGGTAATCCAGGTCAAGTACGGTGTATCCCTTTCCGATCAGTAATTGGTGGAATAACATTTCCCGTTGGTAATAACTCCAGAAATAATGAGCGTTTTGCAGGTATCCTGCTCCATGAACAAATAAAACCGCTGCTCCGTTGGGTTTTTCAGGGGTATATTTCCGGGAATAAATAAGCTGACCGTCTGAAGCAGGAATTTGAATGATTTCAGGGGATTGAAGTTGTAATTGTTCAAAACCGGGAAGCGTACTTTTGGTAAGCGGAACTAATTTTTGTCCCGGGGAATTTGGAACAATACATAATTCCCATGGCTGTGTAGCTGTAGAATAGCGGATAGCCCATGTCTTTTCATTGGGAGACAATGTCCATTCTATTCCGAAATTCCCTTCAAAAAGCGGGATTATTTGTCCTGAAGCAAGGTCTAGCTTATATCCGTTTCTTACTCCTGGGTGGATTTTGTTCCCGATAAAATAAATGCTCTTTTTGTCATTGGAAAGAAAAGGGTCGCGTACTTCCCACTTTCCGTTTGTCAATGCTTTTTTATCCTTCGATTTCACGCTCATCCGGTATAAATGAGAATACCCGCTTTCTTCACTTTGAAAGATGAAATCAGTTCCATTTATCCAGGAAAGTGTTCCTTCTTCTTCGTTCCATTCTGAAATTCCTGGTCCGCCGATCCAGGCTTCATCGTATTGGTGTTCCAATTCACTCAGTTTTCCCGATGCAAGGTCTACCAAACAAATCCAGCGATCCTTGTTGTCATAAGAACGGATGTCGACCAAAGCTGTATTTTCATCCGGGTTCATTATTGCCTGGTGAAAACAGATATCCCGGTCTTTGGAATACAGACCCGATATTCCGTATTCTGCAAGGTATGCCGGTTTTTTACGGATGTCTTTCAAGGTGGAATAATTAACAAAATAAACAGTGTCTTTTTCGGTATCGAAAATTCCCATACGCGAGTTGGGTTCTTTGTCGTTTACTTTTGCTCTTGCCTGCCGGTGATGTGTAAAACCGTCACTTGTAATGTAAGTTTCATAATTTGTGGCAGGTTCATCGGAATCCATAACAAGCACAAACGAAACGTATTTTCCATCCTGGCTGACATTCAGTTTGGCAACATACTCGTTTTTTGAATAATAGATTCCTGCCGGAGTTCTCCGTTTGGGTTGTTTTTCACTCCATTTTTTCTTCTCATCCTGGAGTTTGATGTATGAAAATAATTCGTGCTGCTGTTGATATAAAAAACTGGTATCGGCCTTTTCTGTGGTTTGACTTCCCTGGACAAAATTTGTTATTTGAACAACACTCCCGATCGTTTCATTATAGCAAAACAAGTTGTTCTGGATCATAAAATAAATCCGGGGTGAGTTCTGATTCCTGAAAACACTTCCGATAGTTTCTTTTCCCGAATAAATGATCGTTTTGGATTTGCTTTTCAGATCATAGCGAACCAAATCGCCATTGTCATTAAAGTAATGGTTATTAATTAGTTGGGTGTGATTATCTAAAGTCGGAGTCCAGTTCAATTGATTTCCGGAAACAGGAACCTTAATTGTTCGTTTTTGTTTTAACTGGTAAGCGTACAAACTTCTCCCCAATTCACCGTTCGGATTCCAATCAAAGGTTACGGATTCGTTGTCTAATGCCCAACGGATATTTTGCGGAGAAAAGCCAACAAATTCTTCGCCTTTCATTATTTCTTCCAGGAGAATGGTTTGGGAAAACACCTGGTTTGTAAAGAAGCCAAATGAAAGGATAGTGAAAAGAAGTTTATTGTACATAATAAGGATGTTTACAGTATTTTTTTTCGAAATTTCTTGCCATTGCCTGCATGGACTTTTTGGGGTGATTGGAAATAACTTCAAATAAGGTTTTCAATTCCCGGATTAATTCCGGATATGCTTCCAAATAGTGTTGTTCTATCATGCGAAGTGCATGAAATTTCAAAGCAGGAAGAGCTTCCGATTGATGAAGAAAATCAATGAGAACATCGAGCAACTCCCCGTTTTCAGAACAGTCAAATGGTGCATTGACCAATGCATTTGAAAGGTTCCGCTGCACGGAATGATTTTTTGTTCTGATCAAAACAGCAACCATCAAATCAAATTGCTCGCGTGTCATCAGTTCCGGATGTTTCTCAAAAAAATGAACGGCAATCCATGAAGCATATTCGGGAAATGGGTACTCTTCACATTCGATCTCTTCAAAAACAGCCAATCTCAATGCTTCTTCCTTTACCAGGAATGGAATAACCTCTGCGAAATTGCGTGTGGTTTTGAAATCACTTAGAAATGTTTTTGCGGAACTCATAGACAGTGCATGCTTTCAGTATTATTGTTCAATCGTTCGAAATGTCAGGTTTACTCTTGGTTTTTTAGACAGACGGGTAGGAGGAAGCCTGTGAAGCCAGTTAGTCTGTGTTTCATCTTTCATTACAAGCAAACTTCCGTGTTCCAGTATTAAAGAAACCGTTTCTCCATTCCTTTTGTGTTTAAAAGCAAATTTACGTTCACTTCCAAAACTCACCGATCCGATCGCCCCGTTTTTCTTCAGATCCTTTTCTGCATCGCTGTGCCAGGCCATTCCTTCGCTTCCGTCATGATAGAGATTAAGTAAACAGGAATTGAAGGTTTCTCCTGTTTTTGTTTCAATAATGCGCTTGAGTTCAAGTAATTCTTTCGTCCAGGGTAAAGCCTGTTTGGTTGTGTTTGAATAAGTATATTCGAAGGCTTTGTCGCCATACCAGGCAACTTTCCGTTTCGTGATAATGCGTTTTCCGAAAATGATCGCTTCATCGTTTTTCCATTCGATGTGATTCAGGAGATAATCCAGGAAAAAATCAGCCTGTAACTGAGGAAAAACAACTCCATAGTAATTCACTGTTCCGTCATAGGGAAGCCAATTGTGAGTTTCGTCTACAGGAGGAGTGAATAAATCCATTGTTTAAAATTATGAATTATCACTGGTATAATTGGTAAGAGTATTGCTCTTATATCATTTATAATTGCTAATTGATAATTTTGGAAAAGTTTACTTTTTCTGGTAAAACTTCAAAATGGATTTTCCGAAAATCAGGAATAAAATGCACGTACACGCTGCACCAAGAAAAATCCCGTTTTCCAAAATAGCTTTAATTCCATAGCGGATATGAAACAAGACCAATGCAAGAATAAATTGTACAACTGCATACCAGATGTTTGCAGCAGGCCTGTAACCGAATAGTCCCAAAAAGCGGGTTTTGGTTATTCCAAGTACAAAATGCGGAAGAGCATTCACGATTAAAACGCCAATAAGAAAGTCTAGAATCATAAATTTTATCAATGAATCGCTGAAGTTACAAAATAAAAAAAGCGATCCGTAAACGAACCGCTTTTAAAATCAAAGGGATTGATTATTGGTATATTTCTCCGATAAATTGATCCAGAGAACTTGGTTTTCTTCCTAAAAGCTGCTCTAAATGTGTATTGGGAATATCAAAATCGCCATCTTTTGTTGCGGTTGCAAATCCAAGTGAAAACCCGATCACTTCTTCCGGAACACCTGCCTCGGATAATGCTTTTGAAAAATCCGCTACAGAGACATCATTATAGGCAACGGTCTTTCCGCTATGAGCAGAAATAGCATTGGCAACATCCTGGTAGGAGTAGCTCTCCACATTCGAAATTTCGTAAGTTTTATTCTCATGTCCAGGAGAACTTAACACATTGGCAAAAGCTTCAGCCATTTCGGTTCTTAAAGTATATGGAACACGTCCGTTTCCGGCAGGAAAGTTAATTCCGGTTTCCTGAACCTGTTGGCCTACAAAAACCGGGATCACATCTGCGTATAAATTGTCGCGCAGGAAAGTGTAGGTCAAACCCGAATCCAAAATGTACTTTTCCGTATCGAAATGAACTCCCATAAATGGTTTTAAAGCGGATTTTTCCAGGTTTTGCATCGAAACACCGGTGTAAAGGATGTGTTTCACTCCGGCTTCTTTTGCTGCGTCAACCGCTCTTTTTTGTTGTCCTAAACGATCTTCCAAATCACTGGAAGAAATCAAAAGTACTTTTTCAATTCCCTGAAATGCTTTTACCAGTGACTCTTTATCGTGGTAGTTGCCAATTCTTACGTCGACTCCCAGTTCTTTTAAGCCTTTTGCTTTGTCTGCATCGCGAACCAGCACTGCTACTTCATTTGCCGGAATTTTTTTTACCAGGAATTCTACTGTTGCTTTTCCTAAATTTCCTGTTGCGCCTGTTACTAAAATCATATGTCAATTTTTTAATTTGTAAAGTCCTGATATTTATCATCAGGATGATGGAACAAAGCTACAGGATCTTACTATACAAAAAGAAGTCCTATACTTTTGTATAGCGATATACTTTTGTATACTTGTATCGCGTAATTTTGTAAAATGGAAGAAGGAATCGATTTTAAAGAAGCAACATCCTGCCCGATCCAGTTTGTTTTGGCAATCAATGATACCATGAATGTCATTTCGGGTAAGTGGAAATTGCCTATTATAGCGACCATGTCATTCGGGAAGCAACGGTTTACCGAGATTCAGCGGAAGATTCCGAAGATTACACCGAGAATGCTTTCCAAGGAATTAAAAGAATTGGAATTGAACGGGATTGTAAAACGAACGGTTTATGATTCGATTCCTGTTTTGGTGGAATACGAATTGACGGAATCTGCAAAACAATTAAGTGATGTGATGAATAGCATGATTAGTTGGGGGATTAATCATCGTAGAGGAATAGTGGAGGAGAATAAGCTTGAAAATATGGCAGTTTGAGCGGTTTAACGTATTGTCCATTTTTTGAGAATTCGAAAATTCGCGTGTTCGCGAAATAGCGAACAGGTCAAGGTTTATAATACTGTAATCACCGTGTTGATTTTTATTCAACTTTCACTCGGCTTTTTCAGGCTTCGTAAAGGCTATCCATTCCGTTTCCTCTGAAACATTTCCTGAAACATCGATGATCATGAACTTTACCTGATAGTTCATTCCTTCGTCGAATATGAAAGCTCCGGAACACATACCATGTCCGATAGAAATACCTTCTCTTCCTTCGCTAATATAATACGTTGTCTCTTTACCGGTCTCAACGGATCGAACGGTTGTTTTTATTAAATAATCAGATTGCTCTTTAATCTGTGAATCAAAATTAACATGAATAGAGGGGCCACATCCATAATGCCGGAATGATTTATTTTTCTCCTTTGGCACCACTATCCATCGGGGAACTTCCGTATCACTTTCGTCGGTTACGAAATAAGTGATTGCATCGTATTTTTGAGTTTTCGAATTGTAGTTACCCAAATTTTCATAGTCAGGTAAATGTTCGATTACCAATTGGTATTCTTTTCCCGGAGTTAATGATCTTTCAGGTTTCAACAGCGCCTGGGTTAAGAAAAACTGTCCGACATGAATCTCTTCAACAACTAATGAAATCCGTTCGCCTCCGGACTTTAAATAAATCGGAAATTGCTTATTCAAACCATTTATTACGTGCTGACTTTCTGCATATCCATCCAAAATAAAAACACTCGTTTTTTTTATTTCCTTTTGATTTGGAAAGACATACAAACCCGTTCCGGCACAATCTGCTGAACATTTAAATCCCATGCAAATAAAAATCAGGAAAGCAATAACCGAAGATTTCATAGACCCTTTTTTATCTTGTACACTACTACTTAAAATTAGTTCATCTTCTTGAATTAAATTTGTCTGTCTGTCACTACTTCAGGATTTGCAGAGATATCTTATTTTTAAGCCATGAAACTTGCATTCTTCACACTGATATTTCCCCTGCTTACCTTGGCACAATGGGGTGAGAATAAAACTCCCACATATCCCGAATTGATAGAGATCTATAAAAAATGGGATCAGAAGCATCCGGAAATTGAATTGTATCAAATGGGTGAATCCGACACGGAGTTTCCGCTTTACGTAGTAATTATTAATGGGGCAGGAGATTCCCTGCAAACCTTTCAGAAAGCCCGCGACAATACAAGTATTTTAATCAATAATGCTATTCATGCCGGTGAACCCGATGGTGTAAACGCCTGTTTATTGTGGATCGAAGAATGGATCAGGAAGGGAAAGAAAACAAAAGATTTGCCGCTAATTGCAATTATTCCTGCTTATAATGTGGGCGGAATGATGAACAGATCTTCATCCAGCAGAGCAAACCAGGATGGTCCGGCTGAGTACGGTTTCAGAGGGAATGCACAAAACCTGGACCTGAACCGGGATTTCATCAAGATGGATTCCAAAAACATGAGAACCTTTGCCTCGATCTACCACGCACTTGATCCGGATGTATTCGTTGATACGCATGTTTCGAACGGAGCGGATTATCAATACACTCTGACCTTTATTCATCCAATGAAAGAACGGATGGATCCGGGAGTTCGGAATTTATTTACACAAAAATACCTTCCTAATCTGACCGAGACATTGAAAAAGGAGAGTTGGGATTGGTCGCCGTATGTGGAGACGACCGGGGAAACACCGGAATCGGGCATCCAGGCATTCAATGATCTTCCGAGATATGCACAAGGTTACGGAACACTTTTTCATGCACTGAGTATTACAGTGGAAACTCACATGCTGAAACCCTTTCCACAGCGGGTCCGGGCAACTAAAGATTATTTAAACTTTTTATTCAGCTGGAGTAAGGAGAATACTTTGGCCATTGAAAATGCCAGGAAAGATGCATTTAAGCGAGATATGAAACAAGCTTATTTCCCAATGAATTATAAGCTAAGTGAGCAAAAAGATTCGATTTTGTTCAAAGGCTACGAATTCGGATACAAACCAAGTGAAGTTTCAGCAAAGGACCGTTTATTTTATGATCGCTCAAAACCGTTCACGAAATATATTCCTTATTTCCAAACGTATCGATACCAGGATTCTGTCAGGATTCCAAAAGGATATATTGTTTCACTGGAAGCAGAAAACATTATTGAGCGTTTGAGAGCAAATGGAGTGAAATTCATGGAAATGGATAGTATAACACAGAAAGTTCATACGATCAGGATCCTGGATTTCGAATCCGGCAACCGGCCATATGAAGGACATTATTTACACCGGAAAGTAAAAAGCATCGAGCAGGAAGAACAGGTTCGTATCCCGAAAGGCAGTGTTTGGATTCCCTGTGATCAGGACAAACTGAATTTTATTATCAGTGTTTTGGAGCCGCGTGCCGAAGACTCATACTTTGCCTGGAACTTTATGGACAGTTATGTACAGGAGAAAGAATATTTTTCTGCCTATGTTTTTGAAGACGAAGCGGCGAAATTGTTGAATAATGATCCGGGTCTTAAAGCAAGGTTAGAAGAAAAGAAAAAATCCGACCCGGAATTCGCAAAAAATGGAGAAGCTCAGTTGTTTTTCATTTATCAGAATTGTCATCACTTTGAAAACAAGACATTTAATCGGCTTCCGATTTTCAAATCTTATTAGTCAGCAATACAAGACTTGGATGTAATTTGGGTGCAAAAAGGACTTTGTCCCGGAAATGTCACAAAATCGATATAGGTATGGAGTGTTCTTTGGGTTATCTTTACCCTCCTATACTGATTATAAGATATGAAAAAACTATTTCTCTCAGGTTTTCTTGCATTTGGAGCACTTGCTTCATTTGCCCAGGACACAACCTGGGTTCAGACCTACACGTTTGACACCATCGTATCCAGAAGAGCTGAATTTCAATTTCCGGCAAGTTTAGATACCAAGCGTTTTGAAAAGGTGTTAATGTATTACAAGTTAAAATGCAGTCCTTTAACCACATGGGATAACTACAATTGCGGTGAATGGGATTATTTGGCTTATACGCGAATTTTCGAGCATACTGGGATCATGGATTCAGTGCAGGTAGACGGGGAAAAGTTTAAAGTAAATACAACAGCTCCGCTATCTTACGCATATGCAAATCAAGCATATTACGATCAGCAGTACCGGCAAGTAGCAAGGAGAACACTTCAAACTTCCAATATGCATGCTATTTCTGGAACAGCAGCCTCCAATGTTAATTTTGTGAGTACAGGTTCCAACGGCGCAAAAATGCAATGGATCGTTTCGGCATCTGACCTGGCTGCAAACGGAATTGTTGCCGGAGACCTTCAGGCATTGCAACTGATGTTTAACCAGGGAATTTCCGAATTGGAGAATGTAACGATCAAATTGAAGCATACTTCGGCAAGTGCCTTGACCAACTGGGAAACAAGCGGATTAACAGCGGTCTATGCTGATGACGTGATGAATATTGTTAACGGAGCAACTGTTTTCCATTTCGGACAAGCATTCAATTATAATGGAACAGACAACCTGATCATTGAAATTTCTTACGAAGATGCGCATGTATCAGGGATTTCAAGCGGACTTGCCATGCAGACCCTCGGCTCAAATTCCTCTTTATTTTATAACAACAGAGGTGGAGTATTCAACGCTACCGGGAGTAATTATGCAGATGTCAACCTGAGTAATGTTGAACCGGGAGCAGACGTAACTGTTGCTTTTTGGGCAAAAGGAAACGGAGTTGCGGGAACCAGTACTTCGGTTTTGGAAGCGGTAGATTCATTAAACCAACGAATTTTCAATATTCATTTCCCATGGTCGGATAACAACATTTATTTTGACGCGGGTAACGGATCGAGTTATGACCGGATTTCAAAATTGGCAACGGCAACAGATATTGATAATGTCTGGCATCATTGGGCTTTCGTTAAAAAGTCATCAAGCGGTCAAATGTTTATCTATAAAGACGGTGTTCAATGGCATTCCGGAACCGGAAAAATATTACCGGTAGGAAAGATCTCCCGTTTTGTTTTGGGGGCGAATGCTGATAATGCGAATTTCTACAACGGACAACTGGATGAATTATCTGTTTGGTCGACAGCCTTAAGTGCCGCAGACATTTCAGCATGGATGAATAAAAAGATCACTAACACACACCCGAATTATTCGGATCTGGAACTTTACTACGATTTTGACGGTGAGCGCGGGATCATTGACCGAAGCACTCATAACCGATTGGCAATGGCTTCAAATACAAGCGCTGTTATGACCTTAAATAACAGTTATATTGCCGGAACGGAAATGATCAGTGAGATTCCTGTTTTTTCATTGGACCAGGGAACTTACAATACTTCTACTGCGGATTCTGTTTTAACAGCAGTTTTTCCGGAAGTTTCCGTGAAGTTTAATTATGTTGCAAGTGATAACAGTTTCATTGTTTCTTCCAATGAGAAAACATATGCTTTAGCTACTGTCGATACCCTGACTTCTGCAGGAACAACGATTAGTTCAGGTCCGAGTCCTGTTGATGTAACGGAAACAAATGATACGATTACCTATTTTCAGGCCCCATTTGAAGAAGTAAACGACATTGAGATCGGACGATACATTACACCTTATGGAATCGGGTTTGATTTGGGACCTCAGGGATTTACGTGGATCTACGATGTAACGGATTACCAGAAGTATCTGCACGGAATGGTTGATTTGGCAGCGCATAACACGCAAGAACTAATCGATCTGAAATTCGCATTTATAGAAGGAATTCCGGCAAGAGATGTTCACGATATTCAGCCCGTTTGGCAAAACTGGACTTCCTATAACTATGCCGAGATGGCTAACGATGTGGTTTTGCAAGCAACTCCGGTTGCACTTTCAGACACCTCCGAAAACTTTAAGATCAGAACGCGCTTAACCGGGCATGGTCAGGTTGGTAACGGAGCTTGTTGTGAATGGCAAGACAAACAACACAAAATCATCATCGATGGCGTGGAGCGTTTCAGCTGGAGTATCTGGAGAGACGATTGCGGGAAAAACCCGAATATTGGTCAGGGAGGAACCTGGCCGTATGCACGTGAAGGCTGGTGTCCGGGAGATATGGTCAGGGAATTCGATCATGAACTGACTTCCTATGTGACACCTGGCGATACGGTGATAATTGATTATGACGTATCAGATGTCCCTGCGAATGATGCAGGACAAGCAGGAGGGAATTTCGTAACTGCAATTGACCTGGTTTCCTATTCAGCACCAAACTTTCAGCACGATGCGGCAATTTTGGATATATTGAATCCGAACAGCTACGAATATTACAGCAAATGGAATCCAACCTGTTCAAATCCTCGGGTGATCCTTCAAAATAACGGAGCTCTTCCTTTAACATCTTGTAAAATACGCATTTGGGTTTCTTACGGTAATTTCATTGATTATACATGGAACGGAAACCTGGGCTTCCTTCAGAAAGAAATAGTTGAAATTCCGATTCCAAATCAAAACTTCTGGTTCGGAGCTAATCCGGCGAGTGGATTCTACGCCCGCGTGATTGAAATTGACGGATCAGCTGCACTGGATGAATATGCAAACAATAATGAATTCAAAACGAAGTATACGGCACCGGAAATGATTAACGGGGCATTCTTTGTTTGGATGACAACGAATAACAAGGCAAACGAAAACAAATGGAGATTGGTGGATCATAACGGGAACATTATTTTCCAGAGAACAGCCTTAACAAATACAACAGATTATAAAGATACCTTTAACCTGGCTCCGGGATGTTATTCCCTGATCCTTGAAGACAGCGATGATGACGGGATCGGTTTTTGGTACTCTGCACAAGTTGAAGGCGAAACAACAGGAGGATTCAGAGTACGGAAAGTGGGTGGTTCCATGATGGAAATCTTCCCTGCCGACTTTGGTTCATACCATCGTTATGATTTCTCTGTCGGTTTTACATTAGGCTTGGATGAAGAAGTGCTGAAGAATGAATTACTTGTTTTCCCGAATCCTGCAGCTGAGAAAATGCGAGTGGAATTAGTAGGTAATATTGGAAACAATGCAAAAATAGAAGTGATTGATATGAATGGACGGGTAGTGAAATACCAGGCAGTTCTTAACAACAATCAAACATATGCAGCAGATTTCCAGGTTGGAGATTTACAAAACGGATACTACCTTGTTCGCGTAAGCGGGGATAACGGTTCGGAAACGACACCGTTTGTTAAGCAGTAAAGGAATCAGATAACTATTGAAACGCGGTTCATTTTATTGGGCCGCGTTTTTTTTGCGCCTGATAATTTTGGGATTTCGGGAAAACCCAATGTCCCAATATTGGGGCAGGGAATACCAATAATCATTTTTCAAATGAAACAAATCCTTGAATCTCCTTATACAAACGATTGGTTGGAAGTCCCATCACATTGGTATACGTTCCTTCCATGCGTTTTACGGCCACATAACCGATCCATTCCTGCACGCCGTAAGATCCGGCTTTGTCAAAGGGTTTGTACTGATCAATGTAAAAGTTGATATCTTCTTCTGTGAGGTGTTCAAATTCTACATCCGTTCGTTCGGAAAAGGAGGTGCTTTTTACCCGGGAGCCAATGAAAACTCCGGTTATTACTGTGTGCTTTCTTCCTGATAAACGCGATAACATCTTTTTTGCATCTTCAAAATCCACCGGTTTCCCAAGAATTTCACCTTCAAGAATAACTACAGTATCTGCACAGATGACCGCTTCGTGATCGGCCAGGCCGGGCAGGAGGGCAGCGGCTTTCAGTTTTGCAAGAAACTCGGGAACTTCCGAAGCCGGAAGCGAATCAGGGTAAAGCTCTTCCGTATCTTTTATCCTTACTTCAAATTCGATACCAATACCTGCCAGAAGTTCTTTTCTCCGGGGGGATTGGGAACCGAGGATCCATTTAATTTCGTTCATAGGAAATACCAGTAAAAAGGCATGCAACAACCGATCAGCATGGTGATTTTTAAAATTAGGTCGATGTGTTTTAAACGACTTCGATCGGGTTTATTGAGCAAAAGAATACAACAGATAATCAGCAGGAGATAGATGATAAAGGAAGGTCCCATGACCCGTATGAATGTTTGATTAAAAACAGAGTATCCTTCAATTAAGAAAGGAAGAGAAACTCCAATAATTGCCAGTAAGCCGAACAGTGAAATCCACCTTGCCTTGTTGGTTCCCAAAACGATTGGAATAGTTTTCGCTTTTAGTAAAAGATCTCCTTCCACATCTTCCATATCTTTCACGATTTCACGAACCAGGTTTAAACAGGAAGCGAAAAATGCCAATGCAACGACAAAGAAAATCTTGAGGTTCAGCTGAGAGATCCAATTGGCTCCTTCTTTAAAATCACTCATGAAATTGGCGCTTTGAAAAGGAGTAGTGAGGCCTAAGAAGTGAATTCCGCAGAGTAAGGGTACCAAGCCCGTTAATGCAGCAATAAACAGGTTCCCGATGAGGAATTTCCGTTTAAAATACATGGAATAGAACCACAGGATATTGATACTCAGCAAATGGATGAATACATACCAGAATGTTTCGTATGCCCATGTCAAATAACAGGCAATGGAAAAGGCTACAAAGTTGAGGATCCAATGTGAAACAATCGCCCATCTGGGTTTAATGTATTTCCCGATTATGACCTTGTTCGGTTTGTTGATCCGGTCTGCTTTCACATCAAAATAGTCATTGATAATGTTTCCGGCTGCGGCGATCAATACCGTAGAAAAAACCAGCAGGAAGTAATCAATTGCCTCGTTGGGATGTGATCTTTTGAGTAAAACATCTTCGGAGAAATAGGGAATAAAGAACACACGGATTCCATACATTGTCAGGATGATGACAAGCAGGTTGATTGGTCTTATGAGTCGAATGAAATGCATTACTTCACAATCTTATATTCTGTTCTGCGATTTTCCTGGTGCGCTTTTTCTTTCTCTTTTTCCGTTGTCATTTTTGCAATGGCTTCGTCAGAGAAAATAGGCATTGTTTCACCGTAACCTTTTGAAGACAATCTGGAAGTCTCAATTCCCTGGCTGATCAGATAATCCTTCACTGACTTAGCCCGTGCTTCAGATAGTGCTAAGTTTTCAGTAGCATCGCCTCGTGTATCGGTATGTCCGCCAATTTCAATTTTAGTAGCCGGGTTTGCTTTTAACAAATCACGAAGTTTATTCAATTCAACAAAGGATTCCGGTCGAAGTGTTGCTTTATTTAAATCAAAGAAGACATTCTTTAAAGCGGTTGCTGTTCCGGAAGCTGTGAGCGGAACCATCGGAACATCCATGTGGAAAGATTCCTGGTTACCAGCTATAGTCATGTTGAAATTTTGGGAGAAGAAGGTATATCCCGGATAACTTACTGATAACGCATATTCTTCATTTAAAGGAAGCGAAACAGTGAAAGTACCCGTAACCTGGTCTGCTTCAGACTTAATGACTTCAACTCCTGTTTTGATGTTTACCAGGGAGAATTTCCCCGGCAACGGTTTCTTCGTAATTGCATCGAATACCAAACCATCGAAATACAAGGTTTTCACCGGTCGGAATTTTTCCGGCATGATGAAATAGTAGATATCAAGGTCGCCGAAACCTCCTTCACGATCAGAGGCAAAGAATGCAACTTCGCCATCTGCACTAACAAGCAGTGAATTTTCATCCGCACTTGTATTGATCGGATATCCCAGATTTTCGGGTTTACTCCATTCGCCTTTGTCGTTCATGCGTGACATGAAGATATCCAATCCACCCATTCCGGAATGGCCCTGGGAAGAGAAATACAATGTTTTTCCATCCGGATGGATCAAAACTGATTCCTCCATGTAAGGTGTGTTGATCGTACTCGGTAATCGAACAGGTGTATCCCAGGAACCATCTTCTTTTAAAGTTGAAAAATAGATATCCGAATCCGGCCTTCCGTTTCGTGTCATTGCTTTTCGAACGAAATAAAGCGTTTTCCCGTCTGCCGATAACGATGGCTGAGATTCCCAGTTTCCTGTATTGATTGCTCCAGGAAGGTTCACAGGATCAATCCATTGACTGCCCAAACGCTTGGTATAAAACAAGTCGCAGCTTCCTTTTCCTTTTCTGTTCTCTCCGTAATTTGTACCGCTTTCATCCGAACATGCTACGAAGATGAGATTCCTTCCGTCGGCACTGATTGTCGGTGCGCCTTCATTATTTACCGTATTGATATTTTTCGGCATGGGAAAAGCTGCTTCCCAGGTATTAAAGGTGCTTAGATTGGAAACATAAAAATCTTCCTGTTTCTGGAAAGGTCCGTTTACACGCTTGTCATCGATTAAACGCGTAAACAAGAGTGTTTTTCCATCAACAGTAATCGTAGGGAAGTATTCAGGGTCTTTTGTATTTACTCCAGGTCCAAGATTTACCGGTTTAAATTGGGTTGGATTTTTCATTGCCTCAATCGCAAAAGCACAATCGCTGATGATTCGTTTTGCAAGAGCAATATTATCCGGATGTGCACCTTTTACCTGGGTGAAAGTGGTTAAGTTCTTCACTGCATTTTCGTACTCACCGACACTGTATTCCAATGTTCCAAGATAAAAATAAGTAGCACCGCCTGAAGTTGGATTCGGGTTAATGGCCAGTGCTTTGCGGTAGTGTTCAATTGCTTTGTATGGCTGATTTAATTCTTCATACATTTCAGCCTGTACCATGTGAGCTTCCCAAAAATTAGGATCCTTTTCCAAAGCTTTCTCTAAAAGTGCAATTCCGCCGGCATAATTCGGACCATGGGTTTTAGGATCAACGGATTTACCCGGTTCATCGCGTCCCTGTTCATATAAGGCGATTGCTTTTTTGTTTTTGGAAGAATAAGTCATTTGAGCAGTGGAGCAGGAAGCTGTTGCAAAAATGAAGAAAGCCAATAAAAGGTTTTTCATGCTTAAGGTATTTCTAAATATTTGTGAGTCTGCAAGGAGATCTTCCATTTCGGATGGTTCTTTACATACTCTATAATCGCAGGCAATAATTGTTCCCTTTTTGACCACTCGGGTTGCAAATAGAGCACACAGTTTTCATTCACTTTCCTGGAATGATCTTCTGCCCACGCTAAATCTGATTTATGAAAGATAACAATTTTTAGTTCAGAAGCTTTCATGTAGGCTTCTTCGACAGGTGCTTTAAACTTTTTCGGGGAAAAGGTATACCAATCGACATTTCCTGCCAGTTCACTGGTTCCGGATGTTTCAATGGCAACATATTTACCAATGGAATGAAGTGCATCTACCAAAACTGTCAGGTCATACATTGCAGGTTCCCCTCCGGTGATTACTACCAGGTTTCCGGGATATTCCGCAGCAATGTTCTTTAATTCTTCCGCACTCATCTTAGGATGGACATCTGCATCCCATGATTCCTTCACATCACACCATACACAACCCACATCGCATCCGCCAAGTCGAATGAAATAAGCCGAAGTACCTGTATATTTTCCTTCACCT
Source organism: Fluviicola sp. (assembly GCF_029266855.1). GTDB lineage: Bacteria > Bacteroidota > Bacteroidia > Flavobacteriales_D > Crocinitomicaceae > Fluviicola. The sequence continues at coordinate 269,918 of NZ_JAQSWB010000001.1, forward strand.
TGTAAAGTGTAGAAATGTTCCATTACGGGGTACAAAGTAGAACTGTATTGTGTCATAGCTCAAAGGTAATTACTAATTCCGAATTTTCGGTGCCTTCGACTCCGCTCAGTCACCTAAAGAGGAGCAATTGAAGCTGAAAAAGTCATTGAGCAGAGTTGAAATCCCTTTTTATCTTCATTCGGAATTATGATAAGATTTCCAGGTCACTGATCTCATTAATATTGAGAATAATGGTACCGCTGTCATCCGCACTGAAATTCTTTTTGAACTTTACCCCGGTTGCCCATTGGTGTTCTGCATAGGAATGTTTCCTGATAACCGTTTGGGAATAGGTTTCGTCAAATGCCTCGATGATTATGAGTAACTCCGCCAGTTTTTCTCTGATTTCAGACAGACTGAGATCATATAAGGGAGAATCCTCATTAATCAGATGTACCAATGTCCATGTGAGCGGAAAGTAACGCACGAAGTCGGTTTCCAGCGGGATATTGTAATACTGCCTGGTAACCATGTTTGTCACCGAATCTTCATTGACCAAAGAAAGTAATACATGCACTTTGGTATTTAAGAGCACACTGTTTCGCTGGTTGACGATTTTAAACATCAGAGCCATTTGGTCTTTATGCGGAGTGATGATCACATTGTGTGAAAACGCGATTTTGGTTGAAGGTCTGGAAAAGCGTCCGTAGATCAAACCGGTTGCGATAGCAAAGGCAATTAGGCCGACAAAGGCTTCCATAGCAGCTACGAAAGAAGTTAAGTTACCTCTTGGAGCAATTGCTCCGTAACCAACGGTTGTGAAGGTTTGCGCACTGAAGTAATATGCTGCCACAAACTCATTTTGATCCGGGTTGATCCCGTGGAGATATTCTGTTCCAATCAGGCAATAGATTCCAGCGAACAGGAGATTGGCTACAAGGAAACTTCCTACCAGGAAAAAGCCGAATTTCCACGCATTCAAATCGACCAGGTATTTATAGAAATCTTTCATCATCCGGATTGTTCCGACGCGCTTGATGTTATACGAACCATCTTCGTTTAGGATCCGTTTGACCGATTTTTGGTAAGCTGTTCCTAAACCCGGATCCTGAGATTCATACTGATTAATTTTATGTTGTTTACCCATTTTGGTTTATTCGAATTATAACTTGAAGTTAATCAATCCAGAGTATTGAAAATTAAATTTTTAAGCAAAAAAAAAATCCCGTCCTGGCTAACCGGGACGGGATCTTAGTATTAACTAGTAGCGATTACGCTGTAACTCCTAAAATTTCCGCCATTTTCGAACCAATGTGAGCCGGAGAATCAACTACGTGGATTCCACACTCGCGCATGATACGTTTTTTAGCTTCTGCCGTGTCATCATCACCACCGACGATTGCACCTGCGTGTCCCATTGTACGTCCTTTCGGTGCTGTTTCACCAGCAATAAATCCGACAACCGGTTTTGTACCGTTTTCTTTGATCCAGCGAGCAGCGATTGCTTCAAGGCTACCACCAATCTCACCGATCATGATGATACCTTCCGTTTCCGGATCATTCATCAGTAATTCAACTGCTTCTTTTGTTGTTGTTCCGATAATCGGGTCTCCACCGATACCAATTGCAGTTGTGATTCCTAATCCTGCTTTAGCAACTTGGTCAGCTGCTTCATATGTTAAAGTTCCCGATTTGGAAACGATTCCAATTTTTCCTTTTTTGAAAACGAAGCCCGGCATGATACCAACTTTAGCTTCATCTGCAGTAATTACCCCCGGACAGTTAGGACCGATCAAACGAGCTCCTGTACCTTTCAGGTATTCTTTCGCTTTCACCATGTCATTTACCGGAATACCTTCAGTAATACAAACGATTACTTTGATTCCAGCATTTGCCGCTTCCATAATTGCATCAGCTGCGAATGCAGGCGGAACGAAAATAATAGAAACATCAGCACCAGTTTTAGCTACCGCATCAGCAACTGTATTGAAAACAGGACGGTCCAAGTGAGAAGAACCACCTTTTCCAGGAGTTACCCCACCAACAACGTTTGTTCCATATTCAATCATCTGACCTGCATGGAAAGTACCTTCACTTCCTGTGAATCCCTGTACAATTACTTTAGAGTTTTTATTAACTAGAACACTCATGTTTGAGAATTTAGATTTCGTTTTTAAAATGCGATTCAAAAATAGCTGTTTCTTTTCGTTTTAACAATGTTTTGAGCGATTTTATCTTGGGATTTTGAGCTTTTTTAATGGATTGCTGAAAATCAGTGAAAATGAGCTTTTTACAAAATCAAGAATCACTAATTATAAACTGAAAGGATACAAGACGAGTTGTTTTTTTTAGAATTACCCGGCTTTGTGTTTTGTGATTCGGATACAATAAATGGGCGATTATTCTGTTTATCAGTCATTAAAAAATAATAGTATGAGAACCTACATTGCATTATTTTCTGTTTTAGTAAGCGGAATCGGTTTTTCACAGCGAACAGATTCCGTGGAGACCAAAACACCCCGTTTCATAGTCAAAATGACTCACGGGATGACCAACAACAACAACTTTGATTTCACCAATTCTGAATGGGAAAGGATGACACCGGGCTTTCAGATACCGGATTCCTTTCAACTGGGGTGGGGAGCAGATTACCAGCAAAACCTGCATTCCTTTTCAAGTAATTCGTATTACATGTTTTCTTTTGCATTTATAAACGGGAAGAAAAAGCAGGCAGACAGGAAATTCCTGGCCACGACCACAATTCATTTGGGTTACGGACCGGAAGTAACAGCCAGTAAATATTGGTACCACCAGGATTTACAAGTTATAGACACGCTTACTTCCAGCCAAAACGGACAGGAATATTACGTGACGGGAAACCGAATGCAAACGATTGCAAAAACTTACCGCTCCAGTACTATTGCCATTGGCGTTGGTCAGCATATTGCAACTAACCCGAATCGCTTGTTCCAGTTCGAAACCGGCTTGGATATTCTGTGTTTATTGAGTATTGCCAGTGAGGTACGGGCATCTTATTACGATAGTTATTTTGTAGATGGCTTGCCTTATAGCAATAGTAATGCAGGTGCATATCTTTATCCGGTATTGACTGAATCCCGAAGCGAAAGTTTTTCCGGGAATTTCACGGCAGGAGTAATCATGCGTGTTCCGCTTGAAATGAGCTTTAAACTATCGCGAAAAAGTCCGGTAGCAAGCAGAATGCGGATAGGATGGGAACTGAATCCGGGATTGGCTATGCAGTTTGCAAACGGAAAAACAAGCAATAACTTTAGTATGAGCGGTGGAATGAATTTCCGTTTTGCTTTTTAAATCACTTTTTCAATGGTGATCTCAAAAACCAGGGTCGAATTAGCAGGAATTTTATCCAATGCATCGTCGCCGTATCCCAAATGGGGTGGAATGACCATGCGTAATTTAGTTCCCGCAACCTGGTTCAGTAAACCCAATTGAAATCCGCCAATAAGCCCCTTTAAACTTGATTGAAGGGGTTTTCCGGGTTCCGTCAGATCGAATTTCCGCCCGTTTGTCAGTGTTCCTTTATACGATACTTCAACCTCACTGCCACTTTGAATTTTTTCGGTTCCCGTTCCTTTTTCCAGGACTTCCACAACTAAACCGCCATCCAGGACTTCGTAGTTCCAATGATGTTTTTTCGCATAGTTCTCGGCTTCAGAAGTGAAAGCTGATTTTTCTTCTTCCGAATACGTGTTACAAGCAGAGAGTACTGCACCGGTAAATAGAATAAATAATAGATTTCGCATATCAGTATCTTACAGGGGTAACTTCGTATCCTTTTTGGCGAAGTAATTCGATCACTCCGTTTGGTCCTCCAAGGTGCCCGGCGCCTACGGCAAAAAAGCAGGATTTTGAACTCATCAGGGTTTCCATTTTCGGGATCCAGTTATGATTTCGTTTATCGAGAAGTTCTTCTGCCGAGCTTCCCAATTCATCACTTTCTAAAATAAGTTTGGCGAGTCCTTCCAGGTCTTGCTTGTGATAATACCGGATCATTTGCCGGAATGTTTTCTCACCTTCGTCAGGGTGTCTGACAGTCTCCATTATGAAGTTTGCCAATTCTTCATCCGGCATACGATCAAAAATATTCAACTGATATTCTATCGTTTCCAATCCGCTGACAGGAATTTTGTTTTGCTGTGCTTTGGATTCGATTTCCATATCCACCATACGGATTTTCCCTGAGATCGTTTTTTGAACGCTCAATTGCAATAAGGTAAAAGGCTTTCTTTTTTCAAATCCTTTTTCAAATTGTTCTGGTTTAATGCCCAATAGTTCCGCTCCCCAGTTCAGTACCGAATCTTTTTGCTCAGCAGTGAAAATATCAAAGCAAGAACCTGAATCGAGCATCAGGAGTTTCATCATGGAGCTTTGATCCGAAAGGTTTGAGATTTCCAAAACAACTTCATCGGATTTTGAGATGATCTTATCCAGCTTCCCAGGGAAATAGTAAAGTGAATCCGGAATCATGTGGATGGTACCAAAAAGGTAAGACACTTTCTTGTCCTTATTTTTGACTTGGTATAATAAGGAATTGTTCTGTCCGAAAACAAAACCGGTTATAAACAGGAAGATCCAGGTAAGAAATCTCATATTACTTTTCCAGAGTTAATTCTGCAAGGTAGTGATCGTCTTCCTCCATTACACGAATTGCCTTTAGGCCAACATTTTTAGCGGCTTTGAATAAATTGTCAAAATCCACATAAAGCCAGTCAAACCAAGGTCCTTTTTGTTTTTTGTATTTCATTTGGAAACGGAAATTTCCGTAGTACTCCGTATTTAAATCGATCCAAAGAGAACCGTCTTCATCTTCGTATAAGGAATGGATATCTGAGGAATCACATAAAATCTTTCCTCCGGGGTTCAATAAAGATTTCGCGTGTTCGAGTGTTGTTTCCAGATTGGATAATTTACCGGCAATACCAATTCCATTCATAAGCATAAGAATCGTATCGTATTTTTTTCCTGTTAACGAAAAGAAATTGATTCGTTCGGCATTCAGGTCGTTGCTTTTCAGATATTCTACCGCGCCTTCAGAAACGTCAATACAGTCGACTTTAAATCCAAGATCCTGTAAATAAGTTGCATGAATTCCGGCTCCGGCTCCAACGTCCAGTACATGTCCTCTTGCCAATGAAAGAGCTTTTTGCTCGATTGCCGGCATTTCATCGTATTTTCTGAAAAGTACTTCCAGGGGAATAATATCGTCTTCACAAATGTCAGATGAAACTATAATATCTTCCGGACGTCTTTTATCTGCGTATTCTTTAATTGCGACTCCAATCGGGTCTCCAAATTTTTTTTCTGTGCTCATGTTCTAAGAGTAATTATCAATGACCTAATTATAAATTATCAAGTGAATTTTCTTGATAATTGTGTCATTGCTAATTGATAATTAATATTCGTATTCTTCGTAGCCCGATAAATCGTCTTCATCATAACCGTCTCCGAAATCTTCATCGAATTCATTCAGGTCCTCATCCTCTTCATCTCCGTAAAAGGCATCATCCTGGATCATTTTGGAGTCTTCCGGGGGAGCTGTTCCAACTGCGAGAGCAATTTTGGGTTTGTCCAGTGTTTCGTCTGTCCGTTCCTGTAATTCGATCAGGAAAATCCACATTCTCAGGAAGTCATAAACCAGAATAATCTTTTGATCCGGAGCTTCCATGAAATCGTTCAGCTTTGCTTCCGACATGACACTTGTTATTTCCTGATCTTCATCGGAATAACTCATATCCATAAGACTGATCTCGTGACCTTTGTCCCATTCATCATTCGACATGAAAAATGAGCCTATTTCTTTTCCTTCGAAATTAAAGGAATTCAATATTGCACGATAGAACGACTCAAAGTTGTCATCTTCATTAATAAGAATGTCTCTAAAGATTTCCTTGTCTTTTTCAGAATCTAATAACACGCGAAATTTAAGCGCTCCCATGCAGTTTTTTTTACAAAGATAAGTTTAATGCAGAATTTAGAATGCAGAATTAAGAGGAGAATTACCACTTATTCTTAATTTGTCATTCTGCATTCGTTTTCAGTCCAAGTTCTTCTCCTATTTCCAGCATCAATTTCTTTGCCGTTTCAAAGTCATTTGGTATTTCACCTTCCAAAATCGCTTCTTTTATCCGGGTTTTTATGACGCCTATTTCACCTGAAGGGCCAATATTGAAGGTAGACATGATCAATTCCCCTGAGATCGGCGGCTGAAAATTTCTGACATGATCTTTTTCTTCAACAGCCTTTAATTTCTCGATAACCAACTCAAAGTTTTTCTTGTATTTTTTTACTTTGAATTCATTTTTGGAAGTGATATCGGCATTGCATAAAGTCATCAAATCATCAATATCGTCACCGGCTTCGAAAAGCAGTCGTCTGATTGCCGAATCTGTTACGTTGCTTTTTACAAGAGAAATTGGTCTCAAGTGCAATCGAACCATTTTTTGCACGTATTTCATTTTCGCATCCAGAGGAAGTCTTAGCCGCGAGAATATTTTAGGGACCATTCTCGCACCCAATTCTTCATGCCCATGAAATGTCCAGCCAACCTGCGGATCAAATCGTTTCGTCGGAGGTTTGGCTATATCGTGCAGAATGGCGCTCCATCTTAACCACAAATCATCCGAGTTAAGTGCAACGTTGTCCAATACTTCCAGTGTATGATAGAAGTTGTCTTTATGGCTTTTTCCGTCTCTTGTTTCCACACCATGAAGTGCTATCATTTCCGGGAAAAACTGGTGAAGAAGTTTTGTGGAATTTAATAGTTCGAATCCACGAGAAGGTTTTTCGGCCAGGATAATTTTGTTCAGTTCATCTACAATCCGCTCTTTTGAAATAATTTCCAGTCTTCCGGCATTCTCCAGAATGGATTTTAAACTGCTTATTTCAATTTGAAAATCGAGTTGGGTAGCAAAACGGATAGCTCGCATCATTCTCAAAGGATCGTCCGAATAAGTCGTTCCCGGATCCAAAGGCGTTCGAAGAATGCCTTTCTCCAGGTCTGCAAGTCCATTGAAGGGATCAATCAGGTTACCAAACGTGTCCGATCGCAGGTCCAAAGCGAGTGCATTAATAGTGAAATCTCTTCTTTTCTGATCGTCGCTTAATGTTCCATCTTCTACAATGGGTTTCCGGGAATCTCTTTGATAGGATTCTTTTCGTGCACCCACAAATTCCACATCCAGGTCTTTGTAATTGAATTGTGCAGTACCGAAATTCTTAAACAGATTTACACGTTTCACCCGCAGTTTATCTCCTGCAGCCTGGGCCAATTCCATCCCGTTTCCAATAACGACGATGTCAATGTCCTTGGAGGGTCGTTCAAGCAGGAGATCGCGCACAAATCCACCAATTACATAAGCTTCCAATCCTTTTTCGGAAATGATTTGGGAAACAACCTTAAAAACAGGGTGTTTGAGTTTATGTGCGAAATTTTCTGTTTGCATGCGGGTGCAAAGTTACTGAATTTCGAATAATCAGCTTCTGATAACTTGTATCGAACTGTCTAATCCGATTTTTATGATCTGCGAAGGAGCGGTAAGTTGCTCATTGAGCCTTGCTTCAACAATCGCGTCTACCTGTGTTTTAATTTTAGGATCAATACTGCTGAAACTGGTCGGAAAGGGCGAGCCTGAGATATTTGCGGATGTAGAAACGATGGGTTTCCGAATACTTCGGATCAATGAGAGGCAAATAGGATCTTTTGTTAATCGAATCCCGACAGAGCCATCCTGGGCAATTACACTCGGGGCCAATCCTTGTGCATTCGGGTAAATAATCGTCAGGGGTTTATCCGACAAATCGACCAAATCATAGCAAACTTCCGGAAATTCCGGAATGTATTTTTCGATCATTTGAAAGCTATCCACTAAGAGTATAAAGCTTTTGTTTTCGGGCCTTTCTTTGATTTTTAAGATTCGCTGACAAGCTTCTTCATTCGTAGCATCGCAGCCAAGACCCCAAATCGTATCTGAAGGATAAAGAATTGTTTTTCCGGTTTTGAGGGCTTCAATGACTTTTGGATCTAATAACATGCGGCAAATTAAAGCGCAAAGTTACTTTAATACACTTAAATGAAAAGCATCTTTTACGTCAAAGCTGAAAAGTGAAACTAACTGGTTGTATTTTTCAATTTGTGATTCGGTTATGGATGCAATTGTTCCTTCTTGTCCGGATTGAATAGTAATTATATCGGCTTGCCAGAGTTTTACTAAATGATCGTGGATAGTTGACCGAGTCATTCCAAAATACATAGAGAATCCCTGGTTGTTTAATTTCTTGTTTTCAATAAGCAGTTCAATCATTTGGACACGACATGGGTGTGCGATTGCCCTTCCCAGTAGGGAAATTGAGATGACTTGTGGAGAGTAGTTGAAGTATTTAATTGCTCCCATATGTAATTAGTATTTAAAAGGTTAAAAAATATTTGTTCTATTTTAAGTTAGTGGAAAAGGTCATTGATTCCAAATTTTTTCAAAGGAATTTTACGATTTTGGGATTTTGGAAAAACCCAATGTCCCAATATTGGGACAGTGCTGATAATTAGATAGTTACCTCTTTTGTTATCCCCTCCTGTATCAACGTCTATTTTTTCTTAATTTTATAACTCAATCAAATTTCCGTGAAAAAAATATTGATTATAGAAGATGATCCGCAAATCAGTTCGCTGGTTCAAAAAGGATTATCGGAAGAAAATTTCGAAACCAAAATCGCAAACAACGGACTGAAGGGTTTGGATGAGTTCCACTTTTGGAATCCGGACCTCATTATCCTGGACATTATGCTTCCGGGGCTTAACGGACTCCAGGTTTGTTCAAAAATCAGAGAAACAAGCCAGATACCGATTCTCATGCTAACAGCATTGGGAACTCCGGAAAATGTAGCTCTCGGACTCGATTCGGGTGCAGATGATTATTTGCCGAAACCATTTAAGTTTATTGAATTGAATGCGCGTGTTCGCTCGTTGCTCAGAAGAATTGAAAACCAAGCTTCAAATGGAAGCACACTCTTTCAGTTTGATGATCTGGTAATTGATGACGACCGGAAAACAGTTACCAGAAACGGGAATCCGATAAGTCTCACTTCAACGGAATACAGGTTGTTATTGCTCTTTGTGATGAACCCAAGAAAAGTATTGTCGCGGATGGATATCCTGGAAGATGTCTGGGGAGTTGATTTTGAATCGGGAACAAACGTAGTAGATGTTTATGTGAATTATCTGCGCAAAAAGCTGATGCAATTCGGAGGGTCAAAACTGATTCATACAGTGATCGGTATGGGGTATGTAATACGTGAAGAAGAATGAAAATCCGTGTTCGAATCATCTGGTTACTGAGCAGTACGTTTGCAAGTTTGGTATTGTTATTCAGTGCTTTTGTTTACATACTATCTTCCAATTACATTTTCAATGATTTTTATGACCGACTGAAAACGCGGACCAGCACAACTATTCGAATCGAGCTGGATCACCGTGGAGACAAAGAATTTGTGAAGCAGTTCAAACAAGAATACCTGGAGAAATTACCTCTGGAAAAAAGTGTTATCGTTGAACTGAATAAGCAGGGAAAACCCATTATACAGAATAAGGCGACAAAAGAAGAAGCAAACTTTATCCGGAAAGTTGTTCGCAACAAAAGTGCCCAGGAAAGAAAGGGGAATCTCTTAAAATACGGAACCCTATATGTTTCAAAGAAAGGAAAGCGTTATGTCGTTTATACTTCTGCACGTAATATGTATTACGCGAAGTATAAAAATTATCTCGGTGGCCTACTGATCTCAATGTTTTTCTCCGCTGTATTTTTAATAGTGATGGTTTCTTTATGGCTTTCCAAAAGATTAATTAAACCAATTAGTGATTTGAGTTCAAGTATCCATAAGATCGGGACTGAGAATCTGCATTTCAGGATTGAAAACAAACAGGAAAGCGATGAGTTGGGAGAACTTATCAGGACAATGAACAATATGCTTGACCGTCTGGAAACCAGTTTTGAAACCCAGAACAACTTCATAAGTAATGCTTCACACGAATTAAATACCCCGCTCACGAGTATTATCGGACAAGCCGACCTGATGTTAAGCAAGGAAAGGAGTGTAGAAGATTACAAAACTGCATTGAACCACATTCTGGAACAGGCTGAAAAACTGAACAAGAAGACAAAAGCACTTTTATTCCTGGCTCAAACCGGATTTGATGGGAAAAAGATGACAATTGAAAAACTGCGCATGGATGAACTCATTTTTGAAACGATGGAAACCGTTAATCGAATCATTCCGGGTAACAAGATTCGCTTCGATTTTGAGAGTCTTCCGGAAAACCTCGATGCCCTGGAAATAAAAGGAAACTCACAATTACTCCAATTGGCCTTATCGAATGTGCTCTTAAATGCAACTAAGTATTCGGATAACCAGGTGGTTCGGATTTATTTAACCCATACAAAAGAAGCCATTTCTGTTCATGTTCAGGATGATGGAATCGGGATTCCTCCTCAGGATCTCGGTCATATCTACGATCCGTTTTTCAGGGCTTCGAATACAACTTCGTTTGAAGGTTACGGAATCGGTTTGCCGCTTACAAGAAATATCATGCGTCAGCATAAAGGTAAAATCATTGTTCATTCGGAAGAAGGAAAAGGAACTTTGGTAAGCCTGGTGATTCCTTATAAATCCTAAAGAAAAGTTAAAATTGAAATTCTAATCCGGTTTTAATCCTGCTCTTATCTCATCCTTATACTCCCAATCTAATTTTGTTTAAAACAAACAGATATGGGAGCAACAATTCTAATACCGACAGACTTTAAAGTTTCATCCCTGGAACCACTTAAAGCACTTCTTCAGTTTCAAAACGAAGATTCCACCAATGTGCTTTTGGTACATGGGATTTATTTATCCAATTCAATTTCGGATTTGCTCTTTTTTGATCAGAGCGATTTGAAAATTGAAATGGCAGGAAAACAGTTCCTGCGTAAATTGTATGACCTGGAAAAGGATTTGGGTCCGAAGGTGTCATCCATCCAAATTGCTTTTTTCAGTGGTTTTACTCAAAGCTCCTTTGAACACTTTGCCGAAAACCATCAGGTAGACAGAATTATTATCCCATATGAATTGGATTTTGATTGGTCACACAAGAAAAGCATGAACATCCTGCCTTTTTTAAATAAATCAAAAATTAAGAAGCAGCTTGTTGCATGGGACAACAATCAGTATTCCAATGAGTCAAATCAAACCTATGTTACAGCATTAGTATGAAAGGGAAATTGGTCATATCAGCTTGTCTTGCAGTACTCACTTTGAGTTCATTCGGATACTATGTTTTCAGCCATTCGTCTTATCCTGAAACTGCCATAATAGGAGAGTGGAAGGAGGTTTCATGGGTTTACGACAGAAACAATGCAGATGAAAAAGTGAAGCAGGAAATCGGAACGGACGAACGGATTGATATCGCCAATCATTTGGTTATTCATGAATTTGAAAACTGGATTTTCATGAAAGATTACAGGATCAAACTTCATGAACAAAACGGGAAAGAACATCTGGCTAAATGGCACTTAAAAGGCCGGGGGCGAATTCTGACTTTACTCAACGATGATGGTTCAACGGAAGTTTACTCAATTGAATCATTGAAGGATAATGAGCTTGTTCTTCATTTTGAAACAGATGTTCACGCTCGGGGAATTGTAAAAATAACACTGAAAAAATTAAACTAAGATGTTACGTAGATTTAGTAATAGTAGAACGTTTCTGGATAACCTGAGATTAGGGGTGTTCACAGCACTTATTGCCGGAATGGTCAATGTTGCGTCACTGGTATTGTTTTATTCCTTTACCTCGAACCTAACAGGACATTTTGCTATTTTGTCCCAGGAAATTGCCGATGGTAAGTGGTTTCAAATGCTGGTGGTTTTATTTTGGATCATCTTATTCTTTTCGGGAAGTTTTTTGTCGAATAACCTGATCATCAACAGCACAAAGAAAAATGCCTTCATATCTCACAGTATTCCAATGGTACTTGAAATCGGGTGTTTTGTTTTTGTTGGAATTTACGGTCAGTTCTTTTACACGGAAACACTTACCCAAACTGAGATTTTGGTTTCTGTACTGCTGTTCTCCATGGGACTTCAGAACGGATTAACAGCCAGTATTTCGAACTTTCAGATAAAAACAACACATTTAACGGGTTTAACAACCGACTTGGCTATTCATTTGTCAATGCTTACAAAGAAAGAGTACCGGATGAATCCGCAGGTTGTGGAGAAAACAAAGTTGATGGCTGCAATTATGGGAGCATATGTACTTGGAGGAACTTTTTCAGGGATGATTATTCATTATGTCCAGTTCCAGGTCTTCTACTTTATTTCCGTAGCGATGCTGGGAGTACTGACTTATGATTTTGTCAAAACGTACGTTCCGTTTTTCGTAAACAAAAAGAAGCACGATACTGCGATTCAATTGAATATCGATAAAATTCAGGATAGCATCAAGAATACTGCTATGCAGAAGAACAGGGTTTTATCGGAAAGCAAATAGTTATTCTTCGCCGGTAAATTTCTTGTACAGGTCGGGTCTCCTGCTTTTTGTCCGGTCAATAGCCTGCTGTTCTCTCCATTGCTCAATTTTCCCAAAGTCCCCGGATAATAAAACGTCGGGGACTTTCCATCCATTAAATTCCGGCGGACGGGTATAAACAGGCGGAGAGAGCAAATCATCCTGGAAACTATCTGTTAATGCAGAAGTTTCATCGTTCATCACTCCGGGAATCAATCTTCCGATACTATCCACCACAACTGCTGCAGCTAATTCACCGCCTGTAAGAACATATGATCCGATGGAAATTTCCTTTGTAATATAATGTTCACGGATGCGTTCATCCACTCCTTTATAATGACCGCAAAGGATCATGATGTTCTCTTTTAAACTCCAGGAATTACTGTGTCGCTGTTCCAATAATTCTCCGTCAGGAGTCATGTAGATGATTTCATCGTAATTGCGCTCGGATTTCAGTTTCTCGATCAATGTTGCGATCGGCTCGATTGACATGACCATCCCGGCCCCACCACCGTACTGATAGTCGTCAACATTCTTGTGCTTGTCTGTCGAATAATCACGGATATTGTGAATATGAATTTCCAAAAGTCCGCGCTCTTGTGCACGTTTCATCATTGAAACATTGAAAGGACCTTCCAAAAGTTCCGGAAGTATGGTGAGAATATCAAAACGCATAAAACAAAGTTAGTCAAATTCCTACTCACAAAGTGTAGTGATAAATCTCTAATTGACGGTCCTTGATTTTACTTTGAAAGGTTCCTTGAACAGTTCCTCCCATTTTTTCATAGAAACCTTTAGCGTTTGGTTCGGCAATCAAAATTGCTTTTTTAAAAGCATTTGTTTTTCCGTATTGGAGAATCGTTTTGAAAATAAGTGAACCGAATCCTTTTCTTTTTTCTCCGGGGAGCAACCATAAATGGTCAATTTCCAGTATTTCATTATCAAGGGCAATCACTGCAAAAAAGCCAATAAATCTCCCTGTAACATAAACTTTAATGACGGTGTTTTTCCGAATATAATCTTCATCAATCAGCAAGTCATCTTTCCACAATTCCATGACATTGTCCGAATATCCCCAATCTTGCTTCGAGCGGGTTGCAGTTTCTGTTAATAACTGGCAATCTTGAATTTCGGCCTGTTGATATGTCAGTTCCGGAGAAAGGTTCATTTTTTCTTTGCTCTGAAATAAGTGAAAATAGAAACGATTAATATAGTCAGTGTTAACCCGATCCAAAGCATGGAGTTATCTGCTTTCTTTTTCGTTTCGGGAATCTTCCCTTGTTCTTTCGGAGTATCTTTTGCTTTAGGTGTTTCACTGTTGGATATCTCTTCAACCACTCGTTCCAGTCCCAGGTAATTCAATAATTTATCCGGATCCGTTTCAATTTTTGACCAGTCAACCTGGTAGTTATCGGAATTGGGATCCTGTAAGTAAGATTTATATGGGATACCACCTACTTTTTCGATCATACTACGTTCAAATACTCCTGGCTTTGTCGGTACACTGTCAGCGTATTTGGAGCGGAGCCTTCGAACAAGTTCAATTTTTTCATTCGCAACTCTTTGGTCTGTTTGGTAGTAGAACTGAGCGATTTCATACAAGCCTTTTGCATGTTCAAAAGAAATGGTTTCGGCGTAACAATCTCCCAGGTCAATAAACAGGTCGGCCATTATAGGATCCGGACCTTTGCAAAAAGGAAAGCGTTCTTTTAATTGAATATACAGCTGCTTGCGGATAGCTTCGGAAGATTCCTGCCTGGCATTCAAATTCAAAACACTTGCATTCTTCAGGTAATCCGCATCTTTGTTTAAAGCTATTTTAGCAAGAAGGATCTTCACATGGATCCATTCGCTTCCCCCGTGTGAATTCGGATTAATTTTCAATCCCTTCCGTATATATTCGAGTGCTTTCTCGTTTTCTCCAAGTAATTCATAAGTTGTTCCGAGATTCGCAATAATGCTGTATTCGTTGGGGTAAGCTTTCGCTAATGTTTCAAATAGGACCCGGGCTTCTTTGACTTTCCCGCCTTTCACGAGGTATAAACCATAATCCGAAAGCAATTTGAAATCCGCTTTTGTTTGGAGTTTCTCTTCAAGCTGGATCAGTTTTCGTTCGATCTGACGCTGATCAAAGTTTTTTTGGAAACGGATTTCTCCCATACCCATTTGATGAAAGTGTCCTTTTGCATCCAGTGCGTAATATTCATTGTAACAGGAAAAACCGGTAGAATAGATTAAAAGCAGCAGAAAAGTAAGAAGGCAACGCATGTTTTTTTGTTTAGGGTTTCCCCGGGAAATTACAAAAAAATAGCTGTAAATGAGTGAATTGACTATCTTGGCGCAACGATTGATTAAACTGTAACGAAACCAAACTATTCATATGAAATTAATTTTAGCTATTGCTCTTGCGTGTTGTTTCTCCTCCGGAGATGGAGTTGTTTATATCTGCGATTCCCCAAGCTCTGTTGCTTTTCATTACAAACGCGATTGCCGCGGACTCAACAACTGTAAGCACGAAGTGAAAAAATCCACCGTCGCAGAAGCCGAAAAACTAGGATTGAAGGTTTGTGGCTGGGAGGATTAGTTTTTGCTTCTGCAGAGTTTAAAGGGAGACAAATGGCGACCGGTAGGCGCCATCATTTGTGTATTTGTGGTAAAATATCATATCAGTTAATAATTCTCTTGATGTTTTCTATACCTTTCAAAGAACCTGAAAGAATCCCTTCAATAATTGCTTGTTTGTAGCTCAAAAGACTTTGATATTCTTTAAGCTTATTGAAGAATTGATTTTTCCCCTGATTTTCGTTACATCAATAAATTGTGATTTTAATTCCTTGATTAATATAATGACAGGATAAGCCCTATAATCCATGGTCTTCCGCGGGAAATGAAACAGAAATTAATTTATCTTCCTCGCATTTATTACCACCACCGTTGCGATAATAATCCCGACTCCCAGCCATTGCATGCCCGTCACGGTTTCATGCAGGATAAGTTGTGCAGAACAAATAGAAACCGGTATTTCAATTGCTGCCAGGATTCCGGCCAATCCCAATCCGGTTTGTGGAATTCCGATATTGAATAAAATAGGAGGGATCACTGTTCCGAAAAGACCTAAAATAATTCCGAATTTCAGGAAGATCATCCAGTCTAAATGCTCCCAGATCTGCAGGTTCCAGTAAACAATGACGGTGAGCAAACTCCCGACAATCAGCCAGAAACTGCGTACCACACTGGATAGCTGTGTTTCAACGTGATTCGAAGCGTGCATGCTGATCGTATAGGATAAAGCTGCCAGCAATCCGTAAACAATTCCTTCTGTTGAAACATGAACGTCTTCCCGGATCAGGTTGGTTGCAAGCACTGTTCCTCCCAAAACACAGAAACTGCCAACTATTTTGAGCCAATGTGCCACTTTCCGCGTTTGGATCATTTCCCACACAACACTCATCCAAATGGACTGCATCAATAAGATAATACCAATGGATACGGAAACCGTTTGAATGGAAATGTAATAGAAACAACTCGTTAAGCCCATTGAAATACCAAAAAGAACCAGCTTGGACTTCGATTTCACACTTGCTTTGACCGGAGTTTTTTTTGCTTTTGCAAATTGCATCAGTACAAACAGAACGATCACACCAACCAAGGATTGGTAAAAGGTGAGCACACTGGTGTGGGCATCCTGGTTATTGGCATACTTCACGATGGTTGCAAGAATTCCGTAACTCGCTGCTCCGAATCCCACAAATAACGCACCTCTTAACTTGCTCATACTTTTGATTGAATTCCTAAAATTACTCGATTTTTCGGCCTGGCGAACCTCCTGGAATTGCTAAAGCGATATAGTCATGAAATAATCGAAAAATTTAAATGAAAAAAGCAAGGATGGGAGGTGCAGTCAATACATTGAACTTTTGATCCCGGTAGTTATTTGGTATTTAAACTCTTTAAACTTTCTATCATTTATCAGGACTAAAAACCGTTCAACGTTCTCTTAAAACGATTAATCACAAATAAAAAATAAAACAACAATTCACTGAGCAATGAGGGGCATCTTTGTTCAAATTATACTCCTATGAAAACAGGAATACTCATTTGTTTATTGATTTCTTTTCAAGCATTCTCACAGGAAAAAGTTTGGGTAAAGGGAACTGTAACGGATTCCAAAAAACAGGCGTTAGCTGATGCGGTATTGTTTATCTATTCTACGGATTCGACCCTTTTATCCATGGCAGTTTCTGAGAAAGACGGTCATTTCGAAGCAGATATTCTTCCTGTAGATTCTGTTTTTATCCGTGCAACTCATGAAGACTTTACGGAGTTTACTACTCCCGTATTGGCTTTATCGGATGCTTCCGGATTGAATTTGGCGTTTCAGGGGCAGGTAAAAGAAATGGAAGGAGTAACGGTTTCCGCAGTCAAACCTTACATCGAACGGAAACCCGGAATGATGGTTTTGAATGTAGAACAATCACTGAGTGCAACCGGTTCATCCGCATTTGAAATTTTAGAAAAATCGCCGGGAGTAAGTATCAGTTCTACAGATAATATCAGTTTGAATGGAAAAGGAGGGATCATTGTGCAGATAGATGGAAAAGCACAACCCATGTCGGGAACTGACCTGGCCAATTTTTTGAGGGGAATTCCATCCGCGGCAATCGATAAGATTGAACTGATCAGCAATCCTTCGGCAAAATACGATGCGGCCGGGTCGGCAATTATCAATATCCGATTGAAGAAAGATACGCGTTTGGGAACGAACGGAACGGTTAATACCAGTTACGGACAGGGGATTTATCCCAAAGCAGGAGCAGGAATTTCCCTGAATCACCGGAACAAGAAAGTTAATGTATTTGGTTCCTATAATTATGCATACCGCAAAGGCTTCAATCGCCTGATCCTCGAAAGGCGTTTTTACAAACAGGATACTTTTGTAGGGGCTTACCTTCAGGATAATGACCTGAAATTCCCTGTTTCCAATCACAGTGCGCGCTTTGGAATGGATTTCCAGGTGAACAAAAAGAACACCCTAAGTTTCGTGGTAAACGGCATGAGTAACGCGTATACGATAGACGGTATCAATCAATCGGATGTTCAAATCCAGGAAGATGTGGTTGCTTCGCGCTTTGCTACAACAAATCAGCGAAAGGAAAAGTGGTTTAACGGTTCTGCCAATGTAAATTACAAGCATGTCCTGGATTCCCTGGGTTCTGAGATTACGGCGGATTTGGATTATGCAGCTTACCGGAATCAGAATGAACAGCGATTCAATACCAGTTATTATGACTTAAACGGTGTTCCATTCCAGGATCCATACATTCTTACCGGTGATCTGAAAGGTAAACTGGCAATCCATTCGGCAAAAGTAGATTTACACCAGGCTCTAAATGCGAAAAATTTCCTGGATGCAGGTTTGAAGTCAAGTTATGTAATTGCAGATAACGATCTGAAGTTTTTCGACCGAAGCAGCGGAACACCTGTTTATGATACCACTAAAAGCAATCATTATGTGTACCAGGAAACGA
Source organism: Fluviicola sp. (assembly GCF_029266855.1). GTDB lineage: Bacteria > Bacteroidota > Bacteroidia > Flavobacteriales_D > Crocinitomicaceae > Fluviicola. The sequence continues at coordinate 288,001 of NZ_JAQSWB010000001.1, forward strand.
TCGGTGCGGGTTATTTAACCTGGAATTACGAGGGCAAGAAGTGGTCGTTTCAACTGGGTGCTAGAGGAGAATACACACATGTAAAAGGAACGCAAAGGACGAGTAATTCTGTCTCGGACACTACGTATTTTCAACTCTTCCCAACAGCTTACCTGGGATACAATCTAACTGAAAAACACCATTTCGAGTTGTCAATGAACCGCAGAATTGACCGTCCTAGCTATGATCAGTTGAATCCGTTTAAGTTTTACCTGGATCCGTCAACATACAGGGAAGGAAATCCGTCCCTGCGCCCGCAAACCACTTACACTTTTGAACTTGGATATGCCTTTAAGAATGTGCTGTTTGTGAATGTGGGAATCGCAACGACCAAAGACAATATCACCGAAGTAATCGCACCTTTAACGCAGAATCAGAATGTAACTGTTCAGACGAATATCAACCTGAAACGGGCTGATCTGGTTTATGCGAATATTTCGGCTCCTGTCCAGGTTACCAAATGGTGGAACAGTGTGAACAATATCAACGCATATATTGCACTTTATTCCGGGAATGTAGCCCAAACCAACCTCCAAAACAGGGGATCAGGAGTGCTGATCCTGAATACGGTAAATACCTTTACATTGAAAAAAGATTGGTCGATTGAATGGAATGCTTCTTATCACACACCGGAAATTTATGCTTTTGATCATATCAAAGAGATCTGGCACACAGGTATTGGTGTTCAAAAGAAAATCCTTCAAAGCCGCGGTGTGATTAAGTTCGCATGGACAGACATTTTCTACACGAACTACATCCGGGCAAATGTTGCATTTACGGATTACAGGGAATACTTCGATGTGAAACGGGATACGCGTGTTGCAACCCTAAGCTTCACTTATAAATTCGGGAAAACCAGCGTAGCCGGAAGCAGAAGAAGAGGAACTGGCGCCGATGATTTGAAAGGTCGTGTGAATACCGGTGGAGGATAGATCAAAGGTTGGATGGAATGTTCTTCTTTTGAATAAATGCTTTCATTCCGTGCAACTGTTCCGGACTTACATCCTTTACTGAGATCACGTTTGCCACCAGTTTATTCTGCCAGATCAGAATCAAACCGGCTCTTTTGCGGATGCGGATGATTTCACTCCATTTAACGGTCGACAAATATCCTTCTTTTGAAATGGAAACTCCTTTGTCTGAAAACTCATAAGTGGTTTCCTGCCGGATGCGTGGATTGCTCTGATAATGTCTTTTGGCATTGTTGAAAATACTGAATGCAAATAAGACCAGGAATACAATCGCGACAAAGACAAGCATGTATGCAGATTCATTTTTGAACACGAACATAGCGATTAGCGCACCGATGATTAAACCCAGGATTGCTAGAAGTAAGAAAAGAACCTGTAATCTTTTTAAAAGTAAAATCCCTGTCAGTTTGGCGAATTCGGATTGCGTAAGTGTTGTTTTGATTTGCATTTTTCAAAATTACGAATTCCCTATTACGAATTCCGAATGTTTCCAACTATTTATACCTTTTAGACTATTTTGAACTTTTGAGCACCCAGCACTCCACAAATTCCTGATCCCGCCAGCTTGCTTTGCGTTTAGTCTTCAAAGATGCTGCAGCTGCTTTTTTGGTCTTTTTCTCAACAAGGATGAACCGTTTATGGCGTTTCAATTCCTGTTCAATCGGGTGAACAAAATTCGGATTCATTAATCCGGCTAAATTTGAGAACAATAAGACCAGGTTTCCTTCCGGATTCAGGTGTTTGTGAGCTTCTTCAAAGAAACGGGGAAACAGTTCTGTGTCATAATAAATCGCCAGGTCAATACCCGAAACTTCTTTTGGAAGCGGGACCCACGGCGGATTGAATACAACCAGGTCTGATTTGACTTGTGATCCGGCAAACAGGTCGCCAAAATACAGCTTGGTTTGCAACTCTGAATCCTTTTGTGATTCAAACATTCCGATTAGCGCATTCGGATTGATGTCTGAAGCGTGAACTTCCTGAAAACCATATTGATGCAGTAGTTTACTTAAAATACCGCTTCCGATCCCGACATCAAATGCTTTTTCTTTCTTGCCTGAATACTTTTTCAAATAACTGACAAACAATTCGATGTGCTCGAAACGAGTAGGAAAGTAGGTCCCGTAAAACGGATGAAGTGTTTGTTTCAATCCCGGAATCCGGATTCCTTTTTCATACCATTGCCAGGAACTGTTTAATCCCTGGACATCTGTAAAGGGCAGAAAAAAATCAGGGATTTCAGGATACAGGATTTTTAACCAGCCAATTTGGGGAGCTTTCCGAACATGCAGTTTGTGATCGCTGATTTCAATTAACAACAGCTGAGAGGCATTTCGGTATTCCTCGCGATAATTCCGTTGTCCCTGAAACGAATCATTCGTGGATTTTGTTGAGAGCTTCTTCTTCAAAGCTTCCAATACGAGAGTCCCGCTGCTGAACTGATCAGCAATCAACACATGATTCCCTTCCAATAGAGCTTCAACAGCATATTTTGGGTCAATTTGTTTTGAATATTCCAGTACAGGAATGTCTTCAACAAGCGGTTTCGGACGATTGATCGTTAAGTCTGATGAATGAATAATGGGGTTTATCTTCACTGTTTATTGCTTAAAAGCTTCTGTTGCTGCCCGCACCGAACCGTGTTTCAACAACAATTCATTGGCTCTTTGTTCGTCCAATCCGGTTGCGTCCATAACCATTTTGGTACCGCGGTCAACCAGTTTTTCATTGGATAACTGCATATCCACCATCCGGTTTCCTTTCACTCTTCCCAAACGGATCATGATGGCGGTTGAAAGCATATTTAATACTAATTTCTGTGCTGTTCCGCTTTTCATACGGGTACTTCCGGTAACGAATTCCGGACCTACAACAGGAGTGATGGCAATATCAGCAAGCTGGCTCAATGGTGAACCCGGATTACAGGAAATGCCACCGGTTAAAATGCCTTTTTTCTTAGCGGTTTCCAATGCTCCCAATACGTAAGGTGTTGTTCCTGATGCTGCAATTCCGACAACGATATCTTTCTCCGTCATTTGAAACGCTTCCAGGTCTTTCCAGCCTTGTTCGCGGTCGTCCTCTGCAAATTCAACGGCTTTCCGGATTGCCTGGTCTCCACCGGCAATGATCCCGATGACCATTCCGTGAGGAACACCAAAGGTCGGAGGACACTCGCTGGCATCCACAATTCCCAAACGTCCGCTTGTTCCTGCGCCCATATAAAAAAGCCTTCCGCCGTCGCTCATGCGCTCGACGCAGGCATCGACCAGTTTCTCTATCTGGGGAATTTCCTTTTCAACTGCCAGGGGAACAGTATGATCTTCTTCATTGATTCCGATCAACAGATCCCTTGTCGACATAAGGTCCAAGTCCTGGTGATTGCTTTCCGCTTCTGTTATTCGCTTCATATGAATGCAAAATGATGAGTGTAAAATTCAAAAATATCTGTGTTTTGAATTTGCATTTTTAATTATACTAAAAACGCTTCCAATGACCCGTTAGAAGGTATCACTTCAACACGTTCACCCAAAGTGGTTGTTAAGGTCATGCCGACAAAGTCACATTTAATCGGATATCTCCGGTGCATTCTGTCAACCAGGGCAACCGTTTTCACACTGCGTACGGGCTGTTCCAGTATCTTCATAACTCCATATTGCATGGTCGTTCCCGAATTGATCACATCGTCTACCAGGATCACTGATTTTCCGTTGAACAATGTCGGATCAATAGAGCATTTGATCATTGAATCCAGGGGATGATCCTTATCCAGTTCTATTTTGAAATAAGTGACTTCCTGGGAACTGTTCTTCCGGACGATCTCAGTAATCTGCTGTGCAAAAGTTTCTCCGTTTCCTATGATTCCACCGATAAACAGTTCGGGAATACCATAGGTATTTTCTAAAATTTCATGCGCCAGACGCATGATTTTTTGCTCAATTTGATGCTGATTTAAAACCAATTTCATGGAAATACTAATTTAATGTAAAAGTACTTTTTTAAGCTCAGAAACGAACACTTTTACTCAAACAAAGTGTCTTTTTAGAGAGGGCTGTCATGTCCATACCAAATTCCCTCAGCTAAACAAATTACAGCTTAATTGTATCCTAAGAGTAATTGAAATGGAACAAATATTTCGCGCAGATTCACAAATTTTGAGGCGCTTACCAGTGGGAATTATGTGCTTTAATCTGGCAGCGACAAAATAGTAAGTTTAAACTATTTGGAATTTAGGTGATTTCCTGCTCTGGATCCCAGTCTGCTAAAGGGCTGTTCGCAATATCGCGAACTTGCAACTTTAGAACCCGTTAAAACACATTCGAACATCCTGTAATCTGATATAATGCCCCCTTTTAGCGGTAAAATTCAGAGATGATATTTAGCCGGAAAAATTATCTTTGGAATAAATAAAAGCGGGAAATGGGAAGACTACTTGAATTTTTTGAACGAAGAAAGTATGAGGTTCTGCTTGTTGCATTGCTCCAGCATCTGTTTATTGGAATTTTCATCAGCGACCATGTCTCTTACCGGGATATTATCTGGCCCATTAATATGTTTTTGCTCGGGTTGGCTTGTACTGGAATCTTCCTGGGTAAAAACAGATGGAAAGCCTGGATCAAAAACCTGCTGTTCATCCTGGTAGTATTGCTTCCTGTTGGAATTTCCTTTGTAAAGGATGTAAGACTCTATTTCGAAGTACTGAATATCATTTACGTTATATTCTTTAGTTTCATTTTTTATGAAGTAGTGAAATTCCTTGTGAAACCAAGCTACATTGATACGGATGTGATCTCGGCAGCTGCCTGTGGTTATTTTTTACTCATCGAGATCAGTGTTTTCTTGCTGCAGCTGATGATTTACAATGATCCGCATGCCTTTCATGGAGTGGATATGCGGGACAGCGCATCGATCTATATGGATTTGGTTTATTTCAGTTCGGTTTCCATGACAAGTATTGGTTTCGGTGATATTGTTCCCGCTGCACATGCTACGAAACTCGTTACTTCTGTACTGGGAATTTTAGGACATTTCTATACCGTTGTTCTGGTTGGGATAATCATCAGTAAATTTACTTCACGAAAATAATCATACATGCATTCAGGAAAATCGTATCACATAGGAGAGTTTATTATTTGGACCCGGAGAAATATTTTCTGGCTGTTTCTAATCGGATCAATCCCGGTGGTTTTGTTTGAGGTATTTCAGATTCACTGGATCGCAATTCCATGGACAGTTGTGGCATTGCTGGGAACAGCTACCGCTTTTATTGTCGGATTTAAAAATACGCAGGCTTATAATCGTACCTGGGAGGCACGGCAGATCTGGGGCTCTATTGTCAACAGCAGCCGGTCATGGGGAGCAATGAGTAAGAACATGCTTAATGATGATGCCAAAAGCAAGGAGTTGATCTACCGCCATTTCGCCTGGCTGACAGCACTTCGTTATCAAATGCGTGATTCACGGATCTGGGAAACTTCTTCCAAGTCTTACAACAAAGAATACCAGCGTTTTTACACCATTCCGGAGCGTCAAACATCGCTTGAATCAGAATTAATTAAATACATTGGGCAGGAGGAATTGGATGCCTTGTTGAAAAACAAGAACCGGGCAACCCAATTGCTGGCAAAGCAGTCGGAGCTGCTTCGTGAATTATTGGATTCAGGGCAATTGGATACCTTCCGATACATTGAAATGCAAAAGATTTTGAATGAGTTTTTTGAGCATCAGGGGAAAAGTGAACGCATCAAGAATTTCCCTTACCCACGTCAATTTTCTACGATCAATACTTTTTTTATTCGCCTGTTTTGTTTCTTGCTGCCTTTTGGGATGCTTTTCGAATTTGCAAAGCTGAATGACTATGTGGACGGTTTCATGAAAGGTCACATGATCTGGCTGGTCGTTCCGTTCAGTGTTTTGATCTCGTGGGTTTTTACTTCCCTGGAGCAGGTTGGTGAAAGTGCCGAAAATCCCTTTGAAGGAAGTGCAAATGATGTTCCGATCTCACAGATCAGCCGTACAATTGAAATTGATTTGCGCGAAATGCTGGGCGAAACAGATTTGCCTGAAGCATTGGCTCCGGTGAATAATATTGTGTTGTAATTAAACTAAACAAACCGAAATGAAATATCACTTGGTAATTCTTTTTCTGACCGCCTTTTTAGTTGCTTGTTCAGCCCAGGATAAAAAAGTCCTAATTGAAGGAAAGGAAGTGCCTATTTTTGATGCTGACAGTGAGTTCTTTCACGAGAAGGTTCGGAGCAGACTAGCCGCTTTCGATACCACCTTAACCCCCAAACACATGCTGTCGTATACGCATTATGTGCAGCTGTCGGCTCCTTTTAATCCATCAGATCTGGATTTGAAAGCGAAGAAGGTCTATAAGTTAAATGAAGAAAAGCAGTATCGGGATGCTCTTGAGAAATGCAGGGAATTACTGATGATTTCACCGAATAATATCACAGGATTCAAGGAAATGGGGTTTGCCTTCAAAAAACTTGGAGAAGAAGATAGTGTTCAAATTTGTTTTACATTGATGGTGAAAGCAATTGAAGGAGCTAAGCTTTCCGGAAATGGTGATATTAAATCACCATACGTTTTGAATAATTCATTTGAATTAACATCCCTGATAGAGGCTACGACTGGTTTGTATGTGGATAAATCGCCCGTTATTAAAGATTCAAAAGGAAGAATACTTGTTTTGGGATTTGTTCAAAGCCCGCGAATGGGGAGGTTTGCTCTGATAAATCATTGGTTTACGTATCTAAAAGAAGGAGAGTTTGTGACAGAAGAAAACTTGGACAAGCAGCAGGAGGAAGAAGAAAAGATGATGAAAGAAGAGATTGAACGCTTTGAAAAAGAATTTAATGATTAATATAAAAGTGATTCTAAATAAACTTTCTTATAGGTTAATCCTGGTTCTCAATTTCTTTTTGTAGTGGAGCTATTTTTCTTTATCTGCTTAGCGCATTGCTGTCCGTTTGCTTCAGTGTAAAAAACAGTTCTTCCAAAATAAGCAGCTAATTTAATGTCACTTTTATCCGATTATCTACACTTATAGAATAAAAAACTCACAGACGATTTGATGTAACATTTATCTGCGTAAATCTGCGTGAAAAAACGGATCATTTATATTTTAGTAAATAAACAAATCAAATAAACCGGGATCATGAAAAAACTCCTCATACTCACAACTCTTTGTCTGCTGTTTCAAAACGCATTCACCCAGGATGCCATCGGTTTTCAATTCAAGATCAGCAAACCATATTGCATTTTCAACTTTTTGGAAGCGGCTACCTATAGTCATTCCACTTCCCGGACGCTTCAGCAATTTATCGATGAGAAAACAAAAGGGGATAAGGAATTTGCAAAACTGGCAACTGATTTTGCACACATTCAATTGGATTATCAGTTCAGGAGAGCGGACTTCCCCGAGAGTCGGCGGCAAACACGCACTACTTATGATTTGATTGATATTGCTTTGGTCAATTCAACGACAATTGCAGAGTTCAGAGACCGGATCATCGGTATTTTGCCCAATAGTGAATTGCAGAAATTAATTGTGCTTATGCAACAGGCAGAAGGTTATTATGATCGTCTGATATGGAATGACAATGAAACAAAACTTATTGCTCAGCGAACTGCCCTGGAGAAATATACAGCGCAATGCTCGGAATCATTTACAAAGATCAATCGCTTTTACAATTCCAGCTGGATGAAGGAAATTCCCTTTGTTGTAGCGCTTTATCCCATTCCCGGGAAGAGTGGGAGTAGTACCGCGACACCACATGCAAATAGTTTGTGTGTAGGAGTTTTGACGGATGAAACGGATCATGTGGGAAGGATAGGAGTGGTTCTTCATGAAATGTGTCATGTGTTATATGACGAGCAGTCCAGCGAATTTCAACACCAATTGGAAACTTATTTCACCGGAAACAAATCAGCTTACAGCCAGTTTGCCTATAACTTTTTTGATGAAGGATTGGCAACTGCCCTGGGAAACGGATGGGCGTATAAATACCTGAGCGGTGAACTTGATTCAACCGATTGGTACAATAATGAGTATATCAACGGATTTGGCAAAGCCTTGTATCCTATGGTTGAAGAGTATATTTCAAATAACAAAACGCTGGATCAGGCATTTGTGAACAAAGCAATTGACCTGTTTGCAGCAGCTTTCCCGAATTCGGTCACCGATTATGGGATACTTCTCAACCGGGTTTCTATTTACAATGATGCGGATGCAGGACCGGAGATCGATCAGGTGATGAATTTGATCGGAAGTTATTTTCAAATGACAAACTCCGGTTTTTCCTCACCTATTTTGGATCCGACCGCGCTGGAGTATTTAAAAACAGGTCATCAAACTCAGTTGGTGATTATCGATCGAAACCAGGAAGCGAATATCAAACAAATGAAAAAGCTCTTCCCTGAACTTTCCAAAGTGAAATTCACTCCAAACAAGATCATGAGTTTTTTCGATTCCCAAAAAAGACCGGTTATTATTTTATACGCGGAAGATAAAGCCAATTTGGAAATACTGCTAAAAGAAATGAAAGCTAAGAAGTACTTCGATCAAAAGAAGATCGTCCAGAATTAATAGAAAAACGAATCTAAGTTTATGAGTAAAACTTAACTAATTCATAATTATCTAAAATTCCTCTTTATCCAGTTGCTTGCTTTCGGCTTCTCCGCTTTTCTTATTGATGTAGCGCTGGACAATGTCGCTGTTGGTCATAATTAAAAAACCAATGATGGATTGAACGATCCCTACAATTAAACTGGTAGCCATTGGACTTTCATTAAAGGGGCGATCTTCGGTAATAAACGAATAAAGATTCTCAAATAAATTCGGGATTGCGGTTATAAATATAATTCCTCCGATCAGGATAATGATGATTCTTAGAACCTTGTTGTATGGCAGTGTAATGTCAATTCGTGTTTCCTCAAATCCTCTTTCAAGTTTCAAAAGATCAATAATACTTTGCGTTTTCAAAATTAAAAACCGCAAGACAAGGAGGTAAAAAAGAATTGGTACGATTAAAAATAAGACTTGAAAAAAGATCACTTCCGATGTGCTGTAAGGAGCATTGTATGCCACTAAAAAATTTATTACAATTTCAGGAAGCGATATGATTCCCCGGATAACGATCCAGATCCCGATGGTTTTAATAATTAAAAGCCAAAAACTACGTATAGACATGATTTAGAAAGTTTCAAATTTGATACTTGCAAATATGCACAAATAAATAGTCCTGGCTTAAAAACGCAAGGTTATTTCCCAAATGATAATTCATAATTAAGCATTTACATCCTGATAATTATCGGAATGTAATTCGGCTTTCGGAATTAGGAATTCGGAATTTGATCTGTCAGTTGGCGTCCGCAATTGTTCCGTTTCTCCGCTTTTCTTATTAATGTAGCGCTGCACGATCCCACTATTGGTCATTATTAGGAAACTGATTACTGCCTGCGTGGAATAGACGATCATGTTGATAGTTTTCTGGCTCTGGCTAAAAAATAAATCTTCTGTACTGAAGGAGTAAATATACTCTATCAGGTTTGGAACAGCTTTTAGAAAAAGAATTCCACCGATAAGAATAATGATGGTTTTTAGTGATTTGCTATAAGGGATCGCGAGTTCAATGCGAGCGTGTTCAAACCGTTTTTCAAGTTTCAAAAAATCAATGGTCCGATGGGATTTCAGGATCATAAACTGAAAAATAAGGAAGTAGAAAGTACTGATAAGCGTTAAATAAGCTATTTCAATGGTCAATGTTGCCAGGGAAAAAGGCTTTGCCAGAATATCAGAAACACTGCGGATCAAACTTGGCAAAGAAATGAGGCCGGTAATAATTAGCCACATGCCAAGTGTTTTTAGTATTAGGTACCATAGTGTGCGCGTTGTCATAAGTTAAGAGTTTGTGTGTAGTGCCCCGAAATTGGATAAAAATTATGAGTAATCCAAATGTCCTCACTTATAATTAGTTACCGACTTTGATTTTTAACAAATTCTGCTGAGAATTATTCTTTACCTAACTGCGTGCTTTTGGATCAATTCTGAATTCGAATCCCGATAACTATCCGGACAGCATTCGCAATTCGCAATTTGCAATTCAAATCGTGTTAATAACTCAGTAAAAAACAAAATCGGTTTTGTACGAGTCTGGATTAATTTCCATAAATTTGCGCTCAATTTGTAGTATAGGTAGAGCCATTTACCATGTTGCAAAGATTAATTACAAATTGAACTCTTAAAAAGCGCATAATGCCAAAAAACAATTCCATTAAGTCCGTACTAATCATCGGTTCAGGCCCCATCGTAATTGGTCAAGCATGTGAATTCGATTATGCAGGTTCTCAAGCCGCTCGTTCGCTTCGCGATGAAGGTATTGAGGTAACACTGATCAACTCGAATCCCGCTACGATTATGACTGATAAGGTCGTTGCAGATAATATTTACCTACAACCTCTTGAACCGGAAAGCATCATTGAAATTTTGAAAAATCACAAAATCGATGCTGTTTTGCCGACAATGGGAGGACAAACTGCTTTAAACCTCGCAATCAAATGCGATGAAATGGGCATTTGGGAAGAATATGGTGTTGAAATCATCGGTGTGGACATCGCTGCAATTGAAATTACCGAAAACAGGGAAGCGTTCCGCGGATTGATGGAGAAAATTGGCGTTCCGATGGCTCCGCAGGCAACAGCTAAATCTTTCCTTGAAGGAAAAGAAATTGCCCAGGACTTCGGTTTCCCTTTATGTATCCGCCCTTCTTATACCTTAGGAGGTTCCGGTGCATCGATCGTATACGACCCGAAGGAATTTGACGGATTACTCGAACGCGGACTTCAATTGTCCCCGATCCACGAAGTAATGATCGATAAGGCACTTCTGGGTTGGAAAGAATACGAATTGGAGTTGCTGCGCGATTCCAATGACAATGTAGTGATCATTTGTTCGATTGAGAACTTTGACCCGATGGGTATTCATACCGGAGATTCCATTACGGTTGCTCCTGCAATGACACTTTCGGATACAACTTTCCAGCGCATGCGTGATATGGCCATCTTGATGATGCGTTCGATCGGGAACTTTGCCGGAGGATGTAACGTACAGTTCGCTGTTTCACCGGATGAAAAGGAAGATATTATCGCAATCGAGATCAATCCGAGGGTATCCCGTTCATCAGCTTTGGCATCGAAAGCAACCGGTTATCCGATCGCTAAGATCGCTTCGAAACTGGCAATCGGTTACCACTTAAATGAATTGAGCAATCAGATCACTAAAACAACTTCCGCTTTATTCGAGCCGACTTTGGATTATGTGATCGTGAAAATACCGCGATGGAATTTCAATAAATTCCCGGGAACTGACCGCCGGCTTGGACTGCAAATGAAATCAGTCGGGGAGGTAATGGGAATTGGGCGTTCGTTCCAGGAAGCATTACAAAAGGCATGTCAGTCATTGGAGATCAATCGAAATGGATTGGGGGCCGACGGAAAAGAACTGACAAGCCAGGATGATATCCTGCACTCGCTTGAAAATCCGAGCTGGAACCGTTTGTTCCATGTCTATGATGCCATCAAACTGGGAATTCCTTTCAAAACGATCTTTGAAAAAACAAAAATAGATACCTGGTTCCTGAAACAAATTGAGGACCTGATCAAATTAGAGCGCCGGATTGAGAAATTCCATTTGGGAAATATCCCGAAAGAATTGATGTTCGAAGCGAAACAAAAAGGATATGCCGACCGTCAGGTTGCACATTTACTGCGCTGCCTGGAGTCTGAAGTGCACAACAAGCGTTCCGAAATGGGAATCAAACGTGTCTTCAAATTGGTTGATACCTGTGCTGCAGAATTTGATGCGAAAACACCTTATTACTATTCTACATTCGAATATGAGAATGAAAGCATAGTTAGCGATAAGAAAAAAGTGGTTGTCCTGGGTTCCGGACCGAATCGTATCGGTCAGGGAATTGAGTTCGATTACTCGTGTGTGCACGGAGTTTTGGCTGCCAAAGAATGCGGTTATGAAACAATCATGATCAACTGTAACCCGGAAACGGTTTCTACGGATTTCGATACAGCTGATAAATTATACTTCGAACCTGTTTTCTGGGAACATATTTACGACATCATTCAGCACGAAAAGCCGGAAGGAGTTATTGTTCAGTTAGGAGGACAAACGGCTCTGAAGCTGGCTGAAAAATTAGAGCGTTACGGGATTAAGATCCTCGGAACAAGCTTTGATGCTTTGGATTTGGCAGAAGACCGCGGACGATTCTCCAAGCTTTTGGAAAAGAACAACATTCCTTTCCCGAAATATGGAGTAGTGGAAAGTGCAGAACAGGCAATTGAACTGTCGAAAGACCTTGGCTTCCCTTTATTGGTTCGTCCTTCGTATGTATTAGGCGGACAAAAAATGAAAATTGTCATCAACAAAGAAGAATTGGAACACCATGTAGTTGACATTATCAATGAAATGGGAAATAACCAAATCCTACTGGATCACTTCCTTGGTGGAGCAATTGAAGCGGAAGCAGATGCAATTTGTGACGGTGAAGATGTTTACATCATCGGTGTAATGCAGCACATTGAACCTGCAGGAATTCACTCCGGTGATTCTTACGCTGTTCTTCCTCCTTACAACCTGGGAGATTTTGTAATGCAGCAAATCGAGGATATTACTCGGAAGATTGCAGTTGAATTGAGAACAGTCGGATTGATCAATATCCAGTTTGCGATCAAAGACGATAAAGTATATGTCATAGAAGCGAATCCACGTGCTTCCCGTACAGTTCCATTCATTGCGAAAGCCTACGACGAACCGTACGTGAACTATGCAACGAAGGTCATGCTGGGAGAAAAGAAAGTAAAGGATTTCAAGTTCAACCCGAAAAGAGAAGGATACGCGATTAAGATCCCGGTGTTCTCATACGAGAAATTCCCGGATGTAAAGAAAGAATTAGGTCCTGAAATGAAATCAACGGGTGAAGCGATCCGTTTCATCAAGAATTTGAAAGATCCTTTCTTCACAAAGATCTATTCGGAAAGAAATATGCATTTATCTAAGTAAGAGTCAGTCGCGGCTGACGATTCGATACAGACAAGCGTTAGTGCAGTCGTAAAGCATGAATAGCAGTCGTAAAGTAAGATAGTAATAGATTTGAATGAGCAGATTATTAAATCCTGAAATAGTTGAAGCAAGCATTTCCGGTTTGTTTAAAACAATATTGATGATCCTCGGAGCATTGATCCTGCTTCGGTTTCTAGGACGTGTGATGATTGCCAAACGCAACCTGGACCAGGAACGTGTTGATCTTGCCCGTGAAAAGGAATTTGTAAAGGAACGAAACGAAAAACTGAAGAATTTCGGAAAGGTTTCCGTCTCTAAATCAAGTCCTAAAGGTGATGTCCAGGATGTTGATTACGAAGAAATAAAGTAAAAGAAAGTATTGCTTTCGATAGAAAAAAGGGGCGGATTCGCCCCTTTTCTTTTACTACAGCTGTATTCCATTGTTAATCGATTATGTGTGATCGTAAACATGTTAACTAATATGCTAACTGATTAAGTATTCTTGTAAGTATGTTAACTAACATGCTAACAATACAAAATCAAGTGATTAATGCAATGAAAAAAGTACCTGTTCATTTAGTATAAATAGAAAAAACTACAAGTCGAACCAGTAATATGAATCCGACTTGTAGTGTGTCTTTTTTATAGGTTTTGAATCCAGTTCAGCGTATAGTCTGCCACTTCTTCCCAACCTTTTTCTCCGGCAATGTAGTGGCTTCTGCCTGCGAAAGATTTGAAATCTGTCACACTGTTTTTGTCTTTATAAGATCCTGCAATCTTTTTAGTGAAAGCTGCCGGGAAGATGGTGTCGTTTTCCCCGCCAATGAATAAAAGAGGTGCGTGTTGTTTGTTGAAATCTATTTTAGCAAAGCTTTTCAGTAAAGTATCCCGTGCAATTTTTCTGCTTTCGGGAACAGCAATCTCATCATAAAATGTATCACTTTCGCTGCGGGTGTAGTTATTGAAGAATGCTTTGTGGTACCATTCTCTGGTGCCCAAATAAGCTGATCCGCCTTTGAATGGATTTACAACCGGCAGAACAGTTTTGATCGTTTGCCAGGGGGCGAATACATTTTTGGGAGGAGCCCCATCGATGCTTACTCCGGCAACCGCTTTATTCAGTTCAATCAATTTTTGAACAACTAACCCTGCTAATGAATGTCCGATTACGATCGGTTTTTCAGGAAGTGTATCTATTAATTTTACAATATTCATCACCACATCTTCAAATCCCACTTTCGTTAGATCCGGATGGATGTTTTGTCTTAAATCGGATGGCTTTCCTTCATGACCTGGATTTGCGGGAGTATGAACCGTGTACCCTTGGTTTTCAAAATAAGTTTTCCAGTTTGTCCAGCTAGTGTTGTTTACGAATAATCCGTGGATTAATACAATTGTTTTTGACGTTTTCATGATGCTTTCATTTTGTTTGTTAAGACAAAGTTGCAGCGTTTGCATCACATTAATTTTAACCTGGGTTAAAATCGTCTGTTGACCAGATATTATTCGTAATGCCCGGATTACTTGCCTGAAAGTCTTTTGCGAATGCGGCTTAAAGATGGACCTTGAATTCCCAGATAAGAGGAAATATGATACAAAGGAACAGTATTGAAAATGTTGGGATGGTGTTTTATCAGATCCAAATAACGTTCTTCCGGAGTTTTGAATAAAAAACTTTCACTGCGCTCCATCGCCACATTAAAAGCTTCCTGAGCCAATAATCGTCCAAAACGTTCCCATTGATGCGATTGTTTGTACAGCGACAGTAAATCAACGATATTGATATAGAGAATTGTTGAATCAGTCATGGATTGTGTATGGTAATCACAAGGCGCTTGGTTGATGAAACTTTTAAAGGAAACCACAAACTGATCAGATGAATAAAGAAATACGTTTTTCTCTTCTCCGCTTTTTTCTTCTACAATATAAGAGCGAAATGTTCCATCGATAATGAATCCCAGGTTTTTACAGATATGACTTCGTTCGTTGTAAAATTCCCCCTTTTTAAACATTCGTTCTTTCCAAAAAGGAAGTGAAAGTTCAAATTCTTCCGGGCTCATTTTTGCAAATGTGGTGATAACAAATGTTAGTTTTTCGATAGCTGTCATTCAAAATAAAGATAGGGAGAATCAATTTTCAAGGGCAAAAAGTTCTTTGGTTTCGTCTACGATCCGTTTTTTTATTTCTTTGCCGGTTTCTGCCGGAGGATCAATGATACTGACTTCATGAATTGAAAGTTTAATTCGTTTATTCCGTTCGCTCACACTGATCAGCATGGATTCAACTGTCAGGCCTTCCCGTATAGTGAAGTTTTTCAAGATATACCCATGCGGATCACTTGACTTTTTGGGAGGAATAGTGTTGGGGTTTTTCTCAAAAGCAATATTACTGAACGAAAGGTTTTTCAAAAATTCTGAGTGTGTCATTTTCAGTTTGAATGATTTTTGAATGCTGTATTTCACTGAGGTATCGTATGCGTTTATGTGTTTTGCCTTAGAAGTTGCAGTGATGGCGAAAACACTCAGGAACAGTACCGGAATAAGAATCCCTTGATTACTGAATGGCAAAAGGGTTTTGTTTGGCCGATAAAAATATATCGGGATTAAAACCAATAAGCAAATCAGATCGGTATAATCCACAACTCGATCAATGGAATAGAATGGGAAAAAGTCGTTCCACTTGTCAATAAATCCGTGGCTGAAAGAAGATTTCCACCAGCAGAAGAGAATTGCCGTACTGATAAAAACGAGTGTTTTAAAACGATTTCCCAGGAGGAAGCTGAAAAAGAAAACAAAAACAATTAATCCGCTTATATCCGAGAGTTTACCACTTAGAAAAGACGGGTATGCTGCTTTCAAATACCAATCGTTGAAAAGCAATGTGAGCAGCGAAAGTAGAAACACCCGATTCAATAAGTAGTGCCTGTTTTTCATGGAGTTAATTTAAAAAATAATTACGAATTCCAAATTACGAATTTATGTGCTCTCATGTCAGTTTGAGTTTCCTGACTATAAAGTCGGGAAGTATCAAGAACACATGAGAGTAGACTTACTCCGTATGAGTATGATAATATTTGTTTCCTTATTGCGTTAAAGGATCAACCCTAAATTAAAATCAAAATGAAATCCCACCTGTTGAAATCCTTACTGCTGATTTTTGCCTTAAGCCAGAATCCGCTCTCTTTTTCCCAAAACAATGTCAAGGGAACTTATCATTTAGTATATAATCCAAAAGATGCTTTACGAATCCCTAAAGATTCTTCAGATGGGGCATTGAAATTCCCTGTTTATGGAAATAAAATGGTGTTAAAACTTAAAGGGAGAAATAAATTAGAATGTATAGTCACAGATTTGGACGGAGCTAATAAGTGGGTTACTTATGGGGAATGGTCAATAGTTGGAAAAACACTTAAACTTGAGCACACAACTTTAGTTCCTCCTGTGACCCAAACTTTTGAATTCATCAAACTAAAAAGTGGAGACTACATCAAACCTGTAAATCAGAACTTTCACTATTACAAGAAGGAATAGGAGTGATGAAAATTCTGCGTTCTTCTGTGTAATGCGCCAACGCTGAAGCTAAGGCGTAAGCGTTCTGCGGGAGACATTGATACCCTGAACAAGTAATAAGTCGACATCTATACCTCAATTCAGGTATTGAACGTTGCGTGCCAAAAAACTAATTTTGCCGGAAAATTGGGAAGTCCCGCAAAGCAGAAAGAATGGTTTTTGGTTTATTCTTATTGAAATTACTCGGGTTTTATTTAATCTACACCAATTCGGCTAAAACAACCTATGTCTTGTCGGGTTGGGAACAATTGATCCGCAAACAAAAAATCGTTTCTTTGAGTTTGGGAGGGTTTCTGATCGGGATTACCCTGGCCGGTTTCATGTTGCTCTTCGGCTTTGCCGGTGGTTTATTCTACGATCTGACTTGCCTCATGCTGCTGGCGAGCTTAACCGTTCTGCTAAGACCACTGATAACTAAAGAACAAGCAAAAACTCATTCGCATGCCGGCAAATAAAAAATACCTTTCATCAGGCTGGCAGCGCTTTGCTAAAGTGACAGCAGCAATCCTGGGAAGTTTATTGATCTCCTCGTTTTTATTCGCCGCATTGGCTTTCTGGCTTCCGGATTACAAAACAGCGGTCATAACTTCTGTTTATGCACTTTTCCCGGTTTGGATCACCCTGATGATCGTACCTTTTTTATTTAAAAGCGGCTGGAAGTGCTGGCTTTATTACCTGCTTATTTTGGCTGCTCTTTACATACTTATTCATTTCGGACGAAATTAATAGCTCACCTGGCTTCATGAACAACAGAAATTACAACGTATTCTTTCATCTGCATACCGTTAGCGGAATTACAATCACCGTCGGACTTTTCATTATCTTTTTCGGTGGAGCATTTGCCTTGTTTCGCCAGGAGATAGGTGAGTGGGAGACAGGAAAATTCCAACAGTCTGAGACAGGGCTTGCTAAATCCGGGAAGATAGATTATACCCGGATCATGGATTCCGTCGAACGGCGCGTTCCCTCTCTTTACGGGAGAAATATTTACCTGTATTCCGAAGGAACTTCTGTCAAACAATCGCTTTACATTTCCGCTTCAGATGACCCCAAAACGGATTCTTTAGGGAAGATTGCTTATGAGTTCGAAGTAAATCCGAAAGATTATGTCCTCAAAAGCCATGAAAGTTCATTCAGCCTTGGTGAACTGCTTTATTTACTGCATTTCTATTACCAGCTGGACCGGATCGGATATTATATTTCGGGCTTTGTAGCTCTGTTTTTCTTCCTGGCAATTGTTACCGGGATTCTCGTTCATTGGAATAAGATCAAATCAAACTTTTTTGTGTTCCGGCCGAAGCAGAAGTTAAAAACGGTTTGGACGGATGCACACACGGCTCTTGGGGTAATCGGACTTCCTTTCCAGTTTATTTATGCCTTAACCGGGTCTATGTTCGGACTGGGGATAATCGTGGCAAGTTCTAACGCATTGTGGATTTACAATGGGGATGCAGAGAAAATGTACGACGATGTAATCCGTGAGTCAAAAACAGATACACTGGGGACCAAACAAACTTATATCGTTGATTACAATAGAATGGTTTCGGAAACAAGCAAAAAATGGCCCGACTTTAAGGTCGACCGGCTTCATTTGCAATTTTATGGCAGTAAAACCATGAAGGTTGAAGTCAGCGGTTCTGAACACATTAAGGAACGTTTCTTGGGGCAGGGCTCTGTTGTTTTCAATGCAGAAACTGGTAAAGTGAAACAGGTTCATGCACCTGGAGAAATGGGATATTACTATGATATTTGGTCTTCCGTAAGGCGCTTGCACTATGCACAATTCGGGGAAATCGGAACCTTCAATACTTATTTGCTGAAAGTTATTTATTTCCTGATGGCTTTTCTGACTTGCTTTGTGATTATTTCGGGTGTGTTGATTTGGCTGGAGGCACGCAACAAGAAAAATATTACAGAGAAAAAAAGAAGATACAATGAACGGGTGGGATCGATCTATTTAGCTCTTTGTTTATCTATGCTGCCAATTACTGCTGCAAGTTTCATCGTCTCCAAACTGCTTCCCGAATCACTTTCCGGGTCGCGGGAATCCATTCTGAATTACAGTTTCTTCCTGGGCTGGCTGACCTTGAGCATCCTGTTTGTATTGAAAAAGGATAAAGAGTTTACCAATAAATACTGTTTGCTTGCCGGGGGAGTTCTGGGTTTACTCATCCCGGTGATAAACGGGTTCAGTTCGGGAAATTGGTTCTGGAGAACCTGGAACAATGGAGAATACGGCATTTTTTCAATAGATATTCTATGGATTTGTGTAGGGATTATTTGTATCCTGGTCGTTAAGCGATTAAAGACAAAAAAGACAGCAGTAAATACTGTCGTTGGGAAGCCGGTTCGTTAAAACGCGAATTCTATTTCCTGACTTAGAAGTGAGGAAGGATGAACTTTCCGGTGCAATACTTTTCCAATGTAACAGACGATTCTCCGCTCTTCATGACTTCGAAAGTCTTTAGTCTGTTTCAATACCCGCTATTTTAATCTTTCCCGTAAACATGTATGAACCCGTGCTTCACATAACTTGGGTCGTCGATTCCGTTTGGATAATAAACGTAGAAATAAACTCCGTCGGAAGCACCGCTGCCATCCCAGTTATTCAGGTAAGGACTGGCTTCAAACATTTTGTTTCCCCAGCGATTAATAATAATGATGGTATTTCCTAATTGCGAATAAGCGTCATCTATAATGAAATAATCGTTGATTCCGTCTCCGTTCGGTGTAATAATATTCGGAAGTTCATCGTCGCAGTCCACCGCATGCACGATCAGTGTGTCTGAGCCGGTACAGCCGTCCGGGGTTACGACATTTAAAATCAGTTCCTGGTCGAATGTGATCGGGATATTGGTGTTGTTCCCGTAAGTTGTCCAGTAATAGGTGTTCTCGTCATTCGGAAAGTAGAAGGTGTAAATGTCATTCGCACAAAAAACAGTATCAGGCAAAATATTCAGGCTTGGTACCGGCGATAGTGGAACAAACACGGTGTCCATATAAACACAACCCATATCGTCCCACGTTTGCAAATAGAAATTGCCGGAGTTTTGCTGACTCAAAGTAAATGAAAGCGGATTACTTGTTGAATTTCCGAACGGAGTGATCCAGCGAATACTGTCGGAAGTGGTGGTTACAGAAATGTTTCCGCTGGTTCCCGGACAGTAATTAGGGAAGTTTATATTAGGTGTAAGATTGTATGTGGATGTGTTTATGATCAGAGTTGCAGTCTGTGTCTGGCAACCGAATTCATCTACTGCACTTACCGTAATCGGCATGTATGTTATGTTCCCGTAAACGGTTAATTCGTCATCAGTTATCGTTCCGAAACTGCCTGTCCATACAACGGAACTAAGATTATTGTTCGTGAGAAAAGCCGTTTCCGAGTCAAAGAAACAAATATTCAGGGTGTCGTCAGCAAGCTGCAGTGGGGCAGGACTTATGATATTCACACTGTCCGATTGCACCACACTGAAAC
The DNA here is from genome assembly GCF_029266855.1 of Fluviicola sp. Classification (GTDB taxonomy): domain Bacteria; phylum Bacteroidota; class Bacteroidia; order Flavobacteriales_D; family Crocinitomicaceae; genus Fluviicola. Next base: position 308,137 of record NZ_JAQSWB010000001.1, read on the forward strand.
ATGCATTCGAAAACTCAACGGAGAAAACGTTGTGTGCATTCAGGGTTGCAAACGGAATAGTGATTGGGTTGGCGGATCCCAGGGAAACTCCGTTTGAAAACCATTCCACATTATCAGTAGTGTTGACGTAAAAAACACCGTCTTCATTGATGCAAAGATTGGAGTCGCCGATAATACTTACCACTCCGGGAGGAACGGCAAGTGTAACGGAAACCAGGGAATAACTCATTCCGCATATGCTGTTAGGTGCTGTGTGGGAGATCAGGAAACTGGTATCCTGTTGCACATTGGTCAGATTGACTGTTGTTCCTGTGAAAACAGCATTTGTATCCAGGGTATACCACACAATTGTACTTGGATTGGTCAGTGTGACATTCTCTCCCGGGCAAATTGTCTGGGACGGAATACTCGGCGGTGCACTTCCCGGAACATTGGTAACTGTAATGCTGTTTGTTTGTGCGGTACAACCTATTGTATTTGTTACAAGTGCAGAATACGTTCCGCTTGTAACTGTGGGATAGATATTACCAGTTGTTTCGCCGTTCGACCATTCGTAACTTCCATTGGGATAGGATCCGGTAAAGATAGCCGTATCACCGAAACACAGGACGGAATCACTCACGGAAATAGTAGCGGTAAATGATCCGTTGATAATTTCAATACTGTCCGTTACGGTAATGCCGCATTGGGTAATTTGAACCACGTATATTCCCGGTACATTGGTCGAAATATGGTCGCTCGTTGAGCCGTTGTTCCACTGGAACGTGGCATTTCCCGAATAACTGATCTGGATATCCACCAATTCATTCGAACAAATGGTCGCTCCCGGTAAAACCGATAGAGAAGGAGTTGAGTATTCAAACACTTCAAAAGGAGGTGTTGTCAGAACACAGCCTTCTGCATCTGTAACATTACAGACATAACTTCCGATTTGATCCGTGTAGCACTGGGAACTTGTTGATAAGGTATCTCCGTTCGGTCCGAACCACATATAAGCATCAAAGGTATTAGGAACTGACATTAACAGCGAATCAAAAGGACAGATAACAGCATCTCCCGGTTGGGATGTAATATCCGGTGCAACTTTTACCCCCACGTAATGATTGAATACGATATACGAACTGCAGCCCGTTAATGAATCTGTCAGAATTCCGGTGTAGTTATACCATCCGGGAGCATTGACTTCAATACTGTCCACACCATTGTTCCATAAAATATTAGAGCCGGACCAATTGAGACTGGGGTGCGGATTGGAGGCGACTAAATAGGTCGATTCATTCGGACACAAGAGATTTCCGCCTGTAATGGTTGTTCCCCAGCTGGGATTCGGATTGACCTGGATATAAAATAGCCTGGTAGCTGTATAAATGGTGGTATCCAGTCCGCATAAATTATCATAACCTTTGATTACCTGGATAGTCACTGTATGCCACCCGCTTGTAGAGGGATTGAAAACGGTAGCCGCCGTATCGTAGTTTATATGCGGAGTGCCATCAATACTCCATATTACGGTATCGATCGGAGGATAAACAGATGGATAAAAATTTGAATTCGGATTGATGATCAGGTCGATCCCATGAAACTCAACAGGTGTGTTTTGACAGATTACAATAGAATCACCTGTCGGACAAGTAGTGTTCATTGCAATGGAAAGAGAAATACTGTCATGCGGAGCTGCTTCATCATGGGTAAAAGTAAAGTTCCCGATGTTTATACAGTACTGGTTCGTTACCTGTACGAAATATTGATACTCCTGGTTTAGTAAATGCGGGCCGGGTCCGTTAAAAGTGACTACGTTTCCAATAGTTGTAACTGTAGAGCCCGGATCCAGGTTGGAATAATTAATAATTGCACCTTCCGGGAAACAGAAATGATAATCATTGTATTGAGGACCTGGCTGATTTACGTTTACACCTTGGTTATCTGTTAAAAGCGGTAGACTCGGAATAGGCTCCTGGATCGCATAAATAGAATCCATGTCCATATAACACTCATCATCGCGCTCGTGTTGTACCCAATAAGTTCCTGTTGCGGAAATGGTATTCACCGGATTTTGGCTTCCGTCATACCAGGTATTTGTATAACTCGGCCCGAAATGCGGGAAAGTAAGTGTGTGATAAAATAAATTGGCACTGGTACAAAAGTGAACGGTATCACCGATAACAGTGACATACTGGGCAGCTTCTTCTGCGTGAATATATCCTGCTAGTGAATCCGCGGTCGGTAAGCTGTAATAATTATAATTCCCGTAACTCGCATTCACCTGGTTGGTTAAAAAGGAATTCCGGCTTTGGTCACCCGCCAAAAAAACATGGAAAGGTTCCATTCCGATGAACGGGTTGAAAGTAAAGTTGTTGTATCCGAGGGCTGCTGCACCCGGAATAAAGTTCAGATCTGCGGTATAACTTCCGCAAAGTAAAGGTTGGTCCGCTTGTCTCACCGCAACTCCTTTTCCCTCATCATCCAGCTTACTCCCGAAGTGTTTGATATAGAGCCGTGAGCCGCTGTTCGATACTTTTAAAAGATAAGGGTCTTTGAATCCGATGGAATTGAATAGGGTTTCGCTGCTGTCCTGGATTTGGGACAGATCACATTTGAAATAACCGGTTACAAAGATATTATTGGCCGGATCGATGGAAAGTGCTTTGGCGGAAAGCTCATTCGCCGAACCTAATGTATGACTCCAGGAGTATTGACCTGTATTACTTGTCTTTAAAACGAAGATTTGTTTCTCATAGGGATTCTGGATAGAATTACTTCCGTTTTGGTCGTAATAAAGCATGTTTCCTAAAAAGTCTCCGGCAACAATAGGCTCACCACTCAGGTTCACTTCCACATCATAAGGCAGGGTATACCCGGCTTTCATCAGGTGAAAAAACTGAACTTGCCCGGCCGGATTCAATTTACAAAGGAACCCGACGTTCATTCCGTTGTTATTATAAGTATTGGAAGCGAAGTTCAGTGTGTCGGAAAACTGTCCGGTAAAGAAGATATTATTTTGTGCATCTGTAGCAACTGAAAGTCCCCGGTCATCATAATCCGCATAGCCGCTTAGTGACCAAAGCGGAGTACCTCCCGGGTTATACTTTGCAATAAACAAATCGAATGAAGCATTGGCGCTGGTAAAAGTATTTGCCCCGATTGTGGCAGTTCCCTGGTATTCACCGGTTAGTATAATATTATTTAAGTTGTCAATGGTAAGTTTGTAGGGATTGTCCGGTGAACTCCCGCCTTCCTTTCTGGCCCAGAGTACATTTCCTGCAGGATCTAGTTTTACGATGAAAATATCCTTTGAGTTTGAATTGGAAACCAGTGTGGTGCTCCCGAAAGTAACGCTTCCGAAGAACTGGCCGGTAACTACAATGTTTTGATCAGGTCCGACAGCCAGGTCAATTGCCCTGTCAGCAGCCAGTCCGCCGAATTGGTTTGTCCAGATTACTGCTCCTGTAGAAGAGTATTTGGTAATATATGCATCTGTATTTCCCTGTGTTCCGGAAAACGAACTTGTCGGACTAAAGGATGTTTGTCCCGAGAAATACCCCGCAACATAGGATTCATTTAAGCTGTTGACTTCAATGTCAACTGCTTCATTTGTTGTTTGGCTGAACGTACTCGCACCCCAGGTTTGTCCCCTGGAATTGGAGAGAAACAGTGTACAGCAGATTATACTCACAAGTAGTTTCATCAATGGGTGTCAGATATTGATTTCTAAGGTAAAGCTATAATCTGTGCAAACCAAAAATGGAATTGAAACTTAACGAATCCGTTCATTCTTGTTTAAATGCAGACCAAAGCACCTTAGAAATGCCTGTTATGAAAAGTAGACGACGTAAAGGAGAAAAAAGTTTGTTCGGATCATATTAAAAATACTTTTCACATGAAAAATGGGTTTCAACCGGATCATTATTTTCCAATAGGAGTGATGTCTCCCATTGCTGGGCGGAACATAATAAAGGAAGGATAAATAGAAGAATTTGGAATAGAAGAGGTTTTATTTCAGTTTTTCTTTTTGATACACCGTTTATTGAATGGTTGTAAAAAAATGGAGAAACAACCCGAAAGCAAAATGGAGAAATGCTCTGTCAGCTTGAATAATAGGCTTAGTCTGCTTGCTAATTTGTTTTGTGAAAATTTCAATCAATTGTACAATTGACGCGTTAATTTTGCTTAAACGTGAAATTTAGTTGTAAATTAAATACCATGGCATATAAATGCATTTGTAGTATGTACTTTTGCCCCTTCATTTAAAAAACCCACAATGCGTAAGAGTACAAGTTTAGTGCAACTAACCTTTCTAACATTTCTATTTTCTCTACTCACATCTATTCAGGCGAATGCACAATGTTCCGTTGTTTCTACATTAGGATATGTTGTAAATGTCACCATAACCCCCAAAACAATCGTAGTGAGTTCTGCCAACTGTCCTTGGGGATATAATTACAATGTCAATTTTGACTATAACATCAGTATTACGGGACCAAACGCAACTTCTTTGTATACTCTTCAGGCAAAAATATATTGTGTGAACGGACAAATGAATGGTGCGTATGCCTTGCCTCTGAATGGTGGTTCCGGAAATGCTGTGACAACTACCAATCCGAGTATTCCGCATAACGGATCTGCTTATGGATACTCTGCGCCCTATGTAAATTGTACGAATGCAACGGTTGCAACAATGAATTGCAATACGATTGATATCGTTGTTCATGGTCCCGGAATTCCTTACCAGGTCATTCATTGCAATACGATTTCGGTTTTACCTGTAGAATTCTTGTATTTCGACGGAGAGAAAAAGAACGAGGGTAATCTCTTGACCTGGGCCGTAGAATCTGAAAGCAGAAATGATTATTTCACGATCGAAACAAGTGCAGATGGAATAAACTGGCAAGAATTAACAAAGGTAAAAGGAGCGGTCAACTCAACTGAAGCCAAAACCTATACATTCCTGGATACAAAAAACACACGTGAGTCGATTTACTATAAATTAAGTCAGACAGACCTGGATGGAACGAGAAATGAATTGGCGTTGAAATACATCCCGGTAAATGAGTCTGATTTTGAACTATACCCTAATCCAAGCTCGGATAGCAAAGTTCACCTTACATTCTCCGGTAACTCCGAAACGTCATCTGCCCTGGTCTTAAGAAATGAAGTGGGACAGGTAGTATTACAACAAAGTCTGGAGCCGGCTTCGAAATCAGGAAAAACATCATTTTACAATACAGATCTTGATTTGGGGCAACCGGCGGGAATCTACCTGCTTGAAGTACATTCAGGTGACCAGTTAATAAATCGTTCGAAATTGGTAATTCGATAACAAAGTTATGATTATGTATAATTGAAGCATAATTGAAGCATAATTGAAGCATAATTGAAGCATAATTGAAGCATAATTGAAGCATAAATAAAGCATAGATATAGCGACGTTTGTATACATATTTAACAGCTAAGAAGTATATTTAACTGCTAATGACCAAGCGCTAATAACTCTTGCCTGATGCCTGTCCACTGGTAACTAATAACTAACTTCGTCCTGATGAAAGAGAAAGCAATAGTTCTGTGGTCGGGCGGGAAGGATTGTAATCTTGCTTTGCAATTGGCAAAAGAAGCAGGATACGAGCTTGTTGCTTTGGTAACCTTTTATTCAAAATCAACTGAATTCAGAGCGCATGCCCGTGAACTGATGGACCTGCAGTCCAAATCCTTGGGGATTCCTCAGCTGTTGCTGGAAATTGAGGAACCCTTTGCCGAGAATTATGAACTTCAATTATCTAAGTTAAAAGATCAGTTGGCTATTCAAGTAGCAGTTTCAGGGGATATTTCGGAAGTACACGGGAATTCCAACTGGATCAGCGATCGTGCTGCAGCCGTTGGGATGAACGTTTTTCTTCCCTTATGGAAGATGGAAAGAATGAATGTTCTGGATCTTTTGCTGAAGTTCAATTTTGAGGTGGTCATAACCATGGTGAAATCAACTCACCTGGATAAAAAGTTCCTTGGAAGAAAAATTAACCCGGAACTGATAGAAGAATTCAAAACACTGGAAAAAGAAAACGGACTGGATCTTTGCGGGGAACAGGGAGAATATCACACCATGGTTCTCAACGGACCTTCGTACCGTTCACCGGTCTCCTTGAATAATTTCTCCATCGTTCAGCACGAAGATCTGATTCATTTATCCGAATTGGAAATAACATTAAATGGAGAGTATAAGGTCCCGGTACTGGAAAAACAGAAACAATGTGTCCAGTGTGGTGTCCCGTTTTCCTGTTATACAAAAGCATGCTGGTGCAGCGAACTCCCGATGATCATGCCAATGGAAAATATCACGGATTGCTTATGTCCCACCTGTTTGAAATCAGCAATAAATAAAAAACTGATTGAAAACAACCTGGATCCCATTTAAAATATTTAGTCTCCAGTCTTCCGTCTTCAGTCTCCAGTCTCCAGTCTTCCGTCTTCAGTCTCCAGTCTCCAGTCTTCCGTCTCCAGTCTCTAGTCTCTAGTCTCTAGTCTTCCGTCTCCAGTCTCCAGTCTCTAGTCTTCCGTCTCCAGTCTTCAGTCTCCCGTCTCTAGTCCTAACATCCTAAAGTCCTAATATCCTAACATCCTGAAGTCCTAACATCCTAATATCCAGCCCCTCTAAACTCCCTAAAAAGCATTAATTAACAATTACTTCTATTTTTATTAACAATTATCCGAAAAAAGGTCATATCTTTGCAGCCAATTTTAGATTTATTTTATGACCTTTAAAGAACTCGGGTTACGAGTTGAGGTTCTGCAGTCGATAGAAGCAATGGGTTTTGCAGAACCAACTCCGATCCAACAAAGTGCGATACCGCACTTATTGAATGATGAAAGCGATTTTGTCGGACTCGCACAAACAGGGACAGGGAAAACAGCGGCATTTGGTTTACCGCTTATCCACAAAGTTACAGACCGACCTACCGAAACACAAGGACTAATCATCGCACCGACGCGTGAATTGTGTTTACAAATCTCCAAAGACTTAGAAGCATTTGCTCAGTTTGATCGTCAGATTAAAGTAGTTGCCGTATACGGTGGTACTGATATCCGCAAACAAATGAGCGATATTAAGCGTGGCGCAACAATCGTTGTAGCAACTCCTGGGCGTTTGGTTGATTTGATCAATCGTAAAGCAATCAACTTGAAAACAGTTGAAACAGTAGTGCTTGACGAAGCAGATGAAATGCTGAATATGGGCTTCAAAGAAGACATTGATGCAATTTTAAATGCTACTCCTGATACAAAGAATGTATGGTTGTTTTCAGCTACAATGCCAAAAGAAGTGGCTGCGATTGCTAAAAATTACATGACAGATCCTTTGGAAGTTGCCATGGGCCACAAAAATCAAAGTAACGAAAACATTGAGCACATTTACTATACGGTAAAAGAGCGTGATCGTTATGACGCATTGAAAAGATTAATCGACGCTAGTCCGGATATCTTCGGATTGGTTTTCTGTCGTACACGTAATGAAACGGCTACTGTTGCTGAGAAATTGGCAAAAGAAGGATACAGCGCTGAACCGTTGCACGGAGATTTATCTCAGGCAATGCGTGATCGTGTAATGGATCGTTTCCGTGAGCGTTCAATCCAGTTATTGGTTGCAACTGACGTTGCGGCTCGTGGAATTGACGTAGACAATATTACTCACGTGATCAATTACAACTTACCGGATGATATCGAGAACTACACGCACCGTTCAGGTCGTACAGCTCGTGCCGGAAAACAAGGTAAGTCATTGGTGTTGATCAATACACGTGAAAACTTTAAGATCAAAGCAATCGAACGTCAGATTCGTACGACGTTTAAAGCTGCTTTGATTCCTGAAGCTTCTGAGATCTGTGGAATTCAATTGAACAAATTGATTTCTAAAGTAAAAGAGATCGAAGTAAAAGAAAATGACATCGCTCCTTTCTTGCCTGCAATTATGGCAGACTTCGAGGACTTGTCAAAAGAAGAAGTGATCAAAAAATTCATCTCTGCAGAATTCAACCGATTCATCGAATATTATGATCGTGCCGGTGATTTGAACGTGAGCGCCGGAAGAGGTGACCGTGAAGATCGCAAGGACAGAAAAGGTGATGATCGTTTTGACCGCAAGGATCGTTTCGAAAGAGGTGAAAGAAGCGAACGCGCTCCTAGAGCAGATCGCGGTGATAACGCTAACAGAACTCGTTTCTTTGTGAGTCTTGGAAAACGCGATGGATTGAACCCTGGTGGTTTATTGCGTGTGATCTGTGATTCAACAGGATTGAACAGTGGTTCTATTGGTCGTATCGACGTAATGCCGAACTTCTCTTTCTTTGAAGCAGATAAAACGGATGAAGCAGCTATTTTATCAAAAGTAAATGGTGCAGATTACGAAGGAAACAGCGTAAGTGTTGAAATCACTCAGAAAAAAGAAGGTTCTGATCGCAGAAGCAGTGGAGGCGGAGAACGTCGTTCATTCGGTGATCGCGACCGTTCTTCAGGAAGCTCGGATCGTCGTTCAGGCGGTGGAGGTTTCAGAGGTGGTAACTCCAGCTACGGAAAATCCGAAGGAGGAAGCAGCGAACGCAGAAGCGGTGGAGACCGTGAACGCAAAAGCGGATTCTCCGGGAATAAATCCTATGGTACTCCATCCGGAGGTTCGGGATCAGCAAGAAGAGAAGGAGGATCAGATCGTCGTTCATCATCTTCAACTGGTAGAAAATTCAGCTCAAACAGCTATAGTAAATAATTAGTAATTATCAATTGTTTAATTATCAAGCGGGAAAAGATTTAAAATACCCGCTTGATAATTGATAATTAAAGAATTTATAATTTAAAAATGGAAATTAGAAACATCGCAATTATTGCACACGTTGACCACGGTAAAACAACATTGGTTGACAAAATGATTGAGGCAGGAAATGTATTAAATGAACGTGATCGTCCGACAGGAGATTTGATCATGGACAGTAATGACTTAGAACGCGAACGTGGAATTACCATCGTATCTAAAAACGTTTCCGTTTCTTACAAAGGAACAAAGATCAATATCATCGACACTCCGGGTCACGCCGACTTTGGTGGAGAGGTAGAACGTGTATTGAACATGGCAGACGGGGTTTGTTTGTTGGTGGACGCTTTTGAAGGTCCGATGCCGCAAACGCGTTTCGTTTTAGGAAAAGCATTGTCAATGGGACTTAAACCTTTATTGGTAATCAATAAGGTTGACAAAGACAACTGTACTCCTGACGAAGTGCATGAAAAAGTATTCGACTTAATGTTCGAATTGGATGCAAACGAAGCACAATTAGAGTTTCCTACAATCTATGGTTCGGCTAAAAATGGCTGGATGTCCACAGACTGGAAACAACCTAAAAAAGATATTACAGATTTGTTGGATCAAATTTTGGATTATTTCCCACCTCGTCCTATCGAAGAAGGAAATACACAAATGCTGATCACTTCTTTGGATTTCTCTACATATGTTGGACGTATCGCTATCGGTCGTTTACACCGTGGAGAATTGAAAGAAAACCAACCGATTGTATTGGCAAAACGCGATGGTTCTCAAGAGAAACACCGTGTGAAAGAATTATTTGTATTTGACGGAACTGAGCGTCGTAAGGTAGATTCAGTTGCTGCAGGAGACATTTGTGCGGTTACAGGAATCGAAGGTTTCGAAATCGGTGATGTAATCTGTGATTTTGAAAACCCGGAACCATTGGCATCTATCAAAATTGATGAGCCGACAATGAACATGTTGTTCTCTATCAATGATTCACCGTTCTTCGGAAAAGAAGGTAAGAAGGTAACTTCACGCCACATCCAGGAACGTTTGCAGAAAGAGTTGGAGAAAAACCTGGCAATGCGTGTTTCTGATACCGATAAAGCAGACAAATGGATCGTTGCCGGTCGTGGTGTATTGCACTTATCTGTATTGATCGAAACAATGCGTCGTGAAGGATATGAATTACAAGTTGGTCAGCCACAAGTAATCATCAAAGAAATCGACGGAGTTAAATGTGAGCCGGTTGAAGAATTGACAATCGATTTACCGGAAGAGTTTTCAGGAACTGCTGTTGAAGCGGTAACAAAACGTAAAGGTGAAATGACCAATATGGAACCGAAAGGAGCTCGTATGATCATTCAATTCCAAATCCCGTCTCGTGGAATCATTGGTTTACGTAACTACTTGTTGACACAAACTGCGGGTGAAGCAATTATGACTCACCGTTTCTTAGAATATCAGCCATACAGAGGAGATATTCCAGGACGTCAAAACGGATCTATGATCTCATTGGAGCAGGGAACATCCATTCCATTCTCATTGAATAACTTGCAGGACCGTGGTAAATTCTTCATTAATCCGAATGAAAATATTTACGAAGGACAAGTTATCGGTGAAAACTCACGTGCAGGAGATCTGTGTGTGAACGTAACGAAGACAAAGAAAATGTCGAACATGCGTTCATCAGGAGCAGACGAGAAAGTTCGTTTGGCACCGGCAAAGATCTTCTCTTTGGAAGAATGTCTGGAATACATCCAGGGAGATGAATATGTAGAAGTAACTCCTGAAAACTTACGTATCCGTAAAATCTTGTTGAAAGAAAACGAGCGTAAAAGAGGAAGTAAAGCATAGTATGTAGAAGTTACTTTCAACTTCCTCCCTTGAGGGAGGATTGAGGAGGGTGACATTTCTAACAATATTAAAAAGCGAATCCAATCGGATTCGCTTTTTTTACGACAAGTCAAAAAATATCCTATCAATATGGAACAAAGTGAATTTTTAGAAAAAAATGTATTCAACGGTTTGAAAAAACTGAATGATGGATTCGAAGGGGAAAACATCCCTTTCTTTTCCGAATCGGATTTCGAAATCGTTTTGGAAAGAGCTGAATATTTCGGAATTGGAATTTATGGAATTGAACCTTGGCTAAATGGTGAAATCTATGATGTGATTACACATGAAAATTTAAAGAAGAAAGCAACTGATCCCAAATGGTATCAAAAAGCATTTCAAACCTTTAAATCCCGCCAGCCTGGACTTTCCTATTCCGCAACATATAAAGTTTCGGCTAAACTTTTGGCAAGAGGGATTTAGAAACAAGCAAGAACGCTAACAACTCTTAAAGGAATGGTCGAAGGCGAATTTATCAAGGTATGAACTAATTTTCTGGACTTGATAAATTCGCCTTTTACTTTTTATTGACCCACTACGCTTATCTGCTTACGGTAAACCCCATTTCCGGAGCTAATTTCAAGTAAATAACTTCCGGATGAAATAATGGTATTGAATTGAGCCACAGTTTGATTTGAAATCTTCAGTTCGTCCTGTACTTTTTTACCGGTCATATCCCTTAATATGATGGTATAACCTCTTTCAGGCTGTAAACCTGAAATTTGGAAAATTCCTTTCGACGGATTTGGGTAAACAACTAAATTCAATTCTTCTACTAAATTGGAAACAGAAAGCATCGGATCAATCGTCGCCGTGTAATTTTCTGCTTCTAAATCTTCTAAGGTACCACCAGCATCTATTGAAACAGCATTTGAAACAGTTAAGCTGATGCTTCCCGGCAGGTTGGTAGTAAGGAAGCTAACTTGTCCGATGACTCCAAATCCTGAAACATTTAAATGATTTGTTCTGCATAAAGCTAAACTGTAATTTTCGTCATTTGCAGGAGAAACTCCCAAACGAATTGCGTCGCTGTTAACAGTTCCAATCCATGTTGCATCATTCATGCGAATTTGCAGACTCCCCGGAACAATTCCGCTTGCTGTATAATTCAGGTTGAAACCAATTCCGTACACGTCAAGAGATTGTGCTGCTGTTCCGGCTAAGATATCAATCGTTACAAATTGATTGGCACCAAACTCATTTGCGGAAGAACTAAAATAAATGCTTGCTTCTACATCCAGGTTTTGAGGATCCTCGTGAATGGGTTTTCCTGCATGGACTTGTCCGAAATTAGTATAAACAGCAAGTGTATCGGCAGCATCCACCATTCCGTCACCATTACAATCCGCATATGCCATATTCAGACCAATAGCAGTTCCTGCGTTGATTATTGAATCCCAGAATGGTGCAGCTTGTGCTTCCCATAAGTTGCTAACAGTATTTCTTGGGGAACCAACCTGGCCGTAATTTAATCCGATATTAAAGAAATCGTTTAGGTCAACTTCAAAATTGTTGTCTACATCTCCCGGCCATATTACCTGGCAGGTATCAATGAAAACTGTCAATGTATCTGTGTAAAAACACCCGGCTGCATTGAAACCCTTCACAACGACTTGCTGTTCAGCAGTAATAATAAATGGTTCGCCATCATCAATGGTATCGTTCCAAACATAACTCACAGCATCTCCTGAACCGAAGAACGTTGCGGGCGTCAGGTAACAAACGATTGTGTCGGCTCCTGCATGTACAACAGGAGTTATTGCAACGTGAACGGTATCTGTATTCGTACATCCCATTATATCTGTACCTGTTACTACGTATGTTTCATTTTCAGTTACAGCAAAGGCATTTCCATCAGTAATTCCAGCATTCCAGGTATAAGAAGCGGGAGTTCCGGCTGCTGTTAAGGTCGTTAGTGAATCATTACAAATATGCTGATCCAAACCTGCATCAATGATAGGAAGGGGTAAAATTGTGAGGATTAAAGAATCACTAATTACCTCACGACAACCATTCGAGACAATGCAATAGTAAGTACCGGAATCGGATAAAGAAACATTGGGAATCGACAAAGTCATTTCTGTTTGAGCAGAAAGAATCGTTGTATCTTTCATCCATTGGTATGAAAGTGAGTCTCCGGTTGCGGTGGCAGTGTAATCAAAAGTTGTTAGTAGACAGGCCTGAGCTGAATCAACTGCAGATGTTACAAAAATATCGTGACAAACGGAAGTATAGCCATAGTAATTATGAAGCCCTAATTCATTATTTGGATAGTAGTTATGTACCGACTCATATTGCCCGGTTGCCGGATCGATTTCGAAAAGACGTAAATCATAATTACTTGAGAATCCATAAATTTTTCCGTTTGTTCCCATGAAAACTTTTGCAGGATCTGATCCGCTAACAGCATCTTCGAATTCGAAAACGATTTGAATATCGTTCGTTGCCGGATTTAAAGAAATAATTGCTCCGTCACTGTTTTGTCCACCGCTGCGGAAGCTTGCGTATAAATATCCGTTGGGTCCCTCAACGAATGGTCCCATTGCATAGCTAACTAAATTTAGTTGATAGATTTCTTCAAAGGTATTGTTTGTTAGATCAAAAGAATAAATGTATCCGTCATCACCATTAACGTCACCTGGAGTTATCCCGTATAATTTTCCGTTTGAAGCTTGTGTTACTGCATGCTTGTTGGGAAATGCGTCATAATCTGTGAAACTGTGCAATAGGGTGTACGTTCCGGTTGTAACATCGAAACTGAACAACTTTCCGTAATCATTTGCACCGCCGTGATTTCCAATTCCGTAAATCAGCCCATCGTCTCCCACTGTTAATTCGACATCGGTACTAACCATGGTGTTCGTGTTGGTTTCAAAATTGTACACATTGGTATACGTGTTGGCACCGGGAACGTATTCCAGGATAAATCCCGTACCGTTGCTTCCCTGGTAATAAGTAGTATATAATTTTCCGTTAGGATGAAGTACAAAGCTTTTGTCAAGCGAATTCATTCCCGTATTTACAAAAGAAGTCCAGATATTGAAGTCTACCATGACCTCGAGGCTGTCGGTATCAATGTCATACCGGTAGATTGTGCCGTCATTATATTTTCCTCCGCTTCCAATTCCGTAGAGTTTACGATCTACTTGCACCAGATCAGATGTAGAACTACCTACTTGAGATTGAACACTGAATTTGACTTCAGGTCTTAACTGAGTTCCATATCCCTGATAAGAGAATAATGCACCGCCGTGGTAATCCGAATCCATCCTGGTAATTCCGTATAATCGATTGTCGGATGCTAATAATAAGCTGTTACAAAGGTACGATCCACAACCGTCATTCGTTTGCCCGATTCCACTGGCAAAATACGCCATTACCTGAATAAATGTGGTGTATTTACAGATAGAACCGGTTTGATACATGTTGCCGGTTACAGCGCTGGAATAAAATTGGATTTCTCCGAAAGCATTTTGTACCGGTGTTCCTCTCAATTCGGAAGAAGAAGTGATTAACTCCATTGTTCCATTTGAAATATCGTATTTGATCAATCGGTTTCTGGCAAGTCCGTATAATTTTCCGTCTGTGCTCGACTGAATAAATGACCCTTCCGGCACTGCTGTTGCATAAACCAAATCCATGATTTTCGTGTATGTGGAAGTTACAGGGTCAAATGAAAACATCACTCCGTAATTGGAAGCACCACCCGTTCGTGCAAATGCATACATAATACCGTTAGAAGCCTGGAACAAATCCCCTTGTGGGGTTGCACCGTTATTTGCACCGTCGAAATCCATCAACTTAGAAAAGGTACCTGTTGAAATATCGTAATTAAAAATCACCCCTTTGGAGTTTGATCCGCCTAAACTGGTCATTCCGTACAATTTTCCATCAGTACCCTGAATTAAACTTCCTTTCGGTTCTTCGCCATTTGCAGAACCAAAATCGAACAACTTTACGATGTCGTGTGTGGAAAGATCGTACTGGAAGATGACACCTTTATCGTTTGTGCCCCCATTTTTTGTCATTCCGTACAATTTTCCGTTTGAAGCTAAAACAAGGGAGCCACTTGGACATTTGCCATTCAAACTATCGAATGAATGTCTGATCTCATAAGCCTTTGTGTTGATATCGTATTCCCAAATCAGCCCATGGTCGTAATCCCCTCCTAATGAAGTCATCCCATAAAGTAAACCGGTTACAGGTTCAATAGGGTTTGCGTTGATTGAAGCACGTTCCTTATATTTCTTGATTGGTTTTATTTGGTGATTATTTCCCTGACCATCCGTTTTAACAATGCCCCCCAAGTTGTGCTCTGAGCCATAAGATGCTGTTAGATAAAAATCTACAGGAGCTTGGGCGTGAGCCATTGAAAAGGACAATAATAAAAGAAAAAGTAAGTTGATTTTTTTCATAATCCAGGTTTGATCAGATGTAATTAAAAGTGCTTGAATAAAAGCGGTGCTAAGTTAAGCAATTTAACGATCCGGTCTGCTTTAACTGTAAAATTCACCGATAGATGACCAAAGCAACTATCTTTGCAACAAAAAAGAAGAGATTATTCTCAAAAAGCAAACACATGATAGAATCAAACCTCACATTAGATATCATTACGGCAACTCTGCAAGGGGAAAAGTACGAAGGGCAAATTACCAAACAGCTCGAACACCTGGAAGAAGTAGAGTATGAGCATACCGATTCAGGGCTTTTGATCTTCATTGAGTACCGAAAAGAAGCAAAGGAATTTTGGTTAACAGATACGCAGCTGCACGAAACTTTTGGTGAATCGGAACCGGAATTGTCCAAATTTGAATTAATCAATGAGGAACTGAATATCCGGGCGGAAACATCCGTCCATTTCAAAAACGGGATCATTGAGCGCGTTGAAATCTGGAATACACTGGGAGATTACCCGGAGGAGGATTTGGAGAAGTGGGAACTAAGAAGCATTCAATCCTAATAGTAATCGGGATAAATGCAAATTCCGAATTATCGGAATCAAAAACAACAGTTTTGAAATTTGAAGCAGAGACTTGTTCTCTGCTTTTTTGTTGCTAGCGGATAGATCAGGATTAAATAATCGTATATTAGTCCAATAAATTCTTTATAAAAGAGAATTAAACTGCACTATTCCGACATATAACCGATGACTATTCGTACTGAAAAACCACAACCGGAAAAAAGACCTTCAGAAATAAATGAAATTTCTCAAAAGGAACGAGGTGGTAAGCATACGCTTCAATTTTTAGATAATAGGCCTGAAGCAACAACTCAACGCAAATTACAAGAGATAGCGAACAATAGTTCACAAGTAAAACATATAGCTCAATTACAGGAAATAGCAAGTAATAATTCCGCTCAAAATCAACACCCGATTCAGAAAAAGGAAAACAACACAGGTTTACCGGATAATTTAAAATCCGGTGTAGAAAACCTTTCCGGTTATTCCATGGATGATGTAAAGGTTCATTATAACTCGGGTAAACCAGCTCAATTACAGGCACATGCTTATGCGCAAGGTTCCGACATTCATTTAGGCCCCGGACAAGAAAAACATCTTCCTCATGAAGCATGGCACGTGGTGCAACAGAAACAAGGCATAGTAAGACCAACCTTACAAATGAAGAGTGAAGTCGCTATTAACGATGATGCCGGTTTGGAAACTGAAGCAGATGTAATGGGAGCAAAAGCATTGCAATTTGATTCTAGCACCTCTTTACAACTTAAACGGATTCCAGTTTCCGGGAATAATCAGGTTTTACAACGGGTCATATATGTAAAAAAAGCAGACATTGTTAGCTGTAGAGATGATGAACGTTTAAGGTCGGGTGAAACAAAAGTTGAGCGCACAGATTATCAGAAGTATTTATTTAAAGAATTATTTAAGGATAAAGCCAAATCCATAGCCCCGACCGTTGAGGGAACTGCTGCCGAATCTTCATCAGAAGACCCAAATAGAATCGATTTAACCAGCAAACTCATTTACCGTGGAATGAGTGCTAACAATGTGGCTAATAGAGATGATGTTAATAAACCCTCCGTTTTCACCGTTCAAAACCCCGATGGAGGGGCTTCCGAAGTAAACCATATTGTAAATGATGATCCGGATTCACCATACTTGTCATTCGAAGCGAATGGATTAGGTATTAGTGCCGGAAAATACGCACATAAACCCGTAGATAAGGACAACCAATCTCTTGGGGTTTCCACCGATGAGAATGGCTTTTTAAAACAAGAAAAATCATACACCCAGGATAATATAGGTGATAAATATGCAGGTAAAAAAAGAATCGGTGTTGTAGCCGGTATTTTTAAGAAGTCTGCGCATTTGGACCTATCGACAGCAGAAAATGCCAAAAGAGTACTTAATCCTGATGATTCAAAAAACAAAGATAAGGTGAAAGCCGTGGATCTGGCCGTTGCAGATAAAGAAATACTGGTAAAACCGGGGCCTAATGGTATTGTAAAGGGAGATGTACCATTTTATGCTAAGGTGGAAACAATCACAGAACAAGAATTTATTGATAATCTGGACAATCAAACGCCAACCATGGCACTAGGCTATCACAAGCCTTCCTACTACAAAATTCAAATAGATACAACTAAAAGTAAAGCCACCTTTCACTTTCAATTTAAGCTTGATGACAAATACCAAAACGGTGGGGGAACAATAGCAACCATCCCTGACCTGAAAATAAATAAAGGGCTATTTTCGCTATCTACTGAAGAACAGGATAAGGTGAGAGATGAAATGCCTAAAAAGCATATCGCACTACGGGCAATAAATTCAGAGTTGGATACGCAATTAGATCTAATTGCCAACCAACCACCACCGGATGTCGCTAATCTTAAGGAAGTGGTAGGACCGGATTTACACAATGGATTACAGGAAATTGCTATATGGTTTGAAGATTTCGAAACCAGTAAAATTCCAAAGGTTGATGAATTAAAGAATTTCAATACCCTGCTCGAAACGGTCAAAGGAAAATCTACAGACTTCTGGAACAAGATACTTACTCTAGCAGAACTACCCCAAATAGAAACCACATTGACACCAATAGAAACTTTCTTGAAAGATTCTATTGGTAAAGGGGTAGTGGAAGATAAAGACGCATTAAAAATTACCGCAAAAGAACATCTTACACAGTACAATAGTCAATTGAAGAATTTCAATAAAATAAAAAGTCCTAAAAACAGCAATGTTCCTCAAATTGCAGATGTCAAAAACAGGTTTGATGCCACAATGGTTCTTTTCAGAAAATTAAACGAATTACTAAATAAATAATCTGTTTGTTCATATGAGCCATGGTAGTGTCAATTCGGAATTGGAAATTTAGATGCGTAGCTGATGAGTTAACCGAACTTACACACGAAAAAGTAAAGACTTTTAAAAGTTTTTGAACTACATTTAATAGCAAGATCATTAGTAGAACAGGATGCAACACCGCTATGAAATACCTCATGAACAATTAACGGAATATGTAAGAACCATTCTGATCATAGAGGGTTTTTCCACACCAGATTCGAATAAACTTCCTGTTTTTACCAATGGCATGACCTTACTTTTCTGCAAAACAGGAAAGAGTAATGCGGGTCATGAAGAGATCCATCAATTGAGTCTCTATGGTAAAGCTCCGTCTGACATTTGGAAAGTAAATGAGCAAAGCACCATCATCGCTTATTTCTTCAGACCCTTTGTTCTAAGTTGTTTATTCAACATTTCTGCCGATAAATTATCCGAAAAACAGCTTGATCTCGGCACCTGGAATCCTCAAATAAATTTGGCACTGAAAACTCAGATAGCCGATGCGGTAGAGACATCGCGAAAAATAGAAATACTGGACAATTTACTCCTGCAGCAACTTCATACTAACCAGCAAACGTGCAGAATCATTCAATATGCCACCGATCAGATGATGACGAATCCGGGGAAAGAAATCATAGCTGAACTGCTTAAAACATTAAATCTCAATGAACGAGCTTTTCAACGGATCTTTAAGAAATATGTAGGAATAAGCCCGACACATTATAGACGGATCTGCCAGTTCCAACAATCATTCGGGCAGCTTCGGGAAAAACAATTTAATAAAATATCCGAAGTGGCTTATGACAATGACTTCGCAGATCAAAGTCATTTTATCCGTTCTTTCAGGGAGTTTACTCAAATTACCCCGAAGGATTACCTGAAAACGGGCTTGAAGAACAAAAAAGAGTAGTGTCGGTTTTATTCTATTTTTCCAGGATGGCCTCCGATACATTTGTTATAACTAATTAAATAAGATTCAATATGATGAAACAAATTACACCCTGTCTTTGGTTTGATCCCGAAAAATTGGGAGCGAAAGAAGCCGCTGACTTGTATTGCTCCGTTTTCGAAAACTCGAAAATCACGGCACAATCTCCAATAGTTACTGAGATCGAAGTATCCGGATACCGATTCGTTCTTTTGGACGGCGGACCGATGTATCAGCCAAATTCTTCGATCTCCTTTTTTTATATCTGTGAAAATGAAGAGGAACTCAACCGTATTTGGAATGCTTTCAGGGAAGAAGGCAAGATACTCATGCCATTGGATAACTATCCCTGGAGTGAGAAATACGGCTGGATTACAGACAAGTTCGGTGTTTCATGGCAGTTGGCTCTGGGTAAAATAAGTGATACGGGACAGAAAATCACTCCGTGCCTGACATTTACAGGTAAGCAATACGGTCGGGTAGATGAAGCAATTGCTCATTATACCTCCGTTTTCAAACAGGTTAGCGTAGATGGAATACTTCGCTACGGGGCAAATGAATCGCCGGATAAGGAAGGAATGGTAAAGCATGCACAAATTGCAATTGACGGTCAGAAAATGATGCTGATGGAGAGCGCTGCTGAGCACCAATTTACCTTTACGGAAGGAGTGTCTTTTACAATCTATTGTGAAACACAGGAAGAGATCGATTATTATTGGAGCAAATTGACTGAAAGCGGAGCAGAAAGTATGTGCGGCTGGCTGAAAGATAAATTTGGCGTGTCGTGGCAAATCATTCCGACGATGCTTGGAAAAATCATGAGTGATCCTGCTAAAGCCGGTAAAGCAGCACAGGCATTCATGTCAATGAAAAAATTGAACATTGAACAGATCGTCCAGGCATCTATTTCTTAAAACTATTAAATTTTGATGTTGAAAAGTGATCTGTCATAAACAGATCGCTTTTTTTAGTTTTGCGCTATGAAAGAAAGTATCTATAAATTCAAGTTTAACAGGGTTCTTCTCAAGTCTATTAGCGTTTGGATTTGTTTAGCGGTACAAGCGTGTCTTTCTTTTTTGATCATTTATAATGAGGGTACAATTATCACTTTGATCTTATTAAACCTAATTTTTTCCACTCTTTCAATTCCCGGTATTATTTTGCATCTTAATTATCTGAAACATACGAGTGATAAATTGTTGATAGTAAGGTATAATAGCATCTCGTTTATTGACGGTGATAAAGAAACCATATTAAATTCATTTGACATTAATACAGTAATTCTTCATGAAAGTCCTTCAGGTTCGAAATTCCCTTGGTGGGATTATAGTTGGTTTGAGCTAATTGATAAAGAAGGTCAGAGTATAAAGATAAGTTGTTACCTTCTAGACATAAGTGATTTTTGGCGAAATTCTCTTACTCGGAGGGTTAACTCGAACAATTTGAAGAGAGAACAAAGCCTTTTTCCAATGATTAAATAATCTGCTAAGAAAGGAACAAGTCTTGTCATTAAGTAACAATCGTAATCACTTTTTAATTTATCCTGAAAATGAATAGGATACAATTATTCTGGTTCCAAGTTGTGATCTTTAATCCGAATTGGCACAACTCTTGCTTCATGCACCATACATAATTAAACAAACACATCGATCATGAAAAAGCTTCTTTTATTATTGGTTCTTGCATCAGGAACCCTATTCGGGCAGACAGACCAGCAGACTTCAAAAGCTACAGTTACGGTAAACGGAACAGCTAAAGTTTTTGTTACTCCGGATATGACGGAGCTGAACATTCATGTTTCATCAATCAAAATGAACATGGGGGACGCAACTAAAGCAATCGGTGATCAGACTCAGAGCTATTTAAAAATACTCAAGCAGCTTGGTTTCCAGGAATCGGATGTGAAAACAACCAATTTCTCCGCATCAAAAAACAGGATTTATCGTGAAAACGGACCAAAAGACAGCGGGTATGTGGTTTCCCAAAACCTGACAGTGAAATTCGGGTACAACCAAACGACTTTACAAAAAATAGTTGCACGTTTCTCGGAAGCAAAAGATCCGGTTGATTTCAATATCGGTTTTTATATCTCCGATGCATTGCGCGATAAGACAGAAGCAGAACTTCAGGCAAAAGCGGTAACAGACGCACGTAAGAAAGCATCCAACCTGACTTCAGCTGCCGGTGTGAAGATGGGCGGTGTGAAAGCGATCCTTTACGGAAGCAGCGATGCTCCGGGACCAATGTATTACAAATCAGACATGCGGATGTTTGCAAATACGGAAATGGCCGCTGATGGTGCGGATCTCAGCTTTGCGCCGCAGGAAGTGGAATTACAGGAAATAGTGACTGTGGTTTGGTTTATTGAGTAAGAGGAAGCATTGCTTCCGATAACAAGTCATAGCGGGAGATAAAAATTCACGAAGCGGATTTAAATAGAATAAGAATTGAAAGCGATTTGTCCACCACGGCGGGCAGGTCGCTTTTTGCTTGAGTATCATTGACAAAAAAAGTATTTTTACAAGAATGAAGAACGCGACCAATACGATGAAAAGCAAGCAGTAATATGAATTTTGACAACATAGAATATTTGCGGGATGGCAACAAGCGGCAACGGCAAGCGTATTCTGCATTGACGAACCATCAAATTTTGTCAAAACTCAAGCGTTTTGACCCTATTCTTGTCGGGACAATCCCAATTAACATTGACATAGAGAGCAGCGACCTTGATATTATCTGCTGTTTCGAAGACAAACAAGACTTCATTAAAACAATCACTGACAGTTTCGGGAACGAAAAACAAATCACTATCAGGGAGCAACAAAACTCAGAAAGCTTAGCTATTGTTGCCAATTTTGTTGTGGACGGTTTTGAAATTGAAATTTTCGGACAAAGCATTCCAACAAAACAACAATTTGCCTACAGACATCTGATAATTGAATATAACTTGTTAAATCAATACGGTGAGAAATTCAGGCAACAGATTATTGAACTTAAACAGCAGGGACACAAGACAGAACCGGCATTTGGACTAGCACTAGGTCTGAAAGGAGATCCATATACCGAACTGCTAAAATTTGAGGGTAATTTCAATTGAAGCAGTACAAACTGAAATACAATCAGGCTATCCTGCAACTGCGTCTTTTTAGAATACCCGACGTCTTACAGTTGGACAAGTAACTTTACATACGGAAATGACGAAAGACATAACAACTATTTGGGCCGAATTTAGCCGGGAATTGAAAGCATTTATTCAAAATAAAACACGTAATTCTGCTGATACAGACGATATTTTACAAGATGTTTTTATTAAAATCATTCATAACCTGGATAAGGTCAATCAGTCCGAAAACCTGCGACTTTATTTATACGGTATTGTAAGAAATACGGTTTACGACTATTTTAAGAAGCAAAAAACTGTTTTGGATTCATCCGGTGAGGCGGAAGTGTTTACAGAAGACGAATCCAGGGACTTAAATACGACAGTTGCAGAATGCTGTATCAAACCCTTTATTGACAAACTTCCTCAACATTATCGCGAAGCCCTGCTCATTTCAGAAATACAGGATATTTCCCAAAAGGAATTAGCAGAAAAGCTGGGTATTTCTTACTCGGGAGCAAAATCGAGAGTTCAGCGCGGAAAGGAAAAACTCAAAAAACTGCTCCTGGAATGCTGCTCATACAAGAGCGATGTGTACGGTAACATAATCAACACTGAAAACGACTCCTGCGGGTGCTCTTAAATTTTATTGCGTCTATTTTATAAAACCAATGTCTTACGATTACGGTTAATAGTGACCGCAATGTATCAATCGTTTGACATATGAGAAAAACAGTAATTGTTGCCCTGGCAGCTATTGGTTCATCTCTTGCTTTATACGCAGGAATGAATCAGCCGCAAGGCAATGCTAAAAAACCTCAGACCGAATGCTGTGACAAAACAGAATGTTGCCCTGTGGTCAATCCTGAAGAATGTTGCGAATCAGGTTGTGAGTAAAGCTGTGAAGCGGGTCGAAAGATCCGCTTTTTTTTTGCGTCTTTTTCAGCCACAAACGGTGATACTATCAAAGCTGATGAAAATGGAAACCTCCTTTTTATGACAGTACAAATTAGTAAGCTGATAAATACAAAAGCAATGAAGACAAAATCAAATTTACCGGTAGCCGTGATCGGTGCAGGCCCCGTAGGAATGGCAGCAGCAGTTCATTTAGCCAAAAGAAACATTCCGTTCATACTTTTTGAAGCCGGAAAAGATGTTGGCAGTAGCGTGGCATCATGGGAGCACGTAAACGTATTTTCTCCCTGGAAATATAACGTTGACAAAGTAGCCAAAGAGTTTTTACTGGAAACCGGTTGGCAAATGCCGGATGAAGACAAAATACACAGTGGACAAGAATTTATCAAGCTGTATTTGAAGCCGCTTGCAAATTTACCACAGTTAAAATCCTTTATTCATACACAAAGCAGGGTGATAGCAGTAGGTCGAAAAGCAATGGATAAAATGAAGGATAAAGATCGCTGGAACACACCTTTTCTGCTGCGTGTAGAACAAAGCGGGACAATAAACAGTATTGAAGCCCGGGCAGTGATAGATACCTCTGGCTCTTGGCTTTCACCCAATCCTGTTGGTTCCGGCGGAATGTTTGCTGCAGGTGAGATGGAAAATTCGGAATACATCTACTATGGCATTCCCGATGTATTGGGAAAATCCAAAATGCGTTATGCGAACAAAAAAATAGCAGTGGTTGGAGCAGGACACTCTGCGATCAACACCATTTTGGAATTGGAAAAATTAAAACAGGAATTCCCGCAAACCGAAATTAATTGGATACTTCGTAAACAAAGCATCAGTGATGTATATGGAGGGAAAGAAGACGATGCCTTAGAAGCAAGAGGTGCGTTAGGGATTAAAATAGAAGCATTGGTAAACGAAGAAAGGATCAATGTGTATACACCTTTTCAAATTACCGGAATAAAAAGGATAAGCAGTCAATTGTCATTGATTGGCGAGCAGTTTGGTAAGATAGCGCAACTACCAGGAATCGACGAAATTATCGCAAACACAGGTTCACGTCCAGATTTTTCATTCCTTAGAGAAATACGCCTGGGCATCAGTCCATCGGTGGAGTCGGTTGAAGTATTGGCTGACCTGATAGATCCGAACATCCATAGCTGCGGATCAGTGCGGCCACACGGAGAATTGGAATTGCAGCATCCCGAAAAAGATTTCTACATAGCGGGCAGTAAGAGTTATGGAAGAGCACCGACATTTTTAATGGCTACAGGCTACGAACAGGTCCGTTCGATTGCAGCTGCACTTGCAGGAGATATCGAGGCTGCAAGGATAGTAGAACTGGACTTGCCCGAAACAGGTGTGTGTAATACAGGTAAAGGAGGAACTCAAAATACGTGCTGTAGTGTAAGCAATGATTCACAAGCTGAGGAAACTGCCGCCTGTTGTGGATAACCGGCAGACAGTTTTCCGGAATGTATTTCTCTCAGCTGCTATCCTTGCGATTGCCAATATGGGGGATGCATTTTTGTATGCGTGGCTGCCGACACATTTTCAGGAAGCAGGAATCACACCGTTTGCAGTTGGTGCTGTTCTATCTGTGAACCGGCTTACCCGGTTGTTTATGAATGCCCGGGTAGCCAGGTTTTTGAGCAGCAGAGGAATCAAAATGGCGACATTTACCGCGGTCATAGCTGCATCATTCGCTACTTTTTCCTACGGCTGGATGAGTGCCATACCACTTTGGATTTTGACACGGGTATTATGGGGGATTTGCTTTTCTACGTTAAGATTGGGAAGTACGCTTTATGCCCTGGAATATCCAAAAAGAGGAATGGCTCTGGGTTTGAGCAGGGGGCTAATTGAATTGGGACCTGTGGTCGCTCTTGTGGTTGGCCCCTTATTACTTGAATCTTTCGGACGGGGAATTACTTTTTTTGTTTTTGGTTTAGTGGGTTTAGCTGGTGGAACAATGGTCTTGTTTTTATCCGACATCAAAACCAGGGCCGTTACAAAGAAGGAATTGAAACTTTCTTCCCCTTCGCCATTCAACCTGCTAACACTTTCTAATGCATTTATTACAGAAGGTGTTTTAGTGGTTCTTGTAGGAAAGATTACGCACAATAGAGTTTTTCTCTCGTGGGAAGGCTTGGTCCTTACCGGTTTTTTATTGAGCTATCGCAGAATTTCTTTCGTGATCTTTTCGCCGCTGGCAGGTTGGTTGGCAGATAAATGGGGATTTCAAAAACTATTTTTTAATATTAGTATTTTAACCTCTGTTTCTCTTGTCCTGATCCTCTTTGGAGCAGATGTAATAGGAATCGTTGTAGCATTTACATTTAGCGCGATGAATGCTTCGATATGCACAGGAGGAGCAATAAGTGCGAATAACCTGCTGATTAAAGAAATTTCTGATAACGCAACATGGAGAGACATCGGTACAGCTGCAGGAGCTTTTGCGGGAGCAGCATTACTATCAGTTTCTGATTTACAACCTTATTTCATTGCCTTGTTCCTGGTGTATGCTGTTTCGCTTATCCGTTATTATTACAAAACGAAATAAAGCTGCGTCTTTTTCTCACTTTAGCTATCATACATACAAACAGTAAATCAAATTAACATGGAAACACAAACAATTCAGATCCTGGAAAAATCAAAAATTACGAAACCCGTAAAAAGTGAAAATGCAACAACAGCTTGCTGTGGTGGGACACCTGTGAACAATGAAAATGCGTGCTGTAAACTGGACGAAGAAAAAAAAGCCGAAGGTGAAAGCGGTTGTGGCTGTAATACCCCGGCGATGGAAAAGGAAAGTTCAAATTGCTGTTGAATAGAATGGCCCGGTTTAGAAAAGCGATTTGTCCCGTCATGGCAGATCGCTTTTGGTTTTGAGTTGTTGCGGGAGAGATGTGGTGTTAAAAGTAATGCGTAATATTAGCACGGAAAAAGAGCAGAAAAAACTCAAGCTGCTTTTCAGAAACTTCACATGGCAGCTAAGGTAGTTGCAATGGTGAATGACTGGTTCTGCATATGACATACTATTCACTCATGAACAGACAGACTAAACTAATTATTCTCGTATTCTGCATTATCAAACTGACACTTCATTTAATAGCAGATAGTCATTCGGGCTTTCAAGGCGACGAATTATTGCACATTGAAACAGGAAAGCATTTGGCATTCGGATATATGGAATTCCCGCCATTGATTGGACTTCTTGCATTTATCCAAAACTTATTTGCAGGCAATTCCGTGTATTTGCATCATGTCTTTTCACACCTGGCAAGTTTGTTAATCATCATTTATGCTGCCAAAATAACCATTGAATTGGGCGGCAAGAAAGCCGCAGTTATTCTCGTTCTGCTCGCTATAATCATAGCACCGGGTTTTGGTCGCTCCCAACAACTATTTCAACCTGTTGTATTTAGTCAATTATTTTGGCTGCTGGGTTTTTATCAGCTGATGCGATTTGTTAAATATCTTGACAAGAAAAGTTTATGGTACCTGACATTATTTGCTGTTCTTGGCATTTCTGTTAAATACGACGCTGTTTTTTTTCTGTTCGGTTTGTCCTCGCTGCTCCTTTTTAAAGAAACACGACAAGCATTGATCCAACATCGCTTTTGGCAAAATATACTCGTGGCTATTATAGTTGTATTACCAAACCTGATTTGGCAGTATTCAAACGACTATCCCGTATTGCAAATGTTTAGCCGGCTATATGAAAAGCATTTAGATCAGCTTTCCCGTATTGAAACCCTCGTAAATCTCCTCATCAGTGTGAACCCATTAATGACACTATTAATAATTATTCCTGCATTCATTTACTTTTTCAAAAGGGCGAATCAGAAAAACCTTCCGTTAACGGTATCGATACTGCTTTCTGCTGTTTTTTTATCCTTGAGTAATGGCAAAGCTTATTATTTCTATCCTATTATCTTGACAATTTTGCCATTTGGTGCTTTATTTTGGGAGCAAATGGTTTTTTCAAAGAAAAGATGGCTGAGATATCCTGTTGCTTTTTTATTGGTAGCGGGTATAATACTCATTCCATTCGGCATGCCTGTTTACTCTTTTGATAAATACCTGGATAGAGTGTATAAGTATGAGGAGAAAGAGATAGAAGGAGGTAAGTATGCAGTAAGATATGACGAATATTACACCAAAGAAAAATGGGAGAAAACCATGCAGCTTTTGAAAACCGTCTGCGACAGTTTGCCGGAAAAAGAAAAAGAACATACCTTGATATGGGGAAAACACTATGGACAGGCAGGAGCAGTAAACCTGATCGGTAAGGATTATCATTTGCCAAAGGCGTTTTCTTATCACGGAAGTTTTTACACCTGGACACCGAATGGTGAAATGCCAAATACGGTTATTGCTTTAAGTTACAGAGTTGGCGACTTTTTTAATCCTTATTTTGGAGAAGTAATTTTGCTTAGAGAAATTTACAATCCGTATGCAGATACTGAAGAAGAACTTTATCAAAGAATATATCTTTGTAAGAAACCAAGACAAAACTTTACCGAAATGAAAGAATTGTTTAGACACCGAATTTTTGAATAGCTTAAAGATTATACCGTATAAAACCGCGAACTGAAGCAATATGAACAAAATTGACCCGATAATAGCAGTAAAGGATGTAAATCTTAGCGCAGCATGGTATCAATCAGTATTCGAATGTAAAAGAAAACACGGCGGATCTGATTTTGCGGTGCTTGAAGATGAAAATAATGAGATCCTCATTTGCCTGCATAAATGGGGTGAACACGCACATCCGACAATGGTGAATCCAACGATCACAGCAGGAAACGGATTGATTTTGTATTATAAAACAGACAATTTGGTAGCAATACGACAAAACATTGAAAAAATGCGCTACCCGGTTGAAGAAGAGATTCACTTAAACCCCAATTCAATGAAAAAGGAATTTTCACTGCGGGACTTAGACGGTTACTACTGGACAATAAGCGAATATCATACCTATGAGGGATAAAACTGAATTTAAATAAACTTATAAAATGAGAATAGGTTTAGTCAGGCATTTTAAGGTAAATCACCCTTTTCCTGAAAAGAGATTGCTTACCAAATCAGACGTCATTAGCTGGTTTGCCGATTATGACAGCACACCTGACATCGAATATAAAAAGGTTGATCTGTCAAACATACAATGGAAATACTGTTATTCAAGTCCGATGCT
Organism: Fluviicola sp.; assembly: GCF_029266855.1. Lineage (GTDB taxonomy): Bacteria > Bacteroidota > Bacteroidia > Flavobacteriales_D > Crocinitomicaceae > Fluviicola. Next base: position 336,258 of record NZ_JAQSWB010000001.1, read on the forward strand.
CAGAGCAGTCAACACGGCAAATCATATTTTTGAAGGTCAAATCACAGAAATTCCGGAACTCAAAGAATTGGATATTCTACATCGTTTATCCGACAAGTGGAAATTGCCATTTCTGGCCTGGGGGCTCATTGTCCGTATGAAATCATTTTCCTCTAACAAGGATACGGCTGCATTTAAAAATGAAATTATTGCTTTCGTGGACAAGATAATTGCAGGGAATGAAAGTGATGTGCTGATAGTCAGCCATTGGTTTGTCATGCGGGTTATAAGACAGGAACTAATTAAAAGAAGATTTACCGGCAAAAGTTTTAAATCCAATGAATATGGGACACTGTATGTTTTTGAACGTTCGGATAAATTATAAAAAGTCAGGCGGCTTTTATAAGTGTGATGGTTCTCAGCAGCAGCAATATACTCATTTGATTAGAAATGCTGTAATTTAGGATCTAATGAGTTTCCTTAAAGTTGTTTTCAACGTAAAGACCTTAATTACAGGAAAAAGTTACAGGATCCAACACTCAATTAAACGCAATTGTTAAAGCACAATGACATGTCATTTTATCAAGAGGAAATAACCCGAATAAAGAAAATTTGTTTCTCAAACGAGAGACAATTAGCTGCTGTTGTGAAAACAAAACAGTATATAGACAACAATCTGGACAAAGAAGTGAACTTAATTTTATTGTCAAATATTGGCTTTGCTTCGAAGTTCCATCTCCTTCGACTGTTTAAAAAATATTATGGAATGACACCAAAACAATATTTGACGGATAAACGAATTGAAGAATCAATACGGAATATAAAAAGTGGAATGACCATCGCTGAAACTTGTTTTTCTGTAGGTTTTGAGTGTCCAAGCTCATTCAGTACCTTATTTAAAAGCAAAACAGGGTTTTCACCAAGCGAATTTCAAAAAAGAGCAACTTTCACAAAGTCTTTCTAATTCAAGTTTCGAAACTTTACACCCTAATCTTAAATGTAAAAAAAATGAGAGTAAAAGTAATTAGTGTACCGGTTCGGGATCAAGAAAAAGCGTTGCAGTTCTACACTCAGAAATTGGGCTTTGTAAAGAAGTTTGACGTGCCATTAGGTGAAGGCAACAGGTGGCTGACAGTTGTTAGTAAAGAAGAACCGGAAGGAACCGAAATTCTATTGGAACCCTCGCCAAACCATTTACAGGAAGCTAAAACCTATCAACAAGCACTTTTTGACAAAGGAATTCCATACACTCAATTCAATGTTGACAACACACAACAGGAGTATGAAAGACTTGTAAAACTTGGTGTGGAATTTAGCGTTAAGCCGACCGAAATGGGGACAGTGAAAATTGCGGTATTCAACGACACTTGTGGCAATAATATTCAAATTGTTGAAATGCTTTGATAAAGGTTGTTTCGATTTGTATAACAGCAAGTCACCAAAGTTCGGGCAGCGTGTAAAACTCAATTTTAGTTATATTTACCAGTAAGGCCGCTGCCATTACAAAAACCTTAGACCATTATTACAAACATTCAGAACTGAGTAAAGATTGTCTCATCGATTAACGACAATATTTGTGGTCATGACGTTATTCCAAAGCACAACAGGCAATTATTAAAAAATAAGCATGAAAGAAAACCCAATAATATGTTTATAGTTTCATTATCATACAAAAAAGACATTAACGAGGTAGAAAAATTTATTGAACCGCATATGCAATTTTTAATTAAACTGTATGAAGACAAAAAAATAATTTTTTCCGGCAGAAAAAACCCAAGAACAGGTGGTGTGATTTTATTTCGTAATGTGGAGAAGGAGGCATTGACTAACATACTCAAACAGGATCCGTTTTATCAAAATGAAGTTGCTGATTATGACATAACAGAAGTAATTCCGACTAAATATGATGAAGACTTTGCTTGTTTCATTGAATAAGGGAACACAAGCCGGCAACACTGCTGGTAACAGTGGTTTGAAAAAAGACAGGTTGATATCCTTCGCAGAAACACTTGCGCTAAAAACACAACAGACGATTAAATACATATAAAACAATGACAAACAAATTCGACAGGACGATTCCGGCTGAAGCAGTGAAGTATTTCCGCAGTTGTATTGTAAATGGGGACTTACAAGGAGCATTAAGTTGTTTCGATAAAGATGCTGCGTACATTGACAGAGACGGACAGGAAATAACAGGTTTAGACAATATTGAAAAATCAATGGAACACCTTTGTACCTGGAAACCTGAAATAACGGGAAGTAAAAATCGCGTGACAATTGTAGGGAATCTTGCAATTTGGGTTGATAAATGGACCTTAAAAGCAACTGCACCCGACGGAAATCGGATTGAAATGAATGGTGCAACCAGTTGTATGATGAAAAAAAATGATGATGGGCTTTGGCTGTGGTTAGTGGATAATCCATTTGCAGCAGAAATTTTTGAAAACTAAGGCTCATCTAATAAAAACAATAAATATAAAATGCAGGACTTTATTGACCAGGCTGAAAAAAACGGTGTAATTCTCCTTGACAAGGGGAAATGCCAGTTTTGTGGTGCAGATTATTCAAAGGGTGTTTTTGATTGTATGGAGACTTACAACCAGGGACTGGAGCTTTTGGATTTTAGTAATCCTGAAAATCACCTGTCACGGTTTTTAAGTGTCGATGCACACGCCTTGCAGCATCCGGAAATTCATGGACGGTGGAGCAATCATTTTCATTTGACAAGACTAAACCTCATATTTGACAAAAAAGTAAAGTGGGACTACAAAAAGTCGCCGCTGTTAAGTAACTATTTGAACAAATATAAATCAGACAGGCCGAATGAAGTTCTTGTTCTTCCTAATCCCTTGAAAAGAGGGGGAATGACATCAAAAGATTTGATAAAAGCAACAACGGCAGAAGAGTGTATTGAATTAGTAAGAGAATGGGCGAAGGAAGTTTATGCTTCCTGGAGTTTAAATCATTCGTTGGTTTCACAAATAGCGAATGGTTTTTTGGACGAAAACACTAAAAGATAAAGAAAAACGAAACAAGGTGATCAAAACTCACAAATCGGTAGAATCCATTGAACTTGTGCATAGCGGAGAAGACTATTTTTCCCGCTTAAAGACTATGATTTCAAATGCACAGAATGAAGTTCATTTTCAAACCTACATTTTTGACAACGATTCAACGGGATTAGAAATAGTTGAAGCATTGAAGGAAGCTGCCGCCAGAAAAGTAAAAGTGTTTGTATTGCTTGATGGATACGGTTCTTTTAAATTACCAAAAACCATTTTCAGGGATCTTGTAAAACACGGGATCAGTATCCGTTTTTTTTCACCCTGGTATTCAATAAATAATTTTTATGTCGGGAGAAGACTGCATCATAAAGTCATTGTAGCTGATGGAGAAGTAGCACTCATTGGTGGAATCAATATTGCAGATAAATATCGTGGTTCAGATTCTGTGTTGCCATGGCTTGATTATGCAGTTCAAATTAATGGTGCTGCCTTTTGTAAGCCGCTTCAGCAATTGTGCGGAAATATTTATTCTAAAGAGAATAAACTAAGAAAACGCAGCATTATATCACGGATTAATAATGACAAAGGAGCAGTGATTAAATTACTTCGAAATGACTGGCTCAATCAAAAAAATGAAATAAGTAATGCATACCTGAGCAAACTGAGAAAAGCCGACAAAGAGGTGATCGTAGTTGCAAGTTATTTTTTACCGGGTAGAAAATTTTCAAAGGTCTTGAAAAGAGCGGCAAAGAGAGGAGTAAAGATCAAAATAATTTTATCGGGAGTTTCCGATTTACCGATTGTCATGCGCGCCACACGTTACCTGTATTCATCGCTTCTTGAGCAGGGAATAGAATTGCTGGAATGGAATAAGTCTGTTTTGCATGGCAAGTTAGCGCTTGTTGACGATACCTGGAGCACCATTGGCTCTTTTAATATAAACCACCTGAGTTCTTACGGAAGCATTGAAATGAATGTCGAAATAAATTCGTCAAAACTTCTGCATACAATTGATGAACATTTAAGGGATGTAATAGAGCAATGTGAAACTGTAACGTTTGAAACCATTAAATCCAGGTGGGGAATAATTGAAAGCATTAAGAATTGGATGGCATACTTTTTTGTAAGAATTGCGCTGGTCATAGCAACATATTTACCTTACAAACGATTTGGCAAGTTTTACTGAAATAAAAACTTTTGAAACAGGATCTTTAAATAGAACATATGAGAAAGATAATTGCAGCGATCAATATGAGTCTGGATGCATATTGTGACCACACTGCCATGACTCCGGATGAAGAAGTACATGAACATTATACGGAACTGTTAAAGAAGGGAGATGCGATTCTTTATGGCAGAACAACCTATCAGTTGATGCAGTACTGGCAGCCGATAGCGCAAAATCCCTCGGGTGAAAAATCAATGGACGACTTTGCCAAGGCAATAGATCAAATTCCGAAAATCGTTTTTTCGAACACATTGAACCCGGAAACTATCGGGTGGGAGAGTGCACAATTGGCAAAACATACGCTTGAAGAGGAAGTTTTAAAACTCAGACAAAAACCCGGGAGAGACATTTTCATCGGCAGCCGTAGTTTAATTATCCTGTTGATGAACCTCCATCTGCTTGATGAATTGCAGCTTTGTGTTCACCCTGTTGTGGTGGGAGCCGGTTTGCCCTTATTTGAAAACATAAACGAGAATACCATGCTTAAACTCACAAAAACGAAAAACTTTGGTGGTGGGGCGGTAATCCTTTACTACGAGCCGGTAGACGGAAAAACTACTTGAAATTAAGCTGACGCTTATTCGTATCCGCTCTTGATCACCGTTAAAATTAATTTAAACCGCCCATTAGGTTCAATATGACTCGGCTTGTGAGCTGGTATAAGGATACCATCTCCAGTTTTGAGTGTAGATGCCTTCCCGTCAATCTCAATAATTGCACTGCCATCAATAATTTGCACGTAAGTATCAAAAGGAGAAACCTTCTCATTAAGTCCTTCTCCGCTTGCAAACGATAGCGCGTTTATTGAGCCGGTTGCCTTTTTCATGATAGACTTACTGACAACGGCATTATGCTCATATTCGATCAGCTCGATGACAATATGGGAAGTGCCCTTCTCAATTTCTCCTTCTTTATCTGGCAAATTTTCTAATTCTTTCGTATCCATGATTTCCAGGGTTAATGATAAACTTCTATAAATAACAAAACTGAGATTATTAGTTGATTAAGTAGTTACATAATTCACTGAAAAAAGTATCATTTTTTACATCTGAGAAAAAATAAACCATTCGATGAATACATATAATAGGCTGAATGAAAGCCGAATATTGAGTGGGCTGTTTTACCAGGAAAGAACTAAATCTTACACTTTGCACTATATTGATTAGTTTTGAGATAGCGTATGGCTGGACACATCTTCTTTTACCTGGGGCTTTCTCTTTTGTTAATCCACGAAATGGATGCAATTCGCTGCAAAGAATGGAGAATTTTCCCTGGGCTTTCGATGCTCAACGATAGTTGGGGTTATAAAATATTTGTGTTTGCTCACATTCCCTTGCTATTTTTTCTCTTCCTTGGATTATCCGGGCAGGGAACCAATGAACGATTAATATCCGGACTGGATATTTTCTTTATAGCCCATGTCGGACTTCACATCCTGTTTCTTGCACACAAACGAAACGAATTCAAAGACTGGATCTCATGGACCATTATCCTGGGAACAGGTTTTTTTGGACTAATGGACCTGACAATTACACTTTAGTAACTAAATCCGGGAAACGATATTTTTACAAATACAATGAATTTCGAAGAAATAATAGCGAATGTAGAACTTCACTTCTTAACCTTGACAGATGAATGCCGGAGGGATTTGAAGAAAGTCTCGAAAATAATGACACTTGAACGGGAGACACTTCTCGTGAAAGAAGGACAACTTGCCGACAAAACCTATTTTATAGCCAAGGGTTCGGCAAGGGCTTTTTATCTGAAAGACGATAAAGACATCACGGATTGGTTCGCCTTTGAAAATAATTTCATCAATTCGATAAACAGCTTTTTTCTGCATATCCCAAGTCCCCATTTTATTGAAGTTTTGGAACCAAGTATCCTGCTGGAAATTTCAAGAGAAAACATTGATTTGCTCTCTGACAGGTACCAGGAATTCGACAGATTGGGGAAAATAGCAATAACTAAAACCTTGCTGCAGCTTCAGCAGCGCGTCGTTTCCATTCAATTTGAAACCGCACAGCAGAAATACGAAAACATCTTACAGATCAGACCCGACATTACTCAAAGAGTTGCCCTCACACATATTGCTTCCTACCTGGGAATCACATTGGAAACACTAAGCAGAATCCGAAACCCTAAAAAACGAATTTGATCTATATCAAATGAAGTTTAAAGAAAGATGCTGACTTTTGCTCAAATCTGGAAAATGAGACGAGCACATTACCTGTCAGGACTAATAATAACACTTTTCACAGGATTGCATTTATTCAACCATGTATGCAGCCTTTTTGGTGCAGAAACGCACATTGAAACAATGCGTATACTGCGTCACTTTTATCGCAACCCCTTTATAGAAACAATTTTGTTGTTTGCTGTAGTGGTCCAGATTATTTCGGGGCTTAAGCTTTTTAAAATAAGTAGGAAATCTGCTGCTTCCCGGTTTGATAAACTTCATATTTGGTCAGGACTTTACCTGGCATTTTTCTTTATCTTTCATGTTAGTGCAGTTATGATTGGAAGGGGAGTATTAAACCTTGATACCAATTTCTATTTCGGTGTAGCCGGTTTGAACACATTTCCCTTTAATTTGTTTTTTATTCCATATTATACCTTCGCGATCTTATCTTTTTTCGGGCACATTGCTTCTATTCACAATAAAAAAATGAATAGCAACATTTTAAGCTTTACACCCGGTCAACAGGCAAAGGCAATCCTCGTTTTTGGATTTGTATTAACAGTCATTATTTTTTATGGACTGACAAATCGTTTCCAGGGTGTGCTTGTTCCGGCTGAATACAACATTTTAATCGGAAAGTAACTGACAGAGTCAGTCGTTTTTTACCGACTTTTACGGAAATTTGACAACCTGAAATAAAGAATGAAAGACCCGTTTACAGAATTGATTAAAGAATCTGATATCGATTTAAAGATGTGGAACCGGATTAAATGGACTTTTATTTCCATACTTCTCCTGGTGCTTTCAATCTATCTTATAAACGAAACTTCAAAGGGAAATTGCTCACCATATTATGATTCGATTAATGAAGAATATACTGGTAAAGTAGTTGCAAAGTATTGGGATGAAAATAACCACATGAATGAAACTGTTGAGCTTGAAAATAAACGGATTACAATTAATCCCTTTGATAAGTCTGCCTATTTTGACTCAATTGAAATTGGAGATGTCGTTGTGAAGAATAGGGGGAGCCTTACCTATTTTATAGTCAGAGAGAACGATACTTTAGCGTTTGAAAATACGGAGGCAGATTGTAAAAAATATTTGACCCATTGAAACTAAACTAACAGGAAATAATATGAATATAGCTATTTTAAGCGCAAACATTTTGACACTTTTCGCATTTGTGTTACACACTTTTGTGGGCGACAAAGAACTGAAAGTCAACGAACCTTCAGAAACAAGCGAAGATAAATTCCTGAAAAGAGAAAAATGGACCATGGCGCGGTGTGGCTGGCATTGGATCTCGTTTGATTTGCTATTTGCTTCAATAGGGCTTGCATTGATCAATTTCACAAACTTTTTCGATAACGAAAAAACATTGCTGCAAATCCTGACCATTTACTTTTTAGGTTATGCAATCGTTTGGGTAATTACAATTACCATCTCCAAACAATTTCCTAAAAATTACCTGAAACTGGGACAGTGGATTCTGCTCCTGTTAATCAGCGGACTCATCTATTTTGGAACAAATTTTTAATTGAAATAAGAATGGAAAAAAAACAGGAAACCCAATCTATTCAAAGTCCCTTTTCTCAGACGTATTTCCATGGTACGAAGGCCGACCTGAAAATCGGCGAGCTGATCGAAACGGGGATCCATTCAAACTATGGTCAACGAAATAAGGCCGGCTATATTTACCTCACAGCAACGCTGGATGCCGCTATTTGGGGTGCCGAGCTTGCTTTGGGAGAAGGAAATGAACGAATTTACTTAGTAGAACCGACCGGTCCGATTGAGGATGATCCTAATTTAACGGACAAGAAATTCCCTGGTAATCCCACTAAATCATATCGCTCGAAACATCCATTCAAGATTGTGGGAGAAGTTACTGTTTGGCAGGGACATTCACCCGAACAGGTCAAAGCTATGAAAGATGGATTGGCAAAGCTGAAAGAAAACGGAATTGAGGCCATTGAAGATTAATAGGTACAGTCAATACCGATGCTAAAAAGTCTTTTTTTTTGCGTGATTTCTTTGTACTTTTAATACAGTTCTTTCAAGCTCATTTGAGTGGTGAAGATGGAGAACTGTATTCCCGGTCAAAGGGAAATATCTTATGAAATCCCCGCAATGTTTAATCTTAAAAAAAAGGAGACTCATGGCAAACATAACATCCAAAGACGGTACACTAATAGCATTTGAACAAACAGGAAAAGGTTCACCGATCATTATTGTGAATGGAGCTTTAACCGACCGCAATGGCGGTAAATCACTAGCAGCGGAACTCTCGGAACATTTTACGGTGTTTATTTACGACAGGCGCGGACGCGGGGAGAGTACAGATGTGCAGCCTTACGCGGTGGAACGGGAAATTGAGGATATCGAAGCACTCATTCGGTATGCAGGCGGATCGGCTTGTCTCTTCGGCGGTTCATCAGGAGGTGCATTGTCCTTACAGGCAGCAAGCAAACTGGGACCGTCTATGATCACAAAGATTGCTCTCTATGAAACTCCCTACGGTCAGCAAAAGCAAGATTTTGACAAACAGAAAAAAGAAATAACCGAACTGGTTAAAACAGGGAAGCCCGGTGATGCTGCAGTTTATTTTCTGTCGCAAATCGGCACTCCTCCGGAAGCACTGGAAGAAATGAAAAATTCACCTCAATGGGAGACTATTAAAAAGATCGATTTTACCCTCGTTTACGACTATTTGGTTCTGGGGGATGGTGCCATACCTCAAACTAAGGTAAAGAACATTTCTGTTCCGGTACTGGTTATGGATGGAGAGCATGCTGCCGATTTTATCCGTGCAAGTGCCGACGAACTTGCACACCTTATCCCGGACGCCAAACGCAAAATACTCAAAGGCCAGACACATCAGGCCGATAACGAGGTTTTGGTGCCGGTATTAGTTGAATTTTTCAGTTAAGCCTGCCTGCAATAATTGCTGCATTTTGATTTTTATTTAGATTGCGGATAAAATCAGGAGTCGAAATGCATTCTCAATAACCTTGATTAAGAACGAAATCCTAACTTTGATAATTGGGAAGCACGCTTATTGCATGGATTTCACTTCAGAATGTGAACAATCAATAAAAGCAAGCGGTACTATTATTCGGCGCAATGACACTACAAAAAATACAACCGTTTGACGGACAACATTGTGAAACCACAGCTACGGGAACGTTGTTGAAACAATTGGGAATTGAACTTTCGGAAGCCATGCTTTTCGGTTTGGGTGAGGGCCTTGGTTTTATCTTTTGGAATATGAAATCAATGGATTTTCCTTTCATTGGCGGCCGCGTAAAACCGGATGTTCTGACTGAAAACATTGCAAGGAATCTAAATCTTGAATTGACAGTAAAAGAAACCGCATCAGCTAAAAAAGCCTGGGAAAATGTCAAGGAACTGATCGATCAGGGACAAGTTGTCGGATTGAAACTGGATTGTTATCATTTGGAATATTTTTCAAAACCATTTCATTTTGCTGGTCATTACGCCGCAATATATGGTTACGACAGTGAAAATGCTTTCCTGGTCGATACCCGGCAACAAGGTGGAAAGGTGAAGACCAGTTTAAAAAGTCTGGCTTTGGCAAGAGCCGAAAAAGGTCCGATGTCATCTAAAAATTTGTTTTACACCCTGCGGAAAACAGATCGGGAAATAGATTTAAAAACTGCTGTTGTTACTGCAATTAGAAATAACGCTGCTGATTATTTAAATGCTCCGATTACAAATGTCGGATACAGAGGGATTTTGAAAACAGGTGCCGAAATCATCAAATGGTTTAAGAACAGCAAGAATATTGAAAACGAGTTTAAGTCAGCTGCTATGCTCATGGAAAAAGCAGGAACTGGCGGAGCATTATTTCGGAATTTGTACCGGGACTTTTTAAAAGAAAGTTATGATTTACTTCAATTGGAAAAACTGCAAACAGGATATGAAGCTTTTGTTGAAATAGCTGAGCTTTGGACTTCTGTTTCTCAACTATTTGAAAAAGTAAGTCAAACGAAAGATTTTGAGTATATCCGTCAGGCGTCAGACATTTTGAAAACACTTTCAGAGAAAGAGAAAAAGGCTATGGAATTATTGGCTGGAATTTAGTCAGGTAAAATAAAAAATGATAAAAAACTGTGATCAAGTGAACACAAGCGAAATAAATGCAAGCATCCTTTCAGAAATTGAAGAGCAACTGGTAGAAATACCGGCTGGAAACATCGAATTGCGGGATGATCGGACAAAACAAAAATGGACCGTTGAGATTCAACCCTTCCTGATCTCAAAATTTCCGATCACTCAAGAAGTATACTTTGCTGTTACAAATGAAGATCCAAGTACCATTAAGGGCAATAAACTTCCGGTGGAGACAATTACCTGGAAAGAAGCAGTAACTTTTTGTAATCGTTTATCAGTTAATGCGGGATTAAATCCGTGCTACCAAATTCCGGATGAAGATGAAAACATCACCTTTCACAACACTGCAAATGGATTTCGTTTACCAACGGAAGCAGAATGGGAATATGCTTGTAAAGCAGGAACAAGCGGAATCAGGTACGGGGAATTAAACGCGATTGCCTGGTACAAAGAAAATTCCGGAAATACCACGCATAATGTCGGACAAAAAGAACCCAATACTTGGGGGCTTTACGATATGTTGGGCAACGTATGGGAATGGTGTTCCGATATTTATGACGAGACCGTCTATGGTTCTTACCGTTTATTCAGAGGAGGTGGCTGGTGTGATGAAGAGCGAAGTGTGATGGCAACCACGCGCAGAAGAAGCCACCCGTTAAAATTCAAAATTGACGATCTTGGATTCAGGATAGCAAGAAACAACGATAAGAAGAGGGAACCGGAGTCATGAAGGGATCCGAATGATTAAAATGAAAAAGAATACAGTTGCCGCAGCTGGTATTTCACTGCAGTTTTTATTTATATCTTCGAATCACAAGTACTTTCTTGTATCGGAATTTGACTGATTACAATTTCTTTAGTTGCTTATACAAAACGAACCCGGATGATTGAACAAAATTTAAAAGAAACCTTTGATCCACATTTTAATGCACCGATTGAAGTTTGGAAACAGTTAGCTGAATTAGGTGAGGTAGTTCGTTACAAAAAGAATGAGGTAATCAAGCAAGCAAATCAAATAGAACGTTACGGGTATTTTTTAATTTCCGGCTCCTGTGGTTTATTTGTTTGGAAAGAGAATAATTTTATTTGCCTGGATTTGTACCTGGAAAACAATTTTTTTGCGGATGAAATTTCCCTGAATAGTGGAGAACCTTCTCCGGTTGAGATAGTTGCACTTGAAATGTCTTCCGTCTTCAGGATCTCTAAATCAAACATTGAAAAGCTAAAACAAACTCCTATGGGAAACCAGCTTTTTATGATAGGTGCAGAAAATGACTACGTGATAAAACAGAAGCAACATCTTGATTTTCTTACTAAATCAGCAGAAGAGAGGTACATTGAACTGGTGAAAGATCGTCCGGAATGGATCAAGCGGATCCACCAAAAGCACATTGCCTCTTATCTGGGTATTACTACACAAAGTTTGAGCAGAATCAGGAAGAAAACAGGAAATTTTGATTTGTTACCATAAGGTAACTTTTTTGAAAATCGATTGATACAAATTTGCAGCATTATTAACTTATTAAAAATGCTTCAAATGAAAAAATCACACCTGTTTGTTCTTTTATTTTTAATCCTGTCATCTCAATTGAGTGCTCAAAACACACACGGTATCAGCAGAAAGGGATTCGTTTTCGGTATATCAGTCGGAGCAGCACATTCGACCGTGTGGTTCCCTGCTAAAAGTCAAAACGATCCGGGCTTTGCATTGGATGCGAAATTGGGATATATGCTCAAGCCGGATCTTGCACTTTTGTTGACCACAAATGTTTCGGTATACGACTATTCCGGGTTTGGAAGAGATCGAAAAAGAGATTTCGGGATTTTGGCGCCTGCTTTACAATACTGGTTAAATGATCGGTTTTGGGTTCTGGGTGGAGTTGGGCTTGGTGGTGATAACCCGGTGTTTTGGGATATCAGAAACCCGGATAATGATCCCTTGGAAACAAAATATTATCCCGGATTAGGAGTAGTTGGGGGAGTAGGTTATGAAATCTACCAAAGAAAAAGTTTTGCACTTGATCTTAAGGTAAAGACCACCTACCGGAACGTACAACTCCAGGAAGGTAGGACCAATGGATTATCATTTGCTGTTCTGCTGGGTGTAAACCTGTATTAATTTTCCTATTTTTAATAAACTTAAATTTTAAGTATGAAAACAAAAAATGCAATCCTGATTCTGCTGATCTTAGTTAATTGTGTGGTTTTGCTTGGTCAGATCTGGCCGGAAGGTGTGCCCCCGTTTGCACGAATTGTGAACATTGTTTTTCTCGTTTCCAGTTTACTGTTCTTCATCGTTTCGCTGGCGAAGAAATGGTAATTCATACAGCCTTCAGTGAATTTGACAAAAAATACTAAAAAGAAGTATGCTGCATAATTTCCAATAATTATGTAACAATTTGTAAGGTAATTTGACTGAGATTTAAAGCAAGAAATCCGCTATGAAAAAATCAGTCATTGTTCTAAATATGCTCGTTGCAGTTTTGCTTTCGTGTCAGCAAAATCAAAAGCCACCTGCTAAAGATAATGAGGATAACAAAGTCCCGGAATGGCGGGAACCTGAACGAATCGCGTATGAAATCAAAAATGCCCGGGAATGGCTGCAGGACAGCAGTATCACATCCCCGGAGCAGGAAATTGTTTTTGCCGTAAACCGTACAGATCGCAAACATTTCATGAAAATGGATTCGGTAATCATACCTGTGGATCTGAGCGGAGATCTTGTTTATTATCTTCCCTTTCCTTTGGAGCTCCCTTATTTGAGGGATATTGATAAGATTATTTATTTCTCTTACCATACACAAACATTTGCGGCTTACGAGTATGGGATTTTGGTGTATACCGGACCCACCAATATGGGAAGAGAGAAAGATCCCACTCCGACGGGGCTCTTCTTTACAAACTGGAAGGCGGAAAAGACAATCAGCACCTTCAACGATGAATGGGATTTACGCTGGAATTTCAATATTGAAAACAAAGCGGGAGTTGGCTGGCATCAATATGATCTGCCAGGATACCCGTCTTCCCATTCATGTTTGAGGCTTCTGGAAAAAGACGCGAAATACCTATACAACTGGGCCGATCAATGGGTGCTTGAAAACAGGACGAAAGTGCGTGTTAAGGGAACGCCGGTGATTGTTTTCGGGGCTTATGATTTTCATGGATCGAAACCCTGGCTCCAGTTAATACATGATCCACATGCATTGGATATTTCGGAGGAAGAATTGGAAGAGGTAACGGAACCTTTTTTGAATGAGATCTTTATGGAACAGGAAAACAGGGAAGACTACCTGCTTACTATCGATCAGACTGAAAACAGTTAAAATCAGCGGGATTATTCGGATATGTTTTTATTTGACATTTACCTGATATTTGTACATTTAACAGTTGGATTGGGATAAACCTTTAATCGGAATAGAAAATAAATCGATTAAAGAAAACAACTAATTGTATGGCTGTATCAATATGTGCATTTAACTCGCTGGAATTAGCTGATGAAGAGTTAATAAACGATGGATTGAATCTGTTTGTAAAATGGGAATTGAGTGATCAATTCAGCGACTTATTGCTTCGAAGGGAAATGGTACAGGATCTTGCCGAACTGGACCAAATAGCTAAGATTGTAAATGTGAATGTTGAGCCGATTTATGCAACGAGTTTCTATTGGGATAAGGAGGAAGAAAAAGAGCATTTATCCAGGTTTAACAGCGATGAAGATCTGGAAAAACAACGAATGATCATTCAGACAAACAATGACAGTTTGTTAAAGAATATAGATAGCGTTTATGAAACAATTATTCAGTTGGAAAATGAACTTTCAAAAGTCGATCAGCTGGAATATTTGATAATAAGTTCAAACGATGGTTTTTTCCATAACAACGAGTACTTTTCAAAAAACAACCGCTCATTTGACAATTTATATAGTGATGTTAAGAAAATAAAAGAGTTTATTGAGTTTGTCAAGTCATTGGATGGCGACACGGTTTACTTTAAATTTAAAAGTGTCTATAAAAATCAATCTTAGCGTTGTTTTAGTTACAACAACCATTGAAACGGCTACATCCGTGCGACGGATCTGATCCAACTTTGCAGTGTATAATAAAAACTTATTAAAATGGACACAAACAAAGTATGGCTCGTAACGGGAGCATCAAAAGGATTAGGATTGGCGCTTGTTAACCGATTGATTGAACAAGGATATAAAGTAGCAGGAACATCCCGAACACTGGCAAGCCTTGAAAAGATTTCAAATGCGGAGAACTTTCTTCCACTGGAAATGGATATCCTGAATGAAGAAAATGTGCATAGAGGAGTTGAAGCCATTATTAAAAAATTCGGGAAAATTGATGTGCTTGTAAACAATGCCGGGTATGGTCAGCTAGGAACACTGGAAGAACTTTCAGACAAAGAAGCACGTGAGAATTTCGATGCAAATGTTTTCGGGTCTCTGAATGTGATACGGCAGGTGATGCCTTGGATGCGTATACAAAAGTCCGGACATATCTTGAACGTGGCGTCAATAGGAGGCTTACTTGGAACATTTCCGGGATGGGGAGTGTACTGCGCTACAAAATTTGCAGTTGCCGGATTCACTGAAGCGCTTGCTTCTGAGGCAGGCGAATTCGGAATTTATGCTACGGTAGTCTACCCGGGCTACTTCAGAACGAATTTTCTCGAATCGGGGTCACTGAAAACACCGGCCAATCCGATTAATGACTACACTGCAGCCCGCGAATTGGAATTGAAGCACGAAAAAGAGATTGCCGGAAATCAACCCGGAAACCCGGAATTGGCAGCAGAGGCCTTTATAGTTCTTGGAAATATGCAAAATCCGCCGCTGCACTTTGTTATGGGTTCTGATGCATATGGAATGGCCGAAATGAAATTGAAAATGCTTCAATCAGACTTGACGTCAAACGAATCATTAAGTAAATCAACAGATTATTAATTTTCAGATTCAGAGTTAGGGCGATTGTTTCAATTGCCCTATCTTTGATTTAATTGTGCAGCTATGAAAAACAAGCAGGTTTTAGTCTTGAATTCGATCAGTGATTTTCATAAAATTGCAGGTTTGCCGGCACCCGAACATCCTCTGGTAAGTGTGATCGACTATGGTTTGGTTGACTACCAGACCGATGATAGCGAAATTAGCTGGTTACAGCATTTTTACTGTATTGGGTTAAAGCATGATATGAAAGGAAGGTTCCGCTATGGTCATCAGCAATACGATTTTGAGGGTGGGATTGTTTCCATGGTTTCTCCCGGACAGCTTGTTCAGATAACGATCGATAAAACACCCCCGAAACCCACCGGAATCATTCTCTGTCTTCATCCTGATTTCCTTTGGAACAACCCGATGGCAAAGAAAATAAAGGAGTACGATTATTTCGGTTATTCCGTAAATGAAGCCCTCTTTGTTTCCGAAAAGGAAGAAGAAGTTATTCTGGACGTACTTCAAAAAATGAAGCAGGAATACCACAATAATATCGATGCTTTTAGCCAGGGAATTATTCTTGCACACCTGGAGGTATTACTGAACTATTTTGAACGTTTTTACCAGCGACAGTTTATTACACGCCAGAAAAGCAATCACCTGATCCTGGAAAAATTGGAAAACTTACTCAATAGTTATTTCAGGTCCGGTGATTTGGCTGAAAAAGGATTGCCACAGGCTCAGGATATTGCTTCCGAACTGAATATTTCAACGAACTACCTGGGAACTCTGCTGAAATCTCTTACGGGACAAACAACGCTGCAGCATATACACAGTAAATTGATTGAAACTGCTAAAGAAAAACTGAGTACTACAAAGCTTTCAGTCAGCGAGATTGCTTTTGAACTGGGATTTGAGCATTCGCAATCATTCAATAGGCTCTTCAAGTCTAAAACAGGTGTTACACCATTGGAATACCGATCCTGGAATTGAAAAAATACTTAATAACTGAAAATGCTCGGGAAAATAAAATATGATTTTTTGGAAAGTGTCTGGCAGCATGCGGCACCCGGCGGCTGGTACTTTATTTCGCTTCCGGAAAGTATTGCACAGGAGATCAGGGAAGCTCTAAGATCGGAAGAGGAGGGCTGGGGAAGATTGAAAGCAACTGCAGAAATAGGTAAAAGTAGATGGGAAACAGCCATTTGGTTTGATACAAAGAAAAACACCTATCTGCTTCCGATAAAAGCTGTGATAAGAAAAAGTGAAAGGATTGAAGCCGGGAAATTGATAAAAGTAACGGTGTATTTGTAAAACTTATCCAGTAATATAGCGTAAGAAAATGAACGAAAAATTAATTCAATACCTGAAACTCAATACCTCACTGAATAACGATCAGCTGCAAAAACTGACAGCAAGATTTGAAAGGAGAGAGTTACAGCCTGGCCGATTCTTACTAAAAAAAGGACAAATTGCCGATACTTATTTTTTCATAGAAGATGGCTATTTGAGAAGTTTCTATATAAATGGTGAAAAAGAACATACGGTGTGGATCGAAGCTCCGGGTGAGTTGACCGTTGAGATTAAAAGTCTTCGTCTTCAGCAACCGACAGAATATAACATTGTGGCAATAGAACCGGTAACTTATTATGCCATTAAAGCTGTGGAATGGGATAAGCTGATCAGTGAATTTGAAACATTGCAGGAATTCATGCTCCGGCTTTGGGAAACTCGTTTTATTATCGCTGTTGACGGATTGCGGGCTTTTCAGACATTGGATGCGAAAGGCCGATACGAATATCTATTAAAGAATTTCCCAAATTTTGAAAAATTGCCTCAACATCAATTGGCAAATATTTTAGGCATCACTCAATATTCATTAAGCAGGATTAGAAGGCAGAAATGATTTTTTGCCAAATGGCAATTTTCGGCATCTGATCATTTAGGAAATTTGTGAGAATTATAATTGTTTTCGCAGAATGTCTAAATTTTTAATTGCACTCATTATCATTTTTGGTTTGATTTTTCATCCGTCTTGTCAAAAGAAAGATCTCATCAGCTCTGATGAATCAATTCTGAGATTTCAAAAATTATCGGAGTACGGGATTTATCAGGGAAACCCATTGAATTTGGTACCGGCAAACGACTTCAAACTTTACGAAGTCTCTTCACAACTCTTCACGGATTATGCTGAAAAACAAAGACTCGTAAAGGTTCCCGTGGGCACGAAAATGTCTGCCGGTACAAACGGCCTTTTGAATTTTCCGGAAGGAACCATCCTCGTGAAAACTTTTTACTATTTCAAAAACAAACAAAATCCCGGTGCCGGAAAAAAACTGATCGAAACAAGAATCCTGGAGCTCCGGCATGGTAAGTGGATTGCAGGAACTTACTTATGGAATGATTTACAGACAGATGCACTACTGATTAATACCGGGTTTAAAAAGACCATTAACTGGATTGACGAATTGGGAAACGGAAAGGTGGTATCATACCAGATTCCGAGTCATTTGGAGTGCAGAACCTGTCATAATGTAAATAAAAATGTACAGCCGATCGGCCCCAAAGTGAGAAACCTGAATAAAGATGTAGTGAGGAACAATACGACAATCAACCAGCTGAGTTATTTTCATAACGAAGGTATATTGGATCCGGTAAATATCACCTCTTTTTCTTCGCTACCCGATTACAATGATGTGACCAAAACATTGGAACAAAGAGCCAGAGCTTACCTGGATGTGAACTGTGCGCATTGTCACAGTGAAAACGGATTTGCTTCTGGAATAAGGTACCGGATGGAATATGAGACGGATATGAATACCTCAAAAATAAAGGAAGGAAAAGCATCCATAAAATACATGATGGAGAGAGGTGATATGCCCAAGATTGGCACGACGGTAGTGGACCAGAAAGGCCTGGAATTAGTCAAAGAATACCTGGAAACACTATGAGAAATACTGCGTGCTTGATTTTTATACTGTTACTTATTCCCGGTTTATCCGTTAGCCAGCTTTCCGACACGCTTTATCGCCGATTGTCTATCGGGATCAGTTATGAAGCGAATTTATCCGGCCGTCAGCTCAATTACAGCTTGTCCAATCAATGGGTTGCCGACTTAAGGAATGAGAATGAAATGCTTAAATACGGATATACCGCCGGGTTGGTTTTCAGGTATCGGCTTCACCCAAAGCTGAATCTTGAAACCGGACTTCGATTTGCTGATAGAGGTTATACATCTCCTAAAGAAACATTGGTTTGGGAATCACCTGATCCGAAGTTTCCCTCAAAAGTGAAAACAACGGTTTCAATGAACTATGTGGAAATTCCAGTCCGATTTAATTACAAATTAAAAGTCGGTAAGTTGGATATTTATGCAATGGGTGGACTTTCATTAAATTTCCTTACGAATAAAGTCACAAGGTTTAAAATGTACTATGAAAACGTTAATAAAGACATCAATAAGGACAAAACAGATTACGGATTTGAAGAAAGAACTTACTCCTTTTCATTAGGGATTGGTATAAATATTCCTTTTGCAAAGCGGCTTTTACTGAATGTGGAACCTGTTTATAGTCAAAACTTCACTTCCATCGTAGCAGACAAGAATGCCCGTGAGTACTTGTACTCCATTGGTGTGAACACTAAACTCTTTCTGAGAATGAAAAAGAAAACCAAAAAAGCTTAAAATGAATGTGGAGATATCAAAATTAAATAAACCTGAAATTGGTGAGGTTTCCGAACTGCTGGCGAAAAGTATGTGCACTAATCCCAATCATTTGGCTATGTTTCGTTCAAGCAATCGATCAGTAGTTAAAAAGCAGCAGAGAATGTTTGAAATGGTGCTGAAAAATCCGGACAACAAATGTTTTACAGCCAGGCTTGACGGTGCAATAGTAGGAGTAATGTGTTATTCAAGTTCTGAAAAGTGTCAAATGAATCCTTTGCAAATGCTTGTATCGTTTCCCAGGTTCATAGGAATTTTTGGAAAATACCTGTTTCCGGTTTTGAAGTGGAGAATGAAATGGGCTAAGCACGATTGTCAAACGAAACACATTCATTTTGGCCCGCTCGCTGTTCACAGTGACTTCCAGGGAAAAGGTATTGGTAAGGCCTTGCTTACAAATTTCTGTGAGTTTTTGGATATTACGAATCAAACAGCTTATTTGGAAACCGATAAAGAAGAAAATGTGGCTTTGTATGAAAAGTTTGATTTTAAAACAGTAGAAACAGACACACTTTTTGGGAATACGAATTGGTTCATGCTAAGGAAAAATAAGCATTAAAAGAGAACGGATGATGGTGCATATTTGGATAAATAGTCCTAAATTAGGGAATCACTATGTTCGGATTATTCATATGGCATCAACAACAAACTCAAAAATAATCAAGGCATCACCGGAGAAAGTTTACAATGCCTTTACAGAGCAAAAAGCTTTGGAATTTTGGCTTGCCCCAAATAAGATGCAGGGTAAAATTCATGATTTTGACCTGAAAGTCGGTGGAGGCTATACCATGTCTTTGTTCTACATGGACAAAACGGCAGGGAAAACGGCTGAAAATGAAGATCGCTTTACAGCAAAGTTTGTAGAGCTCAAACCGTATGAAAAGATTGTTCAGACAATTGAATTTCATTCGGATAAAAGCGAATTTGGAGGTCAAATGACAATGGAAGTGTTTTTAGAGGAAAAAGAAAGTTCCTCTACACTGGTTACCATCGTTTTTAAAAACATTCCGGACGGAATTGACCCGAAAGACAACGAAACCGGCACGGAGGAATCGTTAAACAAATTAGCACGCTACATGAGCGATAATTAAATTTATACCAAATACAAAGCCGGATAGCCATCAGCAGTCTTAGCAATCAAACGAAGCAAATGACAATAGAAATTTTAAAACCTTCGGATTACGATTCCATTATTGGAGAGTTAAATGATTGGTGGGGAGGACGTAATATGGTGGATATGCTACCCAGGCTGTTTTTTAAGAACTTCAACAATACCAGTTTTATCATTAGGGAGAAGAATGTCGTAGCGGGATTTATTATTGGCTTTATCTCACAAACTCAGAAAATAAATGCTTATGTACATTTCATAGGTGTAAACCCGGTCATGAGAAACAAACAAATAGGCAAAAAACTGTATACACAGTTCTTTCAGACAGTTCGTGAACTTGGAGCTGAAAAAGTAGAATGTGTTACTTCGGTAAATAACGAAACCTCAATTAAGTTTCATCAGAAAATAGGATTTGGAATTGTAAATGCAGACTTTGTGAATGATAAAGGGATCGCTTATTTTAGAAATTACGACGGACCGGGAGAAGACAGGGTTCTTTTTCAATATAACTTGAAATAACAACACTCGAACCCTGGAATATCACTTGTTTAAAAGATTGGAATGAAGGGAATAACAAACATGCTGGTTTTTGCACTTATTTTGTCCGGATGTAATCAAAATGATCCGGCAAATGATCAACGGAAGATAAAACCGTGTACAATGCCGGTTTCAGATACTTTGAAGAACAATAAACCGGGCAAAGTAGTATCGGAAGGCGATTCCCTGATAGTTTTGGATGACTCTTTGTTCTCCGACATGAAATTAGTCTTCCATGAAATTTCCGGAAATGAGTTTCAATCATATAAACGAAGATATAAAGCAAACTGTGTTTTGGATGCCGGACACTTTATCAGCGGTTCAGGTCTTTTTGTGAGAAATGATTGCAATGAAATTTGTGAAACATACCTCGTTGAAAAGACAACAAACAGAAAAATGTTAATACCATCCGCTTACGATGCCGGAATATTGAATATGTTGCTTTCTCAAACATGTACCCAATTCATGGTGTGCTCATCGTACGACGGCCCTGATTTTGAAGATTATTATGAGAACAGAGCGGAATTATATCTGTTCAAAATCTTGAAAGAAACGGGGCTGAAAGGAGTGAAACCTGCTGGTCAATTTTACACGAAAGATTGGTCAATTGAGGACTTTACTTGGGTGAGTGACAAAGCAATCGCATTAAAAGTTTACGAAGGAAACGGGAGCGACGCTAACTACAGGTATTTGAAAACACACCTTTAAACAGGAGCCTGAATAAAATAGAGAAGAATGAAAAATTTTGACTGGACGACTTTCACAAGAAAAATAGCTGTTAAAGCTAAACTGTCTGATATTTATACTGCCTGGACAAAATCGTCGGAGATTGAACGTTGGTTTTTGAGTAAAGCGGTGTTCAGGGATACGGCTGGAAATTCGATAAGCGGTGACAAATCAATCGAAAAAGGATTTACCTATGAATGGTGTTGGTACTTGTATGATGTCACGGAACGGGGTAGAATTATCGAAACAAACGGGAAAGATTTTATTCAGTTTACTTTTGCCGGCGAATGTTTGGTTGATATTAAGCTTTCGGTTCAGAACGAGCATGTAATTGTGGAGCTGACCCAAAAGAATATTCCAACGGATGATGAGTCAAAAAAGGAAATCCGCTTGGGTTGCAGTACCGGCTGGTCTTTCTTTCTTGTAAATTTAAAGTCGGTTTATGAGGGCGGACTTGATTTAAGAAATAAAGAACCTGAACTGAAAGGGATGGTGAACAATTAAAAAATGAAAGATAAGAGTTTGGAATACGAACAACTGAACAGGTTTGTAGGGAAATGGAAGACAACGGGAAAGATTCCTGCATCCGGTGCAAGTCCTGAAATCAATGTTTCAGGATCGGACACCTATGAATGGCTGCCGGGCGGCTTTTTTCTGTTACACAAAGTAGATGTTTTACTTGGCGATGATAAAAATGAGACACTTGAAATAATTGGATTTGACAAGCAAAGGGATCTGTACACGATGCAGCATTATGATAACAAAGGAAATTCCGGTTTTATGACTGCTGATTATAAAGATGGAGTTTGGACCTTTCTTGGAGATAATCTGAGATTTAAAGGTGGATTTAAAAAAAATGATACGGAGTTTTCCGGTGTGTGGGAGCAATCTTCGGATGGAAAAGACTGGACACATTTCATGGAAATTCGCTTAACTAAATAACCGCACATTAATAAGCAGCATCACGTAACAGCATCACGCGAAACTTTCCGGAATAAAAGTACACAATCACTAATATAATGACGTTCTTTGACTAAGTCCTCTTTGTAAGACATACACTCGGGTAGTTAAACTTTATCATAAATAGTATGAATTTCGAAGAGATCCGGGAGCAAAATCAATTTGAAGGATTGATTCAAGGGCTTATTGATAATGAATATGGTTGCTGTAATGATTTCATACTGCCCGAAACGGTAATTGGCTTAAGCGCCAATATTCAGCAATTAAGTGATTCGGACGCAATGATGACTTCCGGACTCGGAAATAAAGGAGATTTCAAAAAAGACATTACTATCAGGGGCGACAAAATCAATTGGATAGATGGACAAAGTACAAATCCATTTGAAGTGATCTACTTAAATAAAATTGAAAAGTTCATTGTGTACTTGAATCAGACCTGTTTCACAGCAATAAAAAGCTTTGAAAGTCATTATTCATCATACGAAAAAAGCAGTTTTTATAAACGTCACCTTGATCAGTTTAAAAATGAAAAAGGACGAAAATATTCAATTGTTTTATACCTCAATGCAAACTGGGAAAAAGAGGATGGAGGCTTGTTATCACTTTATCCTAAAGGAAAGGAACAAGTTAGTATTTCTCCTCTCGGAGGACGAATGGTATTGTTCCGGAGTGATGAAATGGAGCATGAGGTCAATCCTTCTTTTACACGGAAAAGGAACAGCATCGCCGGATGGATGAAAGATTGAAATGCCAAGTAATTGACGGCAGGCTATGACTGTAAGCCAATCGATCAAAATCAATAATTCTTATCTTTAAACAATAAAGATGAGTACGGGTTTTTCAAATACGGAATTTTACAAAGAATTGGAGTCTGTTCTCCCCACGAGTTTAGGAGACCAGCGGAAAATCTGGGTTGCTTCGATTATTGAAAAGAATATTGATATCCGGGATCTGGCCAGCTTACTGAACGGTGAATATAAAGTCGCTTCCCGTTTTCTCTGGCTTTTGAGTGAAATCGGGTTGGCACGTCCGGATAAATTGTTTGCTGCCCTTCCTTTTTTACTTGATTTTACAGATAATATGAATCCGGTTTACAAGACTTCGTTTGCTAACTTTTGGCTTATCGCTGGCATTCCGCCGGAAAATGAAGGCAAAGCCATTGATATGTCGTTCCAATGGCTTCTTTCAAACGAAACAAATGTCACAATCAAATCAAGATCTGTTTTGGTGCTTTTCAAACTGACAAAAAAATATCCTGAAATTAAAGAGGAACTCAAGCTTTGCTTGGAAGATCAGATGGATAAGTATAGCAATGACTTTAGAAAAAGAGCAGTTAAAATACTAAGAGAACTGGAACGGATTTAAAGAAAAAAAAATTTTTATGGCGCTCACCTTCGCAGAGAAAGTAATTGAATTTAATCGTCAGCTAAAATACACAGGGAATCTGCCGGAAGGTTTCCAGGCGATGAATCCGTATCTGGATAATCCCGAAACGATGGAGGTCATGCAGCAGTTTTATCAGAAATATTATAGTGACTCCGAACAACGAAAGTTTATCATTGGAATCAATCCGAGCCGGCATGGAGCCGGAGTAACAGGTGTGCCCTTTACAGATACCAAACGCCTGGAAAGCGTCTGTGGGATTAAAATGCAATCAGCACATACGCACGAAATCTCTTCTGTTTTTATTTACGACCTGATTGTCGGATACGGTGGTGCAGAAAGCTTCTATAAGCAGTTTTATATCAATTCACCATTTCCTTTGGCTATTATCAGGCGAACAAAGGATGGCAATTGGCTGAATGCGAATTATTACGACGATCCCGCTCTTTTTGAAACGGTGAAAGATTTCATGCTTGCTTCTTTGAAAAACCACATCGCCATGGGGCTGGATACTTCGGAAGTCTTTGTGCTGGGAAAGAAAAATGCAGACTTCATTCGGAAACTGAATAAGGAAGCGAAGTTGTTTGATCGCTTAACAATTCTGGAGCATCCGCGTTTCATTCAGCAATACAAATTGAAGGAAAAACAGCAGTATATTGATAAGTACCTTTTGGCACTGAACAATTTATAAGATATGAAATCACTTTATTGCTTACCCCAGATTCTCCAATTGTTCAAAGATCGGAATTAAGGATTTACCTGTTTCCGTGAGATTATACTCAATATGCAATGGTTTTTCTTTAATAATCACTTTCTGAAGTAAACCTACTTCTTCCAGTTCTCTAAGCGCTACAGATAAGGTTTGTTTGTTGGCTCCGCCTATATCGCGAAGTAAAGAGCTGAAACGCAGAGGGCCGTCTGCCGCCAAACGGAAAAGTTCGGGCTTCCATTTACCCGAAAGCATTTTTAAAAGTGCCTGTGCCGGACACGTTTCGTTTTCTTCTGAATTATTTTTTGTAGTCATAAAAAACTGACTTATTGCGGAGTGATTTTATTATTCTAACCTTTACACAAATTTAGAATAAATTGCAGATTACAACAGGCAGAATGAGATGGATCCACCAAATTTTACTCACAGTAGTTACTTGTGGTATTTCGCTTTGCTATTCTCAAAACAACAATCAAATGCAGGAAAAAAACAATCCCTTGATGTGCGACATTGAAAGTGGTTTGTGTGAAGTGTCATCAAACCAGGAAGATACTTTGCCCTCTAATCCATTCAAGTCAATCAATAAGCCGGTCAAAGTTGTTTACTACACGGATCCGATTTGTTCTTCCTGCTGGGGAATCGAACCTCAATTGCGGAAATTGAAACTGGAATACGGAAACAGTATCGAAATCGAATACCGCATGGGCGGTCTATTGCCTGATTGGAATTACAACAGCGGGGGAATCAGTAAGCCCTCGGATGTAGCACATCATTGGGACGAAGTAAGCGTGTATTACGACATGCCGATCGATGGAGATGTTTGGCTGGAAGATCCCTTATCTTCTTCCTATCCGCCTTCCATTGCTTTTAAAGCCGCACAAATCCAGGATAAAGAAAAAGCAGTATTGTTTCTCCGCGAGATCCGGATTTTGGTCTTCCTGCAAAAAAAGAACATTACCAAATGGGAATATTTGGAGTCGGCTGCGAAAAGCGTCGGATTGAATTTGGAACAATTTAAAAATGATTACGAAGGGAAAGCGAAGGAACTTTTTAATGAAGATCTGAAACTGGGTAAGGAACTGGGAGTACGGGGATTCCCGACACTGTTTTTTATGGATTCTGCTGGGAAAACGGAAAAGGTTTATGGCTCCAAACCATATAGTTCGTATGAAAATGCAATCCTGGAATCGGACCCGGCGGCTGTAAAAAAGAGCTATCCGAAAAATTGGGAGAATATTTTCTCCATCTATCCGAACTTATCAGCGAAGGAATTTTCAGAACTAAGCGGTACCCCGCGAAACGAATGTGAAAAACTCCTCGACGCTTTGCTGTTAGAAGGGAAATTAGACAAACTGACCACCAAAAACGGCTCGCTCTGGAAACTAAAGAACAAATAATTAACACTATGAATTTCAAAAAACCAATTTTATCGATTATCCTGGTAGTATCAGCCTCCTTGTCTTTCGGGCAAAAGGCAACCCAAACAAAACGACTGGATTCATTATTTACTTCTCTTGCTGCACAAAATCAATTCAGCGGAAGTGTATTGATCGCTGAAAAAGGAAAGGTTATTTACAAAACCGGAAGGGGTTATAGTAACGAAGAAACGAAGGCGCTGAATAATCCGCAGACCATTTTTGAACTTGCTTCCTGTAGCAAACAATTTATCGGTGTTGCGATCGCCTTGCTTCACCGGGAGAATAAATTGAATTACACCGACGATATAACTGTTCATATTCCTGAACTGTCAAGTTTTAAAGGAGTAACGGTCTATGATCTCCTTCGGCATACGAGCGGCATTCCTGAATACTTATTCGGGGAGTTTACAAATGACTGGAAGAATGAGCGCATAGCAACGAATGAGGATGTGATTGCTTATTACGCAGCGCGAAAAGACAGCCTGGAATTTGCACCGCATTCTGCCCACCAGTATACCAATACGAATTATGTGTTTTTGGCAACGATCATTGAACGGGTGTCCGGACAAAAATTAAACGATTATTTGACGCAAAAGATCTTCAAACCACTGAAAATGAACAGGACTTTCATTTACAACAGGAGGTTCGAACCAAAAAAAATAAAGAATTATGCTACCGGTTATGTTTGGATAAACAATTCTTTTGAAAAAGCACCGGAAGACGATAAAAGAGTAGGACGCATGGTACCTTATTATTTGGATGGAATCGTTGGAAATGCAAAGGTGAATTCCACGGTAGAAGATCTGTATAAGTGGATGGAAGCCTTAAAAAACAATCAGTTACTGACCCGGCAAGAATTTGATGAAGTCATGGAGATCACTAAAACTGCTGATGGTGAAAAAGTAAGCTACGGTTTCGGATTTGAGGTGCGCAAAAATGGAGCGAATATCAGTTATGGACACACCGGAAGCTGGGATGGGTACATCACGTTTATGTATTATAGTTCCGTAAATGACAGAACAATACTGGTGTTGAACAATTTCAAAAACGGTGTTTGCGCTTACGAAACGATGAATGAAATATTGGATGATAAACCGACTTCAAAGGAATTCATCAAAAAAGTTCCCCTGACCGAAGAAAAGATCAAAAGCTTTGTCGGTGAATATACCAACCCGGAAGATCCTTCTCAAAAACACATTATTTCCTATTTGGATGGGCATTTGGTCTACAATACCGATAAGCTTAACTGGGACATGCGTTTCTTTCCTTCTTCCGAAAACACTTTTCAGGCTATCAGGCAAGGAGGAACAGACGGGGCTATAAAATTCACACCTCAAAGTGACGGAACGATGAAACTGGAAATGACACAATACGGCCAGGTAATTGGAAACGGAATACGAAATTAACTACCCCTGATTCAGGTTGTGATGAATGGATTTATGTTCCTTTATAGCCATTCATTCCGAAGCGATTTGTCAATGACAGGTCGCTTTTTTGCGTTATACAATCGGCAAATTGTAATAACTTCGAAACTGAAGTTGCCGTTAATTAAAATTCAAGGAACGAAAAAATGAGTACAATTGAAAACCCCGCTTATTCCGATCTGAAAATGATCAAAGAACTGGTTTACGATGCCTGCGGGTTTGAATTGACAAAGCTGACTCCGAATAAAGAAAGTCTCGAATATACTGCGTGCTCGTTTGAACTGGATGGACGCAGGGTTGAATATCGGACTTCTAAAATCACACCGACCAAAACCGGGCAGTTTGTCACGATCTGGAAACGAAACAAGGAGGGAATAACAGCACCTTTTGACAGTTCGGACGGAATCGATTTTATTGTGATAACATCCAAAAGCAATAACCATATCGGCCAGTTTATTTTTCCGGCAACGGTTTTGGCCGACAAAGGAATTCTTTCACTGAACGGGAAAGGGGGAAAACGCGGGATCAGGGTTTATCCGCCATGGGACAGTGTTACAAGTAAACAGGCAGAGAAAACACAAAGCTGGCAGACAAAGTATTTCGTATCAATCCAAAATGACGACCAAACCGGGCTTGACCTGGCAAGAAAATTAATTCATTCACACTTTAATTAACAAGATATGCAGATCACGAAAGAGAAGATAACAGAATTGGAAGGCAACCTGGCGGAAGGTATTAAGAGCAGTGATGTCACTTTCTTAGATACTGTTCTGCACGACGACTTATTATTTCTGGCTCCAAACGGACAGATGATCACAAAAGCAATGGATTTGGCTTCTCACCGGTCAGGCGAAATGATCATGGAGCAATTGGTTTACAAAATTGAAGAGATCAATATTATTGATGATACAGCTGTTGTCGGGCTTGTTTACGACACGAAGGGAAGCATGCTCGGAAACCCGATCGAAGGGCAATTCCGTTATATCCGAATTTGGAAGCAGTTTCCGGCTGGAATAAAAGTTATTGGGGGATGTTGTATGCAGCTTTAAAATCAAAAACACTAAAATGGAACGAAATGAATTTTAAAATCACGCTTCCCGGCTTGATTGTTTTCACTGGGATCAGTTGTTTTTCGTTTGCACAGCGAACAGGAAATACGGTAACGATCGTTGGAGAAATGAAAAATGTCATGTGGAAAGGAGAGCTTGACGGAAAGATAAACCTGGATACAATAGCTAATAAGACAAATCTTTACGGGTTTGGTCCGCTTGAATATTTGGCAGGTGAAATTTTAATTATTGACGGGAAATCCTACAAATCAACTGTTGTTTCAAACGCAGTAATGAAAGTTGAACAGACCGATGAACTGAAAGCCCCGTTTTTCGCCTACGCAAATGTTGAGAAATGGACAGAGCAAACCTTACCCGACAGCGTCCGGACAATTCAACAACTGGAACAATATCTTGAAGCAGCAACGAAATCTTCTTCGGAACCTTTTATTTTCAAGCTTTCAGGCACTGTTGAGCAGGCATCAATCCATATTGTGAACCTGCCAAAGGATACCAAAGTAAGTTCACCGGACGAGGCACATAAAGGGCAGAAAAACTACGAATTGAAAGACGAGCAATCAGAAATAATCGGTTTTTTCTCAACAAAGCACAAGGCGATCTTCACTCACCACGACACTTATTTACACATGCATTTGATCACAACAGACCAACAGAAAATGGGACATTTGGATAGTATGCTGCTTAAAAAAGGAGCGAAACTTTATCTGCCCGCAGAATAAGAAAGATTTTCCTTCTTTCATGATGCTTTCTCATTATGGATACAAATCCCCGCAAATGGGATACAACTAATTATGGACATTGCCGGACCTTTGATGCATACTAATTTAAAACACAAATTATGGTACATCAGGAAGACAATTCAATTACAGGTTCATCGGTAAATCCAAAAATATGGTTCATAACCGGTACTTCACGAGGTTTTGGGCGCGTGTGGACAGAAGCGATTCTTAAACGCGGAGATAAAGTGGCTGCAACAGCCCGTAAACTGGAAAGCATTGCAGATTTCAAAGAAAAATATGGCGAAAATGTTTTAACACTGGAATTGGACGTTACCGATCATGATCAGGTAAAAGCAGCAGTAGAACAAGCACATGCCCATTTCGGGAAACTCGATA
This sequence comes from Fluviicola sp., assembly GCF_029266855.1. Classification (GTDB taxonomy): domain Bacteria; phylum Bacteroidota; class Bacteroidia; order Flavobacteriales_D; family Crocinitomicaceae; genus Fluviicola. The sequence goes on from NZ_JAQSWB010000001.1 coordinate 365,896, forward strand.
TCATCTTCAATAATGCCGGTTATTCACTTGTCGGAACCATTGAAGAAGCGAGCATAAATGAAGTCAGGGAATTGTATGAAACAAACATTTACGGACCGCTTGCCGTAATTAAAGCAGCTTTGCCTTTACTGCGGAAACAGGGTGGAGGTCATATTCTCGGCACCTCAAGTAACCTGGGACATGTCACATTACCTGTAATCGGTTATTACTGTTCTTCCAAATGGGCATTTGAAGCAATTCATGAAAGTTTGGCCGAAGAGATTAAATCCTTCGGAATTAAGGTGACGATTATTGAGCCCGGTGCTTATGCCACTGAATTCGGAAGTCAGGAATCGCTTAAGTTTTCTGACGGGATGAATCATTATGAAGATTTTAAAGCCGGCTTCTTCGGGCAATTGACTAATATGGAAAGAGGAAACCCGGACGCAACACCGGAAGCGATCTTCAAAGTGGTAGATTCGGAAAATCCTCCTTTGCGTTTCTTTTTGGGAAGTCATAATCTGCCTTGGGTAAAGAAAAGTTATGAGGAGCGATTGGCAACTTGGGAAGAATGGGGGCCTGTTTCTAATGCAGCTCAGGATTTATAATAAAAAGTGAATGATAACCGGATAATTCCTGCTTATTCGGTTATCATTGTTTAAATTTCAAAATGAAAAAGGAAGAAAATAACCATTACAGGTTTGATTCATTATCGGATGCGCTCCAGGTCTTTGGCCTGCCTAAACCGAAGCACCCGTTAATAACCTTGATAAATGGTGCAATTACACAGATTAATACCTCTCCCAGTTCACATGTGCTGAACTTTTATAAAATATCCTATAAATCAGGACTGAATGGAAAATTAAGATACGGACAGAATTATTACGATTTTGATGAAGGAGGTTTGTTGTTTGCCTCGCCCAATCAGATTATTGGGAATGCAGATGAAAGCAATCCGGGTGAGTGCTCACTCTATACCTTGCTCATTCACCCGGATTTTTTGTGGAATTATCCCCTGGCGAAAAAGATCAAACAGTATGGCTTCTTTTCTTATTCGGCCAACGAAGCTTTGCATTTGTCGGATAATGAAAAAGAAACGATCATCTCGATATTTAAGATTATTGAGGAAGAGCTGAATAGCAGAATAGACGATTTCAGCCAGGATGTTATTATCTCTCAGATAGAATTACTGCTGAACTATGCAAACCGTTTCTATAATCGTCAATTTATCACCCGTAAAGCAGTAAATAATGACTTATTGCAAAATCTCGATGAAACGTTAAATAACTATTTTGATAAAGAACTTTCCCTAAAACAAGGATTGCCTACAGTTCAATACCTGGCAGAAACACTGAATATTTCACCCAGTTATTTGAGTGACATGCTGCGTTCACTGACAGGACAAAATGCACAACAGCATATTCACGATAAATTAATTGAAAAGGCAAAAGAGAAATTATCAATCACCAATTTGTCTGTCACTGAAATAGCATATGAACTGGGATTTGAATACCCGCAGTCCTTCAGTAAATTATTCAAGTCAAAAACAAATCTCTCTCCTTTGGAGTTCAGAAAGACATTTAATTAATGCCTTAGGATTGTTTATAAGCGCATACTCTTTGATGATTCGTTTTTTTATTAAACCTTTACCGGGTAAATAGTGAAAAGTCAACATGAGACCTGTACTTGAAACATTCGGCAATGCCGGTATCTCCGAAGTAATTACCTACGGATTGATCATTAATTTCGGGATCTACTTCTGTTCTTTAGGACTTTATTCTGCATTGAATTATTTTCCTGGTAAAGAGCGTTTGGGAGAGCAGCAGCCGGTTCTTCGGTCGGATGTTATTTTGAGCCTGGTCACGGTGTTTTGTAATACATTAGTCTTTGTTTTTGGTGTCTTCCTTTGGAAGCGCGGTTTCATAGTTCTATCTGAAGGACAGAGTGTTTTTCGAATTGTTTTGGAAGTGGTGTTTTTGACACTGCTAATGGATCTGCTCATGTATGTATTTCATCGCTCTGTACACTTTACAACCTATTTCAGGAAGCTTCATCAGCGGCATCACGAACACGAATCCACGAACCTGCTGAGCCTTTTTGTACTGCATCCGGTTGAATCCATCGGTTTTGGCTTGATGATGCTGGGTGTTTTAGTATTCTTTCCGCTTTCGGCAACAGGGATTTCAATTTATTTGGTGATCAACTCCTTGTGGGGAACTGTCGGACATCTCAACCACACGGTTCTGCCGCAATCCTGGTTAAAAATTGCCCGAAAAGGGTGTTTATGTACTTCTGAGTTTCATTACTTGCATCATCAACATCCGGGATGCAATTTTGGGTTTTATACTTCGATCTGGGATCGTGTTTTTAAAACCAACTATTCTTCCCTTCAGGAAAATAATAATTGAACTGATTTAGAAGAAAACCTTATCTTTTGCGTTGATTTACCATTGAACGATTATACCATGAATCAATCCATTTTGATCAAATTAGTTCCGGTACTTGTAGGGATTGCTTTGTTCTTGTTACCTTCTTGCGGTACCACTGGCAGAATTGCATGTTATGATTTCAAGGTTTCAAAGGACTCACTCGAATTGGCTGTCAATCGGTTTTTAACTAAACATGAAGGATATCAGTTCCCTAAAAATGATACTACCTGGCGCGCCTACACTCCGAAAGATTCCGTGATCGATTATCAATTGATTGATGGTGTCATGCATCATCACTATAAAAGCCTGAAAAATACAATGGTTTACCTTTATTTTGAGAAGGGTCCGGAGGAAGTATATGAGTTGCGCTATTCTATGGATAAAGCATATTGGGACAATCATCCTTTTAGCAGTAGATTAGCACTTGTGAGTGTCATGGAAAAAGGAGGAAGGTGGAGACACAGCGATCCGATTTTTAACAGCTTTTTCAGAGGACGTAAAAGAGTGGAGAAAAGACTGGAAGAGGAAATACTCAATAAATTGCCCCATCCTTACGAAAAGATAAAATGATTAAGACAGAAAATAGAGCAGACTTGTTGTTATTCGGACAGCATACCGGAAGATTATATTTCAGGAAATTGGATTCGGAAGATTTTGATACCTGGCTGCGATTTTGTGAAGATCCGGATTCACTCAGGTATTTTGCTTTTTCCGAAACCGATCCGGCTGATGTAAAATGCCAGCAGTGGTTTGATAAGATTGCCTGGAGATATGAAAACAGTAAAGGGGGAATGAATGCCTTGATTGATAAGGAATCCGGCAGCTTTGTCGGGCAATGTGGCTTGTTGGTTCAAACCGTTGATGAGCAGGAAGAGCTGGAAATCGGGTACTCCTTAATGCCGGAATTCAGAGGTCTTGGGTATGCCCTGGAAGCCGCTGCAAAGTGTAGGGATCATGCTTTTCAAAATGAATTGGCTGATTCGTTGATCTCGATCATTCACCCGGATAATATTGCTTCACAGAATGTAGCATTGAAAAACGGGATGAAACTTTCAAAACAAACGATCTACAGCGGCATACCCGTGAATATTTACCGGATCATGAAAGCGGAATGGAAAAACTGATAGACGCAGTTAAGAGAGCAATCCGATTTAAATTGAACACGAATCGGAATGTTAAAAAAACACGTATCTTTCGTGCTTCTAAAGCAAAACTTACTCTACTATGAAAGATTTTCATGAAATCGAATTGTCAGATTCATCCAAAACGGATGGCCAAAAAGTAATCAGAACGGTTTATCAACTTTTGATCTTAATGGCTATAGAATATGTCATATCAATCGCTTGGTTTATTTTACAAAAAGGAGTTATTCCTGTGTTTTTTGAAAAAGAAGGAAATACGGATTGGACAAAAGTATCGCTTCTTTACAAAAATTTTGGATGGACAATGGACATCCTTTCGGTTATAGCTCTTCTAATTTTCTCCATCATCATCCCAAATAAAATTGCAAGGATATTTTTACTGGTTTTTCTTGGATTAAAAGTGCTATTCATAATTAGCTACAGAGTATTGGAACAACAGTAAGTCGGGGCAAGGATCTCATCTCGTGTAAAGACTATTCGAAAAACAGAACGGATCTAAGTTTTGTAATTCACCTCAAAATAAACGCTTTGAAAAATTCAAACAATCAAATTGAAGCTCCTGAATCCGACTATTTATACATAAGTCAATCTCAAATTCCAAATTCGGGTCAGGGTTTATTTACGGTAATCGATATTTACAAAGACGAAACGATTGCCTTGTTTAAAGGAGAAATTCTCAGCGATTTGGATGCGAAAACAAGAGCCGGAGCAGGAAATGACGGGTATTTTATCAATTTGTTAGACGGTAGCATCATGGATTCCAAAAATGTAGAGTGCTTTGCAAAATATGCCAATGATGCAGAAGGATTGTCTGCTTCAAAATTTAAAAATAATGCTCGGATTACTTTAGACCTGAACGATAATGTTTGCATCGAAGCCCTGAGAGATATCCGGGCAAACGAAGAGTTGTTTTGCAGCTATGGCAAAGAGTATTGGAAAAAGCACGGATGAATGACAGGCCATTCCAGAAATAGCGCTGCTTTTGAAAAATGAATATTTTAAAAGATATTTATCCTTTGATTCTTAATGTTTTGAAAACAAAAAAAAATGATTGACAATCTGCCAATGTATATTTCGCTGGTATTTGGACTGACAACTGTTGCAACACTCTTGCTTTTTAGTTGGACGGTAAAAAAATCGGCTTCACATAAAATTGCTAAAACAGCTCCTATTGTAATGTTGGGCTTAACAATCTGGCTGGGTATTCAGGCCGGTTTGACTTTGGAGAATGTGTACAATTCGGATACTGATTCCTTCCCGCCGAAAATTATGCTGATGGGAATTTTGCCCACGGTTTTGACTATCATCTTATTGTTTTTAACTTCAAAAGGAAGACAGTTTATGGATAGTCTGCCCATCAAAAACCTTACATACTTAAATACCGTGCGAATACCTGTGGAGATCGTCTTGTTCTGGCTTTTCCTAAATAAAGCAGTGCCGGAGTTGATGACTTTCGAGGGCAGGAACTGGGATATTATTGCGGGAATTACAGCACCTTTTATTGCTTATTTCGGAATCCGGAAAAACCGTGTAAATAGAAAGCTGCTGTTGTGGTGGAATATTATTTGTCTCGGTCTTCTGATCAATATTGTAGTAAATGCCTTGTTTGCCGCACCTTCTCCGATTCAAAAATTCGCCTTTGACCAACCGAATATTGCCATTTTGAATTTTCCTTTTAGCTGGTTGCCCACCTTTATTGTTCCGATCGTGTTTTTTGGACACCTGGTTTCAATCAGGCAAATCCTGAAGCAAAATATTAAATAATCTTATTATTAACGGCATAAGCAAGGGCTTCCGCAATATTGCTTACATCCAAACGCTCAAAGATCCGTCGTCTGTAATACTTCACAGTGTCCGGAACAACAAATAGTTTATCGGCGATCTGGTTGATGCTTAATCCCTGTGCATGCAAACGTAAGAGTTCGATTTCCCGTTCGTTCAATTTCGGTTTCATAGACTTCAACCAGCTGTTGTTTTCCGTATTCAGTTCCCACAACTCATCGGAACCTTGTTTTTCAATAAAGACATTTCCTGCTTGCTGATGATGTGAAAGGGAAACAATACACATCGCCTTCCAAATCTTGTGCTGGCTGGTAAGGAACAATGGAGTGAGCTTATGGTTGATCAGGATGTTTTTCCCGCTTTTGTCCGCCAGGTGAAAATCATAAGTGATGCGGTATTCTTTTTTATTGCCAACGGGTATTTTTTCAAAGAAATCAAATCCGGCTTCGTTGATCTGCTCCAATAACTTCAAATCCTTTTCAGGGACATTCCGGAAGTAGAATTCGTATCCCATGTCCAGTACTTCTTCCGATGAATATCCACACAGGAATAAAGGGTTCTCGGAAACATATTCAAATCCCATTTTCTCGTAATCGATCACATATACACTTTCATAGGTTAATCGCGCAAAAGACCTTACAGCTTCAAGGTAATCAGTTTGGAGCTGATCTTCTGTCGATACATTTTCTACTTTGTTTTTTGTAAGCAGTGTTGACTGGGAATTCTTTTTCATGGGCCCGATGTGAATCACCAAATTTACACTAAAGTGTAGTGATCAGATGTATTACTTGTTTGATTTTTGTATCGGACTTATCAAAAGGAACGAAGTAATATGACAAAGTGTAGTAATTGTAAGAATCCAATTAGCAACAACTTCTGCGGATATTGCGGACAAGCGGCAGAACTAAAACGCATCAATGGCCGTTACATCCTGCACGAACTCAATCATGTGCTGCATTTTGAAAAGGGAATTTTATTTACAATAAAAAGCTTGCTGATTAATCCGGGACAAAGTGTAAGGACCTTTATTTTCGAAAACAGGAACAAGCTGGTAAAACCGGTCATTTTCATTGTTATTACTTCATTGATCTACACGATTATCTCTCACTGGTTCCACGTTGAGGAAGATCGGACACCTGCTGAAAAGTCAATACTGTCAGACATTGGGGTGATATTAGAATGGCTGCAGCATCACTACGGGTATGCGAATTTGATCATGGGCGTGTTCATTACGCTTTGGTTAAAATTGTTTTTCAGGAAGCACAATTATAATTTCTATGAAGTTCTCATTCTTTTATGTTTTGTCATGGGGATTGGAATGCTGCTGCTTGCCGTTTCTGCATTCATTGAAGGAGTAAGTGGTTTTCATCAACTTGCATGGCTTACGCAGGGGCTTAGTGTCATTTATTCCGCTTGGGCGATTGGAGAATTTTACAACAAATCCAAATTTACCACATACCTGAAAGCACTTGGAGCATATCTTTTGGGAATGCTAAGCTATTGGATTTTAATTATTGTTTTGTGCATAACAGTAATAATTATAAAGCATTAATTATTCCTTTTTATTGTGCGAAGTTTAAAGTCGATTAAGATCAGCACACAACAAATCCTGAAAATTCTATAGGTCCTTTCCCGGATTATCTTTATTGCTATCTGTATTCAGGCAGGTGGATTTATAACTAACATCTTTGTAAATTTGGATGTCAAAGAAGTGATTTATGACAACAGCAGAAGAGGCATATCTTTCAATCGGACAAGGATTAAAAGGAGCCATTCAAAGCCAGCTCTTCGGAAAACCTTGCTTTAAGGCCGAAGGAAAAGCCTTTGTTTGTTTTTTTAAGAATGCAATGGTTTTTAAATTAAGCGGCGATTCACATACAGAGGCTCTATGCCTGGATGGGACTCACTTATTTGATCCCTCAGGTAAAGGAAGACCAATGAAAGAATGGGTGCAGGTTCCCTTTGTTTATCATGACAAGTGGGAGAAGTACGCACGGGAGGCATTGAACTACGTTAATTCGAAATGAAAGTGTATGAAAAAAGTAATCCTGGATCTGGCCGTAACTCTGGATGGATTCATTGAAGGCCCGAACGGAGAAATCGATTGGTGTATCATGGACGATGATATGGATTTCGATGGGTTTTTAGCAGGTATTGATACCATATTTTACGGAAGAGTAAGTTATGATTCCTGGGGGAATTACCAGGCGGATGAAACTGCAGGCGAGACGGAGAGAAAATTATGGGAGGCGGTCCATTCAAAGAAAAAGGTGGTTTTTACAAGCCAGGAAAGAAAGGATGACAGGGCTGTTTTCATTCATTCTGATATTGGAGAAAAGGTAGCCGAAATGAAGCAAGAGGACGGAAAGGATATCTGGTTATACGGCGGTGCGAGCCTCATTAAGACCTTTATTCAGTTAAACCTGGTTGATAGTTACCGGATTTCTGTTCATCCAACAGTTTTGGGAAAAGGAAAGCCCTTGTTTGAAGATTTAAAAGAACGTATCGAACTGAAACTGATCGAAAGCAAGCCATTTAAATCAGGAGTGGTGCAGCTAATTTATGCGCCGCTTAAATAAAACCGATTGCAATGAATTTTAAACAAATAGAAACCAGCCGGCTGATTTTGAAGGGACTTTCTCCCGAAGACATGAAAACTGTTTTTGAGAATTATCCGAAGGAGAAAATAAAACAAATCCTCGGACACCGCTCGGAAGAAGATTACCTGAAGGAAGAAAACAAATACAGGAACGGTTATGCAAGTTATAACCGCAGTTTTATCCTGTTCCTGTTAACGGATAAAGCTTCCGGAACCATTATCGGGCGTTGCGGACTTCACAATTGGAATACGGACCACAGTCGTGCTGAGATCGGTTATTCAATGGAAGATGAAAGTTATAAACGCCTGGGCCTGATGTCTGAAGCAGTTGAAGCAATAATCAACTACGGGTTCACACAACTGAATTTGAACAGGATAGAAGCGCTCGTTGCGCCGAATAATATTCCTTCGCTCAGGCTGATTGAAAAAAACAACTTTACCCGGGAAGGATTGTTGAGAAAGCATTACAATGTTTCGGGTGTTTTTGAAGATTCTGTCATGTTCTCGAAGCTTTATGAGGAACATGTAAATGAGAAGTAAGATGTAAACCGGATAACTAGTCAAAACGAGATCAGATGTACACAATTGTTCCCTTTGAAAGGTATTATCAGTCGGAGATAGATGAACTGATGAATGAAATTCAAAAAGAGTTTGAACTCCCCTTCAGAAGCCCCGATCCGGTCCCGATTTTCGAATATGTTTTGTCGGGAAACTTGTTTTGGGTCGCTCTCCTGGAAGAACAGGTTATCGGTACGATCGGGCTGTCTTGTTTTGACGATAAAACAGGGGTTATAAGAAATATGTTTGTTGCGAAAGAACACCGGGGCGGACAACCGGGGGTTGCGAAGCAGCTGCTGGATACTGCATTGGAAGCAGCAAAAAGGCTCGGTTACAACGCCGTATATCTTGGAACAATGATGCAATTCAAAGCCGCTCAGAAGTTTTATTCCAAAAATAATTTCGTCCTGATTCCACGAACAGATCTGCCTGAAGGAATGACTTTTAATCCGGTCGATGACTTATTCTATGTTTTAAAGTTTGAAAACAATTAATTTGACTATTTTACATTAGCAATAACGAAGAAATGGCAGAAAAGAAATCAAAATTGGCAGAGATCAAGACCAAACCGACTGCAGCCAGTGTGGCGGAATTTATCGGTGGAATTGAAGACGAAATCAAGCGCAAAGACAGTTTTATATTGCTGGAAATGATGAAGAAAGCAAGCGGTGAAGAACCTGTGCTGTGGGGGAATTCCATCATCGGGTTCGGAAATAAACGATACAAAAGCGAACGCTCCGGAAGAGAAGTAGATTGGTTTCTGATCGGTTTCTCACCCAGAAAGGCAAACTTGTCGCTATACATTAGTGTGGCGATCGAAGAACATGCAGATGCCTTGAAAATCCTCGGAAAACATAAAACCGGCGGCGGCTGTTTATACATCAACAGGCTGGATGATGTGGATTTGAATGTGTTGATGGGAATGATAAATACGGCTTTGAGTAAAAAACAAATCCTTTGATAATGGAATCAACCGAATTAGATGAGTTAGAACTATTTCTTGGAAAAGAGATGCTGTTGCTAAATTTGAAAGGAAATATATTAAGGAAAGCAAGCCGGAACTTTAATATTACAACAGATGAAGCTGAAGCCCGGTATCTGATTGTAAGAACGAAGATAAAAAAGCAAGCAGGCAGAAGAGCCTGGACCTATTTGTTGATTGGTTCTGTCTTCCTGGGCGTGGGATTAATAGGCACTTTCTCAAAAACAGGTTTTATTTTTATTGGAGCATTGCTGGCAGGAACGGCTTGTACTCTCACAGCGTTCGGTCTTTTCCGTTTATCAGTTAGGAAATAAAGAATTCAGCGTTACTTGGATTTACTGTTTTAAAAACAACATTACATGGCATCAGATCAAAGCTTCGTAGATTTTATCATCGATCAAATTGACTCTTCAGGAAGAGTTACATACAAAAAAATGTTCGGGGAATACGGTTTGTATTCGGATATTAAATTGTTTGGTCTTGTTTGCGACAATAAGTTGTTTGTCAAACCAACTTCATCCGGAAGGGAATTTATTGGGAATGTAGTGGAAGCCCCTCCATATCCGGGAGCAAAACCCAGCTTTTTGATCGAAGACAAACTGGAAGATAAGGATTGGCTGAAAGAATTGGTTCGCTTAACAGTCCTTGAATTACCGGAACCTAAACCCAAGAAAAAGAAAAAATCATAGACAAATCCTGAATGGTGTTAAACCAAAATCCGGGTATTGGATAAATATGCTTACAATTCTCGAAATAAATTAATTTTGAGGAATTCGGAATTATCTTTAAACACACTATTCACAAAGCTGCTATGAAACTTTCCAAAGTATGGCTCAACAGGATAGAAGGAATCGGATTGGTACTCATTCTTTTTTCCTTCTTTGCACAATCATTTCAAAATGACTCTGAAAACTCGTTTCGGGAATCACAGAATTATCATCTGAACAAGAAACTGGATCATATTTGGATATGGATCGGAAAACAATATTCGGAGAGAGGGTCTGAGGAGCCCTTTAGTTTAAAATCGGCTCATAAGGATTGGGAATTCTATTCCAGGCAATCTAAAGAATTGGAAAGCTGGGAAAATAAAATTGAATTGTTTGAGCAGTTCGGAACCTGGATTTTTGTACTGGGAACTGTATTGGTCATTGCTCCGAAATTCTTAAATGAAGAATAATGGTTGATTCCGAATAAAACAATATAAACAGGCAACCGGATAGTTGTGTGAAGTTTCCCAAATGGTAACTTCACACAACCGGCAATCTGAAAGGAATTCTGAGTTGCAACTTTTAATTAACAACAAACTTGTGTACAGAATCCTTGAAACAAAAGAAGTAAATTCCCGGCGACAAAAGTTCAAGCTCTATTATCTTGGATTCAGATAACCGGCCTGATTGCATTTCAGCTCCCTGCGCGTTTATAATTTTGAAATTCCCCGTTTCATCTGATCTGACAATCAATGAATGGCCGCTCTTCACTGGGTTGGGGTACAAGCTAAAGTTTGAGACTTCGCTATTCGTTAACCCAGCTGTACCTCCTTCCAAAGTGTAGATATCTGTATTTTTGTAGTAAGGAGCTCCATCATCCGTCCACTCTGTAAATAAAACATGTAATTTATTGTTCTGGTAAACACCATTTTGCATGATATAGTAAGGGATTTCAGAATAGTAACCATTTGATTCACTGAATGGCCAGGAAAGCACGCCGCCGTTCGGGAAAATTTTCAGCAGCTCAGAACTCATAGTCAGCTCGTCATAACCTCCGATCAGAAAAAAATCATCCATTTCCCCCGATACGGGGGTTATGTTATTTCCCGAATAAACAAGGATATTCTGGTTGTTTACTCTTTTTAATAGTTCATCCGTTCCCGGCTTTGTAACAATAAAATACAATATCCCGTCTTTAACAACATGGTGTCTTAGTCTGCCGGATGCCGGAGGTAAAACCACGGAATAGGATGCACCGTCAGCTGTTGAAAGTAAAGAACCATCGCTGATGATTTGAAAATAAACTACGTTGTCGTGTAAGAATATTGCTAAGGGATCTGAGTAGTCTTCAGTGGTTTGATAAAGAACTGAAGTGGGATTAACCCCGTCAAAAACCAGCAATTTGTAGACCATCGTTAAACCACTATTATTAATCGGTTCCAGTTCATAGCAAAATAGTTTGTCATTTAATTCAACGACCTCACTCCAGATGACGAATTCATTGGGATGAGACCTTAAATTTTCAATATTCCAGGATGTTCCGCTATGCGTCGCCTTTTTTAAAAATCTGCCATTCCCATTGATTAACGTATAAATAATGAAATCATCATTCACAAGGTTAACGGATTCAACCTGCCCTGTTGTACCGCTACTGATTTGGTCGAAATCATTGATACCGTTAAATTCAAAAAGTTCTCTACTAACAGGATTTATCCGCCGGGTAAAAAACAATCTGCCATTGATAGAATGACATTCCGGGTACGAACCAACTAATCCGGGGATAAGATCAAAAACGTGTCCCTGAAGACCATCAAAATAGACCAGCTCATCACCCATTCCCTGGATCTCTGCACGAAACAAGATACCATGAGACGAAAAGGCAGGTTTGGATACAATATAATTGACTGAAGGAATTTCAACAGGTTCAAATTCTCCGCCGTTTACAGATTCAAACAAAAAATACTGCATGAATGGTTCATTCTGATTTTGGCTCGTAGTGTATTTAAAAAGAAATAAACTGGTTGGCTTTGAATCCAGATTAAACAGTTCATCTACAAGCGTATCAGTTATTGCAAAATCATGCGTTTTGGTTAGTTGAGGATTTTGCGCGGATAATTGGATTCCGGATAAAACGAAAAATAAAGTAGCTATTGTTTTCATACTCATGAATAATTAGTTATCGATTCAATTTAGAAAATACTGAAGAAACAAAGGCGGCGATGATTTAAACGGTAAGAGATGTCTATTCAGGTGTTGTCTCATGGAATCGAACTCAACTCAATGAAACAAGAAGTAAAGGATTGGATTTGCTTCTGATGAAAATTCAAACACTATTTTAATTCGTAATTGATTTTTTTCACTCCACCACTTCATAGAGATAATAAGTGTTTTTAATATACATGATTAAAACACACCTCCTAATAATTGATTAAACAGGATGAATATCATTACAAATGCAAGAGCATTCGTTCAAAGGGCGAATTGACCCGGTTTTGACTTGGAACAAAAGAGAAATAGTTCTAATTTCGGTGGGTTGACTTTTCGTAAAATTGAATAAACAATCAGGATATGGAAATACATTTTAAAGTGATTGAACACGGAAGTGAAGAATGGAAACATGCCGTTCAGCTTCGTGAAGAGATCCTTCGCAAACCTTTAGGGAGTTACTTTACTGCTGAGGAATTGGAAGAAGAAAGAAATCATATTCAGATCATTGGATTGATGGACAATGATTTGGTGGCTACTACTGTTTTGGTTCCTGAAGGCAATGCTATAAAAATGCAGCGTGTTGTAGTTAAAAGTCCGCTTCAAAGTTCCGGAATCGGTTCCAAAATGATGTCATTCTGCGAAAAGCATGCCCGGGAACAGGGCAAAAATTACATTTATTGTCACGCCAGGGACACTGCTGTAGATTTCTACCTGAAAAATAAATACTTGGTCGAAGGAGATTATTTTCCCGAAGACGGAATTCCACATTTACTGATGTTTAAAGTAATAGCTTAAGATTATGAAATTCCGGCTCTTAATATTCTGCTTTTTCACTTTACTCAGTCTCTCAGCTCAGGATACTTCGAAAATAACTGAGATTGATCGCTTGGTACTGGAAATAAACAGCTTGACTTTGCCTCCGAAAACCGATACACTTAAAAATATACGGCCTAATTTGGAAATCGTGACACTTGTGTCCTTCATAAGCGCGAATGGTGAGCTTTACAAGTGTATTTACAATGTAACAGCAGACATAAGCGAACAAGGCCTTACAAAACGTTCGATTGGCATAACAAATTACTATTACCACAAGAATGAAACGATCAAGATCGAAAGATATATACTTGATGAGGGAATCGAAAACAGGTCCGTTTGGTATTATTGGGAAGGTAAACCGATATACAATACCGGAAAATCTGCTGATTCGGAAGTGATGGCGAATGATTTACTTAACGCGTCAAGAGAAATTCGTAAAAAAGTAATTGGTTCTGAAATTAAAAAATGAAAAGTGTATTTATCAATAAAAATGAAAAGCCGACGAATGAGGATTTGAAAAAAGCCTTAGGGGAAACAGTTGATATATGGAACAGTTTTGTAGAATTCACTCATGCAAATGATCCGGCTTCATTCGATGAATGGAATTTTTCAGGTGAGAAATTCGGCTGGAGTTTCAGAATAAAAGATAAGAAACGGGTTTTGATCTATTTACTCCCACGCGATAAGTTCTTTAAAGTGGCTTTTGTATTCGGTCAGAAGGCTACAGATCAGATTATGGGAAGTGATGTTTCCGATGAAATAAAGGCGGAATTGAATGCTGCCAAATCATATGCTGAAGGAAGGGGGATCAGAATTGAAATTCGAGATACGACCAAAATTGAAGATATCCGTAAATTGATACAATTTAAAATTGCAAATTGAACAGTGTGCATCATAATATGTTGAAGGAAACCTTCATAGATCTTGCAAAACAGTATTCGGATAACGATCATTTGATCAATGGACTTTGGGAAGAGATTGTAGCAGCTTATTCGCAGAAAGACAGGCATTATCACACGCTGGCACATTTGGATCATTTATACTCGCGCTTGTTGGAGGTAAAGAGTTTGATTTCGAATTGGGACACCGTTTTATTCTCCCTGTATTATCATGATATTGTTTACGATGTAAAAGCCTCAGATAATGAGAAACAGAGTGCACAATTTGCAGAAGAGCGGATGAAGCAGTTATATCTCCCTGAAGAGATGATTGAAGATTGTAAAAAGCAAATTCTTGCAACTAAAACTCATCTTCAGAATGAGCACTCGGATACGAATTACTTTACCGATGCGGATCTCTCTGTTTTAGGAGAAGATTGGGAAACGTATCGGGCTTATACTGAAAAGGTACGGAAAGAATATGCGGTTTACCCGGATCTGCTTTATAATCCCGGTAGAAAGAAGGTACTACGACACTTCCTGGAAATGGAAAAGATCTTTAAAACAGATTATTTCCATGAAAAATTGGAAGCTACTGCAAGACAAAATATCCTGAAAGAAATAGGACGCTATTGATGGATGAAAGAGGTAGTCTTTAATTATCGAATTGGAACTCTACGAAAAAACAAAACGCTGCAGAAATCGAAATTCCTGCAGCGTACTTAAATAATTTGATAATCTCTATCAGATATCACACTCACGAGTATAATCTCCTCCAAGGTCACTTCCGGATGTTTCCAGATCATTACAGCGGTCTTCTGCTCGTGCTCTTGAATCTTTGAAAGTGTATGAACCATCTGATGATGTTACTACGTTTCCGTTATCGTCTGTGTAGATTTTTCTACACTCACACGTATAATCTTTTTTGCAAGATGCCAGTGCAAAGCCTGACAAAACTAATAATGCGAAAAATACTCTTTTCATAATCTTACTTTTTTTAAGGTGTCTGTTATTAGTGAAACAACTGAAACAAAGGTGGACGATAATGGGTGCAATTCTGTTACAGAAATTTTTAGAAAACTTACATTATTCCCAGATTTCTGTTAAAATGATTTAAATGAAATGGTTTACACAATGAATAAAGAGCAAGGTTTTGTGCGGAAGTAACTGGTGATATGAAACTTTAGCAGTACATTTCAATACTGAATTAACAAAAACTACACGATGAAACAATTGATTCTCATAGGCTTGGTATTATTCTCATTTAAATCCCAGACCAATGCCGCTATTCGCTATGTTACTCCGAACGGTGCAGGGGCTTTGAATGGTACAAGTTGGGCAAATGCGTATCCGGGAACTTCGCTGCAGCTTGCTATCGACGCTTCAGGTGCCGGAGACGAAGTCTGGGTGGCCTTGGGAACGTATTATCCTACATCTGGCACAGACAGGACCAGTTCATTTAGTATGAAAAACAATGTGGCAATTTATGGAAGCTTCGCAGGAACAGAAACACTTTTGTCTCAAAGGGTATTGACTTCCGGATTAACAAGCATATTGAGCGGAGAAATCGGAGTAGTGGGTATTTCTGATAATTGCTATCACGTGCTTAGTAATAGTGGATTGGACAATACGGCGCTTATTGACGGTTTTATTATCAGAGACGCTAATGATGACAGACCCGCAGGATTGGATGTCGGATTGGGCGGCGGATTTTATAATGACGGAAGTGGGGGAAGCGGTACCTGTAATCCGACTATTCGTAATTGTGTGATTCGAAACAATCAGGCGGTTTTTGGTGCAGGGATCTTCAATAACGGGTACGATAGTGGAAACGCTTCGCCTCAGATAATTAATTGTGTTATAACGGATAATTTCGCCACTACGGGCGGAGGCGGAATAGATAATTTTGGATTGCTGAACGGGAACGCCAGTCCCACTCTTTTAAATTGTGTGGTTTACAATAACAGTGCTGCTCAACGTGCGGGCGGGATGTACTGCTGGGGAGGTAATAATGGAAGTGCAAGTCCAGTGATGGTGAACACCTGTTTTGTAAACAATAACGCCGTAGATGGAGGCGGAGTGGTAGCTGACCGTTTAAATTCGTCTGCAGGAAGTTCCGGAAACAGTTCGCCTGAATTGAGAAATTGTATTTTCTGGGGAAATACAGCATCGGGTGTCGGGCCTCAGTTTTTTCTGCTGGGAGGAGCTTCGTTCAATCCTACTTATTCCAATATTGATCTGACGAATCAGACTGCTCCGCACATTCTTTCGGGAACGGGAACCGGAAATATTCAATTGAGCCCTTTATTTCGGAATATCCTTTCGGGTGTTGGCCCGGATGGGGAATGGATGACCGCGGATGACGGATTGCAGCTGCAAAGCTCTTCTCCTTGTATTGATGCCGGAGATGCTTTCGGAACAACAGCAATGGATATTCTTTCTGAGAACAGGATTCAATACAGTGCAGTAGATATGGGAGCCTATGAGTTTGACTCAACAAGTTTATTGGCCGTTTTTGAAAATACTCAATCGACATTGGATCTTCTGTTGTCGCCTAATCCAAGTAACAGTTCCGTGAAATTGATTTACGAACTGCAGGAAACAAGGCAGGTATATGTAGCTCTTCTCGATTTGAATGGAAAGTTGTTGTGGAGTACTGATCAGGGGAAACAAATAAAAGGAGAGTACCAGCTGCAGGTTGATTTGTCATCATTCCAAAATGGAATTTACCTGCTGAATTTTGAAACTTCAGACCAAAGACTCATCCAAAGAGTAGTGAAGACTGATTGATCAGATCAACCGTTTAATTTTTCATAAGCTTCTCATTGTGGGAATTATGTAAGCTATTTCAATAATTGCGTAACATTCTTCAGGACATTGTTTTTCATCTTTGTTTTGTAATTAAAGTCAGGCGCAATGATACTCCAGTTAAATCCCGCAATATTGGTTGAAACACCACTTGGTCAGGGACAGGCAATCTTTATCATTGATTATGGAATGCATCAGAATAGTTGTTGGATCGTGGCACTGGTGGAAAGTGGGATAATCAAACATTTTGATTGTAACGATGTGGTCCTGGCTACCAATTACACTTATGGAATGAATCTGACCAAACACAAGAGTGAACGGAAAAAGAATAACGAATAAAATTTTGGTTATGACAACAAATTCAGGAAATAAAATGCCCATAAAAAGTACAATGCAGCCCTCCCAATTGATGAAATTATTTGAAGACGAACTAAAAGATATTTACTGGGCTGAAAAAGCATTGACAAAAGGAATCCCGAAAATGATCGAAAATGCTTCTTCGGAAGAACTTGTTGAAGCACTGAAAAATCACCTGAAAGAAACCGAAGTACATGTAAACCGGCTGGAGAAGGTGTTTGAATCTTATGGTCAGAATGCAGTGGCTGAGAAATGTGAAGCTATGCAGGGTCTGCTGGAAGAAGCAGAAGAGTTAATGGCGGAGTGCGAAACGGGTGTTATGCGTGATGCCGGGATTATTGCTGCTGCACAAAAAATAGAACATTATGAAATTGCTTCATATGGAACCCTGCGTCAGTTCGCTGAAACACTAGGTTTAATAGAAGCGGCAGCATTACTGCAGGATACATTGGAGGAAGAAAAAAATGCAGATAAAATATTGACACAAGTTGCTATCAACACGATAAACGTGGAAGCATCTCAGGAAGAAGTATAGCGAAGCCTAAATACTGGTTTGTAGTGGAACAACGCAGATTTAACTATTTGTGTTGGGTGTGGTAGGAAAAGGAAAGTGTATCAGACAGTAGTTTGATACACTTTCCTGCTTAAATAAACTCCCTTACCGGTAACATAAAAATAGAATCGTAACTTTAGTTCTCACCAGAAACTAAAGAACATGGCAACCATATCTTCCAGTATAAAGAAAGAACTTTATAGAATTGAGCTCGAATCACCCACAGGAAATGTTGTCATTGCAGACGAACCCTTGGATATGGGAGGCCAGGATTTGGGCTTTTCTCCGGCAGAATTATTGGTTTCCGCCCTGTCTGCCTGTACAAGTGCAACATTAAGAATGTATGCGGACAGAAAAGGGTGGGATCTCCGGGAAGTGAAACTGGAAATAGATCTTGATTGGGATGATGAAACCAATAAAACGGTAATTCATGGCAAGATGGAACTTTTCGGTGATTTGGATGAGAAGCAGAGGGAACGTCTATTGAGTATCGCAAATATGTGCCCGGTACATAAAATACTTACAAATCGCATAGAGATCAATACAGAGTTTGTTTCCTAGTTCCCTTCAATGTCATTTTTTTGAATAAATAATTGCTTTATTTACTTTTTATCTTTTACTTTGTTTTTCAAAGTACTTTTATAAACTTGTAAAAATAGTAATATGAAAAATAAAAGATTGGTCATCATTTTGTCAATAGTAGGACTTCTCTTATTGACTCCACTAATTGCCATGCAGTTTACGACTGAGGTAAACTGGTCGGCTTTCGATTTCCTGATTATGGGAATCTTGTTACTGGGAACCGGCTTGGTTTGTGAATTGATCCTGAGAAGAGTAACCGAGACCCCCAACAGGATTATTTTGTGTTTGGCTGTAATTGCAGCGCTTGTGCTCGTTTGGATGGAACTGGCGGTAGGAATATTCGGGACTCCCTTTGCCGGATCGTAATAAGGATTGTAGAGTAAACAGTAAACTAACTCTGATGGAATTGTTTCAAAACAGATAAATCCTTATCTTAGTTAGCATGAAAAAGCACACAACAAATTACTTCAATACGTTTATCTGTATTTCGGATGATTGTCCTTCCGGAACCGGAGAAGTTCCGCCATTGAAAGGAGATGCAAAAACGGTAGCAAATATGCAGTTCGATATGATCAGCAAAAATCCGTATAAATACACTTCCGATGAGGTCTTGTTCCAGGTTTTTGCAGACAGGAATGATTTGACTGAAAGTGAGTATGAGAGTGCCAGAGAACAATTTTTCTCGAAAGGTCAGGCTTGTTTGAGGGCCTCACCGCTTACAAAACGTTACGGCTGGGGAATTCATTTCAATGAGGAAGGAAAAATGGCTTTGTATAGTTCTGAAAGCCAGGAATACAAGCGTTTCATAGAAGATGAAAGTCTGAAAGTTGTCAAGGCAATGAAATCAAACAGGTAAGTGAAAATGCAATCAGCCGGTAAATGGAGATTAACTCCCAGGAGGCTCTTCCTTTTGGATGGCTTGGGGGCGTGTGTGACCGCTGTAGTCTTGACTGCAATGCTGATCCTTTTTCAAAAAGCTGTCGGAATGCCGCAATTCGCGTTGAAGGTTCTCTCGTTCTGCGCGGTCGTTTTTGCTGTTTATTCGCTTTCCTGTTTCTTCTTTCTAAAGAAGAATTGGCAAACCTTTCTGAAAATTATTGCTGTAGCCAATTTCCTGTACTGTTGTCTGACAACCTTTTTTGTGATCTTCTATTTTGAAGGACTCACTGTCCTGGGACTTTGCTATTTCCTGTTTGAAATAACAATTATTCTTTCACTGGTCTTTTTGGAGATTAAATCTACTAATAAACCGATTGAAAAATGAAGCCTTTTTTTAAAACAATTCCGGTACTTTTTTTAGGGATATCAGTATCTTGTTCTAATAACAAGAATGAAAACACCTTGCGCAATGAAGATCAATCGTTTATCAGGGAACTGGGCATTTTGGATTCCCTGGAAGAAATAGAGTTGTTCGAATCCAATGGTGGTTTTAAAGGATTCAAACAGTCCGGGAATTTCATTACGAAAAAAAGAATAGCAAGTTATTGGATCGAAGACGGGGAGAAGGAGGTGCATTCAGCCTTTTTTAGTACGGATATAGATTCCATTTCTCAAACTGATTTAGTAAGCAAACTGACCTATGCATCTTATTTAACGGTCTACAAAACAGACGGAAGTTCTTTTAGAGTATATGTGGATGCAGACAGCGTTCGCACTTATCAGTTCTTTAACAAAGCAAAGGAAAATTGGGAAAAGTACCGGGAGAATAAATAGGATTAAAGCAGGAAGAGTATTTATAAGGAATGAAAAATTAGATTAATTTTAGACCTTAATCATTGATTACTCCTGCAATGAAAAACACCTTTTTCTCATTTCAAATTTCAGAATACTAGCCATGTCAATCAAAACAATGCTTTATTCGATCTTTGCGAAGGATCACACTTCTGTCTGGAAGCAATTCGCTGCTGAAAATAATGGAAACTATATTATTGGTAAAGGTTCTCATTTTGATCGTGTTGAAATAAGTTACTTAAATTATCTGATCATATTCGATCAATACATTTTCTATCAGGTAGTTGGAGGGCGCTCGTTTGACACTCAGTTTACACGGATAAGAATGGAATTTAAATCGCGGGATGATCTTCAGTTCAGGCTGACACATCAATACTTGGTTGATATTATCGGAAAGATTTTCGGACTGCAGGATATTCAGATCGGCGATAAATTGTTTGACAGGAGTTTTCTCATTAAGGGAAACGATGAATTCAAGGTTCAAACCTTATTGTCAAATGAAGTAATCAAAGAGATAATCTTAGCTCAAAAAGACATTCATTTGCAGATCCTGAAAGAAGAAGGTGTCTATGATGAACCAATACAGGAAGGAAATTCCATGTTGTATTTTCTTTCGAAAACAATGGTAAAGAACATAGAAGATCTCAATGTTTTATTGAAATTATATAAGGAAGTAATTGATCAGCTTTCAAAGCTGGGATCAGCTCAAGCCTTAAAACACTCCTAATTTCCATGAGCGAACTAGTACTAAAAACCGAACGGCTAATCTTGAAAGAATTCACTTTAAGTGATTTGAATAAGATTCATGAACTTCATTCTTTGCCGGAAACGGATGAGTTCAATACGATGGGAATCCCGGAAAATATTCGGGTAACGGAAAAGTTGCTGGAAGAATGGCTGGGCATTCAAAAGCTTGAGCCGCGAATGAAATATGTGTTTAAGATTGAACAGGGTGACAGCTTTATCGGATTGATCGGACTGAACATGGGTAAACTCAATTACAAAACCGGTGAAATTTGGTATAAACTCCACAAAGATTTCTGGGGAAAGGGTTTTGCCACCGAAGCACTTATCCGTTTGTTGGAGTTTTGCTTCTCAGACTTGAAACTGCATCGGATTGAGGCTGGTTGCGCAGTTGAGAATATTGGCTCAATTAAAGTGCTTGAGAAGGTTGGAATGGTCCGGGAAGGACGAACCAGGAAGAAGCTTCCGATCCGGGGAGAGTGGAAAGACAATTACTTCTATGCTATTTTGGAGGAAGATTTTGTCATTGAATCTTGATCTTTTTCTTAAGTTCGCTAAAACTTTCTTTATGATTAAGATCTGTTTCAAACTCATTTTATTAAGTGTTTTTTTGTTAGGATGTGGACAAAAAAATGAAGAAACTCCTCAAACAATCTCAACCAATGAGGAATTACTTGAAGTGTCGGATAAAACCGAAATTTTCTTCGAAGTAAAAATAGCTGATCCGGAAGAACTGAAAAATTCACCCGATGGAATAATTCCATGGATCTCAATTCAGGATGCAGATCAGGAAGTCAATCAATTAGTTGGAAAAAATGAAATCGTAGTGAAAGAGAATCGTGTCGACTTAACGATTGATTATCCACTTGATAATCCTGCTACAATTGAATTGAGATCAGACAAAAAGTCAGGATTTACAAAATCCGAATTGGTTTTGAAAGTTCAAAAGGAATACAAACGAATCTATGAGGAAGAAGAAAAGACGGCAAAAACAAAACCAATTCCAATCGGAGACAGAAAAAGCATAGTTAATCGAAATGCAACCGATGGAAAATATGGCGTTTGGGGACATGATTTGAGTGATTTGGACTTATCTGAAATAATTGTTCATAGGAAGCAGGGTAAGAAAACAAGATTGGAATTATATATTGAGAGTTAATAGTTTTCTTTAAAAAAATAAAATATTACCTGATTTTATAAGGAATTCAAAACAAATCAATAAAAATAAAATATTACGTCATATTTCATCATTGTAAATCGTAAGTTTAAGCCATAATGAGTATCGTATCCTTTCCCCATCCGAATAAACTCCTGGTCATAGAACCTCTGGATTACCGGAATGCCTATGATTTTCATAGCCCGCACCGGCATGATTACTTTGAAATCATCCTGGTGAATGAAGGAGAGGGACACCAATTCATTGATTTTACCAGGACCGACTTGAAGGCATTGGAGATTTATACCGTTTATCCCGGTCAAATTCATTTGCTTAACCGCGATACGGCACAGGGCTTATTGATCCAGTTCCACAAAAACATTTTTGATTTTATCTTTCCCATCAAGCATCATCATCTCTATTTTCAAAATCCTCAAATCCGCCTTAGTCCTGAAGCCTTTAGCCATATTTATGCCTTGACGAATCAGATATTTCAATTATGCCAGGTAACTAATTTGAGTAATTTGTCGATTCATAAAGCATACAGTTACCTGGAAATTATTCTCATTACGCTAATAGAGCACAGCAACCAGGCATTTGCAGTGGAAGACAGCAGTTTTGTAAGTAAATTCCTTTCATTGATCAGTGAGCATACAAAAGAGAAAAGAAAGGTTTCTGATTATGCGGAAATGATGAATTACAGTACAGACAAATTGACCACTTTGTGTAAGAAATACCTTGGTAAGGCTCCGCTCAAATTAATTCACGAGGAATTGCTTATTGAAATCCGGAGAATGATGGTGGTAAGCGATCTTTCCTTAAAAGAGATTTCTTATGAGCTGAACTTTGATACAACAGCCAATTTCAGCGCTTTCATCAAAAATGCTACCGGTCTGACTCCAAAAGAATTACAGGAATCCTTGTTGGCTAATTACCGCTAGGAAACCCTGGCTCCTAAATTCATAACTCTTTACGGCATTTTCATAACCGGAACGGACAGCTAAGTACCTAGCTTTGTCTCATTCACCCATAAATAAGTTTACTATGAAAACGATGAAAAATAAAATACTGGTCCTGGCACTGGCAGCAATGCCTTTCGCAGGGAATTCCCAGGAAATGAATCTCAATTTTGAAAACTGGGAAAACCCGATAACCGAAGAAATGTTCGATAACCGGCCAGTTGGATGGATGGTTCAAAACACTCCATCGGTTGAGCCGAATGATTTTGGGATGCTTTATCATTCGCCTGTAACAGACGCTCAAAACGGAAGTTACGCACTGAAATTGAGTACATGGTACTATTATACGAAAGATATGGCCCTGCTCACTCAACCTTATACTTCACGCTTAAGTTCATTGAAAGGATATTATATCTATGAAGAGAATGAAGTTGAAGATCAGGTAGACACAATTATTGATATTGCTCAAGTCTCCGTATTCATGACGAAGTGGAATGCGAATACGATGCATAGAGATACTGTTGGAATGGGAGTGTTGGATCTGAATGCAGTAGCAGATTACACGTTGTTTACTAACAATATTACA
Source organism: Fluviicola sp. (assembly GCF_029266855.1). GTDB lineage: Bacteria > Bacteroidota > Bacteroidia > Flavobacteriales_D > Crocinitomicaceae > Fluviicola. Next base: position 389,452 of record NZ_JAQSWB010000001.1, read on the forward strand.
TATATCAATTCAACGGTTGTCCCTGATTCGATCCGGATCCTGATTGACCCTTCTTTGGTGAGAAGAGATCCCGCTGGTCCGAACTACATGTCGATGGACGATGGAAAGAGTTCTTTTTTCACGGTCGATAATTTGTTTTTGACAGATGAAGGTGTGGCTGGCGTGAATGAATTTTCCCAGACTCTTGATGTGTTTCCTAATCCTGCAACAGACATGGTGTTCGTGGAGAATTTTAATGGCTATGCTACACTCAGTGATCTCAATGGAAAGCTGATCCGTGAACAGGAACTTGAAAACTCGGAAGCCTTCTCATTAGATAAGCTGGATGCAGGAATCTACATGCTTCAGCTGCGCAATAATACTACCATCCAAAACGTCAGAATAGTCAAAAAGTAATAAGTTCATAAGTTTAAAGTTTAGGTTTAGTTAAGTGTACAAATCGTTTTGGATGTAAAGGATATAGATGTGAGTCTGTATCCTTTTTGTTTACTTATGGGCTAAAATGTTCCTGTCGGTTTCTTCAAACGGGAATTGGAGGCTTTGCGCTCTTCGCTTAAAAATAAATACATATCAATAAACCGTAAAGGATGTAAGGACGCGAAGGGTTTCCAAAATCATTGCCTAATTCCGTAGCCGACATTTTCTCCTGTTTTTTTGTCTAATTCATCGGCTGACAGATTGTAACTCAGTTTTTAATCAGCCCCGGCTTATCGCTTTTTCTTCTTAAATTCGTTTAAGGAAATACAGATGAACCGATCCTTAGAAATCCGGAAGTTTTATAAGCCTGTCCAGCCAACGGTTGATCAGGCTTCCGTAAATGTGTCTTATACAGAGTTTTTGCCCGATATTCAGCTTCAGGAAGTGATTTATTGTTACTGGCAGCTAAAAACGTCGGAGGTCTTAACCGAGCCCTTTAGTTACCGGGTGGTGGCCGACGGCTGTATCGATATTTTTTTTGAACTCACGAATCCGGCTGACAGTTATGTCATGGGATTTTGCAAAAAGTTCACTGAATTTCCGCTTGATAACAGCTTCAATTATGTCGGGATTCGTTTCTTCCCAACCATGTTTCCTCAGTTATTTAAAATCAATGCCAAAGAACTCAGTAATCACTTTGAGCATTTGGATCAGGTTGTCCCGGCTGTATCGGATTTTATACGGAACACGATGGATAGCTCACAAAGCAGGGAGAAGATCGGGATTCTGTTGGATACTTATTTCTTGGAAGTAATAAAGAATGGAAGCTTTGACCGCGATGAACGCCTGTACGGTGCATTGCAACTGATTTTCATGAAAAAGGGAATTCTGGATGTTGAGGCAGATCTTCAAACAGGGATCAGTTCCAGGCAACTGCGGAGATTGTTTGACTTTTACATCGGGGTTACGCCGAAGATTTTTAGCCAGGTAGTTCGTTTTCAAGCTGTGTTGGGAGCAAAGCCGTATACAGAAAGTCTAAGGGAAAATAAATTGTTCTTCGATGCGGGGTACTACGATCAGGCGCATTTTATCAAAGAGTTTAAAAATTTCTACGGTGTTACACCCGGTAAAGCATTCGGAAGGTGATTTTGTCCGATTTTTACAATGTTGAATTGCTGAGATACCTGATTTTTGTCTGTAAATTAATTCAGGATGAAAACAACAGCATTGATTGCGGGACTTTGTTTCGCACTAACAGGTCTTTCGCAAAGTAATTCAACACAGAAAACTCAAAACACTATGAAATTAAATGCAGGAATAGTCACAGCAAAATTAGAAGAAACGAAAGCTTTCTATATAGGAGTTTTAGGTTTTGGAGTCACTTTTGAAAACGAATTCTACCTCTTGCTTCACACTCCCGATCAAAAAGCAGAGATCAGTTTTTTACTCCCGGATCATCCCAGTCAGCAACCCTTGTTTCACAAACCTTTTTCAGGTGAAGGAATGTACCTGACTATAGAAGTGGAAGATGTGGATAGTTTTTATCGGGAGATCAAAGGGAAGAATATCGAAATAAAAATCGAACTTCGCGATGAACCTTGGGGAGACAGGCATTTTGCTATTCAAGATCCGAATGGGATTGGGATCGATATCGTGAAATATGTGTCTCAGGCGGAGAAATAAAGAGTAAAGAATGAAAAAAGGAATCTTCACACTGCTGTTTTTGGGATCGCTGACAGCAGCAGCACAAAACAATATTAATTTAACAGATCTGGAAGCGGCTCAGCTTCCGAAAGGAATAAAGTATTCAGGGAAAATCAGGACTGCGGTTCGATGGATAGATGAGTTAGGCGACAATATTGTAATTACTACTGAAACCGGAGATACAAAGAGTAAATCAGGAGATTCGGATGATTACAGAGATGCGACTTTGTATGCTTATCACTTTTTAACTTTTGGGGATAGTATTCGTCAAACCTGGAAAGTAACGGATTTCATCAAAGAATGTCCTTTTGATATTGAAGCAAATTTCATCAATAACACATTTCAGGTAACTGATTTAAATAAAGATGGTATTGGAGAGGTTTGGTTGATGTATATTGTAGCTTGTAAAAGTGATGTCAGTCCAGCTGATATGAAGGTTATCATGTATCAAAACGGTCAGAAGTTCGCCATGCGAGGACAAACAAAAGTAGAACCCTCAAAAGGAAAGTTTCTTGGGGGAAATTATAAATTCGACAAAGCATTTACGGAAGGTCCGGCTGAATTCAGGGACTTTGCTAAGAAAATGTGGAATGCGCATACCATGCAGAAATGGTATTAATAATCCACCCAGTTTAAATCATGCATGAATAATGATTTTACAAGTAGCTATTGGAGTAGGAATGTATGTCCTGTTATTTGCAGGAACGGCTCTTTTAATTTTCACACCTGTCGTTTCCCTTCTGGTGTATCGTACTATAGATTGGGCAGTTAAAAAACGGTCAGGTTTTTCAATTAATTTGACGGGATCCAAAAAAGTGCTTTTAGTTGCAGCTTGTATCTTGCTTGGGGCATCACTAACGGTACTGATGATCGCTTTTTTCTTTTTGGTTGTTTTAAGCGATTTCCGTTATGAATAAAGCAAAAATTATCGGATTAAAAGAAAATCCTGGACGCTAAAAGAGAAAATCTGCGTGAATCCATTTAATCTGCGTGTAAAATGATTTATCAAACAACCGCATCCTTATTGTATTTCCCCTTGTATTCGATCGGCGACATGCCCGTAAACTTTCGAAAAACTTCCCGGAAAGCTTTCACATCCGAATAACCGACATCATACATCACTTCAGTGATTGTTTTACGGCTGGTTTCCAGTGCTTTTTTAGCCGATTCGATCTTTACGCGCTGCATATACTCAATGGGTGTATTTCCGGTTGCTTTAATAAACCGCCGGTCAAAATTCCGCCTGCCCACTGAAAATTTGGAAGACAGTTCTTCAATTGAGATCTTTTCGCGGAGGTTTTCTTCGATATAGCTTTGAACTTCTTTGACAACTTCATCATCGTGTTGTTTCTGTCCGCTGAAAATGGCAAATGCCGACTGACTTTTCCGATCAGGCTCTATTTGAAACACTTTCGAGCAGAAAATAGCAGTTTGTCGGTCGTAGTATTTTTCAATCAGATAAATGATCAGGTTAAGGAAAGAATAGGCTCCACCATTGGTGTAAATACCGGATTCATCTGTGATCAGTTGATCTGTCTGCAGATTCACTTTTGGAAATAAACTTCTGAAGTCTGCTGTCGCACTCCAATGTGTAGAACAGTTTTTCCCGTCCAGTAAACCAGTAGAAGCTAATAGGAATGCACCGGTACAAATACTTGCCACTTCAGCACCTTCTTTATAGTGTTTTTCAATCCATGAGACTAGTTTCCTGTTTTCGGTCAAAGCTTTCCCATAGTTGTGATTCAGGGATGGAATAACAATCAGGTCTGTTTTTGAAATTGCTTCAATGGAGGTATGTGGATTTACAGTGAATAAACCACCGAAAAAAGCTACATGATCCGAAAGTCCTGCAAGTTGGATCGTAAAAACGGCTTCCTTGCCTCTTTCTTTCCAATAAGCATTCGCTCGTGAAAAAAGTTTATAGGTACCTGCAATGCTGCTCAAGTTATTTTCACCGTCTGGAACCAGGATCGTTAAATGCTTCATGGACTTTTTTGCAAAGGTATTCAATTCGGCTGTCCAAATCAACCCCTTATATTGTCTGTTTTACACCTTTTTTGTTTCTGATTAAGACGGTAGATTTGCAAATAGATAATCAGTATAACTAAAAAACACAAACAATGAACACAACACAAACAACTGACACAGCGCAGACAATGGTCAAAATTATCTTAGACAGATGGGATGCATCTGTAAAAAATTTAGATGCAATTCTTGATTCAATTTCTGACGAACAATTAGTATCGGAAACTTCACCCGGCAGAAACAGGGGAGTTTATCTATTGGGTCACCTGATAGCAGTACACGATCATATGCTTCCACTTTTAAATTTCGGAGAAAGATCATATCCTCATTTACCAGGTTTTTTCATTGATGCTCCGGATAAAACAGTGGACAACATTCCGTCTGCACAGGAACTGCGCGCGATGTGGAATGAACAGAAAATGGTCCTGAAACAAAAAATGGCAGGCTTGAAACCGGAAGAATGGTTTGAAAAACACACCGCTGTTTCCGAAGAAGATTTTGCAAATGAACCGCATCGGAATAAACTGAATATCATTCTAACCCGGACGACTCATTTGGCATACCATACCGGACAATTGGTTTATTTAAAGTAAAGGGAAATGGCAGCAGCAGATTTTACATTTACACTGGAAACAGAGAATAGCCCGGAACAGGTATTCCGTGTTATTAGAGATGTCCGTTCCTGGTGGTCGGGACTTTATGCCGAAGAATTTACTGGTGAAACGGAAAACCTTCACGATGAATTTAGTTTTAGAGCCGGAGAAGGTGCTCATTATTCCAAACAAAAGTTGGTAGAGGTCATTCCGGACAAGAAAATAGTGTGGCTAATAACCGAAGGGGAATTGACTTTTATCGAAAAAACGGACGAATGGGTAGGGACCAAAGTGATTTTTGAAATTGCGGAAAAGAACGGCAAGACTCAACTGGTATTCACACACGAAGGCTTAACTCCTGAAGTTGAATGCTATGATTCCTGTGCTCCTGCATGGTCGATGTATTTGCAGGACAAATTATTACCCTTAATTAGTAAGTAAAGAACACGCACATTAACAAGCAGACAAAGATGGATGATAAAAGTTTTAAGGCTGTTATTTTGGTAGATCAAAGCCCGGCTGAGGCATTCAAGACAATTCTTAATTTCCGTGGCTGGTGGTCGGAAGAAATTGAGGGAAATACAGATAAATTGAATGAAGAGTTTTTCTATCATTACAAGGAGCTTCATTTGTGTAAATTGAGACTGATCGAGCTGGTTCCCAACAAGAAAATTGTTTACCTGGTAATCGAAAATGAATTCGATTTTGTAGAAGACAAGAGCGAATGGATCAATACGAGTCTAATTTTTGAGATTACAGAGGAAGCAGGAAAAACAAAGGTTACATTCACTCATAAAGGCTTAGTTCCGGAATATGAATGTTATAAAGTATGCAACGATGCCTGGAGCGGTTACATTAAAAACAGTTTGTACAAGTTGATCACTACCGGGAAAGGCGAACCGAATCCGAAAGACAAGGATGGCTTTAATGCTGAATTGGCCGAAAAATGGAATCTCCTTTAAAAATTTAGCAATAACCGTCCTGCTTAATAAAAGCATGTAAAAGTGAAACGTCCCGGGAATAGTATCGGGACGTTTTCTATTTTTGTCAAATGGATTTTGAGAAAAAATACCCGATCACCCAAATACCAAACGAATATTTAGTAGTTCAATGGACTCGCGGTTACGGTCAAGTGGATGTATATTATAACGATCAGTTGATTGGTGCAGTCCGGGAAACAGTAAAATTGAAGAAAGGAACTTCGTTTTCGTCTGATTTGGGCCTGATCACACTTAAATTATCTGAAAAACCTGTAACACTCGATGTGATTGTTGATGGGTTTCACAGTCCGGTAAATGTTTCATATCCTGTTAAGGAGTTGAAAAAAATGAATACCTATTTTTGGATTATAGCTGTTTTTGCATTTATTGCCGGTGCAATTGAATATGGAATTTTCAGAGGCTGGCCCAAAGTACAGGCGGCTGTACTCTTAATGAATTTACTTGTTTTCGGACTGTATATTTTCAGCGCCGTGTTTGTAGGAAAAGGAAAGGCATGGGCTTTTTATTTAGGACTCTCTGTTTTCCTATTCTGCACCCTGATTTCTTTGCTGGCTCTCATGGGAGGAATAGTCTGGGGTTGGGCGCTTTACTTTTTTATGATTATGCGAATTGCGGGCGGAGTAATTTTGTTTATGAATCTGAAAACGGCAAATTCAACTGTCAGACATTTGAGGTATAAAGCACCTTCTATTGATGGTTTGCTCGATTCTAAACTATAAAAAAAGGTGTTCTTTTAATGCAATTTAGTTGCATTAAAAGGTTGAAAGCTGTAGTTTTGTTGAACAAACAAACTTTCAGCAACATGACAAACACACATTTCGACGTAATCATTATCGGGGGTAGTTATTCCGGTCTTTCTGCAGGAATGGCCCTTGGCCGTGCTTTAAGATCCGTATTGATCATAGACAGCGGTTCTCCCTGTAATAAACAAACCCCGCATTCGCACAATTTTATCACGCATGACGGCGAAACTCCGAAATCAATTGCCGATAAGGCAAGAGAGCAGGTAGCAAAGTACGATACCGTCACTTTTTATTCAGGTCTTGCGGTTCTTGGAAAGAAATCAGGTTCCGGTTTCGAGATCACTACTGAATCAGGAAACAGCTTTACTGCTAAAAAACTAATCTTTGCAACCGGAGTGAAGGATATAATGCCGGAAATCGAAGGGGCAGACGCTTGTTGGGGTATTTCGATGATTCATTGTCCGTATTGTCATGGATATGAAGTGCGAAATGAAAAAACGGGAATCCTGGCAAATGGAGAGTTGGGATTCGAATTCTCAAAATTGATCCGGAACTGGACCAAAGAGTTGATCTTGTTTACGAATGGAAAATCCACTCTGACAGCTGAACAGACAAGCACACTGAAGGAGCACGGGATTGATCTGATCGAAACGGAAATCGAAGCTTTCGAACATACGAATGGATTCATTGAACAGGTTCGCTTGAAAGATGGAAGTTCTCTGAATCTAAAGGCGATGTATGCCAAATTACCCTTCACCCAGCATTCGGATATCCCTGAAACCTTAGGCTGTGAATTAACGGAACTGGGATTGATTCAAATTGACAGCTTCCAGAAGACAACAATCCCGGGAGTCTATGCCTGCGGAGACAATGTCACACCGATGCGCTCTGTTTCAAATGCAGTTGCAATGGGTACTCTCGCCGGAGCTGTACTCAATAAGGAATTGGTGGACGAAGAGTTTTGAAATTAAAAAATAGAGTCGGGATAGAAAATCTTTCGTTCCGACTCCGGGATTTTTCTATCTTAGATTCCGAAAACAAATAATACGCCATTTTTTTAATCAGCATTCTGAAATCCTGTTGATTTTGTTGGTTGAAGAAATGAAACGATAAGTGCCTCATGATGAATCCTGGATTATTAAAAGAAATTATACGGTGGGATGTTAAATCCTGGTCCAAAGCCCTTGATTTTTGGGAAAAGAATGTGGACTGGACTAAAGTTGAAAAAGGACTTGAACTTGGAGGACATGAAGGTGGACTTTCACTTTGGCTTGCTTTAAAAGGAATACCGGCGCTTTGTTCAGATCTGAAGGATGTAAGGAAAACAGCAGAGAAATTGCATGTAAAACACCAGGTTACGGCATTTGTAAGCTATGAAGATATTGACGCCTCTGCGATTCCGTATGAGAATCATTTCGATGTCATTGTATTTAAATCCATAATTGGCGGGATCGGACGTGGTGATAATTTTGAGATCCAGAAAAAGGTCTTCAAACAAATTTATAAGGCCTTAAAACCGGGTGGAAAATTATTGTTCGCGGAAAATTTGGTTGGATCTCCGCTGCATCAAAAACTCCGGAAAAGATACGTGGACTGGGGAAGTACCTGGCGCTACCTGACGATCGATGAGTTAAAGGAATGTTTAAGCGACTTTTCGGACTATGAAATGAAAACTACCGGTTTTCTTGGCACACTCGGAAGAAGTGAAGGACAGCGGAATTTTTTGGCAGCTACAGATAGAGTGTTCTGGAATCACGTAAGTCCGGCAAATTGGAAATACATTGCTTACGGTGTTGCTCAGAAATAGGTTCTCACGGTAAATTGAAACTCATTTCACCTATCTTTGTCGTTCAACGGGGAAGATGCTTCGCAATTTATTTAAGTCATATAAATTAATTCTGCTCTATGCGGTTTCATTGGCAGCATTGCTGTTTTTGATGCGCTGGCTGGAGTTCCGGCTCCTGATGATTGATCATGCTACTGAATTGTATGCCGCAGTAGTTGCAATTGTATTTATGGTACTTGGAATCTGGCTGGCAAAACATTTGTCGAAACCCAAAACGGTACTTGTCGAAAAGACAGTTTATCTGGATCAATCAGGAAGTTTTGAACGAAATGAAAAAGCACTGGTGGACCTAGGTATCAGTAAACGAGAACTGGAGGTTTTGGAATTAATGGCCCAGGGGTTAAGTAATAATGAAATTGCTGAACGTTTATTTGTTTCATTGAATACGGTTAAAACACATGCTTCGAAATTGTTTGAAAAACTGGAAGTTAGCCGGAGAACTCAGGCTGTTGAATCCGCAAAACGAATGGGAATTATTCCACTATAAAGTAAAATCACCCGAAAGTATGAGTGTTGAAAGTGTTCGGGAATACACTTTTGTAGAAATTTAAAAACACAAAACATGAAAAAAAATGTACTGGTTTACGGAACGATCGGAGGATTAATAACTGCACTTTGGATACTCATAGCAATGGTCCTTTTCTCACATGAAATGGATATGACGTACGGCATGATCCTCGGTTATACATCGATGCTCATTGCGAATATCTTTTTAATTGTCGGAGTAAAGAATTACCGCGACAAATACAATGGCGGGGTGATTACTTTCGGAAAGGCTTTCAAAGTCGGGATCCTGATTGCCCTACTTGCGTCAACGATATATGTTGTGACCTGGCTGATCTATTATTACTCGACCAATTCGGATTTCATGGCGGTTTATGCCGATTCAATGCAGAAACAATTGATCGAAAGTGGGGCGAGTGCTGCCGAGATTTCAAAACAAGGAAAGGAAATGAAAGAATTCATGATCATGTATCAGAATCCCTTTTTTAATGCAGCGGTGACGTATATGGAAATTCTCCCGATGGGAATCTTATTTACTTTGATCACGGCTATTGTAATGAGAAGAAAAGTACCAAAAGAAGCCAGATAAATTTTTCAGCCTAACTTAGCCTAAATTAAATAATGTGAAGTACATCAAACTAAATAAAAATTGGAATGCGGATCCGGGGGCCTCGGAACCTGTTGTTTCAGTTGATCAAAATACTGTCGAGTTAAACTTTTACTTGAATCCGCTTCTTTTTCCTCATATTGATGAAGGAGATAAAGGAATCATCCGCTTCGATGATGTACATGCTTATAAATTGCAAACAATTACGGAAGAGGAATATGTGAACGGTAAATTTCGATTCAAAAATGAAGATTTACCTTGGGGTAAATTTTATGAATTACCGAATTCCGGATGGAGGAATGATTTTCCGGCTGATCGAATTGTCGTCAATGAGTCCTTGAAAGGAACGAAGTTGAAACATTTTATTTGTTTTCTTCCCAATTGTATTTTCGAATGTGTGGCTGCAGCATATCGCTTTCAATTCGATTATGTCATTGCAGAGAAACTCGAAGAAACTTATCCGAAAGGTTACTTCAATCATTATCTGGCCTTGTTCTCTGCACATTTCGATCAGCTAAATAGCGGGAGTTATAAGGTTTACACGAATTTATACATCCAACTCGAAGGAAAAAAAGAATTTGAATTATTGAAAGAGGAGATCAAGAAGATTAAAGCCAATAAGGACATTGACTCCTATGTGAAAATTGCGAATTACAGTGGATTACCGAATTTCGGAAGAAAACAGCTGGATGAAATGATCAAAGTCATTGAAACTTACGACGCAGGAACTAAATATGCATAAAATCAGGTGATTTCGACTCCGCTCAATCACCTAAACAAATCGAAAAGGTAACTGAGCGTTGAAAACCTTGACCTAAGCGTCAATGGGAGTCAAAGTTGTCTTTTTCGATTATAAAATGAGCAAATCACAAGCAGCCGGACGTATGTTCCAGGATATCAATTTTAAAGTGAAAAGCGCAGCGGGAAAGAAGCTGGAGCAATTGATCTGTGTAGAAAATCCGGACAACCCGGATGGAGGTCCCGTTCTGGTATACATCAAAATGGAAGGAATCAGCTGGTCGCAATACTTTCTGGAATCCTGCTTTGGTGTCTGGGAAAACTGGGGAGAGATTGAAACCGACGACGATGCTTATTCTTATCACGATTATGCTGAAAAATTCGGAGTCAAAGGGCTGATCATTACGGCCGTTTACTGTAAGGACAATGAAATCTCCCTGGAATTCGAAACCAGCGAAAAATTGGTACTGAAATACAAAGATCCTGACGAGTGGGACGGTGATACGGAAATGATCAAAATCCTAACACCCTAATAACCCAACATCATCCTAAACTCCTATGTTTTGTTTAAATTTAACCTACCATGGAAATAGGAATAGACAGTTTTGCTGCTGTGCCGGCAAATAAGAGTATTAGCAATGCTCAGGCAATCAATGAATTATTGGAACGGATCACCCTGGCCGATCAGGTTGGTTTGGATATTTTTGGAATTGGTGAACACCACCGGAAAGAGTTCCTGGATTCGGCACCGACCATGATTCTGTCAGCAGCTGCAGCCAAAACAAAACAAATCCGGTTAACAAGTGCTGTAACTGTGCTGAGTGCGGCAGATCCGGTACGTGTCTTTCAAAGTTTTGCAACTCTCGACCTGATTTCCAATGGAAGAGCAGAAATGGTTGTCGGAAGAGGATCGTTCATTGAAGCATATCCCTTATTTGGTCTTGATTTGGACGATTACGATGCACTTTTTGCAGAGAAACTGGATCTCTTACTTCAAATCCGGGAAAACGAAACGGTTAATTGGTTGGGGAGGTTTCGTCCTGCATTGAGAAACCAGGCAATTTATCCGCGTCCATTGCAGGAAAAACTTCCTGTTTGGCTGGGAGTTGGTGGAACTCCGGCTTCTTTCATTCGTGCCGGACAATTAGGACTTCCTTTAATGGTTGCCGTTATTGGCGGAGAAACTTATCGTTTCAGACCTTTGATTGACCTGTATAAAAAAGCCGGTGCAGAAGCAGGTCACGATCCGAATCAATTGAAAGTCGGATTGCATTCCCTTGGATACGTTGCCGGCAGCAAAGAAGAAGCGGTCGCAGATTATTATCCGGGCTATGCCGAAATGTTCACTAAAATCGGGAAGGAAAGAGGATTTCCGCCAGTAACGAAAGAACGTTTTGACGCTCAAAATGGTAAAATGGGAGCCTTATTGGTTGGAGATCCGGTGGAAGTAGCAGAGAAAATCCTGCGTCATAGTGAATCTTTAGGCGGAATTTCCCGCTTTACCTTTCAGATGGATGTTGGAATGCCGCATGAAAAACTGATGAAGTCCATTGAATTGATCGGGACAAAAGTTTCTCCGATTGTGAAGGCGGCAAGCTGATTTGAAAATTAAAGGAAAAAGACTAAAATGAAAGTATCAATTATAACCGCATTTCTTGCTGTAATGACAATATGCTATTCCCAAGCTGACAGAGTTCCGGAATATGTGAATGTCAATTGGATTGTCGGTACGGAAAAAACAGTTTATCAAACAGACTCCACAATCATCTATCGGGCAGACTCACTCTTTATATCAACAGGAACCAGTTCGAACTATAAGATCAAAATTGTAAGCAAACGGGATACAGTCTATGAAGTTTTGTTCAAACAAATTAATATCAACCCGGATTTCAGCCTGAAATCGGAAATGATAAATACGGGTTCGATACAAGAGATGATGGAAATTATGGTAGCTGAATTGCAGCAAAAATTCGTGGATCTAGAATATTCATTTCTGGTAAACAAAAACACCGGTCAGGCCTTTGATGTGAAGAATCAGGAGGATTTGGGAAAAACGATTGAAGAAATGGTTGTAACGATCTTAGATAACTATGTTGCTTCGTCAAAAATAAACATCGATGAAAAGAAAAAGAACGAAATTAAAAGGAAGGTCAGTGAATTGATGAAAGAGAAAATGACACCGATCATGAATACCATGATGAACTCTTTCAATTATATTTTCCAAGCTTATAGTTTTCCATATACATTGGGCCAAACACTTATTGTGGAAACCATGGTTTATGACATCGATGAAGTGAAGCATGGAAGTAAGGAGAGTCCTGCAAATATTGTGATTAATAGTTCACTGAGAAATTCGAAACTGAATATCGACTACAAATATGATTATGACAAAGAAAGCGCATACCAGCAATACATTGTTTCGAAAGGTCGGGAAAAAGAAATTCCGATAAATCAATTTGAAATTGATGAGCGGGTAGTTGCCAATTTTGATTTGAAATCGACTTGGATAACAGATAGTACTTCATTTACGAAAGTGAAAATGGGAGATATTAGGGTGAATCAGACTTCTCGCGTAACATTTAAATAGAAGGAATGTAAATGAACGACAACGAAACTTCCCGGCTTTCGCGCTTAACGGCAATCTTGCTGCAATTGCAATCCAAACGATTGGTAACGGCTACTGCCCTTGCTGCAAAATTTGATGTAAGCATACGTACCATTTACCGCGATATCCGTGCACTGGAACAATCCGGTGTTCCCATCATTACGGAAGAAGGGAAAGGCTATTCCTTGATGGAAGGATACCGTATTCCGCCGGTTACTTTTAGCGAACGGGAAGCAAATGCATTGATCACTGCCGAACAGTTTGTATTAAAGAATAAAGATGCTTCCTTCATTCAGGATTATACGGATGCTATCACGAAAATCAAATCTGTCCTTCGTGATAGTACAAAGGATGGAGCCAATCTCCTCTCAGACCGAATAGCGATCGATCAGAATAGCTCGTATGACAGAACGAGTAATTACTTGTCGTCTCTTCAGCTGGCATTGACCAATTTCAATTTGGTGAAAATCGGGTACCAAAAGGCGGATAGTATTGAAATCAGTGAACGTATCATTGAACCCTTTGCGTTACTTACTGCAAATGAGAATTGGTTGTTACTGGCGAATTGCAGGATGAGGCAGGAGTTTCGGTTTTTCCGTTTGGACCGGATAAAAAATCTTCAGATTCAAAGTGAACAATTTGAGCCACATAACATGACCTTGAAAGAATACTTTGATAAACAGCAAAATTAGATTTCGATTTCTTCAGAGAGAGAATCCAATTCGGTAGTTAAGGGATTGTTTATTTCCTTTGAGACCGGTTTGATAACAGTAACATTCGGGCTGATTAATTCGGTGTTCAGTTTTTGGTATAATTCTTCAGTGAAATTTGCGGGCTGAATATCCAAAGCATCATACAATCTATTCATCCAAAAAAGTGACGGACATCTTTCTCCTCTTTCGTAACTGGAAATATTCTGAGAATTTACATTCATCCGGGAAGCCAGCTCTTCTTGGGTTATTCCTTTTTCTTCTCTAACCCGCTTAATTTCTCTTCCTAAAATATCATTAAAGGCCCTATTATTCATACTATGACAAAATCGAAATATTTGACAATCTGCCTGCAACACGATTGTGTTGTTTTTAATGGATTTTTCAAAAAATCAAATGAAATTGACCTGTCAGTTGAAATTTATTTTAAACCCTTGTTCTTCAGTAGGAAATCTGTCACCTTTTATCGAATCAAATGACAGCAAGCTTGCATTAAAAAAGTTTAACATTCCCAATATAACACAATTGTGTTTATTTCACTAATTTTATTAACTGAACTACTAGTTCATCAGGAAGGAAAAGTGAGTGTGATCTTAATTTTCATGCTACTGTACCGGGAAAAAGAGCAGATTAGGGCAATACCAATGCTTTGCAATTTTCATAAAGGTGCGGATACTTTTCTTCTTAAAGTTGAATTGGGGATAGTAAATAACTAACACATTATACTGAAGATATGAACACAATTGAAGAGATCAATAAGCAAGTGGCGAGCTACAAAAAATCCTTCGAAAAATCACATGACTTTGAAGTATTTAGACAAAATATTCACAATGCAATTGTGGATATTGAAAAAATAACTCCCGTAACTCCGTTTTTCTCATCCTACCTTTTCCGGATGAAATTGGATTGTGAGAATATGGACAGGTCCAGTGCAGAAAATTTTGTTCTTACGCTGGAAAATTTCCTGGACAGACTGGCTCCTTAATCCTTAAGTTATTTTCTTTTTATTGGAGTTAAAACCCCTGACATAGGGTTGTCACAAACCTGTCTTATTTTTGCTGTATCAACATTTAAATAAGACAATTATGAGCAATTTATCAGTTTTAAGAGGTTTGGCAACAGTAAATTTTTATGCAGCAGATTTGGAGGCAGCCAAAAAGTGGTATTCCGGGTTTTTAGGAATCGAACCGTATTTCAATGTGCCGGGTTATACTGAATTCCGTATCGGGGATTACCAGCAGGAATTGGGAATTATAGACGCAAACTACGCACCGGAAGGCTATTCCGCAAATCCGTCGGGAGCAATTGTGCATTGGCATGTCGATGATTTGAAGGGAACTCTGGATCGCTTGATTTCATTGGGAGCAACCGAATTTTTACCGATTACCGATCACAGCCAGGGAAAGGGAACTTTCGTTACTGCTTCTGTAGTTGATCCTTTTGGCAACATTTTGGGGATTATGACCAATGTTCATTACCTGGATATCCTAAAACAAAAGAATGCGTGAAATTCACAGATACAAAAGAACAAGAACTGCGATAACCGATTGATTCGGGAATCGCAGTTTGCTTTTATAAAACTGCCGAACATTACACTGATTATCACCTTTACACTTCATAATTCGTACTTGGGCATTCGTAATTCATAATTCATAATTATCTTGTAACTGATTTGAAGAACAATGAAACACTTACTTTTTTTATTGATTCCATTTTCGGTTGCAGCTCAGTTCAAGCCGGTTGATTATGTGAATCCTTTAATGGGAACCGATTCCAAAATGGAACTTTCCAATGGAAATACATATCCTGCCATCGGCTTGCCATGGGGAATGAATCTCTGGACTCCGCAAACGAATGTGATGGGCGATGGGTGGGCATATCAGTACAGCGCCGATCAGCTGCGTGGATTTAAACAGACACATCAGCCGTCTCCCTGGATGAACGACTACGGACAATTTGCTATTATGCCGGGAAGCGGGAAAGTAGTTTTTGATCAAAACGATCGTGCAAGCTGGTTTTCTCATAAATCTGAGATCTCAAAACCGCACTATTACAGTGTTTATCTGGCGGATTGTGATGTTACAACAGAAATCACTCCAACCGAAAGGGCAGCTGTGTTCAGGTTTACTTTTCCCAAAAACGATAGTTCATTCATTGTAATTGATGCCCTGGATCGCGGTTCATATGTGAAAGTATTTCCCAAGGAACATAAGATCATTGGTTATACCAAACGCTATGCAAGAGGGAAAATGACGAACTTCAAAAACTATTTTGTCATTTATGTGGATAAGGATATTGAATTCTATTCTCTTGCATCAGACGGAAAATTAATCGGTAAACGGGAAGAATCCGGTTCTGATCATTCCGGGTTGGTGATTGGGTTCAAAACCGGAAAAGGGGAGCCGGTGCACTTAAAAGTAGCTTCTTCCTTTATTTCTCATGAACAGGCTGAACTAAATTTACAGCGCGAAGTCGGGAATAAGGATTTTAACGCTATCCGCAACGCCGCAGAGAATCAATGGAATCAGACTTTGGGTAAAATAGAAGTTTCCGGGGGAACGGATGAGCAGATGAGAACTTTTTATTCGTGTCTTTACCGTACGCTCTTTTTCCCGAATAAGTTGTATGAAATTGATGCATCCGGAAAGGAAGTCCACTGGAGTCCGTATAACGGTAAAATACTTCCGGGGAAAATGTTTGGCGGAACAGGGTTTTGGGATACCTTCCGGGCCTTGTATCCTTTGCTCAACCTGGTCTATCCGGAAATTAATAAGGAAATGCAGGAAGGATTGGTGAATGATTATTTAGAAGGTGGTTTCCTTCCTGAATGGTCAAGTCCGGGTTATGCAGATATTATGATCGGGAATAATTCGGCTTCCATTGTTTCGGATGCATACATCAAAGGCTTGCGTGGCTACGACATTGAAAAGCTGTATGAAGCATTACTTCACGGGGCAAATAACGAAGGACCAATGAGTGCCGTGGGACGTTATGGAGTGAATTATTACAATAAACTGGGGTATGTTCCATATGATGTAAAGATCAATGAAAACGCAGCCCGGACGCTCGAATACGCTTACGATGATTTCGCAATCTATCAGCTGGCCAAAGCATTGAAACGACCGCAGGAAGAAATTGACCTGTATGCAAAACGCTGTCAGAACTACCGGAATTTATTTGATCCCGGAACTGGAATGATGCGTGGTAAAAATGCAGACGGACAGTTTCAATCGCCGTTCAATCCTTTTAAATGGGGAGACGCATTCACGGAAGGTAATAGCTGGCATTATACCTGGTCCGTTTTCCACGATGTACAGGGACTGATTGATTTGATGGGCGGGAAGGAACACTTCGTTTCAAAACTGGATTCTGTTTTTAGTCTTCCACCGGTCTACGATGACAGTTATTACGGCGGGATGATCCACGAGATCAAAGAAATGCAAATTGCGAATATGGGACAATATGCCCACGGGAATCAGCCGATCCAGCACATGATCTATTTGTACAATTATGCAGGAGCTCCGGAGAAATCACAGTATTGGGCAAGAGAAGTCTTGAATCGTTTATACAAACCAACACCCGATGGCTACTGCGGCGACGAAGATAACGGACAAACCTCTGCCTGGTATGTATTTTCAGCCTTGGGATTCTATCCCGTTTGCCCTGCAACAGATGAATATGTGTTAGGCGCTCCTTTATTTAAAAAGGCAGTGATTCATTTGAATGACGGCAAACAGATCGTTCTGAATGCCCTTCAGAATTCGGATGAAAATAAATATGTTTCTTCTCTGAAGCTAAATTCGCTTTCTTATTCCAAATTGTTTGTGAAGCACTCGGATTTATTGAAAGGTGCTGTGCTCGATTTTAATATGGTTTCAAAACCTGCAAAAGATCGGAAATTTAATTTGGAAGATTTTCCATATTCGTTTTCAACTCAAGGTCAATCACTTAAAAAATAATTCTTCCCAATTATGAGCAATCCTGAAAATGAATTAAATCATTCGATCATGTTTCGCTTAGTCAAGCAGCTTTGGATTGAAACAGCGGATTTTAAAAAGCCTATTATCAATTTAGGGGCTTGCTTCTTTGAGATTTCAAAAGGGGGTATTTCAAAGGAAGTGATTCTCAATCACTGGAGTTTTTTGATGGAACATAGTTTTGTGGAGCAAGTATCGGAGAATCCGCCACAGTATCAGTTTACTGAGAAAGGAAAACGGATTCAAACGGAAAAAGACGCTTTGGACTCTATTTCCGGATTATGAGAGGTTTGACAGACTTTTACCTGCAACAGGAAGAACCGGTGAAAGGAACATTTCTGGCCTTGAGGGATTTCATTCTGACGCAAAACACGGAGATAACACACGAATTGAAATATGGAATGCCCTTTTTTTGCTATAAAGGAAAAATGTTCTGCTATCTCTGGACTCACAAACAGTATAAGCAACCGTATATTGGTTTTGTGGAAGGGAAACTCTTTGATGAATCCATTATGCTGCAGGAAAAACGCTCTCGGATGAAGATCTTTTTAATAGACCCAAATGCGGATTTGCCTGTTGAACAGATCGAAGTATTTTTAAAAAGAGCATTGGACTTTTATATAAAACCCTGATTAAAAAGTTTATTATTTTAGTATTGAGGAACCTTTTTAACTTTGAAAATCTGAGACTATGACGATAGCAAAACAATTGGCAAAGCATGTGAGAGATGCTCATTTCGGTGGAAACTGGTCAACAGTAGATTTAAAAAGTACGCTGGTCGATGTAAAATGGGAAGAGGCGATAGCACAGGTTTACTCCTTAAATTCGATAGCAGCACTTACTTTTCATTTGGCTTATTATTTAGATGTCCTGATCGTCGTTCTGGAAGAAAACAAGCTGACAGGAAAAGATGAATTAAGTTGGAATACACCTCCGATGGAATCATCCGAAGACTGGGAGAACCTGAAGGGAAGTATTTGGTGGAAAGCTGAAAAAATTGCTTCCTTAATCGAAAAATTGCCGGACGAAAAGCTGATAGAAAATTTTGTGGATCCAAAGTATGGGACAAATTATCGAAATTTCGCTGGGATGACCGAACACATATATTATCATTTGGGGCAAATTGTGCTCATTAAAAAACTTATGGTTCAATGAGCGCATTTAAAGCCGGTATAGACCTTATCGGAATTAATCCTTTTGTATATGTGCCGGAACCTGTTTTGGAAGAATTATTTCGTAAATCCGGGAAAGACAAAGGGCCAATTCCCGTAAAAGGCACGATCAATGGGAAAGCGTTTCAGCAAACATTGGTAAAGTTCAGAGGCGATTGGAGGTTGTATATCAACATGAAAATGTTCCCCCGCTCCCCGGATAGAATAGGAGAAGAGATCGAGGTTACCCTTGAATTTGATCCGGCAGACCGGACCATTCACCCGCATCCTAAACTGGTACAGGCACTGAAAGAAAATCCGGAAGCTAATGAGGTGTTCGTGTCACTGCAGCCTTCGCTTCAAAACGAAATTGTTCGTTATATTGCAAATCTGAAAACGGAAGAAAGCGTGGAGCGAAATGTGGTGAAAGCAGTTGCTTTCCTGCTTGGGAAAGAACGTTTCGTGGGAAGGGATGGACTGAAAAAGAAGTAATTGAAGCACGATGGCAAAAACGAAAACAGCGGAAACGACAAAAGATGTATTTGAATTTATACAGGAATTTACCGAGTCGGAGCAAAAAAGACAGGATAGTTACGAACTGGTGAAATTGATGGAGAAAATTTCAGGTCACAAGGCAAAGATGTGGGGACCAAGTATTATCGGCTTTGGTTCTTATCATTACAAATATGCCAGTGGTCATGAAGGGGATGCTCCCTTGTTGGGTTTCTCTCCAAGGAAAGCTGCTATTTCCTTGTACGTTTATACCGGACTACCCGAGCATGAATACTTGCTGAAGGATCTGGGAAAGTATAAGATCGGAAAGGTTTGTATTTACATTAAAAAGTTGTCGGATATTGACCGGGATCGTCTGATTAATCTGGCTGAAAAGTCAATGGAATATGTAAAGGAAATTTACGGTTGATAAGAGCACTCTGCGGCGAATAGTTGTATGATCATTGAACTATTTTCCATAAATTATGTGCTTATAAATGAGCATTATGGAAAAAACACCAACTGTTGAAGTTCAAATGAAGATCCGGAAACCGGTTTCGGAAGTTTTTGAGGCTTTTATCGATCCGGAGATCACGACTAATTTTTGGTTTACCAAGTCAAGTGGAAAGCTGGAAGTTGGAAAAACTGTTACCTGGGAATGGGAAATGTACGGTATTTCAACCCCGGTACTGACAAAGGAAATCCTTCCGGGCAAACGCATTTCCATGGAATGGGGTGATCCTGTTACTACTGTGGATTATGAATTCCGGGAGCTTTCTGATGGCTCAACCTATTTGGTAATCAAGAATTACGGCTTTGATTTGGAAGGAGATGAATTGATTGAAGCAATCAAAGATAATACCGGTGGATTCACAACTGTTGTTGATGAATTGAAAGCATATCTGGAATATGGCATTCGATTGAATTTAATTGAAGATAAGTTTCCGAAAGAAGTATCGGATCATGGAAAATAACTCAAATTCGGAATTCCGAATTATCATTTATTAACTTCCATTTTTTTGTATCGGGATTTGCTTTCCATAACTTGAATTAACAAATAAAAATTTTCGGTTATGGAATTCAAAAATTTACTTTTTATTGCTTCGTTTGCCTTGGTTCCATTGGTACAGGCGCAAACATCCTACCAAGTAGGAGCAACAACCGTTTACGTTGATACCTTAATAGATAATCTGTCTGTTCCATGGGAAATTAAAGTGGAAGAAGATACACATTTATGGGTAACGGAACGCGAGGGACTGGTGAGTCGGGTAGACCTGATAACCGGAGTGAAGGACACCGTACTGGATTTGACTTCTGATGTCCACACGGTCGGGGAAAGCGGTTTGCTTGGATTGGCACTTCATCCGAATTTCCCGGCAATTGCGGAAGTATTCATGGTTTATACGTATGGACCTGAGGATAACCAGGGGTATTTTAAAGAGCGACTGGTAAAGTATACCTTCGACGGAACCGACCTGATTGATCCCGATACGCTGATTGAAAATATCATGGCGTGGAGCAATCACGATGGTTCCCGTTTGCATTTTTTGCCGGATAATACTTTACTGATGTCTACCGGAGAATGTTCTCAAAGTCAATTGTCCCAGGATTCCAATTCGCTTTCGGGGAAATACCTGCGCTTAAATACTGACGGATCAATCCCTTCCGACAACCCGATTCCCGGTTCGTATGTTTATTCCATGGGACACCGGAATTCGCAGGGAATTTGTGCTTTGCCGAATGGAAAAGTGGTTATTTCAGAACACGGGCCGAGCACTGATGATGAATTAACAGTGCTGGAATCGGGGAAAAATTATGGCTGGCCTTTGATCCACGGCTTTTGCGACGAAACGTTTGAGGATACTCCATGCGCAACTGGTTTGTACCAGGAACCGATTCATACCTGGACACCGACAATTGCCACTTCCGACCTGGTTTTTTATGAAAATGCTGGGTTCCCGGAATGGAACAACCGTCTTCTGATGGTTACATTGAACGGACAACGGGTAGTCGCAATGGAATTGGATGCTTTAACAACTTCAGTTGTGGATGAAGATCAATATTTCCAGGGAATTTTCGGGCGTTTAAGAGACATTGCGGTTGGCCCGAATAAGGAAATTTATATCGCAACGAATTCAGGATCTCACCCAATTATCCGGCTTACTCCTTCCTCGCCGCTGGGCATAACTGAACTGCAGGATGAAACATCTCTGATTGTTCCGAATCCTGCGGAAATATACATTCACTTGGCCTCAGATAACAGAGCAGAGCAGGTGACCATTCTGGATCTGAATGGTAAAACGGTTATGGATCTGAAACAAGTAGAAGCCGGAGAACAGATCGATATTAGCAGATTAGCACCTGGAACTTATTCGGTTGAAGTTAAATTTGCGGGTGTCGACCGGATTCAGCGTCAGAAATTAATGAAATAAGGCTGCGAAATAGAACCAATGACAAGAATTGTTGTTGGTTCTATTCTCATTTTAAGCTGTCACTGAATGCTGTGGATTGCCAAAGTTTTCCTTCCTTTGTAAAAAATACTAAGCAGTATCTTTATGAAAAAGTCGGAGGCTACTCGTTTGACGATCTTGCAAAAGGCGTTTGAGTTGATTTATGTCAAAGGATATCAAACCACCAGTATTGACGACATTTTGGCAACAACTCAGGTCACTAAGGGAGCATTTTATTATCATTTCAAAAACAAGGATGAAATGGGATTGGCCATCATCAGTGAAATTTTGAAGCCGACCATGGAAATCGCCTTCATTTCTCCTCTCCAAAGCCTGGAGAATCCTTTGGTGGTAATTTACGATATGATGCATCACCTGCTGCTTGAAAACCCCTTTTTAAAACCTGAATTCGGCTGTCCTGCTTCCAATCTCATACAGGAAATGACTCCATGGAACACTGATTTTAATAATGCTCTGAACGAGTTGACACATCAATGGGAAGAACACCTGATCGAATCATTGGAGAGAGGGAAACAAAGCGGATTTGTAAGAAAGGATGTAAACGCCCGGCAGGTTACATTAATGGTTATGTCGTCTTATTGGGGAATCCGGAATTTGGGAAAGTTGGATCTCGGCAATGATACCTATCTGCCTTACTTAAAAGAGCTTAAAAGTTATTTGAACAGTCTTCATTAATTTTTTTCTTCAAAAACATACTAACTAGTATGTTTTTGAATTACTTTTACATCGACTAATAATTTCCGATGTATTCAACACTTATATTTCTACATTCTTTAACCCGCTGGTTTGTTGTGATCAGCCTGATTTATGCCATTTACAGGGCATATAAAGGACTTCAGGGACAAAAAACATTTTCTAAATCCGATAATTCCATTCGGCATTGGACCGCGACAATTGCGCATGTTCAGCTGATCATTGGAATTCTTGTCTATACGCAAAGTCCGGGCATTAAATACTTTTGGAAGCACACGAAAGATGCACTAGATAATTGGGATGTTACCTTCTATTCACTTGTTCATGCCTTATTGATGTTGTCAGCAATTGTAGTTTTGACAATCGGCTCTGCAAAGGCAAAACGAATGGGTTCGGATCGCGACAAATTCAGGGTGATGTTTAATTGGTTTCTGCTGGCTTTCATTCTCATTTTCATTGCTATTCCCTGGCCATTTTCACCTTTGTCGAACAGACCTTATTTCAGATAATATGTTTCATTTATTTCAGTCAAAAATCGGGCGTTTGCGTCTTATCGGGTTCCTGGAGGGAATCTCGCTGTTGTTATTGCTTTTCGTGGCAATGCCTTTAAAGTACGGAGCTCATCTTCCGGCCTTTTCAAAAGTTATGGGGACTCTTCATGGAGCCTTGTTTCTTCTTTTCATTTTTAACACATTGAGTGTCGGTGTAGAGCAGGCATGGAAATTTAAAACTACCACCTGGAAAGTGCTTTTGGCATGTATTATCCCGTTCGGTACTTTTTATATCGATCAGAAAATCCTAAGTAAGATCGACACTAACATTTCAAATAAATGAAAACACTTGGAATCATTTTTGGCTCTTGTTTGCTGATTTATATCGCATACCGGACTTACCGATTCGTGAATCTGGATAAAGGATTGAAGAGGAAAATAGAGCACGGGGCAATTATTCTGGATGTGCGGACACCGGCTGAATATAAAACCGGGCACATTGATGGTTCGCTTAATATCGCTCTAAGCCGTTTGCATGCCGATAAACTTCCGCTGGATAAGGAAAAAACATACATTACAGTTTGCTCACATGGTTTGAGAAGTGTGAGAGCTATGAATTTGTTGAAAGAAAAAGGCTATCGGAAAGTGTTCAACGGCGGGGCCATGGCGGACCTGGAAAGTGAAATTAAAGACGGAAAATAGGTCCCGGATTCAATGATTTGTTTACTTTCAGGTTTCAAATGAAAGAAACGAATGGATATTGAAATCATCAGAACGATTTGTCAAAGTTTTCCGGGAGTAACGGAGGATGTGAAGTGGGGCCACGATCTGGTCTTTTCCGTTGGATTAAAAATGTTTTGCGTCGTTGGACTGGATGAAACACCGGTTTCGACTTCATTTAAAGTAAAGGATGAAGAGTTTGAAGAAATGGCAGGTCGTCCCGGATTCAAGCCTGCACCTTATGTAGCGAAATACAAATGGGTTTTGATCGACGATATTACCCGGATGAAAAGATCAGAATGGGAGCTCTTCCTGGAACAATCGTACGAACTTGTTAAAGCAAAACTTCCGGCTAAGATTAGAAAAGAGCTGGAAAACAAATAATTAAACCTGAATGAAAAAAACACACCTTTATCTTTGGATTCTTTTGTTGGTTCTTTTAAGTGTTCCGGCAGGTTTTCTTACTATCCTTACCGAGAAACCGTATACACCAAGATCTGAATACTTGTTTATATTCATTGGCGGTACAATCGCCTGTTCAATTGTTGTCGGATCTCTGAGTTTGATCCCTTTCTTCGTTTTGAGAAGACAGAACAGCAATCTTGCTTTGAAAAGAGGACTTCAGTGTTATACTTTTTTTGCCGTGGCTTTAATTGCAGTTGCAAGTTTCAGATTTCCGGAAGCAATGAAGAAAAGGGACCGGTATCATTTTTCGCTGTATTACACTCCGATCTTTAAAAAGATTATCATGAAAACAATAGAATCAGGAGGTGAGGTACTTCCGGCTCCTATCAGGAATAATCGGGAAGAATTCTGTTTTTGTATCATCAACGAAATTGAACATAGCGATCAATTAATCGAGAAATTAAGAAAGGGAAAAAATCCGGAGGACCTGTATTACAATGATCCTGAAGTAAAGAAAATTAAAGACTACTGCGTGGAATTGTATAAAAAATAAGTGCAAAGGGTTTTTAAATGTAACTAGTGTAATCTATACTCCCGACCTTGGAAAGTAATCGCTGTTGATGTGTCAGAAATTAATTCGTTTCCCTTATCTTTATCAAAATCAAGTCAAAAAATCAAAATCAAAACCATGAATCCGAAGAAAATATTCACTGTTGGTGCATTCGCTCTAAATGCACTTTTGCTTCAGGCACAAACTTATGTTGTTCAGGTAAAATCCTTTGCAACTGAAAAATGGGGCTATTCAAATGTTGAAGGCGATTTGATCATTCCTGCTCAGTACGAAAAATGTTATCCGTTTTCATCTAACGGACTTGCTGTGATTTACGATGATAAGCAGCGTCAGTATCATTTTATAGATTTGAAGAATACAAGACTGGAAACAGATCCTGCAAAGTTTAAAATTAAAGATGGTTTCGGATTCCATGTAAGTGGCTTTCACAATCAGTTATTCCTGGTTGAAGTCAACGAAAAGTGGGGTTACATGAACGATGAAGGAAAAATGTCCATCCCAGCTGTTTACGATGACGGAAGTGATTTTAACGGTGGTTTTGCTGTTGCTAAGAAAGGAACAAATTTCTTTATCCTGGATGTAAAAGGAAATGAGACACCCATATCAACTCAGGCAATGGATGTAAGGGATTTTTCGGAAGGACTGGCACCTATTAGAACAATGGATAAAAAATTTGGTTTTATAAACACGAAAGGTGAATTGGCAATCCCTTCTCAATTTGAAAGTGTTGGATATTTTACGAATGGCTTAGCTTGGGCGAAAACATTTGATAAGAAGGTCGGATATATTGACAAAACAGGACAATGGGTAATTAAACCGGAATTTGAAGCTGCAAAGGAATTTGATGCGCTTAGCGGTATGGCTCGTGTGAAAAAGGGTGAGAAATGGTGTTATATCAGTGAAGACGGAAAAGTTTTGGAAGTAAGCGATACCGAAGCTTGGGGTGATTTTTCGGAAGGACTTGCAGATGGAAAAAAAGGTGCTTTGAGAGGTTTTTATGACAACGAAGGAAATTGGGTAATTGAACCTCAGTTCCAGGCAGTAAGAGAATTCCATAATGGATATGCCGCTGCCAAAAAGAACGAAAAATGGGGTTTGATCGACAAAAGCGGGAAATGGGTGCTGGAGCCGGAATACGATGCGATAAAAGACGTTATGCTTGTCAAATAAGTCTATGAAAACAGCTTTCATCTCCTTGCTCTTCTGTTTAATGATTGCTTCGTGTTCCGATACAAAGAAACAGCAGGTAAAAGAACAGGAACCTGGCGAAAAAACTTCGCAAGCAGAAAAAGATTCGACTGGGATTTTTAAGTGGGAAACAGAGTTGTGTGAAAACGAAAGCACATTTGATGCAAGGCGTTATTCCCCGGAAGAATTAGCCGGAACACATAAATTATGGCAGATGACCGGTGGAATTTTGCTGGAGGTAAACGATGCGGCATTTAAGCCTGATCAGATAGCCGGTTTATCTACCTTGAAGGAGTTAGATGCAGAATACGCGAAAAAGAAAAAGGAACTCCTGGATCTGAAGATTGTAAACGAATCTTACTGGATCGAAACAAAAAAACTCCTGGCGAAAGCTATGAAGGATGAGTATGATTTGTCGCGAATTGCCATTCAGGCATATACCAATCCGGAAATATTGAAGGGAAACCGCTTCTCAAAGGTTTGCCCGGATTTGATAAAAGCATTAACAAGTAGCGATACGTCTCTACTGATGACTTCCTGGAAAGAACTTGTGAAAGAGAAGTGTAAGACAAATGGTTCTCCTGAATACTTAATGAAACGCTTTGAGGAAGAATACAATGACCCGGACAGGGTGATGTATGCGCGGGTAGAATTGATCACTTTTGGATGGATCAACCGGGTAAATGAAACAATTACGCATGTAGCCAACGATGAAAAAGTCAATGAAAGATTTCACAACTTGTTTTTGAAAACCAAGTCCGAATGCGCTGAACCTTAAACTACTGATGCGCAAGTTCCTCCTTAAGGATGATGTTTTTACTGAGCTGAAACAGATTTAGCTCCCGAAGCTATCTGGTAAGAACGTTAAAATTGTTGCCTACGTCTGATGAAATTGGTAACTTAACTCATCATTAAAGCCCAAAAATAAACGATGAGTAGATCATTAAGTGTTATTTCAATTACTCTCTTATCATTTGGTATCTATTTCTTTTTGGCCAATACTTATTTCTCAGAATTGAGGTCATGGATGAATGAACGAGTTCAGAATGTCGGATTAAGTCACATCATTGTTTACTTCATTGTTTCTGTTCCGATCGTTTTGGGAGCTTCGGTTATCAATGAGTTCAAGCGCTGTAAAACAACTTTGGGACTGAACAGGTCGATCCTCAAAGGAATGTTGTTTCCGCTTATTTGTTCACTCCCGATGTTTATTGGCTTCTCTGTTTGTTTTAGTTATAACAGGGACCTGACCTTAGATGAAGTCTTGATAAGCGGGGTAGCAGCTGCTTTTTTTGAAGAATTTATTTTTCGGGGTTTTCTTTTCGGACAATTATTCCGCTACACAAAATTGGGCTTTATACCTTCCATTTTATTGGGAGCGTTTTTGTTTGCTGCAATGCACTTGTATCAAAGCAATGATCTTTTGACACTGATCGGTATTTTTTCTACGACTTTCATGGGAGCAGTGCTCTTTTCCTGGTTGTATGTGGAATGGAATTACAATTTATGGATCGCCATATTTCTGCATTTCTTCATGAACCTTGCCTGGATGGTTTTTGCTGTTTCTGACAATGCTTTTGGAGGTGTTTATGCAAATGTGTTTCGTATTCTCACCATCGCGCTGGCAATTATCTTGACCTTGCTTTACAAGCGGAAAAAGCAGATTCCTTTAAATATCACCAGGGAGAATATCTGGATGAAGCACCGACATTAATTCGATTGGATGAGCAATTGTTTTAAAAATTGAATAGAAAATTGAACCGATCACTTCATAAATTGTAGAAACGGACATGAAAAATTGCCTGCTGTTTTTATTCCTTATTTTAGGATCCGCTGCCTTTACCCAACAAACAGAACAGTTCTATCAAACTGTGAATGGAGATTATGCCTTTAAATTGGATGGAAAGACCTGTATCCTTTATGAGTTGTCACGATACGATAATTATGTTTACAAGGAATGGGAGCTCACACATGCCGGAGAGTTTAAGAATACATCAGACAGCATCGGGATCATTTTTTCCAATGGTGTATTTGCAATATCGTACGACTATAAATATTTCCGGGTACTGAAATTGAAACATGGAAAACCTAAGGATCGTTTGACTTTCCTTGCCAGGAAATTGGATGATCCGGGGAAAATTTATGAGGGGATTAACCGCGCTTATTGGGAAGTGTTATACAGGAAAACAATAAATCAAATCAACAGTGATTATCCGTTGTTTAGTGATTATTATTACCGAAATGGTCCTTTAGTTTGGGAATCTTTTGATTTCAAACAGGCTCTTCCCGAAGAATTTGAATCGCTTGCAAACCGGCAAAATGAATTGATCCGGGATAGTTTGGCCAATACCAATATGAGGCTGATTGCATTGAATGACTCGATTGAAAAACACATGAACGTGCTGACACCGGAAATGCTCAAAAAAAACTTTTTAAGTCGTCCCTTGCATGATTATTCATATGGCATGTATACAGATGAAATGTTAGAATCAGTTGCTGAAAAGCGACCCGATCTGTTTTTTGATCTGGCAGAAGCCTTACCGAATGAAAGAACATTCATTTTTGACCAGGTAGTTTATTCACGAGCAAATAAAGCACTTAAAAGATACAATACCGATTCCCCGATAAAAAAGGAGTATCTGAAATACAAGCGAAGAGAAAACTGGAAGGGGGGACTCGCTTTAACCGGAGCAGTGCTTCTTGAAACGGGAATAATCGGCGGTTTGATCACCGGGATTGTTTACCTGTCTGATCATTAATAACATTGGTTTTTTTTACTTTGTAGTCAGATATTTAGATCGTATGAGTGTTATTAATGAATTGGCTAGTTCTCTCAACCGCAGAGACGAAATACCGAACCAGGAATTAGCGGCAAAAATTGCTTCTTCAAAAAATAAGCAAGCCGTTGCGGAATTAATTGAAGGCTTGCAATCAAAAAGCAAAGACATTCAGAACGATTGTATCAAGGTCTTATATGAGATCGGGGTGATTGATCCGAAATTAATAGCGGATTTTGCACCTGTCTTCCTGGATTTACTGAAGCATAAGAACAACCGTTTGCAATGGGGAGGAATGACCGCATTAGACACTATTGCATTGGAAAATCCTGAGTTTATTTATGAATCGATTCCTCTGATCCTGGATGCAGTGTCAAAAGGTTCTGTAATCACAATGGATGGTGCAGTAAATATTTTCATCAAATTGTGTGGAATTCCGGAATTTTCCGAAAACGCATTCGTGGTACTAATCGAGCTTATTCAAAAATCACCAACGAATCAATTGCCCATGTATGCTGAGCGTGCGATGCCAATTGTTACAAGCGAAAATAAAATGCGTTTCGTGATGGTTTTAAGTAGTCGTTTGAATGAGATTGAAAAGGAATCCAAGCGGAAAAGGGTGGAAAAAGTCGTTCAAAAAGTCCAAAAATAAGCTGTGAATTATCCGTGACTTTATAATTAGTCAGCTTGTTAGTTAAGTCACAAATTTTGTTTAAAAAGTGATGTATAAAACATTGTGTACTAACTTAAGTAAAGCAAAACAAGCACTATGGAAACTTCATGGCAACCGGTATTAGAGAACGAATTAGTACTTATTCGTCCGTTGGAGCGATCAGATTACGAAGAATTGTATCAGGTAGCGTCAGATCCGCTGATTTGGGAACAGCACCCGGTGTATAGCAGACACAAACGAGAAGAATACGATATCTTTTTTGAAGAATCATTAGAATCAGGACAGAGTCTGGTAATGATTGATAAAGAAACCAATAAAATCTTCGGAAGTACCCGATATTACGATTATGATCCGGATAATTCTTCCGTTAAAATTGGAGGCACCTTTTTAGATCGCGCCCATTGGGGAGGAACTTATAATTTTTCGAATAAACTTCTGCTTCTTGATTATGCATTTATGTTCGTAGACAAAGTGATCTTTGAAATTGCAGAGGAAAATATTCGTTCGCAAAAAGGAACCTCCAGGTTTGGGGTGGAAGAGGCAGAACATTTTATGAAAGACATCAACGGCAAAAAATATCCTTATATCGCTTATGAATTGACTCCCGAAAAATGGGAACAGGCAAAACGAATGCGGGCATAAGCGGTTTTTAAATTAACACAAAAAATCTACGTAATTCACGGTTTCAGGGGAAACCGATTCCGAACCGTCAAATAAATCCGAATAGTTTCTTCCAGTAAACCACTACATTTTTTAACTTCTTGTCCATTTACTTATGGCAGATCATTCCGTAATTTTAAGGCATGAAAAAAATCACATTTTCCGTCTTGGATTTGTCCATGATTACCAAAGACGGCAACGCAGCAACAGCAATTAAAAGAACGGTAGATTTAGCACAAAAGGCAGAAGAATTAGGATACGAACGGGTTTGGTTGGCAGAACATCACAATATGGAGTTTATCGCCAGTTCGGCAACATCAGTTTTAATCGGTCATGTGGCATCTAAAACAAAGCATATTCGGGTAGGTTCCGGGGGAATCATGCTTCCAAACCATGCGCCTTTGGCAATTGCAGAACAATTCGGCACCCTGGAAACATTGTATCCGAACCGGATTGATCTGGGGCTGGGAAGAGCACCAGGAACGGATCAGCAAACAGCCGCCGCTTTAAGAAGAGGTGATTTGAATACCGCTTATCAGTTTCCGAATGATGTGGTGGCTCTTCAAAAATATTTCAGTGAAAACAACAGGACGGCCACGGTACGTGCTTTCCCGGGAGAAGGCTTGAATATTCCCATTTGGATCTTAGGTTCCAGTACGGATAGTGCTTATTTGGCTGCTGAAATGGGTTTGCCCTATGCTTTTGCTTCTCATTTTGCTCCGAAACAATTCAAAATTGCATTGCAGATCTATAGAAACAACTTCCGGCCATCACAATATCTCGATAAGCCTTATGTGCTTGCCTGTGTAAACGGTATTGCAGCCGACACGAACGAAGAAGCGGAATTGTTGTCCATGAGCTTATACCAAATGTTTTCCGGAATTTTGACCAATGCACGTAAACCGCTTTCTCCCCCGATTCCCAATTTATTGGAGACATGGCCACAGGAATTATTAGATGCGGTTCTTCCAATGACAGCCTGTACCTTCGTTGGAGATAAAGATACTTTGATTCAAAAATTCAGCAGCTTTATTGAAGAACATGGAATAGATGAATTAATGATTACCGGAAATATTTTCGACAACGAAAAGCGCTTGAAGTCGTTTAGTATTTTAGCGGATGTCTTTAAGGCGATCAATCAGTCTTAAGATCTTGGAAAATTGATTAGCTTTCACAGCAAATTGTGATTGATGAATAAGTTTCCGTTTCAGGTATTTGGGATTATCTTTCTGCAGGTGTTTTTTTCTGCTTGCGGAGAAAATCCTGTCACTACGCGAAAAAATAAATCTTCGGAGGAGGAATTTGCCAAACAAGCAGATTCTTCTTTCTCTTCCCATTATAAGAAAAGTGCTTATGATGACGTGCTGAAAAAATTCAAAATCATCTCCTTTGATACGTTGAAGGTGTTCTATGATTATGAAAATAATCTATTTGAAGGCAAGGAGCTTACGTCCCAAGAAGCAAAGTTTCTTCCGATGGAAATCTACCACAACTACAATGGACAACTTTCGGGAGTCTTCGCTTGTTATCAGTTTGAAATCGATTCCACGCGAATCGGGTTAATTGCCAGAACACCGTCCGAATACGAATCGTCATCTGTAAAGTTGTTCATTTTTGACACGGAAAGGGACAAAGCTGAAAAAAACTACATTGAATTGGGACAAACTTTTGGAGATGCGGGTGATGGATTATATAAAGCATCCTGGCTTTTTAAAACAAAAAAGAAAGAAATTCATTCTTTGGGATATCGTTACCAATCCTATGATCATTCGGTGGATGACCCCTCAGATTCGGTGGTAGAGGAGTGGAGAGACTATTATTTAATAAATTGTATGTCCCGGAAAATGGATACCATATCAACCGATGAAGCTCAATTAAAAAAGCGATTCAAAAAAGTATTGCTTACGGAGGAATGAGGATTTTTTCCAAAATTTCATTTCTGTTTCAAACGAATTGATTAATATCATATCCTGAAAATCAAACGCATCTATTTAAATGGAAACTGGACCAATTAATGAACAGGCAAACCTTCTGCACCTGGAAGCAAGAGAAGCCGGACAAGCCGGAAACTATCCTTTAGCAATCGAAAAACTGCAGGAAGCAATGACAATAGAACCGTTGTGGGCTTATCCTGTTTATGATTTGGCATTTACCTATTTACTGGTGGGAGATTTTGACAATGCATTGAAATATTACCACGAAACGGATGTCCTGGAACCGGATGGTTTTTTTACAACAAAGATCGCCATATACACTTTGGAAGGAGAAAAAGCAGGTTTATTTCCCGAAGGACTCTATACCTTTTACATGCAGATAGAATGGACGGACGAACCGGAGAAAAAGTATCATATGGCCAAGCAAATTGTCGACAATGTTCCTGCATTTGCACCGGCATGGAAAGATATTGCTTACCTGCAAACTGATCCGGAAGAACGTTTATATTCGATTGAGCAGGGACTTGCGGGAAACCCCGACCGCGAAACAAAAGGAATCCTGCTGCTTAATAAAGCAATGATTTTTAGTGAAAAAGGGGACAAGGAAACCGCTAAGAAATTACTTTCCGAGATCATTGATTCCCACGAAACCACTATCTCAAATAGCGAAATCGCGAAAGTTGCATTGAAATCGATTAAGGATAATTAAGTGATAAATGTACTTTGTTTGAATAACACATTCCATTAAATCTGCGGGAATCTAATGAATCTGCGTGCTAAAAATAGAGTTACTTCCGGAATCCCCTCATTGTAAACTATGTGTCTATGTTCCTATGTGGTAAATTAAAACCACAATAGTGCACATAGAAAACATAGGGAAAAACAGATGAACGACATTTCTTGTTCTTTCTGAAACGCTAAAAAGCTATGTGAACTATGTACCTATTGTGGTACAATCCGCAAATCCAAGAAGAAGGCCTCGCAACAATCCAAAAAAAATCCTTCGTGGGTCCTAGTGTTCTTCGTGGTTAAAACCTATGTGGTTAACTAAAAACTATTGCTTATGTTAATATTTGATGTGTCAAGGAATTAAATCGTTAAGGGTTTGAACTTAAGCAGGGTATGAGCCAACCCGTCAACTAAATATCCGTTATCTTAGAAACTCTAATACTTGTACTTATGAAAAGATTGCTACTATTCATTTCGTTGACTTCAGGGCTTGCCTTTGGTCAAACCACTCAATTGATTTCTGAGGAAACTTACAATCAGATGAAAGTAAGTGGAACATTGGATCCTGCTGTAAATTATCAACTGACTTCAAACACTTCCAATCCTGTTATCCATTATTCCGGTTCACAGGAAAAAAATGGGGTTTGTAATTGTATGGTTCCTTTGGATACTACATTCATCCTGGCAATGACGCCGAATGATGATTACTATTCGAACCTTATTACGCTTCCTTTCACCTTTGATTTTTATGGGAACACATATAATTCACTCTATATAAACAATAACGGGAACATCTCTTTTTTAGGCCAATACAGCACCTTTACAGCAAATCCTTTCCCGGATTCAAGCTATAACATGATTGCGCCATTCTGGGGTGATGTAGACACACGGGATTCTACTATGACCGGGAATATCGGAAGTGTATGGTATAAACTGACTCCGAATGCATTGGTAGTAGTTTGGGATCATGTGGGGTATTTTAATACGCATGGAGATAAAACGAATACGTTTCAATTAATTATTTCAGATGGAACAGATCCACTGGTACCGATCGGTAACAACGTTTCTTTCTGTTATGAAGATATGCAATGGACAACAGGTGACGCCTCAGGCGGAATTGCCGGTTATGGCGGAGTACCGGCTACAGTCGGTGTGAATTATGGGAATGGAGTAGATTATTTCCAGGTAGGACGATTTGATCAGCCGGGAACAGGTTTCGACGGTCCTTACAATAATTCGGATCAGATAGATTTCCTCGATAATATGGAAATGTATTTCAATGTTGCCGGAGCAAGCTCTTCCAATACACCTCCAATGGTAATTGCGGCTGGAATTTGCGATACGATTGATGTGTATTCGGGAGATACTTTGAAATCAATTCACACGGTCGATTTTACGGTAATGGTTGCAACACCTGAGATTAACCAGTCCTTGCAAATTAATGTAACGTGTCCGGCTTATCCGAATGCTGTTTCGGTTGTTCAGACTCCGATTGGAAATGAGTTCGTAACGGTAGATGTAACTTTTGACGCTACATTGGTTCCTCCCGGAATGTACAATGTAATCATTACAGCAACTGATAACGGAATACCGGTTGCTACAACTACCAAATCGATTCCGATTAATGTTCAAAGCTACGCACTTGGTTTGGATGAGTTTGACAATACCTTCTCGATCTATCCGAATCCTGCTAATGATAAATTAAATATCCAGCTGAACAATGGAAAACAAGCTTCTGTAGAATTGCTTGATTTACTTGGAAATTCGGTTTATTCAGCTGAAATCGGAGCAACAAAAACGATCGGTATCGCTCATTTGAACGCAGGTATTTACATTGTAAAAGTGACAAACAATAACCAGGTTTCAAGTACACGCTTCATTAAAAATTAAGATATAACAGTATATTTTGCTAAGCCCGCTATTATCCCGATAGCGGGCTTTTTGTTTCCAAAAATTCGAATTTCCATTATTGAACATTGCAACATTGCAATATGGCAATGTTGCAATGTTGCAATTTCGCT
This sequence comes from Fluviicola sp., assembly GCF_029266855.1. Taxonomy (GTDB): domain Bacteria; phylum Bacteroidota; class Bacteroidia; order Flavobacteriales_D; family Crocinitomicaceae; genus Fluviicola. The sequence goes on from NZ_JAQSWB010000001.1 coordinate 423,898, forward strand.
ATTTCTTAAGTAAATAAGTCTTTAGCCTTCCGTCTCAAATCTTTTGCCTAACATCTTATATATCCTGACATCCCTTTTTGACTTTTGCATTCTCATTTTGGATTTTTAATAACCTGTTCATAAACTTTCCTAAATGTTTTTGTCCCTCCTCCAATTTTCCCTAATTTTATAGAAACTCAACCATAGCGTATGTTTGACTGGGAAGACGATAATGACAATTTTGAGAACCATCTAAATGATGATTTGGCGCGTTTCGAATCGCAGCTGGAGACCAACTCGGTTGGGTTTTTTGATAGCGATCGTTTGGAAGCAATCATAGATCATTACTTAATGAATGGAAATTACTCCAAAGGGGAATTGGCTGCTGAAATCGGAATCCAGCAATATCCGTTCAATACCTTGTTCCAAATCCGCAGAGCTCAGGCAATGTCTGGCTTAGGAAAATTGAAAGAGGCGCTGGAATTATTGGATACGGCGGAGCAGATCGATTCGGAATCAATGGAACTTTACCTGACAAAAGCAACTATTTTTAGTCAGCTGAGAGACAGTAAAAGAGCTGTAAACTTCTTTCGCCGGGCCTTGGAATTGGCCGACAGGGAGGAGAAGGACGAGATCTTTCTTGATTTGGCAACAGAATTGGAGCAATTAAAAGACTTTAAAGCGGCCGTTGAGGTCCTGGAAGAAGCAATGCGTTCAAACCCTAAGAATGAAGGTGCATTGTACGAATTAGCCTTCTGTTTCGATCAGTTGGGGAATAATGCCCAGGCGATTCAGACTTACAGGCGGTTTTTAGATGACAATCCATACTCCTTTACTGCCTGGTACAATCTTGGGAATACCTATTCGAAAGAAGAAAATTTCAACGATGCCATTACTGCCTATGAATATTGCGTAGCAATCAATGATCGTTTTTCACCGGCGTATTTCAATATGGGAAATGCCCAGCTGACAATTGAACAATACAAGGAATCCATTGAATCCTTCGAACGCTGCATTGAAATAGACGGAGATGATCCTTTGACCTATTGTTATTTGGGTGAAGCAAATGAGCAGCTGAACAATTTGACGGTAGCCTGGGATTTTTACCAAAAAGCATTGTCGATGTCTCCGACCCTGGCTGAAGCCTGGCTTGGATTAGGGATTGTGAAAGATTTACAGGGACATCCGAAGGAAAGTTTGCATTACATAGAAAGAGCATTGGAAATCGAACCGAATATGGATGGTTATTACCATGTGTATGCCGGTGCGCTTGAAAATGCAGAAATGTTTGTGGAAGCAGAAGAAGCTTATCTTGCTTGTTTAACTCTGGATCCTGCCAATGAAGATTGTTTCTTTGATTATGTGGATTTCTTGCTGGAACACCGGGTTGGTGAGGCGAGAACCTTTGTGGAAGGCTATGTTCTGAAGCATCAGTTGTTCTTTTCGGTTCTCCCGATTATTTACCTGAATTGGGTAGCCGGAAATCACGAAGGTGCTAAATTAGTGTTAGTTGAGTCTTTCGATAAAGATCCCGGAAAAACAAAAGATGTATTTATTCGCTATCCGGAATTGGCAGATGTTCAGGAATTAGTAAATTTGACACGCTCTTAGAGTTTTATTTTGACATGTGTCACTATTATCCCAATTTACCAAAAAATGAATTTTAGTTTACCTCACATTCCGGAACGTACAAAACAACCGCGTAACAACGGGATTACAATGATGATGGACAAGGGTTTAAGTTTGAGAGAAGCAGAAGACTTCATTCAGGCAAACGGACACCTTACGGACATAGTAAAGTTTGGTTTTGGAACAGCATTTGTTACAGCCAATCTGGAAGAAAAACTCAAGTTATATCGCGAGGCAGGATTAAAACCCTATTTTGGCGGAACGCTTTTTGAAGCGTTTTATGCCCGTGGCCGCTTTGAAGATTACTTGCGCTTATTGGATAAGTATGATCTGGACCTGGCGGAAATTTCCGATGGTTCTATCATCATAAATCATAATGAAAAGCTGGAATTGATCCAGCGCATGGCAAAAACACGAACAGTACTTTCTGAAGTCGGGTCGAAAGATTCGGGAATTTTGATTAGTCCGGGAAGATGGATTAAGATGATGAGCTCAGAATTGGAAGCCGGATCGTGGAAAGTAATCGCAGAAGGCCGTGAAGCAGGTAATGTAGGTGTTTTCCGTCCGAACGGAACTGCCCACACCATGCTGATCAATAAAATTATTGCAAAGGTTAAGCCTGAAGATATTTTATGGGAAGCTCCTCAAAAGAACCAGCAGGTTTGGTTTATCAAATTGTTCGGAGCAAACGTGAATTTGGGAAATATAGCACCCAATGAAGTTATTCCATTGGAATGTCTGCGTCTTGGATTGAGAGGAGATACTTTCTTTGAATTCCTTCCTGAAGATTATGCGCAACGCTTAAAACAAGTAGACTCAGACGAGCCTGAAGAGGAAGAAGAAGCGTAATGTTCCAGGCAAAGACTGTATTGAGCGGACATGCCGGACCGATTTATTCGGCTTCCTGGGATGGTAAATTTCTGTACAGTTCTTCCGGGGATAAGTATGTAACGCGCTGGGATTTAACAGCTGGCATACAGGATTCTTCTTTTACCGTAAAACTGGAACATGCAGCTTATACGGTTGAAGCTGCAGATCATTTTTGCTTTATCGGGTGCACCGATGGCACTTTGCTGTGTATTGATACGGAAACCAAAAAGATTGTCTGGGAACATAATTTCTTTGGAAACGCTTGGTTTTCATTAGCGATCGATACTACCCCGAATTGGTTGATAGGCGGTGATTCGGAAGGGAATTTGCTGGTATTGGAATCACACACGGGAAAACGGGTACTTCACCTTCCATTGGCAGCCGGTAAGATCAGGGCTATCACCATTGCAGATAAGTTGTGCTTTGTAAGTACTCAATTGATCGGTGTTCTGGTTTTTTCCAGTGAGAATTGGAATGAAATCGCTTCCTGGGAACCCAATGAACTGGGAAGCAACGTACTCTTCGTGGATCCGGTAAAAAAGGAGATTATCACTGGTGGCAGAGATGCACATATAGCAATAAGCAATTCGAATTATAAATTGATTAAACGTATTCCGGCACATTATCAAACGATATACGGATTAATAAGAATTGGAAATCAATTTATTACAGCATCCCTGGATAAAACGGTTAAAGTCTGGAACGCTGATTTCTCAAAAGTAGAACAACGCATTGAATTCAAACAGGGCGGACATAACCGTTCGGTTAATGGGATTGTGCTGGTTAACAAGCATACCTTTGTTACTTACGGAGATGACAAAAAAATCATAATTTGGGAGAAAGACCCCTTGATTTCTTGGTCTGATAATTGATTCTGAGAACGATTTTTTGTACATTAGTAACATTATGGACAACGATTTTAATTCTCTCTATCCGCCAAAACCATTTTTGGAAAAAGAACCCATAAGGCAGGGACATATTGCTGTAACGGTGTTCTCTCTGATGTTATTTGCCTTAAGTTTCCTCTTGTTTTTCGATAGTCAGATTACTTTCCTGATTGAGTTAATTGCCGTTTTGATAATTCATGAAGGCGGACATTACCTGTTCATGAAACTTTATGGGTATGAAAATGTACGGATGTTGTTCCTTCCGCTCATGGGGGCATTTGTTCATGGTCACAAAGAATCATATCGCCAGAGGGAAAGCCTGATGGTTGTAATGGCCGGACCCTTTCCGGGAATAATTCTGGGTGTTGCTTTTTGGATTTTCGGATTTCAATACGAAATTCTATGGATGGTTGAATCCGCTATGATTCTTTTTGCTGTCAATATTTTGAATTTACTTCCGATTCTTCCTTTGGACGGGGGCAGGATGTTAAGTATCCTGTTTTTCGAACGGATAGAGTTGTTCCAGGTAATTTTCTCTTTCATATCTTCACTTGCACTGATTGCAATCGGTTATTTCATGGAATTCTATGTCATTTTGGTTTTCGGATTTTTAATGGGATTCCAGGTACGCAGTCTTCACCGACGGTATTTGATCCATAAAGGCCTGAAAGAAGACGATGTGAATTTTAATTCAACTTACGATAATCTTTCTGATCGTTCTTATCACTTTGTGAAAAACCATGTGTTGGAAAACACACCCGGTCTCCGGCGATTCGTTGAGAACATGGAAGGGGAGGAAACCAAAACTGTGGTAGCTAATGAAGTGAAGAATATGTTGGTTCCGCCAATGGTGCAGGATTTAAACGCATTCAGGAAGATTTTGGTTATCATTGCCTGGATTTTAGCTATTTTTGGCCCCATCTACCTGATGTGGAGTCAAGGTGTTTTTAATAAAATCTATGCAGTTTAAAGTCGGTCAAAAAGTTTCTTTCTTGTATGAAAAAGGAGATGGAATTATCTTGAGTTTCGAGGGTAACCGCGCACACGTAACGGATGATTCGGGTTTTGACCGTTGGTTTCCCTTGAATGAGCTGGTCTTCATTCATTCCGAAAAATATGCAGATGATGAAATTACTATTTCCAAAGAAGACATGGAACCGGAAACGAACTTCCGGATTATCCAGGAGCGGACAGGGGTAAAGAAGCCCAGGACGGTTTGGGAAATAGATCTTCACATTGAAGAGATCCTCGAATCTACGCAAGGAATGTCGAATACGGAGATTCTGCTTAAACAGATGTCGGAGTTTCGTGCGATTTTCAAAAAAGCAAAAAATCAGGCAATCCATAAATTGGTAGTGATCCATGGGGTAGGAGAAGGTGTTCTCAAAAACGAGATCCGGACTTATTTAGCACAACAAGATCAGATCGAAGTGTATGACGCGGATTTCCTGGAATATGGTAAAGGAGCAACAGCTATTGAATTCCACCCGAATTGGTAATGAATGAATCTGAATTAATTGATGACCTAAAACCAATCGCTCCGAAAAGTACAGATCACTCGGTTCGAATAGTGGTCAGTATTTTAAGTGTTTCGATAATAGTCCTGGCAGCATTTTGTTACATGGATATTCTGTGGTGTTTCAAAAAATATGCGGAAGTAAGAGGGAGAGTCCTGATCGGAGCCGAATCGTTACACGGAATGGTTAGTGCTTTTTTTACTGCCAGTATTCCTGCTATTGCCTATAATTGCAGGAATAAAAAAGCGATTGATTACACACCTGTTACGTATTTAATTCCTTTAGTGTTTGCTACGGTTTTGTTTATTGTATTCCTGGTGCTGGGTATGGAATTGCTTTTAGTTATTTCTCCGGAACTGAGTAATCTCCTGATACCTCAAAGAATTGTAGCTCCACCTTTTTCCTTTTTCTTCGATCTGCTGTTTATTTTCGCAGCGTTAATAAGTTTTCTGACACTAAAACTGGTGTTTCGAAAAAAGAAGAGAAAATCGATTCATTAAAAAAACACTTTGATTCTTTATTGCTATTAGGAGCTTGAACCTTTTATTGTTTCTCTTTGCGCTCTTTACCTTGCATAACGTCATTTCTGACTATGCTTCGTCTTCAAAGGCCTTGCTTTTTCTTCTTTGCGGTTGAAAAAAAATCCTAAAGAAATTCTTACAAGCACACGAAATTAATTCAGTAATTTGACCATTACGAAATCATCCATCACATACCCATTGCCAATATCAATAACTTCTTCACGATCGGTGGTGAAACCTTGTTTGTGATAAAATCCGACAGCCTTGTTTCGTTTGTTGACATTGAGGTGAAGTTTACTGTTTCCGTTCTTTCGGGCTTCCTTTTCCACTTGGTCAAGCAGGATTTTCCCCAAACCGGAACCTTGTGTACTCGGAAGGATATACAATTTGTGGATCCGGGTAAAACCTGCTTCCGGATAACCGTGTTCAATTCCGCAAAACCCTAAAACAGTTCCATTTTCCTCGGCAAGCCAAAATGCCTGTTGCGGATCACGGATTGCAGTTGTGATCTTCATTTGATTGTACATCAGATCGAGCATGTAGCGGATTTGTTCCGGTGAGATAACCCCGGCATAAGAAATTGGCCAGGTAGTTTCAGCAATCTCCTGAATCGCCGGAGCGTCTTCTAATGTTGCTAAGCGAAGAGTAATCATATTATTAAATATCTTTTCCGAAGGAATACATGTCATTATGGTTGAATTCGATCTTGTCTTTGACTTTTTTAATTGTTTTGATCAATCCGAAAACAAACTCATCTGAGTGAGTTTTCAACCATTTGAAGCCTGATTCTTCGTCATCAATTGCAATTGCTGCATTGTATAAAAATTCGAAGCCGTGAAGCTGTAGCCAGTGCTGTGCACTTTCATTTCCCTCAGCGGCATTCACGAAAGCCATCAAATGCGGATAACCGTTTTTAAGAAGCCAATCTCTTGCTTCCTGTTTTAATTGGATGGCCTGGTTTACAAAGAAGATTTCTTCGTATCCGTTCTCGTAAAGGAATTTCTCCAGATCTTTATGGCCTTCCAATGCCTTGATCCAGGCTAAAATGATCTTAGTCGGATAGTTAAACTCTGCAAATTCGGTGTTTGCTTTTTTAACAGCTACCTTCTTTTGCTTCCGCTCTAAAGATTCTTTTCCAAATATGCGCTTAAACCAATTCATTTGACTGCCGGAACTTGATAGAACATGTATGATACTAAGATAGCGATAATTATCCCGATTATATCAACGATTAATCCCACACCGGCTGCGTATCTTGTGTTTTTTATTTTCACGGAACCAAAATAAACTGCCAGGATATAGAAGGTGGTTTCTGTTCCGCCTTGCATGGTAGCGGCAATTTTTCCTACAAAAGTATCCACGCCTTTAACTGTCGCAGTTGTATTGGATTCTATAATGCTTTGCATCATTGCACGTCCACCTGATCCACTGAAAGGTTTGATTAATCCTACAGGAAGGGCTTCCACAAATTCAGTGTGTACCATTCCGATTGAAGTGAAAAACCAAACCAATCCATCCTGAACAGCGTCTAATGCTCCTGATGCTCTGAATAATCCGATGGCACATAAAATAGCGATGACATAAGGAATAATAGTAATTGCAACCTGGAAACCTTCCTTTGCACCTTCTATGAATTCTTCGTATACGACAACTTTTTTACGAATGGCAAGGAGGAGGAATAACAGGATGATTGCAAAGAGAATCCCATTTCCCAGGATGTTGGAAATGACTTCCGTATATTGCGGAAACCAAAGCGAACACAAAAGTAGAGATGAAACGAAGCCCATGCCTCCAAGGAAATAAGCAATCACTACCGGATCTATCAATTTGATTCGTTGTTTGATAGCAACGATGATCAATGCAAATAGGGCAGATAGGAAAGTAGTAATTAGAATTGGAAGAAATACTTCCGTGGTATTATCTGAATGAAATTGAGCTCGAATAGCTAGAACACTGACCGGAACAATTGTCAAGCCTGCTGTATTCAAGGCCAGGAACATGATTTGTGCGTTGGAAGCAGTTTCTTTGTTTGGATTTAATTCCTGCATTTCCTGCATTGCTTTTAAACCCAGTGGTGTTGCTGCATTATCCAGTCCTAGCATGTTTGCACTGAAATTCATCATGATAGATCCAGCCGCGGGATGATTCTTAGGGATTTCGGGGAAAATGCGTATAAATAAAGGTGAAATTAATCGGGATAGCCACTGAACAGCTCCGCCTTTTTCCCCGATTCGCATGAATCCAAGCCAAAAGCAAAGTGCGCCGGTAAGACCTAAAGAGATTTCAAAACCTGATTTTGCAGAAGCAAACAAGGCTTCCATCATGCGTTTGTAGATATCCAGGTCTTGCCAGAATATCAACTTACTTGTCCCAACCAAAAAGGCAATCAGGAAAAAACCAATCCAAATGCGATTAAATAACATAAGTCAAAAGTCGGGATTAAATTGTTCGCTTACTTCGAATGTGTTTCGCAAATATGAACAAAGTTTTCAAGAATGATTACCCCGTGATTCCCGGATACTTCGGGATGAAATTGTACTCCGTAAAATGGTTTTGTTTGGTGCATCATTCCTTCATTCACTGTCGCATCGGAAACCGCAACGTGTATGAAGTCTTTAGGGATACTAATAGCTTCGCAGTGGTCCTCCATCAATTCGATTTCTACCGGAAGTTTTTCAAAAAGCGGACATTCTGCAATGACTTCAACAATCTGCCAATCGCGGTCTTCCCGTTGCCTGTTGGAAAGTGCCCCGAAAGTTAGACCAAGCATTTGGTGCCCGAAACAAATTCCCAATACGGGTTTCATTTCGGTTTTCAGCCATTCAAATTGCTTTAAGTAAGGTTCCGTATCAACTTCTGTGATCAGGATCGGTGCACCAGAGATCACAAAACCAAGCGCGTCGGCATGGAGCTCTCTCTGGAATTCAAAAAGAGGAACAACACGTGTATCCATGAATTCATAAAGAATGGATTCAATCAATGGTGTTTTGGAACTTCCGCAATCTATTACTACGATCATAAATCTATCTGGCCAACTCCCTGGCGAATAATTTCTGCGTTTCCGTTAGTACAATCCACGATCGTGGAAGCGTCCAGTTTCCCCGGACCGCCATCAATAATCACGGCAACCTGGTCGTCATAGCGTTCGTAAATAGAAGCCGGATCCACGAAGTAATCCATGATCTCATCTTCAGAGTCATGAAGAGATGTAACAGCTAGCGGGTTTCCTAATCGCTCTACAATTTCCTGCACAATTTTATTGTCCGGGATACGGATCCCGATCTCTTTTTTGCTGGAATCAAATAATTTGGACACTTCATTTGTTGCATCCAGGATAAAGGTGAAAGGACCGGGCAGGTAATGTTTCAGCAAACGAAAAGTATTCCTGTCTAATTGTCTTACATATTCTGAAACCTGGCTCAAATCCGAGCAAATAATGGAAAAGTTTGCTTTTGAAAGCTTAATGTCTTTCCATTTTGCCAATTCAGCCAGCCCTTTTTTGTTCATAACATCACACGCAACCGCATATACTGCATCGGTAGGAATAATAATGATCCCACCTTTTTTCAATTCATCCACAACCTGTTGAACGAGTCGCTTGTCAATATTATCCGGATTAATTTCTATGAACATCTTAAATGATTTGTAATATAAATTTAGTGAAATTCGCCGATAAGCCGTTATAAATGCAAAAACCAAAATGCAAAAAGTGGAAATCACAAATCCTCCTAATTGAATTGGACCTTTTGAATTTTGCATTCATCATTTTGAATTAACTAAGTATCTTTGCACAAAACAATTCTCATGAAATTCCTGATATTTCTTTCCCTTACGGTTTTCACTTTTAATGCAAGTGCTCAATTAGACAGGAAAGCGATCTACAGCGCTTTGGCCAGTAACTCAAAAGAACTGGTACAAAAACAATTGGATGGATTACAAGATGCGAAGGAGTCTTCTGAAGTAAAGGCTTTTAAAGGTGCTCTACAAATGAAAGCGGCTCAGTTCCAAAAAACGGCAAAAGATAAAATGACTTTGTTCAATTCCGGAAAGAAAGTACTTGAGTCTGAGATCAAATCAAACGACGGAAATGTGGAATACCGTTTCTTGCGCTTGCTGATTCAGGAAAATGCACCCAAGCAATTGAAATACAATGGAAATATTGACGAAGATGTGGCTGCAATTATTGCCGGATACAGTAAATTGAAAGAATCGACGAAAACTGCTATTGAGTCATATGCTAAGAAATCGGCGTCTTTGAAAGGATTGATATAGGTGCGTGACTAATCGGGGTATATGTATAATTCGCACCCAAGCCATTTTCTGAAGTACAATACTTTTCATTTGCCACAGATACGCAGATTTTTTGCTCGGCTACCGCACTCGCCTTTTTTAATAATATCAATGATTTAGAGGTTTACAAAAAAAGAGGCGACTGGTAAGCGCCTCTCATTATCTGTGCATCTGTGGTAGAAAATAAAAATGGGTGCGTATTGTGATTAATTCCCGATTAATCGCGCACCTACTTAGGGTTCATCATTATTGTACATCTGCCTTCACTTTCACTACTGTGATGCGAGGCTCCGTATTTGCAGTTATTGTAATTGTTTTTTCACTAACACCTTTTCCGCTGGGTTTAAATCCAACTTCTATTTTATCGGATTTTCCTGGGGCGATAGGACCTTCGGGCTTACTTGGTGTAGTGCATCCGCAGCTTGCTTTAACATCCGAAAGAACCAAAGGTTTACTGCCGGTATTCGTAACAGTGAATGTGCAATGGTTTTCAACACCTTCCGTTACTTTTCCGAAGTCGTGAATCTCTTTGTCTATTTTCATAGAGGTCACTGATTCAGCTTCAATTTGCTGCTGCTTTTTTAATTCCTTTAAAGCTTGTTCGTTTGCTTTGATCGTTTCAGGATCGTCTGCAACTTCCATAACCAGGTTGTCCTCTGTCTTCTCGGTCTTGTCTGAACAAGCACTCAATGTTCCGCCAATGATTAAAAGGCTAATAAAGAAACTTCTTTTTTTCATTTTAATTTAATGCCAGTTTTTGTTTGTCGTATTCATTTGATTCAAGCAATTGGATTGCTTTTTGAAGAATTTCATTCTTTTGATTATAGATCTTATAGAAGGCTTCTATACCGAACAAATCGTTAGCAATAGTTGCTTTCAATCTCAGTTCCATAATATCCTTACTGATCTTATACTGATCTTCTTTGAATTCAAAGTCTTTGTTTTCCTTCTTCACATATGCAAAGAACTCGTCCATCAGTTTTTTGTCTACAGTAAAATCGGAAATGAACTGGTCAACCGTCTCATATTTTTTATGTAGTTCATCTCTGTTCTTATCTACATAGGTTAAAGGGAAACTTGTAAAGGCCCCGTTTTGAACTGTCGTACGATACAGATCTGTAATTTCGGATGTGTCGATCGGAACAAAGAAGTCGGGCATAATGCCACCGCCGCCGTAAACAGCTCTTTTTGTTACCCGTGTTTCGAATTTCAATGAATCAGGAAGTTTGATGCTGTCGATATGAGAGAATTCTCCATGCATAAAACGGCGCATATATTCGTTTTTATAATCGTCAATGTCTTCGTATGATCGCTGGATAAAACGTCCGGAAGGAGTGAAGTAACGTGCAATTGTTAAGCGCATCTGAGAACCGTCGGAAAGGTCGATAGGTCTTTGTACCAAGCCCTTGCCATAGCTTCTTCGCCCGACGATTAATCCGCGGTCCCAGTCCTGAATAGCACCCGAAAGAATCTCTGAAGCCGAAGCCGAATTATCATCGATCAGGATAACCACTTTTCCTTTTTCCCATGATCCGTTTCTTCCTGCATTGAGATCCTGGCGCGGTTGTGCACGGCCTTCGGAATAAACGATCAATTTATTGTCGGATAAGAACTCATCTGCAATCAGTTGGGCTGCATAAAGTAATCCGCCGCCGTTTCCTTGTAAATCCAGCACCAGGCTTTCCATACCCTGGGCTTTTAGTTTATCCATTCCTTTTTTGATCTCATCATGTGAACTGCGAGAGAAAGAAGTCAGTTTTAAATACCCGATTTTCGGACTTACCATATAAGCACAATCAACTGAATTTACGGGAACTTTATCACGCGTAATAACATAATTGATCGGTTTTTTCTGAGCTTTACGCATAATGTCTACACGTACTTTTGTTCCGGCTTCACCCAGTAACTTTTCACGAACCTGGTTGTTTTTTAAGCCGACTCCGGCAACACTCTGACCGTCAATTGCTATAATTTTATCACCTGCACGGATTCCAAGTTTTTCGGAAGGTCCGCCTACAATTGTCTCAACAACCATCAGGGTATCTTTCAGAATCTGGAAACGAACTCCAATTCCAACAAAGCTTCCGTCGATTGCAACATTGGCTGCGTCAACTTCATCCTTCGGAATATAAACCGTGTGCGGATCCAGTTTTTCCAGCATGCCGATTATTGCAGCATCCATTAATTCTTTGTCGTTTACAGGATCAACGTATAATTTGTCTACGTAGGTGAATATCTCGTCCAGGCGTTGACCATTTGAAGGTGATTTCGGTTCGGTCGGAACCTTTTGAGCGATAGATATAAATGAGTGGATACTTAAGCCAAGTACCATCAAAACGCCATAATATTTCATACAATTTTCTTAAGAATACTAATATAATGATAAAACGTTCAATCAACTTGTTAGAAAGAGTCTAAGTTCCCGATTCCTGTTAAAAAAAGATAATTTGAATCCGGAGTTACCAACAATTGAATGTTGGTCTTTTATTCTCTGACCCAACAGGTGCTTTTTGTAATTTTAAAACGTATACTCAAATATGAAACAGTTGAAAGTTTTAGTATTATTGACAGGCTTGATTTGCATTTCCTTTGCATCATTTGGTCAGGTAAAGGCTTTGGATAAGCTGGAGGTATTATACGATCAGGGACATTACAAAATGGTTTTGCGCAAAGCGAACCGTTTGCTTGACCAACCGGATTACGATTATTCATACAAGCCTGAATTCTACAAAAGTTTAGCTTTATTTCAATTGGCAGATCAGGGTTTGTGGGCCGAGTTCCATCCAAAAGCTTTGCAGGAGGCAAGGGAATTGTTCAGTGTAGTAATAGCTTCTCCGGAAGGAATCAAAGTTTTTAATACGCATTTGAATCATGTTTCCCAGCTGAAACGGGATTTGGTAAAAAAGGCACTGGCATATAAAGCCGAAGGTAAACAGGCGAAATTTGATGAGATCCAACAGATCCTGTTTGGTTTGTTCGACCGTATTCCGGATTTGGATGTGCCGGGAGAAATTAATGCTCCGGTTGTGGATGCCCCTGAAATCAGAGAAACAGCTGCAACATCCCAGGAACGGGAAGCCATTGTTAAGTATGCGAAAAAACAGTTAGGTGTTCCATATAAATGGTCGGGCGTGGATGTGGATGGTTTTGACTGCAGTGGTTTTACAAGTTACGTAATGAAAGAGTTTAAAGTTTCTCTTAGCAGAAGGGCCGAAGATCAGTACAATTCATCTACGAAAGTGAAACAGAAAAACGCTCAAAAGGGGGACCTGGTATTTTTCAATAACGGTTCGGGAATTTCTCACGTTGGGATTGTTATTTCTGCTAAAGGCGAACCTTTGACAATGATACATGCGAGTTCAAGCAAGGGAGTTATTGTCACCAACATCGAGGATTCGGAATATTGGCTGAAACGGCTTTATGCAATCGGAACCTATGTAAAAGGGGAATGATTTTAAATTATAAATATCAAAATCATCAAGGAGGATTTGCTTAATTAACAGGAATTTCCCTGAATTAAATCATCTATACTTCCATTTTCTTGTAATCAATATTTAGCTATTCTGTTCCCCTCTTTTCGGATTGAAAAGAAAAATATTCATCAATACAATTAGACCGGAAATCATTGCACTGACAAATCCAACATTCATCAGGTATGGAGATCTGTCTATAAACAGGAATGCAATCAAACTGATAACGAGTAAGCCCAGTAGCACCCACTTGGAAAACAGCCTTCTTTGAATAAAACGATTGTTCAGATCAAGCAGGTAAACATGCGTTGCCGCAAGTAAAAACAACATGTTCAATTTCCATATTTGCCCGATCTCCACAAGAGAAAGTAAAAAGAATACTAAGCAGATTATTTGTACTCCCAGGAGTGAAATGTTTATCACGCGGAATGTTTTGGAACTTATTTTACTCACTGTCAATACCTGGAAAAACAAGAACAGGAAACTGATAAAGAAAGGAAGGACTTTCGTTAGTCTCCAGGAGAATTCGCTCCAGCCTAAAAACAGAAGGATCAAGAGTGCCAGGAACACCCAAGCAAGCAATGCGGGCCATTTAGCTCTCATGTGTTGGTTTTATATATTTTACTGCAAATACGCAAACGTCGTCTACCTGGTCTACATCGTGTTTCCAGGCGTCAAAAGTTTGCTGAATCTCTTTATACTGATCTTCCATATCCATTTGGTAGATGGTCGAAAGTAACACCTTAAAAGGTCTTGATTTAAATTTCTTTAGCCGCTCTCCGCCGAATTGATCCACATATCCATCTGTGTACAAGTAGACACAGTCGCCGTGTTCCAATTGGAATTCCTGGTTGCTGAACGGTTTTGCATCAATGAACTGACCGATCGGCTGTTTGTTCGGTTTCAACTCAATGATCTCTCCGTTGCGGATAATGACACACTCATTGTTTGCCCCCGAGAATTTCAGAATTCCGGTTTGCTGATCGATGGAACACAAGGCAATATCCATCCCGTCTTTCACATCGGATTGACCTTCTGCCCTGAATGCGTCAATTACAATTTCACGCAATTTATCGAGGATGTCATTCGGTTCCGTAAGTTTAAATTCATTGATTGCACGAAGTAAACCGTTGTTGCCGACAATACTTACCAAGGCTCCAGGAACACCATGTCCGGTACAGTCTACAGCAGAGAAAATAACTTTCCCCTGAACTTCTCTTGCCCAGTAGAAGTCACCGGAAACGATGTCTTTTGGACGGTAGAATACAAAGTGTTGTCTGAAAAGTTCATTCAAACGGGAAGTAGTGGGAAGGATAGTAGATTGAATGCGTTTCGCATAATGGATACTGTCTAAAATATCCATTGTTTTCAAGGTGATCTCTTCTTTCTGAATTTCCAGCTGGTGATTTTGCTCGGCAATTTCTTTGGTTCTTTCCTGAACGATTTCTTCCAGTCGCTGGTTTTGTCTCTTTACACGCTGCGTAGAAAGCTGAACTACGAAGTAAATCAGGAAGATCAGTAAAATAATGTAGAAAATGAATGCCCAAACTGTTCGGTACCAAGGAGGTAATACGACGATCTCATAAGTTAATATTTCACTTTCAATCCCGTATGCCGATTTTGCTTTCACTTTAAAAGTATATGTTCCTTCAGGGATCTTTTCAAAATTGGCAAAGTTGAGCGGAGACCATTGAGACCATTGATCACTGAATCCCTCCAGTTTATAGCTGAATGTTGTTGGTCCGAGACAAGAAAATGAATTGGCATGGAAGATGAGTTTGAAGGAGTTTTCAGAATAACTCAGTCCTTCTGTTTTTTTGCTTCTGGAGACATCGTAAAGGAAGCTTTTTCCATTCACTTCAAAGCGGTCGATCTGGACTTTGAACGGATTCCTGTTTTTGCGGATAGCATCCAGGTTCAAAATAAACAAGCCGTCATTTGCACCGATCCAAACCTCGTTTGCCAAAGGATTCTTTTCAACTGCGAATACCAATCCGGCATTCTTTAAACCGGTAAGTGGCCAGGCCGTCCATTCCCATTCCGAACCGCGCTTGTCGAACCAGCCGAAAATATTTTCAAATTTCCCGTCTTTTTTATCCTGGTAAACAACCACCCAAAGTTGCTCGTTATTGACATTGATAATACGGTGTATGGTGTTTTTGTAATTTTTTGTTTTAAAGACTTTTGCCGGTTCGAAAGGATCGATCTTCCCGGAGCCTTCATTGTAAACAAACATCCCGTTTGCGGTTCCGACAAAGAGCTGGCCTTTGAATTCCTCTACATAAAAGTTATTGTTCTGGTCTTCTTTGCTTAGACTCGGAATGGTAACCGTTTTGAATTTTTTGGTTTTCAGATCATAAATACCTACTCCTTTAGAACGGATACTGAAGAAAACTTTATTGTGCAGGTAAGCTAAGCTAACCGTTTCACCTCCGGCATCTCCGACCAGTTCTTCGTATTCCCACTTTCCATTCGGAAGCAGGTTTAATTTTGCGAGTCCGCCTTCCAGGGTTAAGTAAATGGAATTGGGATCCTTTGGATTTTTCTCAAAAGCAATGGCATATTGGTAGGATGCTGAAACGTGTTTCCCGGAAGAAGTATTTAAATCAAAGACACCATTGTAACCGATGACCATGGATTTATTACCGTTTCTTGTTTTGAGCGTTTCGATATCAAAAATAATCTCATTGAGCGATCCGAATGGCATGAGTTTGTTGCCGGATTCTGACTTCTTGGGAGACATGATTCCATTGTGCGTCCCGATTAAAGGAATACCTGAATTAAAGTCAATGGTTTCAATCTGTGAAGTAACGCCTTCGTTCTTTCGGAAGTAGGAAAGGGGAGAGCCTGTTTCAATAAACTGGATTCCATTTCCCAGACAGAGCCAAATATTGAAATCGTTGTCGAAGAACGACTGGTTGACCGTTAAGTTTGCCAGGTCATCTTCCAGATTGTATTCGCGGATTATTTTTCCGGAAAGGTCGCCGATAATCAAACCATTGTTTTCGGTACTGACCAACAGGTAATTTCCTGATTTGGTAACCGTATTCACGAAATATTTGCTGAGACAAGGGAATTTTGATCGGGGAACCGAGTCCCATTGCTGTTTGTTCGTTACGGAATTACTGACGCTGAATACTTTACTTCGCGCATCAACGATGTACCAAATATTGTCAATCTGGAAACTTCCGCGGATATTTTTAATGTGGACAGAAAGCGGAAGTTTAAGTTCTTTCAATTTTGAGTTCACCACATCATAATAGAGGTAGTTTTCACGGCGTGATTTGAATTCTGCTTTTGTCTGATAGGTAAGTAAAACGCCATTTAAAATGCGGCAGGAAGTTTTACATTCCAGTTCTTCAAACGCCGGAGGTACATTTAATTTCAAGGCTTTACCGTTTTTTAAAACATAAAGTCCTTTTTCCGCTACGAATAGAATGGAGTTGTCTCCTAATTCAAAAATGTTCCAAACCTGCCCGATATTGTTTTTGAGTCCACCGTAAAAAACAGGATAGTAAACCAACTGGCCTTTGCTTGAATAATCCAGGTAACCGAAGTTATTGTCGCGCCCAACATACACACGGTCATCAGAAGCCAGGTATAATTTGGAAACATACGTTTGGGTACAGCTTTCACCGATTGGTTTTTCTGTTTTTTCAGAATCTGTCTTGATCTTCGACCATTCAATCCCATTGAAGGAAAGGATATCCTGTCTGTTTCCGAAAAGTACATTTCCATTGGCTGATTGCAGTCCGGTCCAGATCTGACCTGCGCTGCCGTATTCATTGATCGAGAAATGTTTGGTATTGATCCGTCCTTGCAAAGTAATGTTCTGTGCAGGGGAAATCACCGCAAAATGAACAGTAAATAGGATTAATAGAAGTACCAGTTTGTTTTTCAACATCTCTTGCCGTTATACGTCACGAATATATAAATAAAAAAACACCTGAAGAGTATTTTTCTTCAGGTGTTTGACTCACTAATTGAAGTGAAATATCAGTAGTTCTTTCCATCGGCCTTTTCATCTTTTTAGATGAAGCCTCAGTCTTCAGAAGCTTAGCTTCTTCTTCTGCTTTTTTCTGTTGCGCAAACCAGATTCCATAAGGCTCTTGCTCCCACATTCGCATCCCAGTCGCCGGTATTTCCAGGGGAAACTTCATTGAGATCAAAACCAATGATCTTCCGACCCGATTCAATCAACTGGAAGAAAAGGTAATTGATCTGTTCCAGTTCAAATCCTCCTACTACAGGAGTTCCTGTGTTCGGACAAAGTGAAGGATTAAGGCCGTCAATATCGAAGGAAATATAAACACGATCCGGTAATTCGTTGATGATCATCGCAACCTGTTCTTTCCATGTTTGACCTTCAAATTGTCCTTTTTTCAAATCCCAGTCATAAAATGTCTTTACTCTCGGATCTGACTCTGAAAGCTGCACTTCCGAATGAGCAATATCACGAATCCCAACCTGAACCAGTTTTTGAAGGTTGTTGCAGGATTGAAGCACGTTGTACATAATGCTCGCATGAGATTGATTGAATCCTTCGTATGCTTCTCTAAGATCTGCGTGCGCGTCAACCTGAAGAATTCCAAAGGCTTGCCCCTGATCATTTAAAGCTTCCATTAAACCCAACGGCGTACTGTGTTCACCGCCGAGAACCGCTACGATTTTATTTTCAGCAAGTAATTTGCCTGCGCGCTCTTTCAGGTTACTTCTCAAAAGATCGGAAGTAGCATTTACTTTTTCAAGCACTTCAAGGAAGGGACTATTCTCTTCCAATTCACCGCCTTCTTCCAAAAAAGCAATGTACTGAATGGTATCAATACACATCTGATCGTTGATCTGCTTCATATCTTCCGAAATGGGAGTCATGAAAACCTGTGTGTTCCACGCCTCCGGTAATTGCGGATGATAAAAATCCAACTGGGTGCTGGCATCTAAAATCGCTTTCGGACCGTCGCTAGTACCTTTCCCATAAGAAGCTGTCGCATCCCAGGGAACAGGAATAATAACGATATCTGCATTTTCTTCCGCTACCGGGAATCCGAAAATATTTCCATTCGCAATCCCAACTCCATTCGGATCAAATTTCTTTGAATTATCCATTAATCAGACTTTTCACGAAATTAGGTAATGCGAAACTTGCTTTATGAATATCTGAATTGTAGTATCTCAATCCTTTTGCATTCACGAATTGCTCAATTTCAGCATCTTTTGAAATGGTTTTCGGCTGAGCACTTCCTTTTAACCCGTATTGGAAACTCCACATTCCTGTCGGATATGTTGGAACAAAGAATAAGGAAACAGGAGCGTTTTCTTTTCCGAAAATATGCTGAAGTGTGATATTCAATTCTGTAAATGCCTGCTCGTTGAATTTTGGAGACTCACCTTGGGCAACCAGGATTCCCCCCGGTTTCAGAATGCGGTGGCAGTTTCTGTAGAATTCCACAGAGAAAAGTCCTTCTGCCGGTCCTACAGGATCCGATCCGTCAATGATCACCAAATCAAACTCTTCGTTTGCAGCTGCTTTTGCAAAAGCAATTCCGTCGCCCACGATCAGGTTCAATTTCGGATGGTCAAATGAAGCTGCAATAGTTGGCAAGTGCTCTTTACACGCTTTAATTACTTCCCCGTCGATTTCAACCATGGTTACTTTTTCCACACCGTCATGGCGTAAAAATTCACGAACGGTTCCACCGTCGCCACCACCGATCACCAGAATGTTTTTCGCATTTCCGTGTGTGAACATAGCAGGGTGGGAGATCATTTCATGATAATGGAACTCATCGTTCTCAGTAGTCATGAACATATCATCCAAAGTCAGTAACTTACCGTATTTCGGAGATTCCAGGATGCGTACACGCTGGAATGGAGACTGTACATCAAAGAAAACTTCTCCGGTGTAGCGCAAAGACAAAGCCTGGTTGTCATCCTTATCCGTAAACCACACGTTGCGTGTATACATTTCCGGATTCGACCATTCACCGGCTTTCTGACGCATCGAAGAAATATCGAAGTCATTTCTTGTTAATAACTGAACCGCTCCACGCTTCATTTCCAAAGCGGAATAGTTCTTGGCACCAAAACATTCTTTCAGGTAATCAAACGAAATCCAGGCATCCATTTCCCCGCAAGTGAACAGGTCCACTGCAGCATAACCGTATTCCGGCCATGTATGAATCGCCAAATGGCTTTCTTGAATTACCACAACACCAGAGACTCCATAGGGAGAAAAGTGGTGGAATGTAGAATTAATCACAGTTGCACCTGCTTTCAAGGCCGCGTCTACCATGTCGCGCTCGATCGAAGATACATCATTCATAATGTGCGGATCGCACCCCATAAACTCCACAAGAATATGGTTCCCCAATGCATTACTCATTAGCTATTCAGTATAAATTATAAAAACGAGCGCAAAGTTACTGGTTTTAGATGGTTTAGAATCGAATTATGTGAAAAAATAATGATTAGATAATAATTCCGAATTCCGAATGCTGAATTCCTAATTGGGGATGTCAGTTGAAAGACCGAATTGAGAAGACCGAATTATCAGTTTAATTTCAGGAAAAACAGTGTGTTAGCTATAAATTAAATGAAATACAAAAGCAAAGAGGAGCCTGTTAATTCGGAATTGATTTAAGCCAATCTTCTATTTGTCGGATGACAAGCTCTTTTTTCTCCAAATGCGGATGATGACCACAAGCCGGAATGATCTTGCCAATTCGGTTTTCTTTATTTAAGATGATGGAATTCACTTGTTCTTCGGTTCCGTATTGATCATCCTTCCCCTGGAGGGCCAAAACAGGAACCGGAATTGATTTAATCTCCTCGCGGATATCCCACTTTTTAAAACCAGGTGCCAGCCAGGTATCAGCCCAGGCATAAAATAAGGACTGAGTTTTATCGTCGTGAATTTTGTAAAGCCCGTCCAGTTTTCCGGCTCTAAATGCTTCAATTGCCGGATGGATTCCTTCTAGAGTTTCCTCTTCCACGAAGGTATGTGCGGCCATCGTTATAATTGCCTGAATGTTTTTCGGGTTTCTTGCAGTCATTATTAAGGCAATGCTGCCACCGTCGCTGTGACCCACCAAAATGGTTTTTTGAGTTGGATTCAGTACTTCTCTTAAAACTTCCCGGGTTTCATCTGCATACTGATGGAGGTAGGTTATGTCGCGTTCGCCTGTCAGGGGACCGGATTTCCCATGTCCGCTACGTTCAATAACAATTCCGGGAAGATTTAGTGAATGACAAAGTTCCGAAGGAAAGCTTTTCCATTGAATGATGCTTCCGAGGGCTTCGTGAAGAAAGACCAAAACAGGTCTGGAATCATTCATGAATGCCTGATTGATCCATTGAATGTTGATTTCCCTGTTATTTATGCGAATGATTTTTTCCATTTATTTGACGAATTGCGAAAGGATATTAGATGTTAATACGAGAGACGAAAGAGACTCCAATGTTTGTTGGATATTATACACTTTTGAGAAAAGTGTTTAGATATTAGGGTTTAAGACTTTATTCTTCAAACCGGCTAGCGATTGCTCCAAAAAGCCAGTAAAACCGCGTGTTAAATCCATAACATTTTCATACTATATCCGTACTTGATCCATACTTAACCTATACTTGATCCAGAAGTGATGGAAATTGGCATCGTTTGACAGGTAATTTGACTATACATTACTGAGAAACGAATTTCGTTCGGGGCTGTCAACAAAAAAGGGAAATCTTTCGACTTCCCTTTGATCTATATCGTATTCGAATCAGTTTTTTACGCGCTCTACGTAAACTCCTGTTCTTGTGTCAACTTTGATGATTTCTCCCATATCAATGAATAAAGGAACTTTCACTTCAGCACCCGTTGCAATTGTTGCAGCTTTCATGGAGTTCGTTGCAGTATCGCCTTTAATTCCAGGCTCTGTATAAGTTACTTCGGAAATCAAGTACATTGGCAATTCAACTACCAAAGGAACTTCGTCGTTTGCATCATACAAAATATTACAAACCATTCCTTCTAATAAGAAAGCCGGTCTTTCGATCATTTTTGCGGGGATCGTAACTTGCTCAAAAGTTTCGTTATTCATGAAAATGAAATCGTTCTCTTCTTTATACAAATATTGATATTCGCGGTTTTCAACACGGACGATATCAATTTTGTGTCCTGCAGAGAAAGTATTGTCAATCACTTTACCTGTTTCGATGATTCGCATTTTGGTACGTACGAAAGCCGGACCTTTTCCAGGTTTAACGTGTTGGAATTCAATAATCTGACTGATCTTGTCATTGAATTTGATACATAATCCGTTTCGAATATCTGCTGTGGTTGCCATACTTCTTTTTTATTGTTTTCGGGCGCAAATATAACTAAATTATCATCTCAAAAACGATTAAAAATTAACGTTTCATTAGACATTTGGCTAGGATAGCTCAATTAATTCGATTACTTTTGTTGTCATTATGACAGTTTTGCCTTTATTTCTCAGTGATGTTGGCGGTTCGGAGATCGTCCTGATCTTGCTGGTTATATTAATGTTTTTCGGATCGAAAAGCATTCCGGGTATTGCCCGTACAATGGGTAAAACGATGCATCAGATCAGACAGGCTTCCCAGGATGTTCAAAATGAGATAAAAAAATCAACGGGGGATATAAAGACGGATTTCGATCTTCAGAAAATGGTTCGTGAAACAACCGATATTATTGAAAAACCGCTCATTGAGGAATCTATGAAAATGGATCAGATCATTCAAACCCCAACCCAATTTTCAAAACCTTTTGGAATGGCTCATCATTCTTCAGCTGTTCCTGCTTCAGATGCAAGTCCGGCTTTGGATCAGCCGATAGAAGAACCCAACAAAGATTTAGCGCAGGAATAATAAGTCACTTCGACTACGATCTTTATATTTATAATCAAACGATTTCTTAACGTTGACTGAATGCTTGCGTTAAAGCTATAGCATAGGCGCAGCGGAGTCGAAGGTGACGTTAACGTTAACTGGTCATTTGGAACACCAAGTCCTGATATACATGAGAATTTCCTTTGTGGATGTATTCAATTTCTTCAGCTCCGCCAAAGGCAAGGATAGGAGTGAAGGTAAAGACTTCGTGTTTTTCCAGTTTTCCGTTTTGAGTAATAGCCTCTTTAAAGAGATCTTCACGAAGCCACATCTTCCGTTCCACTACATTGGTTATGAAATCATCCAGGAAATCGTCCATACTCCAAACCAATGTTTCGATTTTCCGGTACTGGATATCAATCATACAAACGTCTTCCTCTTCTTCTGTCAGTTTCCGGTAGTAGAACAATTCTCCGAATCCGCTGATTGCAAATGGAACGTAATTGGGAACTTCTCTTCCGAGCCAGGTCCACAGGTTGTGTTCAAAGTCTGCCGGATCTACGAATTCAATTAATCCGTCGTTGTATTTTCCGAAACCGCTTGTTTTCCAGATCTCAATCAGTGATTCCGGAACTTTGTTTTCATAACGTTTCAGAGTTCCTTCCGGCGCAGGTGAACAGTCAGCATCCGGTTGATAATGGGATTTGAAATTTTCAAGCATATTTTTAATAATTACGAATTATGTCCCGATAGCTATCAGGATACGAATTACGAATTTTGAGCTTTCAATTCTAGTCTTCATTCCGGTAGGTGTTCTCTTTTAATTTGAAATCTTTGCGTATTTCAGGATGTGAAATTTCCCCGCCTGAATTTCCAACTTCTTTGGCAAAATAAGCTGCAATAACTCCTACAATAAGTACAACGACAGAAGCGGGCATTGCCATTGATTTTTTCCGGAACTCCAGGAATAAGGTAATGATTGAAAGCGCCAGAATTCCCCACATAACGGGCATTAATTCTTCGGCATGTTCTTCGTGGATGTGGATCAATGTTTCCGTTTCCTCACCGTTTTCCAAGGTTTTCTGAATAGCATCAGGGCAATCAAGAGAAATGGTTTTTTGTTCTGTAGCTTCTTCCACAAAATGTTCTGCTCCTTCACCGGTTGCATCGGAAATTTGAGCTGTTATTCCTGCAATGACAAATAATAATAAGCCAACTCTTCTTGTGACAGAAGATTTTGCAAGGATTCCGATAAGAAGAACTATAATTCCCAGGATCAGACCAATTATCGGGAAGTGATTAATAATTAAATGTGAGTGTGCTGCGTTCATATGAGGTTTAATTTGCTTCGAAAATACAAGAATTTAATAGAATCGGAAATGGAATTCTGTTGAAAATTAAGGGGCAGTGCTACTCATTTAAAAGAGAAGCAAGTTTTTCACCTGCTAATGAGCCGATTGCAACTCCCATTCCTCCGAGCCGCACACCAACTGCGGTATTCGAATTGATTTTTTCAATGATCGGGCCTTTTTCATTTCCGACTCCCATCGTCCCGGACCAGCGGTAATCGATCGTGAAATCCCGGTTTGGAAGGATTTTTTCTTTCAGAAGTTCTTCCAAAGCATCCTGGATCAATTTACTTTGACTTAATTCGAAGGTGTTTTCTGTCTTGAAGTCCAGGTTTCTTCCTCCTCCAAGTAAAATGCGGTTTCCGATATTTCTGAAATAGTAATATCCTTTATCCAGGTGAAATGTTCCCTTGGCTTGCAGATCAGGTATTTCGGAAGTTACGATTACCTGCGCCCTTGCAGGTTCTACGTCCAGTTCGGGCAATAATTTTTTAGCGAAGCCATTAATGGTAATTCCCAGCTTTTTTGATCTGATCTCACCGTAATTGGTTTCAATAAGCACTTCATTTTGGTCCGGATGAAAATCGGTTACTTCAATTCCGTTTAAGACAATGATCCCGTTTTTTGCCAGGTCACGCTGGGTTGCCAGTAACAATTTACCGGTATCGATCGCACCTTCCAGACGATTAAAATATCCACCTTCAAATCCTTTAAAACCAAATTTTGCATTCACATTTTTTTCGAACGAGTAACAATCCTTTTTGCCAGTTATAAACTCAATCTGATGATTCAGGTATGCCAGTTTTGAACCGTAAAACATCAATTCATCTTCATCCATAATCAAGTCATAAGACCCGCAATTTTCGTAGTTCAGTTCAGAAACGGGAAAGCGCTGAAGTAAGCGTTCCAGGCCTTCAAACCGGAGTTTTACAGTATTCCATACACGCTCTTCAGGAGTGTTTTTCAAATCGTCTAAAAGTTCCGTAACACTACCGAAACAGGCGAATCCCGCGTTTTTTGTACTTGCACCAAGGGGCAGGTAACTGCGTTCCAGAATTACAATTTTTGCATCCGGATTTTTCCTTCGAAGTTCCAGTGCACAAGCCGAGCCCACAATTCCGCTTCCAACTATCAGGAAATCAATTTCTTCCAAAAGAGTAACCTTTTCCCAAAAACTGAGTTGTTTAAATTGAATCATAGCAGCGAAAATGAACTTTTTTTACCGATATTTGTATGAATAAATTGAACTAATTTAAACCAAAATTAATTTCGGTTGTACTACGACTAGAATAAACTAAAAACATGAGAGTGAAACTCCTTATTTTAATTTCCTTTTTCTTTCTGACCAACCTGGTTTTTGGGCAGGCTAAAGTACCATTTGAAGTTCGGACATTAAACAAAGCTACCGGTAAAAAAGAACCGGGAGTTGTTGTGAAAGTGTATGAAGGCGGCTCGGCAACCCAAACTCTTACAAGCGACGGTTCCGGTTCGGTTATTCTTCAGCTTGATCCGAAGAAAAAATACAAGGTTGAAGTTTCGAAAGGCGGAAAGGTTACCCGGTATTTCAATGTGGATCTGAAAAATGTAGATCCTGAACTGACACAAGGAACAAAAATGCCCGCAGGAAGTGTTAATATGTCTTTATTTGACCAGGTTCAGGGAGTAGACTATTCCTACGTAACCGGAAATCCGGCGACTGAATTTTACTATGATCCAAGTGTTTCTTCGGATGAAATCGTTTATGATGAAGTACTGGCTAACAAGATGATCGCTAAGGTTGAGAAAATTTTAAAGGATGCAGAAGGAGCTCAAAAACAGGGCGAAGCAAACTATAATTCGATCATCAAACAAGCAGATGCTTTATTTACAGCAAAGAAATACGAAGAAGCTCTGGCTCAATATGAGACTGCTACAAAAATCAAAGGAAAAGAATCGGAAAAACATCCGAATGACCGTATCGTTGAGATTGACGGTATCCTGAAAGCTGCTAAATCAGCCAACCTTGCAAATTCCCAATTGGATAGCGAGTACAAAGCATTGATCGCATCGGCTGATGGATTGAGAGATCAGAAGAAGTACGAAGAAGCAATCAAACGATACAACGAAGCCCTGGGAAAAAAACAGGAGCAATATCCGAAAGACGAGATTGAAAAATGTGAGGCTGCTATTGAAGCTGCTAAAAATGAAGCGGCGAATGCTGAAAAATACAATGCAGCTATGAAAGCCGGTGACGGATTCTATACTCAAAAGAGCTGGATGGCTGCCCGGGATGAATACAAAAAAGCTTTGAAAATCAAACCTGGAGATGCCGCTGCAACTGCAAAGCTGACTGATTTGGACGGGAAATTAAACGCACAGAAATCAGAACAGGAGAAAAAACAAAAATACAACGATGCTGTTGCTGCCGGAGATGCACTTCTTGCGGAGGAAAAGTGGGCGGATGCGAAAGTGAAGTATACAGAATCATTAACTTTTGAACCTGCTGCAACTTATCCGAAAGAGAAAATTAAAGAAGCGGATGCTAAACTGGCTGAAATTGCCAAAGCAAATGCACTGAAGGAACAGATCACAAAATTACTTGCAGAAGGGAATACAGCTCTTACTGCGAAACAATATCCTGGGGCTAAAGCAAAATTCGAACAGGTTTTAACATTGGAAGCTGAAAATGCGGAAGCTAAAACAAAATTGGCTGAAATTGAAAAGCAATTGGAATTTGAAAAAGCGAATGCTGAAAAAATAGCAAAGGCAAAACAATTGGTTACCGAAGGCGATGCTTTGGATAAAACCATGAAGTATGCGGATGCGAAAGGGAAATACGAGCAATCTATTGCCCTGATCCCGGATGCAGCTGTTCAGGCTAAAATTGATGCAGTAAATGCCAAGATCCTTGCAGAAGGTAAGAAAGCGGAACAGAAAGCAAAATTCGACCAGGCAATCCTGGATGGTGATGCTGCGCTGGCAACATCCAATTTCGAAGTTGCAAAGAAGAAATACGAAGAAGCACAATTGTTGGATGCCGTATCACCTCTTCCGAAACAAAAGCTCATAGAACTTGGGAAGAAAGAAGCCCAGGCAAATGCTGAAAAGGATAAAAACCAAAAATACCAGGAAGCATTCAATGCCGGTGTTGCTGCTCTTGGATCAAAAGATTATCCTGCTGCGAAAGAGAAATTTCTCCTGGCAACTACAACTGACAATACAAAAAAAGAAGCTAAGGATAAATTAGCCGAAGTTGAAAAGATCATTGCAGATAATGCCCAGGCAAGTGCTCAGAAGGAAAAGTACGAAGCAGCTGTAAAAGCAGGGAATGATCTTCTGGGGGCAAATAAACTTCCTGAAGCGAAAAAGAAATTTGAAGAAGCTTCCGCTTTGGATCCGGCTCAGGCACTTCCAAAAGATAAGATCAAAGAAATTGACGGTCTTATTGAAAAAGCAGCAAAAGAAAAACAAATTGCTCAATTATTGACAGAGGGTTCGGCTGCATTGGCTAAAAAAGATTTGGGCGGAGCTAAAGCGAAATACCAGCAGGTACTTTCCATGGAACCAACGAATGCAACGGCATCCGAAAAGATGCTGGAGATCTCGAAACTGGAAAACGACCAAGCAAGTGAAGCCCAAAAACAAGTGGCTTTTGATAAGTTGGTGGCAGAAGGAATGGCATTCCAAAACCAAAACAAATATGCAGATGCAAAACAAAAATACCTGCAGGCAAAAGCAATTAAATCTGACGATAACGTTGAGAAAGCGATTGTTTGGTGCGACAAGAAAATAGCAGAGGAGTTAAAAGATGCGGAGTTAAATAAAAAATATAACGCTGTCTTAGCTGAAGCAAAAGAATTGGAAGCGGCTAAAAAATACGACGATGCAATTGTTAAGTACAATGATGCTCTTGCAATTAAAAACGAACAAGAACCGAAAAACCGCATCCAGGCAATCAATGAACTGAAAAATCAAAATGCAGAGCAACAGAAAGTAGAGCAGGATTACCAGGCCGCAATCAAAAAGGGTGATGATTTGGTGTCTGAAAAGAAATATCTTGAAGCAATTAAGTCATACAATGCTGCCTTGGTTTTGAAGCCATACGAGAAACTTCCTGTTGAAAAAGCGGAGAACGCCAAAAAACTTTCCGAACAGGAAACAAGTGACGGTGATCAGGCATACCAGAAAATAATTGATGTCGGGAATAAAGCTTTTGATGAGAAGAACTATGTGAAAGCAAAAGAGATGTTTAACCGGGCTGTCAACTTCAGACCGGCTGATCAATATCCGAAACAAAAATTGCAGAAAATAGAGGAACTTGAAAAAGAAGAGAAACTGGCTCAGGATCAGCAAAACCAATTCACGAAGAAAATGGCTGAAGCTGACGGTTTAGCGAAAGCAAACAAACTGGAAGAAGCAATCAGCACATACAAAGTCGCTAAAACGATTAAACCGGATGACCTGGCTCCTGATCAGCGAATTGCGGAACTTCAGGCATTGATCGCAAACAAAGTGGATCCTGCCGTTGAACAACAGAAATTATATGATGCAGCGATGTCGAGAGGGAACAATGCGGCATTGAGCAAGGACTACAATGGTGCAATTTCCCAGTACGAGGAAGCTTTGAGACATAAAGCAAAAGATCAGACAGCGGTTAATAAGATTGCTGAAATGAGACAGATCCTGGACGATATTGCGAAGGAGAATGCTGCGAATAAAGAACTTCAGTCACTTGTTGCTGCTGCAGATCAGGAATTTAATAACGCGAAGTGGTCAGCTGCGAAAACAGCATACGATAATATTCTGACTAAATATCCTTCAAACTCTTATGCTTACGAACAGTCGAAGAAATGTGAGATCAAACTGAAAGAAGAAAGAGAGGAAGATTTAGACCGCGTTTATAGAAACATTATCAGTGGTGCGGATGATAAATTTGAGAATAAGAATTATACAAAAGCCAAAGAATTGTATGAGCGTGCGGTAACGCAAAGACCTTCTGATCCTTATCCAAAACAGAAACTGAAAGAGATTCAGAATATTCAGAATCCACCGGTTGTCAGTACCACTAAAACGGAACCGAAAACCCAAACATTGGAATTGAAAAGTTTGGGAGAGGAAACAGATAATTCTCTTACTGATGGAGCCAAAAGATTAGAAGCAGCATCAAGGACCAGAAAAGGGAGAATATCCAGAAGAATGACGGATAAACTTCGGGGAACAACTGATCGGAGTGAGGAATTGGCTAATAAGCAAAACAACCAGGCATTACATGCAGACAGTACCTTCGGAGAGATCCGGATCGACAATAGTATTCGCGAAGAGAAAGCATATGGAAAAGTGCAGAACAATGTGGATGAAATGGAGGTCAAAAACAAAACATTGATTAAAAGCTCGGAAGAAAATGTAACGATCAAGGAATTGAACATCGTGAATCAGAAAGAGCAGCTTGAGGCAGCAACGCAGGCTGTAATCCTGACAAACAGTATACTGGACGGTGGAGCTGTCGATAATAATGAGGTGCTTAAAAAATCAACAAACACTTTAGGTGCTGTGAGCACAGAAAAGTCAGAAGAAACCTATTCTGATATTGTTAAAAATGAAGGTGTTTATTCCACTATTAAAATCAACCAGGAGAAGAATTCGATTGATGATTTTGAACAGCGCCTGGCTGAGGAAAAAAAGGTGCGTGAGGCTTCAATCGTTCAGGAAGAACTGGCAGCGGAAAATGGTAAAAGAGCCGATGAGAAAACCGTTGAAACGAAAGTGGTCTTAACCCGGGTTGAGAATAATATCTCTGCAAAAACAACAGAGGATAAAAAGCTTTCCGAAAACAACGATGAGAAACTGAAAGAGATTGAAAAGGTTCAGTCAGAGAACAGGATTGAAAATGAGAAAGCACATGTTGAAAATACCGAGAGGTTTGCAGCCAAAGCTAGCGAGATGGAACGGGTAACTTCAGAAGCATTATCAGACAGAATCGATGCTCACCGGGAGAACACGGAAATCATCGAGAATTCCAGAGATCAAAAAACAGAAATTGACCGTGCGGACTATAACAAAGCATATATCAAGAATATTGAGAATAAAGAAGCGCTTACCGGGAAGGTGAAAGAAATTGAAAAAAGAGAAGAACTTCCTTCAATTGCCGCAGCTGAAAACAAAAAGAACTTCACAGATATTCAAAATGCAAGCACAGAAGCTCAATTGGATCAGCAAAAGGTAAACGATGAGAAGATCGTTGAGAATAAAAGTAAGATCACAAATGCTCAGACACATGTCGAAGACAATGCAGGTCAGAAAGGCCATGCAGCTGGCAATGATGAAATGATTAAAAACTCCACGAAAGAAATGGGAACAACCAACAGAATTCAGTCGGAGAAAAGCGGTGAAAGAACAGTGTCTACTAAAAAGTCAATTGATGAAATTGAATCCAAGCAGCCGGTGAAAACAACAAGTGGTGTATACGATGTTGATTTGTCGAAATATAAAGAAGGCGTAAACCAGGAGCAGTTCGATCAACTGGGGCCAGATGGTTTGGTTTCAGCTGTTGTTACCAGAAGAGTTGTAGTGACAGACGGAAAAGCGAATATTTACATCCGGACTCAGACAATGGATATGCTGACTTTTTCCAAAAACGGACAGCCATGTACGGAATTGGTTTGGCAGCGGGAAACACAGGATGCCAAGTTAAAACGCAATTATTAAAAGATTCTTTAATTATAAACATGCAGGGGCGGATAATTATCCGCCCCTGCATGTTTTAGTGTACATCAATTCCATTAATTTCGTTTTCGAATTAAATTTCCTGATTTTATGAATGTTCATTTTATTGCAATTGGAGGAAGTGCAATGCACAATTTAGCAATTGCCTTGTCACGAAAAGGAGCGAATGTAAGCGGTTCCGATGATGAAATATTTGAACCTTCAAGAACCAGGCTTGAAAAGCAGGGGATTTTGCCGGATACAATCGGGTGGTTTCCTGAAAAAGTAAGTGCTGATTTAGATGCGGTGATTCTGGGAATGCATGCGCGGGAAGATAATCCTGAGCTTTTGAGAGCAAAGGAATTGAATATCCCGATCTATTCGTACCCGGAATATTTATACGAACAAAGCAAAAACAAATACCGGATTGTGATTGGCGGAAGCCATGGTAAAACAACCATCACTTCGATGCTGCTTCATGTAGTCAATGAATTGGGGCTGAATGTAGATTACATGGTTGGAGCGCAGCTGGAAGGATATGATTGCATGGTAAAACTTTCCGAAGAAGCCGAATTTATGATCTTGGAAGGAGATGAATACCTGAGCTCACCAATCGACAGAAGACCGAAGTTTCATCTTTACAAACCAAATACAGCTTTAATCAGCGGGATTGCCTGGGATCACATCAATGTATTCCCGACCTGGGAGAATTATGTGGAGCAATTCCGGAAGTTTTGTGAAGTGATTGAAGCGGATGGAAAGCTGATTTATAATATAGAAGATCCTGCATTGAAAAGCCTGGGAGAGGAATTTGAAAACAAACTGGAAACCATTCCGTATCAAACACCAATTTACCGGACGACGGAAACTGGAACAATCATGAGCTATGAAGGAAAGGAATATGAATTGCTGATCTTTGGAGCTCATAATTTACAGAACCTGGTAGGAGCAATGCGCCTGGCTGAATCCATGAGTATTTCCAATCACGATTTCCTGAATGCGATCAGAACCTTTAAAGGTGCCGGAAAACGTCTTCAAAAGGTAGCGGAAAAGGATTCATTCACAATGTTTAAAGATTTTGCGCATTCACCATCCAAATTGAAAGCCACAACATCCGCAGTCAAAGAACAGTACCCAAACCGGAATGTGGTTGCCTGTATGGAATTACATACTTTTTCTTCCCTGAGAAAAGAGTTTTTGCCGCTTTATGATGGTGCTATGAATGCTGCTGACGAAGCTTTGGTTTATTTCAGTCCGTCTGTGGTTGCTCACAAGAAATTGGAGCCCTTGACAATAGAACAGGTTCAGGCTGCGTTCGGGGGGAAAGTAAAAGTCGTAAACAACACGCAGGAAGTCCTTGATTTTATCAATGAGAAGAACTGGAACAATTCAGTTTTACTGATGATGTCTTCCGGGAACTTTGATGGAATTGACTACGAAAAATTGGGCTCCGAATTAGTACTTGGACTATAAAGTTCTCTGTTTGAACAAAACCCTTCTGAATACAACGGTTAGAATAATAGCATTGATCGTTGAAAGTAACAGCATTCCCAATAAGGAAATAGTCATTGTTGAGGTAGGATTGAAAATGGCTTTTTGATTGGCAATTGCTTTGTCGAATATTTCTTTCCTTGTTAAGGTTTCCATTTCAGGGCTTTTGCGCAGTTCTTTCATCTGTTTTGGGTCATCCAGCATTTTATTTACCTGCTGTTCCGCTACTGCCAATTGTCTTGCGTTGTATGCAGGATCAATCTTAGCATAATAAAGATAAATCAAGCCCGAAACGATAACAGTGTAAATCAATCCACCGCCCAATGTGTTCTTAATATCGCCTAATGCACTGCTTTCGGATCTTACTTCCTGTCTTTTTTCAGCTAAAGTACCAATGGTCATTGCAAGAAGTAAACAAAGGATATTCCACATAACCTGGAATTTTACTTCATTTTCGTTTTGTAAGATTTGAGCATAAAAGAATGTCATCTTTCCAAGAAACCAAATTCCGGCAAAGAGAACTGCGATTTTTAATGATATTCTCATGTTGTATTAAGAATAAAAGTCCCATCGGGGAAGACAGGACTTTACTAATTTATGAATTCATTGATACTAAAAACTCTTCGTTGGAACGGGTGTTCTCCATGTGTCCTTTTACGAACTCCATGGCTTCTACCGGGTTCATATCGGCAATAAACTTGCGCAATAACCAGATTCTTTGCAGGACATCTTTTCCAACCAACAGGTCTTCACGTCTTGTACCTGAAGCAATAATATCGATAGCCGGGTAAATTCTTCTGTTTGAGATCTTACGATCCAACTGAAGTTCCATGTTACCTGTACCTTTAAATTCTTCAAAGATTACTTCATCCATTTTAGAACCTGTTTCTGTCAATGCAGTTGCCAGGATAGATAATGAACCGCCGTTTTCAATTTTACGTGCAGCTCCGAAGAAACGTTTCGGTTTGTGTAAAGCGTTTGCATCCACACCACCGGAAAGTACTTTACCGGAAGCAGGAGAAACGGTGTTATATGCACGGGCCAAACGCGTGATGGAATCGAGTAAGATCACCACATCGTGTCCGCATTCTACCATGCGTTTTGCTTTTTCCAAAACGATATTTGCAACTTTTACGTGGCGATCAGCCGGCTCATCAAATGTAGAAGCAACAACTTCTGCTTTTACACTGCGTGCCATATCTGTTACCTCTTCAGGTCGTTCATCGATCAGTAAAACGATCAGGTAAACTTCCGGGTGATTTGCTGCAATCGCATTTGCAACATCCTTTAACAACATGGTTTTACCTGTTTTAGGCTGTGCTACGATCATTCCACGCTGACCTTTTCCAATCGGGGCAAACAAGTCCATAACACGAGTCGACATGGATTCGTCCTTGTGACCGGTTAATTTGAACTTCTCGTCCGGGAATAGAGGGGTAAGGTATTCAAAAGGAACACGATCGCGAATATAGCTCGGATCTCTTCCGTTGATAGAATCAACTTTTACAAGCGGGAAGAATTTTTCTCCTTCTCTCGGCGGACGGATTGTTCCACGAACAGTATCTCCGGTTTTCAAACCGAATAATTTGATCTGGCTCTGGGAAACGTAAACATCATCCGGAGATGGTAAGTAATTATAATCTGATGAACGCAAAAATCCATAACCATCCTGGATCACTTCAAGAACACCTTCAGCAGTTACAATTCCAACTAAGTTGTATGCTTCTTCATCAATCTTTTCTTCCTGGTTATTTTGGTTTTGAGGACGATTACTCTGATTTCCCTGGTTATTCTGATTGCGCTGATTGTTGTTCGGGCGATCCTGGTTGCCCTGGTTATTCGGATTGTTTTGGTTCCGTTGCTGGTTATTATTCTGACGCTCCTGATTTTGTGTATTATTCTGGGCATTCTGATTTTGAGCAGCGTTCGGAGTATTCTGACCTTGAGGAGCGGAGTTTTGGTTTGGATTATTTTGATTTTCGCCTTGGTTAGTATTGAACCGCTGCTTATTTTGATTCTGATTTTGATTCGGCTGATTTGTCTGAGGTTTTTTATTCAGTAAACGCTCAAAAGGTTTTGGTTTGTCAGCTGTTTTATTTTCCTGAACTACTGCTTCTGCACTAGCTGGTGCTTCTTCAGTTGCAGCAGGAGATTCAGCTTTAACTTCAGCCGGTGTTTCCTCCGATGCAGGAATACGTTTGCGTTTTTCTTTCGGGGGATTTGCTTTTTCTAGTTTCAACTCTTCCGTTTTTGGAGTTTCAGTTGAAAACAAGTCTGTCGCAGGAGCTTCTTCTGTTTTAGGTTCGGCAGCTTTTTTTGCCTTAGGTTTAGCCGGAGCTTTTTCAGTCACAGTAGTAGCAGTACTTGCCGAATTTGCCTGGATATGTTCGATCAATTCGTTTTTCTTGAACGATTCCACTTTCTTAACTCCAAGAGATTTAGCAATTTCCCTTAATTCTGGTAATAACTTACCGTCTAAGTCTTTATTATTCATATAAAATTTTGGACTAGTTGTTTGTATTCGAATGAATACTTGCGAAAAGCAATGTGATTTTAATTACGATGTTGCAATATTACAAATATTCCTCAGACGAGCACCATATATTTACTTTTTTTCAGAAAAAAAACCATTTTGTTTTCACCATTATCCTGTTAAATTTGTGCTCACAGCAAAAACCGGTTTAAAATTCCCGCATGAAAAATAGTAAAACTCTCATTACCCGCATCCTGATCGCTTTGTTTTACGTTGTGCTTATAGCAATTCGAATCAGTACACCGGATGTAGATCCGATGGCTTTAATTGCCCCGGGGACAATGATGGCCGGATGTATCGGAGGCTGGTTTCTTTTTAAAGAACGCAGGAATCTCTTATTCTATATCGGGATTTATCTTGGAGCTGCTGTACTGTTTTATATAGAGCGTTTAGGTGGTTACGGACTTTTTATGGCCGGGCATATTGTGAAGTTCTTATTATTAGGAATGCTGATCGCATATTCCATGCGAAGCAAAAAACTTTCGTTGTGGATCTTTTCATCTATGATCATCGGTGTGGAAATCGGTTTGGACTTCCCGGAAGCTTCACTTGAATTAAAACGTTTCGGCGATATTTTCCTGCGCCTGATCAAAACATTGGTTGCTCCTTTGATCTTTTCAACCCTGGTTGTGGGAATTGCCGGGCACAGTAGTTTGAGACAGGTTGGAAGAATCGGTTTGAAAAGTATCATTTACTTTGAAGTCGTTACAACCTTTGCCTTGTTCCTCGGACTCGCTGCAATTAATATCAGCCAGGCAGGGAAGGGTGTTCAGCAGGTAGAAGTTTCGGAAAAAATGAAAGAGAAATCTTCGGATCTTTTGGCACAATTGGAAAAACCGAAAGATCATTTGGTTGATATCTTCCCTGAGAATTTTGCCAAATCAATTGTAGAGAACCAGGTATTGCAAATAGTTGTGTTCTCATTGATCTTCGCAATTGCTTTGAGCCTGGTGCAAAATCTGAAACACAAAGAAACGATGATCAATTGGATGGAAAGCCTTTCCGAGGTCATGTTCAAGTTCACGGATATTGTCATGTATGTTGCGCCGCTCGCGGTTTTCGGATCTATCGCATATACTGTTGCCAATTCGGGAACGGAAGTTCTCGGCAACCTGATGAAGCTGGTAGCAACACTTTATGTTACACTGATCATTTTTGTATTGGTTGTATTACTTCCGATCGCATTGATGGCCAAAGTACCGATCAAAGCCTTTCTGAAAGCTGTTACGGAACCCATTTCGATTGCCTTCGCAACTGCAAGCAGTGAAGCGGCTTTACCAAAGGCCCTTGAGAATATGGAGAAATTCGGAATCTCCAAGAAGATCGTCGGATTTGTGATTCCTACCGGTTATTCGTTTAACCTCGACGGGACAACACTGTATCTCTCCATGGCAACTGTTTTCGTGGCTCAGATGAGTGGTGTAGACTTGTCAATAGGTCAGCAAATCTCCATCTGTTTGACTTTGATGCTTACGAGTAAAGGAGTAGCAGGAGTGAGGGGAGCCTCATTTGTTATTTTAACGACAACTTTAATGGATTACAAGCATCTTGGTATCAGCGTTGAAAAAGCCGGAATTATTCTTGGAATAGATGCTTTAATGGATATGGCACGCACTTCGGTGAATGTTCTTGGAAATTGTTTGGCATCCGCAGTGATAGCAAAAAGCGAGGGGGAATTATTAGTCGCAAAAAACGACGAATAATAGATCTTATCCGTCGTTTCTTAATTTTTCCTTTGGTTAAGTTCTATTGATGCGCTTTACAACCGTGGAATTGCATTTTTAAATCTTCGGCCGAAGCCGTTTGACCGCTTGTTTCTTCTTCGGCGATATAGTCCTTAGAGGAAAGCGAAGAAACTCCCTGGTCATGCACTTCCGATTCAGTAGAACAGGATTGTAACCCGTTAATAATGAATAGTGTGAAGCAAAATATTGTTAACCTCATAATCATGTAACGAATATAAGCGACTTACAATTCCTACAAAAGATAAATTGTATTTATTGCTGCTTTCGTCGGGTAAAATGCTGCTTTCGTCGATTAATAAAACTCACTTAAAGAGATGCTTTAAAACCTACTTCAACTTATGCTTTAAGTGTATTCCCGTATAATTATTTTTCACTTTAACCAGGTCTTCCGGCGTACCGGTAAATTCAATATTCCCCCCGTTAATACCGCCTTCAGGACCAATGTCAATGATCCAGTCTGCTGCTTTGATCACGTCCATATTGTGCTCTATCACAATAATGGAATGTCCGTCATCCACTAAGCGATTAAATGCGATCAGTAGTTTTTCAATATCGAAGAAATGAAGCCCGGTTGTCGGTTCATCGAAAATAAACAGAGTCTTATTGCTTTTTTGAGCTCCCTTAATTAGGAAGGAAGCCAGTTTTACACGTTGAGCTTCACCGCCGCTTAACGAACTGCTGGATTGTCCCATTTGTAAATAACCCAAACCGACATCTTCCAGTGGCTGGATCTTTTGAATGATCTTCTCTTCCAGCTTGTCTTTGCTTTCTTTGAAAAAGGCCAGGGCAGAAGAGATATCCATGTTCAGGATGTCAGAAATATTCTTGTCCCGGTAGTGAACTTCCAGTGCTTCCTGGCGGTAACGGCTGCCACCACAGGCTTCGCAAAGCAAATGAACATCGGCCATGAACTGCATACTGACCGTTACAACTCCTTCTCCCTCACACATTTCACAGCGTCCGCCTTCCACGTTGAATGAAAAGAATCCCGGTTTATACCCGTTGTGCTTTGCCGCATTTTGCCGTGCAAACAGTTCCCGGATATCGTCGAATGCTTTTACATAGGTAACCGGATTACTTCTTGAAGATTTCCCGATCGGGTTTTGATCGATCAGTTCGATTTCCGCGATGGACGACAAATCTCCTTCAATGCGTTTTACATTTCCCTGGTGATCTCCGTATTGACCTAAGTATTTGCGAATCCCCGGATAGAGAATTTCTTTGACCAATGTAGATTTACCCGAACCGCTTACCCCGGTAACTGCAACGATCCGGTTCAAAGGAAAGTCTACCGAAACATTTTTCAGGTTATGTTCTTTCCCACCGATCACAGAAATTTTGTTGTTCCCGCTCCTGCGCTTCTTTGGAACCGGAATTTCCCGTACCCCGGTTAAATATTGTGTTGTGAGACTTGTATCGTTCTTCTTAAGCGCATCGAATTTCCCCTGGAAAACGACTTCACCGCCAAACTTTCCGGCTGCCGGACCAATGTCGATGATCTCATCAGCATGAAGCATCATATCTTCCTCGTGTTCAACTACGATCACCGTGTTCCCGATATCGCGTAATTTCTTCAAAACTCCGATCAGTCGTTCGGTATCTCTCGGATGTAAGCCGATACTTGGTTCATCCAGAATATACATGGAACCTACCAAACTGCTTCCCAGTGAAGTTGCTAAGTTGATGCGCTGCGATTCTCCTCCCGAAAGGGTGTTTGCAG
This sequence comes from Fluviicola sp., assembly GCF_029266855.1. GTDB lineage: Bacteria > Bacteroidota > Bacteroidia > Flavobacteriales_D > Crocinitomicaceae > Fluviicola. The sequence continues at coordinate 461,412 of NZ_JAQSWB010000001.1, forward strand.
CCCGGTTCAATGTTAAATAACCCAATCCTACCTCGCATAAGAAAGAAAGGCGCTGTGTAATTTCGGGAAGAATGCGGTTGGTGATCTTCAGTTCTAAAGGATCAACTTCCAGCTTTTCGAAGAAGGTTAAAGCATTTTCGATGGGCATTAAAACCAATTCCTTGATACTGATTCCGCCGACTTTCACGTAGTTTGCGTCTTCTCTTAGACGTGTTCCGTGACATTCCGGACAAAGGGTTTTCCCCCTGTATCGCGACAATAGGACGCGGTATTGAATTTTATAGGATTGACTTTCAACAAATTTGAAGAAGCCGTTGATACCTGCGAAATGAGAATTTCCATTCCAAAGAACGGCTACTTGCTCTTCGGTCAATTCTTCTACGGGGCGGTGGATAGGGAAATCGAATTTCCGTGCATTTTTAACCAGCTCCTGCAGGTATTCGCCCATCACTTCGCCTTTCCAGGGAACAACAGCACCTTCGTATACGCTTAAGCTTGGGTCAGGAATCACCAGATTCGGATCAACGCCGATAATGGAACCGTAACCTTCACAGGTTTTACAAGCTCCGAATGGATTATTAAAGGTAAAGAGGTGAGGAGATGGCTCCACGAAGGTCATATTATCCAGTTCAAAGCGATTGGAAAATGCGCGTTCCTCCATACTTCCCATTTGGATCACGGAACAATCTCCATGACCTTCCATAAAAGCCAATTGAATGGAATCACCCAATCTTCCTGAAAAATCATTGTCCATGGCTTGCGTCACGATCCTATCGACTACAATCTGGATCGAATCCGAAAGTGAAAGGTCATTTGGCTTCAGGTCTTCTAACTGCTTTAGTTCATGATTGTGCAGAATACGCACATACCCTTGTTCTTTGAGCAGTTTCAATGTCTTTTCAATACCATATTTTTCCAGTGAAGGAAAAGGGGCAGCAATAAGAATACGGAGATCATTCTCCAGGGTCGCAATGTAATTGATGACATCCGTTACCGAATCTTTCTTCACTTCATTTCCCGAAACAGGGGAGAAGGTTTTCCCGATCCGGGCGAACAATATTTTGAGGTAATCGTAAATCTCGGTCGTCGTACCAACTGTTGATCGCGGATTATTGGTGATGACCTTTTGCTGGATTGCAATGGCAGGAGCAATTCCCTTAATGAAATCCGTTTCCGGTTTATCCAGTTTTCCTAAGAACTGGCGGGCATAGGACGATAAACTTTCAATATAACGTCTTTGTCCTTCTGCGTAAAGCGTGTCAAAAGCAAGGGAAGACTTCCCGGAACCAGACAGCCCGGTGATCACGGTAAACTTGCCATGTTCTATTTTGACTTCTAAATTTTTTAAGTTATTGACGCGGGCGCCTTTGATGTGAATATATCTTTCGGACATAGTACAAATTTCGGAAATAATTACGAATGCCGAATTACGAATGCCGAATTAAATTAATGTCAGTTGGTTTAACTCTGCTTTCTACTAATTAATGCTGAACAGAGCATCTGAAATTCGGAATTAGGCATTTGTAATTCGTAATTATTTATGATTTTTTTTGATTTTTTAATTTTATGTTCTATCTTTCCAAAAATAATTCATAGAGCCTATAGAAAGAATTCTACTTTAAACTGTTAATAAACAACTGGTTAAAACCTTTAAGAGTAGAGTTATGGCTATGAAATTTCTAGACGATCAAGTCCTTATACATTATTATTTAGAAGGTAACGAACAAGCATTCGAAGTTCTATTGTTACGTCATAAAGATAAAATATATCGTTCCATTTATCATAAAATCCGTGAGCGTGAAATCGCTGAAGATATTTTCCAGGAAACATTCGTAAAGATTATCCAAACCCTGAAGCTTGGTAATTACAATGAAGAGGGTAAATTCTTACCATGGGCAATGCGTATTGCACAAAACCTGGTTATCGATTACTTCCGCAAACACGGAAGAATGAAAATGGTGAGTGAGCGCAATGCGAAGAGCGAGGACTTCAATATCTTTTCTATCCTGAAAATGGATGAATTGAATGTGGAACAAAAAATGTCCAAAACTGAGTTGGAAACACAAATGATCCAGCTGATCCAGCACTTGCCGGAAAGTCAGAAAGAAATTATTGAAAAACGCATTTTCCAGGACCTTTCGTTCAAGGATATTGCAGAGATGGAGAATATCTCTATCAATACAGCATTGGGAAGAATGCGCTATGCGTTGATTAATTTAAGGAAATTGATTGAGAAGCACCAGTTAGTTACTGATCTCGATTGATTATTTGCTACCACAAATAAAATAGGGAATCCCTTCTGCTTTGGTGGAAGGGATTTTTTGTTTGATGCCCAATTAGTTACCATGGTAACAGGTGGATAATCTTACACTTATCCCCGACAGACAAAAGCTCCAAACAATTCACTATTTTCAACTATATTTCAACCATGCAAACACAGCTTCTCAAACAATTACTTTTAATTTCAATAAGTCTATCCTTGTTCTCCTTTATGGGATGCAGCCAGGTTCCTATAAAAGATACAACTACCAAAAAGAGCACAAATGTGGAGGTTCCCGGTTATTCAGAAGGAAAGAATAGTGAAGCAGGAGATCATTTGGATACAAAATCAACTATGGCAGATTCTTGTATATCCCGATTGGAAGGAAATGAGGTAACAGTTTTGATGGACACCATTACGGCTATTATTCATGTAAATCTATATTGTTTGTGTAGTGATTATCTTACGGGTGTAAAAGTAAAATTATCGAATAAGGAACAAACTTATGAGCGGATTACGGATAAATCGGGTTGTGATTTCAGACACATTCAGCCGGGAATGTATTTATTGGAGGTAGAGTATGAGGCTGCCAAGAAGTTTGAACAGATGGATGTAATGGTGATGGGTGGGGCTAAATTACGCTGGAAAATATTCCTGTGCGAAGAGTAATCGCATTAATTACCATGGTAACAGGTGGATAATCTTACACTTATCCACAAATGCAAAAAAGCTCCCGGAAATCGGAAGCTTTGAGTCGTTTTCATTATTTCCCACAGATCCCGAAACGTCGAGACAAGTTGCACAGATTGAAGTGAGCTTACCCCCGAACAACTTCGCATACGGAACAGACCGTCTCGCTGTTTCTACTTTAGACATCCGGTAGGTGCCTTTTAAATCTGTGCATCTGCGGGAAGAAAAAATGGGAGTTAGGTTCCTATTACTTCCCCGGCTGGTACAATCCACTGATCGAAATCCTGTTCCAGGAATTGATCGTCGTGATTGCCATAATAATCTGAGCCAGGTAATTTTCATCAAAGGTTTCACTTGCCTCTTTGTAAAGATCTGCCGGAATTCCTCCTCGGTGAATGAGTGTAACAGCTTCTGTTAATTCCAGGAGAACACGTTCTTCTTTTGTATACAGGTCATTCACTTCTCTCCAGGCATCCAGCAAAACGATCCGTTGAATGGTTTCGCCCATTTTTAAAGCATCCTTCGTATGCATGTCGATGCAATACGCACAGCCATTGATTTGCGAAGCGCGGATTTTAATTAATTCCCGGTGAGTTTTTGTTAAGGCGCTTTTTGAAAGATAGCCTTCCAAACCGTACATTGCTTTTGTTGCCTCCGGCTCGATTTCCATGATGTTGATTCTGTTTTCCATTTTGTTTGTCTTTTAGATCCTGAGATTTCTCGTCAGGAATTTTGTTTGAACAAAGATCAGCAAGCAACAGCGGAAAAAACTTAAACCAGATTAAGAAACGAACAAGCCGATTAAAGTTTGCCGACATCATTCTGCTACATCGGAATATTATCGAAGTTTCACTTTCTCTTTTTCCGAAGTTCACTTAAATACTCCGGAGTAAGTCCGAGGAAAGAAGCAAGCAGGTATTGAGGAACGCGTTGTACAAACTCAGGATACGAATCGTAAAAATGAAAAAAATAGTCTTCTTTGGAAAAGGTATACAAATATTTGATCCGCATTTGGTAAGCTGCAAAGGCACGCTGGTAAACATAGCGGAAATAGCGCTCCATAACCGGAAAATCCCGGTACAGATTCTCCAGTGATTGGAAATCAATCGTAAGGATTTCTGAATTTTCAACGGCCTGGATGCTGAAAAGGGATTCCGTTTGAAACTCGAAAGCCCTGTTGTCGGATAACCACCAGGTTTCGAGAGCGAATTCGGTTGTTACTTCAACTCCTTTTTCATTGAGCATGAATTTTCGAAGGCATCCGCTTAATACAAAATATTGACAGCGACATATTTTTCCTTCTTGCTGCAAGATTTCTTTTTTCGATACACGAATCGTTTTGAAATAAGCCAGGATTGCTCCGAACTCTTCGTCGGAAACGGAGATGAATTTTTCAAGGTGCTGTTTGAAAATCTGTGACATGTAATTTACAGTCGATCATTGAGAAAGTTGACTATCATGGGAACGATGAAGTCGCTGTCTTTGTAATTTGGTTTTAAGGTTGTTACCTCGCCCATGTATGCGCCGTGTCCACCGGGAATGATCGCCAGTTTACAATTCGCAAGCAGTTTTGACATTGCCACTGCATGTTCTGAAGTAGCAACATCGCTATCGCCGTTTATGAGTAGTACAGCGGATTTGATAGATTTTATTTGTTCGTCGGGAAAATCTTTGAAATAGATCATCCTGTCAACACATTTCTGATACATGTTTATCAGTTTGGTACTGTCGGGATTCACTTTCATGAATGCATCTTTATATTGCTGAGGCATTTGTTCAAAAGTCCCGTTTTTCATGAACTCCCAAAATTGAGGAAAGGTTCCGTCGCGTTTTAATAAAACAGAAGCTGCAATGATTTTATCGCAAAGTTCCGGATGCCTGATTGCAATTTGAAGTGCGGTATTTCCGCCATTGCTGAAACCGAAGATATCGGCTTTCTCAATACGGAGATTTTTCAGAAGTGCAGCCACATCGTCGGCATCCTGTTCGAATGAAAGGGGGGAATTCCTGTCACCTGTCCGTCCATGGGCTTGTAATTCAACGCAGATTAATTGTCGATTTTCTGATAACAAGGGTATAATTCTTCCAAACGAAGTTTCAATAGTAGATCCACCGCCATGAATGAGCACCAATGGCTTTCCCTTTCCATAGATCTCGTAATACATTTGAATTCCGTTTACTTCGGAAGTTCCTTTCTTAGGAGTTAAATTACCGGGTGCGCTTTCCATTTTCGTTTGAATTGTTTCTGTTTTTTTATTTTCAGTGCACGAGGTAAAGATCAAAAGAATAGATACGAAATAGATAAGCCGTTTCATTTTATTTTTTCTATAAGTTTTGATACTCAAAAAATAACTTTCATCCCGGATCAATGCTTCGCCTTTTTCTTGTCTTGTTTCCGTCCCTTGTATTTCTCGTTTGCAAGTTTTAAGGTATGCTTCAGAGCACTTTTCCCCGCAATTTTCTGATGCCCCGGAATAACAGTTTTGACTTTCGGGTATTTCTTCATCAGGGTTTTTACTGCAACCCGCCACATACCGATATTGGCATCTGAAAGATTCCCTAAATCCTTTGCTTCCACTGATTTGATGAAACAGCCGCCAACCAGAAGCCTGTCTTTGGGGAAGTAAACCACGATATTATCTGAGGAATGTCCGGCCCCGGGATAATATGTTTCAAAAACGGTATTGAATACATTGAAAGTTGTATCGCCCTCAAAAGTAAACTCGGCCTGGGGGAAATTATTTTCACGGCACAGATTCTTGGTAGCGTAGGTACTGTAAGTCGCGATTCCTTTGTTCCGATAGTAATCGAGTCCGGCAGTGCGGTCTTCGTGCCAGTGTGTTGAAATCACTAATAGTACTTTTTTGTGGAATTTCCGATCAATAGAATCCAATAATGGCTGAAACTGGGTTGTGTCCCAGGGTGTATCGATCATAACCACACCGCCGCTTGTGATCTTCAACAGTCCGTGAGAGGAAATCCTGACTTCTTTATAAACCTGGTAGGTAGTAAAGACATAGGAACTATCCGATATTTTTTTGAAATCCAGTTGGGCATTCAGGCCAATTGTGACAAAACAAGCCAGTGAAAAAAGAAGCGCTCTCATGGATATAAACTTAGTAATTTATCTCTTTCTGTTCATTCTTTTCTGCTGGTTTTCTTCCAGTTTAAGTGTAGGTGCAGAGTACACAAAGTCATTAATAAGTAAAAAACTTTACGCTCTTTTACCTTAGAATAATGTCATTTCTGACTATGCTTCGTCTTCAAAAACCTTGCTTTTTATTCTTTGCGGTAAAAAAGAAAGGCCTCCAAAAATGGAAGCCTTCAGAACTAAAATAATAAAACTAGATTAAACAGTCACTTTCGGAGCTGCTGCTAAAATATCCGTAGATGTTTCCGCTGCATACTGTTCAAAGTTCTTAACGAATTGATCAGCCAAATGGTTGGCAGTTTTATCATATGACGACTTATCAGCCCAGGTTGCACGAGGATTTAAAATCTCGCTTGGTACCTCGGGACAAGAAGTAGGGAATGATAATTCGAATACCGGTAATGTTTCATAAACAGCGTTGTCTAATTTTCCTGTCAATGCTGCAGTGATCATAGCACGTGTGTAAGACAATTTCATTCTGCTTCCAACACCGTAAGATCCACCGGACCATCCTGTATTGATTAGCCATACTTTAATGTCCGTTCCCTGCAATTTCTCACCCAAAAGTTTTGCGTATTTCGCTGGGTGAAGCGGTAAAAATGCTTTTCCGAAACAAGCTGAGAAAGTAGTTGTCGGTTCTGTAATTCCAACCTCTGTTCCTGCAACTTTCGCGGTATATCCTGACATGAAGTGATACATTGCCTGCTCATTCGTCAAACGCGAGATCGGAGGCAATACACCGAATGCATCAGCTGTAAGGAAGAAAATATTTTTTGGTCCTGACCCGATTGATGGAGTCATGATATTGTCAATGAAATCAATTGGATAAGAAACACGTGTGTTTTCTGTAATTGATCCGTCTGCGTAATCAGGAGTGGATGTTCCTTCGTGGAATCCGATGTTTTCCAAAATCGCACCGAATTTGATCGCATCATAAATTTGCGGCTCTTTTTCTTTCGACAGATCGATTGTTTTTGCGTAACAACCTCCTTCGAAGTTGAATACGGTATTATCTGACCAACCGTGCTCATCATCACCGATCAAACGACGATTAGGATCGGAAGACAAAGTTGTTTTTCCTGTTCCGGACAAACCGAAGAAAATAGCTGTATCCCCTGATTCGCCAACGTTTGCCGAACAGTGCATGGAAAGTACATTTTTCTCGTGTGGCAACACATAGTTCAATACGGAGAAAATACCTTTCTTGATCTCTCCTGTATATCCTGTACCGCCGATAATGATCATTTTACGGGTGAAGTTCAGGATTGCGAAATTAGCCTGGCGTGTTCCGTCAATTGCAGGATCAGCTTTGAATCCTGGAGCGCAGACAATATTCCATTCAGCGTCAAAATCTTCGATCTCAGCATCAGTTGGACGTAAGAACATGTTGTAAGCAAACATGTTTGACCAAGGGAATTCAGTTGTTACACGGATGTTCATTCTGAATTTTTCGTCAGCACAAGCATAAGCATCACGAACATAAACGTCTTTGTCGATCAAATAAGACTTCATGCGGTTGTATAACGCATCAAATTGTTCCGTAGAAACAGGAATGTTTACATCACCCCACCAAACACTGTTTTCAGTATTCGCATCACGAACAACAAAGCGATCTTTTGGAGATCTCCCAGTGAATTCACCTGTTTCAATAGCAAGAGCCCCTGTGTCTGTTAATACACCCTGACCGCTGATAATAGTGTCTTCTACTAGTTCCGCTGGCGTTAAATTCCAGAATACGTTACCGAGATTTTCTAATCCGATAGTTGCTTTTAAATCGGCGTTTTTTCCTCGTTTACCAAATTCATTCATAAAATGTCTTTTTGTTTTGCCTTGGAGGCTAACTTATTTTGGTGCAAAAGTACATGGATTCATCAAAAAACCGCCCTTTTTTCAGTATAAATATTAACAGAATGAGAACAAATCCTTTGATTAACTCTTGTTAACGTCTTGGTTAGTAGTTTATTGTGCGGAATTCGGAGTTAATAACTTCTTAATCTTACTTGGCTAAATTCCAATCTTTTGCAATTTGAAAGGTGCTGAAAAAATCCCCGTCTTTCGCATGTTTGGAGACTTCTCCTCCTTGTTTCGGGCCTGGCCCCGGGTCGATCATCAGGTAGTGTCCCCATTTATTCGCCTTATATAAAATGATGACCGAACGACCTTTCGCATCTTTATAATCTGTGCGCATGATTGTGGGAGTAGTGGCGCCTGCAACAACTTGTTTCATGGATTCTGAAGTGACATTAAAAGCTGTTTTCCATTGCTTTACCAGGACTTCTCCGTTTCCATACTGAACTACTTTGTCTTCCGTTCCATGAATGACGATCAATTGCGGAAACTCTCCCTTATAAAGTGAATCTTGTGAATATAATTTCTTACGCAGGTTGGCTTCGTCAAACATAGTAGGCTGTTTCATCTCGGAAAAAGATTTCCCAACGGACTCGACTTGTTTGTAAGCTGTTCCTGCTAAAATCGCTCCTGATTTGATCGTGCTTGGATAACATGCCATGTAATTCACACTCATGGCTGCACCGGCACTTGCACCATAAATAAAGATCTTTGAAGTGTCAATAGAGTAGTGGGAAACAGCATATTTCACCATTTCGTGAATGCTGGCGATTTCACCTTTATCCTTTTCCTGGTCGTCTTTCGAGAACCAATTGAAACACCGGATCATATTATTAGCGCTTTTTTGCTCGGGATAAAGTACCAGGAAATTCAATGAATCCGCAAGCATATTCCAGCCTGAACCGGTGGAAATTTCCATTGCATCCTGGTTACAACCATGGAGCACCAACACCAGCGGGATTTTCTTGGTGGGTTTAGTTACAGGTTCGTGAATAAACGCATTCAAATTTCCCGGGTTTTGGATGATATTTGCTGTAATATCGGTTAATTGGGAACTCCCTGCAAACGGGAAGAGTAGTAGCGAAATGAGTACTGTTGTTTTCAAATTATTTGGTATTTTTTCATGATGAATGTAGCACTTTTATTTTGACAAATGCCATCACGAAGTTTGTAATCAAAGAATAAATCGTTGTCCCGGATTTCCACTTCAAAGCATTTGTTGCTTAAATACGACGGATGTAACCTGGTGGTTTCGCAAACTTCCAAATCGTGTGTTGCAATCATTCCAATGGCATTTAAACGTACCATTTGTTCTACAATTCCGATTGTTCCGTTTTGTTTGTCGTCTGAGTTGGTTCCGCGCAAAATTTCGTCCAATAAAACAAAGGCCGGACCATTGTTCAGGTTGTCAATGATCAGTTTTAGTCGTTTAACTTCCGAGAAGAAGTAAGAAGTGCTTTCTTCCAGTGAATCACTTAATCGCATAGAAACAAGCAGGGGAATAGGGTAGAAGTTTGCACTTTTTGCCGGAATTACAGATCCCGCATTGGCTAAGATCACCGCAATTCCAAGGGTTCTTAAATAGGTGCTTTTTCCCGACATGTTCGATCCGGTAAGAATTACAAATCGCTGCTGATCAAATGAAATATCATTGCTGATACGTACGCTCTTTTTAATAAGCGGATGACCTAATTCTTCGAACGAGATTGTATCGCCGGTAAGATCCGGGAAACAGTATTCGGGATTATTTACATGGAAATTACTAAAGGAAAGCAAATTCTCAACTTCTGCGATTTGTTCTATCCACTGGCTGATTGATTCGCGGTGATTCTTTTTCCACTTGATCAAGCGTCTGAAAACATGAACATGGTATTGAACGGTCGAATTTAAAAGGAAAACAGCCATTCCGTTGTGGATACTGTCCAAGTTTTCATAAATCCGGGAAGCTTCCTTTAGCAGTGAACTGGCTGCCTGGTTTTTGGAATGTACTTTTGAATGAATATCTTTAAGTCTGCTGGATTTCCAGTCTCTGGTCTCGATTAATTTCAGCATTTCACTGTATGCAAGGAGAGATGCACCGATCCGTTCTGCTTTACCGATTTCTTTGCGGATCTTTCCCGAAATCGCACCGAATAAAAGCATATTGACAACCGCGAGGATAACCCCGACATTAAACCAGTAAACCTGTCCGCTTTGCCACAACAGGATCATGCTTGTTAAACCCAATGCAGGAAATACAAAAGCGAGGATCTGTGACAGGATGGAAACGGTTTGTTTCGAATCCTGCCAGCGTTCAATGTAGTTCCGGGTTTCCTGGCTGTCTTTTCCCAGTTTCGCATAAACCTGGAAGGCTTGTCTCCACTCTAGGTCGTCGGCAATTTCCCGGATTGCTTCCTGGGAATTATTCAGAGCTTCTTTACTTTGTGTTTGAAGAAGGGTTTGCGCAAGTTTCTCGCTCCCGATCACCGTTGAAGTCCGGTTTAGATGCTCAAACAAAGAGTGCGGTCCAAACAGGTCAATGTCAAAAGAATAAGGATGCCTTGTGTCTATAAATTCTTTTCCGTCTTCGTAATAGGGTTTTAATTCTGTAACGAATAAATGTTCCGAATCATTGAGCCAATAATAGGTGGAAGCAACCTGGAGTTTGCGTTTTACTTTAAAATGGTAGCTGACCAGGAAGGCAAATAATCCTAAGAAAGCAATTCCCCCGATTAAAAATGGCAAGCCATTCTCTTCCCGGGAAAAGTAGAAGCAAGCTCCGCAGATAAGAAGCGCAAACAACCTGGACCAACCAATTAAACGAAGTTGTTTATTGATTTGATTTACAGATATTTTGTAAGATTCAGACCTTGCTGAATAGTCAGGAATCATATGGTGGCCATTTTTTTCAATTCACTGACAGCTTGCTGAATGTTTTTCCACACATCACTGATAGACGCTTCCATCATATAACAAGGAGCTGTGATGATCTTATTTGCTTCGTCGACCTGGATTTCTCTGACTGTTTTGTAAGTGCTTGTTGCGCCCGTTTTTTCCAGTCCCTGTGAAAATGCTTCGATATCATAGGGTGAAGTTTCGGCAGTTGTTCCCAGGGTAAGCGAAGGATGAATATCGGAACCTTCCAGTGCTTTTGCTAAAACTACCGGGCTTACACACAATGCAGCAATAGGTTTTCCCACATTGACCAGGTTTACAAGAAGTAATTTAACTTCCGGTAAAATACTTCCTTCCGGACCTTCAAATGCCCATTTGGTAAAGTTTTTTGCATTACCGAATCCGCCGGGAATGATCAATCCGTCGATATCGGCAGGTTGAATATCCTGGATCGGAACAATGTTTCCACGAGCGATCCGTGCTGCTTCAACCAGCATATTCCGTGATTCATTCATGGTTTCCCCTGTAGTATGATTAATTACGTGAAATTGATCCGCATTTACTCCGATGCAAGTATATGTATCTCCCAATTCGGATACCGCCAGCATACTCAATACCGCTTCCTGGATTTCTGCTCCGTCGTAGACTCCGGATCCGGAAAGTAAAATTCCAAAATTCATTTTATTGCTATTTTATATAATATACGTAAAAAATAACTAACCACCCTTCTAGGGTTATAAACCCTAGAACAGTTTTTGTTCCTCAAAAATACGATTCTCCCGCTATTTCGTATCTTTGTTTTCATGGACAAACCAATAATTTTTTACGACGGCGATTGCGGTTTTTGTAATAAAACGGTCCAACTTGTTCTAAACAATGAAAAGAATCACGAAATCCATTTTTGTGCACTTCAAAGTGAATTCGCCAGGTCTTTCTTTAAACAACTGGGAATCGAAGAAATGGATCTTTCAACTTTTTACTTTTGGGATGGAAAGAAATTAAACAAACGCTCAACCGCAGCCCTGAAGGTTTTGAATTATTTGCGCTTTCCCTTTACTCTTGGTAAAATAGGGTGGATCTGTCCGCGCTTTATCCGGGATGGAATTTACAACATGATTGCAAAACGCAGAATGCGTCTAGCGGCCTCTTTTTGTGCGCTTCCGACTCCCGAACAGGCTGTCCGGTTTTTGTCCCAAAAAAGTTTTTAATTTTCACTTTCTGTCAGGGAGACAATAAATAAAACCAGATGTTAAAATATGAGTCTGATTTGTGTACACTCTTGTTAATATCATTCTAAAAAGAGGGCTCACAAAGGAAATACTTTAGTTATTTTTGTCTTATGAGAATATCTGCTTCGATTTATTCGGATAAGAAACGTGACCTGTCGGAAACAATCAGGGACCTGGCTGCTCACCATGTTGATTTATTGCATGTGGACTGTAATGACGATCCTTCGGTTTTTGAAGATATCAGTAAGATCAGAACCTGGTGTTCAATTCCTGTTGACCTGCACATTATTACAAAGCATCCTTCCAATTACTTTGATTTACTGCGTGCTGTTCCGGTGGAATACGTGACATTCCAGGTAGAAGACCTGGAAGAAGAATTAGTAATTCCTTCCGATATTAAAGGAAAGAAAGGTCTGGCGATCATTACTCCGACTTCCATCGAAGCATTTGATAAATACAGCAACTTCGACTTTATTCTGATCATGGCTACCATTCCAGGACAAAGCGGTGGTGTTTTTGATGCTGTAAACTTTAAAAAGATCCGAGATTTTCAAAAGAAATATCCTTCGAAATCCGTTCATGTGGATGGAGGAGTGAATGGAGAAGTTTCATTCATTTTAAGAAACATGGGAGTTCATACTTCTGTTTCGGGTTCTTACCTGTTTAATGCTCCGAGTGTCGGACATGCATTGATGGATTTGACCAAGCGAAACGTAGATTCCCAGTTTTTGGTGAAAGACTTTATGATTCCACTGACCGAATCTCCGGTTATAGGGGAAGAATCTTCACTCTTGCAGGTTTTGAATGTAATTGAAGACGGAAAATTGGGTTTCACACTGGTTGTCAATCAGGCAAAAGATTTAAAGGGCTTGATCTCCAATGCAGATATTCGCAAGAGTTTGATTCGTACAAATGGTAATTTGAATTCGGAATCGATTTCTGAGATTATGAACTCCAAACCTTTGGTTATCCTCGAAACAGCAACAGTAAACGACTTACTTCAACAAATCAAAAAATATACTTTCCCAATTCTTTATTTACCCGTTGTCGACGGGAATAATCAAGCGAAAGGGATCTTAACATTCGTAAACCTGATTAAAGGGGAAATATGATCATTCATTTAAAAAAATCAGTAAGTTCAGCTGATGCGGCAAGGTTAGCTGCAGAGAACAAAGCATTTCACCTGGTGTCGCAGGGAATCAATGTGTTGGTAACAGGTTCGGGAATAAAAGAAGTTCCGGCGGCTTTGGAAGCTGTGACCGAAGAACATTGGGTCTTCCCGAACGATATGCAGCTGGCATCCCGAAATTACCGCTCTGAAACCAGGGAGGTGAAAATCGGAAATGTAACAGTCGGCGGTAAAACAGGAAATACCATTATGATTTCCGGACCTTGTTCGGTTGAATCCGAAGAGCAGATCAGGGAATCTTCCGAATTGTTGAAATCTTTGGGATTAACATCACTTCGCGGAGGTTGTTACAAACCGAGAACTAGTCCTTACAGTTTTCAGGGACTTGGATTGGAAGGATTGAAGTTGCTTGCTAAAATGCGTGAAGAATACGGTTTTACAGTGGTTACTGAAGCAAGAGACGCAACACATATCGATGAAATTATTGAACATGCAGATGTGATCCAGGTTGGGGCGAAAGCAATGTACGACCAGGGAATTCTTCGTGCTTGTGCAAAAACACAAAAAACGGTTTTGATCAAACGCGGTTTCGGAACAACCTTACAAGAGTTTGTTCAGGCTGCTGAATTTGTTCTTTCCGGGGGAAATGAAAATGTCCTTTTGTGTGAAAGAGGAATCCGGACATTTGAAACAGGAACCCGTTTTACCCTGGATTTATGCGGAGTGGAGTGGTTGAAACACTACACCAATCTTCCGGTTATCCTGGATCCGAGTCACGCGATGGGTTATGCTTACGGCGTTGCAGGATTATCGCGTGCTTGCATTGCTTTGGGAGTTGACGGATTGCTTGTTGAAGTTCATCCGAACCCGAAAGTTGCTAAGTCGGATGCTTCCCAGCAGCTCAATCATGCAGAATTCAAGCAGTTATTACAAACACTTAGCCCGATTGCTTCCAGCGTTGGCTATAAATTGGTTTAATCTTGTTTTTAGAGCAAAATATAAAAGGCCTTTGCGCAAAGTTCGGTGTTGATTTTTATCAGATGCTGAAAGATTTCGACGTAGACGGTGTAACAGAGTTATCAATTCTGGATCTTGAAGCTATTGCAGAGGAATACGAAGTGGATTTTTATTCCATGTTGTTCAAACCTTTGTTCATTTTTGATCATTTAAAGGTCAAAATTCAAAAAATTAAATTGCTAATTTTGGATGTGGATGGGGTAATGACCGATGGCGGAATGTATTATACGGAAGCTGGTGACCAGGTGAAGAAATACAATTCCAAAGACGGAATGGCCATTATGAAAGTCCAGGAGAAAGGATTGATTTGTGGAATTATTTCTTCCGCTTTTGTTGATCAGATGGTGCGTAACCGTGCGGATACCTTGGGTATTAAACATGTGTATGTCGGGAGGGAACAAAAGATCATGATCCTTAAAAGATGGTGCGGGGAATTAAATATATCCCTGGATGAAGTGGCAATGATCGGTGATGATGTGAACGATTTATCGATTATGCGTGAAGTAGGGCTGAGTGCGTGTCCAAAAGACGCCGTTCAGGAAGTTAAGAAAGAAGTAGATATTGTATTAACAAAAAATGGTGGGACAGGAGTTGTGAGAGAATTCATCGATAACTTTCTTCTGTCGGAACCAATAAAAGAATATTAAACAACAGGCATGAATCAAGTGAAATTAGGCATCATCAGAGAAGGTAAAGTGCCACCTGATAAGCGGGTTCCACTCACTCCAAAACAGTGTAAGTTGGTTGAAATGAAATTTCCACACGTTAAAGTTTTTGTTCAGACAAGCGAAGTTCGTGCGTTTAAGGATGAAGAATATGTGGCTGAAGGAATTGAAGTGGTAAAAGATTTGTCAGATTGCGACATTATTATGGGGGTGAAAGAAGTGAATATCGAGGATCTGATTCCCCGGAAAAAATTCCTTTTCTTTTCACATACGATCAAAAAACAGCCGTACAACAGAAATCTCTTGCGTGCGATCTTAGAGAAGAAAATTCAATTGATCGACTACGAAGTACTAAAGTCCAAGGAAAACAAACGCATTATCGGTTTTGGCCGTTATGCGGGAATTGTTGGGGCCTACAATGGTATTCGTGCATTCGGCGAAAAAACAAACCTCTTTCACCTCAAACCTGCCAATGAATGCGCCGGAAGAAAGGAAATGGAAGAAGAACTGCACAAAGCGACTTTCCCTGAGAATATGAAACTGGTACTAACTGGTTTCGGAAGAGTAGGTTACGGTGCACGTGAAATTATGGACTTATTGCCTTTTACGGAAGTAAGCCCGGAAGAATTCTTAACTGAGAAGTTTGATACTCCTGTATTCACACATTTGGAAATAGAGGATTATTACAGAAGAAAAGACGGGAAACCTTTTGTGAAAGCTGAATTTTACAATACTCCTGAGTTTTACGAGTCAAGTTTTGCCCGCTATTCGGAGGTTGCCGATGTATACATTGCCTGTCATTTCTGGAGTAATAAATCTCCTTATATTCTGACAGCAGAGGATTTAAGATCCGGTAAAAACAAAATCCGCGTCATAGCAGATGTTTCCTGTGATATTCAGGGACCAATCGCCTCAACGCTTCGCGCTTCAAAGATCGCCGATCCGTTTTATGGATACGATCCTGAAACAGGTCAGGAATGTGACTGGAAACAGGCTGGATCAATAACCGTAATGGCCGTAGATAATTTGCCTTGTGAATTGCCAAAAGACGCTTCCGAAGATTTTGGAAACGAATTAATAAAATCTGTTTTCCCGCATTTATTCGGGGAAGATCCCGATAACATTATCGGAAGAGGTTCAGAGACTGATTTAAATGGTAATTTAACTCCCAATTTTGCGTACCTGAATGATTATGTAAATCAGGTAACAGCTTAACAAGCGGCTATGGAGATACAAAAAGGCGACAAGAAAATAATTAAGGGCTGGGTAATGTACGACTGGGCAAACTCAGTTTACAACCTGGTTATTTCATCTGCTATTTTCCCTATTTTCTACGATACGGTAACCACGAAACAATATTTATCGGAGAAACCGGAGAATATAGGCAAAGCGTGGACGAGTCTTGACTTAGATCCCTCGAAACTTGCAGCTGGTGAAGAGGTAATGGTCGACTTTTTTGGAATGCACATCCCGAATTCGGCTTTGATGAGCTTCGTCCTTTCCGCATCTTTCCTGATTGTATCTTTTTCTTCTCCTTTTTTATCCGGAATTGCCGATTACCGAGGGAATAAGAAACGTTTCCTGCAGTTCTTCTGTTACCTGGGAGCACTTTCCTGTATGTCACTTTATTTCTTTACGGATTTAATGCGCGACGGCTTGCTGGAAGTTGCTATGTTGTCCTTGTTCTTCGCCAGTATTGGTTTTTGGAATAGTTTGGTGTTTTACAATTCGTATTTGCCGGAGATCGCTCATAAAAAAGACATGGACAAGATTTCCGCCCGTGGATTTTCCATGGGATATTTCGGTTCTATGGTTTTGTTGATTATTTGCCTGGTGCTGATTCAGGTTCCGATCTTTGACTTCTTTGATGATCCTGCTACCCCAAAAGTAGAAAATACGATGCCTGTATCTTACTGCTTTCTTTTAGTTGGTCTTTGGTGGGTTGGATTCTCCCAGATTACATATCGTGTTTTACCGAATATCACTTCCAACAGGGTGAAAGAAAAAGGCTATATCTGGAAAGGATTCAAAGAATTGAAGAATGTGTTCTCCGAATTTCAAAAAACAAAACGTCTGAAGCGTTATCTGACTTCTTTCTTCTTCTTCAATACAGGGGTTCAAACTGTGATGTTGATGGCTACTTTCTTTGCTAAAAAGGAAATCGATTGGCCGGTTAAAGATGGAAAAGTAGACGACAGTGGCTTGATCATTGCGATTTTATTGATCCAGTTGCTCGGAGCTGCCGGAGCATTTTTGATGTCGCGTTTATCCGGGAAAATAGGAAATATAAAAACATTGGGAATTTCCCTGGTGATCTGGCTGGGAGTTTGTGCTGCGGCTTTCGTAATCGAAACTCCTGTTGAGTTCTATTGTTTGGCTTGCGGTGTTGGAATCGTAATGGGCGGGGTTCAGGCTTTGGCCCGTTCTACCTATTCCAAATACCTGCCCGAAACAGAAGACCACGCGAGTTATTTCTCGTTTTACGACGCAACAGAGAAGATTGGAATCGTTACGGGAACACTTTTCTTCGGTTTAATGGAAATTGGTTTTGAATCCATTCGTTATTCGGTTGTTTCAGTGGCATTCTTCTTTATCGTTGGCCTCCTGATGCTTTTCCGTATCCCGAAAAATGAACGCACAGACCTGGAAGGCATTTACGATTAATTATCAAAAGGAGAATACCCCCTTGATTATTGATAATTAAAAAATGCTATTTCACCAATATTCTTATCACCTCACTTCCTCTTGAATGACTGATCTTAAGAACATAAATCCCGGGAGATAAGTCTGTTTCAAATAAAACCGTTCCTCCATTCGTTTCTTTAACATGGATGATTTTCCCTTGTAGATCCAAAAGCTCGAGTTGATTTTTTCCTTCCAATCCCGTAAGCTGGAAACTCCCATTGTTGGGATTCGGAATGATCTCTAAAGGATTCCCTTTCCGCTCACTCGAAACAATTGTGGAATAACGGAGACTTCCGTTCAGATCCGTCATTTTTAAACGGTAATAAGAAATTCCGGGTATCGGTTTATGATCCGCGAACTGGTAAAATTGCTTTTGATCGCTGTTTCCTTTCGCGTCAATAACTCCGAGCGACTCGAATTCACTTCCTTTTTCAGAACGTTGAACTGTGAAATAATCACTATTCTCTTCATTTTCGGTTTCCCAGAGCAGGAGGGAAGTGAGATCTGAATTGTTTACTCTGAAATTGCTTAGTCCGACAGGTAATGCTGTTAAACAATTGTCCATTTCGGATTGTAAGATCGTTACGCAAACGGTTCTTCCGCAATCAAGGCATTGTACTGGACTGGAAGGTGTGTGTCCCGTCAGAAAATATTCTCCCGCAAATGTAATTGGAGTTGAACCCATAGAGCCTCCGTTAATAGTTTCGGAAAACCCTCCCGGTCCGGTAATATCGATCGTTGATGAACCTGTGAAGTTGCTGGATGAACAATAAGCCACATCTGCAGTGAAAACCAGGTCACTCCCAACGCAGCTTACATAGTTGGTGGCGGCCGGTAAAGCTGTCGGTACTGCAATCGGCGCAAACGTGGGCCCGTTGAAATAATGACTGCAGCTGGTGGCCCCGTAATAGCTCCAGGATTGTCCCAGGTTGTTGGTTGCCAGTCCGTAGAATCCACGACTGAATTGAGTAGGTAGCGAATTGGAACGGAACAGATAACCGTTGCATCCGGGATTCAGATCCATTGTTCCGCCGCAATCTACATAACGGCTTCCGGAATACCTCCAGCCGATCGTGGCAGTTTTTCCGGCTGTTGTAACTTTACTGAGTCCAAAAGATTGGGGAGTCGTTCCCTCGTAATAATTCAGATTGATCCCTGATGTTGGAGCTTCCCAATCGGTAATGCATTCGTAAACTACAGCGTATGCAGTGTTGTCGGATTGCCAGTCAAGACATTGTTGATCTCCTCCTTCTGAATTACACAGATCATAATTAGTCGTAAAGCTACTCCCGGATAAATTTTGATTTCCGAATACGGTGTTTTGCGAGTTGAAAATTTCAACCCCTCGTTCCGCCTGATTCACACTTCGTTTAACCGTTGAAAAAGCTGTTGTTTGAGTAGTTGCTGTGCTTGAACCAACTCCATCATCATTGTCATCTTCCCCATAACCACACATGTTTGAAAAGGAAATTCCGCAGGGAATCATCTCGTTTCCGGAAGTGATAACCGGGTAATCGATAGCTAAATAGCGTCCCGGATTGGTTGTTGTAATTCCGGATGTACAGCTGGCAGTTTGAGCATAGCGTATTCTGAATTTGAAACCCGAAGTAAAGTATGCACTACTGACCATGATTCCGGATGCAGCTGTTGTTCCCGTTGCTGCCGTATAAAAATTCCCCGGAGAGGAAGCAGATTTAAAAACAGTCAGGCAAACACGCGACCAGGCACTTTCTGTCAGCCATTTGGTGTTTGTGGAATTGTTGGTGCACATATCGGTATTACTTGAGCTGATATCCATCTGCATCACCTGCGTCCAGCTTGTTCCGCCATTGGAAGAGAAGTCCAGGAATGCAGCATTTCCTGTGCACGAACCCCAGCCGTTTGTTTGGCCACAGGAAGTTTCCGACGGAAAAAGCCAGAATTGCACCTTGAAACCTTCCACTGAAGACATGTCAAAAGACGGGGAAACCAATGTTGGATTACTTTGCCCGCGAAGTACTGCATAGCTTAAGTTTTGAGAAACATTTGCTCTGCCGTCAAAGTTGGCTCCGAGTTTTCCGCTGGCACCGCCTGAGCCAACTGCCAAGGAACTTGCGAGGTTCCCGATGCAAAATCCGTTAGTAGCAGCGCAGCTTCCCGAACAATTGGGTTGAATTAATCCGCCCTTTGCGCCATAAGTATCTGCAGTAGGAATCGCTCCGGCTGTGGTGGCAGATGGAGCTCCTGCAAAAGTCCAGCCCGTCGGTAATCCAGCGGTAGACCAAGTCGCTGTTCCTACAAAATCAAATGACTGACGAATTCCTGATGCGGATTCAAAAGAAGTAGGTTGCGCACAGGGACTCGTACAAGTTGCACTATGAGACACATCTGAAGGACAATTAATACTTGTCTCACCAGCATCAACAACTCCGTTTCCGCATGTTGGACATTGAGCAAATAAAAAAAATGGAACAAAAAGAAACGGTAGTAGAATCGCAAGAGTAGTTTTCATAGGAGAGTTGTAGCAGTGTGTTTGCCAAATATACAGAATTAAACGAATGGTTAATGTCTTTTTATACTGGAAGTAGAAGGCTCCGTATGATCACTAAAGCTTCAGGCCAACTTCACAGGTTTGTAAATGTTTATCGGGGAAATATTGCTTAAAAATCAGTCAAAACCATGAAAAAAAGGTGGGAAATCAAACAAAAAAAAGACCGGTATTTCTACCGGCCTTTTGATGATTAATGAGCTTCTTCTTCCGGATCAGGAGGGAATAATTTCTCCGCATCCTTAATGTTTTGCATGCGGTCGATGAAATCTTCCAATTGAGAGATCGTCAATTGCTTCGCAATGATCTTTTTGTCTTTATCCAATACAAAGATCCGTGGCGTTGCATAAATATCGTAGGTATCATGATAATTTAATGATTCCAGTGTCGTGTATTTCGGAATGAATTGACGCGGATCTGCAGTTGCATCCTCAAACAGTTTTTTGGTCAAACCAACATTAATGAATGTCAGCTTATTATCACGGATGAATTTCTTCCACTTCTCGAAATCTTCGTTGGTTGCTTTACCTACTGAGAAGATCTCTACGTTGCGGTTCTTAAACTTCTTCTCATACAAAGTCTGTAGTTTCGGAGTTGTTTTTTTACAATGTCCGCATTCCGGATCCCAGAAGTAAAGAATGGTGTAATCGCTTTTCAAACTGTAGAAATCCTTCCAGTTTACATCTGTAGTATCACGCAGGATAATGTTTGGAGGACGAACACCCTGAACCAGGTTCATGCGTACTTTATTCTCCTCACACAATTCTTTCAATTTGTCCTTATCCTTCATCCAGTAAGCAATTGAATTTCCCGAAGCATCGTTTTGACAGTAATAACGGTTCACCATGAAAACATATACTTTGTCCATTCCCATGATGTTTGATTTGGCGAACGTATTTGTAATGTAATCAACTGCATATTTAAACAGTTCCGATTTCTTATCCAACTGCTCAACGAAAGGGAATGCAAAAGCCAGAACAGTATCAGGATGCTGCACCAGCATGTTTTTTCCAAAGAAATATTCCATTTTCGATCCGAAAACAGGAGTGTTTACCAAACGGTCGTCTTTCAAATCGATATTGTCCCAGTAATGTGCCCGGTAGTATTGGTATCTGAAATTTTCGTTGGTCACTTTCCCGTTTGCATCCTTTGGAGCTTCCGGTACCACCACGTCCATTGACATTTTAATGATCTTAGCAACCAGTTTTGTCGGATTGTTCTTTTGTAGATCTGTTTGGTAAGTAGCAACTAATTTAGACACGGAATCCATTTGCTCGCCTAAACGCTTGTATTGAGCGTCACCTTCCTTAAATTTTTTGCGTTCTTCCGAATAAGCGGTTGCTACTTTTCGCTGCTGCTGAAGAAAATTGATGTAAGCTACAAAAACTTTGTTCTCTTCCGATTTCTTTACCTTCATATTGGAAATGAAATCAGGAGCTTTTGTCTCTATATTGATTTCTTCCTTGTTATAAATAACCTCGAAGTATTTTTGTCCCGGCATAAGTAAAGCAACGATTCCGGGCTTTAAATCTGGCTTTGCTGTAAATTCAACAACTCCGCCTTTCATTTCTGCGGTATCTGCATAAAATAGCTTAGAGCCATAGTATTTTGTTAGGAATACCGTGGTGTCTTTTGCTCCTTCTACTTTGAAGCGTAATTTCTGACTAAATCCAAAAGTTGATACAAGTAATAGGGTAACTACAAGAAGTTGTTTCATGTTTATGTGTTTATTTATTATCATGACGTAGCAAATTTAATAAAGTCATTGGTTTAACAGAAAATTAACCATTGTTCTGTTCGTAAATTCCTTTGCGGGCACTTAAGTAGGAAGCCATTGCAAACAGGGAATAAGCAAATACCAAAGCAAGAATACTTAGTAAGCTTAAACCGGTGTCAATATACAATCCTCCCGACTCAAATAAGGAGTCTAAAAATAGTTTAAATCCAATGAAACAGCCAATACTTAGCAGTCCAATTATTCCAAAAACCTTGGAAAAATAAACGAAGAAATTCTTTACCAGTGTGTTAGGGTGATGTCCCAGTCGCATCAAGGTACGTACTTCATAAAGGTTTTTACTCAAAAGCAGCTGCAGATATTGGATTAAAACCAAACCTGAAAGAAATACAGCAATGATTGAGATTCCTAAAACAACCAATATTAACGTTCCTACCATACTTTTCAGACGCCCGATAGCGACTTGTGCATTTTTGGATTCAAGATGTTTTTCTTCGAGCATCTGTTCCACTAGTCCGAATTCGTTTTCTTTTCCTGAAATCATTATTTGCGTGATCTTTTGCTCTGCATTTGGAGCAAAGCGGTTGTTTGCCCAGGTCATGAAGTTTTGTGGGACAAGTACTGAAGGCATATCATTTGTAAAACCGATAATCCGGCATGAGATATACTCTTTTCCTGTGTCACTGATCAAAGCAAATTTGAATTTAATGTCCATGGCCAATTCGTCACTTATTTGTGGCATGTCTTTCGAACTCATAAACATGTTCATCATAACCAGCAGGTCTCTGGGCATGAGGATAGGAACCAAAGTATCTCCTTCTTTCCAATGCCATTTAGTTGATTTGATATCTAAAAAATCAGGATCTACCGTTTGAATAAAAATGTCACCTCTGAATCTTGGAACGGAAGGATCAGCTGTTTCGATCGTAATATTGAAATTATTCGATTCTACCGGTTGTACATCCAAAATGAAGGGTTTTTTCTTTATTTCTTCAATTTCGCTCAATGAAAAATCAGTTTTAGCGATGTTTAATGTATTGAAACTGGATACCTTTTTTTGAACGATCACCGTATTAGGTCCCAAAATGTTCGCTCCCTCCCCAAATTCATTAACCTTGACCAAATAGTGGATGGAAGTAATGAGGAAAGTCATTCCTAAGAAAGCTCCGATAACGGCAATAATCAATTGGCGTTTATCCTGGTGTTGAAATAATAATTTGCGTAACATAACTCAGAGCTTTAATTCGTAATCGTAAGAGAAGCGCTTGTCATCGTCCAAAGAGGTGAGGACAAATCCGGCTTTTTGCCTGTTACATTCTGCGTCTATCATAGAAAGGCAGCGAAGACTATTGCGTTCGTCCAGGTGAGAAAAGGGTTCGTCCAGTACAAGCCAGTTAAAAGGTTGGCAAAGCGAACGGACAATTGCAACGCGCTGCTGCTGTCCCATAGACAGTAATCCGCAGGGATCATTCCATTTGTGCTCAATTTCCAACTCGGCTAGCATGGCCTGGATCTCTTGTTCCGTCTTGAAACCGGTTAATTGATTCTTAAGTTGTAAATTTTCTGCAACGGTCAGTTTGTGAAAAAGCTGCAGGTCCTGGAAAACCGTGGAGATCTTTCGCTGACGGATTTCAACCCATTCGTCAACGGAAAAGGTTTTAATGTCCCGCCCGTCGTATAGGATGGTGCCATCGTAATCTTTTCGGATCCCGAACACGGTCATGGAAAAGGTAGATTTACCCTTTCCGGAAGATGCATTCAGAAGAATTTTATTGCCGGTTTCAAGTTTTGCGGTATTTCCCCAAATGCTATCTGTTCCGTGGGAAATGGAAGCGAGCGGGAAAGGCATTACCTGATTAAATTGAATGTTCATCTTTAGTAAGTTTTCGATTCATTTTCAAATATCATTCCAAGTTTACAAAGTGCTATATCCGAACGACTTGCAAAATCTCTTCACAAAGCTCATTTGTTGATTTTGCATCCAGCCAAATGGTATTTGCGTGTCTTTTGAACCAAGTTAACTGTCTTTTGGCATAATTCCGCGTATGTTGTTTTATTTTCGAAATGCAGGTTTCCAAATCCGTATCCCCATCCAGGTATTCAAAGACTTCTTTATATCCTACAGTCTGCAATGCTGTGAGATTCCGGTATTCCGAAACATGCTTCACTTCATCGATTAAGCCTGCTTCCATCATTAGATCCACACGCCGGTTGATTCGCTCGTACAAAATTTCTCTCGGGTGATTGATCACAAAACGGATCACTTCGAAAGGTCTTTCGGGTAATTCATTCTTTCGCCACTTACTAAACGGAACATCAGTCAGCCGGATCACTTCCAGGGCTCTTAAAACCCGCATCGGGTTTTGTTTGTCCACCTGCTGATAGAATTCCGGATCTTTTTCTTCCAGTTCCTGTAATAAAGGATTTATTCCTTTTTCTTCCAACTCTTGCCTCAATGTGTTCTGGATTTCAGGATCAGTTGGAATAGGGTCGAGGCCAATACACAGGGCATCGATGAACATTCCCGAACCACCGACCAGAACCAGCTGAGGATGATGCGCAAGTTCTCCGCAGATCAGCTTCATCGCTTCCGATTCAAACTGAGCAGCACTTACCGGGCTTGAAACAGGATGTGAATTAATGAAGTAATGCGGAACTCCTTCCATTTCTTCCAAAGAAGGTTTTGCCGTTCCGATAGAAAGCTCTTTGTAAAATTGTCTTGAGTCAGCTGAAAGTATCACCGTGTTCAATGCTTTTGCCAAGGCAACTGCAAGTGACGTTTTTCCACTCGCAGTCGGTCCTTCAATAACAATCAGTTGTTGCATAAGCAAAGTTACGATTTGTCAGTGAATCAACGTTTCGCTAAGGTCTTGTATGTTTCATACCTGGACGTAATTCCGCGAACATAACGAATACAGATATTTCCTCTGAAAGCACCGCTTTTTACTACGTCGTCTGTATAATACGCATGTTTCCCCAGGTTCATGACCATGGTTTCTACATTGTCGTCCCAGATATGCGGATTCAGTCCTTTTTTCTCTGCCAATCGTTGTGCATCGAGAATATGTCCTGCTCCGGCATTGTAGCTTGCCAGGATAAATTTATTGCGTTCTTCTTCGTCTTTAATTCCCATCCACATTTTGGTGATGCGACTGAGATACTTGTATCCGCCCTGTATTTGTACTTCAGGAGGCGAAGTAGGGTAGACACCGAATTTCGGACCTGTTCCGGGCATGAATTGCATCAGGCCATAGGCTCCCCCAAATGCCCGCGCATTCGGATTGAATTTACTTTCGTGGTAGATTAGCGCTGCTACCAGTCGCCAGTCAATATTGTGTTTTTCACCCTCAACTTTCAAAATGGCATCAAATGGTGAAATACTTCCGCGTCTTGATTTGAAACTACTTTCTCCGCTGACTGAGCTGTTGATCTGTTCAAAGTATTTCCGTTTGATATAGGAGAATGCTTCGCGCTTCATGAATTTGGCGAGCCAGCTGTTTAGTCGTTTCTGAAGGATCGGAGATTTTTTATTCAATCCGAAGGCAATGTTTTGTTTGAAAGAAATAGGTAGGCTTACATCTATGTTATCGTAGAAGCGCTCATTGATCTCGGCCACATTCTTTTCAGCAACTGTATAATCGATCACACCGTTGGCAACCTGTTCGATTAATTCTTCCACACCTTCCTGTGCCTGTGTTGGACGGATCATAATCGTATCGCCGATCTCATCCTGTAAGTGAAGTAAGCGGGTATAATAACTTGAGTGTTCCCAAACCACCACTTTCTTATTTCCCAGTTGAATGGGATCTGTGATGAAGGTCACTTTTTCGTCTAAAGTTTCGGGAGTGGATTTTCGTTGAACGAGTACCTGATTGGTTTGCAGAAAAGGGGTTGAGAAGTTGATCTCGGATCTTCTTTCACGGGTAACAGTATAATTACACGCTGCAATATCGCCTTCACCGCGATTTAGTATGTCATTGATCTCGTCCAGGTTGTTTACAATTTTAACTTCCAGGCTTACTCCAAGTTCTTCAGCAAATTCTTTCAGGATCTCGTATTCGAATCCCATCTTTTTTCCTTTGTAAATAAAGAAAGATGTGGAGCTGTTTTCTGCCAGGACCACCAAACTTCCGCGCTTGTAAATCCCGGGAAGGTCGAAGTCATGAGCATCTAGGGGCTTCTTTCTCGAGTCTATTTTTTCCGAGGAGCAGGAAGCAAATACGAAGCATCCTGTTAGAGCTAATAAGTAAAGAATTCCCGTTTTGATTTTCGGCATAATAGTCAAACTTACAAACAAATTACGACAAAAAAGCCTAAACACGCTTCATTAAATATTCATTTGCATCGCGCATATATTCATGAAAGCAACTAGTAATTTCGTTCTCAAAGCGCTGAAACACGGTGTGTCCTTTCGTTAGAGCGTTTTCGAAAGAGAGCTTACTGCTGACTCCCTGGCACATTCTGTAAAGTCCTTCCTCGGTATGATAATGACTGATCCAGTTTCGTTCAACCAATAAATTTATAAAGTGCTTAAAATCTGAAGGGTATGGCTCTTTACTTAAATTAATTTTAGAATAAAAGCCAGCTAAAAAGTCTGCAAGTTTGCTTGGATGATATTGCTCCCAGTTTCGCGCCAGCAGGTGGTCGAAATAGATATCTACGGCAATTGGAGCTACTTTTGGCAACTCGCCACGGATGGTATGGATCAGGTGAATAACTTCGAAATGATGATCAATAAAGTGATCGATCTTGCGATGAAGTAAAACTCCTTCCTGGATGTACTGCGGATACTCCAAATACTTTTTGCCTTTTACAAAATCACCGAATAGGTTAGCCACTGCCAGACGCGGATCGTTGTTGGAAAAGTAAATATGTCCGAGGTAGTTCATGTTTATAAGGACTATTTATCAAGTAAATCAATAATCAAGGTCATATACTTCTCTTAAAGTTTTATAAGTGATCGGAACAACAATTTCTCCTGAAGAACTCACAACACCCCATTTACCTTTAAGTTGTACAAACTTATTACCATCTCCATATCCTTGTACATCCTCATACTTGATTGGAATAGTTTCTTTCCCCGTTTTGTCAATGACTCCAAATTTGCCGTTTATTTCTGCTCTTGTACTATTTTCTTTTTCACCGAATAAAATACTTTGAGAATATTTTATTGGAATGACCAATGTACCAGTTTTATCAATACAGCCCCATTTGCCATTTAATTGAACGGTTGCCAAACCTTCATTAAAACTGTATGTATCATCATATTGTAAAGCAATGACTTCCTTACCTCTGACGTCCATAAATCCCCATTTACCGTTAGCTTTTACTTTTACAAGACCTTCAACAAACGAGTCAGTCTGCTCATATTTAAAGGATGTAACGGATTCACCTTTCAAATTAATAAAACCCCATTTCCCATTCAATTCGACTGCTGCCAATCCGTTGGAAACACCATATCCACCGTCATACTTGAAATCAATAATGACTTTGCCTGTTGCATCGATATAACCTACTTTTGTGTTCTTTTCAACTCGTGCATAACCTTCACGGAAGTCGCTCGCATGGTCATAGATCGGTTGAATAACTACTGTTTTATCTCTATCCATGAATCCATACTTTCCGTTTTCCTGGAAGGGTCTCAGGTTCTGTGCATTTACCGTTAAAAAGCTCGCTAATACGAATACGGCAGTAATTAAGTTTTTCATTTTTACTCTGGTTTTAGTTTTTGCTTAATACTTCATTGTCTTTCACAAAAATCACCAATAAGTTCGTCGCGGATAAGCAAGGATTGTTGTTGGAAAAGTATATGTGTCTGAGGTAGTTCATTGATTTAAAGTTAAGAAAGTATTTGGTCTTTACCATTTAACTGTCCTTCGTTATTTCATAAATGAAGTTCAATTTGGAAGCTTCACCGAAATAAGCAATTTCTTCTTCTCCGATCTTTTCTGCTCCCAAATGGCCGATAGCTATTTGAGAACGCAGGTTTCCGGCCCCGATATGGAAATGAACTTTTGATACGAATTGAAAAATGTAATCCAGCATCAGTTTTTTTACCATCGGATTGATTCCTTTTCCCCAGCAGGAAACAGCATAGAATGTGTAACCTATGAGAATACGATTCTCAGTTTCGCTGTAATCGTAGTACCGTGT
Source organism: Fluviicola sp. (assembly GCF_029266855.1). Lineage (GTDB taxonomy): Bacteria > Bacteroidota > Bacteroidia > Flavobacteriales_D > Crocinitomicaceae > Fluviicola. Next base: position 489,375 of record NZ_JAQSWB010000001.1, read on the forward strand.
GCTGCCGATGATTTCCCCGGTCATTTTGTCTACGATTTTGAAAGCACCTTTGCTTTGCATTGCTCCGTCAAAAAAGTTCCGGAACACTTCTTTCTTCCAGCGATCTTTATTCGGATGCTGTTCCCAAATCTTTGGGTCGGCTGCAATCGCATACATGTCTTCAAAATCTTCTTCCCGGAGCGGGTAGAGGATAAGCTGTTCGTTTTCTAAAGTGGGTTGAATACTGAAGTTCATTGACTCAAAAGTGATTTATATGCTACAATCCTCACAGACTTCTACTGAGCTCACGTCGAAGTCTGTGAGGAATAGTTTTGTGTAACTTAATACAGAAAACTGTGATTCTTCCCATAATACAGCATTTGTTCAATAAAGCTTTGCTTATTTTCCATTTTAATGTCCTTGATCTTTCCTTTGGAGTCCATGATCGGAACAAGGATCGGGTAAACAAATCCGTTATAAGGCGCGATGTTCAATGGTTTTACACGACGTAAGATCTCTGCATGGATCTTTGGATCAACTTTCACCCCGTATGTTTCAACCAGGTTCTTTCCTGCGTTGTAATCACCTTCGGATTTAATCCGTTGGATCTCTCTTAGTAAGTCACCGAACAGAACGCGTAGCTTCTTGTAGTCTTTGATATCGTAATAGGTTTTTCCATTGCGGGTGATTTTCTCGATTACCTGGTCTTTCTGACCTTTCTCGAAAACCCATGCACTCACCAGTTGACGGTTCTGCATGTGCTCTTCTTCCAGGTTTTGACCTTTTTCCAAACGTTGTAACTGGGTAAGTAAACCGTTTCGGATGTAGCCGTCGTATTCTGCTTTTCCTACTTCCAGTGATTCAATCAAGCCCAGATCCACCATTTTCTGATCCATAATGAAATACAATCCAACCAGGTCGGCACGTGCTTCTTCCAATGTCGATGCATAATTCAGAAGTGTTTCTGACGGCTGGCCAACTCCCGGATTGATCTTGCCACTCGCATGGCCGATCACTTCGTGCAAAGCAGTGTGCATTTTTCCTGCAAGAGCTCCGTATTTATTTGCCCGGTCGATTTCTTCCTTATCATTCGCGAATTCTTCAACCAATGCTGGTCCGCCGGCTTTGTTGTAAGCCTCAATGATATTTCCCAGGGAAACGGATTTCGAACCGTGAACCTCGCGAATCCAGTTGTTATTCGGAAGATTCACACCGATTGGAGTAGAAGGAGCAGCATCACCTGATTCACTTGCAACTTCAACTACCTTGTAGGAAACACCAACAACTTTCTTTTTCTTGTGCTCGGGTAAAAGCGGAGAATTATCTTCGAACCACTGTGCATTTTTAGCAACCTTGGCCATTCGTTTTGAGGCTTCAAAGTCGTTGATCTGAACAATGGATTCGTAATTGGCACGTTTGCCCAATGCATCTCCATAAGTTTCTATGAAACCGTTGATGTAATCAATATCGCCTTTTGTTGCTGTAGCCCAAAGTACATTGTATTCATCCCATTTTCTCAGGTCTCCGGTTTTGTAGTATTCAATCAGGACTTTCAGTGCTTGTTTTTGCTGATCGTTTTCAGCAACTTTTACGGCTTTTCTAAGCCAGAAAATAATCTGATCGATTGCCAGGCCATATTTTCCTTTGCTCTTCCACACTTCTTCAACCAGTTTCCCGTTTTTGAGTACCAAAGTTGAATTTAATCCCAATTCAACCGGAGTTGTATCACTCAAATCCTGTTTTTTGGAATAGAAATCCTCCACCATTTTCTGTGTAACACCTTTTCCATAAAAATTATTTGCGGAAGCTACGATCATATCTACATTCGGATCTTTTACCTTTCGCTTCTTTTCCAGTTTTTTATTGAAGATCGCTGCCAGTGCTTCCGGACTCAGGTTGTGTTCCACCGCAACCATCAGTTTCTGAAGGTATGCCGGACTGAATTTCGGCTGGATCTTCTCCATGCTATAATGATGATGGATTCCATTGGAAAAGAATACCTGCTTGCTCCACTCATCGAATTTCTTCCATTCGGCAACTGTTTTGTCTCCATCGTATTTTTCGTGGATTGCTTCCAGGGTTCTGCGAATTTCCAGGTTAAAGCGGTTGTTCTGATCGTAATTGATATCCCTTCCAGCCAAACCTGCTTGGGAAAGATAGTAAACCAGTTCTTTTTGCTTTATAGTGAGTTTGTCCCAACTTGGAACATCGAAACGAAGGATTTGAACATCTGCAAATCGTTCCACAGTTGTTTCCGTAGACTGTGAACTTTCGTTTGTTTCTTCATTACTTCCACATGCAGCCGATAGAGCTAAAAGGGAAGAGAATGCGATCATATTCTGTAGTTTCATATCATTGATTATCTGTTTGAAGATAGCCAAATAATTTGGAATGATATCAGAATATTTGGTTGGACAGTTGTAATTAACTTTGAACGGGAGAGGAGGAGGATAGCGGAAGGATAAGGTGATTTAGCTAAATTACTGACAAATACATCTGGCCAATTAATTGTTAACTTTTTGAGTGTTGTTAGCAAGTTAACTAAATCACTAACAAAGCACCCAATCAAATTGATTGGTAATTCTCAACTCTGGTTAACATGTTAGTTAACTTGCTAACAAACATACCTGCCTTACCTTGCAGGTATCGCTGGCACATTCCAAAAGATTTTAATCATGCGGAACATAACATTCACCGGCGGTAATCGCAACTGGAATGGTATTCTCTTTCGGAACGATCGGACAGGAATAGCGGTCTGAATAAGCACAGTAGGGGTGATAGGAAGTATTGAAATCCAGTTTTACCTTTTTTGCCTTTTTACTGAGGTAGCAATCCAGGTATTTCCCTGCACCGTAGGTGGAAATGCCCGTGGTAGCGTCTTTGAATGGTACGAAATAGTAGTTTTTGTATTCTTTCTTTCCGGCCAGATCCAGATTTTGATAAACATTCAATTTACACAAAGTATCGTTGACCTTGAATGATAGATAGCCCATTTTCCGGTAATAAACCGTACGCTCAGTCGACATTGGCATCACAAAAGCCGGTCCGACTTCTTTCACAAAATCAGCTTCAATGATAAAAGATGTGTTTATGGGGAAAAAGCAAATTTCCGGGTGAATTTTCCGTTCCTCTTCATTCAATACCTTAGACAGGAACTCACTTTCGTGTTTAGTACGCTCTTTGCTTAAGCTGTCTGTGTAATTGTTTTGCGCAAATGAACTTCCTGCACAAAATAAGCTTATCAGAATAATTAGTAGTGATTTCATCTGTTTCCGAATAGTGAACTTCCAATCCGAACCATGTTGCTGCCTTCTTCGATGGCTAACTTATAATCGCCGCTCATTCCCATGGAAAGCACCTTGAAATCAGGATTGTATTTAAAATAATTGCTTTTCAGAATGGCAAAATAATTATGCAGGTTCCGGAACTCGTCGCGGATCTGTTCCTGGTTGTCTACAAAACTCGCCATGCCCATTAATCCAACAATGGAAATGTGATCCATCTCAACAAATTCCCTGCTTTGCAAGATTTCTTCCGCTTCTTCGAATGAAAGTCCGAATTTGGTTTCTTCCTGAGCTATATGAAACTGAAGGAGGCATGGAATCACGCGTTTATTCTTTTCTCCCTGTTTGTTGATTTCCTGGAGTAATTTAAAACTGTCCACGGAATGGATCAATGAAACAAAAGGAGCAATATATTTTACCTTGTTGCTCTGCAAATGCCCGATTAAATGCCATTCAATGTCTTTCGGAAGGATTTCCCACTTATCGACCATTTCCTGGACTTTATTTTCTCCGAAAACACGCTGACCTGCATCATATGCTTCTTGCACAAGAGTTGCGGGTTTTGTCTTCGAAACTGCCACCAACACAACGTCTTCGGGCAATTCTTCTTTTAATAAATAGATTCGATCTGCTAAGGTCATACTATTCGTTGATACTGTAAATAGTTAATCCGCTGCGCATTTTGGGTTCTACCCAGGTAGATTTGGGAGGCATAATTCCTCCCTGGTCGGCAACTTCTTTTACTTCATTGATGGAAGCCGGGTATAAAAGGAATCCAACTTTGAAATCGTCTTTACGCACCAGGTCTACCACTTTTTTCAATTCTTTCGTTCCAGGGATAAAATCTATATCCTTACTGGTTTTCAGGTCTTCAATCCCTAGGATCGGGTTAAGGATGTAATCGGTAAGAATTTGAGCGTCAAGTTGCTTCACCACATCTTTCACAGAGGTAATGGCTTCTTTTGCTTTGAAAGAGTAGGCTTCTTTTCCGAGTAAGCAGACAATTTCGTGTCTTTGAAGCGGTCTGCGGGCTTTTTTCAGTTCTTCAATTTCAAAATGTGCTTTACACGCTTTCAGAAAATCTTCAGGAGTCAAACCGTTCAAATGTTTTACGAGGCGTTGAAACTCCAAAATCTCCAGTTTTTGCTCATCAATTAGGTAGGCCAGGAAGTAATCCTGGTTAGGAAACTGTGGCTGCTTGTTCTTGACGATGGTATCTTTTAATCGTGCAGAAGAGGCCGAACGGTGATGTCCGTCAGCAATGTACAATTGGTTCAGATTTGCGTATATAGCGATCAGTTTCGTATCTTTTCGCGCATCGATAACCCATAATTCGTGCTTGATTTTGTCGGTTGTCGAAAATTCGTACTCCGGTCTTGTTTTGGTCACTTTATCGAAATACTTATCCAGTTCCGGTAAATGTTTGTGAGCCAAAAGAACCGGTTCTGCATTGAAACCGGTAATATTCAGGTAATTGGTAAACATGGACTCGCGCGAAGTAATGGTTGCCTCGTGCTTTTTGATCAAGTCATTTTTGTATTCTTCAATACTTACTCCGGCGATGACACCGGTAAACTGATGTGTCCCTTTGGTTTGTCTGTAAATGTAAAATGATTCTTCCGGGTCCTGAATGAGAATTCCTTGCTCGATGAACGAATCATACCGGGATTTAACTGCTTCGAAACGCTCCACGGAATTGGCTTTGGACTGATGTTCCTTGTCGCCTTCCGGGTGAATAATATGCAGAAAAGTATAAGGGTTTTCGTCCAGCTTTGCTCGTAAAATATGCTTGCGATAAGCTGCTAAAGGTCTCGTTGATACCAATTGAGCCTTATCTCTGGTTGGACGAATTGCCTTAAAGGGGTGAATTACAGACATTTATTTCCGAATGACTAAGCAGGAACTTGTACTCCAAACTGTTTAACAATTAAATCGGCTAATTCCAACCCGATTCGATCCTGGGCTTCATTTGTGGCAGCACCGATATGTGGAGTGGTTCCGATTTTTTCGTTATTCAGCAAATCAGCTCTCGGGTTCGGTTCATTCTCAAACACATCCAAACCGGCATATGCTACCTTGCCTTCTGAGATAGCGTCAAGTAATGCAGCTTCGTCTACAACACCACCACGTGCAGCATTTACCAGGATTACACCTCTTTTCATTAGGTCGAATTCTGCTTTTTTAATGACAGCCGACCCGTCTCCTTGTTTCGGGATATGAAGAGAAATGAAATCAGCTTCTTTTATCGCACTGTTCAAATCATTGGTAGATTGAAGGGGTACTCTAATTTCCCCGATGCCCTGGATTTCTAAAGGAATTTCGGTGTTTACTTCGTGATTGTTCACAGCAAGGACTTTCATTCCGCAACCTAAAGCATAACTTGCAACAGATTGACCTATTCGTCCGAAACCGATGATGGCGATGGTTTTTCCGCGTAATTCGATTCCTTTTCCGTACTTCTTTTTCAATGAGGAAAAATCACCTGTTTCCATTTGCTTGAAAGAATCATGAAGTGAACGGGCTCCGGCAAATAAATGTCCCATTACCAATTCAGCAACGGACTGAGAGGATGAAGCCGGGGTATTGATAACGATTAAGCCTTTTTCCCGGGCATATGTTACATCAATATTGTCCATTCCTACACCGCCTCGGCCAAGTAATTTCAAACCCGGACAAGAATCGATCACATGTTGTCTGATGGTTGTAGCACTTCTTACAAGGATGATCTCAATATTGTTTGTATTCACATAGCTGATCAGGTTATCCTGTTCTACTTTATCGGTAATAACCGTATAACCTGCTTTTTCAAGAGCAACTTTTCCTTCGTTGGAAATACCGTCATTTGCTAATATTTTCATTTATCCGTGTTTTTTAGAGAAATCGTTCATTACATCAACCAATACCTGGACACTTTCCAGTTCAAGCGCATTGTACATAGAAGCTCTGTATCCTCCAACACTTCTGTGTCCGTTCAAACCAATAATTCCTGCTGCTTTCCATGCTGCATCGAATTCGTCTTTCAACCCATCATTTGTAAGTAAAAAGTTGACATTCATTTCAGAACGGTCTTCAACAGCTACAGTGCCTTTGAACAATGGATTCGCATCAATTTCGGAATAAATCAGTTTTGCTTTTGCCTGATTTTTCAGAGCCATTTTGGAAACACCACCTTGCGCGATCAAATCCTGTAGGTTCAGCATTGCAACGTAAACAGAAAATACCGGTGGGGTATTGAACATGGAATCTTTTTCAGCGTGTATTTTTAAGTCCAGGTAACTTGGCATAAAAGGGGAAGTTGATTTCCCAAGAACCTCTTTCTTCACGATGTATAAAGTAGCTCCTGCCGGACCTAAGTTTTTTTGTGCACCTGCATAAATCAGGTCAAAATCGGAAACATTGATTTCTTTGGAGAAAATATCCGATGACATATCACATACCAATGGCAAATCAGTTTTAGGAAATTCCTTGAACTGGGTACCGAAAATGGTATTATTCGAAGTGAAGTGAATATAATCTGCGTCAGTCGGAATTTGAAGATTTTTAGGGATGTAGCTGAAGTTTTTATCTTCCGAAGAAGCAAATACATTTACGTCGACACCCACTTTCTTCGCTTCTTTGATAGCTCCTGAAGCCCAGGTTCCTGTATTGATATACCCGGCTTTCTTTGTTGAACGCATCATGTTTAAAGCCGCAATGGTGAATCCAAGTGTAGCTCCACCTTGTAAATAAAGCACTTCATAATCATCCGAAATGTTCAATGCTTTTTTAACCAGTTCACGGGCATCGTGCATCACAGCTTCATAATCTTTACTTCTGTGGGATACTTCAAGAATGGATAATCCGTTAAAATCCAGTACGGCATCTGAAGCTTTTTTAAATACGTCTTGCGGAAGAATACATGGTCCTGCGCCAAAGTTGTGTTTTTTCATTTGTTCTTTTTTGAATCCTGATTCACCGAAGCGAATTTCAGCTTATTTTTTTCTTTCTTTGGAAGTACACAAATTTCGAGATTTTTGAACTAACAGAGAAGTGTTTTGATTAAAATATTTTCACAAAAAAAGCCCCGCCAAATGGCAGAGCTCTTAATATGTTGAAGGATTATTCATTCGATTATTCTTCAGTTTTTTTCGCTGGTTTTGCAGCTGGTTTTTTAGCAGCAGGTTTTTTCTCAGCTGCTGGTTTAGCCGCAGTTTTAGCAACCGGTTTTTTCGCTGCTACTTTTTTCTCATCAGCCGGAGCAGATTCTTTCTTTTTAGCAGTAACCGGTGTAACTGTTGTGGTTTTTCTTTTACGGGTATTACCATAGGATCCGTTTGTACGTTTTCCCTTTGCCGTCTTGATATCACCTTTTCCCATAATAGTTTTCTTTTTTTTTTAGTTCGAAAAGTCATACAAATATAACGTTCTCTTTGACTTACTAAGTAAAAAAAGTTCAAAAGGTTTAAAAAAGTTCAAAAGGTTCAAACGGATTTTCCTGACAGAACTCTTTGAACTATTGAATAGTTCAACTCTTTGAACTTTGCAGCCGCTTTTCCAATTCTCTTCTGACAACATCTCCGTTACGCATATAGCGCTGACACCATTTCAGTTTCACCTCGGTTTGATCTGCATCATTCAGTTTCCAGTCCACATCGGATTCGATCAGCCGCTGTCTTAATGCCTGAAGGCTTAACGCTACTGAAACGGATACATTAAAACTTTCTGTAAATCCAACCATTGGAATTGCTACTTTGTAATCTGCTATTTCACGGATCTCATCGGAAATACCTTCCCATTCGGTTCCGAAAGAAAGAGCAATGGGCTGGTCCAGGGGCAAGTCGAAAATGGAAAGCTCTGCGTCAGGTGTTAAGGCTGCAATTTTATATCCTTTGGATTTAAGTTTGCTTACGGCATCCAAAAGCGGGGCAGGACCTTCGTTGTAATTGAACAGGTCGACCCATCTTCCTGCACCACGTGCAATATCTCGCTGAACTTTGTATTGATTTTTGCTTTCTACGACATGTAATTCCTGGATGCCGAAACAATCACAGCTTCTTAAAACGGCACTTGCATTGTGTTCCTGGAAAATCTCTTCGAGCAAGACTGTTAAATAACGCGTTCTTTTTGAGGCTATTTCATCAAACATCTGACCTTTTACTTCAGGGATCAATTCATAAAATGCTTGAAGCAGTTCGTTTTTCATGGGGCAAAATTAGTGAATTCTGAATCAAAACCCCCAATAACTAATTCGCAATTAGGATATAATAGCTACCAGAAAAACATTTGGATTTAAAAAACACCCCGGTCCTTTCGAAATCCGGGGTGTTTCTTCGTAAATCAAATTATTCCGATTGCTTCTTACTGGTCATTTTTCAATTCATTCTGTCGGACCCGACCGCCACAAAGCCAAAGGGCTCAAAGTCTCTCTTCTTTTTGCGCAATTGTAAAACAAGCTGTAAATCACCGTTGGAATATTTTTCATAATCAGTTATTTTATGACTTTCACGGTCTTTGTCCAGCCGCTGTTTCCAATGATCTGCACAAAATAGATTCCTCCGGGAAGTGTGCCAAGATTTTCAAAACGGGATTCAAGGCGCTTATTGTTGAGCGTATGTTCTTTTTGAGTTGCAATTGTCCTGCCGAAAGCGTCTTCCAGTCTTACTGTGATCTCATCGGAAGAAGAATCGTCCCATGAAACCGTAAGCTGATCGTTGAATGGAATGGGCGATACCTGGATGCTGTTGATCTGATTTTCTTTCAACGAAGCTGTTTGGTTGTTGATGGTAGTTCGCAACAATTCACGCACAACCGGAATTAAGGTCCAGGAGTTTTTACTGTTGTCGTTGGTGAAAACCGTGATGCTTTGATCCAGGGCAGGGAAATACCAGGAAGATGCGTGATAAGCCAGGTCACCGCCATGTCCGTAAGCTTCGTATCCGAGAAAACCATTGGTTTTGCGCATTAATCCCAGGCCGTAGCGTTCAATGTTACCTCCAACCTGAACAGTTGTTTTTGCTTCTGCCATGATTGCCGGAGAAAGTAAATCTCCGCGCATATAGGTTCTCATCCATTTTGTGCAGTCCGTTGGTGTTGAAAAATAACCGCCGGCAGCTCCTGCAGTTGAATTGAGCGACATGTAACTCATGTAGAAACTATGTGCATCGTCCATTATACCATCTCCCGTAATGTCTAACCATAAGTGGGCTACAGGGGAGTTGAGTGGTTCGAATGCCGGAATGGCAACAGAGTTTAATCCCAGCGGATCGAAGAAGCGGTTGCGCATTTCCGTATAGAATTGGTTCCCGCTTGCAGCGTGAATGATCATGCCTAATAGGAAATAATTGGTGTTACAGTAGGACCAGGAAGCTCCGGGCTGAAATAGCGGTGGAGAAATAAACCGGTCGATCAGTTCTTCTGCAGTCCAGATTCGGGACATGTCTGCCAGCAGGGAATCCTGGTGGTTTGGATGACTCAATACATCATAGATACCACTTGTATGGTTTAATAATTGCCGGATAGTAATGTTTGAATCAATATAAGGCATAGTCGGAAGCCATTCGTGCAAACTGTCATCCAATTGCAAAACGCCGTCATCTGCCAATTGCAGAATGCATGCGGAGGTCATTGTTTTGGCAACACTTCCGAATAAGTAGGCGTCATCTGTCGTTACATCCACAGTGGTGGTAGAAATACCGTTTGCATGTGCCCAAACGGAACCGTCGGAAACCTGGATGGATGCACTTAAAGATTTTGCCCCGAGAACTGTCCGCATACTGTCGAGTGTATGCTGAAGTTCGGTATCCAAAGTTGATGATATCTGTGCTTTTACAGAATTTGCGGTGAAAAGCAGGAAAACCGTTAAACCTATGTAGTATATTTTCATAAACATGATTTTAGAATTTATGAACTAAAACTACACTTGTCCGGGCGGATCGATTTGTTTAAACCTGCTATTTTTTCTAATGAAAATACTTTTTCAATTCATTTAATGTGCATTCACCCGTTGTTTTTCTTCATCAGATGCCCCAGATCGACGTTCATTCAATGCTTTTCCTTTGCTGAAGCGGTAAGAAAAACTAAATGTAGCCACTCTGCTGTCCATTTTACTTACCCAATTCGCTTTGGAATTCGCAATGTTCCGGATATCTCCTCCAGGCTGCGCGGTATAGAATACATCCGAAAGATTGAATTTGATGGAGCCTTTTTCTTTCAGGATCTTGTAAGCAAGGCCAACTCTTACCTGTCCGACAGGGATGATCAGGAACTGACCGGATAAAATCCGTGTGTGGTACGATCCTGCAAGTTCTGCGGATAATTTTGGTGTTATGGTAAATTTAAAGGCTGGACCAACATACCAATACCAGCGATTCTCAACTAAGGGCTGATTGTAAATGGATGTGCTATAACCGATATTTTTTAATTCGGAATAATATTGAACATTCCACCATTTCGTTAAATTGAGTTCGCCGCTGACACTAATCCCATAAGCGGTTTGCTGACCGTAATTCCCGGGTCTACTGTAATAAATATTGTTCACCTGTTCATTGGTCTCGTTAATGAGGTTGTGTACAATGCTGTAATCGACCGTGACGGAAATTGCGTTTTTGTAAGAATAAGTCAATTCGAAATTATAAGAGAATGTTGGTTTTAAGAAAGGGTTTCCGCCATAATAGGTATAGGCATCCATCGGGTAGGTGAATGGATTCATATCCTGGTAGTTCGGATAATCGATCCTTCTTCCGAATGATAATCCGATTTGATTATTTTTCAAACTGTCAGGAGTGTATGAAAAATAGGCTGTGGGGAACAAACTGTTGTACATGCGTGTAAAACTTGAGTCACTCACTAGTGGATTTCCCAATTGATTTCCGTGCATGCGTATACTTTCGAATCGTAACCCCAATTGCAGTGCAAATTTTTTCCATTCATGGGCGTAATTCGCATATGCCGCATTGTTATTCTCTTCGTAAATAAATCGGTTTGAAAATGTGTAATTCGGAGTGGTTGCACCATTCACCACATCGTAAAAATCAGCAGTATTATCCGTACTTACAAAGGCTGTTTTTACACCGAATTCCACCCTGTTATTATTTTTCAATGGATTTATATAATCGATTTTAGCTGTTTTAATGTCAATGTCTGCCGGTAATGAAGATTCAAGGTTCAGCGAATTCATTAGCGTACCGCCGGAAGAACGTGTAGTATTGTCAAGTGTTTGTTCGTGTTCCGATGTATAACGAATGTAGTCTGCATTGATAGACAGTTCTTTTCCGAGGCTGTCTATTTTTAAGGTGTAATTGAGATTTGCACTGCCGTTATACCAAAGGTTATTGGATTTGCTATAAGCAGAAACCAATGCGGAAATGGAATTGTCTGCAGCCAGAATGTTTGCTGAATTGGTAGTTTCCGATACCGATGGATTGTAAAATCCCGAAAATACTACTCCGATGGTTGATTTTTTACTCACATACCAATCCATCCCGATCTTCCCGGTCCTTCCACCGTTTTCCCGTTTAATGTATGAGTTTTGTAAAAAGGCCGAACTGAATTGATTTTCAGAAGTGTAATAATACCGGTTGATGGTTAAATCCTGGTAAGAATTATTCTGGCTCCATCCAAGAGTTGTAAATAGGTTGACTTTATTGACGCGGTAGTTGAAAATGAAACTATTATTGGAGCGCATGTACCTTCCTTGCCCGTAACTGAGCGTGATCCCGCCGTTAAAGCCTTTTTCCTTGAGTTTTTTCAGGATGATGTTGACGATTCCTGCATTCCCCGAAGCATCGTATTTAGCCGGTGGATTGGTCATGATTTCTATGGATGCAATGGAGTTGGAGGGCAAGGACCGCAAATATCCGGCAAGATCTTCCTGTGACATGTATGTGGGCCGGTTATCAATAAATACCTGAACACCCGATTTTCCTTTTAATGAAATGATTCCGTTGAAGTCTACGGTTATGCCCGGAGCTTTCTCCAATAATTCCAACGCGGTGGTACCTGTATTTCCTGTCAGGGCATCCGGATTTACGATTACCCGGTCAATTTTGCGTTCAATAAATGGCTTTTTAACAGTGATCACGACATCTCCCAATTCTGTTGATGCAGGAGTCAGGAAGATTTCGGGCAGTTGAATTTTGCTGGAATCCGATGTAAGGTCAATTATTTCTCCGACGAATTTCTGATAGTCCATTTGGTCGATAAAAACCCGGAAAACGCCTTTTTTCACCCCTTCAAATTCAAAGTTTCCTAATGAATCAGGAATAGCAGCTTTTACAAGGCTTGAATCAGATGCATGGCATAATCTGATAACAGGTGGACTGAGCGGATTTACCCCGGTAATTTTTCCGCTTACTGTGGAATATTGAGCGGAAGTAAACTGGAAAGATTGGATAAGTAAAAATGAAAGAAATAGAATGTTGCAGGTGAAGCTTTTATTGATCATAGGGTTTGAAATAGAACTGCTGCAAAGATGTCCTATTTCGGGGAAAGTTGCTTGTAAAAAAGGGTAATTTTATGTAAACGTATCTATTCCCGTGTTGTTCGGCAGTTAAATCCTGGCAGATGCATACAAAGTGGGTGAGAGCCCGAAGTGTTTTTTGAATGTTTTGCTAAACGAATAAATGTCCGAAAAGCCCATTGCGATTGCAATATCAGAAACCGAATAATCTGCTTTCAGCATTTGAGCTGATGTTTTGAGCCTGTTCGACAGGATATACTGATAAGGGGTCATGCCGATTATCTGCTTAAACAAACGGAAGAAATGGTATTCCGACATTCCGGCAATTCGGGCGATTTGTTCGATTGTCAATGCGTCTGTGAAATTTGAATCGATAAATTCTTTTCCTTTCAGAACACGCCTGCATAAATCTCTCTTGGTTTCTGCTTTAACAGTTGGAATGGATTGAAGTTGTTTGAATACTTCTACCTGATCCGCTACGAGGGATTCTGCCAGCTTGTAAAATAATTCCTGGTTAATTTGATCGCTTGTAAATACATTCTGTTGTATCTGTGTGCTTATTTCCTGTAAGTTTCTTCCTAAATGTGTGTGCTGGGCCTGGTACTGGTTTTCTAAAAAGTGTTCTGTATAGAAAAAGTCGGAAAGCTTTAAATCCGAAAAAGGGGTGTCAGGAGCCTGGATAGTAGCAATAATATCCGCAATCACTTCATTGGAAACACTCAAACAGATTCCTTTTACTGTTTTAGCACTGTCAATTGAAACATGTCCCTGTTTTTCACCATTCATCAGAAGATAACTTCCGGGAGTAATGGTGTATGATTTATTGTTGACGGTATAACGCTCAACTCCTTCACAGACAAATTTGATTGCAAATTCATACGAAACGAGTGAACGTTCGAATTCCTTCAGAGAGGAAAGATTGAAAATGTTTTTGTCACAATCAAATCGCATCATCGCTTGCTCGTGATCGTAAAAGTGCGGAGTAGACTTACTGTGAGTTGTCATTGTAATAGCTTATTGCAACTGCCAATATATTCAAATTTGGAATAGCTGGAATAAAAAGTGGCTTGCTATCTCCTGAAGTGTAGTAATGAGCGGATTAAAGGTGTTAAATTGAAATTGGAGGATAGGTAAACAAAAAAAATCCCCCCGCCAAAACGACGAGAGGATTTTTCTCTAAAGAATATCGTTCTTAGTTAACTGCTCCAGATAACTCAGCACCAGCTTTGAAACGTACTACGTTCTTAGCTGCGATTTTGATTTCTTTTCCAGTTTGTGGGTTACGACCAGTTCTAGCTTCACGCTTAGAAACTGAGAAAGAACCGAATCCTACTAAAGAAATACGGTCTCCTTTTTTCAATGCTCCAGCTGTAGCACCTACAAATGCATCCAATGCTTTTTTTGCATCAGCTTTAGACAATCCTGCTTCAGAAGCAATCGCATCAATTAATTCTGCTTTGTTCATAGTTTGGTTTTTTTTGAATGATTTCTAATAATTAACACAACAAAAATATATGAATATGCTTCTCTACCAAGGCCAAACACTAAAAAGCGTTGATTTTGTTGATAAATAAACGCATTTGTTGATAAGCACCCCCGTTTTTAGGGGTTTTCAGACGGATTTACACCTTAGCTCGATAAAAATTAGTTGAAATTTATCGTCCAATCCGATGAATTATTCCCTACCAACCACTCTTTTGCGGTCATTTTTTTCTTTCCTTCGACCTGGAATTCTACAATTTCGAGTCGTTTTTCTTGTGTATCGACAAATAATTGTGTCTTGGAAGAGCTTAATTGGAGAGTGCCGGAACCAGATTGATCGCTGATAAGGGTTTTAAAAACTTTCACATTCTTCATTTCTCCTTTCGAATTCCTCCAGCTTGTCCAGGCTGCAGGATATGGATTCAGTCCGCGAACCAGGTTGTGAATGTCTTCCGGTTTTGCATTCCAGTTAATTTGTGTGTTTTCTTTGAATAGCTTGGGGGCCGGTCTCATGGATCCTGATCCCAGTTCTGCCTGTGGAATAGGGTTTACATCGTTATTGGCAATGCGCTGAAGTGTTTCTACAACCAGCCTGCCGCCAACATCGATCATGCGATCGTGCAGTTCTCCGGCACTTTCGTTTTCTGAAATATTCATTTCTGTTCTTCCGATCACATTCCCAGTGTCAATGGCTTCGTCAATAAAGAAAGTGCTGACACCTGTTTTTTGATCTCCGTTAATGATGGCCCAGTTGATGGGGGCTGCACCACGGTAATCGGGTAGAAGGGAGGCATGAAGATTGAAGGTTCCGTATTTTGGCATTTTCCAGACCTCTGCGGGAAGCATGCGAAATGCTACAACAACAAATACATCCGCCTGGAGCGATTCCAATTGGCTTAGAAATTCAGGATCTTTTAGTTTTAAAGGCTGCAGGACCGGAATATGGTTCTCAATGGCAAATTGCTTTACGGGACTTTCGTGCATGAGCTGTCCTCTGCCGGCGGGTTTATCTGCTACGGTCACAATTCCTGCCAAATTCATTCCGGCATTTTTAATTGCCTGGAGAATTCCAACCGAAAAATGGGGAGTCCCCATGAAAACAATGCGTAAATTATTCATATTCGATTTTTTCCTTTGTTTGATTAATCCATTTCAAATAAATAAAGGATCCTAATCCCATTGTAATAAAATAAACATATTCAACGAGCCAAACCCACTGAATAGGCCAGTTCCATACTTTAATGAAAAGATAAGCTGAAATAATATAGAAAGTGGTAGATAGACATTCCACTAAAAAGGTGATCCGTGTTTTCCCGATCCCGCTGATGGTTTGAAAAAACACACTGCCCGTTCCATAGATCAGGATAGATCCGCTGACAACTCTAAGGACTTGTGCGCTTTTCTCCACATGTTCCGGATGATCTGAAACAAGCCGGATCAGGGCTTCGGGATAAAGTACGGCTCCGTGAAAGGTAAGAACTAAAAAACTTATGGTTAAAAGTTGCATCCTTCGCTGAATGACTGGAAGCTGATGAAACTGTTTTGCACCGAAATATTGGGCGATATATGTTTTTGTAGCTGCTGCGAATCCCCAGATAGGAACGAAGGCCAAGAAGTAAATGTATCGGATATTCAAGGAAATTGTCAGGTTGTCTCCACCCATTTGTTCAATCCAGATGAAAAAGATGGTCCAGATCGAAAGAGCAACAATTCCCTGCAGAAGAAGCGGAAAACCGATTTTTAAATTTTCCTTTATTTGAAACTTACTGATCAAACTTTCTTTCCAAATGGGGTATTGCGTTTTTAATTTTCCGCCAACCAGGGTAGAAAGAAGGAAAAGCATTGCCAGGAATTCTGCGCTTGTTGAGGCAATGGCGGCTCCTTCAAGTCCTAGTTGCGGGAACGGACCTACCCCAAAGACTAAAAAATAGTCGAGGATGATGTTTGAAATCGCTGCGATCAGTGAAGCTATGAGAACAAGTGTTGTTTTTCCGACAGCTAAATAGGACGCCTGGATGCTGATTGTTATAGTAGCTGCCCAAAAGGAATAACTCCTGATTTCAAGAAAAGATTGTTCTGCCTGTGCTAATTCATAGTTTGTAACCAGATATCCCATGAGTGCAGGCATGCAAAGCTGGACTAAAATGGTGAGCAGTATTGCTGCGGAGAATAAAATGATGAAATTGGACTGGAAAACAGCAGCAAATCCTTTCTGATTCTTTTCGCCCACCTTTTGCGCCATTGCAATCTGTGCTCCGTCGCCCAGCCCGATAAAAACCATGTACATGGTAATATACCAAAGTCCTGCACTTCCGGAAGCATCATAAGCCAGTTTACTGTACCTGCTTAAAAATGCGGCATCAGTAATGGCAATTACGGATTGAATGAATCCACTAAGCATCATTGGCAGAGCAACTGTAAGAATGCTCCTGTATCGAATGTCAAGCATTAAATAATCTGTAAAAGCAATCCTTTTAAATATTCACCTTCCGGGTGGAAAGCATTAATAGGGTGATCTGCCGGCTGGTGCAATTGCTCCAGGATTTTTACTGTTCTCCCGGATTCAATCGCTGCGGCGATAATCGTATTTGTAAATAATTGTTTGTCAACCACCTGGGAGCAACTGTAGGTCATTAATAAACCTCCCGGACGAATATGCTGAATAGCCATTGAATTCAGGCGTTTGTATCCCTGAACTGCCTGGTGTCTTTTATCGCGGTGCTTTGCAAATGCCGGTGGATCTAAAATGATAATATCGTATTCTTCTCCTGTTTCACGAATGAAATTCATAGCATCGGCAACAATAGATTGGTGATTTTTAAATCCGTTCAGTTCAATGTTCGCGTCCGTTAATTCAATCGCTTTCTTTGAGCTGTCTAAGGAATGGACTTCTTTCGCGCCATCTTTCAATGCAGCAAGACTAAAACCGCCTGAATAACAAAAGGTATTCAATATTTTTGCTCCTTCAGCATATTTTGCCAATAAGGCTCTGTTCTCGCGCTGATCTATAAAGAATCCGGTTTTTTGCCCGGTGATCCAGTCCAACTGATATTTCACACCGTTCTCCAATGCAATATGCGGAGTTTCACATGTTCCGAATAAGTAACCATCCTCGACCGGAATTCTTCCCGGAAGTGTTTCCTTGGATTTGTTGTAAACGGCTTTTAAATCGCTTCCCAAAGCATGAACCAATGCATTCTTGATCAGATCAATTTGCAGGTACATTCCCAAACTGTGACATTGGATAACCGCAACACCTCCATAATAATCAATTACAAGACCCGGCATTTCGTCGCCTTCACCATGAACCAATCTGCAGATCGAATTGTCTTCTCGGAAAAGATGTAGTTTTTTACGCAGGTCAACAGCATTGGAAATACGCTTGTTGAAAAACTCCTGGTCAATCTGATCCCCGTTAAATGTCAGAATTCGTACAGCGATGGAGCCATGTTGAAAATGTCCTTTTGCAATTTCATTATTTCGTGAATCCAGAACAGATACAACTTCTCCGTCTTCAATCGTAAGTGGCATTTCTTTTAAGGCGCCGGAAAAAATCCACGGATGTCTTCTTTCCATAGATTGCGTTTTGTGCGGGAGTAATTGAACACTGGGATACATATCTGATTTTTTGTGCAAAGATAGTTTAAATTGAAAAGTGAGAATTGAAAGGATAGAAGTGAAGTTAAATGATTGTAGAAAATGATTCCGTAAAACTGGTCTAGGGTTTATAACCCTAGACGGGTGGTTAACTTTTTTTTTCTTATATTTTTATTAATGCGAGAACACGAGACATGTCTCTGCGTCTGCATATTTTTTA
Source organism: Fluviicola sp. (assembly GCF_029266855.1). GTDB lineage: Bacteria > Bacteroidota > Bacteroidia > Flavobacteriales_D > Crocinitomicaceae > Fluviicola. The sequence continues at coordinate 507,373 of NZ_JAQSWB010000001.1, forward strand.
TCTTTGTGTATATTCCACAAAAAAGAAAGATGTCTTATTCAATTCAAGTGTTTCTAAAAAATAATTCCTTTTCAGAAGAATATGCTCAAGAGAAGCATGAAGGAAAAGATTCGCCTGAAAATATCCGCTACGAATGGGAAGATGAATTTCGTTTGACTGATTCTTCGGATGTATTAGAGATAGTGCGGGATCAACCCTTTATTTTGGCAGGAGAAATCGGAGACGGTAAGACGTTTCATTACGAGATCCAGGATGTGATCCAGTTTATTTTCCACGGAGAAAACGGGGCAACGGCAATTGTTTTTTCTGAAAAGTGCCTGGATGAGTATATCATTGACCACGATCATCAGAAACTGAAAGTTTATTTGAACGACGACGAAGTGGTGGAAAACCCGGTTCCGGGAGTTTATATTGTTTTAAGTGCGTTTCCAAAGGAATTAAGAAATTAATGCTTTCAATCAGGCAGATTCATTTTTCATACAGCGAACAAAAGAAAGTTTTACAGGGAGTATCAATCGATTTAAACCCAGGTGAAATTTTTGGCATTGTCGGGGCAAGTGGTGGAGGAAAATCTACGCTACTGAAAATTATTGCCGGTCTTTTGGATTCCTCAAAAGGAACAGTTCATTGGAAGGATGAACGGATTCCGGGACCAGGTGAACGTTTGATTCCGGGGCATCCTGAAATTCAACTGGTAAACCAGGATTTTAACCTGGACCTGTTTCATACTGTAAGAGAAAATATCCTGCTGAAAATACTCCATTTACCTGAAAAAGCTCAGCTTCGTTTTTGTGAAGAACTACTCGAGCTGGTTGAACTGAAAGAAGCCGAGAATAAACAAGCGCGCTATTTATCGGGTGGCGAGCAACAGCGTTTATCTATTGCAAGAGCTTTAGCTTTGGAATCTGAAGTGTTGCTGTTGGATGAACCCTTTTCTCATTTGGATGCCCATTTACGGCTGAAGATCGGAGCCTACATCAAGCAATTGATCGAGATACGAAATGTATTATGTATCCTGGTTTCTCATGAAGGTGACGAAGTCATGCAATGGTGTCAGAAGATCGGTTTTCTTCACAAAGGGAAATTAAGCCGGGTGGATACACCTCAGGCTTTTTATTTTAATCCTTCCAATTTTAATGAAGGAGCTTATTTTGGAGAATTAAATGAAATTAAACAAGGGGAAACTAAAATTTTATTTCGACCTTGTGAATATAAAATTGTACAAAATAGTGGTTTGGAAGTGGAATTCACAGGCGCTGTTTTCTTTGGTGCTTATTGGAAATCATTTTTCAAAACAAAGCACAAAAAAACAATTGTTCTGTATGCGGATAAACCACTTAAAAAAGTAAAATACATTGAGCGCAAAAGTAAAAATACCAAAGCTTAGCTGGAAGGAGGTTAGAACACTTTTCAAAAGAACATTTGTTGAGTTCTTCCAGGAAGAATCCTTTTTTCATGGTGCTGCACTGGCATATTATGCGGTTTTTGCCATTATCCCGATTATTTATCTTGCTGTAATTAGTTTTGGTAATATCCTGGGACAGGAAGAGATTCTGCGTCTAATTAAAGTATTACTTGAAGAGCAGGTCGGTTTAAAAGACAGTTCGGGTATTCTCGACTTTCTATCTGAAGTTCATTTTGAGAAGAGCAGTGTCATACTCAACATTATCGGGATTATTGCTTTGATGTTTTCAAGTTCCGGATTGATCTCTTCACTTAGATTAAGTATCAATGAGTTCTACGATATTCATGTGAAAATTGATGATCGGAAAACCCAAATTCTCTACGCGGTTTTCATCAAATTGGTTGCTGTTTTTATGCTGGCTGTATTTGGTGTGACCATCGTATTGCTTTATACAGGAGAAACCATTTTCATGTCTGTGAGCGGAAAGTTGTACGATTCATTGCACCTGGAACAACAATGGATCATGAGCGGACTGGAACATGTCGTTGCAATCGGAATTAATACCATTTTATTTTCATTGGTCTATAAATTTCTCCACGACGGAAAGGTGGTCTGGAAACTGGCTCTTTCAGGTGGTTTACTGACTTCTTTCTTATTATACATCGGACAAATAGGACTGAAATTCTACCTTACTAATTTCTTCTTCGGAAGTCAAATGGGCATTGCCGGGACCTTACTCATCTTCCTTGCGTGGATGTATTATTCCTCTCAAATTATTTTCCTTGGTGCGAAATTCATCAAAGTTTATTCGGAACTGATCGGAAAACCCATCATCTTCGAAGTGCACAAATTATTGCAGAATATGCAAAAAAGGAAAAAAGATACCACAAGACTTCCGGAATAAATTTTCCTACTAACTTGTAAAGATTAAATAATAATCATACTTTTGATTAAAATATGATCACCATGAAGTTAGGAAACAATTTGAAACTCATTCGCAAAAGCAAGAAAAAATCCCAGGAAGAAGTTGCTACGGAACTAGGTTTAACGCGAAGCAGTTATTCGGGTTACGAAAATGAAATTGCAGAACCCGGAATAGATACCCTGATCGCTTTGAGCAACTACTATGCAGTTCCTATTGATGATTTGCTAACCAAAGATTTTTCAACGTTTACGGAAAGTGACTGGACAACCATCAGTTCCGGTTTATACGCTGATATCAACGGAAATAACTTACGCGTTTTAACTTCTTTGGTGGATGCTGATGATAATGAAATGATCGAATTGATTCCTCAGCAGGCAAGAGCAGGTTACACAACCGGTTACGCCGATCCTGATTACCTGAAGGTTCTTCCTACTTTTAGTTTGCCTTTTTTATCCAAAAACAGAAAGTACCGCTCTTTTCCCATTATCGGTGATTCAATGCCACCGGTTGAGGAAGGTTCTTTTGTTGTCGCCGAATACATCCAGAACTGGGGAAGTGTCCGCAACGGAACGCCTTGTATTGTTGTCACAAAAGACGATGGGATCGTATTCAAGATCGTGAATAATTTCATTGAAACGCAACAGTCTTTTGAGTTGTGTTCTACTAATCCTTTGTATTTGCCTTACTACGTAAAGGTGAATGATATTGTGGAAATGTGGAAATTCGTTAATTATATTTCTCCTAGCTTACCTGAAATGCGTATCGACGATTCTCAATTAACAAGAAGTATCCAGGACTTACAGCGTGAAATTATCGATCTGAAAAGAACCGTTAGCGGGGAAGCGAAAAACCTTGCTCATTAAACACAATCCGCTCCTGGTTAATTAATTCCCTCAAAGTCGTTTTGATTTTGGAGGCAAAGGACGTATCGTAGCGGGCAATGATGTCGGACAGGCTCATGGTGTTTTGTTCCAGTAAGGCAATTAATTCCAATTCCAGTCTGGGGTGTTTTTCAAGCAGGTTCTGTTCGAGGCAATAATCGCATTTTCCACAGGGTTCGCTTTTTTGACCGAAATAGGATATGATAAACTGAGGCCTGCAATGTTTTTCTTCAATGAACTTCTTCATCACGTTCATTCGTTCCAGGGCGCGTTCTTTTCTGAAATGGTATACTTCAGCTTTTAATTCCACGTAATCATCCGGGAATCGTTCGTGAAGAAAAGTGACCATTGGTAAGTCTGTTCGCCAGGTAATATCAATAATCCCGTGTTCTTCCAGGTATTTCAATTGGCGCTCCAGTTCCTGGCTGGAGATTTTCAATCGCTGGCAGGCATCGGCTTCATCTAATTCGCAAAAGGAATCAAATACCTCGCTGTGATTTCTGCAGACCCAGGTAATCAAAGGATCGAGAACAGGATTCTTTAATTGAAATCCGTACAAATGGGTGTTGTCAATGCTGATCTTGATCCGTGAACCTTTCAATCCCTGTTCGGAAAAGAGTATGCTGCCGTTCATTTCAAGTAGTTTAAATGCCGGATAAACTTCCGTGACATTCAGGTTGAATTTTTTTACGAAATTATTGAATTGCAATACGTATGACTCGTGCTCGCCGGAACCGATCGCAATTTTCAGGTAATTACATAAAGCCCTGTAAATCAACTTAATTTTATCGGTGCTTGGGAATTGTGCCAAAACACGTTCTGCAACTTCGTTCACATCTGCAGGCTCAATAAATGCAAAAGTTCTGGCTTCATTTCCGTCACGACCGGCTCTTCCGGCTTCCTGGAAATAAGATTCCGGGTTATTCGGAATTTCATAATGCGCTACAAAACGGACATTGGGTTTATCGATTCCCATTCCAAAGGCATTCGTTGCAACCATGATAGGTGTTTTTTCAGAGAGCCAATTGGATAAAGCAAGACTTCGTTCCTTACTGTTCATTCCGCCGTGGTACATGTTTGCTTTGATCTTTCTCGACTGAAGGTAGATCATTACGTCCTTCACGCTTTTCCTGGTTTGGCAATAAATGATTCCCACATCATTCGGATTTTTGTGAATCCATTTCGTGATTGCATCCAGTTTATTCGAAACGTGATAAACTTCATAACTTACGTTGGTGCGCTCAAAGGAAGCTTCGAATAATTCCGGGTTTTTCAATTTCAAATGAGTAGCAATATCTTCCTTGACCTTCGGAGTTGCAGTTGCAGTAACTGCTATGATCGGAACTTGAGGATGGTACTCTCTCAATTTGGCTATTTCAAGGTAGGCTGGTCTGAAATCATGCCCCCATTCTGAAATACAATGCGCTTCATCAACAACAAACAAACCGATTTCCATCTGTTTTACACGCTCCTGGAATAAGCGGGTTTGGATGCGCTCCGGGGAAATATAAAGAAAGTCTACTCCTCCGAACTTCGCGTTGTCAAGTAAAATGTCTATCTCCCGAAAAGAAAGTCCGCTTGTCAATGCTTTTGCACGGATTCCTCTTTTTTGTAATTGATTTACCTGGTCTTCCATCAAAGCGATCAAAGGAGATACAACGATGGTGATTCCTTCCCGTGCAATTCCGGGAACCTGAAAGCAAATTGATTTCCCGCCGCCTGTAGGTAAAAGCGCGATGACGTCCTTCCCATAAATGGAAGCATCAATAATCTCTTCCTGCATCGGTCGAAATTGTGAATAACCCCAATAGTTGGAAAGAATTTCTTCGCTCTTTTTTGACATAATCAGTTGTTTACAAGAGTTAAGTTGGACGTAATATTGCGGAATTACGTCCATTTTTTGGAATCGTAAGTTTACAAATTTAGTTTTTCAATCTCGTTAATTTGCTGTAACATTCAGGTTTTATTAAATCTTTCAACTCGGAATAGGGAATAATTGCCCATTCCGGTTCCAAACAAAATGCAGCGAAATGTGCAAAACTCGGGAGTAGTTTAACCCCATCAACGGTAAATACAAAATCGCAGTCAAACCACAAATTCCTCTCACGGTAATTGCAATCCATGTATACGTCGGCAGATTCAATTGAATTGCTTTCATCAAAATATCCGGGTTCTGATTTTGTCAGATAAGCATAAATCCGTTCGTTGTATATCGTGTCTTTTCCCGGAATTAAATAATCGGACCAGCTTACAGTTTTACCCGTATTTAAATTGTAATTAAGCGCATAATTATCTTCGTTTGGATGCGCGCCTCCGCAGTAATAGGTCTTAAAAACTGAAAAGCACATGAAATCAGTCGAAAGACTTAAACTAGTTAATTCAAAGCTATATTCCGATCCGTAAGCAGAGTAGGAAGCACAACTTAATGATTCCAAAAATTCTGAGATTTGTAAATATTCCAGATAGAAATTAGCATCCTTCTGTTTACCGGCATCCATTCCCGAATCTATACGGAACAACTTGATTCCTGTTAGAATCTCTTCGAAATGACGAATAGTAATGTGATTGATTGTTCTGACAGAATCAATTTCCTTTAATCGGAAAAGTCCGATTTTCACCCTTGTCAAATCATTTTTAACAGGATCGGTTTTTATCAAATACGGATTGGAGCATTTCGGACTGCCCGTTTCCTTTGCTGTAAGCGGGTATAATTTGAGAGAAAGTTGCGTTCCTTTTTTACTCCACGATCCGCTGGGAGCTTTGTGCGGCCATTTGAACCTGAAGGTTTCCGGGTCGGTAATGTCTGCTCCGTACTCGTCAGATGATTTTAAGATCATCGTTCCTGATGTATATGAACCAGATAATGAAATGTCTACTAATTTGTTTTTATAAAAGTAATACCCGCTTACTTGTTTGCCTTCGATGGTTAGTTGAAAGTAAATGGGATATTTTCCGATTGTACCGCTAAAAGAATGTGTTTGTCCGAAGATCTGTCCGGCGCAAATCAGGAAAATGAAAAGAGATAATAACCTGTGGAATCCCGAAAAGGTTTTCAGCGAATGTGCGGTATGTCTGAGCATTTGTTTGGTTACATTAAAAATACATGTTGTTACAAATATTGGAATTACTTCCGGAATGAACATAGAATCGTCAACTAATTTAGGTATATTCGCATAACTATTAGTCGTTATGATAATACAAGACAACATTAAAGTTACTCTTACCCAAGAGTCTAAACTAAGTGCTGTTGATTGGGATAATTTACCGTTTGGTAAGGTTTTTTCAGATCACATGCTAATTATGGATTACAAAGATGGAGCTTGGCAGGATCCTGAGATCATGCCTTTCGGACCTCTTTCCATGCACCCTGCTACATCCGTGATACATTATGGGCAGTCAATTTTTGAAGGATTGAAAGCTTACCGAATGGACAGTGGAGAAGTAGCAATATTCAGGCCCGATATGAATGCAAAACGCTTTGAGGAATCTTGTGTGCGTATGTGCATGCCGGTAATTCCTGAAAATGTATTCGTTGAATTAACTCGTAAATTTGTTGAGATCGAAAGTAACTGGATCCCGGGCAAAGAAGGATATTCTTTGTACTTAAGACCTTTTTTGTTTGGTATTGATGAATATATTGGAATCAAACCTTCCGATACGTATCGTTTTGTGATTTTCGCATGTCCCGTTGGAGCATACTACAATGAACCCGTGAATGTGAAAATTGAGGAATTCTACACAAGAGCTTCGGTTGGTGGAGTAGGAAGAGCAAAAACTGCCGGTAATTACGCGGCAGCTTTGTATCCTGCAAAATTAGGTCAGATGAAAGGATATCATCAATTGGTTTGGACTGATGGTAAAACACATGAGTATATCGAGGAATCAGGGACAATGAATGTCATGTTTGTCATTGACGGAAAATTGATAACTCCTTCGGAAGAAAGTGATACGATCCTGAGAGGTATTACAAAACGCTCTGTTGTTGAAATAGCAACGATGTGGGGAATGCCTGTTGAAGAACGCAAAGTTTCTGTGGCTGAAGTTGTTCAGGCGCACAGGGAAGGTCGTTTGACAGAAGCTTTCGGAGCCGGTACTGCTGCAACGATTGCACACATTGCAAAGATCGGTTACAGGGACGAAGATTTGATTCTTCCTGCAATTGAGACACGTACCTTCTCGTTAAAAGTTCATGCTTATCTGGATGATTTGAAATTAGGGAAAATAGAAGACAGTTTCGGCTGGCTTTCCAAAATATAAAAAAAGGGCGAATAAATATTCGCCCTTTTTTTATGGAAATTTGGATACAACTGCATCTTTATCGAAATTTGTAGCTATGAAATCTGTTTTATCCCTTGCGTTGCTGCTCCTCTCGGCAAGTGCATTCAGCCAGCAAACAACCATTCGAATTATCGCAAAGGATAGAAGCAACGGGGATCCGGTTTCCAGGGTGTACATTCGTCAATACCAGGGTGATTCACTAGTTACAACTCAGTATACAACTCTAAAGGGAACAGCATACTTTCGTGTATCTACCAAAGAAGCAACTACCTTTGAACTGGAGCATATTGCGTTCAATCCTTTGGAGACTATTCCAACAAAAGTATTTTCAGGGAAACCTTCCGATACGCTGACAATCCAGGTGCGAATGCATTACAGCAAGGAACATCTGATCGAAGAGGTTGTCATTAAACCAGCCGGAGTTCCCGATACGATTTTTGAATCTTCACGAGTGTCTGTAACGGATTTTGAGTTTTTACCCGGTAATAATTTACTCTTATTAACCTATCCGAAGAACTTAAAAAAAGGAACGGAACTCATTTTGTATGATGGCTATAACCTGTTGGGCGAGATTCCTCTTCCTGAAAAGGGACAGGAATTAATTCGCGATTACAGGGGGAATCCACATGTGTTGACGGATAAAAACGTTTACGGGATCACGGAAAGAAACCGTCAAATTCAAATTGCTCAAATTGAGAAGCAGTATTACATGACGTATATTGCCCCGATTGTCGATACTTCATTCACAAAGTACTATTTTTCCAACTTCAACCCGAACTATCCTGCTTTTGATTATTTCACATTCGACATTATCGATTCTACTTATCGGAAAATAGCCCAGGTCCAGGATGATCTGATGATGGAGTTATACCGCTCGGAATTTAAATGGGTGGATGTAAGAACGAAATTATGGGCAAAAGAAAAAGAAAATGAAACCGGAGTGGATAAAGAAATTTGGGTAGGGATGTATTATTTCACCAATTCCATTTATTACAAAGAATTGTATGCGCCGATTTTTGAGCGGAATGATTCGATCTTTCTATTTGATCACTACAAGAACCTGCTTTTTAAATATTCTTACCAAGGAGATCTTATTGACAGTATTCCGATCTATTATCACTTGCAGCCAAAAGAAAACGGTTGGAAAAAGCATTTGATCCAGGATTATGAGACAGGAGAGATCTTTATTCATTACGAAAATGCAGGTAAAGCACAATTGCGTCACTTCAATACAACTACAGGGAAATTAGGTCTTCCAATAGAATTGCATTTTAAATATCCTGAAAATATCCAGATCAAGGGAAACAGTGTTTATTATATCTATCGTCCTTTTGAGTCAACTCAGAAAAAATACCTGTACCGAGAAAGATTACCTTTTGAATTTAGGATGCAGAAGATGAATAAAGGTACACTTGTGGAGTTGGCAAAGCCTTAAAAGCGTAAATGGAGTTAAGACGGGCGTCCTAACTCCATTCACTAATCAACCTAACCTAACCACCTAAATCATAACAAATATACAATAAGTAAATTAAATTGCAACGGCTTGGATTAAAAAAAACTGATTAAAAATTGCTAAAAAAGTCAACTGACTGATTTACAATGGTATAATTTTTATGAAAATGCAGTTAAATGATCAATCTTCGTCCGATTGGTCCTTCGCAGAATAAGAGGTCAAGAATGGAAATTTGTGAATTGAAGTGTTTTTGATTGAATAAAACCTGTTGGTATTCTCCTTTCATTTCCAAACTTTCATAATCCAAATCCCGATGATCTTCAGGGTAGAAAACTTCATATTTCTCCGTTAAAGAAAAATCCACAGGCAACTGATAGACATCTAAAATAAACCGGGTGATTTCCAGGTCAAAGTCTACAAGAAACCGTTTTTTTTTAAACAGGAGTTGTTCAATATCCTGGGCATAATGCTCGAAATAGGGTGCAGAGGCATAAGCAGTTTTCAAAGTCCTCCAATGTATCAAAGGCCAGTTTTGCTTGTATGAAACCAGCACGTCTTTAGTAGCAGTCTTTGAACCGGAAGGTTTTTCCAGGGGCATGGTAAGAACTTGTGGTCCCTGCGAACCTAAGATCACCATCCTGTTCCGAAACGTTTGTTTCGGAAGATGGTCTGCATTTTCAAAAAGAACCTGTCCAAAGCTCGCCAGGTCCTGGAAGTAGCGAACGCTCCCAAAATAAGCAAGAGGAAAAACAGGAAGCATGAATTACTGGATCTTAGAGAATACGCGATCCCAGCGAATACCGGTAAATGCGCTTTTCGAGAACCAGACAATGGAAGCTTTCCCTACAACATGATCCTCCGGAACACAACCCCAAACTCTTGAATCTGCAGAGTTATAACGGTTATCTCCCATCAGCCAGTAGTAATTCATTGCAAACTTATAGGTGCTTGCTTTCTTGCCGTCGATGTAAATACCGTCTTTCTTTTCCTGGAGTTTATGTCCTTCGTATGCTGTAATGATTCTTCTATACCAAGCAATGTTCTCCTTCGTCAGTTTTACAACAGCACCTTTTTTAGGGATGCGGAATTTAGAGAAATCACTTACCGTATTGTTGATGTAGAAATCTTTAGGGAAATTATCCAGATTACGGATCAATTCAGCGTTTGTAGGCTTGTGTGATTTGTCATCAGAGTATTGAGGAGTCAAATACAAATCAAAAGAAGATCTTGGCGACATTTTTTTTAAGGCTGCCAATTTTGAATCTGTTAAATAAACAATTTCAATTCCATTAGTACCGCTCACATAATCTCCTTCGTTTTGAGATAAACCAAGTGAGGCTAAATAACGTTCGGCCAATGGTTCGCCCGAGATTGTATAAGCTAAATTTTGATTCGGAGCTCTGTAAGCTCTTTTTCCGTTGACGTAAAGAATTGATTTAACAACTTCAATTTCATCTCCCGGCAAAGCAACACAGCGTTTGATGTAATTTTCTCGTTTGTCAACCGGACGGTAAATAACACCATAATGTTTAATATAATCCAAGCCTAACTCAGGCATTCCTCCGCGGGAATAAGTAACACCGCTTGCAATGGCAACACGGGCTTTATTTCTCCACATTTCAACATGATCAATAAATTCCCCGCCAAGACTATCCAAAACCAAATCATCCAAATTAGTATTCGTTGAGACCGATTTTTGTTGAAGGATCTGAATTGCTTCAGGATGATTCTGCTGTAGGCTTTGGAACCAATAATAAAGAGCCTCATTATTAATTACCTGGTGATAATCATGTCCCATCAATCCGTTGGGAACACGTGGGTCATAAATAGCAGTATCTCCGGACGGATAGTTAAATACCATCACATCATTTCTGTTCACTTTTCCAAAACCCGGTAATCGGTAATAATTGGAAGTTTCAATCCCTAAATAAGATTTCACGTTGATCCATGGAATGGTGTTGTGAACCAAGGGAAAGGATAGGGGAGTAACCGGTACTTTTGGTCCGTAAGCCAATTTGTTCACGAACAGGAAATCTCCTACCAATAAGGTTTTCTCCATGGATCCCGTTGGAATCTGGAAGGGTTCGAATACGTATGTACGGATAATACTTGCAGCGACTAATGCAAAGATGATCGAATCTCCCCATTCTTTGATCGCTGATTTCTTTCCTATTCTTTTTGAACGGAAGGATAAGACATAAGCGACTACATGTCCGAAAATGGGTAGGGCCAAAAATAAGGCAACGTGATCACTGTTTGTTCTTTTGGCAACTTCTACCGGGCTCGCCCAGTTTGTCGGGGCCAAAACCGGTAATGTTGTCTCGTTTGCATTGGCAATTTTCCACAGGATCAGGTACGGAAAGAAAATTCCCTGGAGTGTGTCTGCGACTGAAAAGAATCCGAATCTCCTGATGTAAGATACATTCGCTACCATCCACATAATAATGTGAATCCCGGGAATAAACATCAATAAAGACCACCAGGGTTTCCCTGATCCGAATTTGAACACAACATAGTAATTGTAAACCGGGATAAATGCCTGCCAGGATTTTGCACCGATTCGATCAAAGGTTTTCCACCAAAGAGAAATGATCGGGTGAATAAGAAGCAGGAATAGAAAATAATAAAGTACGTTCATAAGGCTAATTAAAATGCTAGGACATCACGCATGGTGTAAACTCCCTTTTTACCGAAAAGAAATTCTGCAGCAATGACGGAACCTAAAGCAAATCCATCTCTGGAATGTGCTTCGTGGCTCAAGGTTAAAGTGTCTATTTTTGAAATATAAGAAATCGTGTGTGTGCCCGGTACATCTGGCTCTCTCAATGCCTGGATCGGGAGCTCGTCGGAATTAACTTCCGGCCACGAACCTGTTTCTGCTTTCCAGGAATGATAATTTTTATTGTTTTGAATAATTCCCTGCGCCAATGAAACAGCTGTTCCGCTTGGAGCATCGAGTTTCTGAATGTGGTGAATTTCTTCAATTTGCGCCTTGTATTCCGGATGTGGGAACATTAACGCGGCTAGCTTTTCATTGATGTTGAAAAGAATATTCACGCCGACACTGAAGTTGGAAGCGTGTAACAGCGATCCGACTTTTTCAGTTGTAAGCGTTGCAACATATGCCAGTTGATCCTGCCATCCTGTGGTTCCGACTACAAGCGGTACTCTTTGTTCCAAACAGGTCTCAATATGTTTGATCACCAATCCTGGCTGAGTGAATTCGATCGCTACATCTGCAAGGTTTAAATCGACCTGATCAATGGTGGTTTTGGAATCAATCTTGTAAACAATAGAATGTCCGCGTTCTAAAGCAATTCGCTCGATCGCTTTTCCCATTTTTCCGTATCCGATTAATCCAATTTTCATGTAGCGCAAAAATACTGTTTTCAGCTTCCGAATTTAACTTTTAACGAAATTTAAATTGAAACGAAACTCCGTAGGATGAGTAGTTATATAAGGTAGGTTGAATGGAAAGTGATAAATCCTCACTGATGTCGAAATTCACAAAGTGTCCTTCAACACCTGCATCGACAACGTTAAGTAAATAAACCAGCCCGATCCCTAATATTGCAAAGTCACGGCGGTTCCTGCGTGTGACATATAAAGTCAGTAAACTCTGGTCGTCGTATTCGGAAAAATTAATAGGTGGATTTCCTAGTGCGCGTGATTCATATTCGGCGCGATACTCATTTTTCAAAGTGTTGTTCTTTATCGCGAAATAACTTGTAACGCCAAGCCCGGCATAAATCAGGGGAACTTTCCAGAATGCTTTCTTTTTGCCTTTCGGCATAGCGATATGGTTGTAGATCTGCCCGGCACCCGGAACAATTGCAGAAAAGAGACATGCTTTTTTCCACGAATGTCCTTTAACAGTGTCGGAAACAACAGCAAGAGAATCCTGGGCATTTACTGAAAGTGAAAACCAAACTAAAATGAAAACGCCAAGGATCTTGTGCATTATTTTGTTTTGTTCAGTAATTCGATGATTCGGTTTAAATCTACTTCAGATGAAAAATTTATCAGGATTTTACCACTTCCGGAATGCGTCTTCTTAATTTCTACTTTCGAAGAGATGCGATCACTCAAATGATTTTTGAAAACCTCTTGAATAGACGATAACTCGGGAGTAGAAACTGTTTTGGGTGCATTCGGAGTTTCCTCACTGGTGCGGGATGCGTTTGTGCGGATCAATTCTTCGATCTCTCGAACGGAAAGCTGGAAATCAATAATTTGACGGTATAGATCCAATTGACGGTTCTCGTCTCCTGCGGAAACAAGAGCCCGTGCATGCCCCATCGAAATAAGATTGTCTCGGACGCCAAGCTGGATCTCAGCAGGAAGTTTCAATAAACGCAAATGATTCGTAATACTGGTTCTTCCTTTTGATATTTTTTGTGATAATTGGTCCTGAGTCAAACCGATTTCGTCTATTAAACGCTGGTAGGAGAGGGCAACCTCAATCGCATTTAAGTCTTCGCGTTGAATGTTTTCAACCAAAGCCATCTCAAGCATTGCCTGGTCATTAGCTACGCGGATATATGCAGGAACTTCTTCCAAACCGGCTAACTGCGAAGCTCTGAAACGTCTTTCTCCTGAAATCAACTGGTATTTGTCTTTACCCAGTTTACGTACTGTCAGCGGCTGAATGATTCCATGAATTGCAATGGATTCTTTCAATTCATTTAGCGCATCTTTCTCAAAATTCGTACGCGGGTTGAACGGGTTGGCTTCGATTGAACCGATCGGGATCAAAGCCACACCACCTGTACTGGCAGTCGGAGTTGCTGTTGCTGTCATTTCGGTTGAAGAACTTTCCAATAAAGCTCCCAATCCTTTTCCTAAAGCTGAACGTTTTTTCGGATTAGATGTCATTTCCTACTTGAAATTGTTTGTCGTTATTACCGATTTTTGTCAAATCGTTTCGTTGAAGAATTTCACGTGCGAAATTCAAATAATTGATAGCACCTTTACTGGTAGCTTCGTGCATTACGATCGTTTCCCCGAAACTCGGAGCTTCTCCCAATTTGGTATTTCTATGGATTACGGTATCAAAGACCAGGTCCTGGAAATGGGTTTTAACTTCTTCAACCACTTGATTTGCAAGGCGAAGTCGGGTGTCGTACATAGTCAACACGATTCCTTCGATCTCCAATTCCGGGTTTAGTCTTCCCTGAACGATTTTGATCGTATTCAGCAATTTTCCCAAACCTTCCAGTGCGAAATATTCACATTGAACGGGAACCATTACCGAATCAGCAGCTGTAAGTGCATTTACGGTGATCAAACCAAGAGATGGTGAACAATCGATAATAATAAAATCATATTGATCTTTGATCTTATCCAATGCCTGCTTCAACATGTGCTCTCTGTTGGGCATATTGATCATTTCCAGTTCTGCACCAACCAAATCAATATGAGATGGAATAATGTCCAGGTTTGGATTGCTTGTCGGGATAATTAATTCCGACGGATGCACATCATTGATTAAACAATCGTAAATATTACGGGAGTTTTTCGGATCCAGACCGACACCAGACGTAGCATTTGCCTGTGGATCAGCATCGACCAGTAATGTCTTGTACTCCAAAACACCAAAACATCCACCAAGATTAATTGCTGTAGTTGTCTTGCCAACACCACCTTTTTGATTCGCTATTGCGATTATTTTACCCATAAGAGCACTGTAAATTTGTGGATAAAGATAAGTTATTGAAATGACCTAAACGGCATTTATTTCTGCTATTTTTTCAACGAATAAGATGTTGAAAGATTGTTTGGAAGTTTCTTATAAATCCTCAAAGTGAACATCGCCGACATAAGATGAATTTGAATCTTCTCTTATATTCAGTTCATTGGCTTTGTTCATCACTTCCAGTAAAGTTTCCGAAAATTTCTCGAAATCTTCTTTGTAAAGAAATACTTTGTGTTTTTGAAAGACTTCTTTTCCGTTTACATTTACTTTCTTGCTTTCAGTAAGCGTAATGTAATGATCCTGGCCTTTTGTGGCTTTAATATCAAAGAAATAGGTACGTTTTCCGGCCTTAACAATTTTAGTAAAGACCTCTCGTTGAGAATCGTAATCGAGTTCGTTTTGCATAGTTTAATTAGAGTTGCAGCAAAACAAATATTCATTATTATTTATTGAAATACAATATTTTGATCGAGAAATTTACTTCCGGGGTTTTCTCTTTCTTCCGGAATTGAGGGTGGAAGGAGGCTCTTCGTCTTTTTTGTGTTTCTTCCGGGCTTCATATTTTTCAAGCGCAGTCATGTCTTTCTTGTCCTTTTTAACGGGTTTTTTACCTTCTTCCGTAGTATTTGTAGCATCGGAATCGGGGAGTACCGCCACGTGAACATCATTCGATGATCCTTTTCCTTCGCCTGTAGGATCTATCCATTTCCCCGGGGTAGAAGTGGTACTGACTTCTCCGCTTTTGTCATCGACTTGTGCAACTGAAACTGTGACATCTTTTTTGTTAACGCCAACCACATCTTCTTTCAACACCCAGCGATTATTATCCAGGACATATGCATCGTAGGACATGTCGGGTACGTAAAACTCATAAAAACCAACCATTGTTGGAGTTTCAGGCATTAAGTGGTCGAAAATGATCCGCTTGTATTCAGATTCATAACGCAGCGACATAACAGAACGTTCCGAATGCTCGAAAAACAAGCGCTTCGCCGTCGTATTTCCTGATTTAAATAAAGGATATCCAAGTTTCAGACTGTTCCCGGTAAAATAAAGCACATCGATCAGTTTGGTGTTGCTCATCCGGGTTCCGCCATCCCAACCTAAAACAGTATAATAGGTTTTATTCGCTTTTTCAACCGGGATGATCTGGTAATACAAGGCGCCGTACCACATGTCTGCTTCCAGTGTTTCTTCAGGTTTGGCGGTCAGCATAAACGATTTGTCGATCAGTTCGATTACTTTGTGCTTTGTGTCTTTTAATGAGTTTCTGTGAATAACGTAAGCGAAATACTTTTGACTTCCGTCTTCCTGTTCTACATTCCAGTTAACGATGCGGACCAGTTTATCCGGACTGTCAATAATTCCAAGGGTTCTCAGTTTCGTAAATGCTAAATCGAAAGCGCTCGGCTCGTGAAGTGTTTGGTCGATCAGTGTCTTGAATTGTTTATTCCAGAATTCTTTGCGCTCATTGTTTCGGGAGGAACGGACAGAGTCTAGTAAAACAGATAGTTCCTGTTCTCTTGAATAAACGTCAAACTGTCCCCAGGATGGGAGACTCGTAAGAAGTATAATTAATAAACCGAATGAAACCTTCATAACACTAAAACGCTAAAAAAGCAACTATGTTACATTTTAAGGATGAACTTGCTGTTACAAGTGCATAAAATCCTTCTTCGCAAGCAATTCATCTTCGCTTTCACGGTAATCCGGGTCGTCTACACAACAGTCAACCGGACAAACAGCGGCACATTGAGGTTCATCATGAAAGCCTACACATTCCGTACATTTATCTGCTACGATGTAGTAAACGTCCATATCTTTCGGCTCAAAATTCTCATCTGCCTGAACCTCTTCACCATTCAATGTTGTAATCAATCCTTTTAATGACGTGCCATCCGCATACGTCCATTCAGCGCCACCTTCATAGATTGCGTTGTTGGGACATTCCGGTTCGCATGCACCGCAATTGATGCATTCGTCTGTAATCATGATTGCCATAAGAGACTTTTTTTGTGCAAATATACGGAGGTCTCAGATTTAAATGCTGAAATATTTTAAAAAATAATGGATTTCGCCCAGGAGGAATTAATTTTGCAGGGTGGAAAAAAAAACAATCATAGAAGTTTTTGGTCAACTTAGAAAAGCATTAAGTGCATTTACACTCAATGAACAATGGCCCGGTTACGAATGCGGATTAACGGAAGAAGAGTTTTTAAACTTCCGGAAAGTAATCAACAAGGAGTTTCAGTTGAATCCCTGGTTTACAAAAGAAAATTGTTTTAAAGCTTTAAACGGGATCATTCATTTGACTGAACAAGAATCCCTTGTGGAATTTTCGAATAACTATCAATATACGCAAAAACCTAAAACCATTGCATTGATCATGGCGGGAAATCTTCCGTTCGTGGGCTTCCATGATTTGCTCTGCGTTTTGATTACCGGCAACAAAGCTTTGTGCAAATTAAGCAGTTCCGATAGCCGGATTCCGGTAAAACTGATCGAATGGATGTTTGAATGGAATCCCGAATTGAAAGACTACATCCAAATTTCCCTGGGTCCGATCAAAAACTACGATGCCGTAATTGCTACCGGAAGTAATAATTCTATTGCTCAGTTCGAAACTTATTTCAGTCATGTTCCTCATTTGTTTAGAAAGAGCCGGACTTCGATCGCTTTATTGGATGGTTCTGAAACAGACTTGGAATTAAGTAAACTGGGAGCCGACTGCTTTGATTTTTTTGGAATGGGTTGCCGGAACGTTTCCAAACTCTATTTACCTGCCGGATTTAATTTAAACCGCATTTTTGAAAACTTCCTGGATCAGGCGCATCTTATCCAACATCACAAATACGGGAATAATTACGATTACAATCGCACGGTTTTCCTGATGAACCAAATACCGTTTTTGGATAACAATGTATTCATGCTGAGAGAAGACGAAGGAATTCACGCTCCCTTATCTGTGATCTATTATGAATATTATGAAGATAAAGCGGTGCTCCTGGAAAAAATAGAGGGAATGCGTGAAGATCTTCAGGCTATTGTTGGTCATGGTTTCATTCCTTTCGGAAAGGTTCAGGCGCCGGATATCAGCGATTTTGCCGACGGTGTAGATACCTGTAAATGGTTGAATTCACTGGATTAATACATATATGAACCACTGTCTGCACGGGTGGTTGCTTTGTGAATAAAGCTTTGTTTTCTCTCATTCACTACGGAGTGAAAAGCAGAGAAACATAGAAGCTCATAGAAATTTTAATTGCTTTATCGGAGGCGTCAGTGTTTAGTCGTTAAATATATCTAGTCAAAGTTAAATATATATACAAACGTCGCTATATCTATGCTTTATTTATGCTTCAATCATGGTTCATTCATGCTTGAAAGATGGAGTATCTATGCTATAATTAGGTTATGTCCCTCGGCTTTTCCGTCTTGACCAAAGCAGATCATACAAATGATCACTTCGGATCGAGTGGACGGAGCCTTACTTCATACTTGCTTTAAAGCTGGATTATTCATTTCGGTATTCGTCACTTAATGCTTTTACTATTTGAGTACAATTCCTTTAGATTAGAACATTGGTTTCGTGCGATTTAAACAGTTATCAACAATTGAATCAAGAGTTTTCAACAATTTTTGTAACCAAGTTCTTACATTTGCGTATTCTAGACAGAATTCAATGCCTTTTAAGATGATGAAAAGCTTAGCAATTGTAGGATTTGGGATTTCGTTCTGCTCTTTCGCAGGGGAAGTTCCGGCAAAAATGACCCAGGCAGACTACGTAACAATGTGGTCGAATGTGGCAGTTGAACACATGCTTACTTATAGAATTCCGGCAAGTATTACACTTGCACAGGGATTACTTGAAAGTGGAAATGGAAATTCGCCGCTTGCAGTAGAAGCAAACAATCATTTCGGGATCAAGTGCAGTGACTGGACGGGTGAAAAGATCTACTTTGATGACGATGCAAAAGGGGAGTGTTTCAGAAAATATCCCACTGCAACTGAATCTTACAATGATCACAGTTTATTCCTTACGAAAAAGCCGCGCTACGCAGGTTTATTCCAATTCCCCGTTGATGATTATAAATCCTGGGCAAAAGGTTTGAAAAAAGCGGGTTATGCAACACATCCGGAATACGCGGAAAAATTAATTGATTTGATTGAGCGACTGAAGCTCTATGAATACGATGATAAAACTGCTCCTGACAGTAAAGGAACAGAATTGCTGGCTAATAATGCAAAGGAAAGTACTAAGACAAAAGAGGCGAATACCAATAAACCGGTATCATCTATGAAAATCGATGAGTCTTGTTTGAAGTATCAAAATCACATCGCGAAAGAAAATAAGAACGAAGTAAAATACATCATTGCCCGAAAAGGAGATACTTATTATAAGATTGCACAGGAATTTGACCTTGGAATGTGGCAGATGTACAAGTACAATAATTTTGCAGACAAAAAAGACATGCTTGAGGCCGGTGACATTGTTTACATTGAGCCTAAACGAAGTAGAGCACGGAATAAAGGAGCTGTTTTTGTTGCAAACAAGGATATTACATTGATCGAAATTTCCCAGGCAGAAGGAATTAAATTGAAAAGTCTGGTAAAAATGAATGGATTTACATCCGAAAAAGTAACTGTCCAAAAAGGGCAGAAGGTTCTTCTTCGTTAGTTTTATTGCGTTGAAGTTTATTGTTGTTGTTTGTGAAAGGTTGTGTAATGCAACCTTTTTTTATTCCCCCTGCTTACTTAGGATTTCAACAGATAAATACGGATTAATCATTGGTTCACTGCATATAAGGACTCAAATTGTTTTAAAAAATCTGCTGGGATTAAAAGATATTGTTAAATTTGAGAAACTCCTGTGTTATGAAACCTTCAAACGAACTGTATAAACTAATCAAGTCGTTGACGAAATCTGAAAAGCGTTTTTTTAAGCTTTCATCCGCATTGCAATCCGGTGAGAAAAACTACCTGAAGATTTTTGATTTTATTGAAAAGCAAGGTGCTTACAGGGAAGAAGATCTGAAGGAATACTTTCAAAATGAGACTTTTGTAAAACACTTACCTTCTGAAAAGAATCATTTATACCGTTTGATATTAAAAAGTCTTCGTGTTTATTATTCTGAGCAATCTGCTTCGAGTATTTTAAAACAGGAATTGAAAAATGTAGAGATTCTTTACAATAAGGCACTTTACAAAGAGTGTGAGAAGTTTGTCCAGAGAGCAAAAAGCCTTGCTGTTGAGCATGAAGAGTTTTATTATTGGTACGAACTGATCTCCTGGGAGAAAAAGCTGCTCGAGGCCGCTTACGAGGATGGTGAGTTTTCAAGAAACCTGGATGACATTATCGAAGAAGAAGAGTCGGTTATTTCAAAGCTCAGGAATCTTGCCGAATACCAGGTAATCTATTCCAAAATCAATTTAATCTTCCGTTCGGGAGGTTTTACGAGAAATGAAGAAGAACGCAAAATTGTTGATGATATATCTGATTATCATTTGATCAAAGGAAAGAATACTGCTCTTTCTACCAGGGCATCATCCATGTGTTATTACATAAAAGGATTGTGTGCCGCTACAAACAGGAATTATGAAGACAGTTTCCAGTTTTTCAACCGTACAAAAGATATCCTGGATAACAATCCGCTGATCAAAGAAGATTTGGGACAGCGTTACATCCTGACACTTTCGCATCTTTTAAGATGTTATATTGACAACAAACAGTTTAAAGAAGCTGCCAATGTGATCCACGAAATCCGTTCACTTGAAGGAGGGAAGGGATTCAATTCGATGGACTTGTCGTTACGTATTTTCACGATTTCGTACAATGGGGAGTTTGCATTGAACCATGCTACCGGAAACTTTGAGGCTTCTGCAAAATTGGCAGATGAAGTGCGGGGAAGACTTCGCGACCTGGATGACAAAGTTTCAAAAGAGCAAAACATTTTATTCAGTTACAATCAGGCGTACACGTATTTCGGGATCGGAGATTATAAAAAAGCCTTATCCACTTTGAATGAGGTACTGAATGACAATGAACAACGATTAAGACAGGATATTTATAGTTTTGCGCGAATTTTCAACCTGATCATTCACCTGGAGTTGGAAAATTATGATTTCCTTGAATATGTCATTAAATCCACTAATCGCTACTTAAGCAAGCATGACCGCGATTATGAAATAGAAAATGTGGTAATCAAGCATTTAAGAAAACTTGCAAAAAGCATGAATATCGCTCAGCGCAATGAGATTCTTTCTAAAATGAAGATAGAGGTTGCCGAACTGATGAAAGATCAGCAGGAACGTGTTATCCTCGATTATTTCCACCTTCCGGCATGGATCGATTCAAAACTGGATAAAATAGATTTCTCGAAATCAATTAAAGAATACAATCATTTATAGTCAAACTTATATTGCATTCCGACATTGAATGTGGTATTGGTGATGTCCAGTTCTGTTCTGCTTTCATAGAATGCTTTGTAAACAGTGCTTTGCATCAAGTAACGGACAGACAGGTCGATATATACGCGATTGATCCGAAATCCCAAGCCGCCACTGATTGTTTGACTATAGCTTTTCCCGTAACTTCTTGCCAGAGTATCTCCCTTCGGATAATAACCGTAACCACCACGAACGAAAAAGGTGTTGTTGATCGCCCATTCACCACCAACCCGGACATTTAGAGCATCAAGTAATTGGTCTTTAACCACTTTGTTTTCAGCTGCATAGTCATAATCGACATATGCCTCATCATTGGTTGTTTTCAATCTTCCCCAACCATAATTCAGGTATTCCAAATCCACATTAATACAACCGTTGTCTCCAAATACAAGTCCCAGGGATCCGACAAACTTTGTGGGGGTCCAGATTCTGTATTTGTACTTGTCAGCCGGTATAAAGCTAGGGTCCACAGTTCTCATACCGTCATTATGAAGTGCCTGCATGTTTGCTGTGGATTCATCTGTAATCTGGTAAAAAGTAGGTGTGTGAAGCGCAATTCCCAAACGAAGAAAATCAGTTGGTAAAAAGATAGCTCCCAACTTAAGATTTGTACCTCCGCCTTTTGTGCTGTAATCATATTGATAGATAAAAGATCTGAGGGAAACCCCGGTAGTGTCGGTAAGTGTCTCTTTGTGAACCAGGGATTCGGAGAAATTGATTGTATTGTATGAAATAGAAGCACCAAAATAAATTTTATCTATATAATTCGCGCTAATCGCAAAGTAAAACTCATTAATTCCACCTTTGTTCAGAACAGTGCGATTATGAAGCATATCTCCGGAATTCAGTCTCGGGTAATAGTTATTGTTTGCATCCGGGTCAATTGCATACGTTTGGTAGGCAAGTGATGCGGTATATGGCTGATAATCATACAATGTGTTCGGATCGATTCCACTGGCACCCGAAGCAAAAACATCCAAGAGGGATTCGAATTGCTGACCGCTGTAATTAAATGAATTGTTGAAGTTTGCAATGCGATTCATTCCGAACGAGATCTGCGTATAGATCAATCCGGAATTCGAACTGGAAACATCACTGACAATCGTACCGGCCAAATTGGGGATTCTTACATTAAAAGCATCCATTGACGAGGTGTTCTCATTAAACCTGGAAGTGGTTTTCACACTTGTCCCGATTACACCAAAAGAAAAGGAACTTACCGAGGCACGACCAAATCCTGCCGGATTTATACCTATACAACCGCTTTCAGCACCAAGGGCCCCGAAAGAACCACCCATCGCATCAAACCTGGCAGAACCCTGTACATAAGTGTTCGATAGTCTGTATACATCTGTTTCATTTTGCCCGAACGCAAAAAAGGCTCCCGTAAAAACTGAAGCCAAAACGATTTTTGTTATCATTTATTTAATTTATCTTCTACCACCACTTCTTGATCCTCCTGAAGGTGAACTAACACTTCCGCCCGAGCTTCCCCCGCTTCTGATTGTAGGAGAGCTTGTTTTTGTATTGGAATTCGTGTTTGTATTGTTAATAGTCCTGTTGTTCGTACCGGAATTAATAGTTGATTCACCGTTTCTTTGGTATGAACCCGAACGTGGTGCAGATGCTGAAGTTCGCCCCGTACTAACAGGTCTTACAGATCCTCTGTTGTTCAAATTGGCATTTCTTCCACTGCCGGTTACAACAGGTGAGGAGTTAACCATTGTATTTCTTCCGGTTCCGGAATATCCCGGTGTATTTGGTTTTGCAATTAATTGGTTCGGATAGCTTACAATTCCATTGTTCGAGGAGCCCATTCTTCCTGCAGAAGTACCTGCATGCGAATTAGAAATATTGGAAGCGGTGTTTGGTTTGTTAGCCGGTGTGTGCCAGGAAGTATTTCCATACCATTGCCCGTAACCTCCTCCATAATAAGGATTTCCGTAATAACCGTATGGATTGTAGCCGTAGTTGTAATAACTGCCGAATCCTATTGAAGGATAAAGACTGTTTCCATAACCATATCCACTCGAATGATTATAACCGCCATATCCATAATAACCTAATCCACTCAGAGATGAATAAGGGGAGTAACCGTAAAAAAGGTACTGGGAATTATAGAAGTAATCGTTATACTGTCGTGGAGAAACATATGTGGTTCTTTCCGCAAGAGCTTCTGTTTGCTCCTTTTTAGCGACATAAGTGGCGTAATCGGTTACATCGTTTAAATCGGTTCCCGGAGGCATTATAGGTGTACGTGTATTGTAAACATCGTCCTGCATGAAATGCTCAGAAGTTCCACATCCGACAAGGGATGCAGCAACTGCAGCACAGACTCCGAAATTTATCACTTTGTACATAACAATAAAGATTAAATGGTTGATTAAAGATAGCTTATTTATTTCTAATTTTACGGTTTTATTCTTAAAATTTAACATACTCTAAAATGTCACAGAAGTACGCTACTCGCGCCGAAGATTATTCAAAGTGGTATAATGATTTAATTTCCAGAGCTGATCTTGCAGAACACTCGGATGTTAAAGGAATGATGGTGATAAAACCCTATGGTTATGCTATTTGGGAGAATATGCGCGATATCCTCGACGCAAAATTCAAAGAAACCGGTCATCAAAACGCGTACTTCCCCTTATTGATCCCGAAAAGCTATTTAAGCAAAGAGGCTTCCCATGTGGACGGTTTTGCAAAAGAATGTGCTGTTGTAACTCATTATCGTCTGAAAAACGATCCGAACGGAGGAGGGGTGATTGTTGATCCGGATGCGAAGCTGGAAGAAGAATTAATCGTTCGTCCGACTTCTGAAACCATCATCTGGAACTCTTACAAGAAATGGATTCAATCTTACCGTGATTTACCGATATTGATCAACCAATGGGCAAATGTGGTTCGCTGGGAAATGAAAACCCGCTTGTTTTTGCGTACATCCGAATTTTTATGGCAGGAAGGGCATACAGCTCATGCTACAAAAGAAGAGGCAATCCGGGAAACGGAACAAATGCTGGACGTTTACGCTGAATTTGCAGAAAAATACATGGCTATGCCGGTGATTAAAGGGCATAAAACTGAAAGTGAGCGTTTTGCCGGAGCAGACGATACGTATTGTATCGAAGCAATGATGCAGGACGGGAAAGCACTTCAGGCTGGAACTTCTCATTTCTTAGGTCAGAATTTTGCAAAGGCTTTCGAAGTGAAATACAGCGATGCACAAGGAAAACTGGAATACGTATGGGCTACATCCTGGGGTGTTTCAACTCGCCTGATGGGTGCTTTGATTATGACTCATTCGGATGATGAAGGGTTGGTTGTCCCACCTTTATTGGCGCCGATTCAAGTGGTTATTGTGCCGATTTACAGAACAGATGAAGAACTTCAACTGATCAATGATGCCGTGGATAAAATTTCTGCTGAGTTGAAAGGATTAAAAGTGAAAGTGAAATACGATTCTGACGATCAGAAGCGTCCGGGATGGAAGTTTGCCGAATACGAAGCAAAAGGAGTACCTGTTCGTATTGCAATCGGCCCAAGAGACCTTGCAAACGGGGTTGTGGAGATCGCTCGTCGCGATACGAAGGAGAAATATGCGATGAATATTGACAACATCGGTGCTTCGATTGTTGATTTGCTTTCAGAGATCCAGGATAACCTGCTTAAAAGAGCACAGCAATTCAGAGTTGAAAATATGCATGAGGTAGACACTTACGAAGAGTTTAAAACACAGCTTGAAAAGGTTGGTGGATTTTACCTGGCGCATTGGGACGGAACGAAAGAAACAGAAGCTAAGATCAAAGAAGAAACAAAAGCAACGATCCGCTGTATTCCGATCGATATTGCTTCAGAGCCTGGCAAATGCATGGTTACGGGAGCTCCATCGAAAGGACGTGTGGTATTTGCGAAAGCATATTAGTGAATTGAAGAGTATGAATGCAAAATTCAAAAGAGTAGAGTAAATAGCATTCCGACATTCAACTATCTTCGAATCAGCTGGCTGGATTTATCTCAGTCAGCTTTTTGAATTTTTAATTTTGCATTTTGAATTAGAGAGTTATGGAGCAGTCACGAAAAGTCATACAGGAAATTTTAGTCAGTAAGGCGGGTCTGAAACAGGATATTTTCCAGGACACAAAGAACCACTTTGAGCGCTTTAAAAAACACTTACTGGAGGAGATAGGAGCGCTGCGGGCGTCCATTGAAGACAGCCGGATTCGCTTGCACGTAGAGTATAAAGGAGAGTTCCAGGTCCAGGTATATATTGGCAGCGATGTGCTTGTTTTCCAAATGCATACAAATGTATTTAAATTACCCGATGAGCATCCTGCCTGGCAGACAGATTACTTGAAAGAGGATAAAACCCGTGGTTATTTTGGTATCATCAATATTTACAATTTCCTTGCGGAATCTTACCTCAAAAACCGTTCAAACGACTTGGGGTATCTGATAGGTCGTGTATTTATCAATAAGGATGAACATTTCATGGTTGAAGGAAAAGGTCAGCTAGGGTTTTTATTCCGGGATTTGAGCAGCTCCGTATTGACAGATTCCATCCTGACGAACATTATTCACGTTTCATTTTCCTATGCTTTGGAGTTTGATCTGCTGACTCCACCTTATGAAATAGTATCAAAAGTCACCGTATTTCAAATGCATGAAATCGAAGCCAACAGTCAATTGTCTACAGGTAAAAGACTGGGTTTCAAATTTGAAGCAGAAGACAAAGATATTTTTTAAAAAAAAAATGAGTGTAGCTATTGCAAATAGGAAAATTCCAGCTATATTTGCACTCCGAAATTCAAAAAACGGCCCATTCGTCTAACGGTTAGGACATGCGGTTTTCATCCGTAAAATAGGAGTTCGATTCTCCTATGGGCTACATAAAAAGAAAAGACTGTTTTATTCAGTTACGGCCCATTCGTCTAGTGGTTAGGACGCCAGGTTTTCATCCTGGTAACAGGAGTTCGATTCTCCTATGGGCTGCAAATTTT
Organism: Fluviicola sp.; assembly: GCF_029266855.1. Taxonomy (GTDB): domain Bacteria; phylum Bacteroidota; class Bacteroidia; order Flavobacteriales_D; family Crocinitomicaceae; genus Fluviicola. The sequence goes on from NZ_JAQSWB010000001.1 coordinate 533,454, forward strand.
AGTTTGTAATAACACAAAAAAATGGCAAATCACAAGTCAGCACAAAAACGAATTCGTTCTAACGATGTTAAGCGTTTGCGTAACAAATACCAACACAAAACAACTCGTAACGCGGTACGTAAACTTCGTTCTTTGAAAGATAAGAAAGAAGCTAACGACTTATTACCTCTTGTAACTTCCATGTTGGATAAATTGGCAAAGCGTAATATCATTCACAAAAACAAGGCTGCAAACTTGAAATCAGGTTTGACACTTGCTGTGAATAAATTATAAGAATATTCATTAAGAAATAAGAAGGGTCTTGTCAGCCAATGGCGATAAGACCTTTTTGTGTTTTAATAAAGTTTCATGATGAAATGGGCTTTGTTTCTACTCGTCACCCTTTTTTGCCAGCTTATTAGCCAGGCACAGTCCCCCTTTGGAAATTATTTCCAGGATACACTGAAACCGGGCCATCGCATTTCCGGCAAACTGGATTCAGTAGATGCCAGCATGGCAAATTACCAGCATACACTTCCCGGAGATTTCAACCCCTTCCTGTTTCACTTCTCCTTTTCAGATTTAAACACAAGCTGGTACAAACCTTTGGGACGAAGATTTTCATCGATTCCTCACATTGCTTTTGAATATTCAATGGGGTCGAGAGCAGATCAGCTTGGGAAGATCACATACACCCATGCACTCGATTCCAATACCTTCATCCAGTTTGATTACGTTCGAAGAAGTAATAACGGAAATTTAAGAAATTCAGGTTTTGAACGAAATTCCGTACAACTTGGTTTGATGCATCGCTCACGCTTTTACGGAACAATTCTGGACGTTTCCTTTTACGGCAATAACAACCAGTTTAGTGACGGTTTACTTGGCGATTCTATTCGCGAGGGATTTGCACTTTTATTCCAGCAGGTACAAAAAGAGAATTCCAGTAATAAAACAAAAGAGTTTCATGTTGACTGGAAGAACTACATTTCTTTTACAAAAGATTCCCTTCAAAAGATCGGATTGATACTGCAGCCGAAACTGGACATTAAAAATCAGCGTTATTCCGAGCAGGATACACTTGAAAAAATTTATGGATTTTACAATTACGATTCGTTAAATACGAATGATTACTGGGAATTGTCCTCGCTCAGGTTGAATGGGGGTGTTTTTTATAAGAATCAGGGGTTTAACATAGAGGCCGGGCTCGGAACAAGGTATTGGGATTATGACAACATGCTCATTCACCAGGATACGACGGAAGCGTATGGTTTTGCGGCAATAGATCTGATCATAAAGGGGTATTCGCTTAATGCCTTCGCAAACTACACTTTTGTCGGAGCAAGCGGAGAAACACAGATTTTAGCTGAAGCAAAGAAATCTTTCCGGACGAATCTTTTTTCATTGAATGCAGGACTAAGCAGGCAATACCCGGAGAATTACCAGCGTGCCTATTATGGAAACACCCTGTTGTATAATTGGAATTCCAAAGTTTTAAGCACACGAACGACAGCTAAGTTCAATTGGTCCAATAAGAATCGCTTTGTTCCCTTTTTTATCCAGGCATTTATGGAGAACAATTCGAAAATGCCTGTCTTTATCCAGAACAGGTGGCGGCAAGATACATTGACATCCTTGAACGTTATGGGAATCCAGGCGGGTTTTGAATATTCGTTCAAAAAACTATTGATCCAGGGAAGGGCAAGTTACAGGGAAAGCACAGGCGATTTATTGCCTAATTGGTTGATTTCAGGACGTATTGCTTATAATGGCGGTATATTCAAAGCTAAAAAGCTGAAAACAGTTACCGGTATTGAAGTCGGATACATCAGTCATTATCAGCTGATCGATTTTGTTCCCCAAATCAATGCCTATACACTTCTTAGCACAGGACAGCAATTCAGGGACATGATGAAGCTACATTTCTTCAGCCAGTTTGACCTGGGGTATTTCAGATGGTTTGTCCGTGTCGAAAATATTGAACAGACATTCCTGGAGCCTACAAATTTCGAAGGAGTAGGTTATCCGGTACCATCACTCCAGTTTCGCTTTGGGGTTTCCTGGGACTTCTTCAATTAAACCCTGGTATAATTGAGTTCAAAAGCTCAATGGTTTAAACTTTTGAGCACTTTGAACATTTGAACCTTTCATTGGGGATAAGTTCGTTCTTTTATTGATTTGTATCAAAGAAACCTTTCCTATATTTGAAGACCAAAAAAATATACATGGGATTATTAGATAATAAAGTTGTATTAATTACCGGAGCATCCAGAGGAATAGGCAAGTCGATTGCCGAAGAATGTGTAAAGCAAGGTGCAAAAGTTGCTTTTACTTATTTGTCTTCAGAAGAAAAAGCACGTGCTTTGGAAACGGAATTGACTGCAAATGGAGGAGTAGCGGTTGGATTTAAATCCGATGCTGCAAATTTTGACCAGGCACAAAAATTGGTTGACGATGTAGTGGAAAAATTCGGAACGATAGATGTTCTTGTAAACAATGCAGGGATTACACGTGACACGCTTTTGATGCGCATGACAGAAGAGCAATGGGATGATGTAATCAATACGAATTTGAAATCTGCATTCAATTTAACAAAAGCAGTTCAACGCCCGATGCTAAAAGCGCGTTCGGGATCGATCATAAACATGTCATCTGTAGTTGGTGTCAGCGGAAATGCCGGTCAGGCAAATTACGCAGCTTCAAAAGCAGGACTGATCGGATTTACAAAATCCGTAGCACAGGAATTAGGCTCAAGAAGTATTCGCTGCAATGCAATTGCTCCCGGCTTTATTGAAACAGAAATGACCGGTGCATTGGATCAAAAAGTAGTGGAAGAATGGAGAAATTCAATTCCGTTAAAAAGAGGAGGACAACCGATTGATGTTGCAAATGCAGTGGTTTTCTTAGCATCTGACATGTCAGCTTATGTTACCGGGCAAACAATCCATGTTTGTGGAGGAATGCTTATGTAGTCCGAAGCATTGCGAAGGAATGATGATGTAATTCGAAATTATACATATAAAAAGTAGGGGCGCGATTAATCGTGCCCCTACTTTTTATATCCCGTTTTAAGAATTCGTTCTCGATTTAACCCTTGAAAAAAGCGTCAGGAATTTTCTAAGCAGATCGTAATAAAGTGCAACGATCATTAGGACAGTCATTCCCCACAAGACTAAAACATTTGCCAGGAAAGTACTCATTGGAATTCCGAACCAATATTTCTTGTAAGTATAGAAAGGAGCGTCCAGCAAACGCGTATTCTTTGGATCCATATAAAGCGGATCGTCTTTCTGGATCAATTCATCGTCTGTAACAATGATCTTCTGTACTTCGGTACGATTCGTAACCAAATCCTGTAAACTTTCATTGACAAAAGCAGCCTGGGAAGCTTCGAAATTTTTCTCTCCCATCGTTAGAACCAGTTTGTCCAGTGCTTCGGTCGTTTGATTATAAGTTAAATTGTACTGTTTCTTAAGCATTTCAAGGAAAGAAGCAATGTTGAACTGCACCTCCTGAACGGAAGATTTCCCTTTTTGCAATTGGGTCAAGCCTGCTACACAATCTTTGCATTCCAAATTCGCCCAATTCGAAATTTCTTTTTCAACTTCATTTGTCAGGATCCGCTTTGCTTTTTCAAAATCTTTTACTGAAGATTTCCTGTCAGCCAAAATGGTCAGCTGATTTTTCATTTCAGGAATCCAGTAATCTCTTTTCCAGCTTGCATTACTTTGTTTCTGATGCAACTCAAATTGCTGACTTTCATGTTCGTTATCAACTGCCTGAACGACTGCCAAAGCTTCATAAGCCCAGCGGGATGCCATTGCATTTCCAACCCAGGGAACTTCATTGTTGGAAGAGAAAATAGGGTGAAGTTTATCAAACTTTACGATAACTCCCGAAAAGATCAATTGGGGAATGATCAGTAAAGGAACGATGATGTAGATTACTTTCGCAGAATTAAATGCACTTGAAATATTTAACCCAAGTACATTAGCCATACAGGAAGTAGAGAACAAAATCAACCAGTATTCCCACCACAAACCATGAATTTCAAGGATCAGGTTTCCTATAAGTACGAAAAATGCAGTTTGGATAGCAGAAACAATAAACATGATCAGGATTTTCGACCAGAGATAAGATCCCAGGGAAAGATTCAGGAAACTTTCGCGTTTCAGGATTTTCTTGTCTTTTATAATTTCTTCTGCTGCAACTGTTAAACCTAAGAAAAGTGCAACTACCACAGATATAAACAAATACTGGGGAATGTTTTCATTTTCGTAGAAGACATAATCCTCATGTCCTTTCCCATCCGTATTAAAGAATTTAACGAAGAATGAAAGGATTGCAGCCAACACGGGTGCCTCAAGCATGTTGATGAACATGTATTGCTTGTTCGCTAATTTGCTCAGAATATCTCTCAGGAAGAAAACCTTGAACTGCCGGATCTTATTGGCAATCCGTGAAGTTCCTTTAACGGGTTCTACAATTTCTTCAATATCCGCATTCTTATAATTGGATAAATAGCGTTCATTCCATTCTCTTGGGCTTACTTTCCGGACTTTGGTCTGATTTCCATACTCATCAACCACTTTTGATTCGATGATGTTGAATATCTGTTCCGGGTTCACATTTCCGCAAATCGGGCATTCGCGTTCATTTGCATTTACATGATGTACGTGCGTTTTAAAGTAAACAACCGCATCAATCGGATTTCCATCAAAAATAGGATAACCGCCCTGATCCAGGATCAGAAGTTTATCGAACATTTTGAAGATCTCTGATGAAGGCTGGTGGATCACTACAAAGATCAGCTTCCCTTTCAGGGAAAGTTCCTTGAGCATGTCCATAATATTTTCAGAATCGCGAGAAGAGAGTCCCGAAGTCGGTTCATCAACGAACATGACAGCAGGTTCACGGATTAATTCAAGTGCAATATTCAAGCGTTTTCTTTGCCCCCCGGAAATTGTTTTTTCCAACGGACTTCCGACTTTCAAATGTTTTGCATCTCCCAATCCGATGTCGGAAAGGAGATCCAGCACTTTTTTCTTTAACTGAGATTCGGACAGGTCGTTGAAACACAGTTTAGCGTTAAAGTAGAGATTTTGAAAAACGGTTAATTCCTCGATCAGCAAATCGTCCTGTGAAACAAAACCAATCACACCTTCGAGTTTTGATTTTTCGCGATGTAAATCCACACCATTGATTGTCACGGCACCGTGTGAAGGAGCGTAATTTCCGTTCAGAACATTCAGGAACGTAGATTTTCCGGCTCCGGAACCACCCATTACACCAAGGAGTTTCCCTGACTGTTCAATGAAATTGATCTCATGCAAACCAATTTTCCCGCTGTTGAAGTGGAACTGTAAATGATCTACTTTGAAAGTGATCTTTTCCTGGTTCGCATCGTTCAGGAATCTCGAAATTACATCACTGTAATAAATCGGTGCTGACTTATTGGTACGTAGGGTAGATCCCTGGTTTAAAATATGTCGTCTTTCATTGGAAACGATCTGACCGTTCAGGATCAATTCATCGTGTCCGAAGTATTTAAAGAACAAAATGTTCACACTTTCCACCCGGATCACAGAGATCCTGCCGTCGAGGCCATCCAGTTTAATAAGCTTCGCATGCGACAGGTCCAGGTTTTTCTCTGTAATGTACATGAAATGTTCGTCATCCAGAACCGTTTCATTATTTGCCTCTACGAAGGATTTTAATTGCTGGTATTCAAAATCGGGGATATTGAACGATTCCGAAACAGTATGAACGAATTCCTGTTCCTGCTCATGAACCTGGTCATTTGCATGGATAAAGTCAAAAATACGCAGCAACACGATCATTTTTTGTCGCTGGGTAAGTTCTTCATTGATCTGAGCGCAAATTCGCAGAACTTTTACCGAATTTACAGATGTTCTTTTGCGCTGCCCGTCTTTTTTTGCCGATCCCTGGTGGTGAACTAATAAGAACTCGTCAAATAGCTGAATGTATTTTTGGAGTAATTCATCGTTTAATTCAGTCCGTAAAAATGCTTCTACAATTCGTCTGCCATTAGAACTTTCAATGGCTTCACTTGTTGGGTCTGTTACTTCATCAACCTTCGCGATAATCGCGAATAACTGCATTAGAGCGCGGAGTATGCGTTCACTCATGCTTTTCTGGAATTTATTTACTAATTATTACCTCTTGAACCCGATCATCATTACGGCACAGCCTGTGATCTTTTTGTCCATATCTAATTCTGTTTCGATAACAACAGGAATTGTTCGCGGAACTTTAAAATCCCAGTAACTGGAGTTTTTGTATTTTCTATTGGAGAACAACACCATTCCCTGCATGTCTTTTACGGTGAAAATGACATATTCGTCATCTGTACCTGCAGTTGCTGCGATACGATAGGTGGTTCCTCCAAAAAAAGTCGTTTTAAATTCTGCTTTCTCACGATCTAAAAAAGCGGTATAAACCTGTCCGTCAGAAATGAAATTCTTCTCCTTTCCTTTCAGAATCTCTTCACAATTCTTTACCAAGGTCTCACAATCCTGTGCATTTACTCCAAATCCAACGAATAAAGTAAAAATGCTATATAATGCTAACTTTTTCATATGACTAGTGTTATTCGATTACTTTTCCTCGAATTGATTCGATTTTCTGATTAATAAAATTCAGGGTGCTGGAGTCAACTGTTACCACGGTTTTATGTCTTAAAGTTGTTGTTTTCTTTTTGGCATTTGTAACCGGAGCCATGTATTCATATTTGATCGTGATCTGATCGAAATAGAATTTCAAATCTTTCATGTCATTGATCAACTCATCCCATTCACCTTTTTTATTGTAGTCTGAAAGGAGTTCGATAATGGTTTTTAAAGTTTCTGTTTGCTCAGCAATACGATCCAAGATCTTTTGATTTTCGTTTTCTTTATTGATGTTGCAAGCCAAATACATGGATTCGATCCAACCACCGACAAGAATAAGTGCAGAAACACTTTTACGGTTATTTGATTTCAGGAAATTGTCAGATTTTTTGAAGGCATCGGAAACAATCACCATCATAGAATCCTTATTCGTGGAATTCTTTTCAAAGCGAGACATGAAATCTTTGTCGAAAGCACCTTCCAATCCAAGTTTACTGGTTAATTTTTCGATAGTAGAAAGATACTTTAAAGCGATGCTGTTTTGTTTGTAGATCGAAACGTAACCAAGATCCGTACCGTAGATTCCCAGGTTCAGGGCTTTCTTATACTCGGAAGTATAATCGCCCACCTTATCCAGGTCATTTAATAAGAATTCGTTATAAGGCGATTTGGATTCTTCCAGGAGCACTGCCATTTGCATAGGAGAGGGAATACTGAAGATCTTATCATCAAACTTCGCATTCAAAGAGCTATTGGGGTCAATAACTTCTTTACTTATTTCAGGCTTTTTTTCCTCTTCTGAACCACAAGAGCTAATCATAAGTACAATCCCGGTACTTATTGTGAAAGTAGTTAATAGCTTATTCATAAGTCGCATTGTTTCTTCGTTAACGTACTGACGAAAATATACAAAAAAATGTTAACAGAACTTCCTTGTTGATAATTCTGAATCAGAATTGTTTAAAACGATGATTTGAACGAATAGTTCCGGATTCTAATTAAATTTGTATCACTGTTATAAGAGTGCAGTGATCATCAGAAATTAAGACTATTGTTTTGATTCGGGTCTTCTGCGTTCTTCGTGCCTCTGCGGTAAAAATTTAAATCCAAATTTAACCGCAAAGAGTGAAAGAGCGCAAAGTTTTGATTACTTGGAATCTCATCGTAAAATTTAAATTATGAATATCCGTCCACGAAGAAACCGCAAAAGTGCAGCTATCCGCGCAATGGTAGAAGAAACACAGTTGGGATCCCAGCACCTGATCTATCCTTTGTTTTTAAAGGATGGGAAAAATATCCGCGAAGAAGTTTCTTCCTTACCGGGGAATTATCGCTGGAGTATCGATCAGTTGCTTCCGGAGTTTGAAAAGTGGATGAACCTGGGTATTAAAACCTTTGACTTATTTCCTGCAGTAGACGAACATTTGAAAGATCAGATCGGGAGTTATAGTTATGCAGACGAGAATTTCTACCTACACATTATCCGAACTCTGAAAGAAAAGTTCCCGGAAGCAGTTTTAATGTCGGATGTGGCATTGGATCCGTATTCTTCCGACGGACATGACGGATTGGTAATTGACGGAAAGATCGTAAACGACCCGACGCTGGATATCCTTGGTAGAATGTCGGTAGCGCAGGCGCAGGCAGGAATTGATATTATCGGTCCTTCCGACATGATGGACGGGCGGGTAGGTTTTATCCGCGATGAGCTGGATAATGCAGGTTTCCAGGATGTTTCAATCATGTCATACACCGCAAAATATGCCAGTGCTTTCTACGGACCATTTCGCGACGCGTTAAATTCAGCACCCAAAAGCGGAGACAAGAAAACCTATCAAATGAATCCGGCTAATAAGCGCGAAGCACTGATCGAAGCGGAATTGGACATTGCGGAAGGTGCAGATTTCATCATGGTGAAACCGGCTTTGTGTTATTTGGATATCATTCATTTGTTGAAAGAGAATTTTGCCACACCGATCACAGCATACAATGTAAGCGGAGAGTGTGCCATGGTTTATGCGGCAGCTAAAAACGGCTGGCTGGATTATGATCGTGCAGTTATGGAGATGTTGTTGAGTATTCGCAGAGCAGGAGCAGATGGAATCCTAACTTATTTTGCTCCGGATGCGGCGAGATTAATTCATGACTCATAATTCATTTCGTCAGCTTGATGGACGTAATTCCGCAATATTACGTCACGAGCTTTAGATAACAACTTATAAGACTTTGAAATATAGAGGGTTAATGCGAGCATATTAATTCGTGTCCCAACACTTCAACCTCATGACGTAATTCGTAAACAATTGAAAGATGATCTATTTTATTTGGGTTATTATACTTTTTTTCAACCTTCTTTGGATAATCCGAAAGAAACCTTATCAGCGCTATAAAATTGTGAAATTAAGGAAGCTGAAACGGGAGATTAAAGTTAGACGATAGCTTTCCCGGATAATTCCAGAGAATTGAATTAATCATTAACACAATGATAATTATTCAAATAATAAGAATACAGTTAGTTATTTTTAATTTATAATCCGAAAAGCGATTGCAAGGATGATTGCCGTAATTGCAATTAATAAAATCCTGCTACCATGTTTTCTATCCGCTTCCGTATAAGTAAACACACGTTCTCCATTTGGAAGTGTTTTCTTGCTGGAAATAATGTAGTATCCGATAATAATGCCGATTAAACCTCCCAGGAAAGCGAAAACATATCCCAGACCAATCCAGAATGTATCGTGCTTTTCCGGTTCAGAAAGTTCTTCCAAGCGTTGTTCTTTCAATTGGTTTATTTTCTGAGGGGTCACTTCGTTTCCGCGATCTTTCAAAATCTTTTGAGCCAATTGGAAATCAAAAGGGCTCCATTCATCCTGTTTCGAGATCAGGTCTATTAATTCTTCATCCGTAAAGTCAAACAGGTAATAACCCGGATCTACCTGATCCAGTTCAGAACCTGCGATCGCATTTCGAAGTTCGTTGACTCTATCAAAATCTTCCGGGTATAATTTGATCCGGTAATCCCGGTGATGATTATTATTTGCAAAACTCACATCGAATATTTCAACATCATCTTCCAATTCGTAAGGAATGTTATTGGATTTCAAAAGTTCAACAAACTCTTTCAATTCAGGGATCGTTGCAAACTTCTCATAGGCGATGAATTCTGACATATTCCGGTTTTAGATGGCTAAAGTTACTTTATTTCGTTTAAAAATGAAGCACATGATTTTTCGTGCGAAGTAGAGCATGGCCGGAGATTTTTTGTATTTTGTAGTATGATGCAGATTTTATCAGGCAAGCAACAAAAGTATCTTGATCAGTATACGATAGAGCACGAACCGATTTCATCAACAGATCTGATGAACAGGGCTTCCCAGGTTTTTACAGATGAAATCCTGCAGGATATTTCAGCGGATAATTCCCTTATTGTTCTATGCGGGACGGGGAATAACGGGGGAGACGGTTTTGTCATATTCCGTTATCTCAGACTGGTTGGAATAAACGCCCGCTGCTACCTGGTTCCTTTCGGATCAATGAGTCCCGACTGCCAGGTTCAGTTTGACCTGGTTAAAACCAATGTGCTGATCTGGAATAATGAAAACCAGGAGCCAGATTGGAATGAAAAAACCATCGTCATTGATGCTTTACTGGGAATCGGTTCGAACCGGGAACCGGAAAATGAATTAAAGCGCGCCATTGAATGGATAAATTCCGTTTCCTGTGGAGTTTATTCCGTAGATATGCCTTCGGGTTTGCCAGCTGATGAACTTCCAACCCATAATTGCATTGTCAGGGCCACAAAAACATTCACCTTCCATGCTCCGAAACTCACATTCCTCTTACCGGAAACTGCTGAATTTGCAGGTGATTGGAAAGTGCTGGATATTGGATTGGACCAATCGGAAAGTAAGAAACAATATACACCCTACGAATTGATTAGGGAAGACGCTGTCAAAGCTCTTATTCCAGGAAGAAAGCGATTTTCACATAAAGGAACTTACGGTCATGCCTTATTGATTGCCGGAAGTGATGGTAAAATGGGGGCGTGCCTGCTCAGTTCAGAAGCCTGTTTGCGGTCGGGAATCGGTTTATTGACCGTTCACACAGTTTCCCAGGGAAAATACAGTTTGCATCAGCGGATTCCCGAAGCGATGGTTCAATGGGATTCAGCTGAAAACAAACTCAGCGGCGAATGTTTACCAAAACTTACCGGCTTTTCGGCCATTGGAATCGGGCCGGGACTGGGAACCGCAAAAGGAACACGCCTGGCTTTGGAAAAGGTACTAGAGTCCAAATTGCCCTGTGTAATAGATGCTGATGCGTTGAATGTGCTTGCACAACATCCTGAATTATTGGAGAAGCTACATGAAAACTGTATTTTGACACCACATCCGAAGGAGTTTGAGCGCCTGGCAGGTTCGTTTGAGGACAGTTTGGAGCGTTTGGAACGAGCCGTTCATTTTGCCGGAACGAATAACTGCATATTGGTTTTAAAAGATGCCATAACAGCGGTTATTAATCCGAGGGGAGCAGTGAGTTTTAATTCCACCGGGAATCCGGGAATGGCAAAAGGCGGTTCGGGTGATGTATTGACAGGAATCATTCTGGGATGTTTAGCACAGGGAATCAAGTCGTTTGATGCTGCCAGAACAGCTGTTTTCCACCATGGTTTAGCCGGCGACAAAGCAAAAGAAGCGAAAGGAGAGCGGGCGATGCTGGCAAGCGATCTGATTGCCAGTCTGAGAATAGAATAAGAATCAATCACTAAGGAATTCTCTTAAGACTTTCTCTTTTCGAAACTCTTCCAGGAAACTGCTTATGGAAATTTGAGTGGGCATTCCATATTCAGCGAAATCGTCTTTGGTAAAAGAAATCACTTCTTTCCCTTTCAGGTTTGAAATCAGGTAAGCGTGATAAGTTCCTTTTTGCTGAATAACTTCATATTTTGGTGTAAGGTCAGTATCGGGTGAGATTTCGTATTCAGAAGAAACAATTTTGTTGTCCGTATGCAAGAACAGCACATTTCCGAAAATCAGGTAATTCCCTTTCACATAAACATCACCACCCATACAGCGTTCCACATAAAGAAAGGATGAATCATTCGGAAAGGCCAGGTCACTTGCGCAACAATCGCAAGCTGCAATGATTTCCATATTCACAGAATCTAATTCAGGACCGATAAAAAAGACTGATCCGCTTAAATTTGTGTCAGAGTTCTTGACAAAAGAAGTTGTCATTTCCGGAACCGGTAATGGCTTTCCTTTATTACAGGAAACAAGAGAGATCCCACAAATAAAAACACAAATAAATTTCTGAATGCACATATTCTAAAGGTAGCTATAATTTCCACGAAATCCTTAGGATCAGTATGAGTTTATTAAAGCATCCGGATCTATTAAATAAACACAGATTTTGAATTAAAAAAGAATCACCTTAGGGTACGGATATAAGTTCAAAGCGGGCGAATATCAATTTAACATCTCAGAAATGGTGTAAATTTTCAGTAATAAGTATATTCACTGCTATAATAACTTAAATATCCAGCTTATGAAATTAAAAATGGCCTTTTTATCTGCAGCATTTTTGCTTTTAGCGAACGTTGCGAGTGCATTCACAATCCGTTATTACAACAAGGATTCCGAAAAGTACACCATGGAAGTAAGATCGAACGGATCTACTCAAAAGATTGAATTCAGCAGTTCTACAACAAGTTCGGCGTCAGTTCAAACAAGTGCTTCAGAAGTAGAGATCAAAACCGAATGCGGTTGGGTGAAAGTGAAAGACGGAGCTAAGATTTCTATTAAAAATGGTTGCATTACGATCGAGTAAATCTAACATAACAGAATGAGGATCCTGGTTTATTTCGATAGGCCGGGATTTTTTTGGACATTAAGATGTTAGGACATCAGGATTTTAAGACTTGAGGCCAGTGACTCCGAAGTATTGTTAGGTTCGGAAAGAATTCACATTTTGAGAAGCTGATGGGTATTAGTCTTCAGTGTTTTCAAGGGAAATGATCACATTTCCGGTTTTCTCTCCTGTCATTACATATTCATATGCCTTTGAGATTTCATCCAGGGAATATTCGCGATCGATCACAGGCTTAAATTGCTCCTTTTCCAAAAGGTTCTTAATGTAGGGGAGTGTTTTTTGAACACTGAACGGAATAGGGAAGATGACCTTCTTTTTATCCCCGAGGGAAGGGAACAAGGCTAAAAAGGGATTTTGAGCATAAGGGCCCAATTCCGAAGAAATATAGATTCCTCCATTCTTTAATAAGGATTTGCATTTTCCGAAGGTGCTTTTTCCAACAGCATCAAATATCAAATCATATTTTTCAGTGTCCTTAGTGAAATCATCTTTGGTAAAATCAATGACTTTATCGGCTCCTAGTGATTGAATCAAGGGGATGTTCTTTGTGTTACAGGTAGCAGTTATCCGAACATCAAACTGCTTCGCAAACTGCAATGATGCGGACCCAATTGCTCCTGTTGCACCATGAATCAGAATGCTTTGACCTGGTTTTATTTTCGCTCTTTGTATAAAAGAATAGGCATAATGAGCACCCTCCAAACTCGCTGCGGCCTGTTTAAAATCAGACTTTTCAGGCATTATTAATAAATTCCCTTTTGGAACGATCTTCACATATTCTGCCTGTGATTCCAAACCCAGATCCGTAAATCCAAACACCCGGTCATTTAGGTTGAAATCCTGAATATTCTTTCCTGTTTCCACAACTATTCCGGCAAAATCAGTTCCCAGGGTTATTTTCCGCGGATTAAACAAACCAAGAACCAGGCGCATAATAAAGGGTTTAGCAGTAAGATTAGCACAATCTGTCCGGTTAACTGTGGTAGCCATTACTTTTATGAGTACTTCATTGTCATTTGGAACCGGTCTCTCAATTTCTTCAATTTGAATATTTTGCGGTGAACCATAGGATCTTCTTATTGCAGCTTTCATTTCTTAATACTAGTATAATCGGTTTTTTTGTTTCCGCGGATTTTTCACTGCAAGGTACATGAAGATTTTTTAACTGCCAATTACTGCCTTTATGACTTTGATGCTCATCGATTTTTTTATCTCCCGCAGATCTCGCAGATTTTTAACCACAAAGAACACGAAGGTTTTATACATGTGGTAATGGTGACTTTATGACTTTGATGCTCATCGATTTTTTATCTCCCGCAGATCTCGCAGATCCCGCAGATTTTTTAACCACAAAGAACACGAAGGTTTTATACATCTGGTAATAGGTGTCGTTATGACTTTGACACTCATCAACTTTTTTATTTCCCGCAGATGACGCAGAAGGCGCAGATTCAAGGGGTATTATAAGGATCGTTATTAATCTATGGTTTGTTTGTGTTTAGCTGAGAAATGTGATGAGTTTGGATATTATTTCCCGCGGATATCGCAGAAGGTGCAGATTTTTAACCACAAAGAACACGAGGCACACGAAGGTTTTATACATGTGGTAATTGGTGTCTTAATGACTTTAGATACTCATCGACTTTTTATCTCCCGCAGATGACGCAGAAGGCGCAGATTCAAGGGGTATTATAAGTATCGTTATTAATCTATGGTTTGTTTGTGTTTAGCTGAGAAATGTGATGAGTTTGGATATTATCTCCCGCGGATATCGCAGAAGGCGCAGATTTTTAACCACAAAGAACACGAAGAACACAAAGGTTTTTCTTTGCAATAAATTTAACTCATTTCGCTGTTGATTGTATGGTTTTTTCAAAAGAATGGGGTAGTACTGTCCAATGTATTTTCAATCAATTTCTTGCATCCTTTCAAATCTTGTCTATATTTGCCTCATGAAAATGACAACATTCTTACATCAACATCATCATGGTTTGCTCAGCTAAGCGCTTTGGTGAGATGATTGTATCTATATAACTCTTTAACCCGCTTGGCTTTCAAGCGGGTTTTTTGTTGTCTTTTTATTCCAACACTCTTTTGAAAGTCAGGCTTTAATTTAAAACATGAAACGTTTAATTATTGCTTTACAAAAATCAGGCAGACTCCGTGAGGGTTCTTTGAAACTGCTTAAAGAATGCGGACTGAAGGTAGATTACCGCGATGGTCAATTGAAAGTCATCACCTCCGATTATCCGGCAGAACTATTATTCCTTCGCAACAGCGACATTCCTCAATATGTAGCGGATGGAGTGGTAGACCTGGGGATTGTAGGTTCGAATCTATTGGAAGAGGATGAAAGTCCGGTAGAGATCGTCCAGACGCTCAATTTTTCACAATGCAGGTTGTCTTTCGCTGTTCCCAAAACTTCAGGGATTCAAACCGCCCAAGATCTCCAGGGAAAACGCATTGCAACTTCCTATCCGAATTCAGTACGGAAATACTTGCAAAAGGAAGGAGTGAATGCAGATATTCACACCATTTCCGGATCTGTAGAAATCGCACCATCATTAAATTTGGCAGATGCAGTTGCAGACATTGTTTCAACGGGAAACACCCTGTTTCAAAACAACTTGCGCGAAGTATTTCCTTTCCTGTATTCCGAAGCGGTTCTTATAAGAGGACGGAATTTTGATTCGGAGAAACAAGCATTGCTGGATCAGTTAGTATTCCGCATTCAATCCGTTTTAGCTGCAAACGAAAATAAATACATCCTGTTGAATGTCCCAAAAGATCAATTAGATACGATTTGTCAGATTCTTCCCGGAATGAAAAGTCCAACCATTTTACCATTGGCAATTGAAGGCTGGGTAAGTGTTCATTCCGTTGTAAAACAAAAGGAAGTTTGGAAGATTGTGCAACAGTTGAAGGAGGCTGGTGCAGAAGGGATCTTAGTTTGTCCAATTGAAAAAATGGTTTCATGAAAGTTTTGATTAATCCATCCGAAAGCGAGTTGACCCTGGCGTTAAGTCGTCCGAAACTGGAGTCCGTAAATCTGGATTCTTTGATTTCGGAAGTGTTTGCTATGGTTGAAGCAGAAAAAGACGAAGCCTTAAAGAGATTCACCCTTCAATTCGATCAGGCAAGAACAGACTGTTTATTAGTTTCAGATAAAGAATTTGAAGAAGCAGAACAAGTTCTTCCGCCTAAATTGAAAACTGCCATTCAAACAGCAGCACAAAACATTGAACGTTTTCACAGATCCCAGGAAAACAGAGAAACTGAAGTAGAAACAACTCCCGGAGTGCTTTGCTGGCGAAAATCTGTTCCGATTCAAACAGTCGGATTGTATATTCCCGGAGGAACGGCACCTTTATTTTCGACCGTACTTATGCTTGGCATTCCAGCAAAAATTGCCAGTAATCCGGTTCGTTATTTATGCACACCACCAAATAAAGTGGGGCGAATTCACCCTGCAATCCTATTTGCGGCCAAAACGGCAGGAATTGAGTCGGTTTACAAGGTCGGAGGAGCTCAAGCCATTGCAGCGATGAGTTTGGGAACCGAAAACATTCCGAAAGCAGACAAGATTTTTGGTCCCGGAAATCAATACGTGACAGCAGCAAAAGTCTACGCTCAGAGTTTGGGAATTGCAATTGACATGCCTGCCGGACCATCCGAAGTGCTTGTTGCAGCAGATGATTCCATTCCGGCAGCTTTTGTGGCAGCTGATCTATTGGCCCAAGCCGAACACGGAACTGATTCACACGTCGTTTTTCTAACAGATAATCCGCAATACCTCCAAGAGGTGTTAGGGGAAGTTGAATATCAATTGAAGGAACTTCCAAGAGCAGAGATTGCCCGGGAAGCATTGAATTCAAGTGCAGCTTTTGTCGTTGAGGTGGAAAAATGGGCAGGTATCATTAATTCGTACGCTCCGGAGCATTTGATTGTTATGGGGGAATATGAAGACCTCCTGGCACGCAAGGTTACAAATGCCGGAAGCGTTTTTATCGGGAGGAATAGTGCCGAAAGTTTCGGTGATTACGCATCAGGAACGAATCACACTTTACCAACTGCAGGATTTGCACGTGCTTACAGCGGTGTTTCACTAGACTCTTTTGTAAAGAAAATCACGTATCAAAAAGTGAGTAATGAAGGATTGAAGAATCTTGGTCAAACTGTTATAACAATGGCGGAAGCAGAAGGATTACAGGGACACGCCAATGCAGTGAAAGTCCGGCTAAAAGCAGGCTTCGACTCCGCTCAATCTACTTTTGTTCCTGGACTTAGCTCTCTTTTTGCTTCCATATCCGATATTGAGAAATTTATCCGGGAGGATTTGAGGAATATTCGTCAGTACAGCTCTGCCAGGGATGAATATGAAGGAATGGGCGAAGTGTTTTTGGATGCAAATGAAAACAGCCTCGTAACCGGATATAACCGCTATCCGGATCCGCAGCAAAAAAAGCTCAAAGAAGTGATAGCCGGAATAAAGGGTTTAAATCCCGATAAGCTGTTTTTAGGAAATGGTTCGGATGAAGTACTCGATTTGATTTTCCGCTTAACGACCTGTCCTTTTTTGGATTCCGTTGCTTACCTGAATCCTTCTTACGGGATGTATTCAGTGCTTACGCAAATAAATGGTTTGAGAACGAAGGAAATCAACCTGTCCGAAGACTTTCGGGTTACATCCTCTGAAATTCTACTTCAATCGAAAGGTGCTAAGTTACTGATTATCTGCAATCCGAATAACCCGACCGGAGGCGTGATCTCCAGGGAAGAATTGATCAGGATCGTCAGGGAATTTGAAGGATTAGTAGTTATTGACGAAGCATACATTGATTTTTGTCCGGCTTATTCTTTAGTTGATGAAGTGGAGAATTATCCCAACCTGATCGTGGTTCAAACGCTCTCCAAAGCTTATGGAATGGCAGGATTGCGTATTGGAATGGCTATCGCATCAAAGGAATGGATCACTGCTTTGAACCGGATTAAACCACCTTATAATTTAAGTTCACCCGTTCAGGAAACCGCAATGAAAGAGTTGGAAACAATTTCCTGGAAAGAGGTGCGAGCTGAGATCATCCGTGAACGGAAGCGCCTTTCAGATTATTTAAAATCCAATTCCGCTGTTACGAAGGTGTTTCCATCAGAAGCCAATTTCATCCTGTTCCGTGTGCCGGATGCTTCAAAGGTTTATAAAAAACTTATTGAAAATGGAATCGTGGTACGGGATAGAAGCAACTTGTTTAATTGTTCCGACACCTTGAGAGTAAGTATCGGTACGAAAGCAGAAAACGACCAATTCATTCAAATCATGCAAACATTATGAAAAAGAAAGTAATTTTTATTGACCGCGACGGAACAATTATTAAAGAACCACCCGGTTTCCAGGTTGATTCATACGCTAAGCTGCAGTTTTTGGAAGGAGTCATTTCAGCCTTAAAAACCATTGTTTCCTGGGACGAATACGAATTGGTTTTAGTAACCAACCAGGATGGCTTAGGCTCAGCAGTCTTTCCTTATGAGGATTTTATCGGGCCACATCAATTGATGCTGGATATCCTGAGAAGTGAAGGAATTGTTTTTTCCGAAGAATGTATCGACCGGTCTTTTCCCGAAGAGAATTCACTGAAGCGTAAACCGCGTACAGGTATGCTGACGAAGTATTTATCGGAAGAATATGATTTGAAAAACTCATTTGTGATCGGAGACCGCTGGACAGACGTGGAATTAGCGAAGAATCTCGGATGCCGGGCATTTTATATACAAACTCAGGAAATTGAAGTCGGAAGCGAATTGCAGTTCTCCCGGCAGGAACTCGAACATGTTATCCGACGAAAAGTACCAAGTTGGGCCGATTTGGTTTCGGATCTGCGATTGGGAACCCGGAAAATAAGCACTCGAAGAACTACGGCAGAAACAGACTGTTCACTTGTTCTGGACTTAGATGGAACAGGCATTTCGAAAATTTCAACCGGAATCCACTTTTTCGACCACATGCTGGACCAATTGGCACGTCACGGACAATTGGACCTGGAATTGATGATGAAGGGGGATTTGCAGATCGATGAGCATCACACAGTAGAGGATACAGCTTTAACCCTGGGTCAGGCTATTGATCAGGCTCTTGGATCCAAACGGGGAATTGAGCGTTATGGTTTCTGCTTGCCAATGGACGATTGTTTTGCTACCTGCGCCATAGATTTTGGAGGTCGGCCGGAGTTGATCTGGAAGGTGGAATTGAACCGGGAATTTGTGGGGAAGCTGCCGACGGAAATGGTTCAGCACTTTTTCAAATCGTTCTGTTTTACAGCACGTTGCAATATTTATATTCAAGCAACAGGTGAAAACGAACATCACAAAGTTGAAGCTATTTTTAAAGCTTTTGCGAAAGCCATCCTGATGGCAAAACGTCGAACTGGAAATCCGGATCTTCTTCCGACAACCAAAAACACGATCTAATGAAAGTGGTAATTATCGATTATGGAGCAGGGAACTTATTTTCCGTACAGCAAGCCTTTAAAAGACTAGGAATTGAAACAATTTTAACGAATAATGAACAAGAAATACGTTCAGCCACACATGTTGTTTTTCCGGGAGTAGGACATGCCAAAAGCGCAATGAAACAGTTGAAAGATCATGGATTAGATGAAGTGATCCCAAAATTAACACAACCGGTTTTGGGAATTTGTTTGGGAATGCAACTGATGTGCGGCTGGAATGACGAAGGAGATTTAGATGGCTTGGGCATTTTCCGGGTTCGAATTGAATCGATTCAATCACAGTTCACGAGTTCGAGAATTCGCGGATTATCCAAATGGCAAACAGACAAGTCAAGTAAAGAATTCGGAGATGGGACTTTGAATTATCCCGTTCCTCACATGGGCTGGAACGACGTTCAATTAAACGGAAGATCGGAAGCGTTTTACTTCGTTCACAGTTATGCCGCAGCAATCTGCAAAGAAACCTGGGGAATTGCGTCTTATCCGGCTCCGTTTTCTGCTGCCTTAAAAAAAGATAATTTTTACGGCGTACAATTTCACCCTGAAAAAAGCGGAACGGCCGGAGAACAATTATTAAGTCAATTTTTAGCATTATGATAGCAATACCCGCAATAGACCTCATTAACAAGCGTGTTGTGCGCTTACTGCAAGGGAATTTTAAGCAGCAAACATCTTATTTACTCGATCCGCTCGAGTATGCAAAGGAAATTGCAGAAAGCGGGCTGGAATATTTGCATTTGGTAGACCTTTCAGGTGCCAAAACCGGACAATTGGTTCATCAATCCCTGTTAAAAGAAATAGCTGCCAACACGAATCTAAAAGTTGATTTTGGCGGGGGAATCAAAAGCATTGAAGATATTGAAAGCTTACTGGAATCGGGAGCAAACCAAGTAGTGATCGGGAGTTTGTGTGTAAATGAACCGGAGACGGTTGTTATGTGGATCAAAGAATTCGGAACGGAGCGGTTCATTCTTGCGCTGGATACAGACGGGATAAGCCTGAAGATCAACGGCTGGCAGGATTCTTCAGGGAAGACCTTGGAAGAATCCATGAAGCATTTCAGTGAATTCAAAGACTTAACGATTCTTACAACCGATATCCGCAGGGATGGCACGGGAACAGGACCAAGTCTTGATCTGTACCAGGAACTTATGCAAAAATTCCCGGATCAGCGATGGATTGCAAGTGGTGGAGTAGAATCCATGTCCGATTTGAAAGAACTCAGGAAAACCGGCTGCTATGCTTGTGTCATAGGAAAAGCCCTGTTGGACGGAAAGATCACATTAAACGAATTAAAAGTTTTTAACGATGCAGGTATATAAACGCATCATTCCCTGTTTGGATGTTCAAAACGGAAGAACAGTAAAGGGAATCAACTTCGAAGCAATACAGGATGCGGGCGATCCGGTTCAATTGGCTGGATTTTATGCCGGACAAGGCGCCGATGAGTTGGTTTTATTGGATATTTCAGCTACGAATGAAGAACGGAATACTTTTCTTCCAATTGTGAAAGCTGTTGCAGCCCAGGTAAATATACCTTTTACAGTTGGAGGAGGAATCTCATCAGTTGAAGCGGCAAGAATGTTACTACGAAGCGGGGCTGATAAAATCTCCGTAAATTCATCTGCTGTTAAACGTCCGGAACTGATCTCGGAACTGGCAGGAGCATTCGGGAGTCAGTGTGTGGTTGTTGCGATAGATATCCGAAAAACAGGAAACAGCTGGACAGTTCACACACATGGAGGAAAACGCGACACCGGAATGGACGCTTTGGAATGGCTTCAAAAAGCAGTTTTCCTGGGAGCTGGGGAATTACTTATTACATCCATGGATGGCGATGGGACGAAAAGTGGTTTCGCGCTAGAATTTTACAAGAAAGCAGGGCAGCTTGTTTCCGTTCCGATCATAGCTTCCGGAGGAGCAGGAAAAGCGCAGCATTTTGAAGAGCTTTTCACACAAACTACTGTTACCGGTGGCTTGGCAGCGAGTATCTTTCATTTTGGTGAAATTTCTATTCTTGAATTGAAGGATAAATTAAAAATTAACAATAGAATACGTGTCTGATTATGAAAAAACAAAGAAATAAAACGAATCTTACTATCCTGTCAATTTGGGCAGTTGCACTAATAGTTTCCTGTAATGAAAAAACTGGTAAAAAGCCCCCATCATCTGATCATTCGGATAAACAAATTGAAATCACTCACCCCAAACCTGTATTTGGCGATGAACAAAAAGAAGATAATCCGTTCGACATGTATAGTTGCTATCCCTTGAATAGCATCTACATCTTTGAATCGCCGGTTGAAAATGCTTTTTTTGACAAATTGTGGAAGAAATATAAAACCAATGCTTTTTCAAAAGTAAAACAGGGTAGAGAAATTTGTCTGGGAGATTACTGTCAATCCTATGAGATATTGACCAATTCAAAAGAGAATATTAAAATTTATTTCTTCAAAGGAGATGCAGGAGAGTATGGTTTTGACAATGCACAATATGTTTTCAGAAATGACAGTTTAATTTTTTCAAGGCATTTTGATTTGGATATTTTAGAATGGTCTACAGACACATCATCCACCAGTTGGGATATTTCGGAGACTATTTGTTATTTGAAGAATAGAAGTGTGATTAAAAAAGAAAAAAAAGCGATAAGTTCAGATTTATCACAATTTGATTATTCATTAAAAGAGATAACTCCAAAAAAAATCGGAAATATCTATTCCACTTGGTTAGAGGATACTAAAGCAGATATTCAAAGGGGGATAGATCCCCAAAAAGAAGCAAAGAAATATGAATAAGAAACTCAGTAATAGAATATCCTCCCCTCATTTTTCCTCCTGCGTCGAAGCTTTGGCACAAGCGTAAAAGGGAAGCAAAAAGCAGTATTATGAAATACAACGAA
The DNA here is from genome assembly GCF_029266855.1 of Fluviicola sp. Taxonomy (GTDB): domain Bacteria; phylum Bacteroidota; class Bacteroidia; order Flavobacteriales_D; family Crocinitomicaceae; genus Fluviicola. The sequence goes on from NZ_JAQSWB010000001.1 coordinate 555,335, forward strand.
AACGTATTAATTCCGGCAATTATCCAGGATTACAAAACAAGAGAGATTTTGATGCTGGGCTATATGAATGAAGAATCATTCAAACAAACTTTGGAAAGCAAATTGGTGACCTTCTTTTCACGTTCCCGGAATGAAATTTGGTTAAAGGGAAAGACTTCGGGTAATTACCTGGAATTGGTTGATTGGTCATTGGATTGTGACGAAGACACCTTGCTCATTCAGGCGAAAGCTAAAGGTCCGACTTGTCATACGGGGGCTGTTTCCTGCTTTGGTGAGGTGAAACCAGCTCCGTTCGATACCCTGAGCAAACTCATTGATACGATAGATGATCGCTTTTCAAATCCGAAGGAAGGATCTTATATTCAATCTTTGATTGAAAAAGGATTACCCAAAATTGCTCAAAAAGTAGGAGAGGAAGGAGTAGAGATTGTCATTGAAGCGATGCGGGATAAGCCTGAATTGTTCAAAGAAGAAGCGGCAGATCTGCTGTTTCATTATTTGATTCTGCTGAGAGCGAAAGAAGTAGGTTTGGATGAGATTTTAGGTGTTTTGAGTAGTAGAGTGAAGGAGTGATAAGATGATATTGAGTATTGCTTATGTAGGAAGTTTCGCTGGATTTATAGAGTCGGGAGCCTAAACTGCCGTCGTGTGGGTAAATGAGCATGGTGACTTCTTTCCAGGATTCTTCGAATGCGTTATTTTGTCAGGAATGGATATTGAAACGATAGACTTACTGTGAACATGTTAACTCATTTATTTACAAAACCAATTAACTAAATGGTTTACAAACTTTTACCAATGCTTCTCAAAATAAGCCTTATCAAAGACTTTTTCGTGGTGCTTGAATAAGGTACTTGCAGTGTTTTTCAGATTCATCTGGTCCTTTTTACCGAATAGTCTTGTCAGCATGGCAATGGGGAACAGGAATAAGTAGAAAATGAGTGTCAATACAATATTCGGAACGATGTAGCTTAATACCAATGTCAGTTTCATCCATACGAAATCGATCTGTTTGGCAATGAAATTGGATAATACTCCTGCTAAACCTACAAAAAACGCTACCGACAAGCTCCATTTCATTTTCGTGATGAGATAGACTAGTATAAAACCGACAACGATTGTCAGAACAGTTTTAGCAGGATTGGATGTCTTTTGTTTGGGAGCGCTCATAGTGAAAACTTAGAACAAGGAATAAATAAACGGTGCAAGAGCACTGGAACCACCAAAAACAATCAAGACCCCGATTAAAAGAAGGACGATGATAACCGGCGCCAGCCAAAATTTCTTTCGCTCTTTCATAAAGCGCCATAAATCGCGTAAAAATTCCATTTAGTTCAAGTGTTGCTTCTTCTTTTGCTGAAGAAGGTAATTTGCAATTAATTTATTGGTTTCCGCATTCGGATGCGAATCTCCGCCCAAAGTGTATTTCCCCTGATAGGTAATTACTTTCGACAAATCTATAAACTTAATCTTCTTCTTTGTCAAATAAGATTGAAAAATACGCATTTCCTCCGGAGTGTAAGCTACGTAATTCGGATAGAAAACCAGGTAGAACTTGTCATTCCCGAATTGTTTTTCGTATTCCTTTTTTGTTTCAAGCACCATTTCAGAAACCAGATCAAAATGCGTTTCATTCAATTTCAGGGGCAGATCCGCTTCGAAGTATTTTACAATGTTGGTCTGATATAAGCGTTCATACATTCCTGAGATAAAAGGCCGGCCGTCTTTAAACGATTTATTCCGAACCAGCTTCCCATCCTTCATTTCATAGTAAGGAGCAAGATGAAGCCATTCCGTGTAGCGATGCATTGTTCCGATCGCTCTGTAAATGTGATCCCAGAAGAAAATGTAATATCCGCAACCATCTTTTTCCGCAACCTGTTTTGACAGATCCCGGTATTGAAATTGTGCCAGCATGTGGTTGGTCCCGGTAGCCGAAATACAGAAGTTATACGAATTGGTATTCTTAGATTGCTTCTGGACCTGGTAAGCCAATGTCTGATCATCTTCCAAACCAAATCCAAAACCTATTGAACAACCGAAAAACAAGGCATAATCCGTTTTACTCGAATCGAAGCCAGGTGTAATCCGCTTGCACATATGATCAATCGAATAATGCACATCAAAAACAGTATCGTTATCACCAACTACTTTCACATCGTGGTAAACACTATCCGGGTAATAGGCCGTTCCAACCTGTCGGGCGATGTGATCTTCAGGCAGATCGGGAATATTGAAATCTTTTCTGTAAGCCGAAGGCATCCCCAAGATGAAGAATAAAATTGTTTCCAGGAAGAGAAGAAGAAATACCACCAAAGTCAGATTGGCAAGAATAACACGTTTTCCTTTCAGGAATAAGAGGTAGCATGTTATGAGCAGTAATAAAAGCGACAGGTATTTCCAAAGTCTCAGCCAACCGAAGATCTCATCACCAATCCCGTTCTTAGTTACGTTATAACAAAATAAACTGATCAATGCGAGCAGGAGCACAATAAACGTGCGCTTATTCGATTTGACGAAAGATTTGAATTTAGTAAGCACTTTCATTAATCCATTTTAAATTTCACCATCCATTTCTCCCTGTTTTCCCAATCCTCCTGTTCCGTTTTGGTATAGACAAAGTCACCGATCACCAGGTAGTCCATTTCGGTACTCATAAAACAGCGGAATGCATCAAAAGGAGTGCAAACGATCGGTTCACCGCGCACATTGAAGCTGGTATTAACAACCAAGCCATAAGAAGTTTGTTTTTTAAACTCCCGGATCAGGGCATGGTATCTTGGATTTGTTTCCTTATAAACAGATTGTACGCGTGCAGAGAAGTCCAAATGAGTAATGGATTGTAAATCGCTTCGCTGGTGATACAAACGCTCCCAGAGCGGCAGATCGTTGTAATTATCCGGTAATTTAAGCCTTCTGCTTTCCTTTACCGGCGCAACAACAAGCATGTAAGGGGAGTCGGCCTGTAAATCGAAATATTCGCGCGCATCTTCAGCCAGCACAGAAGGAGCAAAAGGCCTGAAACCTTCGCGGTATTTGATCTTCAGGTTTAGTTTCTTTTGCATTTCAGGATTCCGTGCGTCTCCCAGGATACTTCTGTTTCCCAAAGCACGTGGTCCGAATTCCATTCTTCCCTGGAACCAGCCAACGACATTTCCTTCTGCTAATTTAGAAGCAACAAAAGAGGTCAGATCGTTGAAGTCATCGTATTTGGTGTAACGTGCATTGTTGTGCCTATTCATCGACTGGATTTCCTTCTCGGAATAATCCGGCCCCAAATAAGTTCCGTTCATCTGATCGTACTTGTAATCAATGATCCGTTCTTCTTCGAAATACATGTGAGAAACTGCCAATGCAGCCCCTAAAGCTCCTCCGGCATCACCCGAAGCAGCCTGGATGTAAATCTCTTTGAAAATATTTTCCTCCAGCAACTTGCCATTTGCCACGCAATTCAGCGCAACACCGCCAGCCATGCATAAGTATTCCGAATTAGTAAGCCTCTTTGCTTCTTTGGCCATTTTGATCACGATCTCTTCAGTGACTTTTTGAATGGCGATTGCCAGGTTACAATGTACCTGTTCCAAATCGGCTTCCGCTTCCCTGCGTCCGACTCCAAATAGTTCTTTCCATTTTTGGTCGTGAACCATGCGAAGTCCGGTGGCGTAATTGAAGTATTTTTGATTTAACCAAATAGATCCATCCTCTTTAATATCAACCAGTTCAGATTTTATTTTAGCAATAAATTCTTTTGTCTGATCAGCATGCTCATTCCCGTAAGGAGCGAGACCCATGAGTTTGTATTCCCCGGAATTAACCGTGAATCCCAAATAATAGGTAAAAGCACTGTAAAGTAATCCTGCCGAATGCGGGAATTCCATTTCGCGTAAAAGCTCGATCTTTTCACCTTTTCCAAGTCCGATAGAAGCTGTGCACCATTCACCAACTCCATCAATTGTCAGAATAGCGGATTCCGGGAATGCAGAAGGATAAAAAGCACTTGCTGCATGCGATAAGTGGTGTTCCGGGAAAAGCAAATTCACCTTCCTCTTATCGTACGATCCAACTTCCTTCAATCCTTCATGAATCATTTTCTTCAGGAACATTTTTTCATTGATCCAAACAGGAATTGCTTTCAGAAATGAAAGTAAACCTTTGGGAGAAAAGGAATAGTACGTTTGAAGCAAACGCTCAAATTTCAGGAGTGGTTTATCGTAAAAAACGATGGCATCCAGGTCATCCAATTCAAGTCCGGCTTCTTCCAAACAATATTTTACTGCTTCAACGGGGAAATCGGGAGTGTGTTTATCGCGTGTGAAACGTTCTTCCTGAGCTGCGGCAATGATTCGGCCTCCAATAACCAAGGCGGCAGCCGAATCGTGATAGAAGGCAGAAATCCCTAAGACTTTTTTCATTAGCGCAATTTATTCTGTTTCACTAACGGTAAAACCGATAGTTCATTTTGATGAGGAGCAAAAATAATTCATTAATTGCAGTAAGCAAGAGGAGGGAGATATAATTCATCAAGAATTACGTGTTAATTGCGAATACCCAATTAATTCAAACTAACCCGGGTTAAGAAAATGCTCTGCACGCATAAATATTTTGTATTTTTACAGCAAAAAAAAGCATGGAGTTATTCAGTAAATTGGTTTCCGTCCGTTGGTCTGATTTAGATCCCAACTATCACGTTAGACACAGTGCTTATTACGATTGGGGTGCGCAGCAACGCGTCGAAGTTCTGAACAAACTGGGACTTTCATTAAAAGTCATGCAGGAGAATCATTTTGGTCCGATCTTGTTTCGGGAAGAATGTGTATTCAGAAAAGAAATCCACATGCACGATGAAATAACAATCAACCTGGCAATGAAATCCATTACAGCAGACGGATCGCGCTGGACAATGCAGCATGTACTGACCAATCAAAGAGGGGAGTTGTGTGCTACTATTACTATTGACGGCGCGTGGATCGATACGGAGAAACGCAAATTAGCAAATCCTACACCTGAGGTGATCATTGAAACGATGAAACTCTTTCCTCAATTAGCGGGAGGTTAACTGGAATTACGAGTTCCGAATTTCAAATTCATGTCATTCCGATAGCACCGGAATTCCGTCTTCTTCTCGATATCCCGGGTTTCCAGGACTCGAACTGACAGGCGGAAATATCGAGACAGATATAAATTAGGATTATCGTGCGAAGCCGATCTTCTGTTTCTTTCCTTTGATCTTTTGATCTCTCAATTCGGGAACGACATCCTCAGCAACATCGCTGCTGATTGCAGCAAAAGAACTGTAATCCATTACAGTGATCAAACCGATCTCATCTTGTTTTAATCCGCCCATTTTGTGCAGGAAACCAACAATGTCAATTTTATTCACCTTGTCTTTTTTACCGGCACTAATGTATATGGTTTTCCATTTCGGAGGTTCGGGAAGCGGTTCGTTGTGGATCACTTCATAATCGTGATGTTCAGGAATGAAATCCGGAACGTTTTTCTTTGAATCAAGCAGCATAAAAACCACTCCGTCCGCATCTTGTCGGCCTGTTCTTCCACTCCGGTGAATGAATTCAGCTTCTTTCAGGGGTAACTGGTAATGAATTACATGTTCCACCGCGGGAATATCCAACCCTCTGGCAGCAAGATCCGTAGAGACTAAAAAGTTTGAGCTTCCATTACGAAAGCGGATCAATGCCCTTTCCCGGTCATCCTGTTCCATTCCACCATGATAAGCAACAGCTATAACACCATTTTCCTTTAAAAAATCAGTGATTTCCACAACAGGTTCCCGGTGATTGCAAAATATTATCGTTTTTCCTTCCGGTAAATTACACAGTAATTCGAGTAATAACTCCAATTTATCCGAGTCATTCATCTGCACCCCGAAATAATTGATCTGATGACTCTTTTCGACCAGGAAATCAATTGTTACAGGGTTTTTGATCTGCGTAAATGCAGGTATGGTCTCTAATTTTGTTGCTGAGACGAGGTACTTATTCCGGAGCGATTTTAATTCCTGTATAATTTCGGTCATATCCGACTCAAAACCCATCTGCAGTGACTTATCAAACTCATCCAGAATCAGTGTATGCACTTCAGATAAATCAATATTGCTTCTTCGAACATGATCAGCCAAACGTCCCGGAGTTCCAATCAAAACAGCAGGAGGGACAGAGAGGTTATTTTCCTCCACACGCATTGAGTGTCCGCCGTAGCAGGTATTTACTTTGAATCCGGTACTTAGCTTCTTAAATACATCTTCGATTTGAATAGACAATTCACGCGTTGGTGAGATGATCAATAATTGAACAGTTGTTTGTTCCTTATTCAATTTCTCCAGGGCTGTCAATAAAAAAGCCACCGTTTTACCTGAACCTGTCGGTGCATGCAGAATAATGTCTTTATTCGTTTTGGCAGATTTGAGCATTTCCTGCTGCATCTCATTCAACGTCGTGATGCCAAGCTTTTCGAGAGAGAAAGAGGATTGTGAATTATTCATGACCGTAAAGGTACAAGTTTATCATTGATGACGATAATTCCGGGTTATGATAGTTATCGGTGAACTAAATTTAAACAGGGTCGGCAACAAGTTAATAAAATTGCTAACAACAAGCTTTGATTGTAATCACTTTCTTTCGATCTTCTGATAACTCGTTACAATTCCTTTGATAAGGGCCGAGCTGAATCCGCTGTGTTCCATTTCATTCAGTCCCACGATCGTGCAGCCTTTCGGAGTAGTAACCTTATCGATTTCTTCTTCCGGATGCAAACCGTTCTGAATCAATAGCTGTGCAGCGCCTTTAACTGTCTGACTGACAATTTTATTCGCTGTTTTAGCATCGAAACCAACTTCAATTCCGCCCTGAATCATAGCCCGTATGAAGCGCAGCACATAAGCAATTCCGCAAGCTCCCAAAATAGTTGCCGATTCCATTAACTGTTCATCTATCCAGACCACATCTCTAACCGCATTGAATAACTCGCTTACCCGCGACTTCCTGTTTAGAGGATCAGTTGAAGAACTTAAGGCCGTCATGCTTTCCTGAACATCGGCTGCAGTGTTTGGCATTCCACGGTATAAGGAAATATCATTCATCTTCAGAGCTTCTTTAATCTCACTCAAAGTAATTCCGGTTGCAACACTGATTATCGTGTGTCTTCCCGGATCAAAAGACGTTTTATTTTCTTCGAAGAAAGAGAGGATCGTATACGGTTTCAAAGCGACAATCAAATAATCACACAGAGTAATCACTTCCTGATTATTTGAAGTGAAATGTGTTCTGTCATCGGCCAAAGCTGTTAATTCTGCCAGATTTCTCCGTGTACCATAAAGTTGAGCATCGGGGTATTGCTTGCGTAATCCTTTCAGTAATGACAATCCTAAGTTTCCGCATCCGATGATTCCAATCTTTTTCATTTTAACAATTTGAATGCAAAAGTAAGATTAATCTAACAAGTTGATTTCGATTCTGCTCAGTCAACTTGAAAACACATTCGCTTTTAAAGAGACTTGTCGACTTGTTAAAAAAGCTGGAAATACCATGTGATTAAAAGGAAATACAGGAATATTTTGTATCTTTAAAAAGTCGTTCGTCCGTCAGATGACGGAGTGTAAATGGCAGTCTCATGTTTATACACGGGACAAAACCCATACAGTGAGAATTGTTGACGTCTAACATTTTTTTGCGAACGGGGAGACTTGATTTTTCAATGGCGGGCTGCACCTTTCGAGGTTCACATGACGTGAACGGCAGATTACAAAGAAAAACAGCGAACCAAATCGTGCTTTCTGAGGCGTTCAGAATTTTCAGTCTTAAATGACTGGCGCTGTGTGGGTTTATTTTTTTATTCCAGTTGATTTCGTAACTGTCACGGCATTTCTATTATATCCTGCTTTTTTAGCACATGTGACAATTATCAGATGAAGTTGAGATCTTCGTTTTGTGCAATTGGGATTAGTTCGCAGCTATAATTTGTTTTATTCAGAGCAAATATTTGTCCGAATATTAAATTGAGTTTTAGTTTGTCAGACAATGTTTAATCCAATTCTTAGTTTTTCCCGTAGGTCCGGTAGATCATTGTTTTCTTGTTGGAGCGCTCCGTTACCAATTCCTTGCCGTTGCATCGTATGATTTTGAAGGTTTCGCTGTAAGAAGTGTCTTTTTCATCGTGAACCATAGTTAAAACATTGCCTTTCAATTTCCATTGACCGGAGGTTCTCCGCTGAATCAGAGGCAATCCTTTTTTTCGCCATGCAGGGTCAACGAGGGTGTCATAAATAATGAAGAATCCATTTTTCTTGAAATTCAAAACCACATCCGACGGTTGATTTTGATGATCTGTTTTACGCATGCCTGCATCTTCCGACTTGATCAAAATCCATCTTCCTGTAATGGAGATTTCCCCCTGTTTGGTTGCATTTTTAACCTCTTTGGTTTCCGCCGAACACGATGCGAAAAGTAGTAGGATGAAAAATGGTAAAAAATTAATTGCCGATTGCTTCATTCATTAAATATAAACGAATAATTTAAAGAATCAGAATTAGTTAGGATTTAAAGCGCCTTCCTATAGATTTTACAATGAACGGCACGATGATCTGAGAATGCTGCTGACTGGATCCCAAAATCGTATGCCTGAAGATCACCTGAATGAAAAATATAATCGATCCTTCCGGCAGGTACACGTCCAACATAGGTTACACCGATTCCTGTTGTCGTTTCGCGGTAGGAATCAACGAGATCCGTATTGAACTGGTTGTAGACATACGACATCGGGGTATCGTTGAAATCTCCGCAGACAACAACCGGGTAAGGAGAAGTTTTCATGTGCTCAACAACACGTTCAGCCTGTTCTGCCCGAGCGGGATAAGCAATACGCAGTTTATCGATCAATAAGCGAATAGTTGATTTCTTCCCGCCGGCCTGTTTATTCTTTTCACCGAACAATTCATAATCTTCCTGCTGTAATTTGATCGACTGCAAGTGGATATCATAAAAACGGATGGTATCCGCTCCTTTCACAATATCAGCGTAAATACAGTAATTATCGGTTGTTTTGAAATTCTCAAACATCACATCACCTTTAGCAATGATAGGGTATTTCGACAACATACAAATACCGAAATTCTGCCTGTTGCGAATCCGGTGTGAATACCGTTCGTGATAATATTTGTAATCCATTAAACTAATCAGCGTATCCCGTGTAGAGAAAACAGAAGGCTTGTCCTGGTGGAAAAATTCCTGGAAACAGACCACATCCGGATTAATACGCTGAACGTAGCTTATAATACTGTCGCGCGATTTATTTCTTCCTGTGAGGGACGAATTATAAACATCAAACAAACGCACGTTATAACTCATTACACTCCATGAAGAGACTTCTTGTACAGGTTTCGGATCGGAAAATTGAATAGACAATGTTCTAAAATGCAGGTTTCCACCAAACAGGATCGCAATTAGGATATAGAAGAACCATCTGGATCGAGCAAAGGCCCAATAAACCATCAATACAAGTGCCAGACAAATAAAAATCGGATACATCAGCCCGAAAAAGGGCAGAATGCGAATAGTAGCGGGATGAACATAAGGAGCTAAGTAGGCGAGTAGCAGGCAGCAGATAGCTGTGATAGAAAGAATCTTTATCACCGTTGAAAATCGCGCTATCTTTTTAAACCAACTCAAATCATTTATTACTTTGCGAAAATAGGAAGTCTTTTTCTGCTTTCGTTAAAGACTCGTAACCCGATTTGGATATTTTATCCAAAATCTTATCAATTTTCTGTTGCTTAAGCTTCGCATCCACGTTGTATTCCTCATCTGTTTTAATAACCCGTCCACCTTTCTGAGCTTTCATTTTAGGGCTTCTGTTCTTTCTGTTGGCGAAGAAGCTTAAAATCCGCTGGTGAAGAGATTCCGTCCAATTAATAATATTGGAAGATGAGTGTAAATTCTGTACAGAAAGAAATCCGATCAATGCTCCACCCAAATGTGCAAAATGAGCCGTCCCGTCACTACTTAATGTTTGAGCCAGATCGGCAATCACATAAATCAATGCGATCACGTACAATTTCAGAGGAATAATCCCAAACAGGCTGACCTGGATGTTCGGTCTGTAAACGGCTATTGCAATAAACAAAGCCATGATCGAGCCGGAAGCTCCGATCACCGCCGGATATTGTGTCCCAAACTGGTGAGCGATGACTTCAGCAAGTCCACCTGCAAGTCCACCGACTACATATACGTGCAACATTCTTCTATCGGAAAAGAACTGCCGGAACATGTTTCCTGCAAAATACAGGAAAATCATATTAAAGAGTAAATGCAGCAGACTGAAGTGCGAAAAGATACTTGTGATAAAACCATAGGGTGCAACAGCCAAATCCGATAGATTCGTCTGTAAAGCGAATCCTTTGTCTTTAATAATGTTGAATAGCACTTCCTGCCCCGACATTTTACCAATCAATCCTAGCAGGATAATTAACAGGAATACCACCACGTTAACAAAAATCAGGCGAATGTGCATTCCTCCATTTTTGAATTGAAACTTCAATTCTTCAGATAAGCTTCGATCTTGCATATTAATAAAAGTTTTTACCTGTTCTACGCCAAATTAAAACCAGGATAGCACCCACAATTGCTCCACCTACATGAGCCAAATGGGCTACATTGTCTCCGGCATTACTTTGAAAACTGCTATACACTTCAAGAACAAAATATCCTCCGATCAGCCATTTTGCTTTAATTGGAATAGGAGGGAATAATAACATCAACTCCGTATTCGGAAACAAAATTGCAAAAGCAGCCAGTAAGCCAAAAATGGCTCCCGATGCACCGACCATGGGAACAATGGATTTGACAGCGTAATCAGCCAGGGCATCAAACTGAAGCTGTGTAAGTCCATATCGATGAGCAATTTCCAATAGATTCTGATCTGTGATATTTCCGCCTGTTTCTCTCAGCAAGCCATTCAATGCAGCAATCGCATCCGAATTATGTATAGTATCCTTGAGTTCAAGAATTTGGAAAAAACCCACACCGTTATAAAGTAAGATAGAGCCTAAGGCAGCTGCAACGTAAAGAATGAAATAGCGCTTAGGACCCCAAAGTCGTTCTAAGAAACTCCCGAACATCACTAAAATATACATGTTCATGAAAATGTGGAAGAATCCGCCATGCATGAAAAAATGTGTCACTAATTGATATGGTTCAAAAAGCGGAGTTCCGAAATAATGCGCCCCGAGCAAACTGCCTAAATTGACTCCCTGTCCCTGGTAGTCAAAAAATGCTGTTAATAAAAACAATGCGACATTCAGCAATAATAAATTCTTAGTTACCGGCTGTATACTTCCAAACATAACTTTAAAATAATTGTATTAGTTGTTCATTTGTAATTTGTGCTATAATGCGTTTCCCGGAAGGAGAAAAAGTATGTTCATCTGCTTCAAATAAACGAGATATAAAGTCAGAAATTGCCTCCTGGTTACTCTGCAGTTTGAAAGACATACTTCCACCGAAAGCAATTTGAGATAAAACAGTGTGTGCAATCTCTCCTTTATCCAAAGTTCCCATCTGTAATTGTTCCAAAATCTTGTCCACACAGGATAAAACCGTTGATTCATCCAGGATCTGCGGAATACCGTCGATATGTAATTCCTGTTCCGCCCAGGACCAGTTGAAGCCGATTCGCGAAAGTGTTTTTTCGTGCTCGTTCCATGCCAATTGTTCCTGTTTGGTCATTTGTTTCTCCATAGGAAAAATCAACTGCTGCGATGCAAGCGGATTTACAAAGAAACCACGCATAAGGTCGTCATACAACATGCGTTCGTAAGCTCTTCGGTAATGAATAACAAGCAAACCTTCGGGTACTGAGCCAACAACAAAAGAACCTTTTAAGATGAACGGACCTATCGATCTCAAAGTCTCCACATCCAATTGCACCTGTTGCGGTTTTTCCTCGTTCCATCCTGTATTTACCCGGTTGGATTCATCGTTCACAGATTCCGTATTCCACAACTCATCCAAACTTGCAGATTGAAATTGTGAACCGAATCCTGCATTATTCAATGCATTTGAAAAGGCCTTGTCTTTTGTTCCGGATGTCCCGTTTGAAGCTGAATTCCCACTGGAAAACTGTCCTTCACGCGTATTGTGTACATGAAAAGGATTGTATGTTTTATCCACACGAATTTCCGGTGCAACAGGAGTCTGATTAATCATTGACATCGGAAGGTCAAATTCACTTTCGCGATCAAAATCCAATGTAGGCGTGATGTTGAACTTCCCTAATCCCAATCGGACCGCGCTCCTGATAATACTGTAAATCGCCTTATCCTCCTCAAATTTAATTTCCGTTTTGGTAGGATGAACATTCACATCAATTTGTTTCGGATCCACTTCCAGGAACAAAAAGTATCCCGGGAATAATTTCGAAGGGAGCAGGTGTTCAAATGCTGCAGAAATGGCATGATTAAAATAAGTGTCCTTGAAAAAGCGATTGTTTACAAACAGGAATTGTTCTCCGCGTGATTTTTTCGCTACTTCCGGTTTTCCTACAAAACCATCCAGTGCCACAATATCGGTTTGTTCCGTAACCGGAACTAAATGATCATTGAATTTCTTGCCGAAAACATCGACAATGCGCTTTCTGAGCGGTCCGGGAGCCAAATGGTAAATTTCCTGATCGTTGTGAACCAGGCGGAAAGCGATATCGTGATGGGGGAGAACTACCCGTTCAAACTCATCTATAATATGTTTAAACTCGACATTATCTGATTTCAGGAAATTGCGCCGGGCAGGAACATTAAAGAATAAATTCCTGATTTCGAAATTACATCCTACAGGACATTGGATCGGCTCCTGGTTAATTACTTCTGTTCCTTCGATTAGAATCTTTGTTCCCAATTCATCGGTTGCCCGCTTGGTTTGAAGCGTTACGTGTGCAATTGCAGCAATTGAGGCAAGCGCTTCACCTCTGAATCCTTTTGTTTTTAATGCAAACAAGTCATCTGCACATGCAATTTTACTGGTGGCGTGTCTTTCAAAACACATCCGTGCATCCAAGGACGACATTCCTTTACCGTTATCCACGATCTGGATCAGTGTACGGCCCGCATCCTTAATATGAAGTTCTATTTTTGTTGCGCCTGCGTCGATACTATTCTCCACAAGTTCCTTTACAACAGAAGCCGGTCTTTGAACAACTTCACCAGCTGCAATTTGATTAGCTACGTGATCCGGAAGTAAACGAATAATGTCTGACATGAAGGTTCAATTTATGCAATACCAACAAAATTAAGATAATCTCTTAGTTTTATCCGTGTCTTTTTAACAATTCTCGTTCCACTTTTTTCCATCTGACAGCATGTCAGGTTTATTTAACCACGAAGAGTGAACGCTTACGCAGTTAGCTTCAGCGAAGGAGCAAAGATCGTAAAAAGTTCCAAGATAAACTTAGCGTTCTCTGCGCCTTTGCGGTGAAATATTTACGTAATTTTGTTATATGAACAGAAAGACATTTCGCAAAGCCCCTTTCATTCTTTTCCTAGTTGCCGGATCAGGATTGATTACTTCAGCTCTTTTAAAAAAGCCTGCCCATCAATCGGTAAAAAAGCACAAAACAACTATTGTGTCTGATGAAGATCAATGGATTACAGCTGAACTTGCAAAACTTTCGATGCAGGAACGCATTGCGCAATCCTTCATGGTCGCATGCTGGTCAAACAAAGGTAAAGATCATTTAGCCGAAACAGAATCCCTTGTACGGAATCAAAAGATCGGCGGACTGATCTTCTTCCAGGGTGAACGCGACAATCTGCAGGAGGCCATACAGCAGATGCAATCAGCTGCGAAAGTCCCTTTATTAATCGGCATGGATGCTGAGTGGGGAACAGCTATGCGTCTTTCCGGAGAGCCACGTTTTCCTTATCAACAGACAATCGGAGCAGCAAATGATTTAAAACTGACAGAACGGATCGGATATCACATGGGAATAGAATGTGACCTGCTTGGAATTCATATGAATTTCTCACCGGTTGCCGATGTGAACCTCAATTCGCAAAACCCCGTGATCGGATTCAGGGCTTTTGGTTCCGACCCGCAACAGGTATCAAAACAAACGGCTGCCATGGTGAAAGGAATTGAAGATGCCGGAGTCATTTCCTGTGTAAAGCATTTTCCCGGACACGGTGATACGGACAAAGATTCCCACAAAGAACTCCCGACTGTTTCTCACAGCATCAGTGAATTTGAAAATAAAGATTTTCTTCCCTTCAAAAGCGGAATTGAAGCAGGAACCCGTTCGGTCATGGTTGCCCATTTAAATGTTCCTTCGCTGGACCCGAGCGGCACACCAAGCAGCTTATCCAAGGTAGTTATAGAAAGCTATTTACGCAAGAAGCTTGGATTCAAAGGCCTGGTTATTTCCGATGCTTTGAACATGAAAGCGGTTTCTGATAAATACGGCAAATCAGAAGTTGTGGCAAAGGCATATTTTGCAGGATGTGATATTTTATTATTTCCCGAAAACGTTCAGGATGCAATCAAATTGATCTACAGTAAAGTAGAAAGCGGCGAGTTGAGCAAAGAAGAAGTGAACGAACATTGCAAAAGAATTTTAAGAGCAAAATACCAGGCAATTGTCCATAAACCCATGATTAAGCGCAAAGATCCGGCTCCGGAACGCAAACTGATCATTAACCAGGTTTATGAAAAAGCCTTGCTGTGTTTGAGAAACGAAGACAACAACCTGCCTATAGACAAATTGGATAAGGAGATCATCCGGATCGCAGTAGGCACACATACGGCTTCTTTCAGAGATCGTTTAAATGACTATGCTAAAATAACTCACTATAAATACTTTACACCGGAAGAAGCAGTCCGCAGATTAAAATCCGTCAAATTGAACCCGGATGCCATTTATATTTTGGATTTCCATTCCGACGGTCAACGTGCACGCAATAACTACGGTTTCGGAGAATGGAAACAAGTACTCGACCTGCTTCCTGAAAATGCACAGGCAAGTGTGGCTCTATTCGGGAATCCATTGACATTTCAAAAAGCACAGGAGTTTCCCAAGGCAGTAAAATCAATCCTGTGTGCATATGAGAACACCGCTGCAGCGCAGGAACGCACGGCACAGGCAATCATGGGTGCATTCGACATCGACGGAAAGCTGGCAACAGACATCAGCAGTTCATGGAAAAACGGGTTTGGAATTCATGTAAAGAATAACGGAAGACTGAAATATTCTCAACCCGAAGAATTGGGATTAAATCCCGAAAAACTGAAAGAAGTAGATGAGATCGTAGCTAAAGCCATTGAAGCAAAAGCATTCCCTGGCTGTCAGATCGTTGTGGCGATCGACGGAAAAATTGTCATTCAGAAATCGTACGGAACAACCATCTATGAAAACGGTGACAGCATTACGAACAATCATATTTACGACATTGCTTCCATTACCAAGATCGCTTCATCGACAACTGCACTGATGCGTTTGAAAACACTCAATAAATTCGATGAAAAAATGAGTCTGAACCAGTTGGTGCCGGAATACGTGAAAGAAACACCTTATGCCGACCTGAAAGCAATTGATCTCCTGACACATCAGGCCGGTTTAACTCCATGGATTGCCTTCTATAAGCGAACAATGGAAAACGGAGAGTTGAATAAGAATATCTACGGTTCAACGAATAAAGGAGTTTATAGCAGAGCAGTAGCCGATAACATCTTCATCAAAGACGATTATTGGAAAACCATGCTGAAGATTATTGTCGAGACACCATTGACGGGTAAAAAGTCTTACGAATATTCCGATCTGAGCTATTACTTTTTCAATAAATACATTGAGCTTAGCAGTGGAATGGGACAGGATGAATTCGTTGAAAAAGAGATTTACCGGCCTTTGGGATTACAAACTATGACCTATTTGCCATTGAAAAAATTCAATAAGAAACGAATCGTTCCTACCGAATACGACAAAGAATTCCGCAAGCAGCTGATCCATGGATATGTGCATGATCCGGGAGCAGCCATGATGGGTGGAGTAGCAGGCCATGCAGGATTGTTCTCCAACGCAACAGATTTGGCGGCTTTGATGCAGTTTTTATTGAATAAAGGCCAGATAGGAGACCAATCGATTATCAAAAAAGAAATTGTAGATCAGTTTACGGCGTGCCAATTTTGCCCCGGAAACAGAAGAGGAATTGGTTTTGACAAACCGACAGTAAGTTTAAAAAACGGTCCGACTTGTGATTTGGTTTCCCCTTCAACCTTCGGTCATTCCGGGTTTACAGGAACAATCACATGGGCAGACCCCGTAAATAAGGTGAATTTCGTGTTCTTATCGAACCGTGTTTACCCCGACGCAGACAATTGGAGAATAACAAAGATGAGCGTGCGCACAGAGATTCAGCGAGTAATCTACGAAGCACTTTTAGAAGCACGCCAGAACTAACACAGACAAACATGAAAATCGGAATCGTATTGTATCCCACATTTGGCGGGAGTGGTGTAGTAGCCACAGAACTGGGCAAAGCCTTAGCTCAAAAAGGACATCTGGTCCACTTTATTACTTATTCGCAACCTGTCCGTTTGGGTAGTTTCCGCGAAAACATTTTTTACCACGAAGTACAGCTTTCGGATTACCCGCTTTTTGAATATCAGCCCTACGAAACAGAATTGGCCAGTAAAGTAGTGGATGTAGTGAAATACGAAGGTTTAGACCTACTGCATGTACATTATGCCATTCCGCACGCCTCTGCCGCATTCATGGCGCAACAGATCCTGAAAGCCCAGGGAATCAATATTCCGTTTATTACAACACTCCACGGTACCGACATTACTCTTGTCGGGAAAGACCCTTCTTTCGAGCCTGTTATTTCTTTCTGTATCAATGCCTCCGATGCGGTTACCGCGGTTTCGGAAAGCTTAATGAAAGATACCTATACCCATTTCGAAACAAAGCGCAAGATACACGTCATTCCGAATTTCATTCAACCGAAAGACGAATTACCGGTAATCAATATGGAAAAGCGCAGACATTATGCGAAAGACAACGAATTAATCTTGTGTCACATTTCAAATTTCCGTCCGGTAAAACGCATTTCCGATGTTGTGCGTATTTTCCAGAAGGTACAGGAGAAACTTCCTGCGAAATTATTATTGGCAGGTGACGGGCCTGACCGGGCAATCGTAGAGCGTTTGGCACGTGACTTAGGGATTTGTCAGAATATCATCTTTATTGGAAAAGTACGTGAAACCGGTCCGATCCTGGAATTAAGCGATTTATTCCTTTTGCCGTCCGAAACGGAAAGCTTTGGTTTGGCAGCCTTGGAAGCAATGGCAGAAGGAGTTCCGGTAGTTTCTTCCAATACAGGTGGAATACCAGAGGTGAATATTGATGCCTATTCTGGATTTACATCCAATGTTGGGGATGTTGACGCGATGGCAATTGATGCGATCCGAATATTAGAGAACAAAGAAACGCATCAGATCTTCCGTAAGAACGCATTGGCTCAGGCAAAGAAATTTGACCTGTCGAAAGTACTTCCTTTGTATGAAGATTTGTATGAATCGGTTCTGAAAGGGCAGGCGGATACGGTAAAGGCTTAGTTCTCAAATGGTCATCGTTTATTTTTTTAACGCGGAGAAGCAACGCTTACGCTGATCGCGTGTCGCCAATAGCTTATGCTTACGCCAGAGCTTCAGCATAGGCGCATAGCGATGGCACAAAGAGTGCAAAGGATGCAAGTCTTGCTGTATTTTTTAAGTCATTTATTTCATTGATAATCGTCAGTTTGCTTTGCAGGCTGGCGTTTTTTTCTTACTCAAGCTACAAATACATTCATCAATATCGTGAAAACCTATGACTTTCATTTGAATGTTAAGACACTATTAATTTAAGCACCAGGACGAAATATTTCCGTCCATTAGTTTGTTCCATATCAATTAAATAAATATCTTAGATTTCCGCTAGAGAAAATAAAACGGGTGTTTCATATCGCAGATATCAAGTTATTCATTATTTTCACTGGTACGTACTCCCCATAAGCATAAGGTTACTTCTGCCTTTTTTACTATTGCGGATCTCCGAAACGATCCGGAAATAAGGTTTCGGAAGGAAGACACGCTATACTTATGAAAACGATTTTTGACCACAAAACACGTATTGAGTTGATCAATAGGATCAATAACCTGGATGAGCATGCACAGGCTCAATGGGGTAAAATGAATCTTTACCAGATGCTCATGCATTGCACTACCTGGGAGCATTGGATGCAGGGCAAAGGAAATCATCAGTATAAGCAGGAATTTATCGGGAAGATCTTTGGTAAAATTGGCCTGAGACGCATGATCAAAGATGATAAACCGATCGACAAAGGTGTTCCTACTTCCACACAATTTAAGATCAAGGAAACAAGCGGAGATATTATTGAAAAGAAAAAGGAATGGATTCAACTTATCGAATCCTGGGAAAACTACTCAAATCCGGCATTTATCCATGATTTCTTTGGAAAAATGACAAAAGAACAGGTTGGTTTGTTAGCCTATAAGCACTCAGATCATCATTTAAGGCAATTTAATTCATGAAGTTATGAAAAAGTACGCTACCCTTTTTTCAGTCTTGATGATATCAACATCATCCTTTTTGTTTAGTCAAACAAGAAAAGAGACAACTGTCAAACTGGAATGGCAGGAGCAAGGCTTCCTGCATTTTTACACCAGCGAGTATTCCGTTTATGTGAGTAAACCTGATTTCCTGGATTTTCAAAATGAATTATTGATCGGGCTTTTCGACGAGTTTGCTCAGAAAAACGACTCGATCAATCTCCAGGATCCTTTTTCGATCTTTAAAACAGATCATCAGAATCTTCTCTGGAGTCAGCTGATGGAATGTGCAGCCGATGGCCACATGCTTATTCTGCCGAATGATTCCAAAAAGAAATTGAAAAACGTGTTGATCATTGATGATACCCGTCTCCGGGGAAGTGCGGGAACCATTTGGGAATGCCGCGATCCGAGAACGAACCATGTCATTTTTGCTCACAATGTGGCACTTGCCGGCAGCCCGGATTTTTAAGTCATACGACATAGAAGACTCATCTGGAAACAGATCCTGGCAGCTATCCGGAATGGATGGATACAAAATCTTTTGTCTTCAAACAAAGGGATGGGAAGCTTTTGATGTACTGGAACAGTCCGATTTTTACTGGAAATATCGAGTATTTTGCCCCTTACAGACGGGCACGGAGGAACGAAGATGAATGATTTTTCCTAGTTCCTCATTAAATCTACGTAATTCGCGGGAAGTACAAAAAATGATAAATTCCGTCAACTAAACCATTCTCCTATAACTGCTATTTGCTCAATTCTTGCTAACTTGCGCGCTCTTAACTGAAGCGATGAGAGGAATCAACCCTAAACAACACTACGATGTTGTCATAATTGGTGGCGGAATTAGTGGATTAACCTCTGCAGCCCTTTTTAGTAAAGCCGGAATTTCGTGTTGTGTAATTGAAATGGACAACCGTCCGGGGGGCTACCTGGCCGGATTTCGTCGTCATGATTTCCGTTTCGATTCTGCCATTCACTGGCTAAACAATTGCGGACCTAACGGACTGGTTACCAAAATCTTCAAGATCATCGGAGATGATTACCCGAAATGTAAAGATCAAAAGAATATTCGTCGCTTTGTAAGTGATGATTTCGATTACATGGTAACCAATAACCCGGACGAACTGAAGGAACAATGGATCAAAGAATTCCCGCATGAGGAAAAAGGAATCATCCGCTTTTTCAGGGATGCAAAACGAATCGGGAAATCATTCGATAGATACGCTAAGCTGAGCCGGACAATGAACTCCATGACATGGTACGAATACCCGATTCATGGTTTGAAAATGCTGGGCTTTGCGCTGCCGTTTATTCCTCACGTGCGCTTTACGGGTGAAGAAAAGTTGAAAACAGGTTTAAACCGTTACTTTACCGACGAAAAGCTGCACCGTGTGTTTTGTTCCGAACCGGATGTGCTTTCCTGTTTGATACCGATCTCATGGGCCTACATCAAGGATTTCCAGCTTCCGCCCGACGGAGGAAGTCAGAGTTTTCCGGAATGGCTTATGTATGCCACAGAACAAATGGGCGGGGAGATCTTCTTCAAATCCAAGGTAAGTGAAGTTTTGGTGGAAGATAATGTAGCAAAAGGTGTAAAATTCGATCACCGGGGAACCGAACATACTATTTCAGCTAAATATGTGGTAGCTGCCTGCGACGCAGAAACCCTCTTCGAAAAAATGCTTCCTCAAAAATCCGTTCCGGATAAAATGAAAGACCGCCTGAAAGGAGCTCCTTTATATGCTTCCGCAATTACGATCGCTCTTGGAATCGATTGTCCGGCTGAAGAACTTGGATTGGGCGAAGAGATCATATTCCTGGCAGACACCTCTGTTTCCCGGGATGATTTGGGGCAGGGAGATCCGCATTTGAGCGGGATCCATATTTTGGCCTCAACTGTTCGCGACAAATCACTCGCTTTACCTGAACACGGAACAATCACCTTATTCATTCCGGCCTGGATGGAAAATAATAATTTTTGGGGCTGTGAGGTCGATGAGAACGGAGATTACGTTCGCGGGGAAGAATACAACCGTATCAAGGATGAATATGCAACTATTTTGATCGACCGGGTAGAAGAGAAATTGATTCCAAATCTGCGTAAACATATATTATACTGCGATGTCGCTACTCCGATCACACATTTCCGCTATACCGGCAATAAGAATGGAACAATGATGGCGCAGAAACCCGGAAAAGAAAATTACCAGGGAAGGGTAGCATCTTATATTACACCGGTAGAAAACCTGTTCCTGAGCGGTCATTGGGCTGATCTTGGAGGAGGAATCCCCATTGCCATCAAATCATCAATCAACACCACTTTACTGGTCTTGAAGAAAGAGGATAAAAAGCGCTTCAAACTGCTTGCACGCTATATGGATGGCAGAATTGGCACTGATCAGCTGAGAACTTCCGATTTACTGGTTAAATATGATAATTCCTGGATCAAAGATCCGACTCCGGCACAAAAGAAAGTAAAACGCAGGGAAGAGGGGTTGAGCAGTGATTTGACAGTGTAAAAATACCCGGTATGAATGCATTTAACACTTTCACATTGACCAATTTGATTGGTTTTTGTTCATTGTATGCTTTATTCGGAATCTCAAGCACTAAAAAAGACAAATGAAATCATTTATAAAAAAGTATCGCTTAGCAATTATCGGTGGAATTATCGGCGCTGCCGGAGGATACGCCTATTATTATTTTATCGGCTGTTCCACAGGAAGCTGTGCCATTACATCAAAACCCATCAATAGCACGCTTTATGGCTCTGTGATGGGCACTTTACTCTTCAGCAGTTTCAGAAAAAATTCAAAAAAAGAATAACCCGGCAGAATGAAAAAAACAATTATTGATGTCCGATCTCATGCAGAATACCAATACGGACATGTGGCAGGAAGTATTAATATCCCGGTCCAGGAAATTGTAAACCGACTGGATGAGATCAGGCGATTCGCACAACCGCTTATTTTATGTTGCGCAAGTGGAAACAGAAGCGCTCAGGCAACTTTGTTTCTTCAAGGTAATGGCATTGAATGTTCCAACGGAGGTAGCTGGATGGATGTAAACGCAAATTATTAAACAAACTATCATGATACAACGTTTAAAAAACTTATTCGGACTGGGGCCGAAAACTGATTTTAATGACTTGATGACCAATGGAGCTCAAATCATCGATGTACGTACCCCTTCCGAATTTAATGGTGGACACATCAAAGGAGCTGTAAATATTCCATTATCCAACATTTCAGAAAATCTAAATAAAATCAAAAAAGACAAACCTGTTATTACCTGTTGTGCATCAGGAATGAGAAGTGCATCCGCTAAAAGCATCCTGATATCAAAAGGATTTCGTGAAGTCTATAATGGCGGTGGCTGGAGCAGTCTTCAACAAAAAATAAAAAAATGAAACGACTCTAGACATTAACAATTATTGCAAAACCAAAATAGTGAATCACTCAGTGAATTTCTAACTTTGAAAAAAAACACGTTATGGCATCTTTTTCAGAAATAATAAACTCAGACAAGCCTGTTTTGGTTGATTTTTTCGCAGAATGGTGCGGTCCATGCAAAACCATGAAACCCATTTTGGAAGATTTAAAATCGAAACTGGGAAATTCTGCTTCGGTTTTAAAAGTAGATGTCGACAAAAACCCGCATGCAGCGAATAAATACCTGATCAAAAGCATTCCAACACTGATCCTGTTCAAAAAAGGCAAGCCGGTCTGGAGACAATCGGGAGTAGTTCAGGCGAATCAATTGGCTCAAATTATTAAGCAGCACCAATAGTTGCAAGAGAATCAATTAAAGTTGGACGTAATTCCGCAATATTACGTCCATAAAAAGAATCCGCCGTGCCACAACGGATTCTTTCTTTAGGGTTGGTTATTGATGCTTAGTTTAAAGTAATAGTTAATTCGTCCAAAGGAATTCTCACTTTTTTCGCTTTCGCATAAGGATCTATCTCTTCATTGCGGTATCCCAATGCAAGGAGTACAACGGATTGCAATCCTCTTTCTTTTAATCCCAGAATCTCATCAAAAGCCGCATTATCGAAACCTTCCATTGGTGTGCTGTCGACTTTCAGATTTGCTGCGGCAACAATTGCTGTTCCCAATGCGATGTATGCTTGTTTTGCAGCCCATGTTCTAACAAATTCTTCCGGCATACTTAAGAATCCAGAAAGTTTCATTTTGAAATCATTCAAACTCTCTACAGGGATGTTTCGCGTTTTTGCCACTAATTCCATATACTCATCAATGTGTTCCTTAGAAACATGAGTATAAGAGGCAAAAACCAACAAGTGAGAAGATTCGCTCACTTGCGGATTAAAAGAAGCTGCCTGCAATTTTTGTTTGATCTCCGGATTGGAAATCGATAGCACTCTGAAGGGTTGCATTCCTGCAGATGTTGCTGTCAGATTGATAGCCTCCAGGATCTCGTTTACTTTTTCGTTCGCTACTTTTTCGGATGTCATGCGTTTCGCGGCGTATCGCCAGTTCAATGTGTCTATTAAATTCATGTTTTCTGTATTTTTTGGTAAAGATACATTGTGATAGTTTCAAAAAGATACGGATATACTTAAGGAAACCAGTTTCCATGAAGAAACTAGTGTCTTCGTCATATCACGAAATCATTATATCATGAAATCACGATATAACGAACTACTGCTTAAATTTGTCTCAATCCAAAGCAACAGCATGAGCAACAAACTTCACGAAGGAAAAACATTTAACAAAATCAATTACGCAAACAAGCAACTCATTAACAATGAATTCAGCAACTGTATCTTTATTGATTGTGATTTCACGAAAAGCAATTTCAGTAATATCGATTTTATAGACTGTGAATTTGAAAGCTGTAATTTTTCACTGACGGTATTCAAACATTCCGGATTGAAAGATATTCATTTTAAGGACTGTAAGATAGTAGGAGTAGACTTCAGTTCCTGCAATGATTTCCTCTTCGCTGTCAAGTTTACGGATTGCACCCTGGATTACGCGACCTTCCATTCGAAAAGCATGAAAAACAGCGTGTTCACCAACACCATTTTAAAAGAAGTGGATTTCTCGGAAGTGAACCTGACCCAGGCAGTTTTTAAGAATTGTGATCTGACGCGAACAATATTCGACAGAAGCGTTCTAGATAAAGCTGATTTCAGTTCAGCCGTTAATTTTGATATCAACCCGGAACGGAACCGGCTCAAAAAAGCTGTTTTTTCTTCAAGTGGATTGATCGGTTTGCTTTCGAAGTACGATTTGGTGGTAAAGGATTGATTTTTCTATTCTCCCTCATGTGGGGACGCGACGCATCACAGAAAATCTAAATTCTATAAAACAAAAAAAAGCTCAGTAAAAACTGAGCTTTTTTGTAGCGAGACGGAGAGTTGAACTCCGGACCTCAGGGTTATGAATCCTGCGCTCTAACCAACTGAGCTATCTCGCCATAAGCCTTTCGTTTCCCTGAAAGGCGGTGCAAATATAGTTACTTTTTTTTTCTGTGCAAGCCTATGAACGGTCTTCTTCGTATAAAACTTTTGTCTTATGCTTTAGTAACTTGAAAATCAAGCTAAACAATAAAGCTCCTGCGATCCAATAAACATAACAAAGTGGACATGCAATCGTTTTTGTCATGAAAAACTCGCGTAATCCGGCTACGAAAACAAAGCCCAGTACAGTTGCTGAAATCCCTGAATACTCACGACGTAAGATCGTTTTCATGGAAAAAGGAATCTGTCCTTTAATATAGTTTTTCATGCTCGGCCAAAATGCCGGAACAGAATTAGACCAGTTTACATAACTTTCACCGAACTTGCGCTCCAGGAAACGCTCTTCCGCAAACATGATGCGTTCGTAGTAAATCCAGAACAGTAAGCTCACGATAACAATGAAGTAAACATTGAATGTGAAACACACAATCCCGATCCACATAAAATAATTCCCCAAATAGAGTGGGTGACGAACCGTGGAATAAATCCCTTTTGTATTCAATGCCTCAGCTACCTGTTCCTGTGTATTCCGGCCCGAAGTATTTTTATTACTTGTTCCGATAGCAATTGCACGGATTACCTGTCCTAAAATTGACATAGCAATTGCTGCCCCGGTACAGATGTAATACCATCGTGCATCATCCATAATGCATTGAACATCTGTAAAATAAATTACAGGAACAGCTAAAGCGAATAAAATAATCGGAATTTGTCCTCTGTACTTGAAGAGCTTGTTCCCGTTTTTTTCAAATGAATGTACTAACGCCATGAAAGAAATGTGTATATTTCGAAAATGATTTTTCGGCGCGAAGTTAACATTATTAAACTACTATGACAAAAAAGGAACAATTCGAATTAGAATATGTATTGAGAACCTCTCCGAAGGTGTTGGATAAATTACTGTCTACACCTGACGGATTGAGCGAATGGTTTGCTGATGATGTTATTGTAAAAGATGATATGTATACCTTTCATTGGGATGGAAGTGAAGAACAAGCGCGATTAATTTCCAAGAAAGCGGGAGAATACATTAAATGGCAATGGTTGAACGATGAGGAAGATGATTTGGAAACCTTCTTTGAAATGAAATATACCATCGACCCAATGACGAAAGTGGTTATTCTGACTGTTTCTGACTTTGCTGAACGAACAGAAAAAGATGAAATTGTTCGCCTTTGGGAATCGCAGATCAGTGACTTGAGAAGAGTGATCGGGGCATAACTCTAAATCTGATTTTAAATGACGATTGCTGTTTCTTCCATCAAAGAAGATGATTCAATCAGCCGTATCCGGGAACTTGATTCGTTGAGAGGAATTGCAGCGCTTGTTGTACTGGTCTTTCATTTCTCCTTACTAAAGCCGGAATTACTGGCATTTACCAAATTTGGAGTCACAGGAGTAGACCTCTTCTTTATTATCAGCGGCTTTGTGATCACAATGAGCCTGGATCGGATTCAATACGGATATCAATTCGTTATTAATCGTTTCAGCCGGCTCTATCCAACTTACTGGACTTCCGTTATTTTTACTTTTACCGTTATCGTCATCAATAAATACTTTTTTGACTTTGAACCCCAAGTTCCCTTGCCGATAAAAGATTTCCTTTACAATCTAACAATGTTTCAAAGCTATTTCGGGGTCAAAGACCTGGATGGACCGTATTGGACCATGATTATTGAAATGCTTTTCTACCTGGTCATGCTTTATTTATTCCTTACGAAATCATTAAAGAATGCTGTTGCCTTTCTGATACCATTAATTCTTCTCGGAACAATACTAACCGAATTCCACTGGTTTCAGCCTTTCTCAATGGCTTACTTTAAGAATTTTCCCCTGGCTCAGTCTTTGCCTTTATTTGTTTCGGGAATTCTGTTCTATCGCCTGTTTACCAAAGACACGAATTTTGTTCTGAACATCCTTTTGATAATCGGTTGCTACTTTCTGCAAGTATTGTTATTCACGAAAACAGGCAGGGCAAACTATTACATCTCACATCCGGAATACAAAGCTGTACTGGCTGTATATTTTCTCGTGTTCTTTCTTTTTGTATTCGGAAAGCTGCGGTTTATTGTGAATCGGAGCACTTTGTTCCTGGGGAAAATATCCTTCGCACTATATTTAATCCACCAATACTTTTCGATCTATTTCCTGATCCCTAACCTGATGAAGCTGGGGATAAATTATTACATCGCAGCATTTTTAATTGCACTGCCGGCATGTATTCTGGTCGCAGCAGGAATAACATTCCTGGTAGAAAAACCAGCAGGAAAATGGTTTAAACGAATCTTCTATCATTTTGTAGAAACAAAGATTATAAAACAACGGTAGGTAGGCGATTAATCGCCTACCTACCGTTGTCGTTTTAACCCAATTCGTTGATCGAATCCATCAAGTTTTTACTGATATCTTCCAATGAAGCTTGTGAGAAATCAAATTTCAATCCTGCGGTTTCATAAATTTCAGGAATCGACTTTGTATAACCTAATGAAAGCGCGTTTTTATAATCGGTCAAAGCCTTAGCCGGATTCTTTTTATAATTACTCCAAACACCCAAAGCACCCAATTGAGCAATTCCGTATTCAATATAATAGAATGGGACCTCAAACAAATGCAACTGTTTTTGCCAAGAACTTTCCAAAACTGCTTCGTAACCTTCGTAGTCAACCAATCCGGTTCCAAAGCGTTTACTCAAATTCAACCATTCCTGCGTTCTTTCGGCAGTTGAATGATCAGCATGTGTATAGATCCAATGCTGGAATGCATCGATTTGTGCGATCCACGGCAAAACTTTCACTACAGACTCCAACTGTTCCAATTTAGCGCGTCTCAGATCATTCTCATCGGTGTAAAATTCAGACCAGAGATCCATAGTCAGTAATTCCATAGACATGGAAGCAAGCTCTGCAACCTCTGAAGGCAAAGACTTAAAGCCTGTCAATTCCAGGTCCCGGCTCAGGAAAGAGTGCACCGCATGACCGCCTTCATGGACCATCGTGGTCAAATCTCTTTGAGCACCGGCTGCATTCATGAAAATAAATGGAATTCCGGATTCGTAAAGCGGGTAGTTGTAACCTCCCGGTGCTTTCCCCACTTTTGAATCGAGGTCTAAAAAGCCCCCGCTTTTCATTGTTTTCAGGCAATCACCGAAATAAGCATCCAGCTTTTCAAAAACGGCAATGGATTTATCGAGTAACTCTTCTCCGTTCTCAAATGGTTTTAAAGGAGCCAATCCATCCGGATCAACTTCCGTATCCCACGGCTTTAATTTGGGTTTTCCTAATTTTTCCAGTTTCTTCAAATTCAGCTGCTTCACGATCGGAACAATCAATTTCTCTATTGCATCATGAAAAGCCAGGCAATCTTCAACTGTATAGTCAAATCTTCCAAGCGCCTTGAATTTATAATCGCGGTAATCCGTGCAATCTGCATTCTTTGCAACCTGATTTCTCAGTTTGATCAAAAGATTGAACAGATCATCCAATGCATTGCGGTCCTGTAATCTACGCGCCGTGATGAGTTCATAGACCTCTTTGCGAACTGATTCGTCCGGATCTTTGAGAAAATTCGCAGCCTGCGGCATAGTTAATTCCTTTCCCTTGTAGGTAATCATTTGTTTCCCCGAAATTGCTCCGAATTGTTGGCTCAGGGTATTTAATTCCGTTTCAATTGCAATATTCTCTTCCCGGAACAATTCCAGTGCAGATTGGACTCCTCTGAAATAGATAGCATAAGCCTTGTCTGCAGCCAATTCTTTGACAAAAGGAGAGGCCATCATCTTTTGGTTCAGTGAATCTTCAAAAGGAGCGAGGTTCGGCTGAATCTCAGTTACAAAGAACTGGTATGCCTGCGTCAGTTTTTCATCAAGCGTGTTAATAGTCATTTTAATATAGCGCCACGCCATATTTTCTTCCAAAAGAGCTTCCAGTTCACTTTTATCAGACAACCATTCTTTAAAGGATTCTTTTGAAGAAATATCCCTGTTTTGAAGATCCAAAAGGTACATTTCTACGGATTTCCAACTTTCGCATTTGAAGTCGGCTGAAACAAATTTTCTCATACTACAAAAATATAAAAAGGGATAAAAAAGTTGGGGCGCGATTAATCGCGCCCCAACTTTTTATGAAATATTCGGATAATTATTTACCTCTTGACGACCCTGTTTTAGGAGCAGCCACTTTTTTAGCACTTGTTGTTTTACCAGCAGCCTTTGCAGGACCTTTCGCAGCAGCCGGGGCTTTAGCTGCAGTTGCAGACTTCGTAGCGGTAGCTGCTTTTTTAGCAGGAGCTTTTTTCGCCGGTGCTTTTGCTTTTGCTTCAGCAGCAGGAGCATCCGTTTCTTTTGCTTTAGCAGTTTTCTTAGCTTTAGGAGCCTCTGTAGCTGCAGCATCTTCCTTCACTTCTTCGTCAGGGATTAACGCACCTGCTTTATGCAATAAGTTATACCACTGGAAAATTTTCTTG
Source organism: Fluviicola sp. (assembly GCF_029266855.1). GTDB lineage: Bacteria > Bacteroidota > Bacteroidia > Flavobacteriales_D > Crocinitomicaceae > Fluviicola. The sequence continues at coordinate 583,892 of NZ_JAQSWB010000001.1, forward strand.
ATATCAGAAGCATATACACGCTCTTGGTCGAAATTTGGCAACACTTCAATCAAATAAGCTTTCAACTTATTTTGATCTTCCTTATGAGAAATGGTTTCTTTTCCCTTTTCTTTTTCAAAAATCGAAGTGAAAATTTCTCTTAACGGTTTGTCATCGTCATAGGTATAGATAGAAATATCATCCAAAGCAGATATTCTGTCTGAAGCATATGCCGGAACACGTTTTTTGTCCTCTAAAGATTCTACAATGATGTTGTTTTTACCTTGTGCCAATACTTTATAAAGTCCTGGTTTTCCTGAAATAGCAATTATACCTGTTAAATTCATTCGATTAATTATTTGCGCCAAAAATACGGCTTCTTTTTAATTCTTCACAATTTTCACCTGAAAGTATTGAACATCCGTGTGAATAATTAAATAATATGTACCTTTTTCCAGCTCTGAAATTGAGATTTCGTGATTTCCATCGTTAATTTCCTTTACCGTTCTTCCTTGAACATCAACTACTTGAATACTTGTTAGCGGAATGGAAGCATCAATTGTTATACCACCTGAAGTCGGATTGGGATAAACATGTATTTCATTAGCTAATTCATCAATTCCTAACGAAGGATTGTAAGGTTGTGAAAAAACTTCGCATCCATCGGTGCTGGTTCTTGAAACTGTAAAGAATGATGATGAAGGTAAAGTGATGGTATAAGTGGTATTTGTTGCACCGGGAATTAAAGTTCCGTTCTCATACCACTGTAAACTTGGATATGGGTCTGTAGAAAGTAAAGTTCCGTTTACATAAAGTGTTGGAGCGGGTGGGGCAGATAAAGCAACTACTGCAAGTGTATCGGAATAAGAAACACAGCCATTCTGGTCGTAAGCAGTGAAATAAACATCCTCCGAGGCAGTTAATGCAGAATTGAAGGTTGTGTCCCCGTTCATCCACTGAATCGAGTAATTTGGAATTGAAGCCGTAGAGATCGCGCTGTCTCCCGGACAGAATAATAAATCAGCCGTGATCGTATTCGTGAAATTAGACTGCAGCATCAGGTTCAATGCATGAATTTTACCGTATCCATATGCGTTGTTCGGAATTGTACCCGTAAATCCATCGGTATAAGAAGTAGTGTGAATTGCATCCAGGAAACTCTGGTAATTTCCTCTACTGCATTTCTGTAAGTACAAAGCCGCAATTCCCGCAACAACCGGCGAAGCCATAGATGTTCCTCCATTGCGAACGTGCAGTCCGTCGTTGGAAATCACCGAGTTCAGACCAGGATCATTTAAGAGCCAAAACGGCCCGGCGCTTAATGAAATATCACCGCAAGCTACCACATCCGGTTTGATTAAGCCTGTTCTTGTAGGTCCTTTTGCAGATGCAGGTGTCAGCTGACCAACCGCAGTATAATTCGGTGGATTGGGTTGATACAGATTTCCATTATTATCGATATGTCCGAATCTGTTTCGCATATTTCCCACAGTAACCACTTTCGGTGAACAATTCCAGGAAGAAACAATTGTTTGTAGGGAATCGGGTAAGTTATAATGCTGAATATCCGGGTATACGGCAGCGGAAGGCAAGTCGGTCGTAAGCATATCATTCAATGCGATGATTGATGAACCGCTCCACGCGTCGTAATTTCCGGATCCTTTTGTTTTAAATGCATAGAGGTAATCGGTAGAATCCACATTATTGAAATAAAATTCCAGATGCAAGTTCGGGCCTACAATTTCAGGGTAGATCTCCAAAGTTGCAATCCGGTTAGCACCGTTCCACAAAGTATCCCTGATTACTGTTCCAACCCCGGTAGCAGCAGCTCTGTAAATTAATTCGGCACGTTCCTCGAAACTTCCGCTTCCCAGGTTAGCTCCCCAAGAGTAGTCCCAGGTAGCATCTGAAAGGTCAGTCCAAAGATCCAGGTAAACGGTGTTTGGTCCTAATTGGCTTCCAGGATTCGGTTTTACCCAAACAAAGGAAGTATCTGTGTCTACATCCCCATGAACATGGTATTTCCCCCATGAACCTGAATTTCCGGCTGCACAAACAATGATTCGTCCGTCTTTTTCGTCCAGTAAGTTGTCCATCAATACAGCGGCAGGATCGGTTCCGTCATGACTTCCCAAATAAGAACCAACAGATAAATTGACCACAGCAGGGAGACCCAGTTCATCCGCTTTATTAAAAACAAAATCACAGGCATCTGCAACAGTCATTGTCCAGTTGGGTAAATTAAAATTTGTTTCGATAATAATTATTTTGGCTTCAGGAGCCATTCCGGTTTCCTGCCCGTTTGCCAATCCGCTTGAAACACCAGCACCGGCAACAGAAGTTCCGTGTGCAGAGGATTCTTCCATGCTTCCGCAGGTTCCACCCTGGATATCAGCGGCAGTCCAAACCTGTCCGTAATTGTAAGGCTGGGGAGTTCTAAGAGCATCAAACGGAAGTGTGTGGTCCCAGTAATAAAGAACGCGTGTGTTTCCGCTACTGTCTTTAAAATCCCCGTGATTATAATCCAAGCCCTGATCAACAAACGCAACAATAACATCTTTCCCGGTAAAAGGGGTTTGCAAACCGCCCAGTCCCTGGTGAACAGGTTTCACGAAATGCTTAACCAAAGTAGAGTCATTTAAAGCTTTTGGAACTGAGAACTCCAGGTAAAAAGACTTGATCAGTTTGGAATCCATCGCCTTTTTGATCCACTCCGGGCTTGCCTGGACAAAGATCCATTCCCTGGTTACCTGTTTCACAGAAATCTCTTTTACAGCCAGCAGGGCATCCAAATTCCCTGAATTTGCAATGGCAAAAGCTGTCGGGACAGTTGCTTGTTCCTCCAATAATTTTCTGAACCGGAAATTATCGGTTTGTGCCTGGCCCTGAACCGAATTAATCAAAATTAATCCCGCTATAAATAATATTTTATTTACTTTCACCGCTTGTTGTAGTAGTTTTCCTATGAACATTTTTTTTAACCTTTAATATAGAATACTCTAAATATCTTTCTGCAAATTAAGATATTTGTTTAAAAGGAATTGTATTCCTGTCAAAAAAAGAATTAATAGCATGAAGAAAAGAATCCTCACATTGTCATTTGCCCTGTTTTCTGTTGGTGTAATGAATTTTATTTATGGTCAGAAAACTGAAGAAGTAAAGAACTGGTATAATGGCCCAACTCCCGGGATGAATACTGAAAAAGCTTATTCGAGTCTGAAGAAGCAAAAATCAACAACTGTTGTTGTTGCGGTAATTGATTCGGGTATTGATATTGAGCATAAAGATTTACAAGGAAAAATCTGGACAAATGATGATGAAATTCCGAATAACGGGATGGATGATGATAAAAACGGATATATCGACGATGTTCACGGGTGGAACTTCTTAGGAAGTCCTGACGGGCAGAACCAGAACTATGCACGTTTGGAAAAAACCAGAATTTGTGCTGAATTACATGCAAAATTCAAAGATAAATCGGAATCTGATATTTCAGCTGCAGAAAAGGCAGATTATACAAAATACAAAGGGCTTTTAAAAGAAATTGAAACAGAGCGAGAAGGAAATCTTTCTGCTTTAGAGCAATATACTCAGTTGGGAGAAGCATTTCCTATGCTGAAAGCAAAACTGGTAGAGAAATTAGGTGAAAACTTCACTGAAAAAGATGTTCAGGAATGGAAAGCAGAATCTCCTCAGGATCTTCAATTAAAACAATTGGGGACATACATTGCAAACGGACAATTGTCTGAAGAAGCGATTAAAGAAGGTATTCAGCATTTGGATGCAAGCGCAAACTACCAGTTGAACATGGAATACAACGATCGTCAATTCGTAGGAGATAATCCGGATGATTTTAATGATGTTCGTTACGGAAACAGTGATGTAGAAGGACCTGACGCATTACATGGTACACATGTAGGTGGAATTATCGGTTCAGTAAGACATAATGAATTGGGTGGTGACGGTGTTGCCGAAAACATTCGTTTAATGTCCTTACGCGCAGTTCCGGACGGTGATGAGCAGGATAAAGATGTTGCCTTGGCAATCCGCTACGCTGCAGACAACGGAGCTTCTATTATTAACATGTCTTTCGGTAAAGCTTACTCAAAACACCAGAAAGAAGTATACGATGCAATGCTCTACGCTGAATCCAAAGGAGTTTTGTTGGTTCATGCTGCAGGAAATGACGGAGTAAACTTAGATGAGAATCCGAATTTCCCTACAAATGAATATTCATTCCAAACAAAACCTTTGGACCTATATTTATGTGTTGGTGCTTCTACAAGAGATAAAAAGAACCTGGCTGCCAATTTCTCAAATTACAGTTCACGCCAGGTAAACATCTTTGCTCCCGGATTTGAAATTTACAATACTGTACCTCAAAGTGATTACAAAATCCTTCAGGGAACATCAATGGCCGCTCCAATGGTTTCAGGTGTTGCTGCTTTGTTGAAATCTTATTTCCCTTCATTAACAATGATGGAAATTAAAGACATCATGCTTGCTTCGGCGAAACGTTATAAAGGAACGATGATCCCTGCTCCGGGAACAGGAACATCCGTTGACTTTGGAACACTTTCTACAACAGGTGCTGTAATTGACATCTCTGCTGCAGTGAAAATGTGCCAGTCAAAAGTTAAAAAATAATTCAATATTCTTATATTTAATACCGTCTGGGCTTGGCCGAGGCGGTATTTTTTTGCTTATGAAAACAATCAGACTCATCCCGTTCCTTTTCATCGGGTTTTTCCTAATAAGTTCCGGATTCAGTAATCCGAAGCCAAGTGAAACAGAAAAAATCGACCTACTTATTGACAGTTGGCACAAAGCTGCTGCTGAAGCTAATTATACGAATTACTTCCAGGTCATGGCTGATAATTTTATATTCATGGGAACAGATCCTACGGAACGCTGGAATAAAGAACAGTTCGGAGCATTCTGCAAACCTTATTTCGACCAGGGGAAAGGATGGGACTTCCGGAAAATTGAGCGCCACATTGAAATTTCCAAAGACGGAAAAACTGCCTGGTTTGACGAGCGGATCAACACCTGGATGAAAGATTGCAGGGGAAGTGGTGTTTTGATCAAGACAGGAAAAGAATGGAAGATCAGTCAGTATAACCTGGCTGTATTGATCGAAAATGATAAGATACAGGAATTCATCCGCTTGCGCGATGCTGTAAAGGATTAATGTGTTTTTATTCCATACTGTTCACGATAGTAATCCTGACCTCCTGCTGAAAGTAATAAAATCATTCCCGCTCTCAGATCAGATTGGAAGAGACTTAAATGGGTGCCGTAATTTCCAAGCACACTTAATTTCTCATTGTAAAAGAAAAAAAACGGGGGTATTCCTTTTGCTTTTATTCTCCTTTTAGCGTAAAAGAAATTATTTTTCCATCTCCCTTTTAAGAAGTACTGATCTGCCAAAGTGTCCCTAAGGAAAAAAGTCACCATTAAACCTCTCTCCAAGCTATCCAGCTGAATAAGGGTTTCTTTCCAATTTGTCAAGGTGTCTTTTCTCGAAAGACTCATCTTATTTAGGGTATAAAATGAATTGTAAGGGTGTGGTTGTTCTATTGAATCAGGAATTGCGTAATTGCAGATTCGCAAAGTAGAAAAAGTGTGAGGTACAGGTTCGCCTTTGATTACCTGATCTATTTTCTTCCAAGAAACGCATGAACTAACTAGACAGACCAGTGAGATTACTGTCATTATATTGCGGATTTTAAGAATCATATGGTCGAAGTTAATAAACAGAAAATCACGAATACAAAGGTATTAAGAATTCGCTCTTCAATTCTGCAGATATCTTTGACACCCATTAACTTTTTTTGGCTCAGGTTCACGGAGTTCTAGCACCATTTTTGATAACTTACTGAAAACCAAAGTATGAAACGGTTAGTTAATTTGGGGTTGATTTTGATAACGGGTTTATCATTCAGCACATTCGCTCAGCAAAGTGACAGTACCGGAATGCCCGGAGACAATTTTGATCTCCAAGCGGCACTGGATCTTTTTAAACAATCTAAAAACCTGGAAGACTTCGAAAAGAAACTGAATACAGAATCCAACGGAGTGAACAATTTGGACCTGGATGGAAATAATGTCATCGACTACATTCGGGTAGTAGACAATAAAGACGGGGACAATCACGCTATTTTACTTCAAATTCCGATCAATAAGAAAGAAACGCAGGATGTAGCGGCAATTGCTATTGAGAAACGCAGTGATTCCGAAGCACAACTGCAAATCATCGGTAATGAAGTCTTATATGGGGAAGAGAAAATTATGGAGCCGATCGAGGAGAGGGCGATTAAAAAACCTCGCGGTCCGGCTACTCTCAATTCACCTACGGTCATTGTATTTGTAAACGTTTGGTATTGGCCTTGTATTCAATACATTTACGATCCTTTTTATGACCCATGGTATTCCCCATATTACTGGGATTATTATCCTTCCTGGTGGTCTCCATGGCGACCGGTATATTATTACGTGTATTATCAACGTGTATATTATTACCACGGTTGGTGTCAGTATACTACATCTTATCACGTCCCGAACGCACACCGTATTTATGCCCGCAACAGTTCCAACAGTCCTTCTGTGAGATCAAGATATGCTCCTCAGCAAGCAGCTTACAAAGCACGAGTGGTGAACAAGCAATCTGCGAACGGAACAAAAGGAAGAATTGAACCGGGAAAAACAGGAACGGTTAACAATGCCGGCAGAACAAGCGGAAAAAAAATAGAACCTGCACGTCCGACAACGAATTCCGAGCCTAAAAATGTGAAACGGGAACAGTCGGCTCCACGACCGATCAATTCAAACAACCGGGGAAATGTAAACAATGGGGGAACAAATAAACCCAACAACGGAACAACCCGAACGGTTGAACCTGCCAGAAAGAATCCGACTACGGCTCCACAGCAAAGACCTGTAGAAAGAAGTCCGCAGCGAGTTCAACCACAGCCAAGACCGGTTGAGAAAGCTCCGCAAAGAGTTCAGCCACAGCCACAAAGACAAACGCAACCAATTCGGCAAACGCCTCAAAACAGACCAGTCAACAGACCTTCGAATGGAGGAGGCAGAGGACGCTAAAAAAACAGGGGCGCGATTAATCTCGCGCCCCTGCATGTAATAATCCCTTTATTTTAAATTCAAAAGCGAGATTAGTTATCTCGCTTTTGAATTTTATTTTTTCTTTCTGTTTTTGGCTTGCTCCAGTTGAGCTTTCTGAGCATCTTCCAAACGCTGCATAAAGCTTGATTTCTTCTTTGGTGCTGCCGTACCTTTCTTTGCAGAATTTGTTTGTGCTGCAGCCATTTTTGCTTTCAATTTTTCTTCATCAACGAAGAATTTCTTAATCACAAACATCAGGATGATCGTCATCAAAGTTGAGATAAAGTAATAGTAACTCAAACCTGAAGAATAATTATTGAAGAAGAAGATCATCAGGATCGGGAACATGTACATAATGATTTTCATGTTCGGCATTCCCGGCTGTTGCTGTTGTGTCATGTTTGATGAGTTCAAATGCGTATAAGCCAAGGTTGTTACAGCCATCAATAGTGTAAACAAGGAAACGTGATTACCGTAAAGCGGAATATAAGTTCCGAAATCCCAAATCGAATCAAATGAAGAGAGATCTTCTGCCCAAAGGAATCCACGCTGTCTTAAATCAAATGTTGCCGGGAAAAAGCGGAAAACAGCCAGTAAGATCGGCATTTGGAACAGCATCGGTACACAACCGGCCAGGGGCGAGGCTCCTGATGCCCGATAAAGTGCCATCATATCCATCTGCTTTTTCATTGCATCTTCCTTGTTCGGATATTTCGCGTTGATCTCATCGATCTGTGGTTTCAGGATCTTCATCTTAGCCGATGAAACGAACATTTTCCATTGAACCGGCATTAGAACCAATTTCAGGATAATTGTCAGTAATAGAATAGCCAGACCTGCATTAACACCTAAATTCAGGAAGAAGGTAAATACCGGTTGTACTGCATATAAGTTAATCCAACGGAAAAGACCCCATCCAAGATTTAAGATATCGTCATAGTCTTTGTCGTAAGCAGCCAATGTGTGGTAATCATTCGGACCGAAATACCAGGAAAAACTTGCTTTACCATCTTTTACAGACTGCATTCCCAAATTCAATTTCGAACGGTATTTGCGAATGTGTGTAAAATATTCTTTTGAGCCCTCTTTATAATTCGTAGAGGTAAATTTCGTTCCTTTTACTTTGAACCCATTGTCAGCATCCAGGATAGAGGAGAAGTAACTTTGTTTGTAAGCCACCCATTTCATATCTGTCTCAGCAACCTTATAGCTTTCAGCAACTTCATTATTCCAATCCAGTTTCCCGTCGGCAGATTCATAGCAGATGGTAGAAACTTTGCGCTGCTCAGAAAGCAATCTTTCAGAACGCAGCATTTCCATCTGCCAATCCAGCATGACTGAGTTCGGGATGACCTTGCCATTCAAATCCTTCAATTCAATCGTGTATCCCAAATCATACCCACCTTTCAAATTATAGGTATAAATGATCGAACCGTCAGCCACATCGTGTTTGAAAACAACTTTGTGTTTCGTTTTGGAAACGATCTCAAACTCTTTGTTTCCGGTTGTATATTTATTTCCTGCAATATTGAAGATCAACTGATTCTTATGATCCCCGTCTTTAAACAAATAAAGAGGTGTGATCTTGCCGTCGTTCTTTGCAAAATCCATATAGGATTCGTATTCTTTCAACTGAACGGCAGAAACAATACCACCTTTCGTAGAAAAATCCACGATCAGTTTTTCAGATTCAAGTCGAACGATTTCTCCTTTTGCGATAACTTTAGTGGGAGCTTTTACACGAGGAGCAACGGTAGTATCTTGTTTTGTCTTCTCATTGAAGTAAACCAAGTGACCTTTTTCGTCCTTAATCTGATTCCCATCCTTATCTTTCTTAGCAACAAGCACTGGTTTGTTCTTATTCGCCTTTTCTGTCGAATCAGTATCCTTTTTTGCCTGTTCTGCTAATTCTTTTTGCTCTTTCTGCTTGGCTTTAACCTCTTTTTCACTTGGCTGGCTCATGTATGTGAACACTACCAATAAGGCACCAATAAGCGTAAGACCAATAACTGTATTCCTATCCATTCGTTTTTGTTTATTTGCTTCATTTAAATCGAATCATCTAGTGAACCGATTTCATTGGAAGCAATGTTCTTTTTAATTTAATTTCTCAATATCCCGTTTCCCGCGGATATCTTTTTCGATCATCCCTCGGATGATTTTCTTTTTTCAATCGCTGCTTTCACAAAAGCAACAAATAAAGGATGTGGATTATCCACTGTACTTTTGTATTCCGGGTGATATTGCGCACCAACAAACCATGGATGATCCGGGATTTCAACCACTTCAACCAAGCCTGTTTCCGGATTTTTTCCTGTAGCGATCATTCCGGCTTTTTCAAAAGCTTCCAAATATTCGTTATTGAATTCGTAACGGTGACGGTGTCTTTCTTCGATCGATTCCGTGTTATAAGCAGAGGCAACCTGTGTATCCGGTTTCAACTGACATTTATAAGAACCCAAACGCATGGTTCCACCCATGTTTGAAATACTTTTTTGTTCTGCCATCATCGAGATTACAGGGTATTTCGAATCTTCTGCAATTTCAGTGGTATGTGCATCTTCGTACTTCAGGACGTGGCGAGCGAATTCAATTACCGCACACTGCATTCCCAAACAGATTCCAAAGAAAGGAACTTTGTTTTCACGCGCATACCGAACTGCTTCGATCTTTCCACTAATCCCGCGTGAACCGAATCCGGGAGCAACCAGGATTCCATCAAGGCCTTCCAGTTCAGCTTCGATATTTTGTTTTGTCAATGATTCCGAATGAATCCATTTCACATTCACACGTGCTTCATTTGCAACACCACCATGAATAAATGCTTCGGAAATTGACTTGTAAGAATCTTTCAACTCTACATATTTACCAACCAACCCGATATTTACCTCTTGTTTCGGGTTTTTGAGGCGAAGTAAGAACTCTTTCCATTTAGACAGTTCAGGAGAATTTTTAGAAGGCAGTCCCAGTTTTTCCAAAGCAACCTTATCCAATTCTTCCGCCTGCATTAAAAGAGGAACATCGTAGATCGACTCCGCATCGCGCGATTCAATAACGGCATTCATACTTACATTACAGAATTTCGCGATTTTCTTACGGATCGTTAAATCCAGTTCATGCTCCGTTCTGCAGCATAAGATATCCGGCTGAACCCCTAGTTCAAGCAATTGCTTAACGGAGTGCTGCGTTGGTTTTGTTTTCAACTCACCTGCAGCAGATAAATATGGAATCAATGTTAGATGAATAACCAAACAATCGCTTTCAAATTCCCACATCATTTGACGCACAGCTTCAACAAAGGGAAGTGATTCGATATCACCAACCGTTCCACCGATTTCCGTGATTACGATATCGAATTTCCCGGTTTTACCGAGGATTTGAATACGTTCTTTGATTTCGTCCGTAATATGAGGGATAATCTGAACTGTTTTTCCCAGGTATTCTCCTTTACGCTCTTTTTCAATTACGTTCTGGTAGATTCTTCCGGTAGTTACGTTATTGGCCTGTGAAGTAGGAACATTTAAAAAACGTTCGTAATGTCCTAAGTCCAAATCAGTTTCCGCACCATCATCCGTAACGAAACACTCGCCATGTTCATAAGGATTCAATGTTCCCGGATCAATATTGATGTAAGGATCTAATTTTTGGATTGTTGTAGAGTAACCGCGTGCCTGAAGCAATTTCGCCAAGGAAGCTGAGATAATTCCTTTACCCAAGGATGATGTTACCCCCCCGGTTACAAATACGTATTTTGTTGAATTGGACATATATAAAAATTGTAACTACGGGGCGCAAAATTACATCAAATAAATGAATAAACACGAATGTTTGAATAGCTTTTTCAGAAACAATCGGTGAAGTGTTCATTTCTTCATTTATAAGTATTAAAATGTTCGGTGAATGGTGATTTAGAATATAGAATGGAAAGAGATGCTTTGGTTTTAAACATGTTTACACAAATAAAAATGCTAAAAAAACAAGTTTACAAGCGTCATGAAACCCTTATAAACAAAGGGCTGTTCGCGATATCGCGAATTTGCAACCGACGGCACAAAAAAGACTGAATCAGTAGGGTAAACCATCATTGAGAAATGTCTGAAAGTAGAAGCGTGATTTCCTCACTCCTTTTCTGGTAAAAACATTTTCACCCGATTCACTCAATCGCGGATAATGTGGTGTATTCCGTACCATCTTCTTAGGGAAAAGTATCAAATCATGACTTAATTTATTTTGAAAGACGTGCCTGATCTGTTCGCTGTCCCAGCCCAGCCTGGTTCCGGCAGTTTGCATCCCAACAAAACAATGTTTCAGTTCCCCATATAAAATCCCGTGATTCAGTTTTCCAAACGGGCGGGAAGTCAGATCTCTAAATCCATTCGGCCCACCGGGAAAAGGAGTTCTATCCCAAATTGTTTCAGCTGTTTCGCCGGTCCAGATCGTCAATCCAATACTGGCTTTATACAAGCTATCTCTATACGACACAACCAATGCCCCGGTACGAAAGCGGTCTTTTGCCTGTCCTCCGAAGACATCGTTTTCCATCAAAATATCCACGCGCTGAATCCCGATATTCCAGGCTCCTGAGCGCTGGGAAGTTCCCAATCGATCTAAGTACCAATAATGTGCATATCCGATTGAATATTCTGACTTTGACTGATGCAATGGTCCGTCCCAATCCATATTCTGCGGATTTTTACCTTTCCCGAACATCAAAACACCCCCGGTGCTGAATCGAATCTCTCCGAAATTGATACGTTTCCCTAAATTGGTCAGGAAATAACGTGTTGTCGCACCTGCATTCAACTGGACAAAATCATTTCCCAGATAAGTATCCAATTTAAACCCAAATGAATTCTGATGTGAACCGAAGGATATCAGTATACCTGCTTTAATTCCTGCACCAGGTTTCCAGCGATTTTGGCCGAATACCAATACAGGAAATAAGAAGAAGATTAAAAATAAGAAGCGATTCATTGAAAACGAATTTACAATTTTCAGACCGAAATAGTCCGTCTTCCCGAAATACATCCAATCAACCACTAAAAGCGCCGTTTATTCCAAAGTCTTGTATTTCGCTTTAGAATTCATTTAACTTTGGTTTATGTTTAAAGCAAGAAGGACTTACTGGATGGCGCAAATAGGAGGATGGGCTTTACTCTCATTACTTATTTTTTCGGCATCTACCTTTTCAAATCAAAGTATCGACCTGCAAACAATCGTTATTTCCACGAGTTGTTTCTTCGTGATGGGAATCGTACTGACTCACCTGATGCGTTATTTCTTCATTGCAATGGGCTGGCTGAATATGCGCTTATCGAATTTGATTCCGCGCGTTCTGCTTACTTCGGTCTTCTTTGCGGCGATCATGTCGATTTTAAACACGCTCGTTTCGCATTTTGTTTCAGGAACTCCTTTCAGTTTTTCCATTGTTGAATTCTCACTGAACGTTGCGGCAACCCTGATCTTCTTCGTGTTGTGGAACAGTGTTTACTTTACGTTTCACTTTTTCCAACGGTCACGCGAACAGGAGGTAAGCAACTTACAGCTTACAGCCAGTCACAATGAAATTGAATTGAAAAACCTGCGTTCGCAACTCAATCCACATTTCTTGTTCAATTCCCTGAATTCTATTCGCGCATTGATAGATATCGAACCCTACCGTGCACAGGAAAACATTACGAAACTCTCCAATTTATTACGGAAATCATTAATCATCGGAAGCGAACAACTGGTTCCGTTGGAAGAAGAACTGTCGATCGTACAGGATTACCTGGACCTGGAGAAAGTACGTTTTGAGGAACGCCTGGAGATTATCCAGGAACTGAATCCAAAAGTGATGAGTTTCCTGATTCCGCCTTTTATTTTGCAAACATTGGTTGAAAACGCTCTGAAACATGGAATTTCACAGCTGATTGAAGGCGGAACCGTTTGGATCAGGGTCAAAAAAAAGACAGAATCCATTTTGCTTGAAGTAGAAAACAATGGGAATCTGCGCTCAACACGTAAAGACTCCATAGGAATAGGAATCTCCAATACACTCCGGAGACTGGAGTTACAATACAAGGGAAAAGCGCATTTTGAATTAAAACAGAACACCCCGAACACTGTTATTGCAATCATAGAAATTAAAGAAGCATGAGAACTATAATCATTGATGATGAGCGACTTGCTCGCGAAGAGTTAAAGAAACTCTTGAAAGATTATCACGAAATCGAGATCATTGACGAAGCCAAGAATCCGGAAGAAGGGATTGAAAAAATAAAAGCTTTGAAACCTGATTTGATATTCCTGGATATCCAAATGCCGGGAATGACCGGTTTTGATATGCTAAAGAAACTGGATGAGATTCCACAGGTAGTTTTTGTAACCGCATTTGATGATTTTGCTTTGAAAGCTTTCGAGGTAAATGCATTGGATTATGTGTTAAAACCGGTAGATCCGGCACGTTTGGACGAAACTATTAAAAAGCTGCTCAATAATTCCGAGGCTGATTTCCAATCCACGGCAAAAGCTCCTAAAATTGATCGTTCATCACGTCCTTTAACCATTTCCGATTCTATTTTCATCAAGGACGGTGAAAAGTGTTTCTATGTTTCACTGGATAAAGTGCGCTTGTTTGAAAGCGACGGAAATTATGTGAAAGTTTATTTCGAAAAAAGCAGACCGCTGATTTTAAGATCGTTGAACAGCCTGGAAGAACGCCTGGAGCCACAACATTTTTTCAGGGCTAACCGGAAATACATCATTAACCTGAACTGGATTCACAAAGTGGAAAACTGGTTCAATGGCGGTTTGCAGGTAGAACTAAAACCTCTAATTGTCAAAAATGCCTCAGGTGCAGATGAAATCCGTGAAGGGGAAAAGATCGAAATATCCAGAAGACAGGCTATTAAGTTTAAGGAGCTGTTCTCGATATAAACAGGTACTTCGACTTCGCTCAATGACCTGTTTATTAATATTTAAGCTGACTGAACGAAGTCGAAATCAACTCTCAATTAAAGTGATTCCATTCTCGTGGAGACTGATCAGACGCTGTTTGTAAAGATTTCCCACAACTTGTTTGAATACCTTTTTGGACCAGCCTGTTCTGTATTGAATTTCTTCCGGATCCGATTTGTCCGTTAAATCCAGGAATCCACCATTGTTTTCAAGCATTGCCAGGAATTTCCGGGCATGTGTGTCAATTTTGTCGTAGCCAGGTCTTTCCAAAACGATGTCCAGTTTACCATCAGGTCTTACTGTTTTCACATATCCTCTCAGAGTTTCACCCATTCTTACACGACGGTGCAGTTCATTCTTGAAAATCAATCCCTGATAACGGTTGTTGACCAATACTTTCAAGCCAAGATCCGTAAATTCCCAAACCATTAAATCAACTTCATCATCAGCCTGCAATTCATCATTGTTTACTGTATCCATGTACATTCCGATACGGGATGTGCCAACTAAGCGTTCAGTTGCCTCATCAATATACATGTATATGAAATAATGTTTGCCTTCTTCAAGCGGCTTCGGCTGTTCGCGATAAGGGATCAGCAAGTGCTTTTCAACTCCCCATTCGGCAAAAGCACCGTATTGGTTTACTTCAACTATTTTCAGGAAAGCAAATTGATTTACCAAAACTTTCGGGGTAAGTGTAGTTGCAATGATCCTGCCTTCAGAATCTTTGTACAAAAACACATTTACCATATCATCTATCTGAAAAGACGGATCAACATATTTTGTAGGCAACAATACATCATTGCCTTCTTCATCGACCAAATAAGCTCCCGGACTCGTAAAACGATCCAGGCGCAATTCATTATAAACTCCTAATTCCACAGAACAAAGGTAATCAAAAGAATTGCGAATGCCGAATTCCGAATTCCCGATTAAGGTTTAATCGCTTATTGCTGACAAGATCTGAATATGAATATCATGATGCTGTACCGGATTTATTTAATTGTTCCGGGATTTTATTTGCATCTTTAAAGTATAAAATACAGAACTATGAATCGATATATTACACCAGGTTTTTGCATTGCCCTTTTAGTTGTTTCTGCTTGCGGAAGCGGTGAAAAAAGCAAACTTGAAAAAGCTGACTGGCTTCTTGGAAGCTGGGAAAATAATTCGGAGCAAGGAAAAATGTCAGAGACCTGGGTAAAAGGTGATAATGATATGTACAGAGCGGAGACTTACTTCGTAATCGGCACCGATACAGTATTCAGAGAACATTCCGAATTAAAAGAAACAGATGAGACGCTGGAATGCGCGATTACAATTCAGGACCAAAACAATGGTAAACCGATCGTTTTTAAGCTAACGAAACAGGAAGATCATAAATTGGTATTTGAAAATCCGAAACACGATTTCCCACAAGTAATCACCTACATGCATGAGGGAGATTCTCTGATCGCAGAGATTTCCGGAAAACAAAAAGGGGAGTTCGCTAAAGAACGCTTTGCAATGGTGAGAGTGAAGTAAATAAATAGCAGATCAGTCCATTAAGGATTGATCTAACTATTAAATTATTTTTTTAGAATATTATGAATCCGATCAGAAATATAAATTCCCTGATTGCTTCGCTGCAATGATCATACAAGGCAGTTTCAACTCATTCGTTATAAGGGATTGAGCGAAATTATCAAACTGAGGAAGTAAACTTTCAGAGTGATATGCAATTGCGATCAGTTCGATGTTGTTTTCTTTCACGTAAGCCATTACTTTCTTCGAATAGCTGCCGCTTGAAGGAAGCAGGTTCACTTCACATTTGGCTCCTTTTTCGTCGTATTTGTTTCGAATTAACAATACCCGGTTTTTGGTTTGCTGTGACAAGCCTTCATCGGAATGCTTTTCCCCGATAACGTGAACAGTAGCATCAAAGATCCGTGCCAAATCTCCTGCTGAACTGACAATCTGAAGACTTTCTTTCGTCAAATCAATTGGCACGACGATATTTTTAATTTCCTGGTGTTTGGTTTCTTTTTGTACAATGATAAAAGGAACATCGCAACTGGTAATTACCTTCATTGCAAAACTTCCGGTGAGCTTTTGAAATCCTTTTGCTCCGTGGGTACCCATTAAAATTAACTGAGCGTGTTCCCGGTTTGCGATTTTGCTGATGTCCGTAAAAATATCACCGACCACAACGTGTACAAACATTTCGACACTTTCGGAAATTGCTTTCGATTTAACGATCTCCCACAACTTTGCTTCAACAGTCGGAATTTTGGATTTATTGTCAACCAAATGCAACAACATAATATCCGTTCTTACGTGCCTGCCAAGGAATAGCGCATAATCCAAAGCAGTGTTTCCAACCTCAGTTAAATCATGTGGGACGATGTACAAATTTCGACTCATAGCCATTATTTTTCACCAAAGTAGGAAAAAAGTCGCTTTAGTAAGTGTATTTATTTTTAACATTTTATTGTTGATGAATATTTCGCCGATTAATTCACCGATTTTAACGAAGATTGGCTAAAGTATCATCCGTTGCGCTCTACTTTTACCCATCTAAAAAAAACAATTATGTTCGGAATCATTCTCTTAATCATACTTTTAGCGCAGGCTACACTTTCATACACGCTTTTTGAATTTCAACATCCCTTTTTCATTGTACTGGGGATTTTACAACTTGTTTTATTTTTCGGGAGCATGATCATTATGATGCGTGCAATCCGAAACCGGAAGACAACAGATTACAGGAATGGATTTAATGCTTTCGGGGTGATGGTGGCCAGTGGCGTTCCTGCTTTAGGCTTTTTCCCATTCGGAATTATTTACCTTATAACGGGAATTGCATTTATCGAATACTTAGGATTCGGGATTGCTATTTCTTTATTCCTGGCGATCCTGACCGGAATTATTTGGGGGAGATGGAACTGGAAAACACATACTATTGAAATTCCATTTGAAAATCTTCCGGAAGACTCCGACGAATTAAGAATCGTGCAGATCAGCGATATTCATGTAGGCAGTTTCTTCAATAAATATGAAAAAGTAGAGAAAGCGATTCAGCAGATCAATCAGCTGGAAGCGGATTTTGTATTCTTTACGGGCGACCTGGTAAATAATATTGCAGAAGAAATGCTGGGATGGGAATCTGTGTTTTCAAAGATTCAGGCTAAAAAAGGAAAATACAGTATCCTTGGTAATCACGATTACGGCGATTACGTTCCATGGGAAAAGGAAGAAACCAAAAATGAGAACTTAAGTAAATTGATCGCGATCCATAAAGAAATCGGATTTACACCTTTGCTAAATGAAGCAGTTGAATTGAAACCGGGATTTTGGCTCTTGGGTGTAGAAAATTGGGGCACAGCTCCATTCAGACAAAGCGGAAAACTGGACGAAACGCTGGAACAAGTTCCTTCCGATGCATTTAAAATCCTGCTTTCACACGATCCGAGTCATTTTGACGAACAGGTTTTGAAAACAGACATTGATTTGACCTTATCCGGACACACACATGGAATGCAATTTGGGATCGAACGTTTCGGAATCAAGTGGAGTCCCGTTTCCCTGCGCTATAAGAAATGGGCAGGACTGTACCAGGTTGGAAAACAATTCCTGTATGTAAACCGCGGATTCGGTTATTTGGGTTTTCCCGGCAGAGTAGGGATTTATCCTGAGATTACATTGATTAAGCTGCGTCGCAACAATTGAAAATGGAAAATGGATAATTGAGAATTGAAAAGACCGGAGATGTTCCAAAACTTTTGATCCCGATAGCTATTGAGATTATATTCAATTTTCAATACCCTTAATCAAATTCTTCTTTTAGTGAAGGGATCTGAAATTCTACTTCACTCAACAAAAAAGGCTGTGAATCAATCACAGCCTTTCCTTTTAAGATCATTCCGATTTATTGAATTATCATGATTTTACCTATTTCAACAAATCCGTTCTCCGAGTTGATTTGATAAGTGTATGTTCCACTGTGCCATTGATCTGCCTTAATTATTAATTGCTGCATGTTTGAATCCAGTGTTTCTTCAAAAACAACTTCACCCAATGAGTTCAGAACCAGAACCTCCTTTTTAACTCCCAGTAACTGCTGTGAAAACAGAACCTGGAACATATCGGAGGCCGGATTAGGGAAAATGCGAATCAATGAATTAGAATCTTCATCTGCTATTCCTGCGGTTGAAGAGATCGTAAAACAGGTGTCCAGTTCACAAGCATTCGCATCTGAAACTTCAAGACAATATTCTCCCGGAACGGCTGTCATTACCGGGGAAGTTGTGTTGTCCTCCCAAAGAAAAGAATAGGGAGCAACACCCCCCTGTGTGCTTAGTGTGATCGTTCCGTTACATGTTGAACAAACAGCATTAACCACCGAAGCAGAAACACTAAGAGGAAGCGGTTCCGTTAGTGTGTAATCCGCATTGTAAATGCAATTGTGAGCATCCAAAACTACCAGATCATAATCTCCGGCAGAAAGGTTTAAAGCCGCAGGCCCTGTCTGACTAATCCCATTTCCCGTCCATGAAATCGAGTAGGGCGCGGTTCCTCCGCTTACAGAAACGTGAATGCTTCCTTCAGAACCGGAATTACAAAGGATATGTGCAAGTGAGTCGGTCACCAAAAAAGCGGAAACTGATTGAATACTGAATGAAGAATCGGCTGAGCAGCCCACAGCATCTGATAAATTTACCTCATAAGTTCCTCCATCCAGGTTATTCAAATCCTGTGTGAGCTCACCATTAGACCAGGAATACTGGATCAAACCGGAACCACCTGTTATTGTCAAATCAATTTCCCCTGTACTATCGGGGCAATCCGGTTGTATAACAGAAGCGCCAAGAGCCATTCCCGGGTAAACCAATAGATGAGTTGTATCCAAACCATTAATTACCGGATCACTGGATTTAATTCGCAAGAGGTAATTTGCACTGGCCGTACCGGCCGGAATAAATCCGTTAATCGTGCCTGTATTGGAATTGCTGTTCAAGGTGCCTAAAATCAAAGGGGCAGAAAAATCCCCTGAAGCATCCGACAATTCTAAGGAATAGCTGTTTCCGGCATTAAAAACTCCGGCAGAGTTAAAAGTAACCTGCACACTGTCGCTCAAAAGCGAGGAAACGCAAGTCGCATTATTTGATTGAACCACAGGAGCTGTTATTGAATTCGTAGTTACGCTTATTGCTTTCCCGTAAACCGCGCTATTATTGATCAGTTTCATAGTTCCCAGGGTACTGGCCGCGTGCCATGCTACCAGGCGGAAAACAACTGTATCGCCGGCAGCAACCGAAATAGGAGCGGGAGGAATAAATGACAAAATAGTAGTCGGGCTGTTTGTAGGATGCTGGATTACCCGTACACCGGAAACAACAGAAGTGAAAACATTACCGGTACCGGCTGATTTATATTGAAGGATACAGGAATCAGGTCCTGAAGCAGATCTTCCGAGAATTAGTACCAAACTATCAATTTCAGCTGTTGCAGTACTTGTTGCGCTAACAGAGAACGTGAGGTATTGATTGGCTGTGACAGCGGCATTGGCAGAAGGATTATTCCATTTACTTGAATTGATTCCATCTGCAGCTGTTGAAAAAGTATTTCCGGATCCACGAGTGATTTGTGTAAATGTGACTCCCGGAGCCGAAGGAATTGTTGCAAAGGAGTTAGTTGGAGTTGATACCCAGCCAGAGTAGGTATTCGGGCTAAATAGTGTTTGAGCTTTTAAATTAGTTGTACTCATTCCAAAAACAGAAATGAGCATCATTAACATCAGGTACTTTTTTTTCATTTTAAAGAACTTAAATAAAGAATTAAAAAGAGCTCTTCCGCCGAAACGGAAGAACTCCTCATAGTAGTCAGATAAATTATCGAATAACTATTTTTCTGTTTTAATCACGCGAAGCGTTTGGTTTTCAGAAGCAGATGTAATGCGGATAATGTAAGTTCCGGCAGTCAATTTTGACAAATCAGCCTGCAAACGGTGTGTTCCTTTTACTAAGTATTCGTTAGCAAGGATCATGCGCTCTTTTCCTGAAAGATCAAACACTACTACCGATACATTTTCATCAGAATCCGTTGTGAATGACAATGTTGACACCCCGTTAGTAGGATTCGGGAACAATTCAGCTAATGTTCCGTTTGCAGTTGTCGTTGTAATACCACGAGCTTCACCACAACCATCTGCATTTACATTTACTGCGAATGTTGTACTGCCACCACAATTATTAAATGTGCAGAAAGTTCCGCTTACAGTAACAACCGAGTTCACTGTACCGATCTCAATATTCGCACAATTACCAGTTGTGGACAATACAGCTGCATCACCAGTAGTTACAGTGAAATTATAAGCCGATGCTCCGATGCTATGAGATCCAAGACCTGTAACATTATCAACAGAAAGTGTATCCCACTCCGTGAACAATGTTGGAAAACCTCCAATTCCTGCCAAATCAGGATTTACTGTAATTCCTGAATAAACGCACGGTTTTCTTACCAATGTTTTGTTTTCTGTAGACCAACGGTATGTAGTGCTTAAAGTATCAGCATCTCTCCATGCAGATCCCGGATCATGTCCTACAGAACCAAAAATATCTGCAGTTGCAGCAGCAGTTACATTGAATAATACCAATGCATCATCCCCGTTGAATTGCAGGTCAGCAGAAAACAAATCTGGTGTTCCACTCCAAACTGTTGCACTTGGGTGAGCAACTACATATGCGTCACCAGCAGCCAATGTTCCTGAAAGTGCGATTGTATAAGTCGGAGCTCCCGATAAGGATGCACCGTTGTGGTAAGCTCTTAACTCGTATCCCGATAAATTTACACTTGCACATGTACCGTTGAAAATTTCAACATACTTATTCAATCCGCTTCCTTCCACATATTGAGAGAAGATCAGGTCTTTTGCTGCTACAGTCACACATGCCTGAGCAACATCTTCCGGACAACCCTGAACACCTCTTGATTGACAAAACTGAGCTTGCGGATAAACCAATACGTACTCTTGCCCCGAAATAGCCTCACAACCATCTTCATTGCTTACAGTAACATAATAAGTTCCGGAACCTGTCGGTGAAAACACATCCGAATCTGCTCCTGCAATAGAACCATCCTGGTTGAACCATTGGTAAATCGGATTGTCAAGGTCAGTTGTAGCCGTTAACACCGGCATTGTACTTCCTGCACACAGAATTGTTGATCCCGTAACAGCAATAGTCGCCGTTGGCTCTCCACAAGAAGTAGTTGACCCGCACGTCATTGCGATATCATCCACTCTGAATTGCGGATTAGAACTGGAAGTCCCGACCAAAGTGCTGCGAAAACGCACGCGCAGGTTTGGCACCAAAGCTCCCGCAGGCAAAGCCGCTGCTACTTTATACCATTTTGCAGTTCCGGTACCTGTTGGCAAGGCAGGAAAGCTGATTGAACTCCAGCTAGCCCCATTGTCGTTACTGTATTCCAATACAAGGAAGTCAATTCCATTGGAAGCATTTGTTGTTTTAAACAAACCGAAGCGGATAGAGTCACTTACCGAACACGACCCAGCATTAATTCCCTGAATCTCAAAATCCTCCTGTGCCTGAATCAAGGTATTGTAACTTCCGGAAGCACCAGTATAGCCGGTTGACGGAGAAGTTATTCTCATATCAGCAGTTCCGGAATACGTAAGTGATACCAAATCAAAATTACCGGCAGTTTCCCTGGCAGCAATTGTTTGAGTACCGCTTCCCACAGTTCCCATCGTTTCCACAAATTGTCCATTTGCGACAAATCCCATCATTGCGATTGCACTGGTAGCAATCAACTGTTTTAGTGTGTTGTTTTTTTTCTTCATGACTTTTCCTTATTAAAGTGAATAATGGTTTCGAAACCGAAGTAAAGTTACAAGCAACTGATTTTAAAGGTTTAAAGTCAATAACAACAATGTTTTAAGTTTTTCGATAGATTGGAAGCTATATTAATTTTCAACAAACTATTTGGAACAAAAAATCGTTTTAGATATGAGAAAATACGTTTGAGCAATGTGTACTTTCTTTTAAAACGAATGAAGAATAAAATCTTGGACTAATTTTTGGAATATATAAGAAGTGGTTAATTCCGGAATCCGGTTTGATTTTGCTTGTTGGATTTTTCGTTAAAAACAGGTTCTGTTTTCAATTATTCACGGTTTCTCAAAAAATAAACACACACGTAATCAATCATTTACATTCCGTCAACAAGATTCATAAAAGAGTTTGTAAATTGTTCCAATTCGGATTGGGTTTCGGAATCAGTCAGTTGTCCGGACATTGAAATTTTACTTTTTATCCCGGAAATCAGAAGGGTGGTTTCATCAATAAATTGTGCCATTAATGTACGCATGATCAGCTGCAATTCTTCGTGAGCTTTTTCTCCCTGGGCAGAGGCGGTGATCAATCCTGTTGGTTTATCTGAGAAAATGGTGGTTGATACACACCATTCGATTGCATTTTTTAGTCCGCTGGGAATACTGAACACATATTCCGGAGTACAAATGATAATTCCATCCGCTTGTTCGATCTGCTTTCTAAAATTGACTACTTCCTCCGGGGGATTATTTACGGATAATTCAGGATCGAAGTGGGGAAGAGATTTCAATTCATTGAAAAGAATCCATTCGAAATCCTTCCCGGTTTCTTTTGCCAGGAACTCAATTAATCGTTGATTGGCAGAGTTTTCGCTTGCGCTTCCGATGATTGCGAGGACTGTTTTCATTCTTAAAAGATAGGAGACTTTAGACGAAAGACTCAAGACAAAATGAAGATTGAAATAAAAATTCAAGTCTTCTGTCTTACATATCGAGTCTTAAGTCTTCGTTAATTCCCACTCTCCAAACGTTTCTGGCGCTGCATCGGATTTTCGTTGCTTTGTTTTTGTTGAAACAACTGGAACCGTGTTGGCTTTGAAGCAGGAGGGAAGGAGTTGTTATTCACATCACAATCTGCTGTTTCCAAAAAGGGATCCAATTGGAATGAGGCAACCGGTTTATCGAAGATCAGCACTTTTGTCACCGTAATATCGTCCATTCTCCAGATTTCAGCAGGAATACGCACTTCCTGGGTAGAACCGTCTTCAAATTTTGCCTGAATGATCAGAGGAGTTACCAAACCACCTTTATTTGTGAAAGCCAGTTCATAGAACTGTTTTTTGGAATCCAGCAACTTCTTTTGCTCAGGAGTCAGTTTTGCCTGGAGATCATCGTATTCTTTTTTATCCAAACGATCCACCTTATAAATATCTCTTTTCGCATAGAAGTCATCGATCGTAGTATCTCTCTCGTTAACAGTTTGTTTAATCGATTCTTTATTCCGGATATCTCCGATGAACTGCGGTTTTGAATCGGCTTCTTTTTTACTTTCCGCTTTTTCAATTTCAGGATTATTTGAATTCAATTCGAACTGTTTTACATAGTCAAGCGATACATCAACATATTCCGTTGAATAAAACCAACCTCTCCAGAACCAATCCAAATCCACACCTGAGGCATCTTCCATAGTTCGGAACAGATCAGCAGGAGTAGGATGTTTGAACTTCCAGCGCTCGCAATAAGTTTTGAATGCAAAATCGAATAATTCACGTCCCATTACTGTTTCGCGCAAGATATTCAGGGCTGTAGCCGGTTTACCGTAAGCATTGTTTCCGAATTGCCAAATCGATTCGGAATTGGTCATGATCGGAGAAATGAATTTTTGGTCGCCGCGCATGTAATCCGTGATCATAGCAGCCGGACCTCTTCGTGAAGGATAACCGCGTTCCCATTCCTGTTCTGTCAGGTATTGAACGAAAGTATTCAAGCCTTCATCCATCCAGGACCACTGACGCTCATCCGAATTGATGATCATTGGAAAAAAGTTATGTCCGACTTCGTGGATAATCACACCCCACATACCGTATTTTGTTTGCTCCGAATAGGTTCCGTCTTCGTTCGGACGTCCGCCGTTGAAACAAATCATCGGGTATTCCATTCCGATTTGATTCGAATGAACAGAAATTGCAACCGGATAAGGGTAATCGATCGTGTATTTTGAATAAGTCTGAATGGTATGAGCTACCAGTTTCGTTGAATAGCGTTCCCACAGCGGATTTCCTTCTTTCGGATAAAAAGACATGCATAAGATATTCTTGCCTTTCACAACTGTATTTTGTGCATCCCACATGAATTTACGGGAAGTAGCAAAAGCAAAATCACGTACGTTTTTCGCCTTAAAGGTCCAGGTTTTAGTAGCCGTTGCTTTGTTCTTTTCTGCGTTCTCAGCTTCGGCTTGGGTTACTATTAAAACCGGAGTATTGGAAGTTTTCGCTTTTTCCATCCGCTGTTTTTGTTCAGCCGTCATCACAGAAGCGCCATTTTGCAATTCACCAGTTCCGGCCACCACGTGATCGGAAGGAACCGTAATTGAAACCTCGTAATCACCAAACGGAAGAGTGAATTCTCCTTTGCCCAAAAACTGTTTGTTCTGCCAACCCTCTACGTCATTATAGACGCACATTCTAGGGAAGAACTGAGCGATTGTATACAAGTAGTTATTATCCTTTTCAAAATATTCATAGCCTGATCTTCCCCCGAATTTCATCCGATCATTGATATTGTACCACCATTTAATCCGGAAAGAGATGCTTTGTTTTGGTCCGAGCGGTTTTGCCGGATCGATCCGCATCATGGTTTTATTGATCGCATAACGCATTTTTTCTCCATTTACCGTAGCAACCATTTCGATATTGAATCCGCCTTCAAAAGTCATCAATTTACGCTCTACATCTTTTATCGACTGGAAATCCTCCATTTTCTCCACTGCAATCAGTTTGCTGTCGGAATCCGGTTTGAAGATGTTTTGGTCCAGCTGCAGCCACAAATATTCAAGCACATCCGGTGAATTATTTGTGTAAGTTATTACCTCTTCTCCACGAATCATTTGTTTGGTATCATCCAAAGTCAGACTCATTTTGTAATCTGCCTTTTGCTGGTAATAACCATGTCCCGGAGCTCCTGCCGCAGTGCGGTATTCATTAGGAGTCGGAAGTTCTATATCCAATTGAGCAAATTTTGTTTGTGCAGAAACGTTTAATGCCGAAAGGACAAGAGAGAGAGAAAGGATTTTTTTCATAATTACAGGGTTATGATTTCTGTAGGTTTTGTGGGTAAGAATACAGCTGTTTGTTTGTGTGAATTGCGAATAAATGTGACTTTGTTTTGCTGATTCGGGAAAGATTCCATCAGCAGGTCGAACTTAAAAGCAAGTGATTTCATTAATTCAAGGGGTTCACTTTCCATGTAAACGTAAAGCAAGCCGGTAGGCAGAACATCAAATCCGATTAATTTCAATACAACAGGTGAATTATCTGCAGTGATACTGAATCCAGTTGACAGATGTGATTCGAGTTGTTTTTTGAAACCGGGATTCTGTGATTGATTTTCAATGTGTTTATCCAGAAGGATTCCCGATCTTTTCATATCGGATTCGAGATCGTGTGCACTCATTTCGAGAGTAATCTCCAGTTTTCGGGTCGATCCGTTGTATTCTACTTCGCCAAAAGCAAAATAATACTCGTGCGCATTCGCTGAAAACAAAACAGAAATAAATGCAAAGACTGCGACGAGCTTCTTCATAAAGTAGAATATTGAAGCAAAAATAGCAGAATGCTTTTAGAAGTGAGTCGAAATTTGACTAAAGGGGGAATATTCGGGTTAAGCAGGTAAAAAAAGAGGATAAAGTTCAAATAATTACGAATTACGTCCCGATAGCTATCGGGATACGAATTACGAATTACTTGAACTTTAAATATTTCTCTAATCTATTGCGGATTATTTATTCCCTTTTGCGTGATCAGCCAGGAATTGAGCCAATCCGTTATCCGTTAAAGGATGTTTTGCCAAAGCCAGGATTGCGCTAAGAGGACCTGTCATAACATCCGAACCAATTTCTGCACATTGAATAATATGCATCGGGTGACGGATAGATGCAGCAAGTATCTCCGTTTCGAATCCGTAGTTATCAAAAATGATTCGAATTTGCTGGATAAGATCCAAGCCATTTGTAGAAACGTCATCCAAACGTCCGACAAAAGGAGAAACGTAAGAAGCACCTGCCTTTGCTGCCAATAATGCTTGTCCGGCACTAAAGATCAATGTACAGTTCGTCTTGATTCCTTTGGATGAAAAGTATTTGATAGCTTTAATACCTTCCGGGATCATCGGGATCTTCACTACGATATTTTTGTGCAATTCCGCTAAAGCTTCACCTTCACGGATCATGCCTTCGAAATCAGTTGCGATTACTTCTGCACTTACCGGTCCGTCTACAATTTTGCAGATATCCACGTAGTGTCTCAAAATATTGTTTTGACCTGTGATTCCTTCTTTAGCCATTAAAGACGGGTTTGTTGTAACACCGTCCAAAATTCCCAAATCATTTGCCTCACGAATGTCGCTCAGGTTTGCTGTATCAATGAAAAATTTCATGTTTGTTTTTATTTGAGAACAAAGATAAACTCATTTAATAAGTAATTGTGCTTTCCCTTGTTAAATCCTTCACACTTCCATACTTCCCTCATACTATATCCGTACTTGATCCATACTTGATCTATGCTTTACCCATATGTGAAGATCGGGAGAGGGTGTGTGTTCAAGATTGGACAGATTTAAGCAAATTAAATTTGACGTAATTCCGCAATATTACGACCGGCTTAAATAATCACTTTAAATAAATTCGAATCAGCCATAACTGGCGGGGATCTCAGAAGCTAAACAAAAAAAAATAAACATGCGTTTAATCAGTTGATCTTATTGTTTCCTTTTATCGGACTTGAAAGAGAGGGATAGCCAAAGAGGGAATAAAAAAAAAAGAAATTGAACCTCCGGAAAATTAGGCAAAAAAAGAGGGGTAAGCTACTCTTATCGCACCGCTACAACCTCATACCTTTGCTACGTTCCCGTCCTGGAGGATTAAGAGGGAGCTGGTCGTAAAAGACTTACCCCGCCGCAAAATTAGTGTTTTCTCAGAGATAATGAACTCAAAAAGCGATTTTTTCTCAAATGATTTGATTCGACGGGTTAATCAACTCACAATCAAACGAGTGAATTGTTGATTTATCAAGGATTAAACCGGAATTCCAGTTGTTTTTCCGAAAGTTCTTTCATGAATACGAAACCGGTTCGTTCCAATAAGGCAATAGCTTTACTGTTTTCTTTTCCGGTAATTGCAATTACCCGGGACAGTTTCATCGAATTTAATCCAAATTCAACTGCCAGGAGTAAGGCCGGGGACATCAATCCCTTTCCGCGAAATGAGGATTTCAAAATAAAACCTAATTCACCTGTCCCATTTTCAAATCCGCGGTAATAACCCACAAAACCAATCAATTCTTTTGTTGGAAGGTATTCAATGACCCAATTGACTGTATCTCCGTCCAAATAGTTCTGATGGATGCGGTTTGTCATTGCGATTCCTTCCTCCAATGTTTCAGGTTTCTTTCCATCATAAGTCAGAATTTCAAGCAGGGAAGGAATATCTTTCGATTTAACCTCTCTTAGGAGCAACTCCGAATGCCTTAGTTCAGGAAAAATGGAATATGGAGGAAGATTCATCTAACGGCTTTCTAATTGAATAGTATCTAAAACTACAAACTCATGGTCGGCAGTAATACCATCAACCTCTAATAATGTCCAATAAAATTTCGGATTGCGCAAGGTTTCCCGATACATTTTAACGTGATAATTGAGTTTATCGTTAGCCATGAGAACCCGATAATAGGGAATATTTGCGTTACATTGGAACATTTGAGGAACAAGAGAACCTCCCGTACAGTGAATTCCATAATTTATATCACAATGATAAAATAGTATTTTCCTTGTCTTGAAAGTATGATTTAAAACACTGAGCTCATAAGTTACTGTTTCTTCAGAGGAATCCTTTAATTGTTTACAGACCAGTTCTAAATCAGGAACGGAATCATTTACAAATGGAAAACGTTCGATCGGAACTTCGGACACCTCATTCTTAGTTTCACATGAAATTGAGAACAGAATAACTGAAAGTGTACAAAGAATGAAAAATAAAAGGCGCATCGATCATTGAGTTGATCTATAAAATTAAGTATTTCAAACTAACTCTCGTCTTTTTGCTTTTCTCCAGCTTAACTTATTCTTTTTAAGCAGGTAAACTTGTTTCAGTTTCGCTTTTGAAATCCCGTTTTTCGTTTTGACCTTCAGCTTTTTTGCTTTATTCTTTTCAATATAGTATTTATCTTTTTTGATATAGCACAATTCAAAACCATCCTGGTAAACCGGTCCATACCAGGTATTACCGCCTCTTCTTTCAAGCGGAATAAACAAATCGAAATCCGGGTGGTAGTAACCGATTTTATCAATTCCATTCACTTTTACCTTTAACTCCATTTCTTCTTTGGGAGAAGCGATTTTGTAATCTGAAGTATAGAGCAAACAAGCATTCGATGAAACGGAATCCCTGTTCAAAAATTGATTCAGGATTCTTTGAGCTTTTTCTTTGTACAAATACCATTCTTTATTGATCGAATAATAGCTAATTACTGTTTCAATATCATCAGGGAAATTCATCGTATCATTGAACAAACGTTCAGGTTTGCTTTGCGGATAATGCAGGAAAAACGATTTCCCGGTTTGTGATTCCTCCGGGAAAATCAAGTACAGTTTCCCGGGGATATATCGATCCAGGATAAGATCACAGTTAATCCTTTTCGCACCGGAGCAAAACCTGGCCACACGTGCCACAGAATCATAAATGATCGATTCATCCAGCTGTCTCCAGTTATCATTTCCGGATTGTTCTACTAATTCAAACAACTTTACCCGATCGTTCCAAAAAGGAGCCGGTACTTCCATACACGTTTCAAACTTTTGCTGTTCTTCCTTTGAAACAGAGAAACAGGTATCTATATCAAACAAAACCATTCCATAAGTAACCAAGCGTTCTCCTCTGTCTGTTACCAGGTCAATACCGTTGGCTTTCGCATCTGCTTCCGTCTGTAAATACTTCATCTTTGGCTTCAGTGCACAAATTCCGCAGTCACCAAATGAAGAAAGATCTCTTTTGATAATCACCCCATCCGGTGATTTAAATGTTACATCATTTCCTTCCATGGGTGTCAGATACACATCCACACGACGCTGAAATGCCGGATGCTTACTTTGGACACTGGAATTAAAATCTTCGCCTTCATTAAAGGTTCGTATCTCTTTCGGAGCGACCTTTTTTGATTTCAGATAATTCAGAACTGCATCAATCCTGTTTTGAGAAAGCCTGCTGTTATAATCAGACGTGTTTGACGTATCTGTATACCCGTAAATTTCAAGGATAAATTCAGAATTATTCATTGTTTTGATCAAACTATCAACCGTCAATTGTCCTTCAGACTTTAGCTCCGACTTATTCAGATCGAAAAAAACGCTGCTTGCTTTACAAAAGTCCTGGGCATATAAACCGGAAAGACATAAAAACAGAATGAGAAAAGATAATAGATACTTCATGAACCAATATGTTCGAAAATGAAAAAAGTAAACCGGTTTTAATGGAGAATTGAAAAGACAGAGCAGTCACTCAATCTTATTCTACACGAATAAGTGTATCATCCAATTCTTCCAATCCATGCTGAGCAACGAGTAATTTCAGCTGACCGATATATTGAGCCGTTTCGTGAAGTGATTTAAACAGGAGAGGAGTGAGCCATGCGATATTGTCGCGAAGTCCCTGATTGTATTGCAGGAAAACATTCATCCATTGCTTGTAGTTATCGCGTTCCAATGATTCCCAATACATTTCGGGAAGTACATCATTCAAATCGGATTCAATTTCCAGGTCCAGAATTCCGCAAACCGCAATGTGCTGCGAATTGATCAATTGAGAAACAGCAACTTTGATATCCCAGGGAATATCCGCATCGTTTTTAGTCAAATGAGCAATCCAGCTCAAATTTAACTGATGGATATAAGAGAATCGCTGCTGGAAAAAATCGAGCATTAAAGTTGTTTCAGGGAAGAAATAGTTGCTTTCGGATCCGGACTATTGAATACAAAGCTACCGGCTACCAAAGCATCCGCACCTGCATCTACCAATAATTTTCCTGTTTCCGTATTTACTCCACCGTCCACTTCAATCAATGCTTTCGATCCTGATTTCGCGATCAGTTCTTTGGTTTGTTTCACTTTTTCAATTGCCTGGTGAATGAATTTCTGTCCGCCAAATCCCGGATTTACCGACATGATCAAAACCAAATCCAAATCTGCGATCACATTTTCCAGAACAGAAACAGGTGTATGCGGATTCAATGCAACTCCGGCTTTCATTCCTGCTTCGTGAATAGCGCCGATTGTGCGGTGCAAATGCGTACAAGCTTCGTAATGAACTGTCAGGATATCTACTCCAGCTTTCGCGAAATCACTTACATATTGATCCGGATTTACGATCATGATATGACAATCAATGGTCTTTTTCGCCACTTTCTTCAATGCTGAAATAATGGGGAAACCAAAAGAAATATTCGGAACAAAGACTCCATCCATTACATCGACATGAAACCAGTCTGCCTCACTTTGATTAATCAATTCAAAATCGCGTTCGAGGTTTCCAAAATCGCATGACAAGATAGAAGGAGCAATTATTACTGACATATTTCTAATTTTTTTCACAAAAGTACTAAATCCTTTTTCTTAATTATCAATTAGCAATGGTGTAATTATCAAGAGGAGACCTCTTAATCAATTGATAATTCCTAATTCACCTTCGGATAAATGTTCATCATTTTAAGGTAGCTTTCATCGCGGTCATAGACATCCGGGAAGAACAGTAAACCTCCTTTTTCATTTGTAACCACCGTAATATAGTCGACCTGCAAGGTTATCGGTTTTCGTAAGGGAATCGTGAAATGTTCTTTACGCGCGATCAAAGTATCCAATGAATCACGTGTCATTTTCTGGCGGTTATCACGTGTGAGAATATAACGGGCCAATGAATCAGGCATTTCGCAACGCATACATCCATGGGAATAAGCGCGAATATCCTTATTGAAAAATCCTTTGGAAGGGGTGTCGTGGATATAAACTCCGTATTTATTATTGAACTCAAACTTTACCAATCCAAGCGCGTTGTCGTTCCCAGGTTCCTGGCGCACTCTGAAAGGGAAGTTCTTTTCCTTGTAGCGTTTCCAGTTGATGGTTGTCGGATCCACTTCCGTTTCCCCACGGTAAACCTTGTAATGATTTTTAGCAGCATAATTTGAATTGCGCTGAATAGCAGGTAAAAACTCTTTGCTGGCAATGGATTGTGGCTGAGTCCAATAGGGCAGGGAAACGATTGCCCGTAACCTGGAGCTCAACTGCGGTGTTTGATTTTCCGGTTTTCCCACAACAACCCGGTGCTCGGAATACAAGGTATCGTTGTAGAACAATCTCAGTTTATATTCCGGGATATTTACCCATACATACCTTTCAGGGAAGGGAGCGCGCCATCTCCATCTTTCCATCGATAAGATCGCTCTGTGACATTTGTAACGTTCCGATTCATTCAATGCTTTCCGGGTGTAAATTCCGATGACACCATCTGCTTTCAAACCGTTATCCGCCTGAAAACGTCCCATTGCTTCCCAAAAAGCTTCCTCGCCGGTCTTTTTCGGATCCAGATAACCTTTATCGATCAGTGATTCTTCCGCCAATTCCAGGCAGCGAAGTGAATCCTCGACCAAGGCCGGAACTTCGAAGTGGATGGTTGACAATTTCTTTTTAGCAGCATAACGGAACAAACCCTTGGCCAAAGCACGGTATTCAGGTCTCGAAGGTCCCATTTTAGCCAGCCAGGATCCCCAGTTTTTTACCGTATCTATTTCCTTCACCGACCTGCTCAATGATTTTATATCAATTGATCTATGTGGCCTGTATGCATTTATTGCCGTATCCAGGAAGCCAACCTTCAAATCCTGTTGCAGTTGGGCCAAACGTGCTGTAAGCAAAAACTCCTGTATAATAGAAGCCCCGCTTAATGAATCAGCTTTAAACCTAAAAGGCCTGTTATCCGGTAATCCCAGTGCGCAGGGAAATTTCCACAATTCTTTCCATTTAGTTCCTTTTTCCAACAGCATGGTATCATTCGCCCAAACAGGTCTAAAATCGCGTGCTTTGTAGAATGCATAAACAGAATCCTTAATTCCTTCGGGGAAATCCAGTTTTGTTAATAAATCGGACTCGACAGCCAGTGCAATTCGCTTCTTCAGGGAAACTTTGCGGTCAAAAATGGGATCTGTCTTATCAATGGAGGAGGAACATCTAATTAGTGCAAATGCGAGAAGTAGAAGTAGAACTCTGCTAATTTTCATAAAGGAATCAAAAAATAATGAGCAATTTTACTGCAAGATACTTATTCCTCAAATATGGAGCCTCAAATTTATTCAACATATATTCTTCTCGGAACCATGGCGATCATGTCATTTATAGGTTTTAATAACCGTGATTTCATGGAGAAATACCTGTTCAGTCCTTACCTGGTCAAACACGAAAAAGAGTATTACCGTTTCATCACACATGCTTTTCTTCACGGTGATTTCGGCCATCTTTTTTTTAACGGAATCACGCTTTATTACTTTGGAAGGTATTTTGAGTTCTATTTATATAATTTCTATGGTCCGCTAACCGGAGAAATTATCTTTTGGGCCTTTATACTCGCATCCATGTTTGCATCCAGTTCCATTTCTTATTTCAGGCACAAAGACAACCCCAACTACCGTTCTTTGGGACTTTCCGGAGTTACTTCAGCGATCCTGTTTGCAATGATCATGCTTGATCCGGGTATGAAAATCGGGTTCATGTTTATCCCGATCCCGATAAGTGCCTGGATTTTCGGATTGATCTACCTGGCTTTCGAAATCTATTCCGACAGGAACCGGAAAACAAATATTGCGCATGATGCACATATATCCGGTGCTGTTTTCGGAATTATTTTCATTTTAATTACTAATATTGAACAAGTGATTTTTGCATTTCAAAACCTACTTTAATGAGTGATCAAGAACTATTCGTAAACAATAACGGTAAAATCATTAGTAACACCGGGCATTCCATTGCTGCGGGAAACAGAGCTTATACTTACGGTGACGGACTTTTTGAAAGTATTCGTGTGATGAATGGAAAAGCTTTGAATCTTTCCCATCATTTTTCGCGTTTGAGCGAAGGAGCAAAGGTTCTGAAAATGCGTTTGCCGGCTTTTTATACTACCGAATTCTTTCAGCAGCAGATCGATGAACTGATCCAGCTTTGTAAAATTACGGAAGGAGCACGAATAAGACTTTCGATTGATCGTTTAGGTGGCG
This sequence comes from Fluviicola sp., assembly GCF_029266855.1. Classification (GTDB taxonomy): domain Bacteria; phylum Bacteroidota; class Bacteroidia; order Flavobacteriales_D; family Crocinitomicaceae; genus Fluviicola. The sequence goes on from NZ_JAQSWB010000001.1 coordinate 617,288, forward strand.
GGACTTATTTACCTGACACCAATGAAGTTAGCTATTTCATCGAGATCTATCCGATTGAAAATAATCTCTTCAGTTTGAATGCAAAAGGGCTGGAAGTAGATCTGTACCAGGACATCCGGAAAACCAAAAATATTCTTTCCAATTACAAGACAAAGAACGGCCTTTTGTACGTTTTAACTGCAATTTCAGCGAAAGAAAAAGGCCTGGACGACATGCTCATCACAAATGATAACGGTCAGATTCTTGAAAGTTCGCACAGCAATATTTTTGTAGTCAGCAACGGAGTACTTTATACACCAAGCCTTTCAGACGGTTGTCTAGCAGGAACCATGCGCATGCAGGTCATTAACCTGGCTTTGAAGAACGGATTAAAAGTTTACGAATGCCCGATCCTGCCATCCAACTTACTGGTAGCAGATGAAGTGTTCTTAACGAATGCCGTGCGTGGAATTACCTGGGTAGGCGGATACCGGACAAAACGTTATTTCAATACCACAGCGCGCAAGATCGTTGCTTTTTTGAATGAAGAATGGGACGTTTGATCCCCGCATATTTCAACTGGAGCGGAGGTAAAGACAGTACATTGGCGCTTTACAAAATCCTCCGGGAGAAAAAATTTGACATCCGTTATTTGCTTACCACCCTGAACCAGGAAGCCGACCGTATTTCCATGCATGGAGTGCGGAGTGAGTTGTTACTTCCACAGGCTGAATCACTTGGGATTCCCGTGAAACAAATTCAATTGCCCAGCAGTGCAGATATGGGAGCCTATGAAACCGTCATGAGCACCGCAATCCGGGAATTGAAAGCAGAAGGAATTTCAGATTGTATTTTCGGTGATATCTTCCTGGAAGACCTGAGAGCTTACCGGGAACAAAAACTCCAGGAAGTTCAAATTTCCGCTCATTTCCCACTATGGAAGGGAGACACCTCCGATCTTGTAAATGAGTTCATAGATCTCGGCTTCAAAACAATGGTTGTCTGTGTAGACGGATCCAAACTGGGCGAGGAGTTTGCCGGAAGAATCATTGACAGGGACTTTCTTAACGATCTGCCTGCAAACGTAGATCCATGCGGAGAGAATGGGGAATTCCACACCTTTGTTTACGACGGACCGATCTTTCAAAAACCCATCCAATTCGAATTAGGGGAAAGAGTTCTGAAAACCTATTCCATGAAGGATAAGGACGACAAACCTCTTGAGTACGGTTTTTGGTTCCAGGACCTTATTCCGGTTTAGTTTTACCTCCAGTTTTACCCGGAGTTTTATCGGCAGGTTTACTGTCTGTTTTTTTACTTACCGGTTTATCTTCCGGTTTGCTTTCAGTCGTACCTTCACTTTTACTTTTCGGTTTGCTCACCAGTTTTTCTGCCTGGTTACCAATATCTTTCTTTTTAGACCAGAACAAGGCTTTTGGCAGTTCATCCCCCAACAAATAACCATAAGGTTCCAGATTCGGAATCGCATCAAAAACAACTTTCAGGATCGCTGTGACCGGAATTGCGAGGAACATACCTGGAACTCCGGCAAGAGAGCCCCCAATGATCACGCATAAAATCGAGGCGAGGGCATTGATCCGAACTTTGGAACCTACAATTCGCGGCAACAAAATGTTATTATCAATGAGCTGTACCGTACCGATTATGGCTATAACTCCCAGAACAGATTGTTCAATACTCGGATTATTGGAAAGCGATATCAGACAACTTAAAAAATTTGCAACAAGTATTCCAACATATGGGATCAGATTCAGTAAAGAAACCAAAAGTCCCAGGAACAAAGCATATTTCACACCGATCAGCCACAAGCCCAAGGTCGTCAATGCAGCTACAATTGCAATTTCAAGTAATAATCCCAGGATATACATGCGGATGATAATCTTGATATCATTCACAACAATCTGCATTTTTTCAGAACTCTCAGCAGGAACTAATTTCAACAAGAAGTTCAGCAACAGTGAACGATAGAATAAGAACAGGAAGAGGTAAAGCGGAACTAAAATGAAATTTATCAATGCCCCGGTAATTGACCCAAAATTCTCCATGGAGAAAAAGTTCCCTTTTTTGAAGTTTTCTTTCACCATTTTCTCCTGCTGGAAGTGTGTCACCCCAAACTTTTTGTTGATCCATCCTTCTATATCATGGAGCACCTTGGTCATATTCTTTTCCAGGGTTGGAAGATCATCAAAGAAGTCTCTCAACTGTAACCCTAGCAGGAACATAACCCCTGCGAAAAATAAGATCGCAATTGTAACCGTGAGAATTACCGACAATAGTTTGGGAAAGCGCCACTTATTCTGCAAAAAGGAATCAATTGGCCGAATAAGCACAGCAAAGATAAATGCCAGTAACAGTGGGAAAAGGATATCGCTTGCCAGACAAATAATTACCGTAAGTGATGTCAGAAGCAGGATTGTGAAAATACGCTTCAAATATTTGTCTTGTAGGTTCACCATAATCTTGACTTTCTTAAATATAAGAAGATTCGCCAGACAAGTGAGCAGATAAAAGTGAAAAGTCCTTAAAAATCCTGCTTTCGGAATTGAGGAACGGTATCAAATAGTAACTGATTATGATCTGAACTTCTTATCTCACAGACAGATGCATGGAGATCTCATCGTGATAACGGCCATTTTGCTTGAAAAAATCCGGGATCCTTCCATGTTCGACAAATCCCATTTTCCGATATAATGCCAACCCGGCTTTGTTATCAGCATAAACCTGCAGGAATAGGATTTCCAACTCGGAATTGTTCTTCGCCCAATCAATTGCGGCATTTAGTATTGCAGTTCCCAGGCCACAGCCTTGCCATTCCTTGTGCATTCCCATTCCAAAAACAGCAGTATGTCGCAATATTTTACGCTGATTTCCGTCCACATTAATATTCCCAACCAGTTTCCCGTCAAATTCCGCTACCAGAAACAAGGCATTTGATCGATTAATATAGTTTGCCAGGACTTGTTCTTCTTCAGCAAGGGTAGGGTTGAACTCACCCTCCGTTAATGGAACATACTCTTCATCGTACACAAAACCATGCACAAATTCCATTACTTTGGGCGCGTCGGCAACTTCCACATGGCGAAGCAACACACTTCGTCCATCTTTTAAACCAATTGTAAGGGGCGAGAATTTCATCTTTCAAAATTACGAATAGTTTAATTTTTCATGTGAACCAACTTATCGTAATCCAAAATAGTAATTGTTCCCCCGGCAATATCAATATACCTCGACTCTTTAAAATCGCTAAGTGTCCTGATCACGGTCTCCGTTGCAGTTCCAACGACATTTGCCAGATCTTCCCTTGAGACATACATTGAAAACTGGGTTTCGGATTCTTTTTTATACTTGTCGGAAAGTTTTACCAACGCTTCAGCAACACGTTTCCTTACTGAGTCGTAAGCAATTTTGATTAATTGCTGCTCCGTTTCCTGCAAATTATCCGAAAGCATTTCAATAAATTTCCTGGCAACCTGGGAATTGTTATACAATAAGGAGAAGAAGTCATCTTTTGGAATAACGTAAATCTCCGAATCTTCCAACGCACTTGCAGAAGAAGAATATTGTTCATCCTTCAAAAGATCCAGAAAACCAAAGAACTCGCCCTCTTTGTAAAAAGAAGTTATCAGCTCTTTTCCGTTGTCATTACTTTTAAAGATCTTTACTTTTCCTTTACTGATGAAATAGATTCCTTTCGGGTAAGATCCTTCGCGAAAAATCTCGGATTTCTTTTTGTAGGACCGGACCTCATTCTTTTCAGAAAGTTCTTTCAACGATTCAAATCCTTTTGCACTTTGAATAAAGTCATCAATTCCGGAAATATTCTTAGAAAACTCTTTTTTCAGGGATGCACTTTTTCTTAGCCTGACATCAACGATATTAAGCAATTCCATATCATCAAAAGGTTTTGTCAGGTAATCATCCGCTCCCATTTCCATTCCTTTTCGAAAATCGGAACGTTCTGCCTTTGCAGTCAAAAAAACAAAGGGAATAGTTGCAGTTTCGTCATTCTTTGAAAGGAGGTGCAGTACGCCATAACCATCGAGAACCGGCATCATAATATCGCAAATAATCAAATCCGGTTTCTCTTTCAGCGCCAGCTCAACACCTATTTTCCCGTTTTCAGCAGTCAGTACGGAGTAGTTTGCCAAAGTAAGAATTTCAGCTGTATTCTCTCGTATATCTTTATTGTCCTCAATCAGTAGAATCTTCTTCATAATTCTTATTTGTAATCCTTATCTTTTAAAAATAACCGTAATGAGTGTCCCCTTATTCTCTTCACTATCAATCCGAATGGTTCCATTCATTAATTTTAAATAACTCGCAATAATATTTAAACCAAGTCCCGTTCCCTGGATGTGAGTTGCATTTTGTCCCCTGAAAAAACGCTCAAACAAGTGTTCCTGGTCTTCCTTCGAGATTCCGATCCCCGAATCCTTTACGCTAATCCTCACTTCTTCTTCATTCACCAGTGAGGCCAAGTCTACGGCACCACCTTCAGGTGAAAATTTAATAGCATTTGAAAGCAGGTTAAACAGAACTCCCTGCAACAATTTAGGATCCAGTTCAACTGTTTCTGCTCCCTGGTGAGTGTACGTCAGCGAATGATCTTTTGTCGTTAAGGCCTCTATTTCCCCAACGATTTCAGTTATCAGGGTTTTAAGATTTAATTCAAGCGGCATATTGACGATCTTTCCTTCTTCCAGTTTACTGACAGAAAGAAAATCATTCAAGATATCGGTCATATTATGAATTGAGTTCTTTATTTTCTGAATGTGTTTTTCCTGATTCGTCAAATCGTTTTGCGCGCCGTATTTTGAAGTTAAGGAAAGCGAAGACATCATCGTGGTGAGCGGAGTTCTGAATTCATGTGAAGCCATGGAAACAAAGCGAGATTTCATCTCATTCAATTCCTTCTCTTTTTCCAGTGCTTTTCTCAATTCCATTTTGGTCTTTTCAAGTTCATCAATGGCCTCTTCCAGTACAAGTGTCCGGTTTCGAACCTGTCTTTCCAATTCCAGGGAATAATTTTTAAGCCGTTCCTCAGACTGTTTTTTTGAAGTGATATCCAAAATAAAGGCAATCACAAACCTTCCTTCATTTGTAGAATAAGGACTCAGACTTATTTCAAGGGGGAATTCGGAACCATCCTTTCTGAGTCCGTAAAGTTCCATTCCTGCACCCATTGAACGTGCATATGGCTTTTCTGCATAATTTGTCCGGTACTTTTCATGTTGTGTTGAAAAGCGTTTAGGGATCAATGCTTCTATTTTTTTTCCAAGCAGGTAATCCTGCGGGTAACCGAATAATTTTTCTGCACTTGGATTGATCCTAACGATTTCACCTTTTTCGTTAACCACTAAAATTCCTTCTGTTGCATATAAAAAAAGTGCATCAACTCCTTCTTTTGTTTCCATTCTCTGTTTTCCAAAATTCATGTCCAATGTACACTTTTTGGTTCATAAATAAATGAGTCCGACTTCAAAATTATGACCGGATCGATATTCGTATTGACGCTAATCATAAGAGCACCCTTTGGTTTTCAAAGGGTGCCTTATTTAGCTCAAAATATCGGCAAATAACCTTGTTATATGCACATCAGGAAGGCACTTAACTTCTGATTGCTTTGAGCCTTACCCTTAATTACATGACAAAGCTGCAATATTCCGCAGCCGTAAAACATGATCCCGATCAGTTTTTGACATGAGTTTCGTCAGTGATGCACATCATTTACTTAGCTGACAAGACTCATTTTACACCCTCCTTTGAAGGTGTAATTTTGTACGAAACATCATTGGGTCTGTTATAAATTAAACCTGCTCAATTCGTAATTCGGTTTAATATGAAAATCAGCAATAACAAAACTGTAGTTGAAATTGAAGAAGAGTTCAACAAGCTGTTTCCTTATTTAAGGTTAAAAGTATTCAGGAATGCTACAGAAATAGTTACACCTTCACAATTGAGACCCAGTTCGCTCAGAAAGTTTAACCAGCTTGACGATCTATACATATTGCCCGGGATGAGCATTGACTCACTCGAAAAAATGTTTCGGGATGAATTTGATCTTCAAATTAAACTATTCAGAAAATCGGGAAAAGAATGGATAGAGACAAAACTGACCGGTCACTGGACCCTGGAAGAACAGAATAGAGAAGGGGAGATCCTGAGTTCGAAATGAAATAATGCCTGTTAATTAATCAAACACGGATAGCGCCATGGGATTTTTAATTTACTTTATTCCACTTGCCCTGCTTTCCGAAATATTAGGAACGATAGGCGGCTTCGGGTCATCTATGTTTTTTGTTCCGATAGCCGGCTTCTTTTTTGATTTTCATTCAGTACTTGGAATTACGGCGCTTTTCCACCTTTCAAGCAATACTGCCAAAATTGCACTTTTCAGAAAAGGATTTGACAAACGAATTGTTTTTACGATTGGCATTCCAGCAGTTTTATTCGTTGTAACCGGAGCTTATTTCAGTAAATTCCTTGATGGAAACATCCTTGAAATAATCTTGGCAGTATTCCTGATTGTAATCAGTATTTTATTGATCGTATTCAAAAAATTCTCCTTAAAACCCACTCGATTCAATGCTATCAGCGGAGGAGTTTTATCAGGGTTCAGTGCAGGATTGTTCGGAACCGGAGGAGCGATCCGCGGATTGACACTAACTGCGTTCAACATGGATAAGGAGCGTTTTATTGCGACTTCAGCAATTATTGATCTCGCCATAGACCTAAGCAGAAGTATTGTTTACTTTTCGAACGGCTATGTGCACAAACACGATCTATACCTGGTTCCCATTCTATTGATTGTGAGTATTATCGGAACTTTTATCGGAAAAAAAATCCTTTCGTTCTTTACGCAGCTGCAATTTAAATACATTGTACTCTCACTCATACTGGTTATCGGTATTACAATTATCATCAAACAATTCTTTTTCCCCCATTAAAACTGATTAGCATCAGCCGATAGACTTATCTGCATCATTTTAATGGGGTGTCCGTTGTTTTAGATTTGTTTGATCATTATAAGGTCACAGATTGAAACGAGGATATTGACTATGAATCAAAATATACATGTAACAAAAGCTTCAGGTGAAAAAAGTTTGTTTTCAGCAGAAAAAATTCGCCGTTCACTTTCCAGATCGGGTGCCAGCGATGAGCAGATCGAACTTATCCTAAAACAAATTTCCAGTCAATTGTATAATGGAATTACCACAAAAAAAATCTACCAAATTGCTTTTTCAATTCTAAAAGGCTCCGGAAGACATACAGCGGCGCGTTATCATCTAAAACAAGCAATTATGGAACTTGGTCCTTCCGGGTTTCCATTTGAGAAATACTTTGCGGAATTGCTGAAGAACCAGGGATACTCTACTCAAATCGGGCAAATCATTCAGGGCAGATGTGTTACTCATGAAATTGATATTATTGCCAAAAAAAACGATCAGTTAACGATGGTTGAATGTAAATACCACAATCATCCCGGAATCTTTTGCAACGTAAAAATCCCCCTTTATATCCACGCAAGGTTCGAAGACATCAAAGCTTACCGGCAAAAAACGGCAAGCAAGCACAATCCCGCCTTTCAGGTACTTATTGCTACAAATACCCGGTTTTCCATAGATGCGGTAAAATATGCCATTTGTTCAAATCTTGAATTACTTGGCTGGGATTATCCTGTAAATCACGGATTGAAGGACTTAATTGATCAATCAGGGCTTTATCCGATAACTTGTCTTACATCCCTAACGCGAAGTGAAAAACAGCAATTACTTGATTTAAAAATCGTACTGTGCAAAGAGCTTCTGAGTCATGAGAAAACCCTGAAATCAATCGGAGTTAAATCAAAAAGGCTTATAACGGTTTTGGAAGAAGCAGATAAATTGTGTCAAATACCGGAACAAGTTCCCAACAACAAATAGTTAGCATAATGAGTGAAAAAATAAGCGTACGGTTTTTAGGTGCTGCCGGAACTGTTACAGGATCAAAATACCTGATCGAAACGGGAAATAAAAAAATATTGGTGGATTGCGGTCTTTTCCAGGGCTTAAAAGAACTTCGTTTACTCAACTGGCAACCATTACCTTTTGATGTCTCTTCTCTTGATTATGTTTTACTTACTCACGGGCACCTGGACCATGTCGGTTATCTTCCGTTACTGATCAAACAGGGATTTAAAGGTCTTATTCATTGCACCGGGCCCACAGTTGAAATCACGAAACTGATCTTAAAAGACAGTGCAAAAATCCAGGAGGAAGACGCTGAACGTGCGAACAAGCATCAATACAGCAAACACCATCCGGCAAAACCATTGTATACAACCGAAGAGGCTGAAAAAGTTTTTTCTCATCTCCAGGGAGAACAAGCGGACCAATGGATCGTTTTGGATAAGGAAGTTTCTTTCAGGTTTCAGTATGCCGGACACATTTTAGGTGCTGTATCCATTGAATTAAAAATAAACGGCAAACTATTGGTTTTTTCAGGAGATCTCGGACGCCCGGAGGATCCTTTGTTGTTCCCACCTTCCAAGCCGAAGCAAGCTGATATCCTTTTTGTGGAATCCACTTATGGTGCGCGGATTCATAAAAAAGACCCTTCACTATTGCTGATGAATGCTATCAATTCAGCCATTGACAGGGATGGTGTGATCATTATTCCAAGTTTTGCAGTTGAACGGACACAATTGATCATGTATCACATTTGGGAACTATCCATGAAGAAACTCATACCGGAAGTCCCGGTTTATATGGACAGTCCAATGGGTTCAGAGGTGCTTTCACTTTTTAAAAGAAATCATCCGTGGCATAAACTTGATCAAAACATGCTCGATGAGTTGTTTAACAAAATCAAATTAATTACAAAACCTGAACAAACTTACCGCTTAGCACAAGACCACAGTCCCAAGATCATTATTGCAGCAAGCGGAATGGCAACCGGGGGAAGGGTTTTAACTTATTTTGAACACTTCCTTGGAGATGAGAAAGCAACGGTTTTACTGGTAGGCTTTCAAGGAGAAGGAACAAGAGGCCGGGCTTTATTGGACGGGGCTCAGGAGATTAAGATGCGTGGGAAGTTTTGGACAGTCCGTGCAAAAATTGAATTGATGGAAGGATTATCTGCCCATGCAGATCAAACCGAATTAATAGGATGGCTGGGTGAACTTGAGTATGCTCCGGAAAGAATTTTCATTGTTCATGGTGAAAAGGAAGGTGCTCAAGGACTGAAAAAAAGTATCTCGGAAACATATGGATACGAATGTATTATTCCGCAATTGAATGAAATTTTTGAATTGTGAAAAATCACCTATTTATCGTAAGCATTCTTAATCAGGTATTCTCCTAAAAAATAAGCACCAAAGGCAGTTGAAACGTGCCACAGCCAGTGTGTTCCCCAAGGCATGAATGCGATTTCAACCTTTTCATCCAAAAAGCGGAAAAGCAAGGCAAGCGCAAAAAAAGCAATAGCTGTGAACAAACGGCCCAAGTTCCGGAACTTGGTCTGGCGCAGAAATAAGTAGCAGGGAAGGAGTAACATCCATCCGCGGATAAAGTAACTGGCCGAAATACGATCCTGTCCGCTCAGAAATACCAGCGATAAAAAAGTCAATCCGAAGAAGATCAACAAAACCCAGAGGATCTGAATGTTTTTCGGGAGGACTTTGAGCCACATCCAAATACTGACGCCTACTACTAAAATCATAATTGGAATGGCGTCCATTAACAACAAAATGGTTGAAGTCCGGAAAGCGTGAAAAAAAGTGCTTCCTAATCCACCGAGAACCAGCAGCGGACAACAGAACCAGACGATGAATGCATATTCGAAATGGCGTCCACGGAGTTGCCACAAAAAAATCATCACAGGAACCAGGAAAGTCAAAGAAGACCAGGCATTCCAGGGTTCTACAATGAACGAGGACAAGTCGGTTGTTTCACGGTAAACCGGCCCGTAATCAGGAACTGAAGGAATGCCCGTTAAAAGGAAAGAAGACAAAACTAGAAGCTGTGCACCAATTGAGTTGATTCACAACCCGTTTTTTGTTTCATTTGAAAACTTCCCTGAAAGATCAGGCTGTCACCTTCATCCAGGATTTTATATGCATGTGTTTTGTTTTCTCTTTTAAACATCATATCGGTGAAAACGAAATTACCGACACCACATCCCGGATCTGCCGTGTAATGTGCGTAAGCATCTATCGTAGCAATTTCGACTTCATCAACATACAAAGTCAATTCATCGATGCCATAGGCTGCCAAATCATCTGCCGTAGCTGTATTATACCAAAAAGAATGATTAACCGAGAATTTTTCTTTTGTACACGCAAGTAAAGAAAATAAACAAATTGATCCGATAATTAGTTTTTTCATGTTGTAGAAGATTTTGTGCAAATTAAACAAAAAGTTCTCAAAATGAGTTCATTTAAGAAGCGGAATGAACGAATTTACATTTTGACCGACCAAAATCGGGGACAAGTTAAAAGATGAGTTCAAACGAATACCATCTTCCGGGAGCTAAATAATCCATTGCTGAAGCCAATTGTCCGTTCCTGAATTAAATCCAATTTTTTCTTATCAATCTTTTACTATTGTGCAAAACAATCATTATTCATTATGAAAAAAAGAAACCAATTGTTACTGCTCTTATTTGGGCTTTTCACATGTAACAGCCAGGCACAAACTGCCATCGTTAACAATCCGAGTGATGCGAGCTATGTTCCGGGAACATTACGTTATGAAATTCATCATGCGGCACCCGGAACGACTATTTATCTCTCAGGATTAACCGGTTCCATCAACTTACTGGATTCAATTATTATTACAAAGAATGTAAAATTAGTAGCTCATAATGGACCAGGTGTGATCGATGGAAACCTGATGACCAATTTATTTGAAGTCAACTCCGGAGTAACCTTAGAAATGACCGGTTTAACTTTACAGGAAGGATCACTAGCACCTAATCATCCGCTTCCCTTATACGGACATGCCGTGCATTTATTTGGAAACCTTATCGCAACAAATTGTATTTTCAAGGATAATGTAAGTAAATACGGAGGTGCCATTTATAGCAACACTGCCGGTTCAGAGGTCAAAGTAACGAACTGTGTTTTTGAAGACAACAGATCGGGTATTGGAGGTGCAATTTATATAAGATTTGCTAAGTTAAGTGCTCAAGGATGCAGCTTTAAGAACAATGGAAGAGTAGTCTCTACTGCTACCGGAGCGGGTGGAGGTGCAATTTATATTATAAATGCTGAGGCGTATGTATTGAATTGCAGTTTTACTGGAAACTATGCCTCAGCCCCATCAAATCTAAGTGGTTACGGTGGAGCAATCTATGTTACCGGTAATGTAAACCTGGAATTTTCCAACTCATCGTTTACCGGGAATGCTGCACAAGGAGGATTAGGTGGAATTGGAGGTGCTTTTGCTATCAATTCACCATCAAACTATATCATCAAATGTAAATTGTCGAATCTTACTGTTGCCAACAACTTTGCACCAAAAGGGGGTGGAATTTATTTGGACAATACAGCTCCATTTCACATCGGAAATTGTATTGTTGCCAATAATTCCAGCTCACCGGGAAATGACCCTGATCTATATTTGCCAACCGCAAATGTTCAATGCATCTCAACCGGAGGAAATTTAATCGGAAAAATCGGGCTTGCGCCAGGAGTTTTTACACCAACAACCAATGATTTGATCGGCAGCAGCGCCTCTCCAGTTAACCCGATGTTTGTTCAAATTGGTTCTGTGCCTCCATCAGTAGATGGAAATTATCATTTAAAGGTGTGTTCACCGGCTATTAACAGCGGAGTCAATGGAAACATTTCCTTAGACGCTTACAATTATTTCGGACTGGGAAGCACTGCTCAAATTTCCAAAGATCTGGATGGAAACACACGGACTTTTCAGAATGTCGACAAAGGCGCATACGAACATTTGAATACCGTTGCAGGTGCGTTTTATTACCCGGCCGGTCATGCTCAATGTAAAAATGCGAATCCGTCTACTCCGAACACAGGTGGAGCAAGCGGAACTTTCACCTCATTGCCTGCTGGATTATCCATCAATGCTTCAACAGGAACTATTAACCATTCATTGAGTGCGACGGGAACTTATACCATCACGTTCAACTCCACTTCATGTACCGGAACACCGGTATCCACATCCATCACATATACGATCAATCCATTACCGGTGGTTACTATTACTGAAACCATTAGTACCAGTTGGCCATACGGCACCACTTCATTAAATGCGGTCGTTTCCGGAACAACTGGAACACACACTTACAAATGGTATAGAAATGGTTCCTATATCGGATCAGCAAGTCAATATCCTAATCCATGTTCAAATGCTACTTATGAAGTCGTTGTAACAAATACTGCTACCGGCTGCCAGGGGAGTCAAACTTACTTTTTCAACAATTCGAATAATGCTTTCTGTACCACATCACCGCCACGCGAAATGATTATCGCTCCTAATTACGGAGAAAACAACAATACAAAATCAGGTAGTATTGAGGTCATTTCCGAAAGCTGGAAATTATACCCTAATCCTACAGCAGGAGAAGTATTTGTGGAATTAAATAGCACCTACAAAACTGTAAGGCTGGAAATTACTGACCTTGCCGGGAAACAAGTTTATACGGAGTCATTTACAGATTGTGATCGACTTGCGGTTCATTCGGATCAACCAAAAGGAATGTATTTGGTTCATGTAACTGCTGACGGTACTTTAAAAACATATCGACTTGTAATCGAATAATTTAAATTTATCCAGGAAGTAAGGGCTGTATCCAGGTTGGTGCAGCCCTTTTTCTTTACTGCGTTCTTCGATTCATAAATTAGTTTATTTTTAAACCAATTATTGCACAAACTGGAATTTAACCCGCTGATTGCAGGTAATGAAAAACAAATCAATATTACTTACTCTTATTTGCTTTGGGATTATCCTGGTTTCCATGTTTTTGCCGTTTTATGAGAGCCCACGAAGTGAGAACCTGTTTTCCGGCGAAAGTTTTGTAATCGTTGAAACCTACGAATCGTCGGATTTTGGCGTCACATTTTGGGTATTCAATGGCTTCGGATCAATCTTCGCACTTATGAATCTTGTCATTGCAATTATTCTGCTTTTATCCCGCTTCTTTTTCCCAAGATCTTTTCCCACAGCACTCATTACCGCCTTCGTATTTGTGATCTCATTATTGCTGCTTATTTATACCACATCGGAAAACAGGGGAGGAACATTGCAGGATGAGATGCTAAGCGGATTCTACCTGATGCTCATTTGCCAGGTCGTTTTGATCACACAATCATTTATAAGAGCAATAACAGAGCCGCCAAAAGACCGGAGAACCGATTCCGACATACTGGATTTTTAGGCAGGCATCAATTAAAAAGCAGCCTGATTTGGATCAGACTGCTTTTAATTTTCAAGGTGGAGTCATTCTTAATATGAAGTGGGACAAATACCTGTACCGGAACAAGTTCCCTGCATATAACGATACCCACAGCTTGCATGATGCGCGTCCCCGATAGCAGATAAGTCAAACACTAGGATCCTGCTCACAATCTCAGCTATCCGAATCGGCAGCAGCAATTCCGCTTCGATGGTAGAATAGGCAGATGCATGACCATCCGAATCGATATACATCAGGCTACCAACCGGGTCGTAATCATAGTTTTTCATTTCATTTAGCTTATTGATAAACGAAACCGGGAGGTCCGGAATCTGTTCCAAAAGCGTGATAAACTCACTGTCAGGAGGTAACAAAGGAACGATATCCAAATAATTTTCATAGCGAATATGATTCGGGAAAACTTCGTTATAGACCGTTGCAAAATCTCCATTTCCGCAGTTCGGTCCGGCAAAAGTAATGGTTTGTGTAACAGACAATTGATACACATTTCTAAAGAACATAGCTGCAATTGGTGCAATTCCACCGCCTTTGCTGTGTCCGGTGATGTACAAGGGCAGGGAACCTGTCGGATCAAGCGTTTGAATCGCCTCGATAATACCACCTCTCAATAAGTTCAAGGCAAAGAGAAAACCCTCGTGCACTTCACCCGGAAGATCGATATTACTCGTGGTCGGCATCATAAAATCCTGCAACCAATCGAAAAAAGAATCCCAATTCTCAGCAGGAGGGAGGGTTCCCCGAAAAGCAACTATAATTCCCTCAGCTGTTTGTCCGACCAGTGCAGCTTCGATCTGATCTGCAGTAACCACAAAAGGATCACTGGTAAAACCGACTGCATCGTATTGATTTTGGAAGGGGGAATTTTCTCCCAGTGGATTGTATCTTCCACTCGGATCTGTGGGGCTGATGGCATAAGCCGAAGCAGATGCGCACAGCAACTGGCATGGTAAAGAGATCGCGCTCATAATGAATAGTGTTTAAGTTTCAAATATGGATTAAAGATAAAAAAGACCTTTTAAAATAAAAATGCTCTTAAAAAGGAATTTCCTAATTTTCACTATTTGGTTAATTCCTGTTCTATTCTTAATTTTCAGAATAATTATCCCGGACAAACTTTCGGAAAAAGAATATGGTATTTGAAAAAGAATTCAAAGAAGCTTTACTTGATTTACCCATTAAGGAAAAAGACAAACTTCTTCTCAGGTTATTGAAACGCGATGTTCCATTGGCCAATCAGTTGTATTTTGAATTGGTTAGCACACAAACAGTGGAAGAACGTCGCTCAGAACTCGAGGAAATGGTTATTAAAAGAGCTTCCAATATGAGTAAGCGCAGTTCATCGATCCACGATCTGCTGAAAGAGATGCGTTCTCTGAGCGGCGATATTACGGAACAGATCAAAATTACCAAAGACAAATTCGGAGAGGTCAGTTTGAATTTACTGATGCTCAACGAAATACTAAAAACAAACAAACCCCAGCTTTCCTTTTTCTCCCGGGTAAAGGCACATAAATTTGCTGTTTATGTCATTGCGAGAGCATTTAAGCTTTTGGTTTTGATCCGATCTATGCATGAAGATTACCTCGCCGATTTCAGAGATGACCTGGCAAGTTTGGGCGAACTGATCAATCAAAATGCGCTTTTGAAGAAAACAGCAATGGAAAACGGATTGGATATTGACTGGCTGACTTCCGGAGAAATTCCTGAGAACATCAAACAACGACAGGATGCGTTGAAAAAGCAGGGATTTTTGAAATAATCCATATTCGTGGACCCAGCAAAATAGAAACCATTACCAACCAAATCAAAAAAGCATACGTTCGATCTGGTACTCGTTTATTTGAGTCCCAATTTTTGATCTTATGAAATCAATTTTCGTCAGATTAGTCATAACACCTTGATTTTACTGATCAAACAGACATAAGCTGTTCATAACCCCAAAAGGGTTTCGATTTGCTTTCACTTTCTTTAACAAGAAAAATAAGTGCCTGCTGTAACAAATGCCGGCTGAGTTGGTCTTACGGGAAACCAATTCAATTTTTAGATTATGAAAGCAACAATCCTATTCATTACACTTTTCTTCACCACCACCGGTTCATTTGTTTTTGCAGGAAACGGTGAGAACTTATTGGATCGCATTATGCACCGCAAGATTTCCTATCCTGAATCACTACGTGAAAAGGGGATTGAAACGATGGTAAAGGTAAAAGTGCGTGTTTTGTCAGAAAATCAAATCGAACTAATAGAAATAGCTTCGGATTCCGAAGAAATGAAAGCCGCAATCGAAAAACAAGTGCAGCAAATAAAGATCAAAGTACCCCAAAATCTGATCGGAAACACCTTCAATTACACCTTTAAATTCCAGGTGCAGAAGTAAACATCATTGGTTATCCTTCACTATCAACCAGATCAAACCACCTGAGAGATGAAGGTAAGAAAACGGCTTTCGCCGTTTTTTTTCTTCCACCTTTTTCATTGCCAAAAAGGTGGAGCCAAAAGTCTAGGCCTATACTCAAGAATCTGCAAACTACAGGTCATTACGCGAAAGCATTTAAAACTCGTCCACCCTGCAGTAGCAGAGCGAACTCAAACAGCAAATGCTTTTCTTCGCTTCATTCCTTCGTTTGCTACGATTCTCAGCGTAAGGGCCATTTTAACTTTACGAAAAGAAATCCTCTTTGTCCTTTTACGCTGTTAAAACTTGTTAGTTATTACGGCAAGAGACTAAATACGAAAGGCTTTGAGAGACTCGATAGTCAAAAGTCCAATATTTGTATCCGGAAACATTTACACTTTTGAGAAAGTTTAAAACGCATGGTTCCGACATCGCTCAACCATCCGCATTTGCAATTTAGCAAGCAGGATCTTTCTCAAAGTGTTAGGATATTAAGATTTTAAGAACGAAGATTGAGAACATCGTCATTCGAAAGAAAATCAGTAATTTACTTCTTCAAATCACAAACGGATGTCGGGAATATCTTTAAAAAGCGCAACTGGCAGATGGATCCTGTTTTCAACCATTTTAGCCACGTCTATGGTATTCATTGACGGAAGTGCGTTAAATGTAGTTCTTCCATCTCTTCAAACCGACCTGAAAGCCACAGGAGCAGATGTGTTTTGGGTATTAAATGCTTACCTGCTGGTATTGGCCGCAATGATGTTACCGGGAGGATCGCTCGGAGACAAGTTCGGGCGAAAGAAAATCTTTGCGATCGGAATTGTGCTGTTCATCATCGGTTCGTTACTATGCGGTCTTTCTCCCAATGTCAAATTCCTGATCATTTCCAGGCTGATCCAGGGTTTGGGCGGTGCCTTCATGATCCCGGGAAGTTTGTCGCTTATTACTTCCCTGATCAAAGACGGGGAGAGGGGAAAAGCGATCGGGACCTGGTCGGCAGTGACTACTATCGTAAGTATCGGCGGACCGGTAATCGGCGGGATTCTCGGCGACCACGGTTTGTGGCGCTACATCTTTTTTATTAATATCCCGGTCGGCATCATTTCACTGATAGTTCTTTGGCTAAAAGTACCCGAAACCTCCAATGAAGAAGACAAAGGCAGGGTAGACATTCCCGGAGCACTGTTACTGGTTGCGGGCCTGGCCGCCATTACCTATAGTTTTTTAAGATTTCCTGCAGTCGGTATCTCTGACTGGCAAGTCAACACCTTTTTGATCTTCGGAGTCCTGGACCTGGTCTTATTCCTGATTGTCGAGAAGCGAAGTAAAAGTCCCATGATCCGCTTAACACTCTTCCGGAATAGGAATTTCACGGGACTGAACCTGCTCACATTCTTCCTGTATGGCGCTTTGGGCGGCGGAATGCTGTTCCTGAGCCTGAACCTAGTTCAAATCCAGGGATACACTCAAACAGAATCCGGCTTAACATTTCTGCCTTTTACTTTTCTTTTGGGTTTATTCTCCAGGTACATCGGTTCACTTTCCGACCGGCTGGGCTCACGGATCTTTCTGATTGCAGGCCCATTCACCGTAGGTTTGGGTTTCCTGTTCCTGTCATTTATCGAACAAACCCGCGGCGCTTCGGACTACTGGCTCACCTTTTTCCCCGGGATCATTTTAATCAGTATCGGAATGCTTTTAACCGTGGTACCACTTACTACCTCGGTTATGACCTCCATCAGTCAAAACTATTCAGGAATCTCCTCCGGAGTCAACAATGCCGTATCGCGCATTGCCGGGATCTTCTCCAATGCTGCATTCGGAGCACTGGCCCTGTTACTCTTTACCAACCTGGTTGTTCAACAATTAGAAAAATCCGATTTCAGAGAAACTCAAAAAAACAACATTATTTCCGAAACCATAAACCTGGGAAATGCACAAGTTCCTGCCGACACCTTTACTCCGGATCAAAAGAAGCAAATTAAGCAGGTTTACCGCAATGCTTTTTTGGATGCCTATCAAACCATATTGATCGTGTGCACCGTGATGTGCTATAGTTCGGCATTGATCGCTTATTTTATGGTAGAGGGGAAGAAAGTAGAAGAGAAGCAAATTCCTGCATGATGTTAAAGTAATCATTATCCCGAATCATATACTTTCCTGATTTTACACTAAAAATCCTGAACTTACCCTGCTCAAAAACAAGGTTTTAGTTACATTTATAAATAATTCTTACATTTCTTAAACCAGCTTAAGTTTGTTCAAGCCCCCAATCTTCAACTTTGTATTGTCAACATGTAAAATGATACAAGATGAAAAAACTATTGACAAGTTCCGTGGGAAAGAAATTCACCATGGCACTAAGCGGCTTATTCCTGATAAGCTTTTTGATTGTACATGCCTCGGTAAATGCACTCATTTTTTACAATGATCACGGTAAAACATTTACAATAGGAGCCCATTTTATGGCTACCAATCCAATCATCCGAACAATCGAGATTGTTTTAATCATTGGTTTCATTATTCACATTGTCCAGGGATTGCTCCTTTGGCGGCAAAACAGGAAATCCAGACCCATTAGTTATGCTTATAAAAAGGATCATACACCAAACGTTACCTGGTACAGTAAAAGTATGACCTTACTTGGCACTTTGATTTTGCTTTTCCTGGTTGTTCACACCCAAAACTTTTGGATTCCCAATCGTATCCATCAATTTCAAACAGGTGAAGAGCTTCCGTTATATGAACTTATGCTTGAAAAATTTCAAAATCCAGTCGAAGTAATCATTTATACCCTAGGATGCTTCTCTCTAAGCTGGCATCTGTTACATGGTTTCAAAAGTGCCTTTCAATCGCTAGGGTTAAATCACCGGAAATACAATCCTTTGATACTGAAAGCATCTTATGGTTTTGCGATTCTGATTCCACTAATACTGGCAATGATGCCCATTTCCTTTTATTTCGGATGGTTGAAATGATTACTAACCAAAAATTTATTGTTCAACAGCCCGGGTCTAATGATCCGGGCTGCTTTGTTTGCAGGTGATAACGGGAGACAAGGACTTGGAATGAACCTTATTCCGTTTTCCATTCCGAAACGTGATTATTTTCCAAATCCTTCAGTTCCATGAAATCTTTTTCCAATTGCAAAATTTCATACTCGTCTGTTTGGGCAGTTCCCTGGAAATTGGAAGGAGTGCGTACAACAGTCAGTAAATCCGCACCAGCTGAAACGCTGTAGGTAATGGTCCATTGTAAATCCTGGTCATACGCAGGAATCTGGTATTCAAAAGTTCCCGAACACGGTTGATCCTTGGCTTTACACTTATCAAAAGTAAAAGCCCTCCGAATTCCTGTCAAATCTTCACTACCGGTATCTTCATAAGTTGACTTAGTCATAACCCAGGTTTCTCCACCGATGCTCTTCAGTGCTTTTTTCTCTTTGCTGCAGCTCATTGTAAAGGCAACTGCAACCAACAAATACAAAATATGTTTCATGCTTTCTTTTTTTTATCAAAGAAACAGCTGCTGAATGATTCCTCCAATAAGGCAAATGATGTATTTTGAACCAGTATTGTCCGAGTGAAATAGAATAACCAGCACCTTTTTTAAACGCAAAGGCGCTAAGATCGCAAAGTTTTTTTGATGTAAACTCCCGGTTGTCTCCCACGGAAGAACACGGAAGAACACAGAGTTTTAATTATTTAGATGGGAGAACATGTTTTTTTTAAACGCAAAGACGCTAAGATCGCAAAGTTTAATTATTGCTCACAAATCTTCTTCAACACGTCCAGTGCCTGTGGCCAGGTCTCGTCGAAATGCGAGGCATACTCATCTACCGTATTCACTTCAACTGTTACAAGTGTTCCGTTCGCTGTAGCTTCAAAGCGATAATTTTCATGAGCTCCTTTCCAACTGTCGACTTTTTCCCCTTCCGTTATTTCCACACCATTTTCCAGCATGCCATAGTGCTCGATGGATACATATTTTCCCGGGTCATTTTCGACAATACGGGCGATCATTCCTCCTTTGGTGCCATCTTCCGATATTCCAACGAACAAGATCTTGTCGCCCTTGTTCCATCCACCTTCCCAGGTAGAAGTAGGGTTGAAAGGGGCGGTCCATTGTTCGTAAGTATGCTTGTCACTAAGACCGAGCATCACATCGTGAACGTGTTCAGGAGAAGCAGAAATTTCCTTGGTATAACTTAGTTTTTTCATCTGAAAGTGCTTTTGTTACTTACCAAGTTAAGGAAGTTTTGTTTTAAAGTCAAGGGCGAAAAAGTTTTATTTTTTTCGGAAACAAACCCTTTCCGAATGCAAACCTGAGACTCTAGCTATGCGGAATAGCGCTTTTTTTTCAAATTATCTATACGAGGAAAAGATTTAGTTATATTTATCTGGTAGTCAAAATTCACTGAACCATGAATACTCCTTTAAGCAAAAGAACTGTTCAAAATAGCTCTGTCATTCAAAGCAAGCAGATTAAAAGTTCATCAACCCGGCAGCAAGTTTCTTTTGAAGATAAAAGAGCGAGTACGATTCAGCAGCAAAAAATCATTGAAGGCATCCATAAATCATCAGATACAGTACAAGCGAAAGCAAAAACGCCTACAGTTTCATCAACCGGTTCAAATGCAGTTATTCAGCGGTATACAATCCTTAAACCGGGTGACTATCAAACAACGAATGACGGACAGAAACCTTTGTTCCCGAGCAATCAACTGGAGAGTAGAAGAGAAAGTTCAGAAGAGGATGGAATTAAATCAGTTGTTTCCAAACGAAACTGGAAACCACGAAACCTGGACAATCCTCCGTTAAAAGTGTCTGAAAAAGGCTTGCTTGCGTTGGAAAGCACTGTTGGTCAGCCCAAAGTTTTTTACGGGAAACCCGCGAATATCCAGGCTTCCCGCCAGCGCCTGATCAATATCAAATCCCGCATAACCCTGGATGAAGAACCTGGAGCGAAAGTAAGTACTCCAAAAAATCCTACAAACCCTGACGGACAAACCCAGGATTTAATCCGTGTAAAACCCGTTCAAAGTCCGCATGTAGATCCCAGAGGAGAATTGATGGATACGAGTGTTTGTACATTTGTATCCGAACGAATTGTAGGAGGAAAACACCTGGTGATCGGAAATAAAGTCGGGAGCCAAAAAGTACTTGGATCCGTAAGCACTTCAGACGGTAACAAGTTTGGCAGGATTTTGAACCAACTGGATGAAAGCAATACTACGAAAGGTTTTGAAGATCAATGGCAAAATGATGTGAGTCCTTATATTCTGAATAACGGACCAATCAGTCAGGAAGTTCATCAGTACTTTAAAACAGGTATCCTTGGAATCCATGTCAAACCCAGCGACCGGATTTTACGGGCGCTCAGTGTAGAAGGAACTCCAAAAGAATTATGGAAACAGGTGTATGAAATCTATGATAAAAAGGAAGCCGAAAACAATAATTTGATTGAAGGAGATGTTTTCAGACATATCATCGGGTATTTCAAGACGAACGACACCATCAGGTACACAAAAACAAAAGACAATCAGCAACTGACAACCAATTTGGGAATCAATGAGCATACAGCCCCTGAAGTAGGAGAGTCGTTTTCCTCTTTTGCACTCCCGTCTCCGGGAACAATCGATGAAAAAGGAATAACCGGCGATGGTGTTGATTTGACCAAGCTGGATGGTTTGGAAATTCAACAACTAATCAAAGAGTTCCTGGCTCTGCAATCGAGTTCCGAAAAGCTGGGATGGCTGGCAAAAAGTCAATATAAAAAAGCCAGAGGACTTGTTCAGTTCGGAGATCACCATGCGGCCGTTGTAGCAAAAGACGGACCGGATACCGTTACCTTTGAAAATTACAATCGCGGTGTAGAGTCCGAAGTATTTCTGAATGACGTTTGGGAAGGTTGGTTTACCGGTGCTGAAGAATTCCGTAAAGATGTGAACAGTGAAGTTCGCGAAATGTTGAGGAGTATACGGCAGCAGGAAGGAAATCCGGATTATGACAATCACCTGCGAAAGTTACAGTCCTTTAAGAAAAAGAAGGAAGCCCTGGACAAATTCCAACAGGATTTCATCCGAATAACGGACCAGGTTCGTGCCAAAATTGAAACAAACATCTTTGATGAACAAAATGATTTGTGGCATTTCAATATGTACGGCCCTGCAAACCAGACTTTCGTAGATGAAAACCAAAATATCAGTAAGCAATCTTTTCATGATGTTTGGTCAAAATCAGTTCCGAACACCCTTACAGTTCGTACGACCGGGTTGATGGACGATCAAATGAAAGACAACTTACGTAAAAAAGTATACCACCTGGTTTACCAACAAATTAAACAAGATCATTTTGGCAACTCACTTTCTTCCTACAATGATTTGAGGGATTTATGGCTGCAAAACATCGACATCCCTAAAACGCGTGTTGAATATTCCGATACATTGATTTCCCTGCAGGAGCTGGAACAATCGCAAGGAACCTTAACACCGTCGGAACAGTTTGAAGCCGAAGCATTGATGAGTAGAAATAAAAAACTCATTTTCACCGCATTATACCTAATGACCAATGAACATCAGTTTTCACCGAAAAAAATGTTCTTTAAGAAGTATTCAAGTGGAATAGTGCCTTTTGGGTAGAATCAAGGCTCACTTTATTTTCAGCAAACGAAATTTGTTTCTCATTCCCGGATCAATTGTGTAATACTCATAATGCGTAACCAGGTTTCCGCATCCTTCATTGGCAACCCCACTTCCAAAGGTTTCATGGGGCAAGCCCAAACTGCATTGCTCATTTTTTTGTTAAATTTCACCTACAACTTGTTTCGTACGAAAAATTTCCTACCTTTGAAAAATGAAAACAAAAAACGCTGAAAATAATCCGCAATCGGAACCGACAAAATCAGAATTGGAGATTTTGCAGGTTCTTTGGAAAAACGGTCCTTCAACAGTTCGTTTTGTTAATGATTATCTGAACGAACAGAAACGTGCCGTACAATATACTTCCACATTGAAATTAATGCAGATCATGACTGAGAAAGAAATGTTACTGCGTGACGCATCGAGCATGAAGCATATCTACAGACCGGCAATCGAAGAGAATCAAACGAAGACTGTTTTACTTGATAAGTTCATCGATACAATGTTCAATGGTTCAAGTACCAGCCTCATGATGCAGTTGTTGGGGAACAAAAAAACTTCACCTGAAGAATTGGATGCAATCCGCGCCATGCTGGACCAACTGGACAAGAAATAAAAACTTTTAAAACCCAATACTATGAATTCTTTAGTGAACGACTCCATGATTAAAGCAGTCAGCTGGACATTGATCCATTCGCTTTGGCTGGGACTCGCAGCGGCCTTACTGGCGGGACTTACCCTTTTGCTTACAAAAAAATCAACTTCGGCAATCCGATACAACTTACTCGCAGGATTGAGTATTGCATTTTTGGTGACAATCGGTTTCATTTTCTATAACGAATTCGAACCACAAACATCCGTTTTACAAGCGGATAAATTGGTGAAAAATGATCTTCAAACAGAACAGCTCGTTTCGATTTCCAACACAGGATTAAAGGAAGAGGTGAGTGCACCATTTTCAATAATAGCTGAATTCATCAGCAAATCCGGTTCATGGATCGTTTTCATCTGGTTTGTCGTTTTTGTTTTCAAATGTATCCGAATGACAGGTGAATTACGGCAGGTTTACCGTGCACGAAATTATCAAACGATTTCTCCACCGGAAATGTGGCGGAAACGCGTGTCTGAACTACAGGTTTCACTCCGGATCACACGCAGCGTTCAATTACTTGAATCGAAATTAGTCACGATTCCATCGGTAACAGGATTCTTCAAACCGGTTATTTTGGTTCCGGTTGGATTGTTGAACAATATTCCTCACGAGCAGGTAGAAGCTATTTTGCTGCACGAGCTTGCACACATTCGTCGCAGCGATTACCTTGTCAATCTCATGCAAACGTTCATTGAAATCTTGTTTTTCTTTAATCCCGGTATTTTATGGATTTCCTCCTTGTTGAGAGACGAACGTGAAAATTGCTGCGATGATTTAGCAATTAGCGTTACAAACAATAAAAAAGAATTTGTCAATGCCCTGATTTCTTTCCAGGAATACAACATGAACACACAGCGATTCGCCCTGCAATTCGGTGATCAGAAAATGAAGCTGGCAGATCGTGCAAAACGGATTCTTTTCAACAGTAACAAGATGCTTAGTATCCGTGAAAAGTACTTTCTATCGGCTTGTGTAGCGATGAGTGTGGTTCTCTTTCTAGTGGTCCTGAACGTGAATTCCTCTTCCGCACAGGAAATTAAAGTACCTGTATCGGACACCCTGGGTAATGAAAAATATGATCCGAAGGAGATTCCGGAAGGAACTTCCATCCGATACGTTGCTGAGGACAAGGGGAAGAAGTCCTACATATACATTTTCAAGAGCAAAGGAATGCTGTACCAGGTTCCGGAAAATTTGGAACATTTTAAGGTCAACGGCAAATTGATTACCGGAAGAGATCGGGAGAAGTACCTTCCACAAATCAACCAGTTGATTACAGGTTATGAAAAAGCCATTGCTGCTAAAGAAATTGACGGGTATACAGCCGGTGACTATCCGGAAGCAGAAGTTGATCTTTCAGAAGAAGAACGGATCATTGATGAAGCATCGAAAATCATAGACGTACACTCGGCAATCATTGACAAGCATTCGGCAGTTATTGATAAACATGTAGCGGTTATTGACAAACAGGTAAAGATTATCGAAGCCGAAACCAATCAAAAAGACGGGAAGATCAACTGGAAAAAACACGATGAGGCACAACGCCGCATCGAAGCAGAACAGGTCAAAATCCAGGCGGAATCAGACAAAATTGATCAGGAAGCACGCAAGATTGACGAGCAGGCACGTAAGATCGATGAACAGTCGCGCAAGATCGATGCAAAACTGAAATTGCAGGAAAAAGAGGTGACCTTAGCTCCTTTGAACCACCTGTCAATTGAAAAGGATATCACCGAAAAGGTCAAGGAAGATTTAATAAAGGCAGGTTTCAAGGGAAAGATCCATTCCTTCGAATTGAGTGAGAAAACTCTAATAATTAACGGAAAAATACAAGCGGACTCACTTTTCCAGAAAGTAAAAAAATACACCAAACCCGGCATGCGCATCTTGTACAACATTGATACGCATTAATGCATGTCTAAAACAAAGCCTAAGTAAGACATGAGTACAGTTAAAGATGAAGTAAAGTAGGTTCGCCAGCGCGAGCGCTTTACTAAACAAGCTCCGATAGTAACAATCGGGGCTTTGTTGGTGGGATAATAAGTAGGAGGGGAGGGTTCAGGATTTTTTATTCAAGAACTCTTTATTGGCAGCATTTCTACCAGCCATTTTACCAACCCAAAAACCAAATAAAAAGAGGAGTACGGGAATACCAATTACAATAAGAATTTCAGTTGAGCCAAATTTTTCCATGAGATAGTGATTTTTTTTGACCAAGTTTCGTCTTTTACTTGATTGATTTTGTTCCATTTGCAATTTGAAAATCTAATTCTTACATTCGAGACCTAAATTGTTACCTACACATGAAACTATTCATTACCCTATTGCTTTCGGCAATACTATTCACGCTGACAAATTGCGAAACTAATTCCCATTCCAATAATTTTCGGGATGAATTCACTGAAGGATCACCTGAACCTGAAATAGAAAAAAGCCCTGAAGAACTGAGAGCTGAATTGAAAGCTTCCGAGGAAAATTCACCTGAAAAATATCTATCATGCGGAGAAGTAAGAATGAGTCCACAACAAGTTCAAACAAGAAGTGCCGGACTTTTTCACGATGCAGAATATGAACCCGATGGAGCAATTTTCAGAGGAACTATCAATAGCAGTGCAACTTTAGGACGATTCAAAGACCCAAAGATCAAGATTCTTTTTTATTCGAGGACTAATACACTGATTGAGGAACAATCTTATGTGATTTACGAATACATTGAACCACGATCGACTACCAGTTTTTCATTCAAAACAGAATCCTATCCTCAGGCTTATGAGAATTTTAGGGTTCAATTAGTCGGAGCAAGTGTGGCGGAGTGATAGAATCCGCAAAAACTATTGACTACCTAATGCCGTTGCAGTATCTAATTTTTATGTAATATGAAAAAACCATTTCTTTACTCATCAAAACCTTATACTGGAATAATTCACACTATTCTCATATCAATTCTTGGACTTGTAGTGATTTACTTATTCATATTGAATTATCAATTAAAAGCTCAAGTGGATGCTGAAGTAACTATAAATCCTAGCAAGGTTCAACCAAATATTTCCTCTGAAACTAGCACCTCTGTGATTCTCACTTTTATTGGTATTGGGTTCGCCTTATTCGCATTTCTCACTTTCCAAAGTCTGAAGGATTTTTATCAAAACAAAATATCCGAAATAGAGAAAAAACACGAAGAACATGAGGCTCAGTACCAAAGCCAATATAATAGCCTTGGGATTTTAGAGAGTAGTTTGAATCATACATTATCAATAATTATGAATGATCTTGCTAGAAAATATTTGCAGGAAGGAGATATTTCAGCATTTATTATGGCTGAAATGGTGGAATGTGAAAAATTGGTTCTTATTATTCAAAGTAAGTTTGTTGCATCCGACTTGTTTAAAGAGCAATGCCAAGAAGCATTAGCCACCAACATCCAGTGGATGGAATTCGAATTACGTAATCGAGGAATAGAAAAATTTCAAGTAAACACAGTTGCCCCAGAAGTATTAAAAGCACGACAAATCACTATTCTCAATGGTGTTTCTGATAAAGACTACCAAACTATGAATAGCATTTTTGGCAAAATAGATCTACAGCCTGTACCAAAAAATCAATAAGGTCTTATAATGTTATTGCGTTATGTTAATATAGCTTTTGGCATCAGACTGATAGACTTCAATAGGGCGCAAAAGTTTTAGTTTTTCTCAACTAAGAACGTAAATAGATTACGTACTCCAATCAAGATATTTGAATAATAAAATAGACTAGTAATTATTAGTTTAGTTTTTCAAGATAATGATGTAAGAGATACAGTTCTTTATGAAAAGTTTTCTATAACTTTACCCTCGGTAGCTTTGTCTTTAACACAATTTAATTATAAGATAATCAATGACTTATGTGGATTTTTTTTCTGATCTAGGTTTTGACTTCAATGTTGATTTGAGGCCAAAAGCTATTGATATTGAGAAAGAAGCTACTTTATCTCAAAAACTTAAAAATTCGGTTTTTTTTTATAAAAGTCCAAATAACACCAATACCTCTTTTTACCTTGTTACTTCTTTGTTAGAAACAATAGAACTCGAACAGTTTAGAAAATATGTTTGGAATGAAAATGATGTAGATATAATTTTCTATTATCCTAATGAAGCTGACGAAGTAAGAATGTTGTATGCCAAATATTCCCCTAAAGTTTCAAATAATGACAGTGTTTTACAGGTCTTTTCAACTGTTCAAAAAGATATAGATACGATTGAAAAAATCAGGCACTGGCAGTTTGATAGTGGCGTGTTTTGGCTAAATTATCATTCGTTTATTGATAAAGCGAAGTATAAAGGGATTGATAAAGAGTTAGTTGCTACTTTGAAGGCATTAAAAGAGCAATTAAGCAATCTTTTAACCCAATTAATATCTGATGATAGTAAGAGAAATGAAGTAGTTCAGGCATTAATTGATAGAACGCTGTACATTAAATACTTAGAAGATAATCATATTATTAACGCGTATTTTTTTAATCATTATTTTAACGATGATAAACTTAATTACGAAAGGTTATTAGAAAACAATTCTAATAAAGACATCAACAAACTGTATAAAATCATTCACGAAATATTTAATAATGCACTTTTTGACCAGCCAACAATAGATGATCAGTATTTGACGAGTGATGTACGTTCACTGATAGCAAGCTCTTTTAATCACAATGTAAATACAGGTCAATTAAGATTGTTTGATTTCGGATTTGATGTTTTACCCGTTGAGTTTATAAGCTACATTTACGAAGTCTTTTTGTCTGAAAAACAGAAAGAAAATGGGATATACTATACACCGAAAAAATTAGCACAGTTAATCGTAGATGATGTAATAAGAGAAGACAAAATAGGCTCAATTTTAGACCCTTCGAGCGGGTCAGGTATGTTCCTGATTACCGGATATCAAAGGCTTTTGGAAATCTCTAAAAAGCAAAATTTAGAACCCCAGGATAGCATTGGCAAAATAAAGTATAGAACCAAGCTTCTGGCAGATAATATTTTTGGAATTGAAAAAGAATTAACAGCTCAACGGTTTACTTTATTTTCTCTTTCACTTCAAATATTTAACGGAATTGACCCGACGGAAATAAAAGAATTCATAGCAAATGAACTAAATGAGAACAAAAAAATCAACTTGTTTTCGGAATTTTCATTTTTTCAGAATATAAAACACGCCAACACACTTAATACATCTGATAAACCTTTTGAAGATAAGATGTTTTCTTACATAGTTGGAAATCCGCCATTTTTTGAAATATCAAACACAGAGGAGTTTCAAAACGAGATATCTTTTTTAAACTCTTATCAAGTTGATATTTCTGATGAGACTAGAAAAGTTGCAAAGAACATCGTTGGTAAGTCTCAAATATCTCAATGCTTTTTTTTGAAAATCAAAGACTGGAGCGATGAAAACACAAGGTTTGGATTTATTTCAAATAGTTCTAATTTTTATAATGATTATTCAGAAGTTTTTCAATCCTATTTTTATACCCACTTCGGTATTGAGAAAATTTATGAGTTATCAAGGGTAAAAAAGATATTGTTTGAAAAGGCAAAAGAGAGCGTTGTAGCAATCATTTTTACAAATAATCTTGAAGATAGCGTTATTGATTATTATCCTGTAGATTTAGGTCTGTTTTCAGAAAAACCTTTTGAGTTACTTATAATTCAGGAAGACAAAGCAATTGAAATCATTCAAAACGAACTTAAAAGCAAACAAATAAGATTAAGAAATTTTTTGGTCGGAAATCAATTTGATTTAGAGTTTGTAAACAAAATTCATTTTCAAAATGATATTTTAGATAATCATATTATCACTCTTGAAGGTTGTAAAAGCAAAATAAATAATGGACTTCAAATAGTAGGTAAGGAACAAATATTATCAGAGTTCAACATTTCGGATAGTGAGTATAAAAAACTAACCAGGGAACAAAGAACAGCCTATTCTAATAAGTTCAAACAAAAATATACAAACACATCTTGTAGTAAAGACTTTCCTATACCATTATTAGAACCTGGAGATTTATATAGATTTGGGTATAATAGTAACCCAAGAATGTATTTGGGAGATATTTCTAATTTTCAGAGAACAAGAAGTAGTAATATTTATACCCTTCCAAAAATCCTTATAAATAGGACAGGAAAAGAATTAAAGGCTACTGTTAGTTTAAATAAAATATTCTACAACTTTGACGTGTATTCTATTTTCCCAAAAGAAAGTGAAAACATCTATCTGTATACAGCATTAATTAATTCACATCTTATTAATTATGTGATTGACCTGTCTTTTCGAAAAAGAGTAGATGGCTCTTACACGAAAATAGGATATGATGCAATATTAAATATTCCTGTACCTAGGGAACTAAATGAAGATATTGCAAAACAAATATCAGATATAAGTAAAGGCTTATCGGAAGTACAGTGCGAATACATCAAAAAAGAACAGAAATTGAATGAGTTGATTTATGATTTATTTGAGCTGTCTTATTGGGAAAAGCAAAGAGTAAAGGACTATTTTCTTCAAAAATCAAGAATTGGAAGAAAGAAAAACGCTTTAGATGAGTACAAAAATACACTAAAAGAAATAGTCGGCTTTTATTTTGAAAGCCCTGTAAGCATAGAAGAAACATCGACAGACTTTGGTTTAATTGTTGTAAAAATATCGTTTGGTAGTAGTTCCGTTACTACTCAAGTTGCTAAAACCAAGAAGTATTTGCTTAACGAGATTTTTAAGCAAAATCCTAATGCAAATTTTTTAGCAAGTCAAGAAAAGATTTTCGGGAAAGATTGTGTATACATTATAAAAGAGGACATAAATAAAAACTGGACAGAAACAAAAGCCTTTGAAGATGGACAGGATATTTTAAAACACTTAATATCCAATGAGAATGGAGAGAGAATACATTAGGATTAAGAAGCCAGCTCCATTACCATTTGATACTCGCCAACTAAAGACTTTAGATGATGAGTTTTGGAAAAATTGGGTGTTTTATTATTTGCTTGATTTTTATAAAAACTATAATAGCGCTGAATTAAAGTCTAAAATTGAAGAAGAAAAGAAAAAGCAATATCCAAGAACCGAAAGAGAAATAGCAAAATTTATACGCCTCAAATTGAAAGCAAATAGAGAATTCGGGTTAAATTTTTCTGTAAAAGGTGAAGAAACAAATGATGAGGACATAGAAGGGAATTACGACATCACTATTCATAATACATATTGGAAGAATCAAGACTTCTACTTTGAATGCAAAAATTTAGATGGTAGTAAAGATTTGGTAGATAAGTATGTTTGCTATAATACCTATAAAAAAGATGTTAACAATGAAAATATCTTTGATGGTGGGGTTCTGCGTTATTTCAATGGAAAATATGCTCAAAACCTAACCTTTGGTGGAATGATCGGTTTTATATTAGATGGAGATAGCAATAATATAAAGACAGAAATTGTGAAGAAGTTAAACGAAAAATTTCTGATTTCTCCTGAAGGAGACCTGATTAGCACAAAAAATAATTCAATACAAGAAGCCCCATTTACTTTTGACAGCTTACACTCACGTCAGGATACGGAATTTGTTATACATCATTTGCTATTTGATTTGTATAAGGCATAAAGCGGCACATTATACTAACAACCTTTTTTCATTATTCCAACCTCAAAAAATGACACAAATCTTCGTGTAACTATACTCCAAAGAGTACACAAAAATCTCTTAAAAATTCGATATATCAGCATAACTCGCGGTTTAAATGTGTGGTTGTTTTGCATAGCGTAAATTATTGGATGTACAACTTGCGAAGTGTCCTATAATGTTATTGCGTGATGTTATATAGCTTGGGTAATCAGACCAAGATTGACGGCAGAAGGGAAGGGCTAAGGTTTTTACTTCAATTAAAACAGGCTCCAACTTTTATTCTTTCAAGTCTTAAAATGGCGTTCTTTAAATCAAACTAAAACAGTATATTAGCTGCAACCAAATATTCACTATTTATGAAAATTCGAATTACAATTAAAAAACTCTATGAAGATGATGCAAAAATTACAGGGGCAATTGTAACATCACATTCATCTCCTCAAAATGCTAAAGAACTTTTTGAAATGGAATCAATCATGAAACACCATGTTCATGATAAAATATTCCCAAATGAAGGTTTAACCTTTTATCCTTCGGGATCATCGGGTTTAGTTTCATTCATCGCTTTAATCAATATTAATGGAATGAAAGAAACTCAGGAAAATATAGATTACACTTTGCATTACAGTTCTGACTCTCCAGATTTTCAATAGTAACCAGTGGTTTTAAAATAAAATGGACAACATATGCTGTTGTCCATTTTTAGATTCCTACCAATTTCCAAGAAAATAGGATTAGACCTTTTTTTGTTTCTCCATATTATCTTGATCTTCTAAGACTTAGACAACTGATCTCTTATTTTCCAATATTCCAACATTTGTGTAAGTGGACAGATTGTTTCTCTGAGCCATTGCTTCTCATAACAACAGTCATCTGTAATAAACTCTTGTTTCATATCACACATTGGAATATAACGGCATTCTTTTCTACCTTCCACTTCAAACAATCTATCCAACAATACCTTGATTGTTCTTAATTCAACAAGTTCTTCCGCAACTCCGGAAGGAGTATCTGCAACAGGGAAAATCCAAGTTAAATCCTCAAGTTGAATTAAAGGTACACCGTAGTAGCCTTTAAGCTCGTTTAGTTTTGATACTAGAGGTATGTTAGGGTCACTCAAAAGATCATAAAATAATAAATCGTGAGCCTTTTCGATAGCAATTATATTATCAAATAAGCTATCAATATATTTAACTTTAGATCCCAAAAGAAAATGAATTGTACTTCTCAATTTTTCAATTGATTGAATTAGAAGCTCTTTGATTGTTAGCCCCGAACCATCGCTGATATCCAGTTTACGAGAGAACTCTTGATGAATAAACTCCTTCATCGAAATATCAGCATTATTATAGTCGATCACTAAACGAAAAAAATGATGTCCAGCATTCTCAAAGTTTAATGCCAAACTGCAAAGAGCGGCAATCTCGATTGGATTATTAGATAATTTGGGGCAATATTTATCAACTACACATTGAACCATTTTATAAGGATAAAAGGGATGCCCAGGTTCTTTATCAAATACAATTTGTAATGCGCGTGACATTCCCTCCTTTACCGCTAAATTTCCAAAATTATATCTCTTTAATAATGTACTATTCTTATAAAAACTGAGTTTACGAGTTCCTTTTGTTTCTAACTCATAATGAGTTGATACTTCAAAATAATCATAGTCGGTAATACCTAAAACATCATAGTAGTCTCCTCTAAATAACTTGAATCTATTTAACCTCTTTTGCTCATATTCGCTTCTAATCGATTTGTTAGTAAAAGGCAAATTGATGGTGTCTAATTTTTCGGATCTCACTCTAATATTATGTGTAAACTCATAATATTCAATAGCGTTCAAAACTCCAGATAGAGTAGTTATATTTTGTAAATAGTGTCCGTATTCGTGAAGGTAAAGTCCATTTTGTTTGTTACTAAAACGATCAAAATCTAATTTTAAATCGGCGGGAATTCCAGAAACATACATAAAGAACCAGTTCGGTTCATAGAATCCTAGAGTATCTAAATAAGTATCTTCCATGTTCTAATTGGGATATTCTAATTCAGTGAGTGAACAATGTTTAAGCAAACATAACTCTTTTTTGAATTCCACATTTTAAAATAACCGGATTCCACAATTTAAATTAACCACCACAACAGCGCTAACGCTTTAGCTTTCTCGAAGCTATCGCTTCTCTTGTCCTATAATTAATATTATGTTAAATAGATATTATGCAAGTTATTCTAACGCGAATGAATTGAGATTGTTCGGATCTCCCTATTCTATCCAATTACACTCATTCAATCTTCACTCTGAGAATCGTCTGGAATTCTCCGGCTGCGTAATCGTTCACAACTATTGAATTCTGATTAAAATCAAATCACTGAGAATCGCGCAGAATTTTCTTTTCGTACAATCGTCGGCAAATAATTAAATCCTAAAAAATTAAAACATCCGAAATTCTGCTTCCTGAGAATCGCACAGAATTTTTTGCATGGGAATTTGTACGGAATAATTCATTCTGACGCAGGATATTTTTTTACTATTGTAGAATAATTCAATCTATGAAAAATTTCGTATTACTAATTGCTTTAATAACTGTCCTGGTAAGCTGTAATTTCAATGCGAACAGAAAATCCGAAATCAAACAGCGAATACACGAATTGGAACAAGGGATTGAAAAGCGATCAGCACAGGAAATTCGGGACGAAGCGTTTTTAGAATCTGCCATGACAGAATATCAAAACGACAAAGAAAAAATAGCAGAAACCGAATCTGACAAATTGCTTAGACTTCATACGATTATTGAACCAGTTACCAAACGATTAGATGAATTACAAACCAAGGATTCAGCTGACCAAGCGGAAATTGATCAATTACGTGAGGAATACATTCGGTATTAATTGCGGATTCCGAACCCCTAGTAGCAATTACTTCACATCTCATTCGTAACCCGTAATTGGGAAAATTCGCGATTTCTGAGTTATGTTAAATAGAAATTGTGTCCCAAACGAGAATTATCTATTGATAAAAGTTTTTTGTATCCAGAAATGTGGAGAAATTTCCTTTGTGTTCTTTAAGCTTTTAGTTGCATGTTCGCGATATTGCGAACAGCCCTTATAAATACAGGCTTTTAGCCTGAAAAATGAAGCTAAATTCGTTACGAGTCGTTAGATCGAAATCACCCTTCAAGCAAATATCATCTATTGATAAATCAATCAAAAAAAGTGCAGTTTCCATCAAACTTTTCGCGTTAAATCGGAGTCTTTCTTCAGAACCCAATACTAAATACTTAAAAAATATGAAGAAAAGTTTACTGGTAATTGCGGCGTGTTCATCCCTTTTCACGATGAATACTTTCGCGCAACAACTTGATTTGACATTCAATACGAATGGCTACCTCCCCTACCTGGGCCCCAATTCAAACAGTGAAGGAAACTTAGGAAGTGCCTATGCTTCTGCCATCCAGGCGGACGGGAAAATTGTTACGGTATTGAGAAGAGATCCAAATACTCCGGATTTGGCGATGCACATCTACCGCTATATGCCAAACGGAATGCCGGATCCAGGATTTGGAGTAAATGGGGCTGTCAACACTTTCTGCGGACAAGATAGTCAGGGATACGATGTGGAAATTCAGGCGGACGGGAAAATTGTATTGGTCGGTGAATCCGAATACTGTATCAACGGAATTTGCGGAGCAAGTCAGTTTGTTATGATGCGTTTAAACACAAACGGAAGTCTTGACTCTACATTTGGAGTCAACGGTCATTTATTGTCTAATCACGTCTTCGGAACTACCGGTACCGGTTCTATTCCCAAAAGATTTCAGATCCTTCCTGACGGAAAGTTTATGGTCGGAGGAACTGGTCCTGGCGGAAAACCTGCAATTGTGCGCCTGAAACCCGATGGTTTCCCGGATAATACATATGGAACAAACGGTGTTTTCTCATTAACAAATGTTCCGAGATCACGTTTTATCGACATGGCTATCGGACCAAATGGCGAAGCTTACGGATTATTGAGAACAGACACCTGGAATACAACTACCTATACCTATGATTCTGCCAATTATACGGATAATGCGATCTTTAAATTAAATCCGAACGGTACACCCGATCTGACATTCGGTACCAACGGACTTTTCCGTTTTGGAACGGATAATACAGACGAAGCAGCTGCTATTATGCTATCCAGCACCGGAAAACTGCTTGTTACAGGTTATAATATGCCAATAAACAACTTCTATTTTAGCGGATATGGTCGGGCGAACAGAGGATTTGTAGCTTTTGTAAACACAAGCGGATCAATGGATATGAGTGTTCCCAACGGATTCTCCAACTTTGATTTCGTACAGGACAGCGCAACCTTCTTTAATAAGATCATTGAAAAAAGTCCGAATGAATTTTTGATCTGTGGATTCACTACCAATTATGTGAGCGGAAATTATCAAAACAAAGGTCTGATCGCAAGTATGAATGCACAAGGCCAGTTAAATACAGGGTTCAATGGCAACGGCTATATGACCTTCGATCATGGAATGGTTGGTACATCAGGCTGGAACGGGAAACTGGCAAATTTCATGGATATTGATTTAAAGAGCAATAAAATCATCCTGACAGGATACCGGAACCCGCTTGCAGGAGCCACG
The DNA here is from genome assembly GCF_029266855.1 of Fluviicola sp. GTDB lineage: Bacteria > Bacteroidota > Bacteroidia > Flavobacteriales_D > Crocinitomicaceae > Fluviicola. The sequence continues at coordinate 652,685 of NZ_JAQSWB010000001.1, forward strand.
AAAGGCAGTATTTACATTTTACAGCTGATTTATGGTCCTGCGAACAACCTGGCTGTTGAAGAATTTTACGGAGAACAGGACTTTTCAGCATATCCAAACCCGGTTACGAATAAGCACTTCGTCGTTAATATAGAGGAAGCAGCAAGCATCCAGTTAATTTCCCTGGACGGAAGGATACTTTATCAGGGTGAAGTTTCCGAAGGCATTACGCAAATTGAAATAGATGCAGATTATAAAGGAATTGCGATCTTGAAAGTGGAAAGCAAGGACGGAAAAACAGGAACGGGTAAACTACTTTTTGAGTAACTGTTAACTATTTTTCTTTTAACCGCAGAGACGCGGAGAACGCAATGTTTTATAACAATCCCCTTTGTGTTCTTTGCTTCTCTGCGTTTTTTTTGGTCCTTTAGCTACTTTAGTTGCATGTTCGCGATATTGCGAACAGCCCTTTATGGACAAGGAATTGATGCAGATTTTTGACTATGGAAATGTGGAGAACGCAATGTTTTTTACAACAATCCCCTGATCTTTTTTCGTCTTTGCTGCTTTGCGGTTACTTTTTGGTCTTTTAGCTGCTTTCGTTGCATGTTCGCGATATTGCGAACAGCCCTTGTAAATACAGGCTTTCAGCTATAAAACAAACCCGGAATTAGTTACAAGTTGTTAAAACGAAATCACCAAACTTTCATACCTCAATTACAAATGTATCTTTGCAGCAAAGTTTACAAAAGATGTATTCCAAGGAAGAGCTAAAACAACTAAAAACCGATTTCTGGAACCAATTCAAGGTTCAGATGCAGAAAACGCGTTCTTCCAACGGTCGCAGAATGAACTGGCTGGCTTACCCCTCCGAAGTAAAAGACATTTATATCCGTGTGGACGCCGACGGGAAGGGAGCGCGCCTCACCTTTGATATCCAGGGAAAAGATGCAGGTGTACGCCAGATTTTGTGGGAACAGCTGTATGAATTGAAGCTCGTGATGGAGCAGGAAATGGGAACCGAGGGTATCTGGATTGAAAATGCCAGTACACCTACTGTTCCTATCTTTAACCGCATCGTATGGGAACGCTCCGACCTGAACTTTTATAAGCCCGAAGATCACCCCGAAATAATAAACTATTTAGCTGACCGTTTAATTCATTTTGATGCCTTTTACCAGGAATTTAAGGATATCCTCATAAATCTAGCAATGTAGCTAAAGTCTTTGTATTTTTGCCTTATGTTAAAACAAATTGCCCTTCTTTCAAGCCTGTTCGTTTCAGCGCTTTCTGCCAATGCTCAAACAACCATCCTGGATGAGGATTTCCAACAGGGAATTCCTGCCAACTGGACGATTATAAAAAACGATCCGTATATTGAAGACACAACTGTCAGTGAATTTTCACCGGGCTGGATCTCAATTGCCGATCCAAACAATACTTCCGATACCGTTGCAGCTGCAACATCCTATTTTACCGTAGCCCAGAAAGCAGATCGCTGGCTGATCTCCCCACCTATCACGATCGGAAGCTTCGGGAACTACCTGAAATGGAACGCGCGTTCTTACGACCCGAGTTACCCGGATAGCTATAGAGTACTCATTTCTACAACTGATACGCAAATTGCAAGCTTTACCGATACTTTACTTCGTGTTGAATTTGAATTGGAAGAATGGGCACAACATGAACTAAACCTGGATGAATACGGATACAGTAACAACGAAACCGTTCACATTGCATTCGTTTTGGAAACACAGGGCGGATTCCAATTGTTCCTGGACAGTATTAATCTGCGTAAGGACGATCCTTTGGCATTGGACGAACAATTCCTTCAAACGGATGTAAACATTTATCCCAATCCGACAAGTGATCTGATCCATTTCTCTTCTGCCGATTTGAAGCAGGTTGCTATTTACAGTACTTCAGGAACACTGATCTATTCGCAGGAAAAAGCAAACCCGATCTCAATGAACAGTTTTAACCAGGGAATTTACCTGGTTCAGATAACAACAAGCAACGGACAACAAATTACAAAACGCGTCCATAAGCTCTAAAAAAGGAACGCTAACAAACCGTATAAACTTTGAAAAGACTCACTGTTTTTAGCATACAATCCTTCGCCGGTCCCTTTGTTGTGACCTTCTTCATTTCCATGGTCATGCTCATCATGCAGTTTACCTGGGTGTATATCGATGATCTGATGGGAAAAGGATTGAGTGTCGGAGTAATCATTGAGTTGATGTTTTACGTTTCCGCGAGTTTGATTCCACTTGCTCTTCCCCTTGCCATTCTTCTGAGTTCTATTATGACACTCGGGAACCTTGCTGAAAACAACGAATTAACCGCCCTTAAATCCTCCGGATTATCCTTATTCCGGATCCTGAGACCTTTGACACAAACTGTTGTCCTGATCGCTGTAGCCACTTTCTTTTTCTCCAATTACGTCATTCCGGTTGCCAATTTAAAGTGGCACACCATCATTTTTGATATACAGGAAACAAAAGTCGGAATGCTGCTTACCCCTGGTTCTTATTCCAAAGAAATTGACGGATACGCTATCAAGGTTAAATCCGGCAACGACAATACCTTTTACGGCATTACGATCCACGATTACACCGATCCGAATATTTTAAAAACTGTAAAAGCAGATTCAGGAACAGTTTATAAGGGTGATAACGGAAAATACCTGTTATTTCACCTCTCAAACGGAATTGTACACGAAGAATTACAAGCCCAGGCACCCGTTTTCACGAACCAGGGACAGCCATTCCACACTGGTGATTTCAGACCGAGCAGAACTACCCAATTCAAAGCTGCAACTTATAAAATGGAGCTGGTTGGATTTGACCTGAACAAATCGGATGAAGAGCTTTTCAAGAATGACTACGAAATGCTCAATGTATTCCAGATCAATGAAGCAAAAGATTCCCTGCAGCGGAAACAAGACAAATTTTTATCCGATTTCGGGAAAACCAACTTAAATAACAGGCCCTTCAGCCAGTCTATCAACTTTGAGGGTCTACCTAAATCAAACCTGGGCAAGCCTAAAGTCGCCAATGAGATTGAGCAGTTGCAGGCCATTCCTTCAAAAATCATCAAACTTTCCGACCTGACAAAAAAAGAGCGGGTTGCAGCCGTGAACGCAGCTATTGTCAGCGCGCGCAGCATGGTCGGAACAGCCGAAGAACAGGCAGAATTCCTGAGAGCCTTTAAATTGAATTACGAGCAGTATCAAATCGAATTCCATCGTAAGTTCGCGCTTTCGGGAGCAATCATTGTTTTGTTCTTTGTTGGCGCTCCCCTGGGTGCTATTGTGCGAAAAGGCGGATTCGGTGCCCCGGTAGTTATTGCCGCATTACTTTTCATGGTTTACTTCGTACTATTCAGCGTTGGTCAAAATCTTGCAGGTTCCGGTGTGCTTTCACCTTTCTGGGGAATGTGGCTGCCAACTGCTGTTTTGATCCCCATCGCCTGTATCCTGATGGTTGCAGCAGCAAATGACCTGGGAGTTTTTGACAGGAAACTCTGGCGTTATATCTTAACTTTCGGAAGAAGAAGATGAGAGTCTTATACATCGCACCGAAATCTCCCGCTCCGATCATCGACGGAGGATGCTTTGCCATGATGGAATGCCTGAAAGGTCTGAGCCAGGTTGCAGAAGTGGACGGTATTATCCTGGAAACATATAAGCATCCCTACACAAAGGAATCCGAGCGCATCTTAAAGCAATACTTAAAGAAAATAACGGTTGTCCGGATAAATACGGAACTCAAAGCTACAAGCGCCCTGGTAAATTTCATCCAACGGAAGAATTACAACCTTTCCAGGTTCAAATCCGAAAAACTTTACCGGGAAATTGCCAAGAAACTAAGCGAAAAATACGATTACATTGTTTGTGACAGCTTATTTGCTGCCGCTCAATTAAGTCATTTCGATTTTAATGATCTGGCCCCGGTTATCATTCGTTCCCACAACATCGAATCCGAGATCTGGAAATTGCACGCCAGCCTGGAAGTTTCTGTTTTGAAACGCTTTTACCTGCGAAAACTGGAGAAGACCTTACGAAAAGAAGAAACGGAAATACTGAACAAGGCAGATGTTATTTGGGCTATTTCTGAAGAAGACCGCCATTGGATCACCAGGCATACAGATCATAAAAATGCTTTGCTGCTTCCCGTTTCCGTCAGTTTAAGTCCCGAAATTGAAGTGGATTACAAAAACAAAGATTTTTTCCATCTCGGATCTATGGACTGGAAACCCAACCAGGAAGCGGTCAATTATTTGGTAAAGAAAATCTGGATCAATCCGAAAATATCCGAATTCAAGTTGAGAATTGCCGGATCCAAAAGTGAACATTTCGGTTTCCATGCTACCAATTCCATTGAAGTGCTCGGATGGGTAAAAGACAGCAATGCATTCATGGCAAAATCGGGAACACTGGTCACCCCTATCCTATCCGGAAGCGGGATCAGGATCAAACTGCTGGAAGCTATGGCACTTGGAATTCCCTGTATTACAACCAAACTGGGTGCTTCAGGAATCGACATTTCAAAATCGGGGATTCAAATTGCCGACACTGCGGAATCCTTTGTTGAGATGATACTTAAATTCCATGAAAACGAGCAGCTAAGGCAAGAAGTTGGAAACACATCGCGTGATTATATCTCAAAAGTTCATAGTTTTGACAATTGTACAGCATTAATGAAAAGCACTTTTGGAATCTAAAGAAAACATTCTATTTATTGTTTCCCGTTTTCCCTATCCCCTGGAAAAAGGAGATAAACTGAGGGCTTTCTACCAACTCAAAGAACTTTCGAAAGAATTTAATGTAACGCTGATCTGCACTACCGATATCCCGGTTCCGGCACAGCATCAGCAAATAGTGAATCAGTTTTGTGACCAAATTCACATTTTTAAACTCACCAAAGCAGGATTGCTATTCCAGCTGTTGAAAACGATCCTCGGATCAAAACCATTACAGGTTCATTATTTTTACCGCAAATCCATCCACAGGAAGATTAAAGCGATCATAGCCCAGTCGAAACCAAAACACATTTACTGTCAATTGATCCGTGTTTCGGAATATGTAAAGAACGAACATCTGATCCCCAAGACGCTCGATTATATGGATGCGCTTTCGAAAGGAATGGAACGCAGGATCCAAACCGAATCATGGTATAAAAAGTGGTTTTATCGCCTGGAAAGCAAACGTTTAAAGCAATACGAACGTCGCATTTTCGATTACTTCGAACACAAAACAATTATTTCCGAGCAGGACCGAAAACTAATCTATCATCCGGATAACCAGGACATTGTTATTATTCGGAACGGAATCGACGAATCTTTCTTCGAAGTTCTACCCGTTGAAAAGGATTACGAGCTGGTCTTCACAGGAAATTTTTCCTACGCACCGAATATTGAAGCAGCTGTTTGCCTGGCAGAAGAGATTCTTCCCCGCCTCCATAAAAACGGGATAAACTGTAGATTGCTTCTTTCCGGGGCAAGTCCTGCAAAACGGATACTGGAACTGCAATCAAAGCACATCACCGTTACCGGCTGGGTCGATGACATCCGTATCAGTTATCAACGTTCACGGGTGTTTGTAGCGCCGCTTTTCATCGGAACAGGACTTCAAAACAAGTTATTGGAAGCAATGGCCAGCGGACTTCCCTGCATTACTACTCCATTGTCTAACAATGCCTTGGGTGGCATAGACGGCGAAAACATCCTGTTGGCAGAAGATATCGATAGCTTTGTCGAAAAAATAACCCAGGTTTTAGTTATAGAAGGTAATTTTAGTTCTATTGCAAAGAATGGCAAATACTATATTGAACTATTGTATTCATGGGAAAAACAAACTTCAAAACTGTTAAAACTATTGCACCCACATTCTTAGTGATCCTGCTGATTCTTTCAGCTTGTTCGGATAAAAACAATTTACCTGGCTGGATCAAGGGCAAGTGGATAACATCCCTGGATAACGAAACCATTCATGAAAACTGGAAACTTCGGGATCACTGTATCTATGGCGAAAACTATATGTACTACGAAAATAAGTTCCAAAAAGAACAACTCCGGATCTTTGAAAAAGACAATGTCCTGCAGTACCAGATAATCATTCAAAAAGACACCTTGATCTTCACCTGTGAAAACTACCAAAACGAAGACACATTAACATTTGTGAACAACCAGAATCCTTTCCCAAAAAGGATTAATTACGCCAAACCCCGAGCCAATAAAATGTCTGTTTGGATTGAAAACGTGAAAAACGATCCCAACGGCATCTTCTTTACCTTTAAAAAAGTTAAATAGTTTACCGCTATTGCAGAATTCGAAGTAAATTTGTGGTACTTTATTAAACCTTATGTCAGGAAAGTTAAATACAATCGAAGAAGCGATTGAAGATATAAAAGCCGGAAAAGTTATTATTGTTGTGGATGATGAAGACCGTGAGAACGAGGGAGACTTCATTGCCGCTGCTGAAATGGTAACTCCTGAAATGATCAATTTCATGGCTACTCACGGAAGAGGACTCATTTGTACTCCTCTCACCGAATCAAGATGTAACGAACTGGAATTAAACCTTATGGTTACGAATAACACCGTATTGCACGAAACGCAATTTACTGTTTCTGTTGACCTGATCGGTCATGGATGTACTACAGGAATTTCGGTTTTTGACCGCGCCAAGACCATCAAAGCATTGGTTTCAGATGAAACGAGACCGGAAGATTTAGGTCGTCCGGGACACATTTTTCCGCTTCGTGCGAAGAAAGGTGGTGTTTTACAGCGCACAGGCCATACAGAAGCAGCAGTTGACCTTGCACGTTTGGCCGGTTTCAAGCCTGCAGGAATCCTTGTTGAGATCCTGAATGAAGACGGATCGATGTCGCGTTTGCCACAATTGTTTGAAATAGCGAAAAGGTTTGATCTGAAATTGATCTCAATTGCCGATCTGATCGCTTACCGAATGAAAAACGAATCATTGATCTCCCGTGAGGTTGAAGTAGATATGCCTACTGAATTCGGTGATTTCAAACTGGTGGCCTTCTCGGTAAAATCAAACGGCCAGGAACATTTGGCATTGGTAAAAGGAAGCTGGGAGCCAAACGAACCTGTTTTGGTTCGCATGCACTCTTCCTGTTTAACTGGAGATATTTTTGGTTCTTGCCGTTGTGACTGTGGTCCTCAACTGCACCACTCGATGCAAATGATCGAAGCAGAAGGTAAAGGAGCAATTGTTTACCTGAACCAGGAAGGACGTGGAATCGGGCTTTTGAACAAGCTAAAAGCTTATAAGTTACAGGAAGAAGGATACGATACGGTTGAAGCTAACTTAAAATTAGGTTTCAAATCCGATGAACGCGAATACGGTATCGGAGCACAAATATTGCATGATCTTGGAATCTCTAAGATCCGCTTAATGTCCAATAATCCAAAGAAACGTACCGGTTTGGTCGGTTACGGATTGGAGATCATTGAAAATGTTGCTATTGAAGTTGGTCGAAATGCTCACAATGAGGGCTACTTACAAACAAAGGTCGACAAAATGGGACACTCGATTAAATTGGATAAATAAGAAAAAGCTCAGCTTTTGATTTTGCAAACGTTAGTGCAGCAATACGCAACTTTTGTTTGATACAGATCAACCAATAGCACAGATTTAGGAATATTAATATCAAGAAGATGCTTGTTGCAAAAGGAATCCAAAAGAAATACGGCCAGCTAGATGTATTGAAAGGAATTGACCTGGAAATACAGTCCGGTGAGATTGTTTCGATTGTCGGATCTTCCGGGGCTGGAAAGACTACCCTGCTGCAGATTTTGGGAACCCTGGACAAGCCGGATTCCGGTATTTTGACATTAAACGGGGTAAATCCCTTTTCTCTAAGTTCGAAAGGATTAGCCGAATTCAGAAACCAGAAGATCGGTTTTATTTTCCAGTTCCACCAGTTATTGCCGGAATTCACTGCTTTGGAAAACGTGATCATGCCCGCTTTGATCGGCGGTAAAGGGATGAACGAATCCAAGGAACGCGCAAAGCACTTATTAAACAAATTAGGGCTGCGCGACCGTGAAAATCATCAACCTGCAGCACTTTCGGGTGGAGAACAGCAGCGCGTGGCAGTCGCAAGAGCACTCATGAACGAACCGGACATTATTTTTGCAGATGAACCTTCCGGAAACCTCGATTCTAAAAATGCCGCGGAACTGCATCAATTATTCTTCGACCTCCGAAAAGAGTTCGGTCAGACATTTGTAATTGTTACTCACAACAACCTGCTTGCAGAAATGGCCGACAGAAGTATTGTGATGGCAGACGGATCATTGAAATAAACTATTTCAGCTTACAACTTCCTCCATATGCTTCTGCATTGTTATCAATTACACTGCATGAATCCTCCTGTTCATTTCGGGGTAAAGATGTCAAATCATAATGTGTTCGGTCACCACTAACGAATTTGCAATAACAATTGCCTTTCTTTTTTATCCTGCAGGAAGAGGCTGATAACAAACACATGGAAATACCTGTGGAGAATGCAAGCAAATAAATTATCGTTCTCATAAGACAGCATTTTGAATGAACTATTAATTTAGTAATTGAAAAACAGATACAGCTATAAATTATATTTTTTTGGAAAAAATGAACCAAACTCAACTTATTGATTATTTGAACAATAAGGTACTTGAATACAACAAGCCGGACTTTATTCAAAGCGATCCGATTCAGATTCCAAAGCAATTTGACCGGAAAGAAGACATTGAGATCAGCGCATTCCTGATTTCGACACTTGCTTGGGGGAATCGCACTGCAATTATCAAAAGTGGCCAGCGTTTGCTCGATATCATGGATTTTAAGCCTTATGAGTACGTAAGAAACTACCAGGAACAAAAGCATTCCTTTGTTCACCGCACTTTCAACAGCGATGACCTGAATGCCTTTTTCGTTTCATTACAGCGCATCTATCAACAAGGCGGGCTGGAACAGGCCTTTAAATCCCATCCCGAAATTCCGGGTGTACAAGGGCGGATCATCTCATTCCGGAATGCATTTACACAGGAACCTTTTCCCGACAGAACCCACAAACACCTTGCTAATCCGCTAAAAGGATCTTCAGCCAAACGGATCAACATGTTTTTGCGCTGGATGGTTCGAAAAGATGAATCTGGAGTAGATTTCGGGATCTGGGATACCATTCCAATGTCTGAATTACATCTTCCGCTGGACGTTCACACGGGAAACGTTGCCAGAAAACTGGGTATTCTCACCCGCACACAAAACGACTGGAAAAGTGTTGCTGAAATCCAGGAACAACTGGTGCAATTTGATCCGAAAGATCCGTGTAAATACGATTTCGCGTTATTCGGACTGGGAGTATTTGAGGGATTAAAATGATTGTGCCTTCTACTGTGCTCAACCACCTTTTACTATTTTCTGCGTCGATAAGGTGACTGAGTGTTGAAAACATTGACCTAAGCGTCAATGGGAGTCGAAGCCAAACCTGTTAAAGGCTCACAAATTGTTCAAAAATTGGGGAAAACTCTCACAATTCATAATTCGTAATTAGGAATTCGTAATTAACTTAGCGTTATGAAATGGGTTTATCCTGAATTTTTATTTGCCCTACTGGTTTTGGTGGTACCAATCCTCGTTCATCTTTTCCATTTTCGCAAGTACAAAACGATCTATTTCTCCAGTATTGCTTTCGTAAAATCTGTTGAACAGCAACAGAAGAATCCCAGAAAGATTAAGCATTTACTGATCTTAATTTCGCGGATGCTGGCTTTTACCTGTCTTGTCATTGCATTTGCCCAACCCTATTTTCCACATTCGGATGCAACTAAAAAGGACGCTCAGCTGATTGGGGTTTACATTGACAATTCCTTTTCAATGTCGCGAATTGGTGGACAGGGAGAATTATTGGCACAAGCAAAAGAATTGGCAAGTTCGATTGTCGATAAAGCACCGAGAAATACCCAATACGTTTTGTTTACCAATGAACTGAGCGGAAATGAAAAACAGACGCTAACCAAAGTAAAATTTACAGACGAGGTGGCGAAAGTGAATTATTCCCCTATTTACCGTTCGCAGGAGGAAATACTTTCATACTGGAATCAATGGGTAGAAGATGCTCAAAAAGAAGGAAACATCAAATCAAAACCAAGCCTAATCTATTTATCTGATTTTCAAAAAACTAAATCAATTAATCCGAACAAAAAGTTTAAATCAATTTCATCAGTTTCACCGCTCATTCTGAGTCCTCAAAATACAGGAAACTTATACATTGATACCATTTGGTTCGAAACTCCGATTCAAAAACTCGGTTCTGCGCAAACACTTTCCATCCGTGTTGTAAATACAGGGAAAGAACGTATAGAATCCGCAGTGGTGAGTGTTCAGATCGGGAAATTGAAACGCGATTTATTTGCAGAATTGCCCGCCAATGGATCGGATACCGTACAATTAAACTATTTCAACCAGGACGCAGGAGTTGCAAAAGGAAAAATAGCGATCAACGATAAACAAATGACCCGCGATGATTCCTTCTTTTTCAATTACGAAGTCAAGAAAAGCAGTTCTGTAATGATTATCAACGGTGAAGATGCCGTGGAAAATGTTGCCATCGTTTTTGGACTGGATGATTTCTACAAGATCAAAGAAGTCACCACAAACCAGGCATCCCAGGAAAACCTGGAATCCATTGATCTCGTAGTATTAAACGGCTTAAACCAGGTTCCAAGCAATCTCAGCACAGAGTTGACCGCTTATTATGAGGAACAAGGTTCAATTTTGCTCATTCCCGGAACAAATGTTTCTCCGACAGGATGGAATGCCCTGCTCGAAAAACTGAGTTTACCTTCCATAAACGGAACCCAAACAGTTGGTTTGGGCATTCAGAAATTAAACATCAAAGATCCCTTCTTCCAGGGAGTTTTCGAAGGGAAACCCGAAAATATTTCACTTCCTGCGGTTGCAAAAGCCTATCGCCTGATGAATAATTCGAGAACACTTTCAAGCAACCTGATCAATTATCAAAACGGAACGCCATTCTTTGTTAAGAGTACCGGGAAAAACAATTCGTATTTATTCTCCACTTCCTTGAAACAGGAATTCAGCACATTTACGAGTAATCAGTTGTTTTCCACACTTTTACTCCATGTTGGAAATCTGAGTCAGCGCCAAAATCCGTATTACCTGATAATCGGGTCTGACGGAAGCTATCCTTTAAACATAAATTCTTCCAGTGAAAATCCGGTACATTTAAAACAGGGTGCTATAGATTATATTCCTGTCATTTTCACCAAAAACAAGCGATCCTATCTTTCGATTCAGGGACTGGAAGCCATTCGAATCCTGGAAGCCGGTAATTACAGTATTTCACAAGACGGGAAACCGAGAGGAACACTTTCCATGAACTACAACCGACTCGAATCCCAAACACTGGAATCTACCCCTGAAGAAATCAAAACAGCTTTTGAACAAGCCGGAATACGGGTAAACAGCATTCAGGACGGATCAAACTGGAATAGCGCATCTCTGTTGGAAATCGGAGAGAGTTATGACATATGGTTTTGGTTTGTTTTCTTTGCAGCAATATTCGTCCTTTGTGAAATGGCTTTACTAATTTTCTACAAGAAATAAAGATATGAAATTACTTATTCGACAAGTAAGAGTTATAGACAAGAGTTCCAAGTGGCATGGAAAGAAAGCAGACATTTACCTGGAAGATGGAAAGATCCATGAAATTGCAGACAAGATTGACCGTTCATGCGAAATAGAGATTCAGGAAGATAACCTTCATATCTCCAAAGGATGGGTAGATTTAAAAGCACATTTTGCTGATCCGGGAGAAGAACACAAATCAACCATTCAAGGTGGTTTGGATGCCGCAGCTTATGGCGGATTTACACATGTAACCATTTTACCTTCTACAGAACCCGTTCTTGATAATAAAACAAGCGTTGAGTATGTCCTGAGAAGAAGTGAAAACGCAGTGACTTCTCTGCATCCGATGGGCTGTATCACAAAAAAGAACAACGGTGAAGCATTGGCAGAAATGTATGATATGTTCCAATCAGGCGTTCGTTTGTTTTCAGACGACCTGGTTCCTGTAAATGGTGGAATTATGTACCGTGCACTTCTCTATTCCAAGAACTTTGACGGAATCGTTGTTGGTTTTGCCCATGATAAATCCATTTCCGGTGGTGGGATGGTTAATGAAGGAGAAGCCTCTACAAAAACAGGTTTGAAAGCAGACCCTGCAATCAGTGAGATCATCCAGCTGGAGCGCAACCTGCGTTTATTGGAATATACAGGAGGAAACCTGCACGCAACTGGTATTGCCTGCGCAGAATCTGTTGATCTCATTCGAAAAGCGAAAGCAAAAGGACTGAATGTAACTGCAGATGTTCATGCCCAGCATTTAATCTACAACGAAACCGCTGTTCTTGATTTCGATGTAAACTTTAAGTTAATGCCTCCGCTCCGTACCGAAGCAGATCGCAAAGCCTTGTGGCAAGGTTTGAAAGACGGGATCATTGATTGCATCGTTTCGGATCACAGGCCAAATGATACTGAAGAAACAGATTTGGAGTTCGATCACGCCAATTTTGGAAACAGTACGCTTCAAACTCTTTTCGGAGAATTGGGCGCATGTCCTGATTTCAATCTGGAACTTGTTATAAACGGACTAACCGAAAAAGGAAGAGAATTATTATCACTGGACACCTCACCTATTGAAAACCAAACGATCGCGGATTTATCGCTGTTTATTCCTGATAAAACCTGGGTATTCACAAAAGAAGAATTAGTTATACCGTGCACCAATACACCGGCATTGAACAAACAATTAAACGGTTTTGTTTATGGAATTATCAATAATGGTAAATTCGCACTGAAAGAAACAAGAGAAAATGTCTGATAAGCGTTCGTTTATACGTAATTTCTGGAAAGAACGTAAAATGGTTGGGGCTATGGCTCCAAGCTCAAAGTATTTAGCAAAGAAAATGTTGAAGAGAATTGATTTCTCAACAGCTAAAGTTATTGTGGAACTTGGTCCCGGAACGGGAGTTTTCACACGAAAGATCCTTCAAAACCTACGACCTGATGGTATTTTATTGGTTTTCGAACTCAATGACAGCTTTATGAATATGCTTCAAAAAGAGTTTAAAGATCCGCGCGTTATTTTGATCCATGATTCGGCAGAAAAAATCGGTGAATACCTTGAGAAATATGGCTATTCCCATGCCGATGTGGTAGTTTCCTCACTCCCCCTTGCTAATTTCCCGAGTGAGTTAAAGAACAGAATCCTTACGGAAAGTCACCGGGTAATGCATCCGAACTCCCTGTATGTTCAGTTTCAATATTCACTGAATGCGAAAAAGAACATCAAACAGTTCTACAAACAGGTAGATATTGCATTTACTCCTGCCAACTTCCCCCCTGCTTTTGTTTATTACTGCAAGAAATAAACTTGGAATCCTATCAAATTCACATCCTTTTTTGACAGGTATTCCAAAGCGAGAAAATCCTAATTTTGTATAGTTCAAACTAAAAAACGATAAAACAAACATGAGTGCCGAAAAAGTAAAATGCCTGATCATCGGTTCAGGTCCCGCCGGATATACTGCTGCAATCTATGCTGCCAGAGCAGATATGAAACCTGTGATGTATCAGGGAATGCAGCCTGGAGGACAGCTGACAACTACAAACGAAGTTGAGAACTTTCCCGGTTACCCGGATGGAGTTACCGGACCGGAAATGATGACCCAGCTGGAAGCTCAGGCGAAACGCTTTGAAACAGATATTCGTTTTGGTTTTATCACTCAAGTTGATTTTTCAGGACCTATTCATAAGTGCTGGACAGAAGACGGACACGAAATTCACGCAGAAACGGTAATTATTTCTACAGGAGCTGCTGCAAAATACCTTGGATTACCATCCGAGCAACATTACCTTTCGATTGGTGGTGGAGTTTCTGCCTGCGCAGTATGCGACGGATTCTTTTACCGCGGTCAGGAAACAGTAATCGTTGGTGCAGGAGATTCTGCTTGTGAGGAAGCTCATTACCTTTCTAAGTTGTGTAAGAAAGTAACCATGCTGGTTCGCACAGATAAATTCCGTGCTTCGAAAATCATGGCTGACCGTGTTCGAAAAACACCTAACATTGAAATTCTCCACAATACGGAAACTGTTGAAGTTTTAGGTGACGGACAAGGAGTTACAGCTGTAAAAGTGAAAAACAATATTACTGGAGAAGAAAAAGAGATTCCCGCTACCGGTTTCTTCGTGGCAATCGGCCACAAACCGAACACAGATGTTTTCAAAGATTACATCAACCTGGACGAAACAGGATACATCAAATACGAAAAACCGGGAACTTCACTGACAAATATTCCGGGAGTATTTGTTGCCGGAGATGCGGCAGACAAAACATACCGCCAGGCAGTAACTGCTGCGGGAACAGGCTGTATGGCAGCTTTGGATGCAGAGCGTTATTTAGCAAGTTTGGAACATTAATTGTTTCATGTCTTTCTCGATACATTCCGAAATGACATTCATATAATTGCAGAATATAAAAAAAGCCCCTGACTCTCCTCAGGGGCTTTTTCATCAACCGTGGCTGACTACTTTACTCTACTTATATTATACCTAACCATGCTTTGTTACAGCCTCTTTATAATTCAAAAGTTATGATTTTCAATTTCTAATTCTTTTTGATCACGGCACTTCCGCTCGTTTCAATATCTACTCTGATTGATTTTGATTCCCCGCTAACTTTATAATAGGTCTCACTGGCACCGGATCCATCCGCGTTCAAAGTTTCGGAAACAGAAATCTCAAGGTGAGCAGCTCCACTATTGTCTACAGTTGCTTTTTTAGCCGACAAATTGGACAATTTAGCATTTGAGGCTCCCGAAACATCCACTTCAATTGTTTCGCAAACACCTGCAATTTCAACATTGCTTGCTCCTGAGAATTCACCATTTAACTTTGTTGCTTTCAGGCTCAAACTTACGTTACTTGCACCGTCAGCTTCTAAATCAAGGACATCTAATCCCAGTTGATTTACACTCATTAAACTGGTAGCTCCGCTCATATGCAATTCAGTTAAATCCTGTACACTTACTTTTACAACAACCTTTTCTTTTCGATCCCTTTTATTTGGTTCATTTTTCAAATAAAGTGTTCCGTCATGGATTTCTACGTGAACCAGATCTTTTGCAGTTTCAGGTTCCACTGTCACACTGCATGCTTTTCCCTGGGAAAGTTCAACATACAAAGCCCCGGACACGTGCACTTTTGTAAAGGATTCAGTTATCTGAGGTTTTCTGTAGGGAGGAATTCCCATAGCTCCCCGTTCAAAACACGGAGATTTTAAAGGAATAGCAGTTCCCATATCTTCGGATACATTTGGGTTTTCGGCTCTGACAGGTTCTTCAGATATGGGAGTCTCCAGATCTGCCGGTTCATTCGGTTTTTCTTCTTTGCTCGGGTAAGCATCTGGATTTGCCGGAATGGAATAAGAAATTTGCTCCTTCCGGGTTTCTTTTTCTTTTGTTTCCGGCTTGCTGAAGATCATTACGACCCCCAATGAAGCTCCTCCGGTCACTGTTAATAATGTAGTCCACATAATCAAAGGTTTTTTAATGAGTATTAATTTCAATGTTGCTAAAAGTCCGGCCGTTGCAGCTGCTGCTATAGCAGAATCGATCCATTGATCAACCTCAGAAATAGAAGTCTGAGCTGACTCATTTCGAATCTCATCGAACAAACCTGAAAGTTTATCTTCTGTCATAACTCAAATTATTTAATTCTTCTTCTTTCTTCCCGGTCATCAATTCCAGGAGTTTTTTTCTGCTTCTGACCAGGCGTTGTTTCACTGCATCCTCCGACGACTGTTGTAATTCCGCTATCTCCTTAATTGAGAATCCTGAAATCTCGAAAAGAATAATACTTTCCTTTTGCAAATCAGGTAATTTAGAGATCGCTTCGTACAGCAAATTAATTTCCAAAAGCTTATCTGCCCGGTCGTTTTCAACCGAATAATTATAAGCCAGTGTGTGATCGGATAAGCGTTCGGTGCTCATTTTTCGATTTTCATTTGCTAACAAGCGGATGGCGATTCCGAAGAGAAAATGTAAAAACGCTCCGTCATTCTTCAGGGATTCGAAACGTTCGTAAGCGACCACCAACGCATCATGCATCAAATCCTTGAAGTTGAAATTTCCGTATGCTCTTGCTTTACAAAACTTTTCAAACCTGACATGCACAGGTTCATACAGTTCCATAAAACGTTTCTTTTTCGTGGTCGCCATCCTCCTAAATTGGTCTCTTGATAAAGTTAGTGTAAGGAGATTCGAAAAAGTGACACGGGATTGAAAATAATTTTAAATGAAGTGTAAAAGTGCTTACAACACCGCAACAAGCATAAGATAATGAACAATCTAAAACCAACGTGATTAGCATGTTAGTAAACATACTTACAAAGTATACTTAAAAAATCATTTTCAACTGCTTGAATCAGTTATCCAATAATGGAGTGTTACCTATTCCACTTACAGTTAAATCCATTTTATTCAACATCTGTTTAAATTCAAGGTAGTATAACAAACAGATAAGCGAGGTTATTAAAAAATAGCAATCAGTTACCAAAACAGAAAAATGCAAATAATAATCAGCCCTCGAGACCAGCTCTGGTTCAACTACATAAAACATCAGAAGCGGTATTAAAAATGTATAAATGATAAAAAGAATCATCAAAACCCAGGTAGTAACAATTTTCAAATCAGATCTCCTCACACTCATTTCGGAATAAGTAAAAAGTTGCTTATTCAATTTCCTCTTAATAATATAGAAAAGAAAGCAGTTTGCTACAGGTAGGAATGACAATAAGATGATTAAAAAATGGTATCCTTTTCCTATTCCATACTTTTTTACTAACCTATTCAAAACAAGAAGAAAAATAATCTCCATTATATAGATTACCACATAAATCACCAAGTGAAATTTCCCCATGTAATTTTTGATTCGTATCAAGGAATTCAATTCTCCATTACCAAAATAAAATGTCCAATCCCAAATTCCTTTCAGGAAATTCATGAGCATAAACAAAACATACACTATCAAAAGAATAATTGTGACTACTCTCAAATACTTCGGGTTACCGGTTTTTTCCATTTTGCCGAAAAAGGAACAATTTTAAATACTAACTACTAATTCAAATTTTTGCATTTTGAATTTTTCCTTTTGAATTACCGAACTGTTTTTTCCAGCATTGGAACAAAACTGAAATTACCGAATACTTCTTCTTTGTATTCCGAATCAGAGATTTTTGTGATCCGGTGCATTTCCTGGGAATCCAAATCTCCAACAGGAATTACCATTATTCCTCCTACTTTCAATTGCTGAACAAGTTTTTCGGGAATAAACGGAGCTCCGCAAGTTACCAGGATCTTATCAAAAGGCGCAAAAGTTTCTTTTCCTTCGTAACCATCTCCAAAAAACAACTTGGGCGTAAACCGGAAATGATCGATGATCTTTTTAGCTTTAATATGCAGTTCTTTCTGGCGTTCGATGGAAAACACTTTCATTCCCATCGAGCACAAAATACAAGTCTGAAATCCGGATCCGGTGCCAATTTCCAGAACCTTCTCCCCTTTTTTCAACTCCAGGATCGAAGTCTGGAAAGCAACAGTATAAGGATGAGAAATCGTTTGACCGGCCCCGATCTGGAAAGCTACATTTGAATAAGCCTGCTGTTCGAATACCAAATCGAGAAAGAAATGACGAGGAATTGCATCAAAGGCTGTCAGCACACGTTCATCAGTTATTCCTTTCAGGCGCAATTGATCAATCAATTGCTTTCTCATTCCCTTGTGCTTGTATGTATCTTGCATGTAACAAAAGTAATTTAGAAATCGCTCATTCTTTCAGTTTGTTCAAGAAAGTTTCTACAGTGAATTGTGTATATTTGGGACGCTAATAAACGAAAAAACATGGCAATTGATTCAAAAGAATTGGAATTCAATAAGAACGACGATGAAATGAGGCTTAAGATCTCCCGTATGGAGTCTGAATTAGCTTCAATAATGAAAGGCGGCGGAGAAAAACGGATCGCTGCACTTCATGAAAAGGGGAAAATGACCGCCAGGGAGCGAATTGACATGCTTCTGGATGCGAATACCTCGCGTTTCGAAGTTGGTGCTTTTGCCGGAATGGGAATGTATAAAGAACACGGCGGCTGCCCCTCTGCCGGTGTTGTGATAGTAATCGGTAAAGTCTCAGGAAAACAATGTATTGTTGTTGCCAACGATGCTACCGTAAAAGCCGGGGCCTGGTTTCCGATCACAGGAAAGAAAAACCTGCGTGCACAGGAAATAGCAATGGAAAACAAGCTGCCGATCATTTACCTGGTTGATTCAGCAGGTGTATATCTTCCCATGCAGGATGAGATCTTCCCCGACAAAGAACATTTCGGACGTATTTTCCGCAACAATGCAGTAATGAGTTCCATGGGAATCACCCAGATTGCTGCTGTAATGGGAAGTTGTGTTGCAGGTGGTGCTTACCTTCCGATTATGTCTGACGAATCATTGATCGTGGATAAAACAGGAACTATTTTTCTTGCCGGATCTTACTTGGTTAAAGCTGCAATCGGAGAAAATATTGATAATGAGACCTTGGGCGGAGCCACAACACATACTGAGATTTCAGGTGTTTGTGATTACAAAGTAGCCAATGATGAAGAGTGTTTGATGACAATCCGTAAGATGATGAGTCAGATCGGAGCACCTGAATCCGCAGGGTTTGACCGAATCGAATCCATAGCTCCAAAAGAAGAGGCGAAGAAAGTTTACGGTATTCTGCCTTCGGAAAGATCCAAACCTTATAATGTACACGATATATTAGACTGTATTTTTGATGAGGGAAGTTTAACAGAATATAAAAGCGATTACGGCAAAACCATTGTTTGCGCTTATGCCCGTTTGGACGGCTGGAGTGTTGGAATTGTTGCAAATCAGCGGGAATTATCCAAGAACGCAAAAGGTGAAATGCAATTTGGCGGCGTGATCTACAATGACTCGGCAGATAAAGCTGCACGTTTCATTATGAACTGCAATCAAAAGAATATTCCTTTGATCTTCTTCCAGGATGTTTCGGGATTCATGGTCGGTTCAAAATCAGAACATGCCGGGATCATCAAAGACGGTGCGAAAATGGTCAATGCAATGGCAAATTCTGTCGTTCCGAAATTTACGGTTGTAGTTGGAAACTCTTATGGAGCAGGAAACTATGCCATGTGCGGAAAAGCGTATGATCCGAGATTAATTGTTGGCTGGCCGACTGCCGAAGTGGCTGTAATGAGTGGCGCGGCAGCAGCTAAAACCCTGCTTCAGATCGAAGTTGCTTCATTGAAAGCCCGTGGAGAGGAAGAAATTACTCCGGAAAGAGAAGCAGAACTTTACAACAAGATCAAATCGCGTTACGACGAACAAATTTCACCGTATTATGCAGCTTCGCGTTTGTGGCTGGACGCAATCATTGATCCGGCAAAAACCAGGGAGTTCTTATCGGTTGGAATTGAAATGGCAAGTCACAAAAGAGCTGAAAAACCTTATAACGTTGGAGTAATCCAGACCTGATTAATTCAAAACGAAAAATGCAAAATTCAAAACCTTTGCATTTTGAATTCATAATTTTAAATTAAATAAAGATGCATTTAGATTGGCAATTTAAACCCTACAAAGAACTTACGCTGAATGAGTTTCACGACATTATTGCTTTGAGACTAAAGGCTTTCGTAGTAGAACAAAACTGTTCGTACCTGGACTTGGACGGTAAAGACAAAAAAGCTTACCACCTGCTTCTGCGTGACGGAAAAGGTGATGTAATTGCTACAGCACGGATTTTACACCCGGGGATTTCTTATCCGGAAGTGGCAATTGGCCGAGTGGTTCTTACATCGGAATGTCGTGGAAGTGGTGTTGGAATTGAGTTGATGGAAAAATGTATTCAATTTGTTCACGAAGAATTTGGAAAAGTTCCGATTCGAATTTCAGCACAAAAACACCTGGAAAAATTCTACAATAAATCCGGATTTGTATCTACAGGAAAAGAATACTTCGAAGATGAAATCCCACATGTTGAAATGCTTTTAAAACCCGAAAACAATGGTTAATAAAATTCTCCCGCTTGCTGTAATTGCAACTTCACTGATTGCATGCCAGCCGAAGACGATCGTTGAAACTCCAGACAGTGCTGTTGCTTCTACTTCCGATCTTTCATCGAAACCTACGAGTATTGATGTGTCCTATATGGATCTATCGATAAAACCCCAGGATGATTTCTTCCGGTTCGCAAACGGAACCTGGTGTAAGAACAACCCGGTACCAAATACAGAATCGCGTTGGGGAAGTTTCAACGAGCTGGATAAAAGAAACAAAGCTACATTGAAAGAAATTCTTCAATCTGCTTCAGGATCTAAAAGCAAAACATCAGGAAGCCAGGATCAGTTGCTGGGAGATTATTATGCTTCTTTTACGGATATGAATATCCGCAATGCAACAGGTGTAAAACCTTTAACGGATCGCTTGGCTAAGATCGCAGAGATCAAATCGAAAGATGAGTTTGTTAATTTGATTGCACAGCAACACCAGTTGGGAATTGAATCTGTTTTTGGTTTCGGAGTAGGACAGGATCTGAAAAATGTGGATAAAAACGCTGCTTATTTGGGTCAGGCCGGAATCGGTTTACCAAATCGCGACTATTACTTCCAGGAAAACAAACAGGCTATTCGCGACGCATATATCCTGCATATTCAAAAATCATTTCAAATGTTGGGTGATCCGGATGATGCAGCTAAAACGAAAGCAAATGACGTTTTCAACTTTGAGAAAGAATTGGCAGGTGCAATGATGACTCCGGCGGAATCCCGCTTACCGGAAAAGACCTACAACAAAATGTCGTTGGACCAGCTTGTAAAATCAATGCCGAAATTCGATTTCGAAGCTTACCTTGCAAAGATAGGATGCGAAAGCTTTGATTCATTGATCGTTGGACAACCTGACTTCATGAAACAGGTAAACACGATGATGGACAAGGTTTCTTTCCAATCGTGGAATAACTACCTGTCTTGGTGTACAATTAACGCTTATGCCGGAAAACTGGACGACACCTGGGTAAAACATAATTTTGATTTCTACAGTGGAGTTCTAAGTGGTACAAGCAATATGAAACCGATTGACGAACGCTGCATTGAGGAAATCACCGGTTCCACTTTAGCAGAATTACTTGGAAAAGCATTCGTAGAGAAAAACTTCTCTGTAAATGCAAAAAACCGGGTGAATACAATGGTTGACAATTTATTGGCAAGTTTCAGAATGCGCATCGAAGGTTTGGACTGGATGTCAGCAGGTACAAAGAAAGAAGCCCTGGCAAAACTGAATGCGATCGGAAGAAAACTAGGCTTCCCGGATGAATGGAAAAGCTATAAAGGATTGGTGATCAGCCCGGTTGATTATGTTGCAAACATTGATAATTGCCGTAATTTCTCATTTAAGGAAAACCTGGAAAAATTGCACAAACCTGTCAACCGTAAAGAATGGGAAATGCCTGCACATTTAGTAAATGCATACTACCACCCGCTTTTGAATGAAATTGCTTTCCCTGCAGGAATCATGCAGCCCCCTTTCTTTGACGAAAAAGCAGAAGACGCGGTAAACTATGGAAGAATCGGAATGGTGATCGGGCATGAATTCACACACGGTTTCGATGACAATGGATCTAAATTTGCAGCAGACGGAAGTTACAACGATTGGTGGCAAGATACTGACAAAGCAAAATTCGTTTCCAAAACGGAGATCCTGGGAAAAA
Source organism: Fluviicola sp. (assembly GCF_029266855.1). Classification (GTDB taxonomy): domain Bacteria; phylum Bacteroidota; class Bacteroidia; order Flavobacteriales_D; family Crocinitomicaceae; genus Fluviicola. Next base: position 674,541 of record NZ_JAQSWB010000001.1, read on the forward strand.
CATTCAGTTCGTTCTGCCCTATTTCTGACAACTGTGTAAATCCTGAACTGACTATGGGAGAAAACATCGCAGATTTGGGAGGATTAACAATGGCTTACTATGCCTACACGATGACAGATGATTTCAAGAAAAATGTAATCATCGACGGATATACTCCTGCTCAGCGTTTCTTTATTTCTTATGCACAATTGTGGAAGATCAATTACACAGATGCAGAATTGAAAAAGAGAATTGCTACGGATCCACACTCACCGGGAATGTACCGCGTAAACGGACCGTTAATGAATTGCCCTGAATTCTTTGCTGCTTTCAATGTGAAACCGGGAGATAAAATGAGAAACCCGGATGAAAAGGTCGCTAAGATCTGGTAGTCGGAAAACAATAGAAAATTTGAAAGCATCGTCAATTTGGCGGTGCTTTTTTTGTTAATGCAAGCCAAAGCTATATGCAAGATGCCTTGCATCTGAAATGATGACTATTATTTTTAGCGACTAGTCGACTTTACCCTCCCACTGATTCACAGATATTTTTGGACGAGCCTACCGGACTCGTCTTAGATGGCGACCGGTAGGCGCCATCTCAACAGACAAAGGCAATTCCATCTGCGCATCTGCGGGAACTATCATCTCCGTTTTAGGTTAAGAACAGGGCAAAAAAAAGACCCATTTAAGGGTCTCTCTTTTCTAGTTTAAATTCAAAAGCACTTTTTTGCGCTTTAATTTTTTTACCTCCAATGATTTGCTGTAGTTCAGTATCTGACTGATAACAGCTGCGGATGGATTCGCAATCTCAGTAACTTCCTGTGTTTGCATGTTTGTCAAGTATTTGTTTACCATAGGCTTAATAAAGTGCGTTTTTTCTTTTAACGCTTTTCTTTTAAGTTTATTTTATAACGCCGAAAAACTTTTTCCGAAAAAATATTAAACTGTTCGTGAAACTTATTAAAAAGCTTACTTCAACTCCGCTACACCTATCGATCCTTGCTTTACCGCAGTGATTACAAGAAAGTTAACAGCCTCTGCACAAGCATTCAACCTTCTTTTAATTTCTTCATAACTAACAATCAGTATTTAATTTTTGAATTTTGCCTTTTGAATTTTGAATTATAGTAAGTTTGTTTCAAATCACTTTTTATGGTAGAAATTAAATACATTGTAATCGGAGTTGTAGCACTCCTGCTCATTTTCAGTTTCGTAACTGTTCAACAAGGAACTATTGCGGTTGTAACCATGTTCGGTAAGTATCGGAGAATCATGAAACCCGGATTAAATGTTCGGATTCCGTTCTTTGAGCGTTTGAATGTCCGCGTTTCTATTCAGAACCGTGCAATTGAAATGGAATTCCAGGCAATTACGCAAGACCAGGCAAATGTGTATTTCAAAGCCATGCTGGTTTATTCGGTTCTGAATGCGGAAGAAGAAACAATCAAAAACGTTGCTTTTAAGTTCGTGGATCAAAGAAGTTTTATCCAGGCCCTGATCCGCACCATCGAAGGATCCGTTCGTGGATTCGTTGCAACAAAGAAACAAGCCGAGATTCTATTATTGCGCGGTGAAATTGTTGCTGATGTAAAAGAAAGCCTTGATCACACTTTGGAAACCTGGGGATTCCATTTGATCGATCTGCAATTGAACGACATTACCTTTGATGCGGAAATCACTACTTCCATGGCGAAGGTAGTTGCTTCGAACAACTTAAAAGCTGCTGCTGAAAACGAAGGTCAGGCACTATTGATTACCAAAACAAAAGCTGCCGAAGCAGAAGGAAATGCAATTAAGATTGCGGCTCAGGCTGAAAAAGAAGCGGCTCAACTGAAAGGTCAGGGTATCGCATTATTCCGTGAGGAAGTTGCACAAGGTATGACAGAAGCGGCTGAAAAAATGAAAGAGGCGGACCTGGATACTTCCTTGATCATGTTCTCTATGTGGACAGAAGCTGTGAAAGAATTTGCTGAAAAAGGGAAAGGAAATGTGATCTTCCTGGACGGATCTGTTGACGGGATGGAAAAAACTGTAAAACAGATGCTTGCAAACGATATGATGAAGAAATAAGAGAAAGCACTGCTTTCGATAACTTATCTGCGGTAGCAGATATTTATAAATTTACCCGTAGGCACGCTATTAATTGCATGCTTACGGGTTTTATCAAATCAATAACTTCCCCACCAGCGTCTTAAGAACCATTCTGCCGACAGCAATGCAATAATCAAAGCAAAGATCCATTTCCAGTCAATCAGTTCCTGGTATCCGGTATCTTCGTATTGTATCGTAGTAATATCACTCCGTGTTTTAATCTCCCGGATCAAATCTTTGTATTGATCCAGCGTCTTGTAGGAACCGTTCGACTGAACAGCCAATTGATTCAATGTGGAGAAATTAGCTCGTGTGTCCTGATCTTCCAAAGAAATCTCATCCACTGCAAACGATCCGGATTTGGCGTATTTCTTTCCGTTATTGTCTGCAACCACTTTCCAGTCATATGTTCCCGATTCCAGCTGGCCTACATTTAACTGGTAGAAATTGGCTGTTGGAGAGAACAATTGCTTAAATCCTTTTGCCCCACGTTTCGTAATGGTCATTTCAACAGAAGGAGTGGTAATAAGCTCCATTGACTCATTGTAAAATTCTGCTTTAAAAATGATATCTTCTATCGTATTAAATCGCTTTGGTAAAGTCACTCGCAATGGCTCTCTGTTCTGTTTCACTGAAATATATTGTGTCAGCTTCTGAACGAATTCCTCAAAACCGGCAGTGGTTTTCTTCTGCATGAATTCCTTCATTTTCCAGCGCCACAAACCTTCACCCAATATAAAACCGATTTTTGATTTCTGAGTTTGTGAAACCGCGATCAAAGGATTGTCTTTCGCAATATTCCCTACCCGTTGATTCAATATGACCACACTGTTCGAGGGAAGTTTATACATCCCGAATTTCGTTCTTAAAGGTGTCAAAACAGGAACAATCGAAGTAAAATCTGCTGACAGCCCGAATGAATTAAATCCTTTGGAGACGGAAGGATAAACATCTTCATACTGATTCCCGTTCGGAGCTTTCACAGCCAAACCATAAGTCTGGAGTAGACTGCTCGTCACGTTCGGTCCGAGAATCATCAAAACGGGAATCCCTTTGTCTTGTAATTGCTTGAACAAACCGGCATTCGGACGCAAACCGTTTTCGTACCACACCACAAAATCCGGAAGTTTTGCTCCCAACGAATAGTTCGAGATCAATTCGGAGGAGATCACTGCTTCCTGGTCTAGCTCAAATACGGAACGCAAAGCAGCAACATCCGGGTGCGGGGCACTTGCCAGCAATAAGACATTGCTTTTCGAATCAATCACTTCTACAAAGCAGGTTTGCTGGTTATTGTCTTTGGTAAACTCACCTCCTATCCGCTCCACAGAAACCGTAAAATGCTGGTATCCCTTATTCTTCGCTAATATGCTAAACAGAAATTCTTTCTGATCCAGGTTGGTATTATTAACTGTCGCTTTCTGGGATTGAATTACTTTTCCGTTCTGCAATAAATTTACCTGGTATGAGCCGAGAGGAACCCGCTGAAAATCAATCAATGCCTGGATCGGGAATTCATTGTTCATAAACGCAACTTCGTTCGAGTTAACGGATCTGACAACAATATCCCGCTTTAAGGTCGTATCACCTACTGTCAGAGAAAAAACAGGAGTCAGTTCAATTCGCTCAGCTTCATACATCGGGTGAACTCCCTGGTTGTAATTCCCGTCTGAGATTAAAACAATAGCTCCGATATTCCTGTTGAAGAAACGATCCTTGATCTGTTTGAATCCTGCAGCCAAGTCACTCGATTTATCGTTCAGAGAAAGTTTATTCAAATCCCGGACATTTGTCCCGACAGCCAATTCCAGGTATTCATATCCATCACCCAAAGACTGGGGAAGTTCACGTCGGAAATTTCCGATTTGTTTCTTTACCTGGCTACTGTCCTTATAATTCATCATGGAAGAAGATGAATCCACCAAAGTAATGATCAGTGGTTTTTCAGGTCTGTAAGTAGTCGTTTCCCAAACCAATCCGAGCAGCAACAAACCAATGAGAAAAAGACTCAGTGTTCTAAGAGAAAATAAAACGCGTAATTGCCTTCTTTCCCATATTGCTTTTTGTTCGGTTCTGAAATAATAATAAAATGAGAAGCCTACAGCAAGTATTGATATAGGGAGCAACCACCATAAAGAATGATCGGAAAAATAATTCATGGAACGAAAATACGCTTTTTACTATTTCGTATTCGTTAAAGTGTATGAAATTCCTAATCCCAACACCGATTTAAATTGTGTTCTGGGTCCGGTTTTCCCTTTTGAATCGCGAATATCAATATCATCATCGTAAATTAGATTCCACTGCAGGGATGCCTGGAACCATTTGTTTACTTTAAAGGTGAAGATATTCTCCAGGTTCACATCAATATTCTGCGGGTTATTTGTATAACTGCTAAATAATTCCAGGCGCGTTTTCATTTCAATATTCTTGACAAGCTCCTTCTGGAAACGCAATCTGAAATAAGCCCCGATCTCATTCCTGAAACGCAATCCTCTTTTCAATACATTTCCGCTCGTATCCAATTCTGCAGCCTGTACACCAAATGCACCGGCATCCGCAAGGCGCTGATCATTTACAAAAGTCATTTTAGAAGCAATTGGCGACAGGTAAACATTGAAGTAGTCGACAGGTGCATATTCGATCCCTAAAGAGAAACTGGCATATCCCGGGGCCATGAACCGCGAAATCGGTACGGAGTCATTAGGAAAGCTGAAACCGTCCAAAAATTGGGTTCTAAATCCTCCTATAGCAGTTAAAAACCAATGTTGCTTAAACTCATAACCAATAGAAGTAGCCAAATCGATCCGGTCATCGGTTTTCTGAAGTCCCTGTACCTTTCCAACGGAATCCGTGTAATACATTCCGCCAAGTGCTAATTTCACATCATTAGACCACTTAATCCTGCGCTTTTGATAGATCGCCGAAAAATCAACAAATCCCAATACTGCAATATTATTTCGACCACCCGCTGCCCAGTTTACAAAAGCAGTTTGAGAACCGGATAAACCGAACAAACTGGTAACTGTCCAATATTTGGGCAGCAATGAATCGTGAAGGGCATCTAATTTTTTTAGATCGTCGCGCAGTTTTTCAGCATCCGTTTGAGAAAAAGCAAGTGAACCGGTGAATAAGGCCAGGAAGAGAATAATGATTTTCATAAGCAATTTGGTATTTAATCCTACAAATTTAGCTAAATCAGCAAATTAAATTAACAAACCTATTTGAGAAAGCACTAAGCTGCTTCAATAAAAGAAGAAAAATGAGTAAATTTGGGTTCGAAATTTAAAATTGCTATGTCGAAAGAAGTATACATTATTGCCGCGGTTCGCACCCCAATTGGAGCATTTATGGGAGGCTTATCCTCTATTTCCGCTACTCAGTTAGGATCAGCCGCTATTAAAGGAGCATTGGACAAATCAGGATTGAAGCCTGAATTAGTTGATGAAGTTTTCATGGGGAATGTACTCCAGGCCGGTGTCGGACAGGCTCCTGCACGTCAGGCTGCTTTAGGAGCGGGCTTACCGAATACGGTTCCATGTACAACTGTAAACAAAGTTTGTGCTTCAGGAATGAAAGCAATTATGCTGGGTGCTCAAACCATTTTAGCTGGTGATAACGAAATTATCATTGCAGGTGGAATGGAAAACATGAGCCAGACCCCACATTATATTGATGGCAGAAACGGAATGAAATTCGGGAACATCACTATGCTTGACGGGATCACGAAAGACGGTTTATTGGATGTATACAGTAAAGTTCCTATGGGAACATGTGCTGAATTGGCAGCTAAGAAATATGGTTTTACCCGTGAGGACCAGGACAACTTTGCTATCACTTCATACAAACGTGCTGCTGCAGCATGGGAATCAGGTAAATTCAATGACGAGATCGTTGGAGTTTCGGTTCCACAGCGTAAAGGTGATCCGATCATGATGGTTGAGGACGAAGAATACAAGAATGTGTTTTTAGATAAAATTCCTTCATTGAAACCTGCATTCGACAAAGAAGGTACGATTACAGCTGCAAATGCTTCTACATTGAATGACGGAGCTTCTGCATTGATCTTAGCCTCAAAAGAAGCTGTAGAGAAACACGGATTGAAACCAATTGCAAAAATTGTAAGTTATGCTGATGCTGCTCATGAGCCGGAATGGTTTACAACGGCACCTTCAAAAGCAGTTCCGAAAGCATTGGCAAAAGCAGGTTTAAGCACAGATCAGGTAGATTTCTGGGAATTGAACCAGGCATTTTCTGTTGTCGGATTGGCAAATACGAAGATTTTAGGATTGGATCCTGCTAAAGTGGATGTGAACGGTGGAGCTGTCGCTTTGGGTCACCCGCTAGGAAACTCGGGATCCCGCGTTATTGTAACATTGATCCACGTATTGAAACAAAACGGAGGAAAGATCGGTGGTGCAGGAATCTGTAACGGCGGCGGCGGTGCTTCTGCTATGATTATCGAGAATATCTAAGATAAATTCACTATAAACGATGCCATTTCCCTCGGGAGGTGGCATTTTTTATTATCACCACATAGGTACATAGAACACATAGGTTTTAACCACAAAGAGCACGAAGGAGTTTTTCGCAATTCCCCCTTTGGAGGTCAGACGACTCTGATGAGTGTCAGACTCCGTCAGAGGGGATAAAGGTCTGATGACTCTGACGAGTATCAGACTCCGTCAGAGGGGAGGACAATGCCGGATTTCAATGATTTCTTTGAGAATTTGTAATATAACCACATAGGAACAACGCTTACGCAGAAGCTTGTGCCATCGCTAAAGCTATTGGCGACATGTGATCAGCGAAGGCGCATAGCGCACATAGGAAAGGAAATATTTTAACCACGAAATATAACACCCCTATTTCTCCCGCTGATATCGCGGATTACGCAGATTTTTATAACTTTCTTAGTTGCCGGAAATAACTCCGTTCTTCTAAAATTTAAACATTGTGAATAAACATCCAAACTTCCGCGCTCCTCTGCGGAATCTGCGGGAAATAACAAAAAAAGCACCGCCAAATGACGATGCTTTCAATTTTATCCGATTAAAGATTATGCCGGTACACCAAGGTTTTCAGCAACAGCGGTAGAAACTGCAGATTTCTCTATGCGCAATTTTGTACCTTCTGAATTGATCAACACAGTAGTATCTGTAATTTCAAGGATCTTCCCGTGGATTCCACCGATTGTAACCACTTTATCACCTTGCTTTAAATTCTCACGAAACGATTTAAGCTCTTTTTGTTTTTTTTGTTGTGGACGAATTAAAAAGAAGTAAAACACCACTAACATCAACACGAGCATTATAATTTGCATAACTCTATTTTTTATTTTTAATTACTTAATAATTGTTGCTTCCACAACCACTTTGGTATTTGGAGGCGTTGTATTTGACAGGATCGTTACACTTCTTGTAACCGGTCCTTCAGAAAAAGATTCTGTTTTTACGTTTGCTTTTACAAATCCCTTTTCTCCCGGAGGAATCGGGTCTTTGCTCCAATCAGCAACCGTACAGGAACAAGATCCTGAAACATCAGACAATACCAAAGGGTATTCACCTGTGTTTTCAACTACAAAGTTAGCGTGAATTACTTCACCTCTTGCAATTTTTCCTGCATTAAAAACACTTGGAATTTTCATTGTAGTCTTATATCCGACAATCTCTGAAGGAGAATCTGATCCGCAAGCCGTTAAAAACGACAAGGCCACCCCTAAAAAAACAATTTTTCTCATAACATTAATCCATTAAACCTCTTCCGAGCTTAGCAATTTTTCCATCTTTTACCAATCTATCAACGGCCTTATCCAGGATACCGTTGATAAATCCGTGACTTTTCGGAGTTGAATAGAATTTTGAGATCTCAATATACTCGTTCAAAGTCACTTTTTTAGGAATACTTTTGAAAACCTGAAGTTCCGTAATTGCCATTTTTAAAAGGAGAATATCCATTTTAGCAATGCGTTCAAGTTCCCAGTTATCCGTCAATTCATCAATCAGTTTTAAATTCTCCGAATCCATTGAAATGGTCTTACGAAGTAAAGTACGGATAAACTCTTGCTCGTCTTCCTTGTCTTTGTACAAAGGCATAGCAACAAATTTCTCCCCTTCTTCCATCGCTTTAAGCGATTTGATCACCATCTGACAAGCCAAATCGATATCATCCAGCCAGTGAATACTTTTCTCTTCAAAGAAGTGATAGATCAAAGGCGAATTTGCGATTTCTGCTTTAAACAGGTTGATCATGAAGTTTTTGTCTTCTTCAAAACCAGTCAGTTCATTACTCATATGAGCGAACCAGGTCTCCCCTTCTCTCATTTGAATATAGATCTTGCGGAACATTTCATGATGTTCGTCACCGATCCAGTTTACCGTGCGGTCTTCAGAAGCTTCACGCAGCGAATAACTGTCCTGTAAAGTTTGAATAATCACCGAATCCACAAATTTTCTGTTCGGATTCAGATCTTCTTCCGCTGGACGGATCTTCTTTTTATTTTCTTCAATGCGATGTTCCGCAATGTCTTTCAACTCACCAAAACTCAGCAATAAATAAAGATATAGATCGTAAATCCGGTCTACAGCCTGTATTAATTCGTTTTCGGTCTTCTTGATACTATCCTCGTCGCCTTGGAAATAAGCATAAAGAGCTTGTAAAACTTTGATTCTTAAATGTCTTCTGTTCAGCATTATAAACTACTCTCCTAACTTTTATAGTGGTAATTTCACTTTACCGATGGACTCAATGCGCTCTTCTGCGATCTTGTTTGCAATTTGATAGGTTGGAACACCCTCTGCACTTGAACGGGAAACAATGTTCCCGATTGTTGTATAAATCTCTTCTGCTTTAGCCATTGACCATTGTGCCGGCAATCCTGCTACTTCCGAATAACAGTTGATCACACCACCTGCATTCAGTGCAAAGTCCGGAGCATAGATAATTCCTTTTTCTTTCACCAATTGACCGTGAATTTTCTCATTCGCCAATTGATTGTTTGCTGCCCCTGCAATGATCGAACACTTTAAACGATTGATTGTATCGTCGTTTATTGTCGCCCCTAAAGCACATGGTGCATAAATATCCATCGGTACGTCGTAGATTTCGTTCAATCCGACAACTTTTACTCCATACTGACCGGAAACTCTTTTCAATGTTTCTTCGTGAATATCCGTGATCGTTACGTCAGCACCTTCTGAAACCAAATGTTTTACCAAATATTCTCCAACGTGACCAACACCCTGAACAGCTACTTTTTTACCAGCTAGTGAATCGGAACCGAATTGCTGACTTGCACAAGCCTTCATTCCCATGTAAACTCCGTAAGCAGTTACGGGAGACGGATCACCGCTTTTCCCCGGTAAACCGACAACATGATTTGTTTCCATAGAAACCCAAACCATATCCACCGGTGAAATACCTACATCTTCCGCAGTAATGTATTTTCCGGCAAGGGAATTTACAAACTTTCCAAAACGGCGGAATAAAGCTTCCGATTTCATTGAGCGCGAATCTCCAATGATTACTGCTTTTCCTCCACCTAAATTCAATCCTGAAATTGAATTCTTATAAGTCATACCTCTTGAAAGACGCAATACATCATTCAAAGCCTCCATTTCATTGTTGTACATCCACATTCGGGTTCCTCCCAAAGCTGGGCCCAAAACGGTGTTATGTACAGCAATAATTGCTTTCAGACCAGTTGCAGTATCGTTACAGAATAACAATTGCTCGTGGTTATACATACTCATTTGAGAAATAACGGGGTTTTCAGCCAGATTTAAATCTTTGACTTCTTTTACTTCAAACATACGCGACTTTTAATCTTTTATTTCAATGCGAATGGCTAATTTTGTAATTCGAACAAAATCGCATTAGCGCTCGCAAAAATAGGAAATTTATCGAATGAAGTCTCTAAGCTATTTAAACAAATATTTCTTCAAATACCGCTGGCGATTACTGCTGGGCATCCTTTGTATTATTGCCGGCAATTACTTCGGCGCGCGAATTCCCGCAATTATAGGTGAATCCATGAATGTTTTAAAGGGTGATAAACCCATAAGCGCAGGGCAAACACTCTTTTGGGTAGCACTTGGCCTTGCTGGAATGGCTATTCTTTTTAACATAATTAAGGGTTTTTTCCTCTTTCTTACCCGTCAAACACTTATTGTAATGTCGCGTTACATCGAGTTCGATCTAAAGAATGAGATCTTTGAAAAATACCAGCAACTCGATTACAGCTTTTACAAAAGTCAATCAACCGGAGATTTGATGAACCGGATTTCGGAAGATGTTTCCCAGGTTCGCCAGTATTTAGGTCCGGGAATCATGTATTCTATTAACCTCATTGCACTCTTTCCTTTCAGTTTATATGAAATGCTGAAGATCAATACCGAACTGGCATTATACGCCCTTGCTCCTCTTCCCATAATGGCCTGCCTGATTTACCTGGTTTCCAACCGGATGAATAAATTGAGTAAAGAGGTACAGCAGGAACAATCCCGTCTAAGTACTTTAGGTCAGGAAACATTCTCCGGAATCCGTGTGATTAAAGCGTATATCCAGGAAAAACATGCAAAGCAGAATTTCGAGGAAAGTTCAAAAACGTATCTCAAAAAAACAATGCGCCTGGTGCGAACAAACGCTTTGTTCATGCCCACCATTTCACTCTTGATCGGAACAAGTACTTTATTAAGTATTTATATTGGCGGACTGCTGACTTTTGATAAGTTCAGTGGAGTTACAACCGGGAATATCATTACCATCATTTTGCTGATCTACAATTTAACCTGGCCTTTTGCTAGTATTGGTTGGGTAACCAGCATCAATCAGCGTGCGGCAGCTTCACAGGAACGCATCAACGAATTCCTGAGAACCGAACCGGCAATTAAAAATCAATCCGAAGCACCGCTGGAAGAATTCCGTGAAATCCGGTTTAAAGACATGTCTTTCCGCTACAAACCGGAACTCCCCGATGTTTTGTCCAACATTAATTTCACGCTGAAACGCGGTGAAACATTAGGGATTATCGGGAAAACAGGTTCGGGAAAATCAACGCTTCTTCAGCTAATTGTTCGCCAGCTGGATCCAAGTTCGGGTGAAGTTGTTTACAATTCCCAAAAACTTTCGTCCGTCAACCTGCCAGCATACCGGAAACAGCTTTCTGTGGTTCCCCAGGATGTATTCCTGTTTTCGGATACGATCTATAATAACATTGCATTCGGTGCGCTCGACCTGGAAAGTACTACCCGCGAAGAGATTGTAAGCGCCGCGAAACACGCGCATGTATTACACAACATAGAAGCCTTTCCGGATAAATTCGAAACATTACTGGGTGAACGCGGGGTTAATCTTTCCGGAGGACAAAAGCAGCGTGTAAGTATAGCCCGTGCCTTGATCCGCAAGCCTCACATTTTGCTTTTAGATGATTGTTTATCAGCCGTTGATACGGAAACAGAAGAAATTATCCTTGGAAACTTAAAACAGCTGAACAAGGAAAATCAAACTACCTCAGTTATTGTGAGCCACCGGATTTCCAGTTTAAGAAATGCAGATTACATTTTAGTTCTTGAAAACGGACGAATTGTTGAAGAAGGAAAACCTGCTGACTTGCTTCAAACGAACAGCCAGTACCGGGAACTTTACGATAAACAGCTTATGGAAGAGCCGGAAGTTTTTGAAGACTAAACGTTAAATGCTAATTAGCAATGACAGAATTATCAAGAAATTCACTTCTTTGATAATTATATAATTAAAGAATTCATATACCTCTATTCTTTCTCCGGATGAAGCAACATATAATGTTCCAGTTTATCCTTGATAAAAGTAACTAATTCAAGATCTGTCGCTGTTTTCAGGAAGTTCTCATCCATTGACATGAAGCGGATGAAATCAATGAAATCCTCGTTGTTAAGTTTGATGATATCATAAGAAACATACAATTTCAGCAACTCCTGCACGACTTCTTCTTTTGAATCTTCGTATTGTTTCTGGGCAACAATTGCTTTCGATTGTTCTCTTTTCGAAAAACGCTGATACAATGCTGTTATCGGGCTCTGAAAAGCTTCCAGACCTGTAATGGTTCTTGTTTCTCTCAAAGCCAGGGCAGCCCGCTCTTCCTTAATTTCCTGGATTGATTTTAAAGGCTTGATGACAACTTCATCGATCTGACGTGCTTTTCTTTCCACTACAGCATAAACATCGAAGTGACAAGAGGAATCTCCGATCACGCGAAACCCAAAGCGCTCATAGCCTTTAACCGACAAAACAATTGAATCGTTATTACTCACATAAACCCCGAATGTTCCGTCGGGCTGACCAAAAACGCCTTTCCCGGTAGAAGTATTGACCACCATTAAATTCAAAAATGAGTGCTTATTCAAAGTATCCTCCACCTTTCCTCTCAGCCAGACTCTCGTACATGGCTGCTGGGCATAGACACTTGCTGATAAGAATAATAAGATCGGAACAATCAGTTTCATGCGACTAAAATATCACTTTTTTCTGCGGATTCATTTCCGTTAACGATTATTTACATTATTCAGAATCTGATCATAACCTTATTTATAAACATATCTTATCCGATTTTATAGCTACGATGAAGTATAGATGAAGTATAGATGAACCATGATTGAAGCATAGATATAGCATAGATATAGCGACGTTTGTATATGTTTTTAACATCCGATAGATATATTTAACTGCTCGATCCGGAACTTGAATTGATACGACTATTGCCCCCTGAGCTAACATCTGATTCTAAATTCAATACAACAAAGATCGTTAATCAAGCCCCAATACAAATGTATCACATTATAATTCACTTTTGTAACTGTTAATTTTTCGAAAGAATGCTATTTTTCAAAAGCGCTTTTCAAAAGTTCGTAAATTTGCACCATGAAAAGAGTAGTTGTCGGTTTGTCAGGCGGTGTAGATTCCAGTGTAAGCGCTTATTTACTTCAACAGGAAGGATATGAAGTGATTGGACTTTTTATGCGCAACTGGCACGATGAGACCGTAACACTTTCCAATGACTGTCCTTGGATCGACGACAGCAATGACGCACTTCTAGTTGCAGAACACTTAGGAATCCCATTCCAGGTTCTGGACTTAAGCAAAGAATACAAGGAACGCATTGTAGACTACATGTTTGCCGAATACGAAGCCGGCAGAACTCCCAATCCGGATGTACTCTGTAACCGGGAGATTAAATTTGACGTGTTCCTGAAAGCCGCAATGGAACTGGGAGCTGATTATGTTGCTACCGGACATTATTGCCGAAAAAGCACATCAGAAGATGGAATACACCACTTACTTGCCGGCTTAGACCCAAATAAAGACCAATCTTACTTCCTGTGCCAATTGTCGCAGGAACAACTTTCAAAAGCACTCTTCCCTATCGGAAACCTTCAAAAATCGGAAGTAAGAGCCATTGCAAAGGAAATCGGACTGGTAACCGCAGAAAAGAAAGATTCGCAAGGCTTATGTTTTGTAGGGAAAATCTCTCTACCGGAATTTCTTCAACAAAAACTCGAAGTAAAATACGGTAAGATTATAGAAATAAATGAATTAGAATCTCAATATATTGACTACTCCAATATCCCCGTCGACCTGAATCATGTGGTTGAACTAAGCAAAGAGTTCATCTACTCCCCAAACATGGGACAAGAAGTGGAAAAACATATTGGCGCCCATTATTATACAATCGGACAACGGAAAGGACTTCACATCGGGGGAAGACCCAACCCCTCTTTTGTGATTGGTATTGACACTCAAACAAACACGGTTTATTCCGGCCAGAAAGACGATCATCCCGGATTAAACAAGTGGGCTTTAAAGATCGAGACAAGCGAAATGCACTGGATCAATCCGCTGTTTGAAATGAGTATTGGAGACGTGAAAGATTTTGATATCCGGATCAGATACCGTCAACCGCTTCAAAAAGGCACACTCACACGCCTGGAAGACGGATTCTACATTCTATTCAATAAAAAACAAAGAGGGATTGCACCAGGCCAATTTGCGGCGTTTTACCTGGAAGACGAATTGATCGGTTCAGGAATTATTTCTCATTAGGAAGAAAAACATCAAAGGTGAAATCCTCATAGAAAACAAGCGTTTTAACTATTTTCTTTTCAGATTTAGAGAATGAAACCCCTTCATCTGAAACGCTTTTAACTGGAGAAGACACCTGTTTTTCATTCACCTCCAAATCATCCGTCTCTTTCTTTGTTTGCTTACCTGTAAACAGCCATTCAGCCGAAACACGCGGAAAAGCAAGCAGTAATTTTTCTATAAAATCGAAACCAGGCTTATTGCGCCCACTCAGCACATGACTCACATTCGATCTTTGCACACCGATCTTGTCCGCAAAGGATCCGGCATTTAATTTGTGTGAGTCCATAATCAACCGCAAACGATCTTTTATCTCCATAACACAAATGTATCATTAAATAATTACATATCTGAATGATTGGGCGTTTACATTTGTAACAAGTACGGATACAAAAAAAGGGATTCGCAAAGCAAATCCCTTTTTAAACTATTTTTATTTCGACTAATTCGAGCTATAACCAAAGAAAAGCATACTGTTTTGAACATGTGGCATATTCGGTCCAAATGTAACCAAGTCCATCAATCGTGCAACTTCTACAATACTCAAGTTGCTACTCTTACCCATTGCTTTATGGCGTTCCAATTTTGTTTTCGCCAAGCTTACTGCATTATTAATCATTGTGCTTTCCATATTATATAAAACTTAAATGCGATTCTGTTTTGACCCATTTACGCCACAGTTCTAATTTAGGTTACAAATCCAATCAAAAAAAATAAAAAAAACTGAAAATTGATTTAATAATGCGTTTGAACAATTCTAATTAACCCATTAAAAAACAAGTATTTATATATAAAAACAAGAAAATACATATGTGACAAAAAAAATCTAATTAGATATCAATTCTTCATAAGCATCCTGGATCTCTAAAAAGCGTTGAGCATATTCTGCCCTCTCCTCTTCCTTAACATTCGGATTCAGATCCGGATGGTACTTTTTAACAAGATTCCGGTAACTTTTCTTGATCTCTCCTTCCGTTGCTTCGGATCCGAGGTCCAGGATAGCCAAAGCCATCTTTCTCCGGCTTCCTGCATTCGCAATTGTATGCAGGCGCTCATTATTTGGTGAGGAACCAAAAATGCGCTTGCGATGCTCGATCACTCTTTTCTCAATATAAAACGACTGAATTCCAATTAATTCTCCCAAACGAACCAAGGCAGTAAATTCACGGTCAATCAGTTCATTATCCACAAAAACCAAATCGATCAGGAAATCCATTAGCTCAGCACGCTCTGCGGAACCATGCATCTTCTGCACTACCCAATTCGCAACACTTCGAACATGGATAGATGTTTCTCCGACCAACTCCAATTCATTCGCAATGATTAAGGAATCTATATTAAACTTTTTATTGATATAAACAACTATAAACGATTGTTTTTCAAATGATTTGATTGCATTTTTTCGCATCATCCATGCAGCAAGCAAAACATAAATCTGGAAAATCATCTTCTCGGTTTTCTTTCCGGAAGGAGGCTGAAAACTGCGCTTCAAAATGAGTTCAGAACTTATTTCTCGCTGCCTGGAATCCTGCACCTGTCTCCTTACCAAAACAACAGCAAGGAAAAGCACTAAAAAAGCAGAAATAATTCCAAGAACTAACATATCACGGATTTACAATTGATTCGTATGCTGTTTGAATTTCACGAAATTTCTCACTCATCCGATTTTGAACCTCTTGGGATTCCTTCATAAAACGGTCCGGATGCGTTAATTTGACCAATCTTCTGTAGGCATCCTTCACTTCTTCTACAGAAGCAGTTTTCTCTAAGCCTAAAACCTTATAAAAGAAATCCGTTTTGGAATAACTTGTCCTCGCTTGATCTCTTCTTTCATTTTGACGAGTTAATTTCTCCCTGTAAACCGGATCAAAATCTGTTATTTCCAAATTTAATTTGGACATCAAAATCAACAGGTGACGCTGCTCATCCAGGTTAACTCCGCCATCATAACAGGCAATACCGGCCAAAAAATTAATCAGTTTAATTTTCCACTCCTCTGATAAATGCTCATTGGACCAGGAAGCCAATGAGTCGATCTTCACAGCATAATTCAATGAATAGGTGTAAGATTCAATTGCATGATAGTAAACATCCCCGAAATTTTTTTCGAGATATTGATCTATGTATGAAAACTTCATGTAATGGTTATCCAAATCTCGTCGGACAATAGCCCCGGAGGCCGCAACGAATAATTCGAAAATATTTTTCTCTGTCGGCTTGAAGTTTCTCGGAATAACTCCCAGATCCCAACTTCGCCCACCTCTTTTCATAAATCCTCTATAGATTAGGATAACAAACGTTCCGCCAAGCATTACAAAAATAATAACCCAATTCCAGAAACGCTCCTCCTCAGACATCGGGCCTCCTCCACGGTAACTTATTAAAAGATAATTCAGTTGCAACATGATCCGGAATCATTTAGGCATTAAAGGATAGATCAGATGTTCCAGTCCATTCAGTTTGATTTCATAGATCAACTCCAGCTGCTGGCCCAATTTACCTGCAGGAAAGCCATTTTGCTTAAACCAAACGATGTAATTCTCAGGTAAATGAATCAAATACCGGTCCTTGTATTTACCGAAGGGCATTTTGGCTTTGGCCAGCGATACTAATTGATGCTCATCCATTCCGTGAATTTAGCTCAAATTAGCCAAATCAAAAACATATTTCGTTCCAGAAGATGTTGTTTCAAGACTGAAAACTCCCTCCAGTTGCTCCGACATAGCCTGAATAATCTCTGTACCAAATGAAGCAATAGAACCTTCAATCCAGGAACCATTATCACTGTAAACAAGCAGAAAACGATTTGATTTGTTCTCTTCATTTTCACTCAGGCTGATCGAAATTCGCGGATGATCCTGATTTTGAAAGGCGTGCTTTAATGAATTAAGCAATAACTCGTTAATCAAAAGCGCCAGCGGAACAATACTTTTCGACTTCATATCCTCCACTTCTACATCAATGATTAGTTCCGGTCGCTTGGAGATCGAATAATTCAACAACAAACTACTCACCAATGAGTTCAGGTATTTTTCCAGGTCAAACTTGGATAAAGAACCGGATTGATACATTTTTTCATGAATAATTGCCATTGCCGTTATCCGGTCGATCGCTTCCTGGTAAGAACCGCTGTGTTCTTCATCCATATTATTGGACTGGAGACGAAGTAAACTCGTAATAATTTGCAGGTTATTTTTTACCCGGTGATGAATTTCCCTGAGCATTACTTCCATCTCCGAATTTTGTTTTGAAATAAGTTTATTCTGATTTGAAAGCTTTTGATTGACCTCAATCATTTCCGATCGGGAATAGCTCGTCGTTAGAACATAGAGATTCAGAATATATGCAATTGCAAAGCCCGCGATGGAATATTCCATGATAAAGGTCGTTACATCATTCCCGGAAAATGATTCAACCGAAACAATATTTTCTTCATGCAGGTAAATGAGGTAATAGAACAAAACTAAAAAGTGCGCGATCAGCATTGGAATCCCCCACTTTTTCCCCAGGATAAAGAAGGTGAACATGATATTTACGATCATCCATATCGGCGTGAGATAATGTGTTGCTTTCAGAAACAGAAAGGCTCCGGATACAATTCCAAAAGTGAGGATAGAGCAAATTGCACCTACAAGACGGTAATTTTTAGTGATATAGAGAACAACCAGCCCAACAATACACATACCCACAGCAAAAAAATTGGGCGTAGCACTAAAATGCTCATTGGAAAGATTTACAAGCGTCACCAGCGACATCAACCCCATGAAAAAGTAGAGTAAATGCAGCACAAGACGGAATTTACTTTTCTCGTGAAATTCCAACCAATTAGTGTTGAGCTTGTCCATTATTTAGATTTCAATAACAAATAAAGCATCTTTTTTCGGAAATTCTTTGACTTCACAAGAATGTAACAAAAAAATAGCGCCTTTTGAGCGCTATATTAATTATTTCAGTGGAATTTGTTTGAGAACCTCTAACAAGTAACTCCAAAACTTTTGAACAGACGAAACCTGTACACACTCATCCGGAGAATGTGCGCCGCGAATATTCGGTCCGAAAGAGATCATATCCATTCCAGGGAAGTGCTTTCCTAAGATTCCGCACTCCAAACCTGCATGACATGCTTTCACATTCGGTTCGGCATTGAACTTTTGCCGGTACAGATCCGTCATTACTTTCAAAATTGCCGAGTTCGCATTTGGTTCCCAACCGGGATATTCACCACCCTGTACCACTTCTACTCCTGCGCTTTCAAAAGCAGCACGAATCGTATTTGCCACATCCGTTTTGGATGATTCAACCGAACTACGCTGCAGAGACTGAGTCGTAAAAAGCTCATCTCCAACTGTTACTTTAGCTAAACTTGAAGATGCCTCCACTAAACTTGCTATTGCAGGACTCATTCGGTAGACACCATTGTGAACCGCGTAAATTGAGTTTATAATTCGTTCAAAATCAGAATCATCAACTACCCTATTCAAATTATTGCTTTCAGAAACAATCCAGTTAGCATCCTTTTCGATTGTTTTAAATTCAGCTTCGATTTGGGCAATTACCTCGTCAACAGCTTCGTGGAAGCTGGTTTTTTCATCCCGGGGAATCGCTACAACAGCTGTACTTTCCCTTGGAATGGCATTCCTAAGACTTCCCCCTTCTAAACTGCATAATTTTAAATCCACTGCAGATTTAACATGTCTGAACAAACGATTCATCCATTTATTTGCATTTCCTCTTCCCAGATGAATATCCATTCCGGAATGACCGCCAAGCAAGCCTCTCAATTTAATTTCAAAGCAAATGTAGTTGCTCGGTAGATCTTCATATTTAATGGTAGTCTTTGTATTGGTATCAATTCCACCGGCACAGCCGATTGACAATTCATCGTCATCTTCCGTATCGAGATTCAACAGGATTGTTCCGGTAATATTTGAAGCATCAACCTGTAAAGCTCCGGTCATCCCGGTTTCTTCGTCGATTGTAAAAAGAGCTTCAATAGCAGGATGTGCAATATCAGTCGATTTCAAAACAGCCATGATTGCTGCAACTCCAATACCGTTATCTGCTCCAAGTGTAGTTCCATTGGCTTTCACCCAATCACCATCGACCAGCATTTCAATTCCCTGTTTGTCAAAATCAAAGATCGTGTCGGAATTTTTCTGGTGAACCATATCCAAATGCGACTGCATGACAATTGTTTGCCTGCCTTCCATTCCCGGAGTTGCGGGCTTTTTAATAATTACGTTGCCGATGTGATCCTGAATAGTCTCCAAACCTAGCGACTTTCCAAAATTCATCATGAATTCAATCACACGCTCTTCTTTTTTTGAAGGACGTGGTACTGCGTTCAAATCAGCGAAATGATTCCACAATGCTGAAGGCTCTAAATCTCTTACTTCCATGTTTCTAATTATGAATGTAGAATGTAGAATTAAGAGAGGATGCATTTCTCTTCATTTTGCATTCTTAATTTTAAATTTCTATTCGCTATTACGAATATTTACTATTCTATTGATGTATAGTTCTTCCACTTTCGCACGTGCCCAAGGGGTTTTGCGTAAAAAAGTAAGACTTGATTTAATACTGGGATTACTGATAAAACAATTGATGGGAATTAATTTTCCCAGGCGCTCAAAACCAAACTCTTCAACAAGTTCCGTTACTATCTTTTCCAGTGTTATTCCGTGAAGCGGATCCATTTTTTCAAATTATGAATGAAGAATTAAGAATGTAGAGATGAACCTCCTCTTAATTCTACATTCTGAATTCGTAATTAAACCAGTTTTCTATACTTAATTCTCTTCGGTGTTGCATCACCAAGGCGTTTGCGTTTATTCTCCTCATATTCGGAATAAGAACCTTCAAACCACACCACTTGTGAATCTCCTTCGAATGCTAATATATGCGTACAAATACGATCCAGGAACCAACGGTCGTGGGAAATTACCACCGCACATCCTGCAAAGCTTTCAATTCCTTCCTCCAGGGCACGTAAGGTATTAATATCGATATCATTCGTAGGCTCATCCAGCAACAAAACATTCGCTTCGGTCATAAGTGTCATTGCGAGGTGCAAACGATTTCGCTCACCACCCGAAAGTACTCCGACTTTTTTACTCTGATCTGAACCTGCAAAATTGAATTTGGACAAATAAGCACGTGCGTTGAATTTCTGATTTCCGATCTCGATAAATTCATTCCCGCCACCGATCACATCAAAAACTGTTTTCTCCGGAGAAATATCTTTATGGGTCTGATCTACATAACCGATCTTCACTGTTTCACCAATAGAAAAAGTTCCTTTATCCGGCTGCAATTCATTCATGATCATCTTGAAAATGGTTGTTTTACCGGCTCCATTCGGCCCGATAATTCCAACAATCCCGGCAGGCGGTAGTTTGAAGTTCAGATCATCGTACAACAATTTATCTCCGAATGCCTTCATGACATGCTCTGCATCAATCACGTTATTTCCTAAGCGCGGACCATTTGGAATCGGAATTTCCAATTTCACTTCTTTGTCCTTCATTTCTTCCGACATCATTTTGTCGTAGTTCTGAATACGTGCCTTGTTTTTCGCGTGACGTCCTTTCGGGTTCATTCGCACCCATTCCAATTCACGGGCAAGCATTTTTTGACGTTTGGATTCCGTTTTCTCTTCTCCCTTCAGTCGTTCTCCTTTTTGCTCTAACCACGATGAGTAATTTCCTTTCCACGGAATTCCTTCTCCGCGATCCAGCTCAAGAATCCAACCAGCAACGTTATCCAGAAAATAACGGTCGTGAGTTACTGCAATAACGGTTCCTTTATATTGTTGTAAATGTTGCTCTAACCAGTCAATAGATTCCGCATCCAGGTGATTGGTAGGCTCATCCAGCAATAAGATATCTGGATTTTGCAGTAATAGTCGGCACAAAGCAACGCGGCGTTTTTCACCTCCGGAAAGTGTCTCGATCAATTGATCATCCGGCGGACAACGCAAAGCATCCATCGCACGCTCCAGCTTATTATCCAGTTCCCACGCATCAACTGCATCAATCTTATCCTGTACAACTCCCTGGCGTGCAATCAACTTGTCCATCTTATCCGGATCGTTCAGAACTTCTTCATCCATGAAAGCCGCATTGATCTCCTCGTATTCTTTCAAAATATCGACGATCTCCTGTGCTCCTTCCATCACCACTTCCTTCACAGTCTTTTTCAAATCCAATTCCGGTTCCTGCGGAAGGTATCCAACCGTATAACCAGGTGAAAACACCACATCACCCTGGAATGATTTATCCAGGCCTGCAATAATTTTCATTACCGTAGATTTACCGGAGCCGTTCAAACCGATAATACCGATTTTTGCACCGTAGAAAAATGAGAGATAAATGTTTTTGATGATTTGCTTTCCTTGTGGTGTCACCTTGGAAACCCCAACCATGGAAAATATGATTTTTTTATCGTCAGACATATTGAATTTTTAGGAAAACAAAGATAACATTCTGGCTCAAAAAAATGGCCAAAAATAAGTTCTTATAACGCGAAAAAGGAACTCAAATGTAAGTTCCTTTTCAAATATCACTTGATTTGCTTTTTAAAATACTCTTGGATTCGCAATTGACGCAAACATGAAAATCAAAATATAAACACCAATCAAAACAATCGTATATATTCCCATGAACTTAAACAAGGATTTCAGATTTTGAATACCGTAATCAAATTCCCCCTGCTTGTTGGATCTCAGTCCTTTTTCCGTTGAGCCCGCGAATCGAATAAGATACAATCCAGGGAAGATAAAGACTATGGTAACTATCATGTAACCTAATCCCATACCTATCAGAGATGGAATACCGCTTGAAAGAGCAGCGATCAAAATGACCAGGGAAGCAATCCCCATAATCCCCGTGAAAACAAAAGCCATAACTGCTAAAAACCTTGCCCATTTTGCAGCAGTTATTAAATTTTCCTTAATCGAATTGTTGATTCTCAATTTATCCGAATCCAATTCAATGTGTTGGTCCAATGTATCCATTCTTTTAACTGTTTAATCGTTTTAATCTAATAAATCTGGTTTTTCTGACATTATAAATGTTGTGCCATCACCTTTTGGAAGTGAACGAAGTATATTTTTCATATTAGCCGACTGAACCCAATACATAATGAAAACAACAAGACCTCCCAAACCGACAAGAACTTTGATTAAAGGAATTGGAAGCAATCCAGCTACATTCATAGATGGCATTAATATTCCCAATACTTTTAAATAATCACCTGATTGAGGAGAATTCCTGTCTTCAAATTCCCGTCTAAGAGTTTCACTAATCTTAGGATACAGAATAAAGCCATACACGTAATTAAACAATGGAATAAGCATCAACCAAACATTCCCGGGTGGGACCTGACGATTTTTAGGGTCACATTCCTTCAACAGATCCTGTAAATTCTTTAAGTAAAAGACAACAAGAACCACCAATCCTCCACAAAGAATAAGAATAATTAAAAGTTCAGTCGCACCAAATCTCATAACATTAGCTTTTTAAGTTATTAATCCAACAAATCGGAATTACTTGAAATTCTAATTCCGCCAGCTACTTTTGGAAGTGATCTCAGCATTCTTTTATACTGGGTCATTTTAACCCAAAACATAATTCCTATTACAAGAATCCCTAGTATAGCTACAAAATTTATAAAAGGGATAAACAAACCCATAAATAAAAACGGAAGGATAAATCCAAGTGACTTCCCATAATCTCCCGGCTGCGGGCTGTTACGATCTTCAAATTCACGTTTCAAACTTTCAGCGATCTTTGGATATAAACTAAACGGAAAAATAATTGGTCCATAAAAAGGGATAAACAACATCCAAACGAATCCGGGAGCAACCTGACGATTCTTAGGATCAACCTGTCTCAATAAATCCATCAGATTCTTAACGTAAAACACACTGGCTGTTATACAACCCCCAATAATTAGGAGATAAAGAAAAAACGCGGCGATTATCAGTCCTGCTGCCATAAGTAAAATAGTAATAATTATTAAGGAGGCTAAAATAGAAATTAAAAATCAGTTGAAACCGGTTTCCGCGACAATTTATTCATCTCTATGGCATACATCACAATGAAAGCTATAGAGAGGCAATTCCATAACAAGCCGAAAAACACTCCCGAACCCAGACTTTGGGTCAAACCGATGATCATGTATATAGAATATACCAATGGCGGAACTTGCCCCAGGCAATAGATCCAGAATCCCCAGCGTTTTAACCGGAACATCAAAAATGCACCTAAAGTGCAGAGCCCCGGAAATACCAGCCAATCGAGGAAAAACCAGGCGCCGGAATAGCTATTCGTATCAGTAAAAACTTTTGTCAGATCGGAACTTAAGATCGACATTCCGGTAAGCACAAGGGGAAAGGCACAGCCAATCCAGGTAAGAATACAAAGTACGGTTAGTAAAACAGAACGTTTGTTTTGCAGCTGTACTCCTAAACTATCAACCGATTCTTCTGTTTGCCAGCTTTCCATCCTTTAAATACCATTTCTCTAAAAATAAAAAATCCCCGGTAAAAACTACCGGGGATTCAAACATATTGTTTAATATGAATTACATATTACGCAATTCTCTTTGTAAATCGCTTACTCCTTTGTTACGAGCATCGATTGCATCATTGATGCTTACAACAGCCATTGCTGACCAAACTGTAGCAACAAGACCAATGATCAAACCAGCGATAGCTAATCCACGCTTACCTCCAGTTTTCTTCAATTTACCCATTGCCATAGCACAAAGTACTACTGACAAAAGACAAAGTACAAGTCCGATGTAAGACATTACTGCAGAACCCATAAGTACTGCGATTACGTTAAAAGGAACAATGATTCCAATCAATGATAAGATAAATCCACCTACCGCGGCACCTTTTCCTTCCGGCTTCATTGTTGTTGCGTCTAAATTTTCTGACATAATTATAAATTTTGAGTTACTCGGCGAAAATAATATCTTTATTTGTAGATTCAGCACTATTGTTAAAAAAAGTGAATATTTTTTTGTCCTAGGTTTTAAGTTGATAATCGTCAAAATCCCCATATTTATCAGGTTTTCAATACATAATCCAGATTAAAAGATCACTTTAATGAATGATGAATTAAAAGGTTGTTAACAATCGACTGAAGGCGAGAAGTGTTTAATTATTAATTATTTCTACTCTTTTTGTTGAAAAAAAATATTTTTATGAAAAAATTAGTCTTGCTTTTTGGCGCTTTGCTTTTAATCTTCAGCTTCTCCTGTAAAAAAAAGAACTTAAAATATACTATTAAAGGTACTATTTACGACGCATCATTCAATACACCGCTTTCGGGCGCCAATGTTTCAATTTATGTTACGACAACCTCCAATTCGACTCCAGTCGAAAAAGTAACCCTAACAACCGATGCCGCGGGGAACTACTCCTACGAACTTGAAAGGGAAAAACTGCAAAGCATTACGATCTCTGTCAGCAAGCAGAACTATTTCAGTGACGGTATGACTACTACTCTTGATAATTTATCACTTGAAGATGACAACACTTTTAATTACAATATCTATGCTAAATCCTGGGCAAGGCTTCATTTTGTAAGCGATGGCACAAAAACGATCAAGTATTATAAACAAGTGGGGAAAAACGGTTGTGCAGAATGTTGTCCGACAGGCGAGATTCAGTTGAACAATATAACGGATCACAGCGTTTATTGTATCAATAATGGGAATACACAATACCAGATCTTCTACGATGTTCAGGGAACATCAAACAATGGAACATTGAATGTAATTACGACTCCTTTTGATACGACCGATATTCTGATCAGTTACTGATTGAATTTAGTATCTGACAGGGCTCAGAGGTTTTACAAACAATGTAAACGAATTAGTTAACACGTTAAAGAATCAAGACAATCTGAATGTAAACGATTTAGTTAACACGCTAAATATTGAAGATCGCTTTTAAACTCATTCAGCTGAAAACTGTAAACAAGTTAGTTAACATGTTTTATTGATGGAGACTGTTCAAACGACTTATTTGAAATGATGTTAGCAAGACAATCTGAATGTAAACGATTTAGTTAACAAGCTAAGCATTGAAGACCGCTTTTAAACTCACTCAGCTAAAAATTGTAAACAAGTTAGTTAACATGCTTATCGATTGAACAAACAATCACACCGCATATCTAACTAATATGCAACGTTTATTGCTTCTCGCTCTCGCTATTAACTTCAGCCTCAGCTTCGATTTCATCAAACTTCATACGTATTTCCTGGCGCAACTGACGATTATAAGTTTCCATTAAATACTTGA
The DNA here is from genome assembly GCF_029266855.1 of Fluviicola sp. GTDB lineage: Bacteria > Bacteroidota > Bacteroidia > Flavobacteriales_D > Crocinitomicaceae > Fluviicola. Next base: position 700,041 of record NZ_JAQSWB010000001.1, read on the forward strand.
AGTAATTCGGGGTACTCTTTGCAATACACTTGGTGTAAAGCTTTAAGCGATGTTCTATATGATCCTGAAGGGCATCCACGATCTGGATCGCATCGTCCAGGTCTTTTGTTTTTCTGACAATTCCTTCACAGTGATTACTCAAGGATAAGTCAACGGCAAGTTTCCCCTTCTCTCCCTTATCAATACACTCATAGTATACATCGCGAATGCTGAACTCTTCCAGGAAATTGGTGTCCACCAATTGCTCCATGTGACGCGGAAATTCGAATTCAACTTCAAATTCCAGATCATCATCTTCACTCAAACGCGATTCAAGGAATCTGTCGGGAAATCTGAATGCATCCTGCCAGTTAATATAATCCTGCCAAAGACCGAAACGACGAACATTGTTCCCCAGATCGATCAGCTTAAAGTTCGCTTTATTAGGCAAACGACGTGATCCGCGGCCAATCATCTGGTGATACAAAGTCAGTGAGCGTGTTGCGCGATTCAGGATAATAGTTTCAACAGTCGGTTCATCAAAACCGGTTGTCAAAATTCCAACTGAAGTCAAAATCGCATCTTTGGTGGTTTTAAACCAGGATAAGACATCCTTTCTGTCTTTATCCGAGAAAGTAGAATCCAAATGCCGGATTTTATAGCCTCTTTTCTTAAAGGTTTCTTCCACACGCAGTGATGTCTCAATTCCCGAGTTGAAAATCAGTGTTTTATCACCCACCGCTACTTCTTCATAGGCAAAAAGCAATTTTTCCTGCATGAAGTAGTTTCCGTAAACCGTTTCAGAAGAACTTACCGTAAAATCACCATTGGTACCGATTTTCAAACCGTGAAGGTTCACATCATAGGTAAACGTTTCTGCATCAGACAAATAACCTCCCTGGATCAATGAAGCAATGCTCTCACCTACCAGTAATTTATTATAATGATCGTTTAAGGGTAATGCTTTATTGGAGCTAAGCGGTGTGGCCGTTACTCCTAAAATATTTGCACCGGAATAATACTGGAAGATCTTTCTGAAACTATTGTAATGCGCTTCATCGACAATTACCAGCCCTACTCCGTCAACAAAATTTTCATCTTCCTGCAAACGATTATTCAGTGTTTCAACCATCGCGATATAACACGGATGATGTTCTTCGTCGATCAGGTTCTTTACATCGCTGGAAATAACTTTATTGGAGATCCCGATTGCATTTAACTGCTTGGATGTTTGAACGGATAATTCAATTCGGTGAGTAAGGATCAATACCTTTTTTTGATAACGTTCAATGTAACTCTTTGCTACCTCGGAAAAGATAACAGTTTTCCCACCTCCCGTAGGAAGCTGGAATAGTAGATTGTAATCGGAACCATTCTTATCCAGTTCATCTATGATTGCATTTACAGTCTTTTCCTGAAATGGATATAATTTCTTTGCTTGAAACAGCTCTTCGTCGATCATTTGTTAAAAAAAGGGGTTACAAAAGTACGGTTCTTTTAAGGATTTCCCAATAGACATTTCAAATATTCTCATAATTTTATTTAAATGCTTCATTTATCGGGTTCTATGGTATCCCAATAAGTACTCTAACTGGTTTTTTGATCAATTATTATCTGCTACACTTCATTCGTTTATTAAGACATTTTAATAAATGAGCCAGGATACTGGCATATTAATTGAGTAAGTTTATTAAAATGAACGTCATGAAACCAAAAATGTTAAAAGAAAAAAAGGGCAATTCAAAAAGTTTTGATAAAGCTTTGATCCATTTGGGAATCCATTACCCGGTTCAGCCTGTAGTGATCAAACAAGCTTAAAAGTCAAAACCTCCGCCTCCGGTGTTTTCATTGGAGCGCTTGTCCTCTCTTAAATCAGTTTTCCCGAATCTATAGCGAATACTGACAATAATTCTTCGCGTCTCCCACTTGAACTCGGAAGATTGGAATACCGTTGGCTGATCTACTTCAAAGCTAAATCCTTGCGTATCGAAAATATCTGTCACCCTCAATCCTATTCCCCATTTACCATCCCAAAGTGATTTATCGGCAGAAAAGTCTATTGAACCTCTCGGATTCATTTTTCCCTGAGCGGTAACTGATGGAGCACTATATCTCCCGTTGATCTGGAGTGTAAGGGTTTTCTTCATCAAATCAAGAGTGGAACTGAACTTCATGCCAAATACGAAACCTTGTCTGTTCCAGTTGGTACTTGGGTTATCGTCTTTGAATGTAATATAATTCCCATTGAATGAAAGCATGTTTCTCCAAACAGGGAAAGGTCTTAATTGCATCACAATTTCCCCTCCGGAATTCACCGAATTATCAATATTGGCAAAAGTGGCTGCTGATGTTCCGTTTTCGTAAAAGAGCTTCACACGCTGAATTACACTACTGGTATAGCGTTGGTAAAGAGCGAAGGCCAGGGTGAATTTCTTCGAATTGTAATCCACTCCCAAATCAATAGAATGAATATATTCGGGCCTTAATGCCGGATTTCCGCTCCGCAGGTTGTATGGATCTGCGTAGGAAGTAAACGGATTCAAATTTCCTGAGTTCGGACGGTTGATTCTTCTGCTGTATCCCAAAGACAATTCAGTGCCTTTTTTTACTTCATAGCGTATCGTTGCCGAGGGAAAGAAATTAAAATACTCATTCTTGAAATTCTGGTTCTCCGAGATCAGGTTGGGATTTTGGATACTATACTCCAGGCGGATACCGGCCTGGTACTTAAACTTTTTCAATTGACCTCCGATAATCCCATAAGCGGAATAAATGCTTTCCAGGTACTTGTAATTGTAATTCGAGATCGTATCGGACACATAATTTCCGGATGCATCTTTTGCTTCGGATGACGAGCGTAAACTCATGTTCCGCTGGATCATTTTCAAACCGCTTTCCGTTCTGATCTTGTGTTTTAGAAAACGTATAAAATCCAATGATAAGGTTGTAAAATCGTTTGCTTCCCTGCTGTAAATGTGCTGATCCGTTGAAGGTGAACCTCCGGGAAGATAAACCGTTTGTAGATAATATCCTTCATCGGATCCTTGGGAAAGCGACTGATACGCATTTGCATCCAATGAACCTTTATCATCTTTAAAATCCCATTTATATCCTAAAGAAAAATCAATATTCTTGCTTAATGTCGGATCTTCGGTTTTTCTGGTCCAAATGTCTGTGGTATCTCCAAAATTGTTGTAGCGCGTATTTATCTGGGTTCCGCTCCTCTTCCTGTCTCCTGCATTTCCTGCAATACTCCAGGAAAGCGTATTCCGGTCTTTCACATACACATCCATCCCTACTTTGGCCGTATGGGTGACATTTAGGTCGCCCCCGTACCTCATTTGATTCAGGCTGATAGTTGTATCTCCGTTATATTGATTTAAATCGGAAAAGTTGTTCCGGTAACCGTCGCGGTAAGAGTAGGAATAATTTCCATAAAGATTGAATCGGGTATTTCTCAGGTTCAGACCTAAGGATCCGGTATACAAATTCCCTGTTCCTAAAGTAGCAGCGATATTTCCGTTAATCCCTCGCTTTATGTTTTTCTTCAGTACAATATTGATGATTCCGGAAGTTCCGTCCGGATCGTATTTTGCTGATGGATTGGTAACAATCTCAATTCGTTCGATACTGCTAGCTGGAATTCCTTCCAGGACACTTTTTCCATTTCCTCCCGACATGTTACTTGGCTTACCATCAATAAGAACTGTCACATTTCCGTCACCACGGAGAGAAATAGCACCGTCCTGGTCAATTTCAACAGATGGAACGTTATTCAATACGTCGGTCACGCTTCCGCCGGAAGTTGCAATATCTTCTCCAACGTTGTAAACTTTCTTGTCGAGACCTAATTGCAAGGCATTCTTATCCTGTTGAATGATTACTTCATCGAGTTGCTTCACAGAGTTTACAAGTGCAATTGTGCCTAATTTCCGGAGACTTTTATCCGGAGACAGGGAAATGTTGGGAATGGTTTTACTCTTATAATCCGGATTGGAAATAACGATGTAATACTTTCCGTATTTGATGTCCTCTATTACAAAGGCTCCATTCTCGTCTGTGTAAATTCCGCTTACAACTGAAGAATCAATTAGATTATAGATGCGGACCATTGTATACTCCAAGGGATTTTTCGAAACGGAATCGAGAACCCGGCCATCGATTGACCCCGTACCATTTACTGCCTGGGAATAGATAAAAAAGCTGCTGAGCAAAAAGAATGTAAAAAGCGTAAAGCGCATAAAAATGGGTACAAATAAGATAGCAAAAATACGGGAATTAGCTCAATACGCGAGGAACATTCACCCAAAAGATGACTTTCCTGCATAAGAAGCCGGTTACATGATTCGGGGAATTAAAAAAGCTGTTAGAATTTCAAATTCGTAATTCGTATCCCGATAGCTATCAGGACGTAATTCGTAATTAATTTATCCGCGCAGTTTATCCAGCAGGTTACTCAAGACTTCTGCCTCTTCTTCTGTCAGATTTCCAGTAAAATCAAGCTGAGACTGGTCATCATCATCGATCTGCTTCAGGATTTCCAATCCCGCTTCCGTGATCGAAACATAAACAACCCGGCGATCGGCTTCGCAGCGAACACGCTCCATCAATCCCTTATCGATTAATTTATCCATTAAGCGTGTAGTATTCGGAGATTTCTCTACCATTCTGTCTTTCACTGAATTAACACTGATCGCATCCTTGGCTCCGCGAAGAATCCTCAAAATATTGAATTGTGGCATCGACAAATCATATTTCGCCATGTAAGAATTCTGAATATTTCCCAGGTAATTTGAGGTGTAGCGAAGATTTACCACAGCTTTATGTTTAGAATTTTTGAATTTCGATTGGATTACTTGTCCTATTTCCATGCTACAAAATTAATTACCGTGGTATTATTTACAAAATTTATCTCGTTAAATTTTCTTATTATTTGAATTAATGGTAAAACCAATAAAACTGATCCTTGGTTAAATTTCCTTCAAATGTAAATTCTATGCGGTGTTTACCGGGAAGCAGGTGAATAAAGTTTTGGTCTGTCTTTATTTTTCCTTCTTTGGCGGTAAACCAAAAGTCCCGCAATATAATTTCATTTTCGATAACTACACTTCCTTTTCCTGTTTTCAGATCTAATAATTCGATCGTTACAAGCGGTTCCGCACCCGCAATGGGCCTTCCAGGGAAGGATTCGTGCATAAAAATCCGTTCACACATTTTTCCGGTTTCGTCTTTCCACTTGAACTGAACTGCGAACTCTTTCCCTTTATATTGCTTCAACTCTTGGGGAAATAATTCTACCGCATGCGGATATGCAATTGCTTGATGACATTTGAAGGTCTCCAGGTGTTTTCCCTGAAAATCATACAGATTTGCTTCTATTTCACATAAAAATCCGGAAGGAATATCTGAAATAAGTACATATTTTTCTTTTCCGAGTGTATCGATCCGTGCAGCAATTGTTACGTCTTTAAAATCGTTTTTCACTTCGTACTGCAAAGCTTTCCACCTCCCGTAATAATCGATACTGCTCCAGGTCGGGGCCGGCCAGCAATCGTTAAATTGCCAGTACAATGTTCCTGCGCACCGGGGATAGGTCGTTCTGTGAGCTACAACAGCAATTCCTACTGCTTTCGCCTGAGTAAGTTGGGAGAAGTAAACAAAACGCTGAAAATCTGCGGTCTTTCCGTAAAGCAAATCCGAATGCTTTGCGATCATGGTATTCCCGACATAACTTTTTTGGCGTTGTTTCATTACCTGGCTATCTAACTTCCAGTCAGTCAGAACACTGAACATCGACAATGTTGCCAATTCGGGAAAAGACTGAAACCCGTATTCGGCATTGAATCGCCCCGATTTCCTGCCGAAATCTTCGATTGGATCCGTTCCGTGCCAGACTCCCCAATAATGCTGGGTTCCTGAATTGTAGAATTCATCATTTCCCCAATTACTAAGAGGCGAAGTGTGCTCATAAGGTAAATTTGTATAAGTTTTAAGCGTTTGAGGGATTAATTCCCGGAAGAGTTTTTGATAATAGGAACTGATCAATAATTCGTCTTTCCGCGATAAATTATAAGTTGTCTGGAATCCCCAGTTCTTCCATGCCACATCAACTTCATTATTACCATTGAATAAGGTCAGTGAAGCATGAGATGCCAGTCTCGGGATTTGCTGCTGAAGCTCTGTTTTTACATTTGTCAAAAACTCATCGGTTCCCGGATACATGGCACAGGCAAACATAAAATCCTGCCAGACCATTAATCCGCCTTCGTCACAGGCTTCCAAAAAAGATTCTCTCGGGTAAAAACCTCCACCCCAAATGCGTACCATATTGAAATTACAATCCAGCATGGTTTGAACAGCTTCTTTCAGCTTATCATCTGTAATACGGGATGGGAAAATGTCATCGGGAATGTAATCTGCTCCTTTACAAAAAACCGGTCGCTTGTTTACTTTGATTTGGAAGGAAGTCCCCCATTGATCCTTTTCCTGGAGCAATTCTACTTTTTTCACTCCGAAACGCACCTTTTTTTCCAAAATGACATCACCTTTTTCATTTTGCAAAATCCAGTGATCTTCATATAAATAGGCCTCTCCCTGTCCTCTTGGCCACCATAATTTCGGATTTGAAATGATTTCGATGCGTTTTAACTGTTTATTCTCGCACGTTACTTTTTGTTCACCGAATAATTGACTTTTCCAAATAAAGGACTCCGAACTCTCTTTTGCTAAAACAAGTGTAAATTCGGAAGTAGCCTGTTCATCGCTTACTTCAAGTGTATTGGAATAGTTGGCAAGCACCTTGTTTACCGAATAAACTTCGACTTTTACCGGCTCCCAGAAACCCATCGTGAGCATTCTCAAAGACCAGTCCCAACCGAACTGGTACTGTGGTTTCCGGCAATGAGGTGCCACTTTGACCTTCCCTACATCATTGGGAGCAGGCAGTGTAACTCCCACTTTCCCTATGCGGGATTTCTGGTACATTATCGGCGGTGTGAAAACTACCTTTATTTTATTCTTACCGGGAACTACTTTGTCCTGTACATCAAAACGATAGTGGACAAAGGAGTTGTTTGTTTCTGCCACCAGCTTCCCATTCAAAAAAATGGAGGCATAAGTATCAATGCTTGGAAAATCCAGTTCCACAAATTGTTTGAGATCTGCTTCGGTAAGAAGAAATTCGGACTCAAGGGTCCATTGATGATTTTCAATCCAGGCAAATTTATCCTCATTGATTCCTACAAATGGATCGGGGAGAACTTTTGCTTCCATCAGGGCTTCCTGCACAGATCCTTTTTCACCGAACGGAAACCAATGCTTCGATACCGGATGCTGTACTTTCCAGGATAAATTCATCTGCGCCACTGCGTGACTTGCAAAAAAGATCAGGCCAATAATCAAACCGGTTTTTACCATTTTCGATCGAAAGGAGTATCAATTAATTCATCCTTGTCTTGTGTTTTCAATGCATAGTTAAATCCGTTGAAAACAGAATAACCGCCAACTTCTCCACGGGTATTAATCGCTATAAAAGCGCATTGTAACCCACTCATATCCTTATGTTTACGAATCAATCGTTCAACAGTTTCTTTACATGCTTGTTCCGGTGTTTTTCCCTGTCGCATTAACTCAACAACAGTATGAGATCCGGCTATTTTAATGATCGACTCTCCCAAACCGGTTGCAACTGCTCCGCCTACTTCCTGGTCAACAAATAAACCTGCACCGATGATAGGAGAATCCCCCAAACGGCCAGGTAATTTATATGCCCATCCGGACGTTGTACAGGCACCACTGATCCTGCCGGCCTCATCAATTGCCAGGAGACCGATCGTATCGTGATTCTCATGATTGATCGCAGGTTTCTTGGCAATCGCCGCCTGCTCCTTTTTCCATTTCTCCCATTCCTTTTTCACTTCGGGAAGCGGAGTTTTTATTGTTTCAAAACCGTGCTGAAGTGCGTATTTTTTAGCACCTGCACCAACCAGCATAACATGCGGTGTATGTTGCATAATATGCTTTGCAACGGAAATAGGATGCGCAATCCCTTCAAGGTAACCAACAGAACCACAATTCGATTCCCAATCCATAATACATGCATCTAAAGTCACATGCCCCTCACGATCCGGCATTCCGCCGATCCCGACGCTTCTGTTCTTTATATCACTCTCGGTTTGTCTGGCTCCTTCTTCTACTGCCTCCAGAGAAGTACCTCCCGACTCAAGCCGCTTCCAACCCGCACGATTAGCTTCCTGTCCATGGCTCCAGGTCGAAATTATTTTTGCCCCGCCCTTGTATTCGGAAGAAAATGAATTCTCTGTTAGATTTTCACCTGCAAAACCCGGTTTCACAATAGATGCGGCTAATCCGACAGCACCTAACTTTACAAAAGACCTGCGTTCCATAATTATTGATTGGCAATTTCTGCACCTAACCAATTCTGAAACTCTGCAGCATATTTTGCATGATCGGCGTAGTCCTTCGCAAAATTATGCAGTCCATCGTAGTTTGGCTGGGCACACATGTATAAATAATCGTTGTTATCCGGGTTCAAAACTGCTTCAACCACACCTGTCGGCGGCATTGAAATTGGTCCCGGAGGTAATCCGTTATGCAAATAAGTATTGTAGGGACAATCTTTATTCCGATGCTCATACGTCAAGCGCTGCACTCCCTCCAATTGGTCTCCCCAGCAAAACTTAAACGTGGGGTCCGACTGTAACTTCATCCCGGTATTCAGTCGATTCAGATATAGGCGTGCAATGATCGGCCATTCGGAAGCATTGGTGGATTGTTCTCCGTAAACGATTGAAGCCAGGGTAACAGCTTGGGAAGGAGAACTCAACCCCACTTCCTTCAATTGAGCCATTCGCGCCGGAGTCCAAAAGTTTTTAAATTCTTTTGCCATCCGATCAAGAAATGCTTCTTTACCCGTATCATAGTACATCCTATAAGAATTTGGCATAAACAAAGCCGGAATCTGCTCAATTGTAAATCCGTATTTATTCAATGTTTCCGGGGCGGTAATGTAATCTTCGAGTTCAGTACTGTCAACAGCGATACATTTGGATACTTTAACGGCCAAATCGTGGATCGTTTTACAATTATTGAAGGTCACCACCACTTCCACTTCAAAGTTTCCGCTTTGCAATGAGTTCAATAAAGTTCGGTAAGATGTATTTGCCGGAAAAGCATACAATCCGGGTTCAATCTTCTCAACTGTAACCTCTTTATACTTTGCCATGGAAAGAAATGCGTCCACATCCTTAATAACTCCTGCCTTTTCCAGCTCGGCAGCAATTTCGTCCAGAGATTGCCGGTTATCGATGATTACACGTGCTTCCTTATTATTTGAAGTTTTCTTCAAATAGATCATTAGCGGCGTCCAGCCAAAAACCAGTGCGACACCGATTAACATTACAGCCACTGCTGCTACAACTAATTTTTTGTTTCTTTTCTTTCCAGACATTTTTGATATAAAATTTCATCCAACCAAACACCTTTTTCAAGGTACCATTCTTTTCTTATTCCTACCCTCACAAATCCGGCCTTTTCAAATAAACCGACACTTGCCAGATTATCACTATGAATGGAACAGTGAAGATTATGTAAAGCCAATATTTGAGAGGCATATTTTTCCAAGAGCGTTAACGCTTCAAAAGCAAAACCGTGATTCTTATTGTCTTCGTCGGCAATTAAAATCCCAACCGCCGCACGAAGATGCTTAAAATCCACCTGGTACAGGTCAATTGCTCCGATTGCTTCACCGCTTCCCACCATGCAGATCATCATTCTCAACTGACCATGTGTGCGGATATGCTGCGCCTGATCAATGTATTCAAGAATGGAAGAAAATGAAAACGGCACTTCAGTACCTGTAATCTTCCAGTGTTTCGGATTATTTTCCCAAAGCATCAGCTTGGTAGCATCCTCCTTTTCAACAGCACGCAGGAAAACGGATTTACCGGTTAAACTCATGACTTGCTCATTTTAATGGCCTTTTAAAGCGATCAAATGTAAATTAAAAACTGCTTAATTGAATTGCAGCGAAATGAATTCTTTCAACAAGTTACTAAGAGTAATTACGAGCACAGGGTACTGGGAGGCGACTCAAAAATTAAATCAGGCAATAACAAAGCTGGAAACAAGTATAGTTAAAGCATATATCTAGCATAGTTAAAGCATAGATGAAGCATAGATATAGTTACGTTTGTATAGTTATTTAACAATAAGGATGTACATTTAACTGCTTCGCAATTGATCAAGCTTCCCCATTCAAAGACCTGATCCGTCCCAAAATATCTTCCATCGAATAAGCTGCTATCCCCCGGTATCCTTCCGGTAAATTCAAACCGCTTACACTGAGCATCAATCCTTCTGATTCCAGGTAAATCAACAGATCTGCCAGTTGATTTATCCAACCGGCCAATTGCATAACCTCACTGATGGGTTTCAGACAGGTGAGTTCTCCGTTTGCCCGGTCATACTTTGAAAATACAGTTTCCGGTTCCAAACAAATCATTGTTTGTGGGATCTCCACCAAAACAAGTGGAATTGCGGCTCTTTTTGCTTTCCTCAGCATAGAAGCACTTAACAAGTGTTCTGATTTACGGTATGTAAGACTGTAATAGTCTTTGCCTGATGAAATTCCGATATGCGGAGGAATCTTATCTGCATTCCAGATCCAGATAAACGTTTTTTGAAGCACTTGTTCCGGAAGTTCCCGGCTGATTGATTGAAAGTCAAATTTGGACATCCACTCTCCCTTTAAATACAGCTACTGCAGGGCCAATCAGCCAAATATCCGTGAATCGCGAATTTTCTCTTTTAAACTTTACCGAAAGATTACCGCCCTGAGATTTTACCTGGTATTCAACCTGACCTTCTACCCGATTTTTCTCTCCCAAAGCCAGGGCTGCAGCGGTAACACCGGTCCCGCAACTCAGCGTTTCATCTTCTACACCACGTTCGTAAGTTTTGATCTCAAACGAATGATCATCAAGTTGGTGAATGGCATTGACGTTGATACCTTCTTCTTTGTACCGCTCCGAATAACGAATCTGCTTGCCATAAGCCACAATATCGAAATCAGCCACGTTTTCCGTGAAATGAATAAAATGAGGAGAACCTGTATTCAACACAAATTCCTGCTGAGAACTATCGATTTCCGCTACATCATTCATTTTTAAAAATACCAAGCCCTCTTTTTTCTCTGCCGTATGAGCTCCGTCAATTGCCATAAACGAAACAGAATCTGCTGTAATACCCAATTCATGAGCAAAAGCAACCGAACAACGGGCGCCATTCCCGCAAAAGCTTTTGGATCCGTCCGAATTGTAATAATCCACTTCAAAGTCGTAAGACGGAAGTGAATTGATTTTTATCAGACCATCCGCACCGATCCCGAACCTGCGATCACACAACTGCCGAATGGTAGAAACCGACAGATTATCCCATTCACCCGAACGATTATCAATCAGTATAAAATCATTCCCCGTTCCCTGATATTTTACAAAATGTAAATCCATATATCCTTTGCTATGATTGAGTTACAAGCAAAAAAGGCTTAACAATCTTTAACAGCACAAAAGTAACAATCATCACCTGAATACTGTTATAATTGCGTAGAAATTTAGCATAAACTAATTTAATATCATGAACAACTCATTGAAATACCTAGGACTAGGAATTGCAGGCGGGATGATTCCATTTGCCTTCGGTTTCTTTTTATCTAACAACTATGATACTCCTCTTTCTGAACAGGTAATTGATGGTAATCGTTTGGCAAAGACTGTATCTTACAATGGAATGCCCGTTGAAGGCGCTTCGTTTGTTGAAGCATCTGAAAACACGATTAACTCGGTGGTCCATGTTACGACTAAAGTAGTTCGGACTCAGGTTCAGCGGGATCCTTTCTATGAATTCTTTTACGGACCGGGAACTGGCGGGCGCGAATTCAAACAATACGGAAGTGGTTCCGGATCCGGAGTGATCGTTTCCAGTGAAGGATATATCGTAACCAATAATCATGTGATCCAGGACGCTTCGGAAATTGAAGTGATTTTGAACGATAACTCAAAATATACTGCAACAGTGATCGGAACGGATCCGTCAACAGATATTGCCGTATTGAAAATAGATGCTCCCGGATTAAGACCGATCAGCATTGGAAACAGTGACGATCTTCGTGTCGGGGAATGGGTACTGGCAGTTGGTAATCCATTCAATCTGACTTCAACTGTTACTGCCGGAATCGTCAGTGCAAAAGCAAGAAACATCAACTTACTTTCCGACAGAACAAGCAACACAAACGTCCCTATTGAATCCTTCATTCAAACAGATGCAGCAGTAAACCCCGGGAACTCCGGTGGTGCTTTGGTTAACACAAAAGGCGAATTAATCGGGATCAACACTGCAATAGCTTCTCAAACTGGTTCTTATTCCGGTTATAGCTTTGCCGTACCGGTGAATTTGGTTAACAAAGTGATGCGTGACATTATCGACTTCGGAATTGTCCAAAGAGCTTATTTGGGTGTTCAGATCGCAGACATCAATCAGGAAATCAAAGTGAAGAACAGTTTGCCTTCCACAAGAGGAGTATTTATTTCTGCAGTTACTGAAGATGGTGGAGCTGATAAAGCTGGTGTGAAGAAAAACTGGGTAATCCTGAAAGTCGGATCCAGAGAGGTGAATTCGGTTGCTTCCTTGCAGGAAGAGATCGGTAAACGCAGACCTGGCGACAAAGTGAACCTTACGTTGCGCACAGAAGACGGAACTGAAGTGATCAAAGAAATCCTTTTGAGATCTGTTGATGGCGAAACCGCTTTGAAATCAAAGGAAGAAATGAGCAAGACAACAGCACTTGGAGCAACCTTTACTGAGTTAACTGCCAAAGAGAAAAAGGAATTGAATTTAAGCTACGGGGTAAAAGTCAAAGCCCTGGAGCCCGGGAAACTGAAATCAAGCGGACTTACCGAAGGAGATATCATCACAAAAATCAACCAGACTCAGATTGAATCGGTTGAACAGCTTACCCGGGTGCTTAACAGTACCAAAGGAGGAATACTCCTCGAAATTGTCTCAGAGAGCGGCAAAAAAGAATATGTTGGCTTCGGTTTATAGCTGAAAACAATCCAAAGTGTTCAAAAAGGTTCAAAATGAAATCCCTTTTAACTTTTTTAACTCTTTGAATCAATTGAACTTCCGAAAGGAAAGTCAATGAATTCGGGATGGTTTAAATGAAAAATGTTAAGGCATGGTTTTTGAGAGGTGAGAATCTCCCAAAAATCTGCCTTTTTTATTTGGAAATCACTCCCATTTCGTCGTAACTTTGCACCCAGATTTTCATTAATCTATTAAAACAACGGAGTTCATTACATGAGACAACTTAAGATTACAAAATCGATTACCAATCGCGAGAGCCAGTCATTAGACAAGTATCTTCAAGACATTGGTAAAGAAGAGCTAATCACCGCCGAAGAAGAAGTAGAATTGGCGCGTAAAATCAAACAAGGCGATCAAAGAGCATTAGAGAAATTAACTCGTGCAAATTTACGTTTCGTCGTGTCTGTAGCAAAACAGTATCAAAATCAAGGATTAACATTACCCGATCTTATTAACGAAGGGAATTTAGGTTTGATCAAGGCTGCACAGAAATTTGATGAGACGCGTGGATTTAAATTCATCTCCTATGCCGTATGGTGGATTCGTCAATCAATCTTACAGGCTTTAGCTGAACAAGCACGTATTGTACGTTTACCATTAAACCAGGTTGGTTCTTTAAATAAAATCAATAAGGCATTTTCAAGACTGGAACAAGAATTCGAAAGACCTCCTTCAGCAGAAGAATTAGCAGAGGCTTTGGAAGTTCCGGAAGATAAAATTAAAGAAAGCTTAAATGTTTCCGGTCGTCACGTATCTATGGATGCTCCTCTTTCTTCTTCTGAAGACGGTGGTACATTGATGGATGTTATGGCAAACTTGGATTCACCAAAAGCAGACCACGCATTGATGGCGGAATCTCTTCAAAGAGAGATCGAGCGTTCATTGAGCACTTTAACAGATAAAGAACGTGAGATCATTCGTCTATTCTTCGGAATCGGAATGAATCACGGTTTAACCCTGGAAGAGATCGGTGCCAAATTTAACCTGACACGTGAACGTGTTCGACAAATTAAGGAGAAGGCAATACGACGCCTTCGACACACTTCTCGAAATAAGTTATTGAAAGCATATTTAGGATAAGAAAAAAGGCTGTCTGCTAACGCGGGCGGCCTTTTTTGCTTTATACACATGCTAAATCATTGAAAATTAAACAAGAAGTCAGCCACGGCTGATCGATAAATGATCCACGGCAGTGGATTGAACATAAATTAAATAAATATACACTTTAGATGGAAGCTGCATTGGGCTATGAAAAAGAGTTAAACATGCACGTTCAAAAAGAACGCGCTGCTGTAAAATTGTCAAGTCACGTAGGTGAATTGCTTTACGACAAGGGAGTCGAATTGGTTTTGTTCCGTAATCACCTTACAGACATTACTATTTCAGAGATTCTAAACTTGCACGAGTATGCAAAGAATGTAGTAAAAAAACCTATTGACATTGAAACAACAGCTGCTTTGGCGGAAGAATTGTTGAAAATGGATTTGGCTCCTGCCAAAATTGACATCGGTAAATTATCCAGTGAGTGGATTGCTGAAGGAAGTGCATTCGATACCAAAGCATCTTTCCTTTCTGCTAAATTGGGTAAATTCTCAAGTGCTTCCGGATCCGTTGAGCCAAGAGACGTAGTCTTATATGGTTTTGGACGTATCGGACGTTTAGCTGCCCGCGAGTTGATCAAACAGGCAGGTAAAGGTCAGCAATTGCGCTTGCGTGCTATCGTAACACGTGGTGCCAGCGATAAAGATATCGTTAAACGTGCTGCATTATTGCGTTCTGATTCTGTTCACGGTGCTTTCAGAGGAAGTGTGGTAGAAGATTTGGAAAACAAAACCTTGATCATCAACGGACAAATCGTTCATATGATCGACGCTTCAAATCCTGAAGATGTTGATTATACGAAATATGGAATTGACAACGCATTGGTTATCGATAATACCGGTGTTTACACAAACCGGGAGGCTTTATCCAAACATTTGGCAGCAAAAGGTGTTTCTAAAGTTCTTTTAACTGCTCCGGGGAAAGAAATTCCAAACGTAGTTTACGGTATTAACCAGGGAACATTGGATGTGGAGAGTGAAACGATTTATTCTGCTGCTTCTTGTACAACTAATGCAATCTCCCCTATTTTGAAGGTGGTAAATGACGCTTTCGGAATTGTTAAAGGCCATATCGAAACGGTTCACGCATATACCAATGACCAAAACTTGTTGGATAACATGCATAAATCTTCCCGTAGAGGACGTTCTGCTGCTATCAATATGGTAATCACATCAACAGGAGCCGGAGCTGCCGTAACGAAAGTTATCCCGGATCTGAAGGATAAATTAACTGCGAATGCGGTGCGTGTACCTACTCCAAACGGTTCATTGGCAATTCTTTCTTTGGAATTGAAAAAAGGAACAACAATCGAAGATGTGAACAATGTGGTAAGAACTGCTTCTTTGGAAGGAGATCTTGTAAACCAGATCTTTTACTCTTACGATCCTGAATTGGTGTCAAGTGATATTATCGGAAATACATGCTGTTCAGTTTATGACTCGCATGCAACGATCGTGTCTTTGGACGGTAAGAACGTAGTTCTATATACCTGGTATGATAACGAGTTCGGATATACAAAACAGGTAATTCGCCTGGCGAAACACATTACAAAGGTTCAGCGTTTGATTTATTATTAGTCGTTAACCAAAAATAATGTAGGGACGTGATTCATTACGTCCCTACTATTTTTAACGATCACTGGATCTCCGTATGGAAATCCAATTCAATATCCGTTTCTCCTACATCACATTGCCCCGTTTTAATTCCCGGCTGATGTCTCAATCGAATAGTGGCAGTTCCCGTAGAAGCAGCTCCAAGAACCCATTGACTTGTAATTCCAATAGGTAAATTGTTTGCATCCAGATCAGTGCGTGTAATAACTGCATTCAAGCCATTGGTCAAATCAAAACAAAATAAGTGATCCACCCCTTCTTCCTCTACCTCCACGGTAATATCTTCAGCCGGAATTAAACTTTCATTTAATAAGGTAATCGATGCATTGTAAGTTGCATTTGCAACCAGGCGAATGGTATCAAACGCCGTAGGATTATTTCCTCCCGGACCATCTATGTCTACAAATTGTGCCTCCACATTAGGCAGAACCCCATTTGCATCGGTAAAAACAATTTTAAAAGTTGTAATCAGCTCTTCCTCATTCGGATTCGTCGGATTTGTTACTTCCTTTTTCTTTTCTTTTTTACAAGCTGTCAGTGCAATACACACTACGCTTAAAATCATCACTAACTTTTTCATTTTTTTTAAGTTTAGATCCTGACATTATAGTCTGGACTGTTTTTTAATAATTGAAAATGGAACCAACACTTTAATTGTCCAGTTCCTTCCTGATTCATCAGTAAAATACCTGAATCGGTTCATGTAATCCCGGTAACTTAAATTTGTGAGATTGGAGCATGCAAGAACTACCTGCAAATTTTCTCCGCTGTTCATTTTTTTAATAATTCCGGCTTGTGCACTCAGCAAGTCATATCCTTTCGGAGGACTTGCATAATCTGAATTATCCACATACCTCTTTTGTTTAAATACGTCCATTAATTCAACTTCCACGAAACAATTCAGTTTATTGCCGGTTCCCAATGTTGAAAAGCGCAAACGCTGGGTAATTCGGTTGGATGGCATTCCGTATAAAAACTGATTGTTTCTTAAATCTGTTCCCAATAACAAGTTTCCCTGAAACTGGTACGAAACATGTTTTCCAATCGGAACCTCTATACTTCCATTCAAACCGTATATCTGCGTATTAGACTGTACATAGCGAAAGACCGGAAATGCACCGATGATTGTCAGCATGGGAGGAAGTGAAGGCTGCAGGTTGATGTAACCATCGAAATAATTGTAAAAAACGGAGACATCCACTTTTGCAATATGCGACTTGTACTGAACACCCAGCTGCGAGTTGTAAACGATCTCTTTCTTTAGCTGTGCATCACCGATTTCGATTGAGGCTGCTCCATGATGCAATCCATTGCTGTACAATTCATTAATGGAAGGAGGTCTCCAGGCTGTCCCCAGGTTCATTCGCACAATCCAATGATGCCCCAAAAGTCTCGAAATACCGGCTGAAGCACTGGGATTTTGAAACTGCTTTACCGGCTTTGTCAATACATCTTCCTCATAAATAAATACCTGTAATTTGGAATAATCATAACGCAGCCCGAAGTCAAACAGCCACTTTTCATTCTCGTAAACTCCTAAATAATAAGCTCCTGCCTGTAGTTTTTTAAAGTTTGGAATGAAGAACCTTCCTGAATACGCATTGCTTTGCTCCAAACCAGAAACACCGAATACACTTTTGAATCGGTCGGAATGTTTGATTTGGGTTTTTATGTCCAGCGAGTTGGTCCAAAGGTTTAATTCAAAGGCAGGTAAATTCAGAGCTGCTATACTGTCATTGTATGCTTTGTGTAAATCGTATTCCTGTCTCAGGTTAAACTGATACCCGTAAACGAGACTTGTACTGATCTTTTTATTCCAGTTGTAAACCAGGTGAACTTTACTCAGATCATGCTGAACCAATTGCTTCGGATTTTCCAAGTTGTAAGTAAAAGATCCCGTATCCTTTGGTGTTGAAGATGTAAATGCCACATTCAAATCAGATAAATTACCAATGTGCGAACCTGTGAATATTCCCAGGTTGGTAGAATACTTCGTATAGAACAAATCTATTTCAAGTTTCTCCCCCTTATAACCAAGAGCAGCACTGTAACTGTATTCATTGGAAGCCGTATTCCTGATCCAATAGTTCGGAGCTTTTTGTGTTCCGTTGATCCTTCCTGTTCCGTGAACCCGGTATGCCCACTTCCCTGATTTCATAAATGATCCTGCAATCAAGCCTGAGACTCCGCCACCGCGTCCATTACTGTTTCCATTCAGCTTGACCCAACCGGCAGTATTTTTATGATAGCGAAGTTCGTCAGGAGAAACTAAGATCACTCCACCAATTGCGTCTGTTCCGTACTGCAAACCGGATGCTCCCTGGATAACTGTTAAATTCCCCGCTAAATTCGGATCGATCTCCGGCGCGTGTTCACTACCCCATTGTTGTCCCTCCTGGCGGATGCCATTATTTACGATTACCAGCCGGTTACTGTGCATTCCGTTTATTACCGGCTTCACAATGGATGATCCTGTACTTAAACTACTCACACCCGGAAAACGAATCAGCTGTTCCCCCAGGGTATTTCCCTTTATCTTACTGATGTCATTTGTCTTCAGGGTCATTGATTCCTGGGATTCTCTCGGAAAATGATAAGCCTCTATCAACAATTCATCCAGTTCAACCTGGTGTGTTTCTACTTTAAAGACAATTAATCCTGCATTTGGCACTGTGATCTCCAAATCCATTGGTTCACAACCAAAATGAGGAACACAGCGCAATGTAAAACGCCCGGCGCACAACCCGGAAAACAGGAAAACTCCGTTTGAATCCGTTTGGATGGTATTTGTTTGAATCGAAACCCGTGCAAAAGGAATCAATTCATTTGTATGAATATCTCTTACTTCACCACGAACTGAATAATCACAATTTTGTGAATATGACAGTACGGAGCAGCAAATGAATACTCCTAGTAAATAAACTTTCATGAAATGTGAATGATGTTAACTAAACTCGAAAGTCATCAGCATCAGATACTGATTTTAGATCCAAACATCAAGGGTGGTCCGCGAAGCGATAAAGGAGTGTCTTTTACCGGTAACTCAGAACAACTATAATCTGTAAAAAGAAAATCAAATGAAACTTCCCAACTCGTTATTGCACTTGGTGCATGATTAAAAAGCAGTGGAATCTGAAGATCGCAAAGCGCACATTTTTCGAATCCCTGCTTAAAGGTTAATCCATCTGAAGGGTCGCTTGTATGTTTTGCCGTATGGTTATGAGCAAGCGCATGCCAGTTGTTTATCGGAACCAGGAAGCCCAGAAAACCAACCAGTAAGAGGGAAGAAAGAATCCGCACCAATGATTTACTCATGGAACAAAAGTAAACTAAATGCAATCAAATTGCAATAAGGATTTGAAAAATATTTTTGAAGATATGGCTTACTTTCTCAATCCGTTCTGTTTCAAACACTTCATAACCTTCTTATCGTGTTTGGCCCGTTCTTCCGGAGTGGTATTGGGAGTGGTAAGCAATTCTTTACATTTATTATCTACATGTTCCCAGCGAGCCATCAATTTTTCCTCCTGCTTGGCGGTCATTCCCCCTTTTTCGAAAGCATCGTTGATTGAATCATGCGCGATCACACAAGTACAAAAATCCCATTGCTCTCCGTACTTCTTTACAATCTTTTCATGATTCTCCTTCATTTCAACTGAAACAGATTTTTTCTCAGTCGCTGTATCTTTAAGAACAGTCGTTAAATCGTCTTTTTTTGTAATGGTATCTGCAATGGTTTCTACCTGACAATCTTTGCATTCTTCATTGGAACCACAGGAAACGACAAATAAACCAAGGAACAAGAATTGAAAATATATTCGTTTTTTCATAAGGTTGAGTTACAGGCAAATATAAAAATAATGTCCTGAAGGGCAAGATTTAATTATTAACTCAAATTGACATATCAAGAGTCCAGATCTAATATTCAGGAAAAGGAATCAAAACAATGGTATACTTGTAGGAATTATTTTTTGGTTTGAGTACAATCCTTTTGCGGGATATGCTGACGATTTCAAAAACCAAATCTTTCTTGTTTCCTGAAAACCCGAATTCATTTTTAGCTTCATCCAACCAAAAAGACTTTTTAACTCCTGGTTTTGTCCCCAAGGTTTTTAAAGTATGGAAGTATGCATTCCGGGATTCGTGAAAAACGATTATTTCTTTGTATTCGATCTGAAGGGGTGTATAATCTTTATCTCCGTCCAATTGTTTGTCGACAAGCCAGACTTTTGAAGAATTGTCATGAATTAAAATGTAACGGTCAATCGGTTCAATACTTGTATCACCACAAGAACTCAGTATTAAAAGCAGAAATAAAAATAAACGGGTAAATTTCATCTTACTTTTTAATATGCGTTTCTATTAAAAGATCATATCATTCTTATCCAATATTTTCTTAATCTCAACTCCCATCGAATCAATGAATTCAGCTCTTACTCTTCTCGGAACATCTTCATCAATCACTTCGCAGTTTACGTAATTGTACTTCCCTTCTTTCCACTTAAACAAGCAATTATAATACGTGATATTTCCATTGACATTATCAGGAAAACGGATTACCAGATCATTATAACCGGAAGCAGATTTACGCTCTTCGATCAAATTTCCGTTGAAACCGTTCAATTTGACAAGCACATCGTTCTCCCTCTCAAAAATCAATAACCTTCTTAACGGAAACCCGTTCACGCCCGCTTTTATTAGCAATTTGAAACCATCCTTTAAAGGAGTCTGGTCATTCAATTTAAAGAATCGAAAGAAATTTGGACTACAGGATGGGTGTTCGGGATCATCGTCAGAAACAGCCTTCGGGTCGCAAATATGCAGTTCTTTTAATAATTCAGTCTCAACCTTTGACTTAAAGGAGTTTTCATTAAAGTTTGTACTGATTGTCTGATCAACTACTTTCTCCTTTCCGGCGGAATGTCTTGGTTCAATTGAAATCTCGTCATCTGCCTCATCATCACAAGACATAAATAAAAAGAAAACAGGAAGGATGTATAAGAATCTTAGTTTCATGTGAATGTTTACCAATTAATGAAAGATTTTGGCTGATGTTACAAATGCTTCTGAGAATCGGGTATTATCCACTCCGGTTTCAATTCCCTTTTCTTTAAACCAGTCGAGCATTCGTTCTGTAGGCATATTTCCAGTTAATTCATCCGCAGCCATCGGGCAACCTCCATAACCTTTAATTGCACCTTCAAAATAACGGCACCCGCCTTCGTAAGCTGCCTGGGTCAGTTTACTTGCATTTTGCGGCACAGTATGTAAATGGGCACTGATTTGAATATCCGTAAATTCAGCTGAAGTAGTTGAAAATACCTGTTTAACCAATTCCGGTGATGCTATCCCGATCGTATCAGACAAGGAAAGCCTGGAAACTTCAAACAGCTGTGTCAATCGTTCAGACCAGGTAGCAATCAGATCAGGAGACCAGGCATCCCCATAAGGATTCCCAAAACCCATTGACAAATAAAGCGCCAGCTCTTTATCTTCCTTATGGCAAATATTTGCGATGGCCTCTACCCTTTTTAAGGATTCTTCAATTGTTGCATTTGTATTTCTCAATTGGAATGTTTCGGAAATACTGAACGGATAGGCTAAATAATGAATCCGTTCGAATCTGGAAGCCTCTTCCGCTCCTCTTTCATTCACAATAATGGCCGATAATTTTGTTTCGCTCTCGTCTAATCCTTCCAGTACGGTTGCCGTATCCTGCATTTGAGGAATTGCTTTGTGTGAAACGAAACTTCCAAAATCCAAGGTATCAAAACCGCATTTCAATAAGTGGTTCAAATAATTGATCTTATCGGAAGTTTCAATCCAATCTTTGATTCCCTGCATAGCGTCTCTGGGACATTCTGTAATAAAAACGCGATTATCCATGTGCAATTTTCTTTCGTTCTTTTAACACCGCTTTATTGATTCGCTTCACCAAAGCCGGGCCTTCATAAATAAACCCGGAATAAATCTGAACCAGGCTTGCACCTGCCCGTAATTTTTCAAGCGCATCTTCAGCTGAATAGATTCCTCCTACTCCGATAATTGGAAATCCACCATTCGATTTTTGGAACAAATAGCTGATAACCTCTGTAGCTCTGGCTGTTAAAGGCTTACCAGAAACTCCCCCCGCACCTATCGCCTCAACTTCGGCACTTGAAGTTACTAAATTCCCTCGTTCAATAGTCGTGTTTGTAGCAATTACTCCGGCAATTTTGGTTTCATTAACGATGTCAACAATATCATCTAACTGAGAATCAGTTAAATCGGGTGCAATCTTCAGGAAAATTGGTTTTGAAGAACTTACTTTTGTTCGTTCATCCATAAGTGTCTGAAGCAGTTTGGTAAGCGGCTCCTTATCCTGGAGCTCTCTCAAATTGGGTGTATTCGGAGAAGAAACATTGACTACAAAATAATCAACATGTGGTTCCAGTGCGTGATAACATGCGAGATAATCCGAAATTGCATCTTCATTCGGTGTCACTTTATTTTTCCCGATATTCCCTCCGATAATACAGGCCGGATTCAATTTCTTCAAGCGCTCTACGATCACCTCTGCTCCGTCATTATTGAATCCCATGCGGTTAATAATGGCTTTATCTTCCAATAAGCGAAACAAACGGGGCTTTGGATTTCCGTCCTGACCTACAGGAGTTACCGTTCCGATTTCAACAAACCCAAAGCCACAAGCGGCAAGTTCATTGATCCTTAACGCGTTCTTATCGAACCCGGCTGCCAATCCGACAGGATTCGGGAACTTAATCCCGGCAACGTTCGTTTCCAGTAAGGGGTTCTTAATACAGTAAATGGATTTCCAAATGGGCTTTACCAAAGGCACTTTCAGCCAAAAGCCAAGTAGTCTGAAGGTAAAATAGTGAACTTTTTCGGGGTCAAACTTAAAGAGAAACCATCTCAACAAAGGGTACATTCTATCAATTTGTACCAAAGGTAAAAACACAAAACGAGCTTATCAATAGACAAACTCGTTTTGTTAAAAGAATTTTAAAACTTAGCTTAGAACTTCGCTCTGTAACGGCGTTTTCCGAACTTCATCGGTCCACCTCCCGAAGCAGATCTGTATGTAATATTTCTTGTTACCATGATGTTCACATATAGGAAAGCATCTTTTTGCTTATCACCTCTCTGGCTACCCGGCTCAAATGCCGAAGGATTATTTGAAGGATTAGATAAATATGCCGCCTGAGGTCCGTAACTTGCCCCGATAATAGCCGGATCGTAGTATTCGCCGTGCACATCATCGATATAATCCGAGAATGTTTTCACATAAGTTGCTTCCAATCCTACTCTCCACATGCGATTGATCCCCATTCTGAATCCGACTCCCAAAGGAACAGTCGCAGTAATGCGTTTGTATTCAGCCGGACCACCGGGAAGTCCCTGTCCTTCAGTATGCATGCCTTGTAAGGCTACCCAACCGCCTTGATACAAAGCTTTCGGGTTATAATACATTACACCGATACCTGCTATCAAATACAATTGTTCGTTGTGATCGGAAAAACCTCTTAATCCGGGAATATTGTATCTGCGACCAATTTTCTCATTCGCCAATACGATAATCTCAAATCGCTGACTCAACATCACGAAAAACGAACGGAAATTCAGGTTTCTCATGTTCCGGATCGGTTCAGCCGTCAAAGCATCATTCCCGCGCAGCATTCCCAAATTAACCATGGTAGAAGTTGCGTAATAAGGATGAAAACGGTATCTGTAAGATAATGAGCCTCCGAAATGAGTTGAATTAAAATCGATATCTTTCAAACTATAATCGGTACCGATTTGATTAGCACCTCCCAAGTCTCCTAAAAAACTAGTTGCGCCAAGACCGATTGAAATTTCTTTCTTATTCATAGCCCAATTTCGCTGTGTATTGAAATTTGAACTTTGCGCAAAAGAAATTGTCGAAACTATAGATAAAATAGTTAGAGTTGTATACTTCATTCTAAAAATTTATGTTGTAGTAGAATTCCACGGCGCTAAATTAAGATTTTTAAATAACAGCGACCTAAAAATTTTGTTGCTTTTTTTTAAATAGGCACTGTTAATGAATAAGTAAGCTGTTTTATTGAATGATTTTTAACAAAAAGAAACCAATTCATGAAAAAAGGGGACCTCGATCCGCTCGAATTCAAGCAGTAATATCTTCTTAAGAAATATTCTTTTAAAATTTCCAATGCTTCTTTTTATTTCATCTGAAATTGATTCATTCAGTGGTCTTTTCAACTCTACTACTTACCTTCCGGAAGAAGATTTGTAGGTAATATTTCTGGTGATCATTATGTTCAGATAAAGGAAAGCATCGTTTTGTTTTCCGCCTCTCCTGCTCCCCGGATTAAAGGCTTCAGGAGTAGTTGAAGGATTTGACAAATATGCAGCTTGCGGTCCGTAATTTGCCTCAATAACAGCCGGATCGTAGTATTCGCCGTGAACATCATCGATGTAATCAGAGAATGTTTTTACGTAAGTTGCTTCCAAACCAAATCTCCACAGACGATTGATCCCCATTCGGAATCCTATTCCCAGAGGCACTGTTGCAGTAATGCGCTTGTATTCAGCCGGACCACCTGGAAGCCCCTGCCCTTCCGTATGCATGTCCCGCAATGTAACCCATTCCCCATCATACAAAGCTTTCGGGTTGTAATACATCGCACCGATACCCGCAATCAAATACAATTGTTCGTTGTGATCCGTAAATCTTCTTAATCCTGGAATATTGTAGCTGCCGCCAATTCTCTCATTGGCCAATACAATAATCTCAAATCGCTGACTCACCATCCCGAAAAACGAACGAAAGCTTAGGTTCCGCATATTCCTGACACGTTCAGCCGTCAATGCATCACTTCCGCTTAACATTCCTGCATTGACCATGGTCGAAGTTGCGAAAAAGGGATGGAAGCGATACCTGTAAGAAAAAGAACCACCCGTTAATGTTGAATTAAAATCAATATCTCTCAAGCTATAATCGGAACCTATCCTGTCGGAACCTCCCAAGTCTCCTAAAAAACTGGTTACACCAAGCCCGATTGAAATTTCGTGCTTATTCATGGCCCAGTTTCGCTGTGAATTGAAATTTAAACTTTGCGTAAAAGAAATCGCAGGAATCAGGGATGCAAGTATTAGAGCCGTATAATTCATAGTAAAAAATTAACATTGTAAAGTGCTTCCTAACAATAATTTAAGATTTTAAATGACAGCTTCCTAAAAAATTAGTTGTTTTTATTCAAACAGAGACTGTGGACGAGCAAGTGACTTGTTTTAGCGAATGGAATTTTAACAAAAAATCAATTCAATAAAAAAGGTCTTTCAAATTGAAAGACCTTCTCTTTTTTTAAGCTGCGTATCTGACTAAGAAGTATTCTCTTAGTTTTTCCAATGCACGGAACGTTTTCACTTTTGCATTGTTTTCTGTAATACCAATTGATTCACCGATTTCTTTAAAGCTTAGCTGTTCAAAAAATCGCATCTCAATCAATTTTAACTGTTCTTCTTTTAACTTCTGCATTGCTGCCAAAAGTAAAGACTGGTTGTGCTCAAATTCCTGATTATCAAAAAACAAGGTGTCGAAAGTTGGAATCTGAACATGTTCCATTGAAACAGTTCTGTTCGACTGCATTTCCCGATAACTCTGGTACAATTCGCTCTTAGCTATTCGATAAAGCCAGGAACCGAAAGGTACTCCCCGGTCTTCATACTTCGCTAAATTCTTAATCGCCTTGATAAAAACCTGGGAAGCCACATCGTGTGCCTGCTCGGGGTCTTCCATGCGTTGTTTCAGATAGCGAAGTATTGCATCATAATACTTGCGGTACAAAGGTTCGAATCTTGCCGGATCCTCCTTTGCCTGCATCACCCATACTTGCTCCTCCTGGAGCAGTTCCGGTGACTGGTGGAAATAGACATTAATTGCCATGGTATATTTGGATTTTGGGTTTGCATAATTTGCATTTGGGTATAACTAATATAACGGGATATTTTTCAATATATTATCAAATATTGAATTATCGAGCTTTTTTTTAACAGTTTTTCGACGAATAAGCCAATTAGTCCTATCAATTAAGTAGAACTATAAGTTAATACGCTTGAGAAGTGTCGGTCAGTGTTTTCAAAAACAATTCCAATTGTCTGATTTCCAATTTATTTAATCGGAAGGGTTTGATGATCGGTGATTTATTTGGGAAAGCCTTTCCGCCTTTGGAATAGTGAAGAATTACTTCTCTTAGGGTGCGCATGCTTCCATCGTGCATGTATGGAGCGGTAAGTGATACATTCCGCAAGCTTGGAACCTTAAAAGTACCTCTCTCCTTTTCCAATCCGCGAATACGGAATCTTCCCTGGTCTGTTCCATAATCAGAATAAAGTCCGTTGCTAACAACCCGGTAGTCGGTGAAGTTAGACCCGGTGTGACATTTCGTACAATAGAGTTTTTCCGAAAATAAAACCCATCCGGCAATTTCATCGGGGCTGAGAACTCCCTTCACTCCTGCCCTGTACCAGTCGAATTTACTGTTTTGACTAATTAAGGACCGTTCATAAGTACTGATTGCCCGCGTGATTACATAAGCATCCAGTTCGCGATTAAAAACGGATCTTGCCAAACGCCGGTATTCAGAATCTTTTGAAAGCTTTTGGAGAACTTCCTTCATTGAACTTCCCATCTCCAGGTGATCCTGAATAGGAACAAGAACTTGCTCTTCAAGAGTTTTCACTTCCCCGTCGTACATGTAGCTTGTGAAGTAAGAACTGTTTAGCAGACTGGGAGCATTTCGCAGGGCAGTTACTCCGTTTACTCCTTTGCTCTTCGGCAAACCATCTGTGAAGGCTTTATTCGGTTGATGGCAGCTTGCACAGGAGATTTGATCGTTTTTCGATAAGCGTTTATCAAAAAACAGCTTTCTGCCAAACTCAATTTTCTCTGCTGTAATCGGATTGTCTTCAGGAAAAGGAATTTTTCCAAGCACATAATTTTCCTCCGGATCAGAACATCGCAAGCCGATTGCCAAAACCGGAAGAAGCACTATAAACAAATACCGATTGAATTTCATAACACTTAATTTCTAAGATACTATGAAACAGGGAAACAGGAAACTCATTTTTTTCTTACTATATAAAGCGTTTCATTTTTAGCGATTCTGTAACGCTCAATTTCTTCATTCGGAATCGGATTATCTGCAAAAGCAATTTC
This sequence comes from Fluviicola sp., assembly GCF_029266855.1. Classification (GTDB taxonomy): domain Bacteria; phylum Bacteroidota; class Bacteroidia; order Flavobacteriales_D; family Crocinitomicaceae; genus Fluviicola. Next base: position 727,098 of record NZ_JAQSWB010000001.1, read on the forward strand.
CACTTCAAAGCCTGCTTTTTCAAGCCATTGAGGATAATCTCTTCCAAACAGCCGGACATGGTCCTTCTGCCAAAAGTGCTTTTCACGATCTTCCGGAGATGTGATACTCCAGTCCTCGTAAGTTTCTTCCCTGTTCATATCCTGAGGCACCTGCATAATTCCCCAGGCTCCGGGAGCCATCACACGGTACAATTCTTTCATGCACTTTAATGCGTCATCTACATGTTCCATTACGTGATTGCAGAACACCACATCAAAACGGTTATCTTCCAGGGGAATCTGGTGCAGATCAAAATGAAGATCAGCTATCGGGGAAACTAAATCTCCCGTTAAATACTCCAGGTTTTTTTGATTCTTAAACTTTTTATGAAAACACTGCTCTGGCGCAATGTGAAGAACCTTTAATTTATCAGCAGTAAAGAAATTGCTTTCTCTTTTTAGATAGAGCCACATCAACCGGTGTCTTTCCAAAGTCAGATCATATGGACAAAGTACATTTTCACGATGCGAGACATTAGAACCGTAGGATAAAAACTTTCTGAATTTTCGTTCACATACCGGACATTCGACCTTATCTCCCTTGTAAATCAACGGCGCAAAAAGCTTAAATACGTAGCTTAAACGGATTAAAAGCGGCCTTGGCAATTTGTTCAGAAGAAACTTATAAGCTTTTTTCATGAAAACAAAGTTAATAAACTAGCGCATCCGACCTGCAATTCTTAAAAGACTTCTTTTAAATTTGTAATATGAAGAATTTTCTCCGATTACTTTCATTGTTCTCATTTACTCCATTTATCGTGAATTCACAAAGCCAGTCAGTTACTCCAATTGCCAAGGAAATTCCAAAAGAATTGATCAAACACAATCATGTCAGAATTGATCCGTATTTCTGGATGAACGAGCGCGATTCAAAACCTGTATTGGATTATATCGCTGAAGAAAATAATTATTCAAAAGCATTCTTTGATCGAAAACAGGACCTGGTAAACACTTTTTTGAAGGAATTCGATGAGCGCATCAATCCTGAAGAAACAAGTGCACCGTTTGAGATCCAGGGGAAAACCTACCAATGGAGACAAATAAAGGATAAAGATTATAAGCAACTGATTCTTATTGAAGGAAAGAAGGAAACAATCTTTATTGATGAAAACGAATTGGCGAAAGGTCACGAATATTACTCGCTCGGAGATTTTTCTATTTCACCGGATAATCAACTGCTTGCTTTTTCGCAGGATAAAATCGGGCGACGTAATTATATTATATCGTTTAGGGAAAATAATTCGGGAAAAATACTGAAAGAACAGATTCCCAATACAGACGGAAGCATTCTTTGGGCAAATGACAACAAAACGGTTTTTTACGTAAAGAAAGATCCTACTACTCTCCGTGAATTCCAGGTTTACAAACATGTTCTCGGAACCTCTCATTCAAAAGACGAATTGCTTTTCGAAGAAAAAGATGAACGTTTTGCGGTTTATATCACTAAGACATTAGACAAAAAACTCATCCTGATCCATACCGTGAGCAGCACCAGTTCCGAAACATGGATGATCGAAGCCGACAGACCTTCTGAAAAAGCAGTGTGCTTTCTGAAAAGAGAAAAGGATCATTTGTATGAAATTCACCACCACGAAACCGGTTTTTATGTTCTTACAAATAAGAACAGCCCGAACAGAAAATTGGTATTCTCCAAATCCGTTCCCAATTCCATAGAAGATTGCAACATCCTGATTGCGCACGACAAAGATGTTTATCTTGAAGAAGCTGAAGTTTTTCAAAGCTTTCTGGCCGTCCAATCGCGGAAAATGGGAAGAACTGAAATCTCAGTCGGCAGTTTGGATGCAAGCAATTTCTCCAAAATATCCATGCCGGAAGAAGTATATGAACTGAATTTCAGCTTCAATGAAAATTATGCATCGAAAGTGGTGAATTATCATTACACTTCCTTCACTAACCCGAGTTCGATTTACAAATACAATGTAGAAAACAAATCAACTCAGTTATTCTTCCAGAAAACACTGATCGATAAGAACTTCCGCTCTTCCAATTATGTTTCCGCACGAATCTGGGCCACTGCAAACGACGGTCAAAAGATTCCCATCTCAATCGTTTATAAAAAAGGGATTGATTTGAAGAAAGCACCTCTTTTGCTTTACGGCTACGGAAGTTACGGTGTTACCATCCCGGCTGCATTTTCTGCCACACGTTTAAGCTTGCTTGACAGAGGATTTGTTTATGCGGTAGCTCATATCCGGGGTGGAAAGTTTCTCGGTGAAAACTGGTACCAGGACGGGAAATTGAATCACAAGAAAAATACATTCACCGATTTTATCAATGCTGCCGAATGGCTGGCAATGAAAGGATATTGCGATCCGAACTCCATGTATGCCCAGGGCGGAAGTGCCGGAGGTTTATTAATGGGGGCAGTAAGTAATATGGCGCCTTACCTGTTTAAAGGAATGATTGCCCAGGTAGCGTTCGTAGATGTTGTAACGACTATGCTGGATGAAAGTATTCCGTTAACTGTCGGGGAATACGAAGAATGGGGAAACCCAAATGAAGAAGAATCTTATTGGTATATGCTGAGTTATTCTCCTTACGATCACGTAAAGAAAATGGATTACCCGGCAATGCTTATTACGACCGGATATCATGATTCCCAGGTTCAGTACTGGGAGCCTTTGAAATGGGTTGCCAAACTTAGAAAACACAACACCGGCTCAGCTCCTATCCTCTTTGACTGCACCATGAGTGCGGGTCATGGCGGTGGTTCCGGAAGATCGACAGAGCGATTAGAAGTTGCAAAAGAATTTGCATTTTTGTGTGAGATACAAGGTATAATTAATGAGTAGGATTTATATTCTCATATTATTTTTAAGTGTTTTTACATCTGCGGTTTACAGTCAGGATGCAGATTCGCTTCCTTATCAAAGGTACCGGACAAGATTGGTCTTGTATTCTGATTTCGGATGGAGCACTGCACCGATGTCTATTGCCTATCCCTTCAGCCAGGGAATGAAAAGCGTGAAATACCGGAATAATTTCAATCCTGTATTGGGCTTCGGATTTTCCTACAAGTGGATGTCACTGCGATTTGGTGTAACCCTTCCTAATTCGGTCCGATCAAAGAAGAAATTCGGGAAAACGCAATACTACGATCTTGGTTTTGACTTTAGTTTCAAGAACATGTATTTCGATGTGAATGCCCATATTTACCAAGGGTATGCTATGAAACGCGCTTACAGGTGGAATGATACAATTACTCCCGACAATCCCAATCTGATCCGGGAAGATATCAGTGCAGCCAGTTTTTCCATTAATTCCTGGCAATTCTTCCGAAATGAATTCAAAATGTCTGCTTTCAAAGGAAAAACCGCTTCTTATCACAGGGATGTAAGGACGTTTTACTTAAAATACACCATGAATTATCACGGTGTTTCCTCCAATCAATCATTACTTCCGATAGAACTTCAAGACACAAGCGAAAGCAAAACCTCTTCCAATCTCATCGCTGCTTTTGATGTGGGAGTTGTGCCCGGTTATGCCTATGTCCGCAGATGGCGGATGTTCCAACTTGGAATTATGGGTGGTTTAGGACTGGTACTTCAATCGAAGATCTACACCTTTGAGGGTACAACAAGAAGTTTCCTGGGACTCGCACCCCGCATAGATATCAAACTGGTCGGCGGAATCAATAAGCCCAGGTACTTCATTATGTTTGTCACGGATTTTGATAATAAGTCCATTGCCTTTAACGATTTCACCTATAAACAAACCTTTTACAATCTGAAGCTGGTTGGAGGGTTGCGTTTAAATGTGACTAAGAAAAAAGAACAGCGCGAAGCGGAGGAGAAAAAAGCGAAGGAAGGATTAAAATAATTCCGAATTACGTCCCAATAGCTATCGGGATTATTTTTCCAAAAAAGCCCGTAAAATCGTTTGTTAAATTTCATTACAAAAGTCGCTCTATCTACGCTCTATAGTCGCTCTATCCACACGCTATCTATTCTTTACCTAGTTTAAGCAGGATTATATAATTATTCCAAAGTTATTCATTTTACATTTCTGAGAAGTTTTCAGATACCAAGGCCTCTGATGTATCGGGAGAGGTTTCAAGATTAAATTTTCTTCAAATAGATGGAGGACTAATGTGGAAATGAAGTAAAATCGCCACTAAATCCTTCACACTCGCATACTATATATTTCCTTTGGCTTTTCCGTCTTGTGAGACGGAGCCTCAGTCTTCGTCAGCTATCGCTGACTCTTATCCAGCTCCGTTAGGAAAACCTCTAATTTTTCAACCGTAACGTGCTGCATCACTACAATTTTGAACCAGGAAGGTTTAGTGTGATCATCCGGGACCAAACCAAATTGACTCGCTAAGGCGGGTGAAATCTGGTATGCATTTATTGTAATGATATTCGATAAGGGTGCACGGAAATACTGAATTCCGCGTTTATTGAGTTGTTTAGCCAGCCAGGACGTTCGCTGCTCCAAAATCGAGCACTTCTCAAACCATTCATGTCTGCCATAAGCTGCGAAAATTAACCAAACCGCTATGGCGTTGGCGCCCGATCGGCTTCCTGATATCGTACAATCCGCACCTACAACATACGAAGCTGCATCTGTTTGTGCGTACTTCATCCAATCCTTCCGAATGAGGAAAATTCCTGTTCCGTAGGGTGCCTGAAGCATTTTATGTGCATCCATTGTAAAGGAATTCACTTCCGGATGCAGGAAATTAATCCGGTTGTTATCATCAACGATCGGAGCATAAAAACCACCGTAAGCCGCATCAATGTGTATTTTAAACTGAAATCCGTGGTTCTTCATTAACCCGGCATAAACATCCACATCATCGATCGAACCAAACATGGTTGTCATCATATTACTCACAACAACACTATATTTTACCCCACCCTCTTTCAGAGCAAGCAGTTTTTCATTTGCCTTCTGCAGATCAATTTTGCGGGTTTCTTGATCTACCGGCAGCAAGACACAATGCACATTGAACATATCTCCGGCTTTTTGCATACTATAGTGACTGTCTTCGCTGCATACCACTGCAATTTCGGATAGATCCGCCTGGTGCATCTGCATAAAATAGTTCCGATAGATCCATACGGCCTGTAAATTTGCTTCTGTTCCCCCGGTGGCCATATATCCATCAATACTGTTCGGTTCTGCGCATAAAATATTTTCGGCACAAATACGTATTACTTCGCGTTCCAAGACATGTGTTCCTTCAAAGTAAGATTCGGAATTACCCAGGGTATGGCAACCGATATGATTCGGATTTTGAACCAAGGTAGAAAGATAGGGTGCTTCACGAACAAAACTGATCTCTGCCGAAAAGACTTTCGGATCCAGGTAAGTTCCAGGAATTCCCAGCACAGACCCACTCCTGTAATCCACATTGTTCTTTAAGGCATCAAAAACACGTTGCCTGGCTTCACTTTCCGATTTTCGTTTCCACTCCATAGCATTCTTTTGCCACAAAGTTTGGATTAAAAAAAGTACCGGACACTGATTAGGATCAGCATATTTGATTTTTCACTTTTTTGATTGAGAATGAAATTTTTCGCACTGGTTACCAGATATGCTTTTGGCTTTCGGAGAGTATCCTAAACGGAAATGTTCGAGTGTTAAAAATTAGTACAAATATCGAGATAAGTACTGGATAGATACGAAATAAATACGGAGTAAAATGGTTTGGAATTATTCCGAAGGATTAATTATTTACCAGGTCCGAAACAGGAACCTTCCAGGAATGCTTCCACTCACCTACAGTCATCACCATGTTATTGTAGACCATGGCATCCCGATCCAGCTTATCTAATTCAGCATAAGAGGTAAAGAATTCCTGCTCGCCGTTATCAACCAGCATTTTCAAGCGATTAAAAAACGAAAGCCCTAATTCTTTCTCGAGGTGTTTTATGAAACGCACCGAACTATCAATCGAGCAGCCTGAAGCATTTGCCTGATCCTCGTTCACAACCAGAATCAAATGATAATCACCCAAAACCGCACCATATGCATTCAGCTTGGCACCATGTGCGGCCCACTCAGTAAGAAACGGGGGAAGAACTTCTTCAATCCACGCTTTTTCGGTGGCAGTCAGTTTACGGTCAGCCTGATAGCTCCATAAACGTGCATTATCCGGAAGTTGATCAAAAGGGATCATAATTCAGCTGCGTTTGCAATTAATTCAGCGACGTCGAGTACCTGGATCTCATGTTCTTTGTTGAAGTTTTTTACTCCATCCGTCATCATGGTATTGCAGAAAGGACAACCCGTTGCGATGATCGAAGCCTGAGTTTCCAAGGCGTCCTCCGTACGTTCTACGTTGACTTCCTTATTTCCTTTTTCAGCTTCTTTGAACATTTGAGCACCACCGGCACCACAGCATAAGCCATTGGTTTTGCAGCGTTTCATCTCCACCAACTCGGCATCCAGTTTTTCGATCAGTTCCCTCGGAGCTTCGTAAATATCATTTCCTCTTCCCAGGTAACACGGATCGTGAAAAGTAATTTTCTTACCCTTGAACATACCTCCGCCTTTCAGGGATAGTTTCCCGGTGTTGATCAATTCCTGGATCAGCTGTGTATGGTGAATTACTTCATATTTCCCTCCTAATTCGGGATATTCATTTTTCAAGGTATTGAAACAATGCGGGCATGCAGTAACAATTTTCTTTACTTCATAACCATCCAATACCTGGATGTTCATCATTGCCTGCATCTGGAATGTGAATTCATTTCCTGCACGCTTTGCCGGATCTCCGGTACATGATTCTTCCGCACCTAAAACTGCAAAATTCACTTTGCACTCATTCAAAATGCGAACCAGGGCCTTCGTGATCTTTTTTGCCCTGTCATCAAAACTACCTGAACAACCAACCCAAAACAGGATATCCGGGGTTTGTCCCTGCGCCATCATTTCGGCCATTGTTGGTACATGTAACGTGCTCATAATCTTATTCTGTTATTGTGCCTTCGACTCCCATTGACGCTTCGGTCAAGGTTTTCAACGCTAAGTCAGAGGTTCAAAGGTTCAAAAAGTTCAAATTTATTTCTACAACATTAATCCTCGTGAATCCAATTTCCTCTGTCTGCAGGAGAAAACTGCCATGGAGCTCCATTGTTTTCAATATTTGTAAGCATTCCGGTCAATTCTGTCGGCATCTTGGATTCTTCCATTACCAGGTATCTTCTCAAATCGACAATAATAGCAAGCGGATCAATATTTACCGGGCATGCCTGAACACAAGCATTACATGATGTGCACGCCCAAACTTCTTCTTCTGTAATGTAATCGAACATCAATGATTTTCCGTCCTCGTATTCTTTCCCGTTTTTACGCTTTCCATCGGCAAGTTCAACCATTCTGTCACGCGTATCCATCATGATCTTGCGCGGAGAAAGTTTCTTCCCTGTAATATTAGCGGGGCATTCTGAAGTACAGCGTCCACATTCCGTACACGTGTATGCATCCATCAGGTTTTTCCAGGTCAGATCTGTTACATCCTTAGCACCGAAGCGTTGCGGAGCTCCTTCCGGAGCCGGAGCAGCAAAAGGATCAGCCGTCGGATCAAGCATGAGCTTCACCTCATTGGTAACGGCCTCCATATTGGTAAACTTTCCTTTTTTCTCCAGGTTGGAATACCAGGTATTCGGGAACGCCAGTAAAATGTGGAAATGTTTTGAATACGGCAGGTAATTCAGGAAAGAAAGCACCATGATCCAGTGTCCCCACCATCCTACTCTTTCCAAAACATGTAATGTTTCAACACTGAATCCGCCAAAAATATGCGGACCAACCCATGAGGAAATTGCAAAACCAAAAGAGCCTGCTTCGTGAGATGCGTGTGAAGCTCCTTGCAAGTACAAGGCTTCATCAGCTCCGTTCATTGTGAAAATGCAGAAAACCAAAATGAGTTCCATACATAGGATCAGGTTCGCATCAAATGTCGGGAAACCTTTCATTTCAGGTTTATGAAAACGTCTGAGTCTGAGTATATTTCTTCTTACAAGGAAAGCAATCGTTGCAATCAGTGCGGCAACAGAAAGTATTTCAATTATTGAAATAACCAGGGTGTAAAATCCTCCCAAGGATTCCATAAACGCCCGGTGTGATCCAGTGATCCCGTCTACCACGATCTCAATTAATTCGACCTGTGTGATAACAAAAGCAACATAGATTCCCAAATGGAGCAGTGCAGGGATCGGCCTGGCAAACATTTTCTTTTGACCAAGTGCAACCAGGGTCATCACTCTCCAGCGTTCCGCAGGTCTGTCTTTGCGGTTTACATCTCTCCCAAGTAAAATATTTGAACGGATTTTCAGGATGTTCACTCCGAACCATCCGAATCCGGCAACCAGCATTATACTAAAAATAATTGCAGCAATCATAAACTGTTTTTATTAATCCGGGATAGAATCTAACAAGTTACGTAATTTTTTCTCGTCACCCGTAGTAATTGGAACTCCTTTCGTTTTTGCGCCAAATACCGAGAAGTGAATATACCTTTCCGGATGTTTTTCCAGGTCCTGAACCAGGTTCTGAAGACTCTTATTGGTTTGAACCAGTTCGTTGTATAATTTCTCGTCTTTCAAGAGTTTCCCAAGTGTTCCGTTACCGGATTCTATCTGGGTAAAGGTTGCATTCAATTTTTCAATGGTCGAATTTGCATTGGTGATAACCTTCTTGAAATCGGCAGTTACCAGGTCGTCCGAAACCTTCTCGAAATTCCCCAAGATCTTAGACACCTTATCATTCGATGCTTTCAAATTCCCGGTAATTGATTCTACGTTACTCATGATCCGGCTTAACTTCACTTTTTCAGTAGCAACCAAACCTTCAACGTCGTTTGCAATATTTCCGAACTTTTTAAATGTCAGTTTCAATGACTCCAGTGATTCCCTGATTTCAGAAGTAGCCGTTGTATCCCAAAATCCTTTTAAAGAAGTAATGGTCTTATCCACGTTTACAACCAATGCGGAAACTTTTTGCAATACCGGATTTGCATAAGATTTTAATTGTCCGAACATATCCAGCTGCACACGCCCCTGGATAGCGTCTTTTTCAGTGTAATATCCTTTGGAAAGATCATCCCCCATAAACAACAACAATCCTTTGTTCAACAAGTCTACAGAGCCCGTTTCCAAAACAGAGCTTTTGGGAATTCTCAGATTATCATCCTGGATAGTAAACACCATCTTTACTTTTGAAGTAGAATCTCCACCAGGGTTATAGTCTACAGAAATAACTTTTCCGACAACCACCCCATTTACATAAACGGAAGTAGACGCACTAACTCCACCGGCATTCGGGAAATAAGCAGTATACTGCGAGTCTCCTCCAAAAAATGAGAAGCCTTTCAAAAAATTAATACCCGTCACAAGTAAACCTATCGCTACGATAGCAATTATCCCCGCTTTAATCTCTTTTTTGATCTTCAAAACTTTTATTTTTCTGCTAATTTAATAGCTTTTTCCAAACTAATACGCTCTCCATTTTGAAAAGCAACAACAAAAGCATTCGGAAATTCTTTTTGCCTTAGTTCGTTCTTATAAGTATTCGCTGCATTGAAATCGCCAACAAATTCTCCAACAGTATATTTATATAATCTATCCTGTTGATATTCAAATACTTCATGTTTTTTGAAGCGACTTGAATTTGCAGCGATCTTTGTTTCGGACGTTTCGATTTGAATTCTGAAAACCACTTTATCTTTCAGCTCCTTTTTTTCCGTTTCCGAATTATCTGCTACTTCCTGCTTCGCTCTTGTTTTGTAATCAACGCCTTCCAATTCCGCTTTGTATTTCTCAAACGCAATAAACATCGCACCGGCCATTTTTTTCTGTCCGGCCGAATCTGCCAAAAATTTCTCTTCATCCCTATTCGTCAGGAACCCGGTTTCGATCAGGACACTCGGCATCGTAGTTTTATAGAGAACCAGGAAACCTGCTTGTTTTACGCCCCGGTCAAAGCGGCCAATCGACTTGAATTCGTTCTGTAACTTGTCTGCAAAAAGGATGGATTGATCTAAAAACACCGAGAGCTGCAATTGCCGGGCAATGATCGCATCAGGCGACATATCGAAATCCTTGTATTTCTCACCTTTATCCGCTTCCAGATAAATCGTACTGTTCTCCCGGTCCGCAATCTTTGCCTGTGCATCTGTTTTATGGAGTCCCAGAACGTAGGTTTCAGTTCCGTAGGCTGTCGGGGAAGCAGAATTTGCATGAATGCATATAAATAAGTCGGCATTTGCCTTGTTTGCAATCTTGGCGCGGTCATCCAATTCTACAAACACATCTTTATCGCGTGTAAAAACCACTTTGATTTCAGGATATCCTTCTTTGATTTTTCTTCCGAGCTCCAGTGCCATTGCAAGGCAAACGTTTTTTTCATGAGCAGACGATCCGTGACAGCCGGGATCCTTCCCGCCATGTCCTGCATCAATCACAATGGTTCTTATTGTGCCGGGCTGCTTACTTTGAGCCGGTTGTTTCTGGATCTGAAAGCCAAAAAGCATAACAAAGGGGACTGCAACTGCAACCCATCTCAACCAAAGCAAACTATTTTCTAATCGGTTCATATCGGAGTATATCGATTCCTGAATAAAAGTACTATTCTTTACCAAGCAATCTTCAGACCATTTTAGAAACTTATCTATAAGAGAATGTTGAAAAAGCGGGAAAAATCGATTAAACGGTATTTCTAGCACGACTTTTGTATAAATGCATTTTCTTGATGAAAATTCAAGTATCTCCCGCAGATAATGCAGATTTCAGTAATTGGAAATTTAAGTTAGATTCTAATGAAACCTGAAAAATCGGCGCAATCTGCGTGATTCGCCAAGGCTGAATCTAAGGTGTAAGCCTTCAGCGGAGAAAAAAATAACTGTTTTCACGCATGTGACTATTTGTATTTTCATGCATGAGACTTTAAACTAATAACAAGTTACGTATTATCATGTTTTAAGATTCATCAAAACCATCGTAATTTCGTAGCTTTGTGCCTTCGCTGAAGCTTCAGCCCAAGCGTTGTAACCGTTAATACAAGTATTGAAAACAAAAAAAGGCTCTTTCCTTATTTTTTATGCTGCAATTAGAATTGTATTCTATTTGCTGATTTGTATTTCCACCACATTTGCATTCGGTCAGGGCGGTACAAAAGACAGTACCAATTCCGATAGTTACCGGAACCGCAAGATCTACATCAACGACAGCGATTTCAAATCCATTATCACCTATTCGGCACGGGATTCCATTTATTCGGATCTTAGAAAGAAGCAGGTCCATCTGTACGGTGAAGCCAAGTTGAATTACGAAGGTGTCGACATGTCTGCAGAATACCTGCTCATCGACCTGAATAAAAATGAAGTCCTGGCGACTTTTGCCGTTGATTCACTCGGAAGAAAAATTGGAAAACCCGTATTCATCGATGGCGGAGATACTCTGAGAGCGGCATCCATTCGCTACAACTTTGAGACGAAGAAAGGATACATCCAGGAAGCTGCCATCAAGCAGGATGAATATTACCTGAGCATGGAAAAAGCTAAACGGCAGCCAAACGAGGATGTACATTTTATCCATGGAAAATTTACGACCTGTAATTTAGAAGAACCCCATTACCATTTTGCACTTTCCAAAGCTGTTATGGTACCCGATAAGCGAATCGTTTCCGGTCCTATTAACTTGTGGGTTATGGGAGTTCCGACACCTCTCGGACTTCCGTTTGCGATGATCCCATTGAAAAAGAAGAAAGAAAGGCAAAGCGGATTCATTATGCCTCAATTCTCCCTGATGTCTCCATATGGAATGGGATTCCTGGACTTAGGATATTACATTCCCATATCAGAACGCTTCCAAACCATCGCATACGCTACAGGTTATACACGCGGAAGTTTCGGATTCAGAAACTACTCCGAATACGCAACAAAATACAAGCACAACGGAAATTTCGACCTGGGTTATACACGTTTCAGATACGGTTACCCCGATTCTACTGTTTTCAGTACGACGACGATCCGCTGGAATCACAACCAGGATCCAAAACTGAATCCAAACTGGTCTTTTACGGCTAATGTCAATTACAACTCTAATTCAACGAACAAACAGACTTTAAACCAGCAAAATAATCCACAGTATTTTAACAACACCCTCAACTCGGATATTCGCCTGGGAAAACGCTTTGGTGCCTTGCCTATTTCTGCAGACCTGAAACTGAGCCTGAGACAAAACTCCACTACCCGGATCATCGATTTAACCTCTCCTATCTTCAACTTTCAGACAACCAACCGGATATTCCCTTTCAAGAAAGTAAACAAGGTTGTTGGTTTCAGCTATGCAAACGAAATTCAGAATCGCTCTTCGTTTAAAGACCGCTATTTGAAAAACGGTGATTTTGATAGTATCGGACGGAATTTCAGGAATGGATTCACACAAAATTTTAACGTTCAGGCCACCTTCAGCATACTCAAAAACACTGTCCGGATTACTCCTTCCGCTACATACAAGCAGATCTATAACTTTCAGACAATCGAAAAAACAGTTGTGGACACAAGTAATGTTGTGTTGATTGATACGATCGGAAGAGGCGGATTCAGTCATTCATTCAGTTCCAGTCTTTCACTGACAAGCAACCTGTACTCCTATTACCGGTTCGTAGGCAAACGGAAAACCTTACTACGTCACGTCATGACACCAACGGTTTCATTCAATTATGCACCGGCCATTCAGCAGGGAATAACCAGTTACACGGATACTGCCGGCAATGAAATCAGGTATAGCAGATTTGAACGCAGTTTGTATTCCGAATACCTTACCAAATCTTCGGGGAGAATCGTTCTCGGGTTGAATAACACCTTTGAGATCAAGCAAAAAAGCGAAAAAGACACCATTACCGGGTTTAAAAAGACCCGATTGATCGACAACTTCTTTTTGAGTACAGATTACGACATTTTCAAAGACACCATGAACTGGGGAGATCTGAATATGCGCATGGTCATCAATCCAAATGAATTCATCAATTTGACAATTACTGCAGATCACAGCTGGTATGGTTGGGATACAAACAGCGGATTAATCAAAGAAGATTACGCTCTTAAAACCAAACAGGGAATCGGACGGATAAAATCCGCTTCATTTGCCACAACGTTGATCTTAACCACCAAAAAGAGTCGTGACCGTCTGCAAAACATTTCCAATCAAATGTCGAATGTATGGAACCCGGAATATCAGCAATGGATCGTGAACCCGAATCACCTGGTTTATTTTGAGATTCCATGGAAATTAACGATCGACCACATTTTTGCCATTAATTTAAACGCGGACACTTCCACTTACAGGGACAAACATTATTTACCTACAAATACCGCAACAATTGGCGGAGATGTGAATTTAACCCCGAACTGGAAAGTCGGTGCGCGGGTGATGTACGACATTGAACGAAGAGCAATCAGTAACTTCAATATCAACCTGTACCGGAATATCCATTGCTGGAATGTAGTCTTCAACTGGACACCTATCGGAACAAACAAAAGCTTTACTGTCGGAATCAGAGGAAATGCGTCTATGTTGCAAAATGCAAACATCAATATCCGTAAACCACCTATTGTTCTCAACTAATTATTCAAAATTGCGCCTGGTTTCGTTTTTGAACTAAAAAATTGTTTGTATTTTACATAAAAAACAAACAACGTTGATTCCCTTACAAATAAATAAGCAACCAAGTCCATCCAAAGGTAATCTGCTTCTTTCAGAACCTTTTCTGATGGACAGTAATTTTTCCCGCGTAGTTATTCTTCTTTGTGAACACAACGAAGACGGGAGTTTTGGTTTGATTTTGAATAATACACTGGAAATCGAGATCAATTCGGTAGTAAATGATTTCCCGGAAGCAAAGATCCCGGTTGGTTTTGGCGGGCCTGTTGAGCGCAACCAGTTGTTTTACATACATCAAAACAAAGAAATAGAAGGTTCTGCGGAAATCGGCAACAACCTTTATCTGGGCGGAGATTATCCCGAGATCAAGAAACGGATCTCGAGCGATGAAATGACACCTTCGAATCTCCGGTTTTTCATCGGATATACCGGCTGGGGCAAAGGACAGCTGCAAAACGAAATCGATGACCTGAGCTGGATCGTCATGAAGGCACCCGAAGACCTGAACGTTTTCAATGCATTTGACGATGACCTGTGGCGCGAATTACTTTCCCGCCTGGGAGGGAAATACAAATTAATGGCCGATTATCCTGTAAATCCGGCAGACAACTAAGGAAGAATTATCTTATTTTTGAGATGTGAAAAGGTCACTTCGACTCCCATTGACGCTTAGGTCAAGGTTTTCAACGCTCAGTGTCCTTTAGATAATTCAAACATAAACTGAGTGCAGTTGAAGTCTGAATCATTAAATAAAAATCAAAAACAAGATGAGTGCTCCACTGGCAGAACGTATGCGCCCCAATGAATTGTCCGAATACATCGGACAGAGGCACTTGCTGGAAGAAAACGGAGCTTTGAGGAAAGCCATACAATCCAAAATCCTTCCTTCCATTATCTTTTGGGGACCTCCGGGTGTTGGAAAAACAACCCTGGCAAACTTACTTGCAAAGCAATTAAACCGGCCATTTTATACACTTTCAGCTATTTCTTCCGGTGTTAAAGACGTGAGAGAGATTATCCAAAAAGCTGAAAGCCAGGGAATGTTCCAGTCAAACGGAGCTGTCCTGTTCATTGATGAGATTCACCGGTTCTCGAAATCACAGCAAGACTCTTTGCTTGGCGCAGTAGAAAAGGGCACCATTACCCTGATTGGCGCCACTACTGAAAATCCTTCATTCGAGGTTATTTCAGCATTACTTTCACGTTGCCAGGTTTACACCTTAGAGAGTCACACAGTGGAAGATCTGCTAGAGCTGATCAACCGGGCCATCACACAAGACATCATCCTTTCCAAGCGGAAAATAGAATTACGCGAATACAAATCCCTGATTGCCGTTGCAGGAGGAGATGCACGAAAAATGCTGAACCTGCTGGAAATGGTTGTCAATACTTTCTCTCCGAATGAAACCGCCGTTATTACGGACGAATTAGTCAACCAGCTAGCACAACAGCGTGTACGCTACGACAAAGACGGAGAGCAGCATTACGACATTATTTCCGCCTTTATAAAATCCATTCGTGGAAGTGACCCCGATGCTGCAGTTTACTGGCTGGCACGAATGATCGAAGGTGGCGAAGATCCGAAATTCATTGCCCGCAGATTACTTATTTCAGCTGCAGAGGATATCGGTTTGGCCAATCCCACAGCATTGATCATGGCAAACAACACCTTCCAGGCCATCCAGGTGATCGGCTGGCCCGAAGCACGAATCATCCTTTCGCAATGCGCCATTTACCTGGCTACTTCGCCTAAAGGAAATGCGGCTTACCTTGCAATAGATGAAGCAATCGCTACGGTAAAACAAGACCCGAATGCCCCGGTTCCGCTTCACCTGAGAAATGCACCAACCAAACTGATGAAAGACCTGGGATACGGCGCCCAATATCAATACGCACACGATTTTCCCGGGAATTTTGTTTCCCAGCAATACTTACCTGATTCTTTGAAAGACCGTACCTTTTTTCATGCAGGAAGCAGTGCGCGCGAGCAGGAAATAAAGAAACAGTTGCTAACACTTTGGCCAAATAAATTCAAAAAATGAGTAAAGTAGCTTACTATTTGTTCGTGCTTCCGCTTTCCAGGCTTCCGCTTTGGATCACTTACCGTTTTTCAGATCTGTTTTTCCTGTTACTGATCACCGTTTTTCCTTACCGGAAGAAAGTGATCGAAGGAAATATTGCCCGATCTTTTCCGCATTTAACAAAGAAAGAACAGCAAAAGATCAAACGTTCCTTTTACCGTCATTTCGCTGATATGATGCTGGAAGGAGTCAAAAACCTGGGCATTTCGGAAAAGGAATTGCGAAAACGCTTTGTAATTAAGAATCCTGAACTGATGGAGGAACTTTACGAACGAAACAAAAGCGTTTTACTGGTTTCTGCTCATTACATGAACTGGGAATGGATGATCACCGGTCAGGACCTGTTCTTCCCGCACCAGGCAATCGGAATCGGGATGCCTCTGACAAGCGGATATTGGGATAAAAAAATAAACACTCTTCGCTCCCGTTTCGGAATGAAGGTAATCCACGCAAAAACGGTAAAGGAAACATTCAATTCGGCTATTGAAAAGGGAATTCCAACAGCAACGCTCGTACTAAGCGATCAAAGCCCGGCGGATTCCAATAAATGTTACTGGATGACTTTTTTAAACCAGACTACGGGAATTATTTTTGGAGCAGAACAATTGGCAAACAGCTACGATCAGGCGGTTGTTTTCTATCTTCCCAAAAAGATCAAACGCGGTTATTACGAGGTAGAATTGCAGCTTCTGACAGATGAACCACGAACTTTACCGTGGGGAGAAATTACAGAAACACATGCCCGTTTGCTTGAAAAGCGTATTATTGCTGAACCGGGTCCCTGGTTATGGTCACACAAACGCTGGAAAAGGACAGTTCCGGATAATATTCCGAAATTAAAAGAAGAACAACGTGAGAAATTTAATTTGCTTTTTAGGACTCATATTCCTAAGTAATCCGGGGTTTGCACAGAAAGTGATCTCGATTGACACCATGCGTTTTTCAGCAGACACTTCCTACTCGCGCATTGTTGTGCGTTATGACAAGAAAACACTATTATTCGGCACCTCAAAAACAGGAGTTATTTCCGTTGATGAGCAAGATCATAGCAGGAAAGTAATTATTCCACCCGTAAGCAGCGGAGAATTCCGGGACATTGCAGTCAGTGCAGATACACTATTCGCGATCGTTTCAGGAGATGTCGGGATTGTTTACAAAGGACATCCGGGAGCTGCTATTCCTGTTTTCAGTGAAAATGGAATTTTCCTGGATGACATTTCTTTATTGAATGACGAGCTGATCATTTTGGGTGATCCCGTTGACGGAAAATTCTTTTTAAGAAAAAGAAATGCTGAAACAGGCACTTTCAATGAACTCGACCAACAAGTTAATAATAAGCCTAATGAAGGTTGTTATGCAGCTAGCGGAACCTGCGCTCAGTTTCTCAATCCACAGACCTACCTTTTTGTTTCCGGCGGTGACAGTTCTGCCCGGTTTCATTCAATGGATCTTTGGTCGAAAACCACTTTAAGTGTAAAGCTCCCCTTAAAGACCGGCGAAGGCTGTGGTCCTTTTTCTCTTTTCTTTTGGGATCCGATGAACGGGGTTATCGTTGGCGGTGATTACCGGAAAAGCAGTGAAGCATCTCAAAACGCGTGTTTTACAATTGACGGCGGAAAAACCTGGACAGCTTCTGAAGTTTATCCTAATGGCTATCGTTCCTGCGTTACAGGAAACAAGAAGATACTTTTCTCTTGCGGAACAACGGGAATAGACTATTCCAAAGATGGTGGGAAAAGCTGGCACTTTTTGATGAAAGGGAATTTTTGTGCTTTGCTTCTGGAAAAGAAGACCTTATATGCTACAAGCAACAAGGGTTACTGTTTGAAATTGAAAATAAAAAAGTAGGTACCTGATGTGCAAGAACAAGTTACACAGATAATTAGAGGTGTTTAGGAATTATTATTCAAAAACTAACAACGGCAAAATAGTCTGTTTAAACTATTAACTTGTTAGGGAAATTAAGACGATTTTATCCTCTAAACCACAGTCAGTTAAAGGGCTGTTTGTCCGCCGCGGCGGACGAACATGCAACTATTAGAAACTTTTAAAAAAAAATCGAATATTCCGTAATCTGATATAAGAACCTGACTTAAGTACCTAGTTACCATTACAGGTAACCTCTTTTTGGCCTCTACTATATATCCCGTCGCGTCACTTATAGATTTTATTTCATTGAAGAAACTGCAGCCAATAACTTCTCTTTGCTTTGTTTTCCCACTAATTTCCGAACCAATTTTCCTTCACCATTGATAAAGAGTAAGGTAGGATAAGCAGAAACCGTATATGCTTTGGAGATCATAGGTCCATCAGCATCTTGTTCCGCATCGATCTTCAAATTAATGAATTTTTGGTTGAAGACCTTCCCTACTTCCTGATCCGTAAAAGTTGTTTTCGCCATTTCCTTACAAGGTCCGCACCAGCTTGTGTGAACATCAATAAAAATGAGTTTCCCCGAAGATTTAGCCTGTTTGATCGCCTTCTCAAAAGACATTTTAGAAAACTTAATCCCGGACAAACTGCTTGTTGTCAATTCTTTAGATTCCGGATAATTATTTACTGAACGGAAAGAAAAAGCGAAGAACGAAAGTCCTGTCAGAAGCAATACTATAAATTTCATATGTTGGTTTTTACGAGTCATAATCTTTGTCTAAATTAGCGATTATAATTCCTAATTGCGAATGCCCAATTACTAATTAGCGTTAATCTCTCAATTTTTGTTCCAAATCAATGTTTGAAGTAAATTACACCAGTTGTTCTGCAGAAACACAAAAGGAAATCCGGGCACTTATTGAATTATGGAACGAACAGTCTGCACATTACACAACAAAGACAAGCGGTTCAACCGGAACACCCAAATCCATTACGCTCACCAGGGCACAACTGGAAGCTTCAGCCAGACGCACCAATTCATTTTTTGGCCTGGATGTAAACTCGAAGGTTTTAATGTCCTTATCCCCCAATACAATCGGAGGAAAAATGATGCTGATCCGTGCACTTACAGGTGATTACTCCATTGAAGTTACAGAACCGGGAGCCAATCCCATAAGCGATTTAAGCAACAAATCCCATTATTCCTTCATTTCCCTTGTTCCTTACCAGGTAAAGCGCATTCTGGAAGAAACACCTGAGAAACTGGATCTTTTTGATTACATACTGCTCGGAGGAATGGGACTTTCCATTGAATTGGAAAAAATACTTTCATCTGTAAATCCACAGGTTTATATTGGCTTTGGTATGACCGAAACGGTTTCACACATTGCTTTACGAAAAATGGGAAACCCGGTTTACGAAGCCCTTGAAGGAGTTGAACTGGAAATTTCCGATGATTGTTTGGTGATCACAGATTCAAAACTCGGGATCGAGCGCCTGCTTACAAATGATATCGTTCGTTTACATGATTCAAGCCATTTTGAATGGCTCGGTCGGGCAGATTTTGTAATAAACAGCGGCGGAATCAAAATCCACCCGGAGAACATAGAACAAGCAATTGATCCGTTTATAGACATTCCCTTTATTATCGGCGGACTTCCGCATGAAATGCTCGGGGAAGCCTGTGTTCTGATTCTTGAAAAAGCACTTCCGGAAGAAAAATTCAAACAGATCCAGGTGGTTATCCGGGAAAAGTTTGGTAAATATGCAGCACCCAAACAACAGTTGGTATCTCCCGTTTTGAAAACTGAAAACGGTAAGATCCGCCGGAAAGAAACTTTAAACTCGATTTTGTAATGACCAGGGCAGAATGTTTTCGTTTACTAGGAATTCCTTCCAGCTCCAGTGATGCTGAGATCCGAAAACAATATAAAAAACTTGCCCTGCGCCTACATCCGGACGTAAACCCGGACCCTATGGCTCACGAAGTGTTCATCAAACTTGGAAGAGCGGTAGAAATCCTTTTAAACCCGGATTACAAGGATGATCAGGCAGAAAAGAGAGAATCCAGGAGATCAGGTAAAGAATCGGAAGAAGAGCGCCTGGAGCGCATGCGGGTAGCAAAAATGAGGTTCGAGCGCCAACAAAAACAACAGGAACAAGACAATAACCTTTATTTCATTTCACTCACAACAGGCATGCGCTGGAGTATTTACAAGTATATCATGCGTATTTCTCTGGTACTTGCGTTGGCTATGTCGACAGAATATTTCCTGCCATTTCATTATGAAGATGATGTCCTGACAGGTTATTCCAAATCAATCAACAATGGGATTATCATGAGCAATATCACCAGCATTGAGCTTCAAGAAAGGGGAAAATATTATGTTCAAAATACCAATGTCTGGCGTTATACCTATCCTGAAGTCATTCTGGAAACAACCTGGTTTTTGCATACACCGGTAAAAATGATCTCTTCCGATGATTTCGCAAGGTACCGCACAATCTTTGATTTTCACATCGGGAGCATACGTTTTGCGCTCATTATCCTTTTTCTTGTTCCGCTTTACCCCTATTTGAGACGTAAAAAAACACTCACTTTTGTTTTCCTGTACCACCTTTCATTTTGGGGAATCGGAACAATCGCAGCCTACATCCTGCTTACACAAGAGCGGATCATTCATTTATTAAGTTTCGGATTTTTGTAGGCTTATCGTTTCATTGCACGATCCATATCGCGCTTGTCGTCTTTTTCTTTCAGATCATTGCGTTTATCGTGTAATTTCTTACCGACACCTGTTGCCAATTCCAGTTTCAACCAGCCTTTTTCAGATAAAAACAGTTTCAACGGAACAATCGTATTTCCTTTTGTTTTCACCCACTTTTCCAGCTTCTTGATTTCCTTCTTATTGAGCAATAACTTTCTGTCGGAACGCGCCATATGATTGTAGAACGAACCATTTTCATAAGGTGAAACATGCATATTCCGGATAAATACCTGCCCGTTATCCACGATACAATAGGCTTCCAAAATACTCGCCTTGCCGTTTCGGATACTCTTTATCTCAGTACCGGACAGCACCATTCCTGCCGTAAAAACTTCATCTAACTGAAATTCAAACCGGGCGCGTTTATTCTTAATATTTACTTCGTTCTTAGCCATTTTCTGCCTGCAGGGCATTTTGTTTCCCCCACTCTTTTAAGCCACGATAAAAATAATAAATCGTGACAATCATTAAAAGATGACTCAAGTCATCCTTATTCAACCATTGGTGGATATTGATTTTCAATCCAAATATAAATGCAGAAGGTGTCAAAATCACTACTGCAATGATCATATTCTTTAGAAATGCTGCTTTTTCCGTTCGCTTCATCAAAATATAAGCATATACACCTGTGTAGCCGATATACGTAACAATTGCATCAACAGCTACAAAAATGAATTTATTCGTAAGAATGGAAGCGCTGCATAATATGACGCATTTGATCCAAATAAGTTGAAAGGCTATTTTTTTAGGTTCTGAAATCCCTTTAAAATGAAGCATTCCCATTGCAGCAAAGCCATTAGCGACACACCCCAGGATCCAGCAAGGATACTTCCCCGGAAAACCGGTATATTGAAAGAATAAATGTCCCAAACCACCAAAAACGGTAGAAATACCAAATGTCAGGTAAAAAAGTCTCCAATAGAAGTTTGCTTCATTCCTGAACTCCCCCAGTTTTTTAAAAGCATAAAAACAAAAGCCTGCAATTACCCAATTAAAAAGAAGGGCCATCGGTTCCTGGAGATGTAAACCTAAAAAATCAAATTGTATTAATTCCACTCTGCGAAAGTACTGCTTCAAGCCAGAAAACACAAGTACTTCTTCCGAATAGACCGCTAAAATTAATCCGGCTTCATCCGGAAGAGGCAGAAAACGAGCTAAAATCCTTACTTTTGAAGCGATGAATATTCCATCGAAATACGTTGAAGAAGCTGTAGAGCAATTTAGTTCCTTACCAGGCATCGGTAAAAGGACTGCTTTGCGTTTGGTATTGAATTTACTGAAGCGTGACCCGGAAGAACTGGAACGTTTCGGGGATGTATTGCAACAGCTTAAAACCCACGTTCAGAGTTGTACTTCCTGCGGAAATATTTCAGACACCCCTGTTTGCTCCATTTGTTCCAACGAAAAGCGCAATCACCGACTGATCTGTGTTGTTGAAGATATCCGCGACGTAATGGCAATTGAAAGCACCGGAACCTACCAGGGAATTTACCACGTACTGGGCGGAATTATTTCACCCATGGACGGAATCGGGCCGAATGACCTGTTTATACAGCCTTTGGTTGACAAATGCACTGCAGGACAGGCAGACGAAATTATTCTTGCACTAAGCCCAACAATGGAAGGTGACACGACGAATTTCTTCCTGTATAAAAAACTGCATGCATCCAACGTACAGATCACTACCCTTTCCCGCGGAATTGCGGTTGGTTCAGAGATCCAGTATGCCGATGAGATCACTTTATCCCGTTCCATTCAGCAACGCATTCCCTTTCAGTCGTAATCAAAACCAGTAATTATCTGCATTAATCTATCAAATCTGCGCGAGTTTTCTTGCACGCAGATTAAAAGGATTTTCGCAGATTCTGATTATGTGAGGATTTGTATAAGGGAATTTCTTTCCTTACAAAAAGTTCCATACTTCCAATGTAAAACACCGTATCTGTTTTTGTTCTCATTTTTACTTGAAAATACTATATTTGATCAGACTTCAAACTTAGAGTTATGTTAAAAGAATTCAAGGCATTCATCATGCGTGGAAACGTGGTTGATTTAGCCGTTGCGGTAATTTTAGGGACAGCATTCGGAGCTATTGTTACTTCCCTGGTAACGGATATTATCACTCCGTTGATTTTAAAACCTGTGATGACTACCTTGAATGTCCATAAATTAGAAGAGATCAAAACGGACGGAGGTGTTATGTATGGCAAATTTATTGCCTCAGTAATTAATTTCCTAGTTGTTTCATTCTGTATTTTTTTAATGGTCAAAGGAATGAACAGAGCGTTAACTTTACGCAAGAAGAAAGAAGATGAAACTCCCGCTCCGCCAGTGGAACCTTCCAACGAAGAGAAGCTTTTAACGGAGATTCGCGATCTGCTAAAAAACAGGTAAAATGCGAATTAAAATCAGATCCATTAAAACAGTTGATGACGCCAATAACTAATTGGTTTGACAGAAATCGCGTTCAAAGTTTTGTGGATTTGAAAATTTATATATCTTCGTTCGAAACAACAGCCTCATGTGGGGCGCAAAAGAGAATATTCAAATACCGATGACAAGTATTTTTGTGGCAAAACTTGATTTCAACACAACAGAAGACGAGTTGAAATCCCTTTTTGAAGAACACGGTCGTGTAAATCGTGTTACCATTGCAAAAGACCGTGAGACAGGCAAGCCCAGAGGCTTTGCTTTTGTCGAAATGGCTGATGAATCAGAAGCTGACCAAGCAATTGAAGCTTTAGACAACTATGCAATTAACGGACGAAACATAGCCGTTAAAAAAGCAGATGACCGCTCTTCAGGAGGAAAACCGTCAGGCGACTCCCCTCGCCCGGCTGACAGACCTTTTGTTAGAAATGATCGTCCGAGAGAAGACAGAAGCTCTACAGTTTCTGATTTGAAGACTGATTACAAAAAGCTGGATGATACAAAACCCGGCAAGATCTTCAATCCCGACGAAGTAAATCCGATGAAAGTTGAACGTAAGAAAGAAAAAGACGTTCGCGGAGGGAAAGATGCCCCGAAGAAAACCAAAATGGAAGCTTACCGGAAAAGCGGGAAAGACAACCTGTTTATAAACGATGACGATTTATCCGATGAAGAATTGGACTTGTTCGGAAGAAACGGAGAAGAAGACGAAGAAGAAGATTATCGTAAATACATCGTAAACAAAGACGAGGATTCTGATGAAGACTACGACGATGAGGACGACTGGGAAGATAAAGAAGAAGACGATGAAGAAGAATAGATACTAAAAGATCCTGGCTTGAGCCGGGATTTTTTATGTTTAAAAATAAGCTTACGGCCCAAGTAAATAAAGGGCTGTACCTAATATCGCGAACATGCAACCAGAAAGCGCGGAATTCTAAAAAATCAGATCTCCTATTTCAAAACAACCTTGCTTTAGCCCCCCTTTTTTGCTTAACAAAACTTAAGATCACAAATCCATATTTTCTTTGTAATTTTGTACTGTTACAACTGGGGTCGACATTGGATTTGACAGCAATCGAGATTTCGGTGGGAAGCATGCAGAGCGTTGTAGTGAAGCTCTTAAATATCTTGCTGCGAACAATAATTGACAATACGTCATACGCACTTGCTGCTTAATTTACTGAATGTAAATAAGGCTTAATCCAGTGGAAGTTTAGTACACGGACAAGTTTCTCCTCTGCACGATTCTGATTTTCGATCAGCAGGCCAAGGGGAATCATTTTAGAAAATCTGGCACTGAGCGAGCTTCGCGCAAGGTGTGAGATCTCAGAAGCTACGGTTGGATCTTGGGTGTTTTTGTCCGAATCCATCCCGACAATTAATCAAAAAATAAGCATGTAGAAGACATTCGGAACCATTGTTTGGACGAGGGTTCGAACCCCTCCGACTCCACAAAAAGAAAAAAGCCCAGACATTTATCGTCTGGGCTTTTTTCTTTTTGTCCCTCAATACTCACTCTCAAACTCACACTATCCCTGCTTTTTTCTTTTTGAGTAGTGAGCGTGAGTTTTGAGTGTGGGATGGTGGTTCGAAGCTGTAATCAAGCTTCCTCCTTCAAAGGAGGACCGAGGAGGATGGCAAAGTCTACAATCTCCGAAAATCAGCTGTCAGGTCGAGTTTTCGCCTGTGTTCTCGATACGCTTCGCACTCGAACTGACTGGCGAAAGTATCGAGACGACAGCGGTTCGATTCTCTTTTGCCCGGAATGTATTGCGTTTCAGATTTTTTTGGTAGTATTGAGGTATTAACGTAACGAGAAACTATTCGCTGAAACTCCATCCCTAAAGGTTCAATTTCAGTGAAAAAGTCAGTTTTAACTGGTTGTGTAAGTAGTTAACTGTTGCATATATTATCAAGTTAGCTGCAATTGTAGAATAAAGTCGAAATAATATGATCTACTATAAGTACAAATCTGACACAAAATATACCGAAGACATTTTTTTAAAACGAAAAGTTTTCCTCTCCACCGCAGAGGGATTAAATGATCCTTTTGAATGTTCTCTAATTGAAATTGGAAAGGACTGGATATTAGAAAAAATAAAAGAAATGAATCAAGCGGGTGTCGCTGGATTTGTAATTGAAGCAAAACGATCTATGGATAATCATCAGCCTTTTTTTGGACTGGCTCCTAAGGAGACTGAAAAGATGCTTGAGAAATTCAAGGAATTAAAAGATATAAATGAAGCAGCTGCCTATAGATCTGAAATCATGAAAAAGTTAACGGGTCACTACCCTGCGAATAATGAGCAATTATTTTCTAAGCTTGACGCACAGTTATTAACAGTAGGAATATTTAGTCTATCGGTAAATCCAGAACACCCTTTAATGTGGGCCCATTATGCAGGTGAACATTCGGGGATTTGTTTAGGGTTTGAGAAAACAGAGAAATCTCGACTTTCAAATCCAGAAAACTTGTTACCTGTTATATATTCAGACAAGTTGCCTGAAATAGATAAAAAGGGGTTTAATGTAGAAATGGGCTTTAGTCTTGATGAGAATGGACAGCTTTATACGTCAAGCCATAAAATTGCTTTTTCTGACAGTACATTCCAAAAAGCCATTACAACTAAACCAACTTGCTGGCAATACGAAGAAGAATGGAGATATGTGGAGCCTTA
The DNA here is from genome assembly GCF_029266855.1 of Fluviicola sp. GTDB lineage: Bacteria > Bacteroidota > Bacteroidia > Flavobacteriales_D > Crocinitomicaceae > Fluviicola. Next base: position 752,603 of record NZ_JAQSWB010000001.1, read on the forward strand.
TCCAGGAGAATTTGAGTGGCCAGATAAATTAGTTGAAGTAATATTTGGTTTAAAATGCAACGAAGATAGACGGAGACATTATATAAATCTATTGGAAGAGAATGTTGAATATCCAGTACGTCTAAGTGAGATGAAAAAGAAGCGAGGGAGTAATCAACTTGAAAAAATTCCATTAGAGGTTGCTGTAAGTCAACCCAAAATTAATTCAAGGCCTACCAAAACTATTGAACCAAAAACTCAAATGGACTCAAATGATTTTGGAAATAAAATGGACCAATTAATAAGGCAAGGAAACTATGGTGAGGTTATCTTTCAGGTTGACGAGAACCTGAAGAGTGATCCTAATTCACCTTTTTTATTGAGTTTAAAAGGAACTGCTCACGGATATGCACAAGAACATAAAAAAGCATTAATCTGTTTCACCAAAATTGCCGAATTGCACCCCGAAATATCTGATTCATGGTATCAAAAAGCTTGTGCACTCTCAGCGTTAGGTAGAAATGATGAAGCGATAGAAGCATTAGAAAAGGCTTTTAAAATCAATCCTAATGATGCGAGCACTTGTTTTAACCTAGGGGTTGAACTCATAAAGAAGAATGAAAATATAAACGATGCTCTAAAATATTTAAAAATGGCTGACCGTCTTGGACATCGAAGGGCTTATGGAATTATTTCTGAAATTGAGGGTCAAAAATGAACTGATTAAAAATAACTGCGGCTAACATAGGTTTTGCGTCAGGCGGATGGAAATGCAAAATTCGAAAGTAGTTTTTAAAATGAACTTTAGTGCTTGGTTGACAGTTTTGTACTCCGAAAAACCACCCGAACGCCAATCCCGAAAACGTTGAGGGTTCCATTTCCGTTCGCTCTTCTCCACCACGAAAGTAGAAAAAGGCTATCCATACGGATAGCTTTTTCACTTTGTGGTGGTCCGTAGCGACTGACGAAGGAAGTCTGCTACGGAAAAGTCGCAGGGATTTGAATTAAACAACGCTTTTTTTCTTTTTGTACCTCTTCTCTCGCTCTCACACTCACTCTTTCTGGGCTTATCCTTCGGCTTTTTCGTCTTTTAAGACGAAGCCTCAGTCTTCGCAAGCAGTGCGCGTTTTGAGTGCGGAATCTCGGTTCGAAGTTCAATTTATCGATATCATATTTAACAAAACGTGACAGTAGTAGACTTTACAGTCGCTACGTCTCAGGGTGGGGTACCTCAGGTTATAACTTCTGTTGAAGTTACCTTCGTCTTCAAGTGCTATCGCACTTTCTTCTATGCTTAATCCATACTTGATAGTGGAAGTATCCATAGGTGATCTATACTAGATCCAGAGTGATAGATTGGGTTATTCATGGCGGTTCAATCCCCTTTTGCTTTTAAGGGCATTGTGTTTTAGATTTGTGACGAAAACTATTTGCTAATCAGAATTTGTTTAAGGCTCCTAAATCCTTACTATCTCGCCCAGAGTTTAAGCCTATTATGTTAACTTTTTGAGGATTGCTCAATTTCATTGATTAGCTTTCCTAATACAACCGCGTCCTCAAAAGAAGGTGCTGTTTTTGTTCTATTTTTGATATCAGCGGCTAGTCTTTTGTAAACCTGTGCCACATTTCTAATTACCGGATCATCTGGCAACCCCTCAACCATTTCATTTGGAATTAGCAGGGTTTCTAATTCCCTGTCTTTTCCTTTGGCTCCCCGAATGGTTAACGGAACAAACTGACCATGTCCAAGTGGTCCTGTAACCTGTATATCGCCTTCCGTTCCATTGATCTCCCACAACAGGTTAGTGCCTCTTGAAACGCCACCCCGGTAATGAATAGAAATTGCAGCTCCATTTTTTAATTGGCCTATCACCATAATCTGGTCTTCACTGGTCTTAGGTTTTATTTCACCATTATCCCTAAGTTTTACGGTAGTGAAATTGTTTATCATTTTTGCAGTCAAAGTATCAAAATCGCCTAATACTTTAGTAATACCGGCCAATGTATGCCCCAGGGGAATGGTTAGCATTGTAGCGCCGTTTGTTTTATCATACAAATAGTAATCAGCGGCAATTGCTTCATCTGACCAGGGACCTCCAGACCCTATTAGAGTAGTTGATAAAATCCTGCCTACATAGCCATCTTTAATAAGACGCTCCAGGTAAATCACTTCCGGTGAAACAGCCATTTGTGTTCCTACTACTGCAACAACGTTTTTTCTGGCTGCAATAGCTGCTAATTGCTCTGTTTCTGCAAGTCCATTGCCTAAGGGGTGTTCGCAGTATACATGTTTACCTGCCTCAAGCGCAGTTTTTACAAGATCATAATGGTAAGGGACCTTTACTGTAATTACAACGAGCTCTATATCGGCTGATGCAATTAAGGTATCCGCATTTTCATAAGCGATCGGGATTTGTAACATATCTGCAGCTTTTACCGCGCTTTCATGTGTAGAATTGGCTACTCCGATTATCTCAAAGGTATCAGACAAATGGCTTAGTGCAGGAAGGTGAGACTTTGATGCCCACTGGCTGTTGGGATTAAGACCTATAATCCCCACTTTGATTTTTTCTTTTTTCATTTGTTTTCATTCAATTGATTGTAAAATTACAAGTAACACCCTAATTTTACAGGGTACACACCCCATTGTATGTACATACAATTTTGTAAGTAATGACAACCAGAAAAGAAAATACCACAAATAGCATCAATCGAAATTTCCTTTTAGATTGCAATCTTACATACGCTGTACAGCTCATGGGAGGACGATGGAAGCTACCGATTTTAATACGTTTAAGTAACGATAAAACACGGTTTGGAGAGCTTAAAAGAATGATCCCGAACATTACCGAAAGAATGCTGACGCTGCAGCTTCGCGAGCTGGAGCGTGATGGATTAGTAACACGGACCGTATATCATGAAGTACCTCCTCGTGTTGAATATGAATTAACCCCTTTAAGCAGTATGCTCATCCCAATATGCCTGCAATTGGATGAATGGGGGGCAAAACATAAAGATGTCCATTTAGGAATTTCGTCAACTTTAGTTCCTTAAGCAGAAACATGTTGTAAGGAGTATTAAGGTCTGACGTCCCGATAGCTATCGGGACTAACGAGTATCAGACTCCGTCAGAGAGGGGGGCAAGTTTAAATCTTCCGCAAGCTCCGATTTCATTCAGTTTCCCAAAATCTAAAGTGGTTCAATCCCGTTTGCTCGAAAGGTATTGTGTTTCAGATTTTTTTGGTAGTATTGAAGCATTAACTATTTACTGAAATATTGTAAACCGACTGAATATTTTGACATAATGAAAAATTTTCTCCTCCTCTGTAAAACGGTCTGTGTTCTATCCGTGATGTTCTTTTTAACAAGCTATGTCAGCCAGGCGCAAAACCCAAACACAGCAATTACTATTGGCAAAAAAGACAGCTTATTTTCAAAAGCGTTAAATGAAAAAAGAGATTTCTGGGTGAGCGTACCCTCCTCGTTTCGACCTGATATTTCTTATAAAAAATTTCCTGTTGTGGTTTTATTGGACGGAGATGATCATTTTTTCTCTATCGTTGGGATGGTGGATAGATTTAGTACAAATATTGGCAATGAGCAATGTCCTCCGATGATTATTGTCGGGCTTTTGAACACAGATCGCATCAGGGATTTCAATCCGCCATTTGAAAAGGACTCATTTGCTATTTTTCTAAAAGACGAATTATTGCCGTATATCGATAAGAACTACCCAACAGAGCCATATAGAATGTTAATCGGACATTCTATTGCAGGACTGCGGGTTGTACATACTGCTATTTATTACAGTAACTTATTTAATTCTTATTTAGCAATAGACCCAAGTTTGGGACACGAAAGAAACAAATGGTATGAACATGCAAGAAAAGATATAGAAAAATTCGATTTAGGAAAAAATAGAATGTATATCGGAATGGGACAGACCATGCCTTATAAAATGCCACAAGACACAGCAAGCATAAAAAAAGACAATACGGACCATTCAAATCATATGCGCAGAATAATGGAATTCTCCGAAACGATGATGAAGAAAGATACTGCTAGTGATAAAAAGTTCGAATGGAAATTTCATCCGAATGAATCGCATCAAAGTTTAACGCAACTTGTAACCTATGAAGGAATATGCTTTTTATTCAATTGGTATAAAATGACTTACCTGAGTGAAATCCTCGACCCGGAAACGTCCTCTCAGAATGCTTTGAAACTATTGAAGGATTATTATGAAATGATTTCTGGTAATCTTGGCTATAAAGTTATTCCACCAGAGAACTCTGTCATGATTTGGTATCTTTTTGAATACAAAAAGCAAAAAGAAAAAGCATATGCAATTGCTGAATATAACCTCACCTGTCATCCTGACAATAAGGATGCAATTGAATGGGTTGAGAAAATAAAGAAAGATTTAAACAAGTAAAAATTCATTGCCTATTTCTTTTCGACATTAGGATGTGACTGTTATGTCTTTTCGATACCTTTTGAAGGTGTTGTTTCTCATGTTTTTTATCGTATCTGTTTAAGGAAGACTGATTGCCTTTTCCAATAAGCGCTTTCTTTAGCTCATCTTTCCCAAATGTGTTTTACCTTTGCAAGGTGTCAAAACAGAAAAATACAGATAATAAAAAGCTCCATTCCAAATTAATGGGCCAGAAGAAAAACAAGAAGCAAGTTGCGAAAGAGTTAAACAAGCAAAAACTTCGCGAATTAAATCAATTGGCCAATAAATTGAGAAAGGAAGACAATAACGAATCCTAAACCGGGACTTATCGCTTGTTTGGCACCGGAGAAGATAGCTCAAGCACTCCACTTAATAGCAGAGCGCCTGAACTTAATACTAGGAAAATCACCTTTTTTTTATTCTCTTAACCTCATCTGAGATTCTGGCAAAAGATTTAGCCCTTTTGCGCTTTTCATGTTCAGAAGTCGAAAAATGCCAAGATTCTTTCCGCAATTTGAGGTAACTATTGTATGCTTCCGGTTCTAACAGACCGCTGTTTACAGCTTCGATAACCGCACAACCGGGTTCATTGACATGCGTACAATTCTTAAAACGGCAGGATTCTGCAAAATCAGAAACATCGAACATATCTTCCAAGACCTCAGAATTGTCTGAGGCTAAGCCAAATTCTCTTACACCAGGCGTATCAATTAAGACGCCTCCATTATCCATCAACTCCATTTCTCTTCGGGTTGAGGTATGTCTCCCCTTGCCTGTGGATTTGCTTATTTCAGAAGTTAAAAACACTGTCCGTTCACACAATGCATTGATTAATGAACTTTTCCCGACACCCGATGATCCGACAAATACAACCGATTCTCCCGGGCTGATAAATTTTCGGACAGGAAGGATTGTTTCAGGAGAAAGAATGCTTGTGAAAAATACCGGCATCCGGCGAAGAATGTGTTTCAGCGATTCATCTACTTGCTGACGGTCGAACTCCAGATCAGATTTAGTGAGTATCAATACCGGCTGTATATTTTCTTCTAATATCTGATACATAAAACGCTCCGTTCTGCGAACGCTGAAATTGGCATCGAGGCTTTGCACTATAAATGCCTTATCAATATGAGATGCGATAGCTTGTCTGTCAGCTATTGTTCCACTCTTTCTTCGGTACAAGGTATGTTTACGTGGTAAAACATCAACGATTATTCCTTTATTATCGTCAAAGGCTTGAAAGATAATCCAATCGCCAGTACAGGGAAGTTCAAATGATGACTTTCCATAAAGCACATTACCGCTTAGTTCGCACAATAGCACACCACTCTCGGTGACAACTTCATAATTGGTTTTGTTTACTGTTGAAACACGACCGTGTAACAGATGTTTGTATTGTGAATTTTGTTTTAATTGGAACAGACTGTCGTTCCAACCATATAATGATAAGTTATTCACTACCTAATAGTTTAAAATGATGAAATAAAAATTGCTTAATTCTTCATCCGAATGATTTGCAGCATATAAATCACCTTTGGCAATATGGAAATTACCAAGCCGGCGACTTTAGAAACAAAAACACCCGGAATCAGGCAATCATTCCATCCGCTAAACTATAATATGTGAATATTTGTTTTTGCATGAGATACAAAGATATAAAAAACTAATTCAGCTTATCAATTCCGGTTAGTATTGAGTTCGCTATTGAATGAATTCCAGATCCTGTTCAGACTTACGGGAATAAAAAATCCCCAAAGCAATGCTCCGGGGTATAACAGTTTATTGGAGCCTCCGCTTAACGGAAATGATCCGTTATCATCAATAGGAAAGCTTCGTCGCTCATTCTGTTCGAAGTGCTTTCGGTAGCCACTGCATGCTTATACTGGGGCGTATCGGAAAGAAAGTGAATGAATTGCTCCTGAACCTGGCCGGTACCTGTAACATGGATCTCATCGATGTTGACCATTTTCGCGGCTATTTCTTTGAAAAACTTATGTGTAAGCGCCTGTTCCTGGTTGTTTTCGGCATTCTCATTCGTATTCCGGTCAGCACCCGGATTGTCGACTCTTCCAAGGATAACAAACTCGGTACCATCTCCGTCTTTAAGACCTGCTATTGTTGCGTGATGAGCATCCATCCACACCCCAAATTGTTTTTTGTGTTTTCCTGACATATTGTTTTTCTTACAAGGTATATAAACGGAATGATGATCCGCGGTTTTTTGGGATACATTGTGATCAACCATTATTTCTGTCCTCCTGTGAAAACTCCCGGTGTCATACGGGAAAAGTACGCTTGTCGTCCAACAGATTGATGGATAGATTTGTACAAAGCCTCCGGGTACTTCAATTAAACAGGAACCGATATGAAACCAATTGCACATGTTATTTTCAGCCCTATAAAGCTATTTGCCGCCTGCTACTCCCGGTACACAATAAGTGAAATATTCACTATTCAATTATCCGTGAAAAGTCTATTCCTTATTTTATGCTTATTCATTTTTTCACCATCAAAATCTAATGGGCAAAGTACTGCCCACGGGCCTTCTGTGAAGGTTGGATGCAGCACCTTTGAAACATTTTCATTCGGGCTTGGATATAATTTTGTGAAATTCCAGGATGATTGGGGCTGGTCAAGACCTGCCCACAATTATTACATCGAGTATCTGCCTGAGTACAATGCCCTTGGTCTCTCAGCCAACTTACAATACACCTTAATCTTTGTTAAAGCCGGGTTCGAAGCGAGTTTCCGTTCAAAAAATGAAAACAACCAGGCTTATTTTTCTTTCTATCCGCACCTGGGTTTTGATTTGATCAATGGCGACTTATCATTCGGACCGGAAATAGTAACCCACAGCTCAAGGGATAAGTATGTCGGTTTCAAAATATCATTGAAGGTTCATCCGAAACTATTTAACAAGGGTACAAACAGCTTGAAATTTAAGAAGGATTAAAAAATATTTGCCGCCTGATAATTTAACCTGAAAAACTCAACAATTATGGACAAGATGAACAATTTTAAGTCATTACAAAATGATGAAAAAGTATTGAAAGAACTATTCAGTAACACGATTGTATATGCTATCGACTTTCAATTTAAATTTCAATCGATGGATCGTTCTGTTGTCATGCAATTCAATTCATCCGTCGATGGACCCCGAAGAGAAGAAGTGATATTATTGAAGTTTGATGATTTTGGCAAAACAAGAAGAATAAGCGCTTTTATTGATCACATTTATCACCAGTTTTTTCCTAAAGGGACCATTCAAAACATAAATCACGACGCCTATTTAATGACGATTTTCCTCAAAGGCGTTATGGAACAGGCTGTATAATAATCTAAAAAAAACAAGCTATGAAAGACTATTCTGCGAATATTACAGATCATTTGGGTGCTACCTATGAGTTCAAGATTTCAATTAATGAAAAGAAACGAATCGGAAGAATGACTTACCTGAATGAGGAATACATATTAAGCCGGTGCTCAAAATATGCGGGGACAGACGGATTGTATTTCCTAATGCACATTGGCCAGTACATCAAGATAAATATGCCCTTAAAATCCATTTGTGACGAACAGCAAAATGTATTCGAACTAATTCTGGGCCTTACCCAATATACTTTGAGCGCAAAAAGCTGTGACGATTTTCATGCCTATGTCGACAAGCTCGATCTGCCACTTGCTGACACCCGTAATGTTGACGTTTCCAAAGACCAAAAATGGGAAGAAGATATCCTATTTGCAGAACTTAAGCCACAAGTCTCCTTATATATCGGATGGTTTCCTTTTGATTCCGGCCCGTTTGCCAGGTTTGTCAATATAACCGTAAATAATTCGGATGTTGATTTATCCAACAGTTATCAAATCTCTAATGGTACGGTTGTTCCCATGGGAAATTTTGATGCTAACCAGCCATATGTTATTGCATGGAAATGCGAGACTTCCTATACACCCTTTGGTGCGAAAACAGCTGTCGGTTATTTTATCAATAATGATCTGAATACACGAAAAATTCTGAGAGTTAAAGAAGTGGACCACTTCGAGGAATGGACTGACAGCGAAACAATCTCTTTAAATTCTGATAAATAAACAAACCATGGAAACAAAAAATACACCGGGATCAGATCAAAGCTCATCTGATAATAAGCAGGTCGGAGAAATTGCTTTTGTAGACTTCTATTTTGAAGGTTTTAGTGAAGATGCTACAGAAGTTACACTGCAGGCAGGCAGAGAATACACCATAAAATCCATCATCGGAAATATTTGTGAGAAGCGGGAATTTAACTGGTTGATTTGGGGAGCAACTCCAACAAGTCCGACAACTCCGCATGCAAAAGTTAAATTTAACCAGCCAGGAATTTTTTCAGTTGAACTGAACCTTCGCACAAGTCATGTTGGCGGAGGAAGCGTGTGCAGTTCAAACGGGGAAAGAAAGAAGGTAAACTATGTCAGGGTGGTTAAATAAAACAACTGTCGACAATTCCGAAGAACATTATAACAACTAAAGATTCTTTCACAAAAAAAGCGCTATCCTTTCGGTATAGCGCTTTTTAATATATTAAAAATTTATTCTTTCGTAATCGTATTGCCGGACATCGTCACTGCTCCGTTTCGCGAAAGAGCACGTCCGTCCAAAGTTGCACCTGTGTTAAAGGAAATCGACTGAAGTGCGATGATTGTTCCTTTAAATACAGAGGTAGTTCCGAAGGTAGCAGAACTCCCGACCTGCCAGAAAATATTGGAAGATTGTGCACCTCCTGCCAGGATCACTTGTCTTCCGGATGTTGCCGTGAATGCGGAAGCGATCTGGATGATGAAAACTGCATCAGCATTACCCTGGGCATCAAAAGTTACGTTCCCTGAAGAAAGTGCCAGTGAAGATGTGGACTTATAAAGACCGGGAGTAAGTGTCAGTCCGCCGATGTTGCCGGAAAGCGTCACGATGTCGGTTGCCGTTCTGTTTTTGGCATTATCATAAGCTGCTGCAATATCCAGTTTTGACTGGTTCGCACTGGCGTTATTGATGTTAAGCGTTCCGTTCAGTATTCCCGGAGGAAATCCGCCAACCGAAGTTCCCGGGCTCAACCCCATATCACCATTAATAACGGTGGCTCCGGTATTGGTAATTCCGGATCCGGCAAGAATTGCGAAGTTATCTGCTGCTCCCAATGGAATGTCTGACTGTATGGTTGTTTGCAAGGGGATCTCCGTAAGTGTTCCGGGAGTTGAAGGTGCGGGTTTATCTTTCTTGCAGGCAACAGTGGTAAACACCAGTGCAAGTGCAAATGCGGGCAGTAGTTTTTTGATAAACATAATGTAAATTGATCTGTGAAAGAATTTTCACAACAAGGTGAAGGTAGGCCTTTTAATCCAGCGCCCGACAGAAAGTCTTCCGCTTAGAGTGAATATTGTGATTTATTCTGATACCGGACTAATCAGGTCCAGAGAATTACTGAGTGTGGCACTGACCCTGAAAATTAATTGAGAACTTCCTTATTCCGTAAGCTGATAAGCTTTCTCCAGATTGGAAAGAACATTCTGCCGAACAACTCGATATGGAGCACTTTGAGAAACATGGAATTCAGGCTATTGAGTATTAAACAGCAGTGAAAAAGCTCAATTGTGATATACAATTATCTGAAAAAGTAACTTTTAGTTGAAAATAGAGTTGTATCTTTATTAGGTAATGAAAAATTCCACAAAAAAAGAGCGCAATCACTTTACGCGATTACGCCCCTTTCCACCCTTTCACCGGTTTTAAAAGTCAGTGTTTAAAACACCCTTGGTTGTAGTAATTATTAGAAACTGTCCGTACTGGTATTCTTTACTTTTAATTTATCATCCCCGGTAGAAATGACCTTGAATTCTGTTCTCCTGTTTTTCTGATGTTCCTCTTCCGAACAATCGGATTTAACAGCTCCTTCGCATTCGCAGCCATTGAGCAAACGGGATTCTCCGTATCCTTTTCCGTAAATACGTTCCGGATTGGTAATTTTCTTCTTAATGTATTCAGCAGAAGCTTTTGCACGTTTGTCAGACAATTTGATGTTGTATGCTTTCGATGCGCGACAATCGGTATGTGAACCCAATTCCACCACCATGTAGGGATATTTGTTCATTACTTCGACAATCTTATCCAGCTCCTTAGCTGCATCAGGACGGATGTTGAACTTATTCAAATCGAAATTGATCGGGTTGATCTGGATCATTTCAGCTAAATCCTTTACTTCCGGGTCCATACCCAAATCCAGCTTTCCGTGAACGTCGTATTGTCCCGGTCTGTCGAAAAGTGTATTGTATGTGATCGTTTTGGAGAAGTATCCTTCTTTTTGAAGAACCAGGTTATAACTTCCGCGGTCATTCAATTTCTTTCCGAATAATGCTTCTCTGAAATCTCCGCTTGCAGGGGTTTCAATTTGTTTTGACTGCCCGGTCATGTTGTCAACTAAGAAAACCTTAACTCCTTGCAAAGGATTACCCGTTTTCTTGTCTGTAATCAAAGCATACAGTGACAAGCCCGGATCTTTTTCCAGTACAACATCGGCTATAACTACTTGTTCGTTCGTAAAAGTACTTGCAGTGTTTTTTCCGGCGAAATAATCTGCTTTTGTGCCTCCTAATCCATAATTTTTCTCGTATTCGGCCTCAAAAGTATATGCCCCGTTTTCATCAGCTGTAACTGTTTCAATGATGTTTCCTTTGTCATCTTTCAAATCAATTTTTGCAAACGGTACAATTCCACCTTTTTTATCCTTTGCGGTTCCTTTGATTGTTACACCAAACACAAACGGGCGAAGTAATTGCACTGAATAGATATCATCTCCTCCTTTGCCGCCATCGCGGTTAGAAGAAAGAAATCCGGTTTTGAAATCTTTCGACATGTTGAATGCGAAATCATCAAATTGGCTATTGACTGGTAATCCGAGACTGTGGATTTTTCCGATCGTTCCTTTATCAAAAAAAGCGACAAACACATCCAATCCTCCCAATCCGGGATGACCGTCTGTCGAAAAGAACAAGCGACCTTCGGTATCAATGAACGGGAACATTTCTTGTCCTTCCGTATTGATCTTGTTACCAAGGTTGATCATTTCTCCAAATGTTCCGTTATCCGAAATGGCTACTTTGTAAATATCCGCCCCACCGATGCCTCCTGGTTTGTCTGACACAAGATACATCGTTTTTCCATCAGCAGTGATTGTCGGATGACCTACGGAATAATCTTTCGAATTGTAAGGGAATTCCGTTTCGTTTACCAAATTTCCATTTTCATCAATGTCGGCAATATAGACCTTCAGGTTTTGAATTTTCTGTCCGTCACGTCTCTTGCTGCCGGATGAAATATTATTCCGTGTGAAGTAAGCTTTTTTTCCGTCAGGTGCAAAAGCTACAGGTCCTTCGTGGAATTTGGTATTTACTTTGGAAACGCGTTCCGGAGTCCCCAATTTATTTTCCTTACTGACAGAAACCTGGTACAAATCGAGGAATCTTCTTGCGTCCCAGGACCACTCATTCTTCACAAAGGCTCTTTTCTTTCTTGCCGTGATGAAATAGACCTGGTCTTGTTTCGAATTGTAATATCCTCCGAAATCTGCCGAAGAAGTATTCAGAGCAAGGTTCTCCAAGGAAAAAAATGCCTGGTTCTTTTCTATCTTAGACTTGTACGCTGTGTTTGACAAGAACAACTGGCTTCTGATATCTGCGGTAACCGATTCGCTGTATTTATTCATCCATTTATCACTTTCGGAATAATTGCCGGTTTGCTTTAATACCTGTGAATAATTATAATAATCATCGGGTTTCGCTTCTGAAGAAGTGATCATTTTGCTGTAATAATCAACCGATTTCGTATAATTATCCATTTTCAGGTAACTATAAGCCAGTTTGCTTTTCAGTGCAGGACTGTCAACCTCCGAACCAATGAGTTCTTCATATAATTCGGCAGCGTAGGCATAGGATAACCTGTTAAAATAATTATCCGCTTTTTTCAGTTTCCCCGATTGCCCCCATACTGATAATGAAACACTGCAAATAATTGCTAATAATATTGTTTTCATGTTTGTGTTTTAGTTGATTAGAAATAACGAGGTGAACGGATACCTTCTTTTTTGAAAGTGAAATCATAAGATGCCATGATTTCAAACGATCCGTCATTATAATTTCTCAATTTTTGAGTCCCGAAATCACTCGCTATTCCAATTTTAAACTGAGGAGAAAGCTGTACCTGTACGAAAGCTCCGAAAGCTGCCTGCAGGCGGTAATTCGCACCAAACCACACTTTCTCATTGTAGATCGCCGCCAGGGTCATATCCAGACTCAAAGGGGCATTTTCCGTTATTTTTACCAAAGATGTCGGTCTCAGCTTCCATTTGTTTGACAAACCGATAACCCCTCCTATTGTTCCGAAATAATGCCGGCGTTCTAAATTGGTCGTGCTCACTCCGTCATAACTTTGCTCGATGATCTTCGGGGAACTTACTCCTATAAAAAATCCGGGGGTGTGGTAATAAATCCCAGCTCCAAAATTTGGATTGATATAATTTTGTACGTTCTGCAATAATTTCGGATCATCCGGATTACCTGTATTCAACCCGTCTCTTCCGATATTGATCAGATTAATTCCTCCTTTTACTCCAAATGCAAGTTTCCCTTTGTGCTTTTTAAACTTAATGGTATAAGAAGCATCAGCGTAAAACATGGTTTGATTCATAGGTCCTACATTATCGTTAACCGCCGTCAATCCCAATCCTACGGATTCGTATGATAAAGGTGAATGAATACTGAATGTCGAAGAACGCGGTCTTCCTTCAAATCCTACCCATTGTTCGCGGTGGATTGCTGTCATATTCAACATTCCTCTGCTTCCCGCATAAGCCGGATTGATGAACAGCATGTTGTCAAAATACTGCGTATAATGAGGGTCCTGCTGTGCGCTTGCACTGGTGCTTCCAATAAGCACCAGTGTGAAACAAGCTACTAAAAATTGTATTGTTTTCATTTTTTCAATTTTGAAAAATTTCTATTCTTAACGTTGGATGTATACATACCCTTTCAATACACCCGCAGTTTCATCTTTGGTATCAATTACATAGTAATATGTTCCCGTTGGAAGTTCTTCTCCCCCAACATTCAGATTACTGTCGGATGTACCACCCCAGGTGTTCAGGTATTTGTCTGCCGAGTATACTAGGTTCCCCCAGCGGTTGTATATCATCACCTCGTTGTCCGGATAATTTTCTATCCCTTCAATTACCCATACTTCATTGATACCATCACCATCCGGTGTAAATGCATTCGGTATAACAATACCGCAGTTTTTCGGATCACATCCGTCCAATGGATTAGAACTTCCGGATACTTCCTCACCGTTCGTAATGCCGTCTCCATCACAGTCTCCGTTATTCCAGGCTGCATCAGGTGTTACTGTCTGACTTGCCACTAAAAGATCACACGGATTGTTTGGATTCGTGCCATCACTCACTTCAGTGCCATTAATCACTCCATCCCCATCACAATCAGCAGTATTCCACATTCCTCCTTGTGTGAGTGTAACATTTGATCCATTGTAATCACACGGATTCATCGGGTTTGTTCCGTCCGTTACTTCCTGTCCGTTAGTAACTCCGTCACCGTCACAATCTGCAGTATTCCAAGCCGAACCTGGTGTCGCTGTCTGATTTGCCAATGTAAATTCACATGGATTATTCGGGTCAGTACCATCTGTTACTTCTGTACCATTCGGAACTCCATCACCATCGCAGTCTGCAGTATTCCAAGCCGTGTTTGGTGTTAATGTCTGACTTACCAAAGTAAAGTCACATGGAGCAGTCGGATCAGTACCATCGGTTACTTCCGTACCATTCGGAACTCCATCACCGTCACAATCTGCAGCGTTCCATGCTGTGTTTGGTGTCACGGTTTGACTTGCAAACTCGAAATCACATGGATCATTCGGATTAGTACCATCTGTTAGTTCAGTTCCATTCGTCACGCCGTCATCATCGCAATCTGCATTATTCCAAAGTGTACCTGGTGTTGCAGTCTGACTTGCCAATTCAAAATCACATGGGTTGGTCGGATCGGTACCGTCTGTTAATTCTGTTCCATTCGGAACTCCGTCACCATCACAATCTGCAGTGTTCCAGGCTGTATTTGGTGTCACCGTCTGGTTTGCCAATGTAAGGTCACATGGATTATTCGGATCAGTTCCATCCGTTAATTCTGTTCCGTTAGTCACACCGTCACCGTCACAATCTGAAGTATTCCAGCTTGTATCCGGTGTTACAGTTTGACTCGTCAATATAAAGTCACATGGATCAAGCGGATCCGTGTTATCTGTTAATTCAGTACCGTTAAGTACTCCATCACCATCGCAATCTGCATTATTCCATAGTGGCCCTGCATTTGCGGTATTTTGACTTGCTACATTGTAGTTACAAGGAACAAGCGGATCCGTTCCGTCAGTTACTTCCTGACCATTCGGTACTCCATCCTGATCACAATCCGAGTTGTTCCATGCTGTACTTGTTAACACAGTCTGGCTTGTCAATACGAAATCACATGGATCAAGTGGATCATCGCCATCTGTTACCTCAGTACCATTTGTCACACCGTCACCATCACAATCCGAATTGTTCCAGGCACTATTCGGTGCTACAGTCTGGCTAGTTAATGTAAAGTCACAAGGATCAAGCGGGTCATTGCCATCTGTTACTTCAGTACCATTTGTTACACCATCACCGTCACAGTCGGAAGTATTCCAAACGGTACTTGGTGTTAGCGTTTGACTTGCCAATGTAAGGTCACACGGATCATTCGGATCCGTTCCGTCTGTTATTTCATCTCCATTGCTTATTCCATCCCCGTCACAATCGTTTAAAGGATTAGACAAACATGGTACTACCGTAATAATAACCATTGCGGTATCACATAATACCGGCATTCCTGTATCACAGATCGAATAAATCAAGGTATCATTTCCGCTAAACCCTGAATCCGGAGTATAGGTGATCTCACCTGTAACAGGATCAACTGTTACCGTACCATTAGACGGAGGCGTAACAACTGTTACACTTGTCTCATCCAGGTTACCGTCAACATCCGTATCATTTGAAGGTACATTGATTACCACCGGAATTTCTTCATTGGTAGTTGCCGCATCACCGTTAGCTGTTGGAGCATCATTGATTGGATTCACCGTAATAATAAGCAATGCTGTATCACACAACACAGGCATTCCTGTATCACAGATCGAGTAAATCAAGGTATCGTTTCCACTAAACCCGGAATCCGGAGTATAGGTGATCTCACCTGTGACAGGATCAACTGTTACCGTACCATTAGATGGTGGTGTTACAACAGTTACACTTGTTTCATCCAGGTTGCCGTCCGCATCTGTATCGTTTGAAGGTACATCGACAACAACCGGAGTATCTTCATTGGTAGTTGCGTTATCATCATTAGCTACTGGAGCATCAATGATTGGATTTACCGTAATAATAAGCAATGCTGTATCACACAACACAGGCATTCCTGTATCACAGATCGAATAGACCAGGGTGTCAATCCCATTAAAGTTCGCATCAGGAGTATAGGTAATCTCACCTGTAACAGGATCAACTGTCACCGTACCATTGGATGGAGGCGTAACAACTGTTACACTTGTTTCATCCAGGTTACCATCAAGGTCCGTGTCATTTGAAGGTACATCGACCACAACCGGAGTATCTTCATTGGTCGTTGTCGCGTCACCGTTAGCTGTCGGACCATCGTTGATTGGATTTACCGTGATAATTACCAGTGCTGTATCACACAACACAGGCATTCCTGTATCACAGATCGAGTAAATCAAGGTATCGTTTCCGCTAAACCCGGGATCCGGAGTATAGGTAATCTCACCTGTTACGGGATCAACTGTTACATTGCCATTGGATGGTGGAGTAACAACCGTTACACTTGTTTCATCCAGGTTTCCGTCAAGGTCCGTATCATTTGAAGGTACATCAACTACGACCGGAGTGTCTTCATTGGTAGTCGCAGTATCTCCATTCGCTACCGGAGCATCATTGATTGGATTTACCGTGATAATAACCATTGCAGTATCACAATATACCGGCATTCCGGTATCACAGATCGAATAGATCAGCGTGTCGATTCCATTAAAATTCGGATTTGGTGTATATGAAATTTCACCTGTAACTGGATCAACTGTTACATTGCCATTGGACGGAGGTGTAACAACCGTTACACTTGTTTCATCCAGGTTGCCATCAGAATCCGTATCATTTGAAGGTACATCAATCACAACAGGAGTATCCTCGTTCGTAGTTGCTGTATTCCCGTTTGCTATAGGAGGACAGTTTGTTGCTGTTACTGCTAAAGTAATATGTGCAGCATTAAATTCACACGGATTCAGGGGATTCGTACCATCTGTTACTTCCGTACTGTTTGTTACTCCGTCACCATCACAGTCATTCGTATTCCATGCCATATCCGGTATCATACTTTGACTTGTCAAAACAAAATCACACGGATCATTTGGATCAGTTCCATCTGTTGCCTCATCTCCGTTAGTTACTCCATCACCGTCGCAGTCGCCGTTCAGCCATGCTCCGCTCTGAGGAAGTGTCGTACTTGCCATAAGCAATTCACATGGATCCAATGGGTCCGTTCCGTCTGTAACTTCTTGTTCGTTAGTTACTCCGTCACCGTCACAATCACTTGCATTCCATGATGCGTCCGGTGTACCCTGACTTGCCAAAAGAAAATTACAAGCACTTCCGGGATCTGTCCCATCAGTGATTTCCTGTCCGTTTGTTACTCCATCTCCGTCACAGTCACCTGCAAGATCTGTCAGGATATCTACATCCACTAAGAAGTCTTCTACTTCACCATGAATAACCGGTCCAAAACTTCTTTCATCGATTGTCGCAGTTGCCGGATCGTCAGTTAATGTCTCAGTGGTTATTCTGATACGTGCATATTTATTTCCGCAAGCAGTTGAAATAGCATTCCATACGAGATTGATTGACTGCGCAGTAGCAGCTGTAGGAACTGAAGCAGTAAAGACCTCATCCTGCGAAAATACTCCATCATTATTCCAGTCAACCCATGCGTAAACATTGGCAGGTGTCCCTGAATTATTTGTGTAGGATAATGTAGTTGAGAAATTCGGATTAACAGTCGTATGCGACAAAGGCGTTACTAATCCGTCCTCATCCGCTCCGTCACCATTTGTTCCGGTATTGTTTGCACCTGATGTAACGTTATTACTTAGTCCATTGTCCGGATCCGGCTGGCTTGCTCCCAGGTAGATCTCATCTCCACACATATAATAATGTGCTGCAGGATTTCCGCTATCATAAGAAAGTGGCGCATCTCCCGCATCGTATGTACTGGAACCACAAATCAAACCGATTGGTGTGTTGGCGCAGTCAAATGTAGAAACAGTGCTCGTTCCCGATACGCCGTCTCCCATTGAACCGTCAATTTTGTGTCCCATGTAACAGTACCTTTCAGCACATAATTTCATGATAGCTGTGGTATGCCCACCGATCTCGACATATGTTGCGTTATCCGTTCCGGGTGTAAATCCATTGGGAACTTTTGGCA
The DNA here is from genome assembly GCF_029266855.1 of Fluviicola sp. Lineage (GTDB taxonomy): Bacteria > Bacteroidota > Bacteroidia > Flavobacteriales_D > Crocinitomicaceae > Fluviicola. The sequence continues at coordinate 770,649 of NZ_JAQSWB010000001.1, forward strand.
GTGTATGATTACCTGTCCCTCCGGGTACACCGATCATTTCGTTGTTGTTAGAACCCCATGACCACAAATCTCCGCTGGAAAGAATTACCGAAACAGAAGCATTGGGTGTACCGGGCGATCCGTCATTGTCGTTTGCAGAAACAAAAATAACGTTATCAAGATCTGCTGTATTTGTTGAGTTTCTTACAGGTACCCATCCGGTAGAATTGGTTGTATTCCCCTGTCCAAGCTGTCCGTTTCCGTTACTTCCAAGTGCATACAATTTATTATCTGCTGGGTTAATAGCAAAATAACTTGCCCTGTTGCTGGCATCATTCCAGGTGTTATTACCGAAATCAGCTGTCATGGCAATCATAACAGGAAGACCTGCAAACGGCGTAGTCATCGCCACTGCACGATCGTAAGTAGCTACTGCCGTACCATCACCACGATAACATCTTGGTCCCCAGGTATACCATTGACCGGTAGAAGTTACTGCAAAAGCCCCGACAGGAGTAACCCGGATATCAACTACTCCACTAAGCGGAGGGTTTCCTGTTATATCTCTGGTTACTCTTGCCCAATAGTTCTCTGCGGCTCCCGGCGAGGTTCCCCCGATTCCGTGAATGGCATCGTTGCGCCCACTTACATATACTTCTCCCGAATGTGTTAGCAATACCAAGGCCCCCCAGGAAGCAATCATATTCTTAATGTCTGTTGGAACAACTCCTACAGGCATAGCGATCTGTGCAAACCCTGTAAGATTATCCAATCCCGTTCCTACTGCAACGTTATTGGCACCCCATGAGTAAAGTCCGTCTGTAGAGAGGACAAATGCCTGGGTTGTAGAGGAAGATTGAGTAGCCAATGTTGCAAACAACGGATCTCCCGTATAATTGTAATGTTGTGCAGGAATTCCCGGATTTGGCTCAATTACCACCGGTGATAAATGTCTCGCCGCCGCTGCTCCATTTCCATTAGCTGTTGAACCCGCACCCCAAATCAGGAATGTACCATCCGGACGGGAAGCAATTGTCGTGTGGAATCCGGATTGGATCTGATCATATGGCTGAAGCGGGTTACAACCTGAAGATTGTGCCTGAACCGCTGAAGCAAAAAATGTCAGAGACCCAAGACCAATAATTGCAGAGTGAAACCTTGCTTTATTAAAAAGGATTTTCTTTCTCATCTTTAGTTCGTAATTGAGTAAGTAAAAAATTGAGCTTCTCCCTTCGCATCGTAAACACGAAATTGAATGTTCCCCTTTGTGGGAACTGCACCGGACAATTCGAATGAAAGCTCATTCAAACCGTCTTTCAATACTGCCTTGTCATTTTTCAAATGGGAAGAAACGTTGGCAACTCCTGTTGTCTGAACTTCCCGCATGGTATAGTTGTATGCTTTTCCGTCATACGTTTTTACCATTACAGGTACCGTCATTACAATTCCCGACGCATCTCCTGTTTTGAGTTGTTTTGAAAAGACAGGATGCTCCAGGTCAAAAATGAGTTTGGCACTGCTAACTTCTACCGTAACGGTTTCTGTTTTAGCAGGATGATCCCCGTGGGCAGGAATATTAAATGTAATCTGGTATGTTCCGGGTTGTGAGAAAACCAGGTTTCCGGTTGTTTTTCCCAAACCGGATCCTTTACTAACTCCTGTCTGAGGAGCAACTCTCCATGAAATGGCTAATGAAAGATCTGTGGACACCCCCGCCTCTATAGCATCACCAAAGCAAATCGAATAATGGCTTTGCAGGACGCTAACATCATCTTCACATGAAAATGGTGTCCGGATTCCGCTTCCGGATGCAAATAAGCATATCCAGGAGAATCCCAACACGGTGAATAGTTTTTTCATAATTAAAAAAATTATTTTTAGTTATTGTTTTGAAATTTGCTGCGAAGGTAGACCGCAATGGTCCTTCTTTAGGGGAAGATGTATGTCCGGATTCATGAATTTAAACAGGCTAAAAGCTCCCGCAAACAACACGTAAAGAAATAATAACCAGGTATTTAGCCTTAAATAGAGGTGGTGCTTTTCAATTCAGATCCTGTTTCCGGCCTGGAAGGACAATATCGTTGTAGTGATCGGTTGAAACAGCTAAAATTCAGTAATCAAAAAGCTTGTTTTCAGTTTTCCCGGAAGAAAAAAAGACTGTCTGACAAAGCAAACAGTCTTCACGCAGGTACCTGCATTTTCAATTTTTAAGATTTCAGAATCCCCTCGGAGCTTATTAATTCGTCCCTCTGCTTTCTTCCATATAGGCTAAAAACGTAGATGGAGAAAGCCCAGTAACAGATTTAAATACAGCAGAAAATTTACTGTGTGAGGAAAAACCACACTCTTCCGCTAGAACACTTAATTTATAGTTTTTGAATTTCTCGTTCTGTTCGATCTTTTCAATAATGTATTTGATGCGAAGTTCATTGATATAGGTGTTAAAATCCTTGTTCAGGTAAGTGTTCAATACATGGGAAAGGTATTTCGTATTGGTATTCAGCATTCCCGCCAGCATAGAAAGTGAGATTTGTTTGTCGGTGTATTTGTTTCCGCTTTCAAAGTCTTTCAGATCCTTCAATATCTTTGCTTCAATAGCATCCGACATGATTTTTCGATTGGGATCTTTCTTCTCGGATACTTCAGGCTGTAATTTTTCCTGTTCGCGATCAAGCTGAGCTTGTTTCATCCTGTTCATGACTTCTCTGAAGCGTTCACGGTCGCGTTTACGACTTCTTCTGTGCCATATAATGATAAGCACTACCAGCACGCACAGTGCAATGGATACGATCAGGAGCACGTTCTTGTTATATGCAAGAACTTTTCCTTCCGATTTTGTCGTTTTTACAAAGTCGGTAATAGATTCCTTCTTCTTTTTTTCGCTTAGTTCAAGGGATTCAACGTACTTGTCATTGTATTCCGAATACTTCGCAAAATCTTTTGAAAGCTGGTAATAATCCGCCAATGTTTTATAGACTTCGATTTTCAGTTCCAGGTAATCGGACTTTTCCACTATTTTCTCTGCTTTCTGAAGATTCTCGAAAGCAGCTTTCAGATCGTTTTTCTCCAGGTAAACTCTTCCCAATCCGCTATATATGAATCCACTCAACATGGCGTTCTCCTGGGTTACTTTTGTCAGCTTTTCCTGTGCTTTGGTATAATGATCATAAGCTTCGTCCCATTTTTTTAGCTCGGTACAAATTTGTCCGAGAAGTTGCTCATTGGTGGCTAAGAAATAATCCCTGTCCTGTTCACTATAAGTCAGTTGCTTAAAATAATTATCCGCAGTTTTTGCTGCTTTGTAAGCCTTTTTATACTTTTCGTATTCGATCTCATAATAAGCCGTTTCCTGGTAGATCATCCCAAGATACAGCTTCTTCATCTGTTCATTTTCAATTTTGTTGCTGACATTCTTACCTTTCTCCAGGTACTCTTCTCCTTCTTCGTACAAGCCCATGATCCGGTACTGTGTCGATAAAAAGCCTGCTATCCGCGCTTCCCAATCGTAAAACTGCTGACTTACAGCAATAGAATCGGCTTTCACAGCATACTGAACAGATTTTTTGATGTCTCCTTTTTGCTGGAACAAGGAAGAAGAAAGCATCAATGCTTTCAGACGGAAAATCTCGGGTTTCGAATGTCGGTACAAAGAATCTGCGATCCGGGTCGCCTTATTGATATCCTCCGCCGCAACGGTTACTGCCGTAGCGAAGTAAATACTGTCAAATTTACGCTGATCCGCCGCCTTCTGAGCCCCCACACTGCTTACTGAGAAACAAGTGAATACAAGTGTCTTAATGAATTTCATGTTTTTTCCAGGAATTAGTAGCGAACTAAATTGTGTGTTTTAAGCACACAAAATTAGCCAAAAATCCGTTCGGTACAGATCTCTTATTTAAATCCTGATCCGGGTAGTTACTTTCTTAAGTTTACCTGAGCTTTTCAAATTTTAGCTAACTTCGTTCATACTATAATCTTATGATAACTCGTCTCTTACTTATTTTCGCCATAGCTTTCATGTTCCCGCTTTTGTCTGTGGCGCAAAAACAGGGTGAAGCACTTATTGATTCGCTTCGGACTGAATTGCCAATGATGAAAGAGGATACGAATAAGGTTACAGTGCTTGGAGATATCGCCTTTAACTACCTGTACAGCGACCCGGAAAAATCATTGACTTACGCAAACGAATGCCTGAATCTTGCGACAAAACTGAACTGGCCCAAAGGAATTGGAAAGGCTCAAAATATCATCGGTACTTACTACAAATTTGAGTCGAATTATACGGCAGCACTCAAACATTATTACAAAGCCCTCAACGTTTTTGAGAAGAACAACATGATGAAGGAAGCTTCCATTCTTCATATGAATATCGGAACTGTCTACCGCCCGCTGGAAGAATATCAAATGGCACTTGATCAATACGATAAGGCATTGAAAATCGCACGAAAGAGCAAGGATAAAAAAACCGAGGCCCAGGTTTTAGGAAATAAAGGGGTTATTTATTTTGAAACGAAACAATTCAAAAAACAACAGCTTGTTAGCCTCGAGGCCCTGAAATTATTCAGAGAATTGGGAGACAGAAACAATGAAGCCTGGATTCTTTCTAATCTTGGAGACAGTTATGCCGAAAGTAAAGACTTTAAGAACGGAATCCGTGCTCATGAAACTTCAATTAAGATTTACGAGGAATTAAATAATCAGTCGTTTAAAGCAACCAGTCTGTTAAGTTTGGGACAAATGTATTTTGAATTGGCCAAATTAGAAGCGGAAGCAAGCGAATCCAAGAAAGAACTTCTGAAAAAAGCAATTCGCAATCTGAAAGAGGCAGAACACATTCTGAACAAGCTGAACGACCTGGATTATCTGAAGGAAGTTTACCGTGCTGAAACCAATGTTTACGAGTTACTCAATGATCATTCGCTGGCACTTGACGCGTTTAAAAAATATGCATCCATCCAGAGAAAACTAAATAAAAAAGAAACCAGGAAGCAAGTTGCCGATTTGGAAAAAAAGCGTGAAACAGAAGTACACAGACGGGAAGTTGAGATTCAACAATTAAAGAAACGTACAGAATTCATTTATTTTGCAGGTGGAATTGTACTCCTGCTTGTGGTAATCGGTTTTATCGTTTCTAACAATCTCAGACAACGAAAACTAAACGGACTGCTTACGGTTGAAAAACAAAAATCAGAGAATTTACTTCATAATATTCTACCTGAAGAAGTGGCTTCCGAACTCAAAAAGAAAGGATTCGCCGATGCACAATTATTCAATAATGTCACTGTACTCTTTACAGATTTCGTTGGATTCACAACGATTGCAGAACAAATGTCGCCAAAAGAATTGGTAGCTGAAATTGATGAATGCTTTAGAGAATTTGACAAGATTATGGATAAATTCGGTGTAGAAAAGATCAAGACCATTGGAGATGCTTATATGGCCGCGGGAGGATTGCCAGGTGAAAATACTACTCACGCTGTTGATGTTCTGAATGCGGCAATTGAGATCAGGAAATTCATGAAAGAATTGGCATTAAGAAAAGAAGCGGATGGATTGGTACCCTTCCGGATTCGTATCGGAGTTCACTCGGGCCCAGTAGTAGCAGGAATCGTAGGTTTGAAAAAATTTGCCTACGATATTTGGGGAGATACTGTAAATACGGCATCAAGAATGGAAAGCAGCAGCGAAGAAGGCAAGATCAATATATCAGGTGAAACATACGAACTGGTCAAAGACCGCTTCCAATGCTCATACAGAGGAAAAATTCCCGCAAAAAACAAAGGAGAAATCAATATGTATTTTGTGGAAGAATAATAGGTATTGCTGAGGCGGAATCATTACACCTCATTTGCAACCCTTGCAAACTTGTTTCTATATTCAATTGGAGTAAGCCCGGTAATCTTTTTGAACATATCTCTGAATGCTTTTGTGTCAGTATAACCTACGTCAAACATTATTTCTGTTACATTCTTTCTGGATGCTTCAAAAAAGGTTTTGGCAGCTTCGATCCTTACTCTTTGAATATATTCCATGGAGGTATTATTCGTAGCCTCCTTAAATCTTCTTTCAAAGGTCCTGCGGCCTGTATTAATTAAACCTGCCAACGTTTCTATTGTTATCTTATCGCAATAGTTTTTTTCAATATAATCCTGTACTTTTTGAATTTCAGTATCACCGTGATTTCGTTGCCCTCTGAATATAGCGAATTGGGATTGACTGTCTCTCCCGATATCCAGCGCAAAATATTTTGAAATCATTACTGCCGTTTCCCTGTCTGCAAACTTTTCAACCAGGTATAATATTAAATTCCATAAACTGCTTGCTCCGCCACTGCTGTAAATATTTTCATGTTCTGTTATTATAGCACCGTCTTCGACTTCCACATCCGGGTATCTTTCTTTAAACTCATTAATATGCGCCCAATGTGTAGAGCATTTCTTACCATTGAGTAAACCTGTTTCAGCTAAAAGAAAGGCACCGATGCATAAACTGGCAAGACTTGCTCCTTCCTCGTATAACTTTTTAAAATGAGGTATCGCTTCCGCATTGGCTTCTATTCCTCTTAAGGTATCGCCAAATGTGGGAGGTATGATCAATAAGTCCGTTTCAGTTACATCCTTAAGCAACCTGTTTGTTTTGATTGTGTATTCCCCGTTATTTGCAGGTACATATTCATTTAAGCCAACATATTCTACTTCAAAAACAGGCTTTTTACCGAATGTTGTCAAAAATTCATTGGCCGTATGAAAAGTTCTAAACGCTGGTGTAACGGCTTCGATTACCCCATACTCAGGTACAAATACTGAAATTCGCATATCAAACAAAATTTGATCGAAAGATAAAAATGTTTTGTCATAATCCACCCCTAAAGTTGTCATTTTTACAACAGTCGTAATTTCACCTTCCATTGTACTTTTGGATTATAAAACGTATAAAAAAAACAACAATGACACAAGTAACAAGAATTACGGTAGAAGCAGCAGTAAATGCTCCCGTAGCAAAAGTTTGGGAAGCTTGGAATACACCGGCCGACATTATGCAATGGAATAGTGCAGATCCAAGTTGGCATACTCCAAGTAGTGAAAACGACCTGAGAACAGGCGGGCAATTTAAGCACCGGATGGAAGCCAGAGATGGCAGTTTCGGGTTTGATTTTGAAGGCACTTATGACCAGGTAGAACTGCATAAGGAAATTACTTACACCATGCCTGACGGAAGAAAGGCAACGACTTTGTTTACAGAGCAAAACGGGCAAACCAAAATAGCTACCACATTTGACCCTGAAACAGAAAATGACCCTGAATTTCAAAAACAAGGATGGCAAGCGATTATGAACAGCTTCATAAAATATGTTGAATCAAAATAATTGTCAAACTAATAAAATTTAGCTTGTAAGAGAATGATAATTTTCCCGCAGATGTACTGATTTTATGGCGGCGGCAGATTCACCATTTGAGCGAGACCGCCTGTCCCGTATACGAAGTTATTCGGGGGTAGGCGAGCAATTAATTTGTGCATTTGTGGAAAAGAATAAAGAGTGCCTGCTAGCAGGCAACAAATTATAAAATCACCTGTATTTCTTGTACAAATCCTAAAATTTAATACGATGAAAAAGTATAAAATAATTTTTTGGGTGGCAACGACCATCATCATCCTTATGGAAGGTGTCATGCCGCTTAGCACTGTAATCTTTGCTCCTGAGTATGTAAATGCGGGTACAAAACCCCTGGGCTATCCGGATTACTTTGCCTATACACTTATTATCTGTAAAGTACTTGGAGTTCTGGCAATTTCCTATCCTAAAACTCCGGAAAAGCTAAAGGAATGGGCATACGCGGGACTTACTTTTAATTTAATCTTTGCATTCATTAGTCATGCCTGTGTAGACAAAAACATCGGGTTCATGTTAATGCCGCTTGTGGTACTGGCCATTTTGGCAGTTTCCTATGCTTATAACGATAAAATTCAGAGTTATGGCCAAAACAGATTATCAGTCAATTGATGAATATCACCAGGTATTTAGCGGTGAGACTTTGTCCAGGATGCAAATTATACGAAAAATCATTAAGGATGTGGTCCCTGATGCAGAGGAAATGATCAGCTATCAGATACCGTGCTTTAAGTATAATGGTTACCTGATATACTATTGTGGATTTCCTAAACACATTTCGTTATCGCATCCTTACAGCGAGGCTTTTTGGGAACATTTCAAGGATGATTTGAAGGGGTATAAAACGAGCAAGTCTGTAATCCAGATTCCAACGGATCGGCCACTGCCTGAAAAACTGATCAAAAAAATTGTGACCTTCAGGAAAAAGGAAAATGAGGAGAAGGCAAAAGCAAAAAAATAATGGATTAATCATAAACTAAAATTCAATAAAATGAAAAATAGTGTTTCGCTCCACAGAGTAATTAAAGCAAGCCCGGAAAAGGTGTTTCGGGCCTTTGCAGACCCAATTGCACATTCCGCATGGCTTCCCCCATATGGGTTTTTATGCACGGTACAGCACATGGATTTTAAGGTCGGAGGTAAGTTCAAAATGACCTTCACCAATTTCAGTACGGGAAACGGACATTCTTTTGGCGGAGAGTATCTCGAAATAAAACCTCATGAATTTATCAAATACACCGATACGTTTGACGACCCGAATTTACCCGGAGAAATGACAACAAGCATCTGGATAAACAAGGTGATCTGCGGCACCGAACTTAAAGTGCTACAGGAAGGAATCCCTCAGGCAATCCCGGCAGAAATGTGTTATTTGGGTTGGCAGGAATCACTGGATAAATTGATCAGGCTCGTAGAACCAGAAATTCCCGACGCTTAAATTTATTCCATATGGATAAGCATAATAATAAGATAAGCAGTGCGGTTTTCATAACATTCTCCGGGAATTGTATAAAAGCACTCAAATTTTACCAATCCTGCTTTGGTGGCACATTGCAATTTGAAACTTTTGGGAAAGAATTATTACAGGGGTACACAGAAACACCCGTCGTTAGCGGATCATTGATTTCTGATGGAATAATTATTCACGGCTCGGACCTGGTGCATGAAGAAGGAAGAAAAATCGGGAATTATATGTCTATTTTTCTGCACTGCAAAACGAGGGATGATCGAAAAGCACTTATTGAAAAACTGGAATTTAATAAAAAGCATGTTTTCGATAAGAATTACGATGACCAAAAACTGGTTGAGCTAACGGATGCTTTTGATGTAAGGTGGTTATTGGGTATTTAGCAACATCCCGGTAACCGCTTTACATGTCTCTTTTGCTCACGGGACTATAGCTTGTTTTTATTTTAAGCTCGGTGTATTTCATTTTTTTTTGCGTAGTATTGGGGTGTATAATCGAACCAATTACCGGAAATTCCATCCTTAATTAGTAAAAAACCAAAATGAAAAACACCTTTCTTTTCTTACTACTACTCTTAGTTTCCACAAGTATGTTTGGACAAACTGCTTACATCCAAGTTACCGGAGAACCAAATCTTTCCGTATTTCTGAACAGCCAGTTTAAGGGAAAAACGACTGCCGAATACAACGGTTATATCATTGAAAATGTAAACCCGGGTAAGAACATCATTAAAATTGTCAAGGAGGGATATACCCCGTTTGAAGAAACCATCACGGTTAAACCGGGAGAAGTTTTTGCCTACAAGGTAAAGCCATTTACCAAAAACACCGTTTACATCAGTGAACAGGGAAATACGGGACAGACAGATAAAAAAGCAACAATAGAAACCGGTAAATTGATTGTTCAGTCACTTCCCATAGAAATAAAAATTACGATCCCCGATATTGAAGGTGTGAACAATAGCCCGAAAGCGAAAGACAAATGGATGGCCGATAAAATTTCAACAGGACTTTATGAAATTACTTTTTCTTACGGACAAAAAGTCATTACAAAAACTGTTAGAATAGAAAAGGACCAGGTCACAAGTGTTTTTGTAAATATGCTTAACGGTGAGTTCACTGAAAAAATAGAAGAAAAATTACCTTATGAGACACGGGAAGAAACCATTGCATACATTAACAAATTATTGACAACACAAAGCAGGGTTTACTTTAAAACCTTGTGGTGTTCTTATTGCAAGGATAAAGTGGATAATAAATTGCAGAAAACAGCTGATAAGTCATACGGTTCATACGCTTTCACTTATTCTGGACAAACTGGAACCTACTCTTTAACTGAGACAACAAATACTCAAACCTATCAAAAAACCAATGGAGTTCATTACGAAAACAACCGGGAAAGCACCTATGATTATAAGGACATCTCATTCGCCGGCGAAATCGTATTCGAAGAAGAACCTTGTGACAATAATGTGATCTCAGGTACTTGTTTGACCTTATGGGTCAAATTCCATGATAATAGTTCTTCCACTACTTATCATTCGGCTTTCCCAGTCCGTGTACCGGATTCCAACTCGATTCCAAAGTTAAAAAAGGCATTCCTTCATTTAAAGGAATTGGAGTAGAAAAATCAATTGCATTATTTTTATGTCAACAATAATTATTATCAATCCAATGAAAACGACCCTTTTTATCCTTTGTTCACTCCTTTTTACCTCTTCGATCTGGTCACAAACAATTCTCTACAAGAAAGGGAAATACGGACTTTCAGATGCTTCCGGAAATGTGATCCTAAAACCAAAATACGATTACATGGCCGAATTTGTCAATGGATACGCCAGGATAGAATTAAACGAAAAATACGGCTTTATTGATGCAAGCGGGAAAGAAATTGTTGCTCCGAAATACGACCAAGTCCGGGATTTTGCATTGGGTTATGCCAATGTGGAACTTGCAAAAAAATGGGGCGTGATCGATACCACGGGAAAAGTAGTAGTTGTTCCGGAATATGCTTATGCCATTGAATTTGATTTTTTCACCGGGTTAGCAGATATCGCCATAGATGATCCGAACGAACATACTTGGGGATATAATATTCATGGAATCATGAATAGTGATTTCAAGGTAATTCTTCAACCAAAATACTCTTCCGTTAAATGGGTTGATTACGATTATGTTCAGGTTGATATGTATTCAAAATTCGGATTACTGAATCCGGCATTAGAAGAAATTGTCCCTCCCAAATACAAGAATGTAGCTCCCATCGCCCCGGAACTGGTCGCTTTTCTGGACAACGGACTTTGGTACTTAGTGAACCGTTCCGGTAAACCAGCCAGTGATATCACCTATACTGATATGAACTATATGAGCAACGAGCTGGCGAAAGTAAGCAGAGATGGAAAGTTCGGATTCATCGATGCGACAGGAAAAGAAAAGATCGTCTGCAAATATGATGAGGCAGAAAGCTTTTCAGAGGAAAAAGCAAAAGTAAAATTGAATGGGCGGGAATTTTATATTGATAAAAATGGCAATGAAATCAAATAAAAATAGCTCCCCCTCAACAATGTAAACCAATAAATTTATTTTGATTAAAAATTAATCTAAAATAAACTAAATAATAATCATATCTTTGTTGAAGCGCTTCAATTCAACACAGTTATGTCTGATAATTTACCATACAAAAACGGGCGCGGAGCACAAATAAATCCGCATAACCGCTTCTTTTCTCAAGAAAAAGGAGAAGATTTTGACGATATTGATCCATCCGAAGAACCAGAATTAAAAACGAAATTCATTGAGGTTCATCCGAAAACCATCGTGAACAAACTGACAAGTCCGGATATTGGCATGGCTTATTCACTCAATCCTTACCAGGGCTGTGAACACGGCTGTACGTATTGCTATGCCCGCCCCACTCATGAATATTGGGGCTACAGTGCCGGAACGGATTTCGAACGCGTGATCCTCGTCAAGAAAAACGCTCCCGAATTGCTGGAAGAAGCACTGAATAAGAAATCCTGGAAAGTTCAAACCATCACTCTCTCGGGAAATACGGATTGCTATCAGCCCTGCGAACGGGAATACCAAATCACCAGAAGATTACTGGAGATCATGCTGAAATACAAGCATCCTGTCGGAATTATAACCAAAAACGGATTGATCACCAGGGATTTGGATATCCTGGAAGAACTCGCCAAACTGGACTTAGTGGTAGTAAATATCAGTTTAACCAGCCTGAAAGAGGAATTGCGCAGAAAGTTGGAACCGCGGACTGCCAGCTGCCGAAAGAAACTGGACACTATCGAAAAACTTTCCCAGCACGGGATTCCTGTAAATGTCATGATGGCGCCCATCATCCCGGCCCTCAACGACGACGAGATTTTTTCGATTGCTGAAGCAGTAGGAAAACGCGGTGCCATAAGTATGCATCACCAAATCGTGCGTTTAAATGGACCCAACGGGGAGATATTTACAGATTGGGTAACAAAGAATTACCCGGATCGGGCGGAAAAAGTACTCAACCAGCTGCGTGACACGCACGGAGGAAAACTGAGCGACAGCAGATTCGGAACACGAATGAAAGGAGAAGGAAATTACGCCTTGAATATACACCGGCAGGTACAGTTGGCCAGAAAACGCTTCCTCCCTAACCTGCCCTATCCGCGACTTAGAACCGATCTGTTCTCCGTTCCGGATACCAGCGGACAAATGAAATTGTTTTAACTAAAAAAAGGATTCACCGCAGCGAATCCCTTTCAAATTATTCTTTTCACACTTCTATTTAAGCGTCCAATAAATCAGCTGTAGCCAATTCTTCTTTTTTAGTTGGGATCGCTCCTGTCCCGTATTCCTCACGGATAAAGTTCGCAACGGCATCGCGCACCTTCACTTGCTTTGGTTTCATTGTAGTAAGAAAAATGATGAAAGGAATCAAAATTCCTAAAAGAAGGATCGACAAGGTAAATAACATTTGTCCGCCAATAGTCGGGAATGCTTCCTGTAATCTTACAAATTTCTGTTTTTCACCAACGATCATTGCACCGGCAACATTTCCCTGGGAAATAACCAAAACCTTCGGACCTCTGAATTTAACTTTGTACTCCGGGAATGCAGCTTCCAATTTAGGTTTTAATTCCGCTAAAGTATACGGTTGTTCAACGTTTACACGCATAGTATTTAAGTTTAATTAGTTTACGGAACTAAAAATACTATCTTTTTTTTTAATTGACCCCCGCTTTCTTTCCTTCAATACTCCTGTTGCTCAAATATGTAACATAAAATGAAAATTCAGACCGGAAAATTCACCTCCTTTATCGCAGGTCTTTCACAACTTTATGGCTTAGATATAGATCAAGTATGGGTCAAGTATGGATATAGTATGAAGGATGTATGAGAACGTGAAGGATTTAACAAGTCCCCCAATCTTTCAAAAGCCGGATTCTATCGGATAATCCAACATTTTAGTACAGAGAAACATATCTGTTAATTTGCTTCTGCAACCTGAACTTTCAGGCTTGCTTTAGTTTTGGTCCGCAGCGATTGGCTCTTCTCTAAAGTGAGAAGATTAGAAATATCTGCACGCTCCTTCCAACTCCTTTTCAGACACTGCGGGAGATGAGAACTATAATAATAAGTAATTCCCTATATTTAACTTTATTTTCTGACTATGAATCGTATGAACGTCACCCTTTGCCTTTCGCTTACCCTGGTCCTTTATTCCGGTTTGTTCAACATAACTAATGCACAAACTTCCTTTCCTTACGATACGAGAAGTGACAGTATTTCAATTGAGCACTACAACGTTCACCTGGACTTGCGCGACTTCAGTACCTTTATTCTAAAAGGACAAACTCAGGTCATTTTTGAACCCCTGGTTAATAACATTACTGAAATAAAACTGGATTTATTGGGTCTGTCAGTAGATAGCGTGCATGATGCGAATGGAAACATGCTTTCTTTTACCGCTGCACCGCTGGGTTTTAAAGTAAATTTGGGTGGAACTTACAATATCGGTGATTCGACCTCCATAGAAGTGTTCTACCACGGAACAACCGTTCAGGATCCTACCTTCGGCGGTTTCTATTTCAATTCGGCTTATGCCTACAATGTTGGCGTTTCTTTGGACGACATTCCTCATAATTACGGGAAAACATGGTTTCCCTGCTTCGATAATTTCACTACGCGTTCTACTTACAATTTATATGTAACAACTCTCCCAACCCACGATGCGGCCTGTGGCGGAGTGCATCAGCTAACTGTTACAAACCCGGATCTTTCGAAAACACATCATTGGAAGGTGAATCAAAGCATTCCCTCTTACCTGATCTCGGTAGCTGTTTCAAACTACACCTTCGTAAATGATTCATTCACGGATTTTCAAAACAATCCTGTTCCGGTAAAATTAGCGGCCCATGCCTCGGATACAATCGCAATGAAAAATTCCTTTATAAACCTGGAAAGTGCTTTTGATATTTTTGAAGATAAATTCGGCCCCTATCGCTGGGATCGTGTGGGATATGTCCTTGTTCCGATGACAGCCGGAGCTATGGAACATGCCATGAATATCGCTTTTCCAAAAGCAGCAGTTGATGGAAGCCTGGCCTGGCAATCGGTTATGGCACATGAATTAGCTCATCACTGGTGGGGAAACCTCGTAACTTGCCGTACAGCCGAAGATATGTGGATCAACGAAGGAAGCGCGGTTTACTGCGAATATGTTTTCACCGAAAACTTCTCAAGCCGGTCTGCATATGAAGCACTTGTCAGAAATCAACATAAAAATCTGCTGCGTACCTGCCATATGGATGACAGTGGATATTGGCCGCTCTCCGGCGTTCCGCAGGCACATACTTACGGAAGCACCACCTATTCGAAAGGAGCAGATATGATCCACACACTTCGTGCATATTTGGGAGATTCACTCTTCTTTAACGGACTATCCGAATTACTTGAACAGAATAAATTTTCCGATATCGATGCGCTTGAATACCGCGATGATCTGAGTGCAATTACCGGGGTAAATCTCGATAATTTCTTTGCTGACTGGATCTTCCAGGGAGGCTGGCCGCACATTTCCATCGATTCCTTATCTGTTACTCAAAATGGAATTCAATACGATGTAACCATTCACCTGAAACAAAAATTGGTGGGCAGAACCACTTACAGCAACCAGGTTCCGGTAACCTTAACCCTGCGCGACAATAACTGGAATACCTTTGAACAAACGATCCATTCTTCCGGAATGAATAATTCGGTAACGGTAACTGTTCCCTTCGCTCCCTCATTCGGCTATTTAAACCGGGACGAATTGATCTCCCATGCAGTAACTGCAAATTATGCAACTTACAATACTGTTGGGACGAAAAACCTGATTCATTCAAATCTGATGCTTCAAATTCAAAACATTGCGGATTCTGCTTTCGTAGTAGTCGAACACAACTGGGCTGCTCCGGACCCTGTAATTGACTGGGAATCGGGAAAACTGATCTCACCACAGCGTTATTGGCGTATTGACGGGATTTGGAATGCAGGTTTTAACACCAACGCAACCTTCAGATACAGTGGACAATTGACCGGTGGGAACGCCTACTTGGATCATTTACTCATAACCGGTGCCGAAGACAGTATCATCCTGCTTTATCGTCCTAATCGTTCTGTTGACTGGGCTGAATTCCCAACTTATACCAAGACTATGGGAAATACGACCGATAAAACCGGAACGCTGAATGCTACCAACCTGCAAAAAGGAGAATATGCCATTGCTTTGAAAGGAGTTAATTTAGCACTCAATGAACTGGCGAAAGAGAATGAAGTGATACTTTATCCAAATCCTGCAACGCACTTGGTAACCCTTGAAACAAGTATTTCCACAGACCGGATCGTAATAAGCGATGTGCTTGGCCGCTTTGTAGATCAGCGTTTGAAACCGGGGACAAAAACCGATTTCGCAACCGATTCCTGGAAAAAAGGAAACTATTGGGTCACCGGGTACAAACAAGACAAACCGGTATTTCATAAATTGTTGCTTGTTCAATAAAATTAACGCAACCAAACAAATGATATTCGTCCCGTCAGCTGACGAACGTAATTAACTTAATTGAAAATGAAACAAAAAAATCTTTTCATCCTGTTATTGATCTTTCTTTTGGGAAACAACTCTTTCGCTCAAAACAAGGAAAACATCATTTCCAACATCCAGGTGCAGCCCGATTTTGTAGAAAATGGCGTGAAAGGCCTTCGCATTTCAGTGCTTTGTGATTTCCCCGTACTTCGAAAAAAATACCCAACTGACAGTTTATTGAACATCGCTTTGGGGCAGGCAAAGTTCACTTTCATACTAAGTTTATTCCAGGACAGTAACCAGGTGAAACCGGCATTTGGATACCAATCTGCATTTGGCAGAGGTGATTTCCTGGAAATAAAACTCAAGTGTGACCCTCAATTTTCAGATTCAAAACCTCTTTCCGTCAACCATTTTGTATTTATCCCTTATGCTGCACTCAAGTTAAAGGAAGGAAAACAAAATCTTTCCGTTTCTGCAGATCTCTATGGAAAGGACGGATTTAATACACCTTACAAACAAAATACCCGTTCAACCGTTTTTTCCTTCACGAAACCACTTACCAAAATCTTCGAATGCTCATTGGATTCACTTGTTGTAAAACCTTTCGATAATCAGGGTCAGGCCTGGGATCATGAATTATTCGGTACCGACGCACCGGACCTGGATTTTTCAATTAAAATGGGAGATCTCGAAGTGGGAAATATTCACAAGGGAAACAACTATTTCATTTCTTTTGCGGCAAAACCACGTGTATTCCGGTTCCTTGTTTCTGAAAATGATGAAGTAACGATCTTTTTAACTGACACCGATGATGCTTTCCACGACCCGATCGCAAGCTGGCGTTTTAATACAACGAACATGAAAGAAGGAACGGTCTATCAGCAAAAAGAAGCAAAAGAGAATTTGACAGCCTTCAGTTTTAAGTGTAAAGTTGGGAAGGTAAAAGATTAAAAAAGCCATCAGCGTATCTAATGGCTTTCTCAATAGAATCAGAAAAGTTAAAATAAGTTCAGAATATCTTTATTTCTCGACTTAGAAGCGATGACCTTCGCATCATCGCCACTTGAATAAGCTCCGTCTGCCCTGGTAATTGCATGAGTTACATCCGCACCTTTTTCGATCAGGTATTTTGCATTCTCATAATCGCCCCTAATAATTGCTTCATGTAAAGGGATAAATCCATAATCTTCCGCAATATTGATATTTGCACCTGCTTCCACCAATCCCTTGATCGTTTCCAGTTTTCCGGAACGAACTGCAGTATGCATAGCCGTAAATCCTTCAGAATCCTGGTGGTCCAATTCTTTCTTTACATGAGGTAGAAGCACCAATTTCGACAGGATCATTTTGGTAATTTCAGGAGAAATTTCAGCTGCATCCCTCAGGGCTTTTTGCATCGATCCATCCTTTGCTTGTGTGAGATCAATTCCATTGTCTATCAAAACTTTAGCAATCTTGACATGCTCCATGTATTCACCGTCAAATGCAGGGATTCGGGGACCTTTGTTGAACAAACTGTTGATGCATAGCATCAGAGCATTGAATCCCGAAGATTGAACCGCATTCACATTTGCTCCGTATTTCAGAAGCAGTGCCACCATTTCAGCAGTATGCTCTTCCGCATAATCATTTCTCGAAACACTCAATAAAATAGATTCCGGATTCTCCTCATCAGTCATATCCGGAGCTCCTCCATTCTTGAGGTATTTTTCCACAACAGATAACCTGCTATATAAAGCTTCTCTTCTGATTTCAGCAATAGTGAACTCTGTTTTCTCCGTATCCAGCAAAGGTAAAATAAGTGATCTGGATTTATCTTTAGCGATATCAAGTACCAATGTTCCTTTCGAAAAACCAGACTTTTCTGCTATCGAAGCTAGCTTAAAGTCAATCTTTCTTTTTTGAAGCAGTTTGAAAATTCCCACTTCATCTCCGGAATCCACCAAATGGTGTAAAGCGGTCCAACCAGCTTTGTCCACCACATTTATGTTTGGGCTGTTCTCTTTCTTCAAAAACAACTTCGCTGCATCTTCTCTCCCGCTTCTTGCTAAACAATGAAGTGCTGTCTCCCCATTCTTGTTTGTCAATGAACTATCTTTGGTTTCTGCAAGGACAGACCTTATCAAACGAGGCTCTCCAATCAGGCAGGCCAGCATTAACGGCGTATTTCCATCCTCGTCCCTTTCTTCAGAATTAGCTGTTTGTTTGATAATTGAAAGTGCAATATCAATTGCGTCGTAGTAAACCAATTGTTGAGAAGGTCCCCAGCTTTGCGCTGCACAATACCGCTGACTCGAAAGTGAAAAAGGACGTTTTTCTTTATTTACATGATATGTAAATAAACCGTTGTGAATCTTATACTGGACATAATTATCTCCATTATGTCCTTCGGAGCTCCACTCTTCAATACGATTTTCAAGAATGATTTTGAGAATATTCAGTACAGGGGTTTCTGCATCCAACAATTCTTTTTTGTTTAATTTCATTAGGTATTACATTAAGGGTTAACTGGTTCAAAGATAATTTTCTTTCTCTCAATCACAATCTACAGACACATTTAATTGATATTTGTCCTTTCTGAATTGATATTCGTCCTTACTGAAATCTTTCTATCTTAGCCTCATATAAAAAAACTGCTGTTTCATGCTATTTTCTCTGCGTTTACATCTTGCAATTGTTTTTACTTTCCTTTGCAGCTCTTCATTTTCTCAGAATAAAGTTGCCATCATCGGTGGTGGAATTGCTGGAGTTTCCGGAGCGTATTTTATTTCGGAATCGGATCCCGGGGCAAAGATTATTTTATTCGAAAAGGAGGCGAAACTCGGAGGAAATGCACAAACAGTACTGGTAAAAAACAAGGAAGGACTATTCGTTAATGTTGACGCCGGACCACAATATTTCGTTGAAGGCCCCTGGAATGATTACATCGCATTTCTGACAAAAACACTTGGAGAAAATCCCTATCAAACTGAATCTGTGGCGGGAACGTTATTGATTCAAAGAGAAAGTCAGGAAAAACCGGTACTGGTTTCCCCACTGGGAATAAAACTGCGCGGTGAAAAGCTGGGAAAACTCCTCAAATTCAAACGATTCAATAAAGAAGCTTATGCGATGTATAAGAACCCGGATAAATGGAAAGGGATTACTATTGAAACCTGGGTAAAAGAACTGAAATTTGAAGAAAGCTATAAAAACGAGATTATTTATCCTTTTCTCGCTGCTTCATTGGGAACCACCATTACGGAAATCAAAAAAACTTCCGCTATTGATATTGTAAAATTATTTGCCTTCCGGAAACCAAAGGCTTCCAATAAATTCAAAGTCATGACAGAAGGCATGGGAACATTGATCCAGCGCGTCGGTGAGAAAATGAATCCGGAACAGGTAACAATCAAATGCAATTCACCGGTAACTAAAGTTGTTCGTTCCAAAGACAAATGGCTGGTAACCTATTCCAATAATGGAGTCGAACAAACCGAATTAGTGGATTTTGTCGTTTTTGCAACCCATGCGGATCATACTGCTAAAATCCTGAAATCGGAGCCGGACCTGAAAGAAGTAACCAACAGCCTAAAACACCTTACCTATTTCGAGGCTAAAATTGCCTTACACACGGATTCAGATTTTGTGAACACTGGTAAACCCGCTTTTTTGAATGTGATGACAAATGATTCCAATCAGTTACTTTCAAACACAATGAACTTAGGTATGATTTCAGATAGGCTGAATGGTATTTATAAAAGTTGGTTAAGTGCCAATGCAATTGAAGAATTGAAGAAATCCGGGAAACTGCTTCATGTAAGTAGTTTTTGGCATCCTTTGATCACCACTGAATTTATTACACATTTAGAAACACTCCACAAACAGGTCAATGAATTTCCATCACTTTATTTATCCGGTGGTTGGTCTGAAGGATTGGAAACGCAGAACAGTGCTGTTATCTCAGGGAAGCATGCTGCTGAGAAATACAAGGCATTTACGTCGAAAGGAAAGTGATTATCATTTAAAAAAAGAGGACGTAATATTGCGGAATTACGTCCTAAATGCGAAACAAAAAAAAACCGTCTGTTTCCTTGGAAACAGACGGTCGGTATTTTATAGTTCAGCTTCTAACTAAACTTGATTATTGCAATTTATTCACGTGACCGATGAATCGTTCACTTTTATTTTTTAAACCGTCTTTCACATCAATTGTCCAGGTATATGTTCCATCCTTAACAAACTCTGCGTGGTACGTTCCATCCCATCCGATCTCCGGATCATGTGATTCAAAGATTAATTCTCCCCAACGATTGAAGATCATCAAATTGTAATCTTCGATCATGCGATCTTTTGAGAAGACAGGTTTGAACTGGTTATTAAACTCATCACCATCCGGTGTAAAGGTATTCGGAACCCAAACCAGGAAGTCGCCGTAGAATTTGATCGCTCTGCAAATAGAATCCACACATCCATGTTCTGAAGTAACCAACAAACAAACATTTACTGTTTGGTCGGGATCAACTCCGTGGAAAGTGTGATTAGGATTCTCCGCTGTCGAAGTACCATAGCTGCTTCCGAATGTCCAGTCGAATGTTGTTGCACCATAAGACAAACTGGTAAATTGAACCGTATTATCCAACTCGGTAGGTAACTGAGGAGAATAAGTATAGTTTGCTACCGGATTGTCATAAACACATACTGCTGAGCCGAACGTTCCGGTAACCGGACAACCGTCCGTTGTGTTTCCGGTAAAGACCACATCATAGCAGTCAGGATTTATAAAGGTCGCACTGATACTTCCGCAACCGTTGAATGTCTGACCGTCAGAGAAAGTCCATGTACAGTTTTCAAGATTTGTGATTGCCAGGTCATTGGAGAAAGTAATTTCCAATGGACTACATCCGCCCTGAGCACTTGTCACAAATTGTACAGTTGGAACCGCATAGAAACTAACCTGAACATTTGTATCAACCGTAACACACACATCGGAAACACTTACACTGTAAAGCGTCGGCACCAAAGGTGTAACTGTAATCTGGTCTAAGGTATCATTTGCAGAAGTGCTCCACTGATAGGAATAAGCCGGCGCACCATCTGTTACGTTCACCTGCAGAACAATATTAGTTCCGCTACAGATCGAAGTATCTCCGGTCAAAGTAAATGCCAGAACCGGTAACATTGTTAAGTCTACAGAATTAGGTGCTGCAGTAGTACATCCGTTTTGATCCGTCACGGAAACTGTATAGGTTGCCGGGCTTGTCTGAATCACATTTTGAGTTTGCCCCACGAATCCGTTGCTCCAGGTATAAGTGTAAGGAGCAGTTCCTCCGAATGCAATTGCAAAAAGTGGAATCGTATCACCTGTACACATCAAACTATCCATCGTAGAGAATAATTGTACCGGAAGCGGCTCTGCAATTGCAACAGAACCCAATGCAATACAACCTGCAGCATTCGTTGCCTGAACCAGATATGCCTGGGCACATAGAGAACCTAAGGTGTTTGATGGTCCGAAAGTTCCTCCGTTATCAAAGCTGTAAGACACTGCTCCTGGAGCATAAATTGTTGCGTTTCCATCACAGAAAGTATTACATGATGCATTGGTATGCCCGATTGAATCAATTACAAATTCGATTGGATCTGAAATTGTATATGTCGTATCGAAAGAGCAGTTGTTTGCATCTGTAATTTCCAGTGTATATGTACCACTGCAAAGATTTGGATTCGTATTTGATGCTCCTGTAACCCCGTTCCAGTGATAAGTATAGTTAAGAGTTCCGCCGCTCGCATTAGCTACTGCAGAACCGTTACAGAATCCGAAACAAGTTGGATCAGTCAGATTCAGCGTAGATGTTAGCAAAGCGGGTTGAGTCAGAACTTCTGTTCCTGTAGCCATACAGTTATTATCATCCCGAACAACTATCGAGTAGTTACCTGCAGAAAGAATCTGTGCATTACTTACTACTCCAAAGGTCGAGCCACCGTCATACGAATAATCGAACGGTGCTGTACCACCCTGAACTGTAACCGCAATAGATCCCGACTGATTTTGGAAACAAGTCAGGTTTGTTGCCACGGTAGTAAATGTTAAAGTATCCGGTTGGTCAATAACAATATTTAAAGTGTCTGTACAAGCATTTACATCTGTAATAATTACATCGTAAGTCCCTGCGCAAAGACCGTTAAAAATACTGTCTGTTTGCGAAACTCCGTTGATCTCAAAAGACAATGCTCCTGTACCTCCGGCAGAACTAACATGTGCACTTGCATCACAAATACTGTAACAAGTAGGCTCGGTAACATATACTCCGGAAATAACCGGTGAGGCAAGATCAACAATAGTAACAATGGAATCAACACTACATCCGTTTGCATCTTCTGCTTCCAAAGGATAATTATCCGCAAGTAAGCCGGTAAATACATTAGTAGTAGTAAAAGTTGTTCCGTTATCAATACTATAGTTATACGGCATTGTTCCACCTGCCAGACTCATATCGATTTGTCCGTTTGCATCTCCACAAGTGGAAGGAGTCAGGGTTACACTTAAAGTAACTCCTGCCGGTGAACCGATTATCGCATCTGCCGTGTCCAAACAACTATTAAAATCATTAACAATCAAATCGTAAGACCCAGCGCACAAGTTATCAAAGAAGCCGGTTACATTGTAAATAATTCCACCATCGACACTAAACATGTAGTTGACTGTTCCGCCGTTTCCTGTTCCTGTGATAGTACCATCACATGCATTATTACATAAAACATCCGTTGAAGTAGCCCCTGCAACCAATGGTGTTGGCTCAGTTAAGGTAATTGTGGTATCCTGAAGACAACCTTCCTGATCCACTACAACTACATTATAAAGTTGTGCCGTTAAACTGAAGAATGAACTTGAAGCCGTGAAAGTCGTCCCGTCATCAATTGAGTACTGATATCCTGAGTTTCCTCCCGTAGCACCTAACTGAATAAATCCGGAAGCATTTTGGAAACAGGTTAAATCAGCTTTGTTATTAGTGATTTCAATCGGAAGAGGTTGAATAATATCCTCGGAATCAAACTCCATACAACCATTGATATCTGTAACTGCTAAGCCATAAGTACCGATTGGTAAACCGCTAAATGTTGCACCTGAAACGAAGTTATTTCCGCCATCAATACTATACATGTAAGCACCGGTTCCCCCGGCAGTGTTAATGAATTCAATTCCTCCTGTAGAATCTCCGAAACACGTAACATCCGTAATTACCGTGTTAAATGTAATCGGATCCGGCTGACCAAGGTTTACTGGAATTGTAAAGATACAGTTCCCCGCATCCGATATTACAACAATGTGGCTTCCTGCACCCAGATTTGGGAAGAATCCTGAAAACTGTGAGGATCCGGAGTTATCCAATTCATAACTGATTGGAGCCGCCCCACTCACATTTGTAACTTCAAGCGTTCCGTCAAACGCACCGAAACAAAGCGGATCTGTTTGTTCAATCAGGACCCCGCTCATTTCGATGTCATTTACACCGAAGAACTCTTGTGCCTGGCAACCCAAATCATCAACAGCAATAATATCATAAGCTCCTGCAAAGATATTTGAGAAAGTTCCGTTGGTTTGCGGTGCACCACCATTTGCCGTATATGTAAATCCAGGATTTGGTCCGCTTGCAATAACAATCAATTCACCATTGTTAAATCCGCAATTCGATTCGATCATATCAACCAGATCAAGCTCAACTGCCGGTGGATCAACCAATACAGGATTCACTTCAAGTGTACATCCGTTAGCGTCAGTAATAATTACATCCTGAGTACCTGAACAAACGTTCAATAGCGTGTTTGATACCTGAGTTGCACCTCCGTTCAAACTATAATTATATGCAGGAACTCCCCCACTAGCATTCACAGTGATTGAACCGTCACAGCTGCCGTTACAAACAGGATTAACTGTTGTAAATGTTGCTGCAAGAGGAGCAGGCTGAGTAATATTTACTGTTGAGTTGACAAGACATCCTTTAAAATCACGTACTACGATATCTACACTTCCTGCACATAAGTTCGTAATTGGATTTGCAGGTGTAAAAGTCAAACCGTTATCATGCGAATAATCATAAGGTGCTGTACCTCCTGTTGCGTTGATCTGGATTTGACCGTCACACACTCCGTTACAGGAAGCATTTGTTATAACCGTAGTATAAGTAAGCTGAGCAGGCTGAACAATTGTCAAAGGTACTGTTGCTATACATCCGTTCGCATCAGTTACAGTAGCAGTGTAAGAACCAGCAGCTAAATTATTAAACACGTTTGAAGCCTGGTTTGATGGACCAGGAGATAATGAAAAAGTATAATTAGGAGTTCCTCCTGAAAAACCAATGATTGCCGAACCGTTGAATCCGCCAAAACAGCTTACTGGCTGCTGACTCAAAATTGAAGCGGTTGGCGATACAGTAGTCCCTACTGTTACAGAAAGAACTTGCGTACAACCGTTTAAATCAGTAACCGTAACATTGTATACCGCCGGAGCAAGTCCTGAAAAAGTACCTGATGCTTGGGTTACGGCCCCTACTGTATACGTATAATTAGGCGTACCACCCGAAGCACTTACAGTCAATGAACCGTTATTCGATCCACAGCTGGAAGGAACTGTTGAAACAAGTACCAGATTTAATACCGGCGGTTCGGTAACCGTTGTGTTTATGGTAGCAGAACATCCGTTAGCATCCGTTACCAGAACTGTATAAGCTCCGTCACATAAAGCTGTAAAACTATTCGAAGCCTGGTTAGCCGCTCCGTTCAAACTGTATTGATATCCCGGAGTAGCACCTGAAGCATTTACCGTAATACTTCCGTTACACGTATTATTACAGGTTGCATTAGTTTTTACAAATCCAACAACCAATGGAGTCGGTGAAGTAATAGCAGTATTCGCCGTTGCAATACATCCGTTAGCATCCGTTACTGTTACAGAATAAGCACCTGCACACAAACTTGAAATATTCTGAGTTGTTGCTCCGTTGTTCCATGCAAATGTATAAGACGGTGCTGTTAATGTTGTAAAGTTTAGTGCGACACTACCGTTGCATGGATTAGCACAGGTTAGGTTTGTTGGAACCAAACTGATAACCGGGTTAGGGTTAACTACCGCAGCTACAAAAAAGGTATCTGCACATCCGCCCGGAGTTGTATAAATTACACGATAAGTCCCCGTATGAGCAACAACAGCTCCTGCAATAACAGGATTCGCGGCTGTGGACGTAAATCCATTTGGACCGGACCATTGATAGGTTCCTCCCGGAGTTGAAACTACAGAAGTAAAATTTAATGCGGACCCAACGCAAACCGGAGTATTCACTGTTGCAGAAATATCCGTTACCGTATAGGTAATAAAAGTATTTGGGATTGTTCCCAATTGCCCCGTTCCTCCGTCGGTAGCTCCATTTTGAACAAATTCAGTCAATGAAGTGGAAATAGTAATACCGCTTTGGCCTCCTGTTACCACTTGTGTCGGAGTTCCTGCAGTAATTGCAATATAGCCACCGCCACCGCCACCACCGGGACCTTCACTTTCATTAACGATATTTCCCTGATCACCTCCTTTTCCACCAACGGCGCTCAAAGTAAGTGAATTTGCTACGGTACCTTTGACAATGATTGTTCCACCGCCACCACCTCCGGCAGGTGCATCATTATTTGATCCTGTTCCGGCTGAAATTTGGTTTACGGCAGCTCCTCCATCTGAACGAATACTTCCGGATCCGGCAATATTCGGAGCGATGATATAAACAATTCCACCTCCTGATCCTCCCGGTAAGTTGGATCCGTTATTGGAATCTCCTGCTCCACCTCCTCCTCCGAAGAAAATACGCGTTTGTGGAGTAATTGTTAAAGGTCTTCCGCCTAAGCCACCATTT
Organism: Fluviicola sp.; assembly: GCF_029266855.1. GTDB lineage: Bacteria > Bacteroidota > Bacteroidia > Flavobacteriales_D > Crocinitomicaceae > Fluviicola. Next base: position 796,426 of record NZ_JAQSWB010000001.1, read on the forward strand.
GGATCGCGGTAATCACCACCCCAGTTTGTATTAGCCGGTGCAGTAGTTAATGCATTTTGATTACTTGATCCGTAAGAATATCCGCCTCGTCCACCACCCGATGAACTGGTAAGTACATTTCCATTTGCTATTACATAAGGATCTAAGAGCCATGCAGCAGTTCCGGGGCAAGCAGTACACATGATACCCTGACCATTCCAGGGAGTTCCATTTAAACCATTGGCACCACCACCACCACCGGCGTTGTGACCATTTCCACCACCACCACCATTGGCAGGAGCTCCACGGTTGTATGCGCCTCCAGCATATTCTGCACCAAAACCTGCAATACTTTCACCTTTTTCTCCACCGTCATTTGAACTTGTTGATACATATGCCGAAACGAAGTTTGCACCTGTTCCACTCGTATTTTGTTCAGTTGCACCTGGTCTGAAACCAAAAGAAGTTGCCTGAATCATTCCGTTTACAGTAACTGTACCTACACAATGAATTGCAACAACCCCTCCTCTTCTAAAACTTCCACCATCTTGCCATAAAAGAGGAACTATGGAAGCTCCTGCATTCACAGTCAGAGTTGTATAAGAGGGTACTTTTATTAATTGTATCCTTCCGGCTGCTGCATAACTGTTTACTAGCGGATTTTGAAGGGTAACGGTATTCCCGTTATAAGCAGAAACGTAATTGAATTCATACAGACCTGAACTGTTATAAGCAGTAATATCTCCATAAGAATTGGAATTAGCAGTACTGATGCTTGCTCCTTGAGCCTGGTAGACCATGACCATGTCACCACATTCCCAGTTACAATTGTTTCCGCCGGAGTTATTAACAGTAACAGTATTCGATCCTGCTGTTATATTATTAGTGACGGGACTGTAACAGTTCACTACAGTGTTAAGGGCAGTAATTGTTACTGCACCATTCTTTCCTGGTTGTCCAAATGCAAAATAGGCGGACAAGAAGAGAACGACGGAGAGTACAAAGCGGATATATCCCATATCCGGGTTTGCTTGAAGAGATTTCGTTTTCATCGCAGTGTATTAGTTACTTTAAAGACGCCAGAAAGTATGATGTAGACTAGCGCCAGTGAATATTTGTTGGTTTTTGTTTTTCATTTCCCAATTACAAACGAATATTAACATTTAAGAATCCCACTTTTTTAGGACAAAATTGATGATATTATTCAATTGATTAACTAGTTGATAAATATTAAATAATTGTAAAACTCTTCATTATCAGTGTTTTAAATCAAATTGTGTGATATATCAATTAATTTTAACTATGCTTGCATGCTATTTTTAACATTCCCATACTTTATTTTACATTTAAATTAACAAAATATGCTACAAGTGTTCGGCAATTAACAATTAGGATTTCTATGTTGGTTTAATCCAAACGGACGTGCAAATTTAAGTTAATATTCCTCATATCACCATCCTTTTCAAACATTAAAAATAAGGTATCAAAGACATTAAACATCTTAAAACACTCGCAAACAATAAGTTGTCAGTTAAAAAAAATATAATTTTTGTTTATTTAAATTTAACAAATGGGAATCCGAAGAGTTTAAGCTACTAAATCGAATAAATGAAAACTTAGGATTTCAATAGTTTTAATTCCAGTTATTTACTCTTTCAACTTACTTCTTATAACACCTTAAAAAAGTATAAATACTTGTCTCAACTCTTTGTAAATAAAAGTTATAGTTGTATCTTTGCACCCGTTTTCGAATGGAAAACACTGTAAGTTTCGTTTGCAGTTTATTATTAATTTCTTTCAGGAAATACGAAACACCCTGAAATACAAGTAGAAAAGAGCCAAATGGCAAAACAAATTAGCGCGCAGGGTTCTGCGGATTTTGATTGGGACGCATTAGCGTTAGACGGGTACACTTTAGCACAACGTTCAGAACTTTCTGACGTTTATGAAAACACCCTGACTTCAATTAACGAAAAAGAAGTAATTGAAGGAACTGTTATCGCAGTCTCAAAAAAAGAAGTAATCATTAATGTTGGTTACAAATCTGAAGGGGTTGTTCCTGCTTCGGAATTTCGTTACAATGCTGAATTAAAAGCTGGTGACAAAGTAGATGTATTCGTTGAGTGTCAGGAAGACAAAAGTGGCCAGTTGGTTATTTCTCACCGTACAGCTCGTATGCACAAAGCTTGGATTCGCGTAAATGACGTGTTGCGTTCAGGTGAGGTAATCACCGGTTTCGTAAAATGTCGTACAAAAGGTGGTTTGATCGTAGACGTATTTGGAATCGAGGCTTTCTTGCCAGGTTCTCAAATCGATGTTAAGCCTATCCGCGATTACGATGTATATGTTGGAAAGAACATGGAATTCAAAGTTGTTAAGATTAACCAGGAGTTCAGAAACGTTGTTGTTTCTCACAAAGCGTTGATCGAAGCAGAATTGGAAGAACAAAAGAAACAAATCATCTCTGGCCTGGAGAAAGGACAAGTATTGGAAGGAACTGTGAAAAACATTACTTCTTATGGTGTGTTCATCGATTTAGGTGGAGTAGACGGATTGATTCACATTACAGATTTATCTTGGGGACGTGTTAACCACCCGGAAGAAATCGTTGAATTAGACCAAAAATTAAACGTAGTAATCTTAGACTTTGATGACGATAAAAAACGTATCGCTTTAGGTTTAAAACAATTACAACCACATCCATGGGATGCTTTAGATGCTAACTTAGCTGTTGGTGATAAAGTTTCAGGTAAAGTTGTTGTTTTAGCTGATTACGGTGCATTCGTTGAAATCGCTGCAGGAGTTGAAGGATTGATCCACGTTTCTGAAATGAGCTGGTCTCAGCATTTACGTTCTGCTCAAGACTTCATGCAGGTTGGTGATACAGTTGAGGCTGTTATCCTTACTTTGGATCGTGAAGAGCGTAAAATGTCATTAGGTATTAAACAATTGATGCCGGATCCATGGTCTGCTATCGAAGCAAAATATGCTGTTGGAACTAAGCACCATGCAAAAGTTCGCAACTTCACTAACTTCGGTGTATTCGTTGAATTGGAAGAAGGAGTTGATGGATTGATCCACATTTCTGATCTTTCTTGGCAAAAGAAAATCAAACACCCGTCTGAATTCTGTAAGGTAGGTGATGAAATGGAAGTAGTTGTATTGGAAATCGATCGCGAAAACCGTCGTATTTCTCTAGGACACAAACAATTGGAAGAAAATCCATGGGATGTGTTTGAAACTATCTTCGGAGAAGGTTCGGTTCACCAGGGTACTATTATCGAAACAAAAGATAAAGCTGGTATCGTAGCTCTTCCTTATGGAGTTGAAGGAATTTGTCCTTCCAAGCATTTACGTAAAGAAGACGGAAGCAACGCGAAAGTTGAAGAAACTCTTGACTTTAAAGTAATTGAATTCAATAAGGAGTCTAAGAAAATTGTTGTTTCTCATACACGTACATTCGAGGATGGAACAGATGAGAAAACAGCTAAACCTGCAGCTAGCGGTAAAAAAGGAACAGCAGGAGCTGGTTCTTCTACATCGCAGGCTGTTAAAGCAATCAACCAAAGTAATGAGAAATCAACTTTAGGTGATTTGGATGCTTTAGCTGCATTGAAAGAAAAAATGGAAGGAGGAGAGTAATCTCAATCCCTCTTAAATAATGGAACGCCCCGGCTTAGCTGGGGCGTTTTTTTTGTTCCAGAAAACTGAAACTGTGGGGACGCGAAGCATCGTGTCTCACTTTTAATTCTCCCACTTTTTAGTCCTCCCTCTTTTATTCTCCCATTTAATTATTTTTTTTCAATCATCAAACTCCTTACTCCTATTGACTTTTGGTCATTTTCAAGAAAATATTTTTTATTTTTATAGTACTTTGTATTGCATAGTACTAATTTATACATATATTTGTGTCATAAATAGTACTTGTTATGAATGTAGAAAATACTCAGGCCCAAATGCGGAAAGGAATCCTGGAGTTCTGTATTCTCAGCATCCTGAATAGTAAAGAAGCTTATCCTTCCGAAATTCTCGATCAACTGAAGCAGGCAAAGTTAATTGTAGTTGAAGGAACCCTGTACCCTCTCTTAACTCGCCTGAAGAATATCGAACTCCTTACCTATCGCTGGGAAGAATCAACTTCTGGTCCACCCAGAAAATATTACTCCATCACTGAAGGAGGGAAAAACACGCTGGAAGCCCTGCAAATTACATGGAATGAGCTTCAACATGCTGTGGAAACATTAACTACTAAAAAGAACAAATCATGAAAAAAACACTTTCAATACATTTAGGTCGTCAATTATTTGTCATCGAAGAAGATGCATACGACCGCTTACAGGCTTATCTGAAGAAATTAGAAACTTCATTAGCAAACGAGTCAGGAATTACTGAAATTGTAGAAGATATTGAGATGCGCTTTGCTGAGTTACTGACACAATATTTAGGCGAAACACGCCAAGTGGTTACAATTGGTGACATACAAAAAGCCATTGCGTCTTTGGGTGAACCGGAAGAAATCACAGAAGAAGCAGAGCAACCTAAACAAACGCAATCAAACCAGGATTCAAACGGGCAAAAAAGAATGTACCGTGATATGGATAATGCAATGCTCGGCGGACTTGCTTCCGGACTTGCAGCTTATTTAAGCATTGATCCTGTAATCATCCGTGCCATCTTCGTGATCTTCGGATTTATGGGATTTGGAGTTCCGGTTTACATCATTCTTTGGATAATCGTTCCGAGCGCAAAAACACCTTCCGAGCGCTTACAAATGAAAGGAAAACCTGTAAATATCGACACGCTGAAGGAAGAGTTTGAAAAAACTGCCAGCCGTTTAAAAGACGACACCATAAATGCCGCGAATAAATTCAAAGCAAACAATCAGCACCTTGCCAACCAGGCAACAAGCATCCTGCGATTCATAGGAAAGATATTTGGTGTATTATTCATTGCAGGAGCTTTGATATGGTTAATTATTTTCACACTCATCGTAAGTGGAGTTATTGATGTCGTACCAATGACAGGTGACCAGGAATTTGCTTCCCTATATGAATTTCTTCAGCTCGTTTCTCCTGTAAACAAATCGTTTTCACTGATCTGGATGGGAATCCTGCTGGTAGGGTTTGCCGGCCCCTTGCTTTCGATTGCAATTGGAGCGAGATTACTCCTGGGTAAAGTGAACAAATACTTTAAATGGAATTTCATCATCCTTCCATCTTTTATCTTCATCGGAATTGTTCTTGGAATCATCGGTTCTATTAACTCGGCAAGAGACTATGAAGTCTATGCATGGCATCCGAATGAGCAGTTAACAATTGCTTCAGATGATTTGAAACTGGAAGAGCTTCCCTTAATCATTAACAACAGTAAAATTGAAAGCAGCGGAGGAATTGATTTTATCTCCATCCGGGACGGTGAGATCATGGAGCATGGAATTAATATAACTTATAAGGAGTCAAATGACAGTTTGTTTCATGTTTCTCAAAAATTCAGAGCCCATGGTGTTGACCTGGCAAGCGCTCAGAAACGGGGAATGCATATCAAACATCAGATCAAGGTAGAAGGAAATAAATTATTGGTTAGCCCATACTATAATTTCCCTGCAAAAGACGGACTTAGAAACCAGGAAGTTGAAATCATAATCGAAGTACCGAAAGGAAAAAAATTATTCATCAATAACCGCGAAGTATTAGTTGAAGGTCAGGAATACATGGGAGTAATGTACGCTGATGAGCCTTTTGAGGCTTATGAAGCATTCGAAGACTAACTAAAGAAGTTCAAAAAAGGTAAAATGGTTCAAAAGTTAAATACACTCTTTCAACTTTTCACCCTTTTGAACAAATCCAACTTTCTTTAAAATCAATGCCAACCCAACATAAGTAGAGTAAAGTAAAGCAGGCGGTATTCAAGTAAGATTGAATACCGCTTTTACTTTAGGTTGCAGGTTAAAATAATTCGATTTTCAAACAATCAATTATTTTCCCATAGTAAAAGGAAGTTGACTTTGAGCCCTCCGCTCTTCTGCATCTGCCACTTCTATCGGATTTTTCTGTTGCGGTTTAATGAATTCCTCTACTTTCGACAATTGACCATGCACATCAAAATGATACCACTTATTAATCTTCTCATCCATTCCATTAACAAAACCATAGCTTTTGAGTTGGCTTAGTGCATTAAAACGCTGGTGTCCATAAGGATTATAAATAGTCGCCGTTATTGGCAGACTACCGCTTGCAAACCATTCGAACTCCATACGCAACCTTTCTTCCTGAGAATAACCATTCCACCAATTCGCATTCCCGTCGGTGAAATTCACATGCAATGAATCAAATTGCGGAAGGTGGTCCGGGGCCTGTAAGAGCTCTGTATCAGGTAATATATCTCCGCCTAAACGGCTAAATCTTCCTCTGAAAAAACGATCCATTTGAAAGGCTTGAGCTGTTGTCAGATTGATTGCTTCGATATTCGTGTCATCGCTGTAATAAACCCAATCCCCCTGCTTGATGTATTCCACCAAAGGTGGTTCGGAATATAAACGCACAGAAGTTTTAGGATAGTGTTTTTTTTGTGGTCCTGAAGTCAGGAATAATGAAACCTCAGTCGGCTCTAAGTAATTCTGTGAAGCCAAAGACATCGTATTTAAAGCTGTCAGTTCGATATTTTGGAACCACTGTAAATTCCCCGGATTGTGCACCGATTCATGACCGGAAGCGATTAACATTCCGCCCATATCGTAAATTTCTGTCCATACAATATTATCCCCAATTGGTTTACGGACATATTTTAAAGATTGATTCAACTCGTAATTGGTTTTTACCACGGCATTTCCATCCTGGAACAGGATCTCTTCGATCACATTTCCTTCCCTGTTAAAACGCGTACGGATCCCATTCAATTTATCATCTTTCCAATGTTCGGTTCTGCACAACTGGTTTGTTCCCTGGTAATATTCCAACCATTTCCCTTCCCGTTTTCCATTTTGATAAAATCCAACGATCCATGGCAAAGCAGGAGAATAATTTTGTTCCCAGCGACCATGTAAAATTCCGTCTTTCCCCTCTCCGCGAATCCAAAACTTATACTTTCCGGTCTTGTTTTCACTATGGATCAAATCTTTGGCTTTAAAGCTCATGGCGATTACTTCCGGTTTTTGCGGAATCTCGATTCTGTTTGGAGCTTCAATAGCAAAAGGCAAATACGAATCGTAAGCTCCCTGGATCAGTTTTAATTCTTCCACGGAAAATCCGGATAATTGCTGCCACTCGACTACCTGCTCGTTTTTCAAGTCCTTCGCCCAAATGTAATTATCTTCTTTCGAGATCTGAAGCGCTAAGTTTCCGTAACCGCTTTCTCTCATTAAATAACCAACGGCACAGTGCGTGTTGTGTTCATCAATAAAAACAGGAATCCGTTCCGCATGGTAGTAATTTATTGGGAACACACCCTGTAAACGATAATCGGAAAGAACATCGATCAGGTGCTTCCTCATAACAAGTTGTTCTTTATTCAGATCCTTCAGATCTGCTGAATTCAAAACCCGGAGCACCAATTCCAAATGTGCCTGTACAAACTGCTTATCTGAAAGAAATACCCGTTCATTTTCCAGCGGAACATGTTTTTGATGCTTGTTCCAATTCGGATTAAAAGTACACAGCTGTTCAAAAAATGTGTTTGCTTGTGAGGATAAACTAAATCCCAGCAAGAGAAGAAAGATGGTTGTTTTCATAATGGATCAATTTTGATAAGTGTTACAGACTTGAAATACATTCGTTCAAACTGTGAGCTGAAAAATGTTCTGACCAGGTATGATTTATATTTGAAAAAACAATAAATCGGGAGAAATGCAGAAGTTTAAAAGGCATAAATATCAATTCAAACAGATGAAAACCAACTAGTTAAATCAATCTTGTTAACCATTTTATTAATTGGTTAATTTTTACGACACAACCAATTGATTTTCAATAATTTAAATAAAGTTTGTAAACCATTTAGTTAATTCGTTCACCGAAAAGCGTTGTCCCAACCGCGGAAAATTGATTTTCTTCACTTCCAATCCCCTCTTATACTGCCCAAGATTCATTATATTTGTCCAACTTTAATGGAAAGCTATGGCATCACAAACACCCCAGGAAGAATTGATTGCAGTTGACTTTGATACATTCAGATCGGAAGTATTAAAAGACTTTCGTTTGGCTAGTATTTCAAGAGAGACCTCACTTTTAGGGCGAAAAGAAGTTCTTACGGGAAAAGCAAAGTTTGGAATTTTCGGTGACGGAAAAGAATTGGCACAAATTGCTCTTGCAAAACAATTCAAAGACGGGGATTTCAGATCCGGATACTACCGCGATCAAACCCTAATGATGGCCATTGATCAATTGAACGTTCGCGAATACTTCTCAGGTTTATTTGGTCATACAGACGAAGTAATCGAACCTCAGTCTGCAGGTCGCCAAATGGGTGGACATTTCTCCACGCGTAACCTGGACGAAAAAGGAAACTGGAAAAATTTAACACAACAAAAAAATTCTTCAGCTGATATCTCTCCTACTGCCGGACAAATGCCGCGTTTATTAGGATTGGCTCAGGCTTCAAAAGTATACCGCGAGCATCCTACATTGAAAGACCTGGAAGAATTCAAAAAATTCTCAAACGGTGGAAATGAAGTTGCTTTCGGAACGATTGGTGATGCTTCCACTTCAGAAGGACCTTTCTGGGAAACCATTAACGCTGCAGGGGTATTACAAGTTCCTATGGTCATGTCTGTTTGGGATGACGGGTACGGAATTTCGGTTCCCCGCGAACATCAGACGACTAAAGGAAGTATTTCCCAGGCATTAAGTGGCATGCAACGTACTGCTGATTCTCCGGGATACGAGATTTTTGAAACCAAAGGTTGGGATTATGCTCACCTTTGCGAAACGTACGAAAAAGCAGTTGAATTAGCCAGAAACGAACACATTCCTGTACTGGTTCACGTAAAAGAGGTGAATCAACCTCAGGGACATTCAACTTCGGGATCTCACGAGCGTTATAAAGATGCTGCACGATTACAATGGGAATCTGATTTCGATTGTATCAATAAATTCAAAGAATGGATCCTGAACTTCGATGCTGACGGTCAAAAACTGGCAACGGAAGAAGAATTGGCACAAATAGCGAAAGAAGCCAAAGAATATGTAAACGAGCAAAAGAAAGAAGCCTGGACGCTTTTCACTCAGGATCTGAAACAAGATTTGGATCGCGCTGTTGCCGTATTGGAAAACCTTGCAAATGAAAGTTCAAATGGTATTTTCATTAAAAGAGAGATCGAAGCGCTTCAAAAAACAATGAATCCGATCCGCAAAGACGTATTCAATACCGTTCGAAAAGTATTGCGTTTGGTTCGCGATGAAAATACAGCTTCCAGAACTGCTTTGATCGCCTGGTTAAAACAGGAAACAGAAAATAATTACAACCGATACAGCGATTACTTGTACTCCAACTCGGAAAACAGTGCGTTGAAGGTAACTTCGGTAGCTCCCGCATACGACGGAAGCGGACACATGGAAGACGGACGGATTATTCTACGGGATAATTTCAAAGCCATCTTCGAAAAATATCCGGAAGCCTTGATTTTTGGCGAAGACGCAGGAAAGATCGGTGGTGTAAACCAATCATTGGAAGGTCTCCAGGAACAATTCGGAACATTACGCGTTTCTGATGTCGGGATTCGTGAATGTACCATTATTGGTCAGGGAATCGGAATGGCTATGCGTGGCTTGCGTCCGATCGCGGAAATCCAATACTTGGATTACTTGCTTTACGGAATCCAGATTATGTCAGACGACCTGGCAACTGTTCAGTACAGAACAAAAGGCGGACAAAAAGCTCCCCTGATTGTTTCTACGCGCGGGCACCGCCTGGAGGGAATCTGGCACAGCGGATCACCAATGGGAATGATCATTAATTCCATCCGTGGAGTCCATGTTTGCGTTCCCAGAAATATGACAAAAGCTGCAGGTTTCTACAATACCTTAATGCAGGCGGATGAGCCGGCTTTGGTTATTGAACCTCTGAACGGATACCGTATCAAAGAAGAAATGCCGACAAATATCGGAAGCTTTACAACTCCTTTGGGAATTCCTGAAATTGTAAGTGAAGGAACTGATCTGACGATCGTTTCATACGGTTCTACTTTTAATTTATGTGAACTAGCAGCAAAATCACTGTCCGAAATGGGAATTTCAGTTGAGCTGATCGATGCACAGACCTTGCTTCCATTTGATATCAACGGAATGGTTGCAGAATCTCTTAAGAAAACAAACCGTTTGATGATTGTAGACGAAGACGTAAGTTCGGGTGCTACGGCATTCTTGCTGGATCAGATTTTGGTTAAGCAAGGTGGTTATGCCCATTTGGATTCAGCTCCGGTTACTTTAAGTGCGAAGGATCACAGACCTGCTTATGGAACAGACGGTGATTATTTCTCCAAACCAAGTATTGACGATATTGTTGAAACTGCTTATTCGATTATGAACGAGGCTGATCCGACTGCATTCCCTTCGATTTACTGATGAAAATTTGAAAAGAACTGCGGGCATATTGAGTATCCTATTCGCAATAGCTTTGATTTGGAAAGATATTGCAGCGTTCTCATGGAATATTTGGTTTTATAACAATCAAATTGAACTCGCAGCCAAATATTGTGTCAATAAGAAAAAACCGATGCTTCACTGTAACGGTAAATGTTATCTGGCAAAACAGTTGAAGAAATTGGAACAGGAGGAAAAAAAGAATCAGCCTGTTCCAAAAATGCCTTTAAAACTGAAGGAAAATGTCTGGACTGCGGATTCTCATACTATTTCTATTTTCGAAACAGTTGAAATTTTCCCGCTTGAAAGATCCGTTTCTTTCTTTTATCAAAACAGGGAGCTGATTTCCTTTTCAGCGTTCACTTTCCACCCACCTGCTGCAGGATAATTTCTTTTATTGAAATTGGTTTCCATATTTGCCCGCTAATTACGCGAATGGCACAGATTTTTTATTGCATATATAAATGAAAAAATCTATTTCACGTTCGTGTTTATTACGCTGTTGGCAAACAGGATTTCATTTCAATTAGCAAACCTTTTGTAATGGATGTTTAAGTACTTCCCTCTTCTGCACTGCTAGTGTAATAAACGGGAAATTAACTCCTATCAGCAAAAGAGATTTACACATTATTATTTAATACAGAATCATGAAAAAAAAGATCCTCTTTTTCGTGTGGCTTGTCGTGTCTCATTCCGCGCTCTCTTGCGATGTTTGCGGATGCGGAGCTTTTAATTCCACACATGGTTTGGGAACATTGGCACAAGGCAACCGAACAAGTATTGGACTGAACTATCAATACCGTCTGTATAAAAGCCGGCACCCTAAACTATTTGGCGAAGGTATGGAGCACAGTACCGATTATTTCCAGCGATTAGATGTTTTGGGACAAGTAAGGGTTTCGAAAAGATGGCAGCTGCAGCTTTCGGTCCCCATCACTTTCAATAAGCACGTGGCAGACGACACAACTTCACAAAAGAATGGTTTAGGCGACCCCGTTTTAATGGTCAACTATTTCCTGTTTAATCGGCAGGACAGTTTACAAACCCGCTTGTTTCGATGGATTGTTGGTGTTGGGGTAAAAAGTCCGGTAGGAAAGTTCACCCGTCCGAACGATGTGGATTTGTACCTCTATCCGGGAACAGGAACATTTGATGCGCTGTTTCAGAATTCCTTCTTTTTTCAAAAAAAGAGATGGAGTTTATTGCAGACTGCACAATACCTTCTCCGCGGAGAAAACAGATACAGATACATTCCCGGATCCTTATTCAGTACTAGTCTTTTCGGACAATACAAATTCAGGACCTGGGGTATTTACACCGGAGCACAATATTCCTGGAGCGGTGTTGATTATTTGAACCGGAAAGCAATTCCTGGTTCTCCTACTCAGGGCAGTATTCTAACGGGAATTATTGGTGCATCAGTTCAATTTAATTCGTGGGTGATCCAGGGAAATATACATATTCCGGCTGCTCAGAATTTAGGAGATGGAAACTCCAGTCAAAAAACCGCATGTAGTATTTCACTTAATTATTTTTTCAATTAGATATGAAAACATCTTTTATAATAGCAATTCTTGCAAGCAGCATCAGTTTAAGTGCATGCAAAAAAGATAAAAAAACAAACAGCACAACGGAGGAAGAAAATCATCCGACAGCGATAATTACAATCACATCTCCGCTTGAAAACGATACCATTCAGGGGAACTTCACTGTTACTGGAACAATTGACGGAACTGAAAACCTTCACGGATATCAGGTAACTGTTACAAATACTTTGAACGATTCCATCATTTATCAAAATGAAGTGCACGATCATTTGGCAGATTTTACGATCAATCAAGCCGTCTCACAAACGTATACCACATTCACACCATTGAAGCTGGAAGTGTTGGTAGCTTTGGACCACGATGGCAACACTGCGGTAAAAACAGTTCATTTTGTAGTTCATTGATCCTTTGGAATCAAAATTATTGATGAAACATGTGGGAACGCGACACATCGCGTTCCCACATGTTTATACCCAAATGTTTTTGACATCATCCCAATCAATTCCTTATTTTTGTTACCCATGACAAAAAAAGAAAAAGCACAATACGTAATCGAAGAATTGGAAAAGTGCTACCCGGAAACTCCAGTCCCTTTGGACCATTGGGATGCTTACACCCTACTCATAGCAGTTTTACTTTCGGCACAATGCACAGATGAAAGAGTCAATAAGATCACACCTATTCTGTTCAAACGTGCTTCCCGTCCGCAGGATATGATTAAGTTATCTGTGGAAGAGATCAGGGATATAATTAAGCCCTGCGGACTTTCGCCGAAAAAATCGCAGGCGATCTACGATTTATCACACCTCATAATTGATAAACACAACGGTGAAGTTCCTCAAACTTTTGAAGAACTGGAGGAACTGCCCGGAGTCGGACATAAAACCGCTTCTGTTGTCATGTCACAGGCCTTTGGAGTCCCTGCCTTTCCGGTAGACACTCACATTCACCGTTTGATGACACGTTGGGGGCTTACAAGCGGTAAAAATGTGACTGAAACAGAGAAAGACGCAAAAAAACTCTTTCCGCGCGAATTGTGGAACAAATTGCATCTGCAGATTATTTTTTATGGAAGAAGCCACTCTCCTGCACGTTCTCCGAAAAGAGACGTCGACTATATCACGGCAAAGATCGGAACGAAGGAAGCATTGAAGGAGTTAAAATAATTATTTCCTGTAGAAAATGTTATTTTTGACAATCCTAATAAATAAACGAATGAAACTTATCACCACCATCATCATAATCGTGATTCTTGCGTTATTCTTAAATGCCTGTAAAAAACTACAGGAAGAATCCTGTTCGCCTACCGAACCAGTTACATTAACTACAGACAGTGTGATATACGAAGGATGGCCTATGTACTTATCCGCAGATAACTACTACACAGGACAAAGCTTTACTTATAAATGGAAAGGTCCTGCTGGATGGAGCAAAGAATCTGTTTACCCCTCAAGTGATTCTCCAATGGAAATCGTTGACTCCATGACTGCAGCTAAAGCAGGAATTTATATGGTTGATATTATGTCGGAAGATTGTATTCTAAAACATGGAGAAATAAACATTCAGGTTGTTCCGGTTCCAAATCCCCCGTGTACAGTTACCAATAATTCAACAACTACAAGTGTTGCAGGTATCGGTGGTACAACTTATAATAATATTGAAGGCTCAACTGCGGGCAGTTCGACCTATTTTATTGAAGCTTTAGGATCTTCACAGAATATCTCTTTTCTATTTAACGATAATGACATTCCAATTCCCGGGGTTTATACATCCTATCACGAGCAATTTATTTCAGGCTTAAATAGAGTTCGTATTACTATTAATACTCCGTTACAATATTATAATATGAATTCAGGCCATGCTGTTTATGTCAACTTGGTAAACGGGCATACTGTGATCTCCTTCTGCAATGGGGTTTTTCATGACCCATCCGGAAACGGGGCAATTACTATTTCCGGAAAAATCACCCTCCCTTAAGAATCCTGTGGTTATATTTTCTTTATCTTTAATTGAACTTATAACTCAATCAGGATGTCATTTCAAGCATATTTAGACAATATTAAAGCCCTCACCGGGAAACTTCCGGAAGAACTACAAAAAAGAGCACAGGAGAAAGGCTTCATTAAGGATGGAGAATTATTAGCAGATATAAAAGCCGGACAAATAGTAGCCTGGCTGAAAGAAGAATATGAGTTGGGACACGGACACGCAATGGCGATTTACGCCTGGTTCAAAGGAAAACGCTCATAAGAAAACAGACCATTCGTAATTCTAATTTTACAAAATGATTTCAGTAATTGTAAGTTACCAGGTAAAACCGGAATTTGTTGAACAGAACAAATTAAACATCCGGACATTTTTAGCAGATTTTGAACAGCTGGATGCTTCAAAATTCGAATACAGTGTGTTTTTGAAAGATGACGGCCTTACATTCGTTCATTATTCCCGCTATTCGGATGAAGTAATGCAAAATCAACTGCTAAATGTTCCGTCTTTCAAAGCTTTTCAGCAAATGCGCGATGACAGCGGACTAAATAATTCTCACAAAGTAGAAGTACTTCAATCCATTGGTTCCAAAGGAAATTTAGAATAAAAATAATTCGTAATTATCTCAACGCTTTCTTAAGGGCTTCTGGGTCCAATTGCTTTTCCCATCGCGCAACAACGATTGTAGCTACTGCATTTCCAATCAGGTTTGTCAATGCCCTGCATTCCGACATGAATTTGTCTACCCCCAAAATCAGGGTCATACCTGCAATAGGAATATCCGGAACAACTGTTAGAGTTGCTGCCAGAGTCACAAATCCGGCACCGGAAACTCCAGCCGCACCTTTGGAACTCAACATCGCCACTAAAAGTAAAGTCACCTGTTGACTAAAGGTTAGATCCACATTACAAGCTTGGGCTATAAACAGTGCTGCCAGGGTCATGTAAATATTTGTCCCGTCCAAATTGAAAGAATATCCCGTTGGTACAACCAAACCGACAACCTGATTCGAGCACCCGGCTTTTTCCAGTTTTTTCATTAATGACGGTAAAGCAGATTCGGAAGAACTTGTGCCGAGTACTAACAGCAATTCGTCTTTCAAATAGCGAAGCAGTTTTAAAATATTAAAACCATTATACCTGGCTACCAAACCGAGTATCACGATTACGAATAAAGCTGCCGTCAGGTAAAATGTCCCTACCAGGAAAAATAAATTCTGCAGTGTCTCGACACCATATTTTCCAATGGTAAAAGCCATTGCACCGAATGCACCGATCGGAGCAAGTTTCATCAGGATATCTACAATCTTGAAGATCGGATGAGTCAATGCCTGGAAGAAATCCAACACGGGTTTGCTTTTATCCGCAGTTAATGACAATGCCACACCAAACATAATTGCCGCAAACAACACCTGCAGAATATTCTCTCCCGTGAGCGAACTCATAAAGGTTTTGGGAATAATATTTAATATAAAGTTTGAAAATGTATTTCCATGAGCAGCTGTTACGTATTCGGAAACATCTTTTTGATCAAGCGTACTCGGATCAATGTTCAGACCGTTTCCGGGTTGCAGCACGTTACTTACGATCATTCCGATGATCAGCGCCAAGGTGGAAAATGTCAGGAAATAGATAAACGCTTTCCCGGTAATTCGACCTACTTTTTTCAAATCATTCATCGAAGCAATTCCAACGGTTATTGTAATGAAAATAACAGGAGCAATGATCATTTTGATCAGGTTGATAAATCCATCTCCCAGTGGTTTCATTTTTTCCCCGAGATCCGGCTTAAAATAACCAAGTGTAACACCTAAAACAATGGCAACCAACACTTGAAAGTACAGGGCTCTGTACCACGGTTTTGGCTTAGCCGGTTTTGCATGCATGTCTATTTCCATCGGAGAATTTCTTTTTAGAGGATAATTCGTTGAATATATTAATTATTGATCAATTGGAAGCCTTTGTCACCTGAATCGCTTGATTTATTCCTCCACAAAATCCAGGTCGCGATTGTGTGTTTCGGAAACGCTCCAGGTACTGTAAATTCCAATAGCGAAAGCAATAAATCCTACAATACCAGCAGAAACAAGGACTGTTAAACCTGATCCCATCAGAGATTCAAATCCGATTGTCATTAAAATAACGGTTCCCCGCACCATATTAGGAATCGTCGTAGCAGCTGTAGAACGGATATTGGTCCCAAACTGCTCTGCTCCTATTGTTACGAACATCGCCCAGTAACCGGTTCCGAATCCAAACCAGCAGCACATGAAATAATACATCGGAGCAGTATGAATAGTTCCCGAAAGGATCCAAACCACACTGATCAGGGTAAAAGCCATCATCCATAAAATGGATTTCTTTCGTGATCTTAACCAGTGGCTCAGGATTCCGCTGAAAATGTCTCCTGCAGAAATACCGATGTATCCCCACATGATCGCGTCTCCCGGATTAATGCCTCCTTTGATGCCCAGCGCTTCACCGAATACATTACCAAACATGGCCAGGATCCCGATACAAAACCAGGTTGGAAGACCAATTCCGATACAGCGCAAATAGCGCCAAAAACGGTCCCAATTGGTGAAAAACATCAGGAAGTTTCCACGACTGACAGTTGTCTTCTTTGTTTCATTGAATATTCCGGATTCCAACACACCGATCCGCAATAAAAGCAAACCGATCCCCATTCCTCCACCTATGAAATAAGCAATGTTCCAATCAGGTGTCAGTTTAACGGTCAGATTCGCAACTACAGCCCCTGATAGCCCGACTCCCGCTACCAATGAAGTTCCGAGCGCACGTAACTCCTTTGGCAATACTTCAGAAACCAGGGTGATCCCCGCTCCTAACTCCCCTGCCAGACCAATCCCGGCAATGAATCGCAGCGCAACATAAGTATAGGTCAGATTTTCTTTGTCATTCGGGAAATAAGGCAAGAACCCACACATGATATTTGCCAACGAGTACAGTACGATCGATCCGAAAAGAACTGACAAACGTCCTTTCTTATCGCCCAAAATCCCCCATAGAATCCCTCCCAAAAGCAAACCTCCCATTTGCCAGTTCACGATCATCGTTCCAACATGGGTTATTTCCTTTTCGTCAAATCCAAGACCTTGTAAACTTGGAACGCGGACGATCCCAAAAAGAAGTAAATCGTAAATATCTACGAAGTAACCAAGTGCGGCTACAATTACCGGCAATGACCATAAAGGCCTATATGAAGTGATCTTTTCCAAAGTAGTTTGTTTGAGCCCTAAGATAGCATTTGAAACTTAAAAGTGAGAAGTTAAAGTGAAAAAGTGATTCAGTCTTACAAGACAAAAAGCCAAAAGGATATAAACGAATTTCTTCGAAGATACTTCGTAGACATAAGAGTCCGCCGCGGCGGACGAAGACTGAGGCTCTGTCTCACAAGACAGAATAGCCGAAGGACAGCGCTAGCTGACGAAGACTGAGGCTCTGTCTCACAAGACAGAATAGCCGAAGGACAGCGCTAGTCCGCCGAGGCGGAAGGTTCCGTCTTACAAGACGGAAAAGCCGAGGGACATAACGTAGTTTTAGCATAGGTACTCCGTCTTTCAAGCATGAATGAACCATGATTGAAGCATAGATGAAGCATAGATTGAAGTCCAAAAATTAGGCATTCGTAATCAGGAATTTGTAATTTTATAAAATGGTTTCCGACGAAAGATATATGTTGCGTGCTTTACAACTGGCAAAAATGGGTGGCATTGCGACTCAGTCCAATCCGCTTGTTGGAGCTGTTATTGTTCTGAATGACATGATTATCGGGGAAGGTTATCATCAAAAATATGGGGAAGCTCATGCAGAAGTAAATGCGGTGAATTCAGTAGCCGACAAATCACTTCTTAATGAAGCAACTATTTACGTGACACTGGAACCTTGCTCCCATTTTGGCAAAACACCGCCTTGTGCAGACTTGTTGGTTCGTTATCAGTTCAAGCGGGTTGTAATCGCTCAGATAGATCCGTATCCGGAAGTTGCCGGTCGGGGAATTGAAAAACTGAGACAGGCTGGAATTCAGGTTGATTGCGGAATTCTGGAGCAGGAAGCAAAGGAACTAAACAAGCGTTTTATTACTTTTCAAACAAAAAAACGTCCGTTTATAACCTTGAAATGGGCTCAATCAAAAGATGCTTTTATTGATTTGGACCGTACCGGTGAACAAAAAACCGGGATAAATTGGATCTCACAGCCTGAAACACAAGTCATCACTCATCAGATACGCAGTCGCGAACAGGCTATTCTGGTTGGCTGGATCACAATTAAAAATGACAATCCCTCACTTACGACAAGAGCTTTTAAAGGTCCCAACCCAATTCGCATTATTCTCGATTCACAATTACAGGCCCCAAAAGACGCAAAGGTTTTCAATGATGGAAATCAAACGATTGTTTTAAATCTCCTGGAAGACAAGATCGTGAACGAAGTCCGTTATATCAAATCAGACAGCCTGGATCCGCAATCGATCCTTGAAATACTTTATCGAAACAATCTTAATTCTGTTTTAATAGAAGGTGGATCAGCCACTTTAAGTAGCTTCATAGAATCCGGTTTATGGGATGAAGCACTCGTAATTACGGGAGAAAATGAATTCAAATCAGGACTTAAGGCTCCTGTTCTTGCGAAAAATCCGGTCAAAACTGTTCGCTTCGGAAAAGACACGCTGAACTATTTTCAGAATTATTCCGTCTAAAATCAACGATTCTATTGCCGAAACCCTTGAATTTTCTATTTTTAGTTCGCATTAAGAAATCTGACAGCTGATTTCACATGAAGCATTCAAATAGATAAAGATGAAAATTTACCCGATTGAAACCGGCACATTTAAGTTAGATGGAGGAGCAATGTTTGGAGTCGTTCCGAAAACACTTTGGTCAAAAACAAATCCGGCAGACGAAAACAACCTGTGTACTTGGTCTATGCGCTGTTTATTGATCGAAGACGGAAACAGACTGATTCTGATTGATACGGGAATTGGTGATAAGCAGAGTGAAAAGTTCTTTTCTCACTACTACCTCGCAGATACACAAACATTGGAACAAAGCTTAAATAAATTGGGGTTTGGCCTGGACCAGGTTACGGATGTATTCCTTTCTCACCTTCATTTTGATCATTGCGGCGGAGCTGTTAAATGGAATTCAGACAGGACAAAACTGGAAACTGTTTTTAAAAATGCAATTTATTGGAGCACGGAAAATCACTGGCGTTGGGCTACTGAACCGAATCCAAGAGAAAAAGCATCCTTCCTAAGTGAAAATATTCTTCCTCTTCAAGAAAGCGGACAATTGAAATTCATTGAACGAACCGGGAATTATACAGAATCTGTATTCAACAACTTTGATGTCTTGTTTGTAGATGGTCATACCGAAAGTATGATGGTGCCTCACATTCATTATCAAAATAAAACACTGGTATTTATGGCTGACCTGCTTCCGAGTACCGGACATATTCCTTTGCCATATGTTATGGGATACGATACCAGACCTTTAATCACACTTGGGGAAAAAGGATTATTCCTGGAAAAAGCTGCAAACCAGGAACTTGTATTATTTTTAGAACATGACAGTGTCAATGAATGTTGCCTGGTAGAACAAACAGAAAGAGGAGTCCGCTTAAAAGATAGTATGACTTTTTCATCGGTATTTGGATAAAATTGTAAATTAGAACAAAACTTCACATCATGAATAATTACTTGCTACAACTATTAAAAGAGGTCAAAACATTGATTATACCCGGACTTGGGGCTTTAACAGTTACCAATGAAAGCACTGGGGAAATCCTTTTTATGCCTTATTTAAAGTTCGATGACGGCACCTTGGCCAAGCATATCGCGAGTAAGGAAAACATGGAACTGAATGATGCAAGTAACCTGATTTCTAAATTTGTCCGGGAAGTAACTGCCGAACTCGATAAAGGAAATTCCTATGATATGTACCAATTTGGCCGTTTTGTAAAAATAGACGGGGAAATTGCTTTTGAAGCATGGGGAGAAACTATCGGAAATACTGAAGTTTCATCTGACAAGAATGAAGCACCAAAGGAAATAATTACAGAAACTCTAATCGTTCAGGAACCGGTGATTGAGGAGCCAGAGCAAAAAGAGGATTCCCCGGTTCAGGAACCGAAGCAGGAAAAAGTTCCACCGCTTGTAATAGAGCCGGAAAAAGTTGTCGAAGAACCTAAGCAAGAAGAAAAGAAAATTATAGCAGAAAAACCGGTAGCAAAAGAAGCTCCCGCCGCTGAAGAACCAAAAATAGTGGTTGAAAATCTGAAAGTGGAAACAGCGAAAATCATTCCGCCTGCTGTGGAAAAAACGGAACCAAAAGCCCCAAAACAAGAAGCTCCGATTAAGAAGGAAAAACCGGTGAAAGAACCTAAAGCTCCGAAAGAAAAGAAAAAAATTTCCGTATTTGCTTATATTTTATGGGGATTCCTTGTTTTGATCCTTGGCTCGGGAACCTTTATTGCTATTAAATTCGACAGTCTCAAAAAAGATTTCCCGATCCTGGCAGATCTGGCAGGTGAAAACGACGATGTAGCAAAAGGAAGTGATGATGTAAAACAATTGGAAGATGAACCGGATGTGAATATTGATTCGGAAACCGAATCCGAACCAATTCCTGAAGATCAGGTACAGGTAGTGGAGGATCAGCTTCCTGAAACAAAGGTGGAAGAACCAAAGAAAGTGGTAACTCCCAAAAAGGAAACACCTGCTCCAAAGCCAAAAACTACCGTTACGGTTAATAAGAAACCTGTTACAAAATCAAAACCTCAAAATACGGGTGGTTCTGTTGCATCATTCGATGGTTCAAGACATTTCCACATTATTGCCGGTTCTTTCGGATCTGAAGCAAATGCAAAAAAATTAGCAGAAAAACTTCAATCAAAAGGATTCAATGAGGCTTCTGTAACAATGAACAATGGAATGTACCGCGTTAGTGTAAAAGGATTCAGCACTTTAAACGAAGCAACAGCCGAAGCAGCAACTATTCAAAGTTCAGTACCAGGTGCCTGGGTATTGAAAATGTAAAATACCTTATAAAAAGTAGGGGGGCGCGATTAATCGCGCCCCCCTACTTTTTGTCTATAAATTTAACCAAGCTTTATAACCAAATCAATCAAACGATTCGAGAAACCGGCTTCATTGTCATACCATCCCACAACTTTGATCATATTCCCGATTACCGAAGTTAGTTCGCTGTCGAAAATACAGGAATTGGAATCCCCCAGAATATCAACAGAAACAATCGGATCTTCTGTATAGCGGACAATTCCTTTCAGATTGGACTCAGCTGCATTTTTAAATGCAGTATTGATCTGTTCAACAGTCGGTGGGTTTTCTTTTACAATGACCGTTAAATCGGTCAATGAACCATCCGGAACAGGAACACGCATTCCACATCCTCCCATCTTGCCTTCAAGTTCCGGGAAAATCCGGGTAATTGCTTTTGCAGCACCGGTGGATGTAGGTACAATACTTTGAGCTGCTGCCCTGGCTCTTCTCAGGTCCTTGTGCGGACTATCATGCAGACGTTGATCTGATGTATAACTGTGAATCGTTGTAATGTAAGCTTCCTCAATATCACAAAACTCTTTTAAAACAGCTACCAACGGAGCCGCAGAATTGGTAGTGCAGGAAGCATTACTGATGATTTTATGATCGTCAGTGATCAGGTGATCATTCACCCCGATTACCACATTAAAAATATCGTCTCCCACGGAAGGAGCACTTAAAATAACGCGTTTAGCACCCGACTTTAAGTGAACTCCTGCTTTTTCACTCGTTAAAAACAAACCGGTCGATTCAATAACAATATCAACTCCCAAAGCTCCCCACGGAATTTCTTCCGGATTCTTATATTGTAAAAACTCGATCTTCTGTGTCTGATTAAAAATGAGTTGATTGTCATTGATCTTCAATTCATCGTGCATTCTGCCATGGATGGAATCATACTTCAGCAAATGAACCAAAGTCTCTATCGGTGCCAGATCATTAACCGCCACCAAATCTATTTGCGGGTTCATCAAAGCTAATCTGCTAAAATAACGTCCGATTCTTCCAAATCCGTTAACTCCTACTCTTATGCGTTGTTCCATCTGTTATTGTGTAAAGTTTAATAATGCAGTTTGTAATCTTAATTTGAAATTACAAAAATAAAAAAGGCCCTGACATTTTCGTCAGGGCCTTTTAACATCATTTATTTAGTGGAAGACTTGAACAAATCCTTGTTGTTGTATTTCTTCACCGGTTTGGAGTTTTGCTGTAAAGGTGTAAAAGTAAGTACCCTCTGAAACTACTTCTCCGTTTAAGTTCTTCCCATCCCAAGCTGCGTTTGGATCGTCGTACTCAGTGACCAGGTTACCCCATCGGTTTACAATCGAAATGTGGAACTCTTCTACCCCATCATAAGAAAGGAAGAATTTATTGTTCCCTGAATTAGATGAAAGAACAATGATATTCGGTGCTGTAATGTAACATACTTTTCCGCCGATTGTCATTGTCGAGGAATGTGTATTACACTCATTCTCCACCGTCACTGTATAAACACCTGGTCCAGCCAAAATATTATTACCAACGGTACCCTCACTCCAAACATAACTATCATTCTGTGGGTAAACCCCACAAGATGTAAGAATCGTTGCACCGAAACAAATTACGGTGTCAACTGTATTTACGTAAGCGTAATTAATAAATTCAATCTCCGATGTTACTGAAGTATTACACTGGTTATCTGTAAACGTTACAGTGAATGTTCCTGGAATACTGGATGTAATAACCGGGTTCAATACATTCGCATTCGGACTGAAATGAATATTTGTATCTGCACTTGACCAAACACCTCCGTTTGCAGCGATAGTTCCGCTAGCATTGTAAGTAAAATTACAAGCAGATGTATCCGGGAAAATCTGAGGAAGCAAGAACAATGTTACTTGCGATGATGTAGAATTGTTACAAACATTATCTGTAAATGTAACCGTGTACTGCCCGCTTGTAGTCGCTGTAATTGTAGGATTCAATGTCGTGTTATTAGCAAGGAAACTTACTTCAGGCGATGCTGCGGACCAAACTCCTCCGGTAGCATAAGCCAGGGTTCCTGTCACTTGAAAATCATCCCCGCAAAGCAAGGTATCGTCAAATATTTGCGGATAAGGCGGGAATATGATCGTCGAGGTGACGGTATCGCTACAGGCATTATCTATATAGGAAACAGTATACGTTCCTGCCGTATTCGTTGTAATTAAAGGGTTGTTATTTGTAGTTGAACTGAAATTCAACCCGGCTGGTGTAGCATTCCAAACTCCTCCGTTATATGCTTGTGTACCTGTGACCTGGTAAGTCATGTCACATGCAAGAGTATCCGGGAATATGATTGGCAAAGGCAAGGTGTAAATCGTCACGGTTGTATCGTAATGACAGCCGTAATTATCAACGAGGTTATAAATGTAATTGTGATTTCCTGTTTGATTTGGTATAACATTCACCAATGTATCATTTGGTCCGCTGACAATTGTAGGGTCCGGATTCCAGTAAGTATCAACAGCAGATGTATAATAACCACCCATTCCAGGGAAGAAAGAAGGATCAAAGAATAATCCCCATTCGAAAATATATCCGTTATCCTGAGTCAAATTATCCTGTACATGAATTGTCCAGTCTCCATTCAATGGGCAACCTAATAACCCTGAAGCAAGGTTAAACGCCTCATCCGGAGCATATACATCCGAAGGATCCATGGAAGTTCCTGCAGAAAGTTGTGGTGGACCTACCTGTGCAGCCACAGGAACTGTATTTGCCCAGTTTTGGCTCATTGGTCCGATCGTATTAAATACAGAGCTGAAACAGTATTCCCATCCGATTCCAGGATTCGGAGTATTAACATCATAAGGATGACCTAAGAAGATTCCGCCACCGCTGTTTCCACCAGGTAAAAAACCTGGAGCGTAGGAATTCAACAATTCCACAGTTTGACCGTTCGGACATTCTAACCAAATTTCTAAATCTCCGGTATAGGAATGTTCCATTGTCAAACAAACCTGGTTCAAATCCTGTGCATTTTGAACAGTTGCTCCGTTTGGAAAACCACTCATCGTAATACTTGTTTCATATTGCAATCCTGAACCATCAGGAAGATAGGTTAATCCTGCATAAGAACCACCTAATTGGAAAGACCCTTCAGGAATTGTGACACCAACTGTATCGTTTGGCGTAACACCACCAATCAGGATTGTGTTCTCCCCTAGACAAACCGTATCCTCTACCGGACCTGTACCTGCAAAAATCGGTTGCTGGGAAACCCTTGCCTTCGCAACTATTCGCTCTGAACTAGGGAAAATATCAGTGATTTTCAAATCAACTAAAAAACCATTTCTTGTAGGAGGTACAAACCAAATAGAATCATTATTCGGATAAGTTCCTCCATCCGAAATGTTCCAGTCATAAACTACATTCCCCAGGTTTTGAGAATATCCGTTGCCCGTCGTCTCAAGTGAATAAGGAAAAAGAGGTTTTGCTACGAAAAGAATACTGTCTCCCAAACATACATCGACAAACCCGGTATCTATCGGATTTAACGAATTTAAAGGTGATCCGTTGACGAACGCCTCCATATGCATTTCAAAAGGCTGAGCCGGATTCCCGCACTCAATACTGGAAATCCATCCCGTCCCCTCTGTAGCGCCGTCTGAAATAAATACGAAAGTCAAACAACCCGTTGGATTACTCCAGGATGCCGTATGAGAAAATCCTCCCGGATCCGTAACGGAATTATGAACTCCAACCAAAGGAGCACTGGTAGTAGGACCATCATAAACATAAATGGAATCCGATCCGTCAACATCAAAAGCATAACCAGCATTGATTCCGAAAGTCATCCCCATCTTTGTCCCCAATGTCAGATCCGGACAAAGAACTACGGTATCATTAAAATTAGGAGCATAATTACCTCCCGAGCCACCGTCATCAAAGAAATTGGTTGTTGCTCCATCGTAAATATTACAGTCTGCAGGGCTGTTCTGAGGAAACTCCACCCCCGATCCCATAATCACATTTTGTCCAAATGCAGATTTAGAAACCACAAGTAGAATAAAGACTAAAAGAAGTTGTGTATATTTTCTCATCATTTTTGCATTTTCATTTCACCATCCAATGCCCAAGTAGATTTCACGACTAAATATTGGTTAGTTCCGGTTATTTTATAATATTGATCTTTGTCTGTAATTGCTATTCCCATCTCAGCAGGATTAACCTTTTTTGCAGTTTCAGCTGAAATCTCCCCGTCATATTGAATTGGAGCACCGTCCTTAATTACTTCTGTAGTAATAAAACTACCATGTGCAATAGCATAGTTCTGCATTTCTTTGGTCAAAACCGGAACCGGATATTGAGATCCGTCACGTGTCTTTGGAGTCTTGGATGTTTGTTGTCCGTAAGACAGCCCCATGCAAAACAAAAAACCAAGGGAGAGTAGTGTCTTTATCATTGTTTATTATTTGTGATTTATTTAATGTTCTAGACTCCATTCATTAAAAAAGAGTTGCACGAACGTTTAAAAGTAGTTAAAAAAAAAAGAAGTGGAAGCAAATATAAAGCTTAGATTTGCAATGCCAAATAGGAATAACAATGGAAATTCAACAATTACAAGCAATTGCAACACAGGTACGAAGAGACATCGTACGAATGGTTTCTGGAGCAAATTCAGGCCATCCGGGTGGATCTTTGGGATGCTCAGATTTCTTAACCGTACTTTACTTTGAAATGATGAAACACAATCCGGATCACTTTTCAATGGATGGAAAGGATGAAGATTTGTTCTTTCTCTCAAATGGTCATATTTCACCTGTTTGGTATTCCGTTTTAGCAAGATCAGGATATTTTCCTATCGAAGAATTGGCAACTTTCCGCAAATTGAATGCAAGGCTTCAGGGACATCCGAGTACGGATAAAAAAATCCCCGGTGTACGCATGGCATCGGGTTCTCTTGGACAGGGATTGTCAAATGCAATTGGTGCAGCGCTTACCAAGAAATTGAATAGTGACAGCCGCTTGGTTTATTCGTTACATGGTGACGGTGAATTGCAGGAAGGACAAATTTGGGAAGCAGCCCTATATGCAGCAGCAAATAAAGTTGATAATTTAATTGCAACGATTGACTACAATGGCCGTCAGATTGATGGTGACGTAGAGGATGTTCTTTCCTTGGGAGACCTGCACGGAAAATGGCAAGCTTTTGGATGGGAAGTTTTGGAAATGGATGGACATAACTATTCAGATTTGATCGAAACACTTAATAAAGCGAAAAGCATGACCGGAAACGGGAAACCAATTATCATTATAATGAAAACAGAAATGGGTCAGGGAGTTGATTACATGGTAGGTTCTCATAAATGGCATGGCGTAGCGCCGAATCTGGAACAACTGCAACAGGCTTTAATCCAATTGGAAGAAACTTTAGGAGATTATTAATGAAATTTTTCGCTGTCATTTGTTGTTTTTTATTTTTGAGCTTCTCAAAGGTTCAGGGACAAGAACTGACGCGTATTTTATTTATCCTCGATGCATCCAACTCTATGAATGCGAATTGGGGAGCCCAAACCCGGATTGAAGCCGCAAAAGAATTATTAATAAAAACTGTTGATAGTTTAAACGGCAGCGCAAACCTGCAGATTGCTTTACGGGTTTACGGTCACCAATCTCCTATTACAGCAACTTACCAGGATTGTAACGATACCAAACTGGAAGTTCCTTTTGGGCCGGATAACTTCATGAAAGTCCGCAATAAGATCAAAACGATCATCGCAAAAGGAACAACCCCAATAGCCAGATCCCTGGAAGCTGCAGCAGCCGATTTCCCGGACACAAATGCCCGGAACATTATTATCTTAATTACAGATGGTTTGGAAGCCTGTGACAACGATCCGTGCGTCATTGCAAAAAAACTGCATGATAAGGGAGTAAAAGTCACACCTTTCGTAATTGGTTTGGGCCTCGACCTTTCTTACCTGGAACAGTTTAAATGTATCGGAAGTTATTCTGAAGCTGAAACAAAAGAAGCTTTCAGTAATGTGTTGAAAACGGTCATTGCAAAAGCAGTGATTAATACAACTGTCCAGATTAATCTCAATAATATCAATAAGGTTCCGAATGAAACGGATGTTACTATGTTCTTGTACAAAGCCGGAACAAAACAACTGATGTACACTTTTGTTCACACTTTAAATCGCCAGGGAAATCCGGATACTTTAACAATGGATCCTGCTTTTAAATACGATTTGGTTGTCAATACCATTCCAAAAGTTTACAAGAACAACATTTCTATTATAAAGAATACACATAATGTCATTCCGGTCGATTGTCCCCAGGGATTCATCAGACTCCGGTTTACGAATGCTACCAGCCCTTACAAGGTAATTTCAAGGGTTTATCAGAAAACAGACCAAAAAACACTGAATACACAAGCAGTAGGTTCGACTGACAAATACATCGTTGGAACTTATCAGGTGGAGATTTTAACCCTTCCGCGCATTTATCATACTGTCGAAGTAAGTCAAAGTGCTACTGAAACAATCGATTTACCTGCTCCTGGCCAGTTGAGTTACAGTGCTACAAAAATGGTAGCGGCACAAATATTTGTTATTCAAGATAACGGAGAACTTGAATGGGTCTGTAATCTTGACTTGGTCAATTTAAAAGATTTGATCTACCTTCAACCGGGGAAATACCGCTTGATTTACAGGCAAAAACAATTGAAATCAACTACTTACACAACAGAAAAAGATTTTAGAATACAATCCAATAAAACAACTTCGATTAATTTATAGCAATGAAGCAATTTGAAATTTTAGGAAAAAAAGATACCCGTTCAGGTTTTGGTGAAGGGTTATTAGAAATCGGTCGCAAAAATCCGGACGTTGTCGCATTATGCGCAGATTTGACCGGATCTCTTAAAATGGATGCCTTCTTAAAAGAATTTCCCGATCGTTTCTTCCAGGCTGGAATTGCTGAAGCGAATATGATTGGAATGGCTGCCGGGATGACTATCGGAGGTAAGATCCCGTACACCGGTACTTTCGCCAATTTCTCTACTGGCCGGGTATACGACCAGATTCGTCAGTCAGTAGCGTATTCTCAAAAGAACGTGAAGATTTGTGCTTCTCATGCCGGTTTGACATTAGGAGAAGATGGTGCAACTCACCAAATATTGGAAGATATCGGGATGATGCGTATGCTTCCTCACATGACAGTGATCGTTCCTTGTGATTTTAATCAGACAAAACAGGCTACAATGGCAATTGCAGATCATATCGGACCGGTTTATCTGCGTTTCGGAAGACCTGTCGTTCCGATTTTCGTTCAGCCGGATGCCAAATTCACTATTGGTAAAGCGGATTTACTAATCGAAGGAACCGATGTTACGATCATTGCCTGCGGACATTTGGTATGGAAATCAATTGAAGCGGCACAACAATTAGCAGAACAGGGAATCAGTGCAGAAGTAATTAATATGCATACGATTAAACCTTTGGACGAAAAAGCAATCCTAGATTCAGTTGGTAAAACCAAATGTGTGGTTACTGCAGAAGAACACATGTTAAATGGAGGTTTGGGTGATGCCGTTGCACAAGTGCTTTCGAGATACATGCCTTTACCCCAGGAATATGTTGGAGTAAACGATACTTTTGGTGAATCGGGAACACCTGACGAACTAATGGTAAAATATGGTTTGGATACTCCAAATATTGTTGAAGCAGTTAAAAAAGTTTTAAAACGAAAATAATACATGAGTCAAATTCCCGATGAAAATATTATCATTTCTTATTTTCATCGGGATGATGCTTTAGCCTATACCGCGTTTACATGGATTGTTGATCTTCACAGTAAGCGCCTTTACACTACAATTCGCCGCTGGGTCAATAACCACGAGATCACCAACGACATTATCCAGGAAGTTTTCATAAAGGTTTGGAATAACCGGAAGCAATTTCAAGGCAATAGCGCCCTGTTTTCATGGATTTACCGGATCGCCTACAATGAAACCATCCATTTTCTCAAAAAAGAAAACAAACACCGCACTCTCAATATCGATGAGCCGGCTGTTTCATTTTCTCATCAATCGGAACATTACGGTAAACTGACTTCGGAAGAAATTTCAAAATTACTTTTTGAAGCGATCAACACTTTACCTGAAAAGCAACGCATGGTTTTTGAATACAAGTATTTTCAGGATTTGAAATACGAAGAAATTGCCAAATTGACCGGCGGTTCGGTAGGCGGATTGAAGGCCAATTATTTTCATGCAGTGGGAAAGATCGAAGAATTTTTAAAAGGGAAATTAAACCATTGAATAACAAAGTAATCCTAGAGTTATGAATCCGGAAAAGAGACATATTATTGATGATTTAAAGGTTGCGCCTGTTCAAATGCCTTCTGATTCCTATTTTGAAGATTTGAAAAAAAACATCCTGAAGGAGATCGGAAATGATCGTCTGAATAAGAACGAAAAAACACGAATTATTCCCATGTACAAGCGCTGGTACGTTTGGGGATCTGCTGCAGCAATTCTTGCCTTTGCCATTCTTCTTTTCCGCAACAATACCAATCCTTCAACAGATTCTGAACCAGTCAATTTTTCTTCGGTCAGTGATGAAGAGATTTATCAGTATCTCAGTGAAAATATTGAAGATCTGGATACCGAAACGATCGCACTTCATTTAAGTGACGAAGCGGTAGCACAAAACGAAACATCTGAAAATGTTGAAGCACCCAAACAGACGATTTCTTCGGGGGTAACTTTACTGGACAACATAAAGGATGAAGAAATTTTGGATTACCTGGATGATGAATCCGGTGAATTGGATGAATATTTACTGATAGAAAGTTAAAACCGATCCGTTACAGTGGGTCTAAAAAAGAAAAATATGAAATTGATACATAAATTAGCATGGACAATCCTCCCAATCCTGTTTGCAGCAAATACGTTTGCTCAGGGACCCGGTGATGACAAAGAAAAGGATGATAAAATTGAAGCTTTAAAAGTTGGATTTATCACCCAGGAATTGAGTTTATCTTCTACAGAAGCCGAAAAATTCTGGCCTGTCTACAACGAAATGGAAGCGAAAATGAAAGAAATTCGCCAAAGTGCCCGTAAGATCAACCAGGAATTGAGAGAATCGGAAGAAAAGATCACCAACGACGATGCAAAGAAAAAACTCAATACGCTTTTCGAGAACGATCAGAAAGAACTGGATCTGAAAAAAGAGTACAGTGAGAAATTTATTAAGATCATCGGTGAAAAAAGAACCTTAAAACTCTTAAGTTTGGAACATGAATTCAGACGGGTTCTCCTTGAGCGCTTAAAA
Organism: Fluviicola sp.; assembly: GCF_029266855.1. Taxonomy (GTDB): domain Bacteria; phylum Bacteroidota; class Bacteroidia; order Flavobacteriales_D; family Crocinitomicaceae; genus Fluviicola. The sequence goes on from NZ_JAQSWB010000001.1 coordinate 826,892, forward strand.
GACCGCAGGGATGGACCGCCGCCGCATGACAAAAGACATCATGGAAAACCGTAAAGAAGACTTTTTAAAGCATTTAGGACAAACAAATCCCTTCCCCTATTTAATTGATGTTGAATCGGCGGAAGGGATTTTCATTTATGATAAATCAGGAAAACGCTACACCGATATGATCTCAGGTGTTTCCGTAAGTAATATTGGAAATCGGCATCCGCAAGTCATCAAACGCATCCGGGAACAATTGGACAAATATCTGCATGTGATGGTTTACGGTGAATTTATCCAGGATTCTTCCCTGGAGATGGCCCGTTTGCTGCGTAAATTCCTTCCGGAAGAATTGAATTGTGTTTATCCGGTAAATTCAGGTACTGAAGCCAATGAAGCTGCATTAAAACTGGTAAAACGCGTTACAGGACGAACTCAGTTGATCGCGTTCAAGGGTTCTTATCATGGAAACACACATGGCTCTTTGAGTGTTTCGGCAAACGAGATCAAGAAAACTCCATTCCGCCCCTTATTGCCTGATGTAGATTTTATTCGATTGAATGAAACAGGCGATCTTCAGCGAATTACCACAAGAACTGCAGGAGTGATCCTGGAAACAGTTCAAGGTGATGCCGGAGTTAGAAAAGCATCGGATGAGTTTCTGAAAGCCCTTCGCAAACGATGTGATGAAGTTGGAGCGCTTTTGATCTTCGACGAAATTCAATGTGGTATGGGAAGAACCGGTAAAATGTTCGCTTTTGAACACAGTGGAGTAATTCCGGATGTGTTGACACTGGGAAAAGCGTTAGGAGGCGGATTGCCGATAGGAGCATTTATTTCAAAGCACGAGACCATGAACCAGTTGAGCCATTCACCTATGCTGGGACACATCACAACATTCGGAGGGAATCCGGTAATTAATGCGGCAGCCTGGGGAACGCTGGAAGTATTTGAATCCGAAATTGATTTTTCCGAAGTTGAAAGACTTGGAAGTTTGCTTGAAAGCTATTTAAGTGAAATTGATGAAATCTTTGAAATCCGGAGAGAAGGAATGATGTTTGCCTGTGACATGGAAAGTGATGAACGCGTTGCAAAAGTGGTCGAGCGCTTGTTGGAACTGGGGGTAATTAGCTTCTGGTTTCTTTCCCACCCTTACAGTTTCAGGCTTTCACCACCCTTGAATATTACCGAAGAGCAAATTCACGAGGTTGGGAAATTAATACAGCAGGCGGTCAGAGAGACTAATTCCTAATTACGAGTGCCCAATTACGAATTAATTCAACAATTGAATCAAATCCCCGAATTCGTAATTCGCAAATACGATTTCCCCAAATTCAGCGTTAAACCAAACAAATGCTTTACCATGAAAGGGATTTTCGTCCTGTTTTTATTGATTAATATTCATCTCAATGCTCAAACCTGGGCTCCTGTTAGTTCGGTTCCAAGTGCCGGAAGAGACGATGGACTTGCCTTTGCATTAAACGGTTTTGGGTATATTGTAACCGGGTACCTAAACGGATTCACTGAAAGCAACAAATTATTCCAATACGATCCAAACGCTGATTCATGGAACGAAAAAGCCGCTTTTCCCGGAACCGCCAGACAATATTCCGCTGTTTTTACGCTAAACAATAAGGCCTATGTAATCGGCGGTTATTCCGAATCGAGCCAAGCTCTGAAGGATGTGTGGGCATACGATGGTTTCACCAATAACTGGACACAGCTGAATGATTTTCCGGGAGTTGCACGCTGGCATGCAACAGCCCTTCACATTCAAAACCAGGCTTATTTCGGGATGGGAACTTCTCCGGATTCAACACTTGCCGATTTTTGGAAATACAACCCGGATTCAGATTCATGGACCAGGCTTTCCGATTATCCGGCCGGACCCAATCGAAGTGTATTGGGTTTCCCGCTTTTAAACGAGGGAATTTTCGGTGAAGGATTTGATGTCAATCCCATTGCCTATGAAGGATCCTGGCATTCTTATAATCCCGGGACTGAAACCTGGACAGAGATCCCTCCTCTTCCTGCCGGCTTACGCTCTTACGGCATGGCTGTCAGCAATGAGTTCAGTGCGATTGTTTGCGGTGGAATGGACGAAAACAGTATCTTTAAAAATGAATGTTATTACCTCGATTACACCAAAACTTGGAAATCAATAGCAGCCCTTCCTCCAAACGGATTGAGAGGCGCAAAAGGCTTTGCCTTAAACAGTAAGTTCTTTCTTGGAACAGGAATCAACGATAATTACGTTCGTGTTTCGGATTTTTACCAACTTCAAGTTCCCACCGTAACTGTTCAGGAAACACTCCTTTTCCCAAACCCTAGTAAAGATTACTTTAACCTGATCTCAGAACCGCAGGCGAAAGTTTCCGTGTACACCGTTGGCGGACAACTTGTTCAAACTTTAAAAACCAATGATGCCGGATTTTTGGAAATCAAACAACTTCAGGTAGGTTTATACATCTGTCTCATTGAAGGGAAAAACACCACAGAAATCAAGAAGATTGCCAAATTATAACAGGTTAAAAGTTCCAAAATGTTCAGATAAAGAACTTCGTGTTTAATGAGATTGATCGGGCTCTTTGAACTTTTAAGCTTTTTAAACTTTTGATCCGGGTTAGGATTAGTTCTTTCCATTCTCAGTGACTATCTTTGTTAAGAAATTCACTTGGTATGCGGTTTCAGCCGATTAAGCAATTTAACACCATTCTTCAGCAAGAATATCTTGAGCCCACAATCAGTTGGTCTATCCGTGTAGTTCTTGCCTTGAATGTTCCCTTAATTGTTTTCCCGATTTTCCTTGGATTTTCATACCACATTATCTGGTCCGCTTTTGCAGCTTACATGCTCACCCTGATCGATTACAGGGGGTCTCACTACAAAAAAATGATCATACAGCTGGTCGAAGCGATCCTTATTTTAATTGCAGCGATCCTCGGAATGAATATCGGTGATTCGGTTATTCTTTCCGTTATCGGAATGTTGGTCATTGGGGTCTTCGCTGCTTTGATCCGGAACTGGAGTGACTATGGTTCCACCATTGGTGTGGGAGTCGGATTCTTTTATCTTTTCGGAATCTCCAATCCCACAACATTCCCGGAATCGTTGGTTTATGGCAAGTATATCATTTTCGGAGCACTCTGGGCTATTGCCATTATTTTCCTCTCCTTTCCATTCTCTGCATCAAATCCCTTAAGACGTTCTGTTGCTACAATTTGGAAAAGAAATACCGATTACCTCGATGCGATCATTCAGCAATTCCTGGATCCGGAGACAAAAGCAGATTTGCTGGAGATCACCGCAAAAGAAATTGAAATTCGCACCGCCATCGATAAGTCCATTGAACTTTTTAACCGGAGAAAGGAAAATTCGAGCTTCAAAGCCGAACATTACGACCAGATGATCGAGATCCGGAAATCAGCTGCCTATTTTGGTGCCAGTATTAAACTGATCCACGAAGAATTGGAAGCGATTAAGAACGAACCCGTTCTGTTACAAAACCATTCCATTTTGTACAAAACCCTTTCGGCACTCTCGCAAGCTTCTGCCCGACTCTCGATCGTTATTTTCACCTTCCGGGGAGAAGATCTGACAATGGCAAAAGTGCGTATCAAGCGTTTTGAGATTGCTGCCGGAATCCTGAAGCAAAACCTGCAGCAACAAGACTTATCCGAAGATCATAAATTGGTGTTGAACCAGTTTATTGTCAGTCTGAACCAGTGTCAGCAATTCATGGAAACCACTATACAGCTGATGAATCAAAAGTTGAATTTCAAGCGCAGCAATTATTTTGAGAATTATAAATTATCATTCAACCACTTCATTGCAGGCTTGCAGCCACGGATTTTATTTCAAATCGTCCGCGAAATTTTCAATTTTGATTCCCAGCAATTCAAATATGCGCTCCGGGTTGGCCTCGGGCTGGCTCTTTCTGTCTTTATATTTAAATTCTTTAAAATTGATCACGGTCATTGGATCGCCCTGACCCTGCTCATCGTTATTCAGCCTTATTACGGAGCAACCCGGAAAAAAGGTTTTGAACGGATCATTGGAACTGTTGCCGGAATTGTAATCGGCGGTGCAATCATGTTGCTTCCGATCAAGCACGAAACCTTCGTGATAATCCTCATTTTCATTTCATTCTTTGTTGCCTATTACCTGAGGAATAATTACAAGGTCGGAGTGTTTTTCGTCACCATTATGCTGGTTGTAATGATGCAGCTTTCCAAGCAGGGTTCCTGGGATTTGATCTGGTGGCGCGTTCTTTCTACCCTGATCGGTTCCGCATTAGCAATTCTCATCAGTTTTGCGTTTTGGCCCATGTGGGAGAAACAGCGCTTCCCTGCTCTACTGAATAGTTCATTTAACCAGAATCTCTTCTTTTTGAACCAGGTGATCCTGAGTTACCAGAAAAAACTTCCTCCAGGAATTACCTGGCATAAGAGCCGTCGCCTGAGCGAGGCAGCTAATAACAATTTATTTGCCTGCATTCAGCGGATGTATGAAGAACCTCAGGCACATCAGCGGCAAATCGATGTTCACTTTGCCAAGGTTGGTTCCAATATCCGGATTTCCCGTGAGATCACCAGTTTGGCCTTTGCATTGGAAAAGGAAACATCGGGAAAATTGACCCCGGTTCTGAACGAGTACATCGAACTGATCCAAATTATTTTTTACCAGCATATTCAGCGGGAAAAGGAAATTGATTTCAAACCCATCAAAGCCATCCTCCAGGATCCGGTCTTCGAAGAAAGCGAGCAGCTCCAAGCTATCCAGGGAGATCTGGAGAAAATTGTCTTCGAATTGGAAGCATTGAAAGCGTTTAGAGGGTAACAAAAAATCCTCCCTTGAGAAGAGAAAGCACTGCTTTTGAAGAACGAAGGGAAAGACAAAGGAGGGTGGCTAAAATCTGTACACTTACCACCTCCCTTAATCCCTCCTCAAGGAGGGAAACTGAAAACTATTTCTTACAAACTGTCCAAAAAATCCAATAAAACCACATGCAGTTTATCCAGCTCTTCTTCCGAGATGCAATATGGCGGATTTAAATACAGTACATTTCCAAGGGGACGAATCAGGCATCCCTTTTCCAGGAAAAAATCGTATGCTTTGTCGCGAATCGAAGAAAAGTAATTGTTTCCTTCCCCGGTTTCTACTTCAAAACGCAAAATAGTACCGCACAAACCGATCTCTTTTACTTTCGGATGAGTTTTCAAAGCCTCGATAAAATAGCGGTGGCGCTCTTCGATCCATTCGATTGAATCCCAGGTTTCCGGCTGCTCAAACAAATCCAGGCTTGCGTTCGCAACTGCACAGGCAAGCGCGCTTCCGGTAAACGAATGTCCGTGAAGTAAGGCTTTTGCTGTTTCCGGGTGAAGAAAGGCATTGTAGATCTCATCTGTTGCCACGGTCAAACCCAAAGGAAGAATGCCGCCTGTCAAACCTTTCGACAAACAAATGATATCGGGTTCTTGTGTACAAAAATTATGGGCGAACAATTTCCCCGTTCTTCCCCAGGCAGTCATTACTTCATCAAAAATGACCAGTGCATTGTATTTTTTAGCCAACGAAACAAAGGCATCCAACCAGTTGGAATCATACATCCGCATTCCGGCAGATCCCTGCACCAATGGCTCCACAATAACAGCCGCCACTTCACCCGTTTTTAGAATTTGTTCCGCCTGGATCAATGCCCGGCCGCGTGCTTCATTTGCCGGGAAATCAATGAAATCCACATCAAAGAACAAATGTTCGAAAGGTTTATTGAAAGTACCGCGCTGACCGATTGACATAGCACCGAAAGTATCTCCGTGATAAGCTCCATCCAATGCAATCACCCGCCTTTTTGATTCGTTTTTATTGAACCAATACTGGAAAGCCATTTTCAATGCCACTTCCACAGCAGTTGAACCGTCATCGGAGAAGAATACTTTTTCCAGTTTATCCGGAAGCAGGGAGCTTATACGGTCTGCCAGTTTAATAGCTTGCGGATGTGTAGCTCCGGCAAATATTACATGATCCAGCTGTGAAAACTGCTCATTGAGCGCCTGCCCCAAATACGGGTGACTGTGTCCATGCACATTTACCCACCAGGAAGAGTTCGCGTCTATATATGTTTTTCCGTTCGAATCAATAAGGGTGGTCGCTTCAGCTCTCACAATGTGCAAGGGATCTTTAGCCGTTTGCATTTGCGTGAATGGGTGCCAAACGTGTTTTTTGTCTTTTTCTAAGCTTGTTGCTCTATCCATAATTTGGCTGCATGTTGTATGCTTTCTTTTGAAAATTCGTTCAATTCCGGAATCGTGGTAATTTGCAGATCTGAAAAATGGCTTTGGTAAATACGTTCAGAAGCTTCATTCCGTTCACCGTTAACGATCAATCCTGCTATGGGAATTTCGCGCGACATCAATGCATTCAATGTCAATAAAGTATGATTGATACTTCCCAGGTAATGTTTCGTCACCACGTAAACAGGAAGTTCCCATAATTGAAACAGGTCGATATAACAAAGTCCTTCATCATTCAGCGGAACCATTACTCCTCCCGCACCTTCAATGATGGTTTGTTTTGAAAACCGGGGTAAATCGAATTGATCCTCCGTCAATTCAATTCCGTCCAATCGTGCTGCTTCATGCGGAGAAAGTGCATGATTCAATAATATATTCGCAGGTAAAACACTTGTTTGGGATGTATAGGAACGAACAAAATCACTGTCCAGTGCATTCAGATCTCCAGCCTGAATCGGTTTCCAGTAATCCGCTTTCAAGGCTTCGCAAAGAACAGCGCTCACCACTGTTTTTCCTACTTCCGTTCCGATTCCTGTAACTACAAATGAGTTCATCTTCGTTTTCCTTTCGGTGTATTTTTTTGAATGAAAATCTAGGTCGGAATGCTGGTGATCACCCATTTCCCGTCTATCAAGCGTACTTCAGCGGTATCGATTCCTCCATCTTTTCTTCCGTCCGGGCCGGTTATTTCGAAATAGACTCTCACCATAAATCGATTCGTCGAAGTTTGCGTCTTGCTTACTAAATGAAAGGTAGTAATCGTCCAGACTTCTTCATATCTTTTCAATTTGCTTTGCAGTCGTTCCGTTCTCTCTTCAGGAAGCGGAACCACTTTTTCCCATTCTTTATCTTTTCGGATCTGAGAAGCATAAAAATAGTTCACTACAGATTCCAGAGTATTTTCATAAGTGGAAAAAGTCGCAGCATTCTTCACATCGATTACCGGAGCATTCTCTATTTTCTCCCAAACACGTTCCTCAGGCTCAGTTTGGGAAAAAGAAACGCACGAAAAAATCAGAAACGGTATTATCAGCAGTATTTTCATAATGAATTCTTTACAGACAATTTAATGATTTTATAGCAGTTTATCTCAATTCTGCACCCAATTGTTTTTCCAGCTCGGTTCGGATCGAATTCATAATTCCATCCACTTGGGTATCTTTCAATGTCTGCTCCGAATCCTGGAACGTAAATGAAACTGCATAAGATTTCTTGCCCTCAGCCAGGTTTTTCCCTTCGTAAACGTCGAACAAACCAACTTTTTGAAGAATTTTCTTATCCACCTTTTTAGCTATTTGCTCAATTTCAGAAAAACGGACTTTCGAATCCAGAAGCAAAGAGAAATCGCGACGAACCTCAAATGTTTTCGGTAATTCTTTGTATTGAACTTTTACCAGTTTCAATGAATCCAAAATTGCATCCCAATCCAGGTCTGCAACGAAAACGTCTTGCTTCACTCCAAAATGCTTCTTCACTTTTGCATTGGCCCAGCCTACCGTTCCAACCACATTTTTCAGGATGCGGATCTGATAACCGTCTGCCAAAACTTCCTGATCAGACAGGCTCTCTTCCTGGATGAAAGATGCCAAACCTAAACGTTCGAATACATTTAAAACAACACCTTTCAACGTAAACAAGGTAGATTTCCCCTGTGTTAAAGCCCAGGATTCGTCCTGCTTATTTCCGGTCATTAAAACCAATAGACGTTTATTCTCCGAGTAAATATCATTTTCGAATGAATAGGTTTTACCAAATTCAAACAAACGCAAATCCGGGTTTTGGCGGTTTTGATTATGCGCAACTGTTTCCATTCCCTGGAACAGCAAACTTTGACGCATCACAGCCAGATCCTGGCTCAGCGGGTTGAGCATTCTTACTGCCTTCGCAAGCGGGAATTGATTTCCTCCCAGTTTTTCAGCGTATTGCGGACTTGTTAAAGAATTGTTCATCATTTCATTGAATCCCATTCCAGCTAAAACTTCCGCCAAATTCACTCCCAAACGTTCGAGGTCCGGTTTTTCACTGACAACCAAAGAGGTATTCAATTTTTCCGGTAGCGGGATCAGGTTGAAACCATAAATACGCAATACTTCTTCGATCACATCAATTTCACGATCCACATCCACCCGGTAATTCGGAACAGAAAGCTCCAAACCATCGTCAGTGGAAGACAAAATCTCAAAATCAAGAGAAGTTAAAATATCCCGGATGATATGCTTTTCAATTTCATGTCCTAAGATCTGATTGATCCGTGAATAGCGAAGAGTCACTTTGCGTTCTTGAACCGGATTAGGATACAGGTCCACTACCTCCATTCCAACTTTCCCACCTGCAAGTTGCTGAATCAATTCCACGGCTCTTCCCAAAGCATACGGAATCAGGTCAACATCCACACCCCGTTCGAAACGGAAACTTGCATCAGTAGACAAGCCATGTCTTTTGGCAGTTTTACGCACGGACACAGGCTGAAAGTATGCTGCTTCCAGGAATACTTCCGTTGTGGAATCAGAAATTCCGGAGTGATTTCCTCCGAAAACACCGGCGATGCACATGGCTTCCTTTTCGTTTGCAATAATCAGGTCTTCTTCGTTCAGTTCGCGCTCCACACCATCCAGTGTGATCATCTTTTCACCTGCTCTGGCTGTTCGGACCACAACTTTCCCTTTGACTACCGAAGCATCGAAAGCGTGCAATGGTGTTCCCAACTCTCGCATCACGTAATTGGTTACGTCCACCACGTTATTAATCGGAGATAAACCAACAGCTCTAAGCCTGTTCTGCAGCCAGGACGGAGAAGCTTTCACTGTCACCCCGCTCAAGGTAATTCCCATATAACGCGGACATTTCTCTAAATCTTCTACTGAAACCGAAACAGGCAGATTAGCCTCCTTCACAGCTTTCTTTATTTCTTTTAACTGAAGTCTTGCATTACTTCCTTCATGACAAGCCATATAAGCAAGTACATCACGGGCCACACCAATGTGTCCCATTGCATCAGCCCTGTTTGGCGTTAAGCCAATTTCAATCTGAACATCGCTTTCCAATTCCAGGTACTCAGCAGCGGGCATTCCTACTCTTGCATCCGGATCCAAAACCAGGATTCCATCGTGGCTTGTCCCCAAACCCAATTCATCTTCGGCACAAAGCATCCCGTGCGATTCCACATCCCGAATTTTGGAAACCTTCATCTTCAAAGCTTCATCCGGTTTCGGATAGAGAACAGCTCCAACCTGCGCCAGGATCACTTTTTGTCCGACAGCTACATTGGGTGCACCACAAACAACCTGGAGAATTTCTTTTCCATTGTTTACTTTGGTCACTTTCAGACGGTCAGCATTCGGATGCTGCTCACATTCAATCACTTCCGCAACTACAACACCCTGCAAGCCACCCTTTACGCTTTCAATTGTCTCAAACCCTTCGACCTCAAGACCTGTATCTGTTAAAAGCTGATCTAATTCTTCGGGAGATTTGTGAACCGGTAAAAACTCGTGTAACCAAGCAGATGAAATTTTCATTGTTGTAATTTTTTCGAAGCTCAAATTTAAGAAAAAGCAAAGAAAACGAGGTTTAATTTGACATAAAAGCATTAAATTCGTTCACACTGATGATTGGATGAAATCCCTTACGATACAAATTTTATTTCTATTCGCTGTTTCTGCCGCTTTCGGACAGGGAAATGCCACAATTAGCGGCTATATCAATGAAGAGAGTTCGGGAGAACCAATTATCGGCGGACAGGTATTTGTTCCGGGACTTCAGAAAGGAACTTCAAGCAATGAATTTGGGTTTTACTCACTAACACTTCCCAAAGGAACATATGAAATCGTTTATCGCGGTGGAGGTTTCCCTAATGATACCATCCGTATTAACCTGGTAAACGATACTGTTATTCGTGCAGAATTAAGTGAAGCGATTCAAATAGACGGAGTCGAGATCAATGCAAAAAAATCAGACAATGTCAATTCTACCAAGATCGGACAAATCGAACTGGATATCAATCTTATTAAAAAACTCCCCGCTTTTCTTGGAGAAGTGGACGTCATAAAAATCATCCAGTTACTTCCCGGAGTATCTTCGGTGAGTGAAGGCGGACAGGGATTTTACGTCCGTGGGGGCGGTCCCGACCAAAACCTTGTATTGCTGGATAATGCACAGGTTTACAATGCTTCCCATTTATTCGGATTCTTTTCGGTTTTCAATTCCGATGCAGTAAAAAGTGTCAACCTGATAAAAGGAAGCATGCCCGCAAGTTACGGCGGAAGGCTTTCATCCGTACTGGAAGTAAACATGAATGAAGGAAACAATAAGAAATTCAAGGTTACCGGCGGACTGGGGCTGATCTCTTCCCGTCTTACTTTTGAAGGACCGATTGTAAAAGACAAAGGTTCATTTATTGTTTCTGCCCGAAGAACCTATATTGATGTATTCATGAAAGCATTTTCAAAGAAATCGAGTGCTTTTTATGGCTCAAGTTATTATTTCTACGATCTCAATGCCAAACTGAATTACCGCCTGGGTCCAAAAGACAAGATCTATTTAAGCGGGTACTACGGAAAGGATCTCTTCAATTTCGGGAATAAAGACGAAGATTTCAGTGTGAAAATGCCCTGGGGGAATGGAATTGCCGCGCTCAGATGGAACCATCAGTTTAACAGCAAATTATTCATGAACACCACCGCTACAATGACTGATTATCTTTTCAGTTTCGGTTCCCAACAGGATAAATTTAAATTCGAGCTGAAATCCGGGATCCGCGATTACGGCGGGAAAATTGAATTATCCTACTTTCCAAACACACGGCATTCGATTAAGATGGGAGCAGATTACCTGTATCACATCTTTACTCCTACCAGTGTTTCCGCTTCGCAGGAGGATGTGGTTTTCGACACGGGTTTAGCTCAGAAGTTATTCAGTCACGAATCCGGGGTGTATGTCCAGGATGAAGTTGACATTACTTCCTGGTTACGTGTGAATGCGGGAATACGGGTGAGCATGTATCAATTCACAGGTCCTTTTACCCGTTATTACAAAAGCTTTTCGGGATATACCGATTCCACCAAAACATATCGAAAAGGAGAAATTATCCAGTCGTATTTTGGAATCGAACCCAGAATTTCTGCGCGCTTCCTTTTGAAAGATAAAAGCTCTATCAAGGCAGGTTTTACTTACAACAATCAATATGTGCACCTGGCAAGTTTGAGTGCAGTTTCACTTCCGACTGACATCTGGTACCCGAGTACAGACAAAGCACGTCCGCAAAAAGGCTGGCAGGCAAGTTTGGGGTATTTCAGGAATTTCAATAACAACAAATGGGAAACTTCCGTGGAGCTTTACTACAAGAAAATGCTGAATATCATCGAGTTCAAACAAGGAGCTTTACCCGCAGACAACGTCAATGACAATACAGACAATTTGCTTGTTTACGGAGTTGGATGGAGTTACGGGGCAGAATTCTTCATTAAGCGAACCTTCGGAAAACTTACCGGATGGATCGGGTACACGCTTGCGCGCTCTGACCGTTACTTCCAGGATATTCAAAGCACAAAGTATCCCGCGAAATATGACCGGAGACACGATCTGACTCTTGTCGGTACTTACGAACTGAACAAACGCTGGACTTTTGGATTTTCCTTCATTTATGCTTCCGGAAACACCTTAACACTTCCAAACAGCTGGTATTTCAACAACCAGGATCTGCTGTTCGAATACGGATCAAGAAATTCCACGAGAATGGCTCCTTATCACCGTTTGGATCTGTCTGCAACCTGGTATGACAAACCAACAAAAACAAAAATCGACAAAAAAACTGGTGAAAAGACAGAGGTCGTTAAACGATTCAGACAAAACCTGGCTTTCTCGATCTACAATGTTTATAACCGGGCGAATCCTTATTTTTTGTATATTGATAACGAAGGAAGTATTACTTCCAACGATTTTAAAATATCCGTAAAACAAGTTTCATTATTTCCAATTTTACCAAGTATAACATGGAATTTCGAATTTTAATTGCATTCTTCAGTTTGACCCTGGTCCTTGCAGCTTGTACCAAGGAAGTAAAGATCGATATTCCGGGTTTTGAAGAAAAAGTAGTCATTGATGGACGGATCGAAACAGGCATGCCTCCTATCGTATTGATTTCCAAAACGCAGAATATCTATTCACCGACAACTTTGGATGCTTTTTTAAACAGCTTCCAGTCGGGAGCTATTGTAACTGTTTCCGATGGCACAACCACCGTGGTTTTAGACGAAATTTGCTCTGATAATCTTCCCCCGGGAACAGAAGCCATGGCAGCCGCATTATTTGGCATTCCGGAAGAAGAACTGGAAAATTATCATTTATGCGCTTATTCTACTTTCAATCCTGCTATTTGGGGACAAGTCGGAAAAACCTATTCCCTAAAAGTTCAGTTAAACGGGGAAATCTTCCTTTCCAGCACCCAGATAGTAAATCCTACCCCACTTGATTCAGTATACTGGAAACAAGATCCGGGAGCAAATCCGGGGCATGGCTATTCCTGGGCAAAACTGACAGATCCGCCGGGATTCGATGCATACCTGTGGCAGGTAAAACGAATCAATATGGTAAACGGTCAGACTAAAGACCCTAACTTTAAAACGACTTTCAGCCCGGTATTCAACGATGAATTTTTCAATGGACAATCATTTGACTTCTCTTATGAAAATCCTTTTACCTGGGATGATGAAACAGTAGAAGACGATGATAAAGGGTATTACAAGCAGGGAGATTCCGTAGTTATCAAATTCTCAAAGATTGACGCAAATGTGTTCGATTTTTTAGAAAAGAAATACATGCAACTTGGAACCGCAGGAAATCCGTTTGCCTCACCGACGACCATTCCTACAAATATTCAAGGTGGTGCGATTGGCGTTTGGGCAGGATACTCACCATCGTTTGACACTTTATATTGCGTTCCTTAAAGTTCAAAGGGTTGAAAAGGTTCATAAGTTACCAGCTCACAATATTTGATCATTTTGAACCTTGAACTTTTTAATCTTAGTTATTCACGCCCTTTTGTTATTTTCATTTTGACAATTTTATCGTGAACTGTCAGATAGATATTAACTTTGTCCCATGAAACAACAAGAAGATTTCATTAATGTACGGAGATTGATTAAAAGCAAGAATCCACGTTTATTAAAATGGATCCCTGGTTTTATCATCCGTTATTTGGAGCGTATTCTTCACCAAAAGGAAATCAATCATTTTCTAAATACACATGATTCTAAAAATCAGGATTTCTGTAAAGAAGTACTGGAAGAAATTGGCGTTACTTATTCCATTAACGGGATCGGGAATATTCCAAAAACAGGAAAGTGTGTGATCGTTATGAATCACCCGCTCGGAGGTATGGATGCAATTGCATTGGTTGACGCATTACGTGATCACCGGACAGATATCAAGTTTATCGTCAACGACCTTCTTTTGAACTTAGACCCGCTAAAGGAAATTTTTGTAGGAATCAATAAACACGGAAAAACGAAAAGCAGTTCCCTGCTCCAGGTGAACACATTATTTTCTTCAGACCAGTTGATCTGTGTATTCCCTGCCGGGTTGGTAAGCAGAAAGAAAAACGGGGTTGTAAAAGACCTGGAATGGAAGAAGGCGTTTGTAAAACAGGCCCGGTTAAATGATCAGTTGATCATTCCGGTGCATATTGACGGCGAGTTGTCAAACTTTTTTTACCGTTTGGCGAATTTTCGTAAATTTCTGGGAATAAAAGCCAACATTGAAATGCTTTACCTTGCAGATGAAATGTTTCGTCAAAAAGGAAAACACATTCAATTTACCGTTGGAACACCCGTTGAAGCTAAAACATTAGACACAAATATCTCAGATGTTACATGGGCCGAATGGTTCAGAAATTACGTCTATACCTTGAAACACAATTTATGAAACCAATAATACCTGCTGTAGACAAAGAGATCATCAAAAAAGAACTTGCCGAGCTAGGATTAATTCGCACTACCCGGAAAGGTGATAATGAGATCTATTTTGTAAATATTCATAACGCTCCGAATATCCTTCGTGAGATCGGTCGCTTACGTGAAGTTACTTTCCGTTTCGCCGGCGGGGGAACCGGTGAAGAGTTGGATTTGGACGAATTCGACACACAGGAAAACTGCTATGAGCAATTGATCGTTTGGTCGCCGGAAGATGAAGAAATTATAGGCGGATACCGATTTATACTGTGTAAAAACGCCATTGATGAAAGTGGAGAAATCCATCTGTCTACAACTCATTATTTTGATTTCTCTGAAAAGTTCATAAAAGACTACCTGCCAACAACCTGTGAATTGGGCAGAAGTTGGGTACAGCCTAATTATCAGCCGACACAAAATCCACGCAAAGGATTATTCGCGTTGGATAATATTTGGGACGGATTGGGAGCTTTGGTTATTCATTACCCGGAGATCCGTTATTTCTTTGGAAAAGTAACCATGTACCCTTATTATAACCGCGAAGCAAGAGACTTTCTGCTGTTATTCATGGAACATTATTTCCCGGATACTGAAAACCTGATGGTTCCTTATCATCCGCTGAAAATCGAATACAATGCCATGTTCGTGGAGGAACAGTTAAAAGGGCTGGATTTCAAAGATGGTTTTAAAGTACTCAACACCTTTGTGAGACAACACGGAGAAAATGTACCGCCTTTAGTAAACATTTATATGCACCTTTCTCCAACGATGAAGACTTTCGGAACCGCTGTAAATCCGGATTTCGGGAATGTTGAAGAAACCGGGATACTGGTTACCATTGCCGATGTTTATGAGGACAAAAAAGAACGACATTTAACTTACTAATAAGATGACACACGAGTTTGAACGCTGTTTTACAAAGGACCTGGAGTCATTAGCCAAGGAAATAGAACTTTGCGACGAAGAAACTGTTTTATGGCGTGTTGTTCCGGGAATTACGAACTCGATCGGGAACCTGACCCAGCACCTGATCGGAAACCTGAATCATTTTATCGGAGCTACAATTGGTGAAACGGGATATGTAAGAAACCGGGAAGCTGAATTTTCGGAACGCTATTTCACCAAAGCGGAGCTGATAACTGAACTTGGCAAAACTTCCGAAATGCTTCAAAAAGTACTTGGATCACTTACCAATGAACAATTGGAGAGGACATACCCTCATGAACCTTTCGGGTATTCAATGAGCACCAATCACATGATTACAAAATTGGCGAGTCATTTGGGATATCACCTGGGGCAAATCAATTATTTGAGGAGGATTATACAGAATTGAAAATGAATAATTGAAAAGAGTGGATTGTTTGAAATAAGAAAAAACTCCTCAATCAATTTAAATAAGATACGTTTCCCCGTCTTCCACCACTCTGACGTTCTCAAAAATTCTTGAAGCTTCTTCCATATGCTTTAAGCCATTATCATAGCGCGCGCTTAAATGACCCAGCAACAATTTACCAACTTCCGCTTGTTTAGCGATCACAGCAGCTTGTTCAGCCGTTGAGTGAAATGTTTGCCTTGCGCGCTCCAGTTTGTCGTTCAAAAATGTTGCCTCGTGATACAAAACGTCCGCGTTTTTAATGTATGGTACAATTCGTTCATCAAAAATAGTGTCGGAACAATAGGCATATGTTTTGAACGGTTTTGCCGGATAGGTATATTCATCCGCATAGATAATCTCACCGGATTCCAATTCAACGTCAATTCCTTGCTTTAATCTTGGAATCAGGGTCAATGATAAGCCGGCTTCTTCAAAACGCGCGGCATCCAGCTTTCGTTCTTTCGGTTTTTCCCTGATCAGGAAACCGTTTGTCGGGATTCTGTGGCTTAAAGGAAAGGTCCGAATCTCGATCAGTTTATCTTCATAAAGCAAACGCTCCTCCTTTCCGTTCAGCGAAACAAACTGAAGATCAAATCCCAGTTTGGTACCGCCAACTTCCAATTGCAGACGAATAATTTGCTCCAGTTCTTCAGGACCATAGATCGTTATTCCTTTATCTCTTCCCAACAAATGCAGAGTACTCAGTAAACCGACCAACCCGAAAAAATGGTCGCCGTGAAGATGGGAAATTAAAATATGATTGATCTTCTGAATATGTACGTGATATTTACGCAGCTGAACCTGAGTACCTTCTCCGCAATCAATTAGGATATGGCGGTCATTGCATTGTACATACTGAGCAGTGGGATTTCTATTTGAAGTTGGCAATGCAGCACCTGAACCCAATATGGTTACTTCAAAATTCATTCGCTATATCAAAACTGATTTTGCTTCTTCCAGTGTTTCAGAGATATTTAGAACTTTATCCAATTGAGCGATCCGGATCATCTTTGCTACATTCTCCTGCAAACCGCATAAAACAAATTGACCATTCGTGTCTTTGCACAATCGATTTGCCGTCAGAACAGCAGATAAGCCAGATGAATCGCAGTATCTTGTTTTGGAAAGATCTAAAATAATTGAGTTTACTCCGTTTTTGTTTAAAAGAAGCAGTTCACTTTTCAAATCGGGAGCATTGGAAGCATCCAATTTTTCAACAGAAGACTGAATGACCGTAAAGTTGGTATCTTGTGCAATAATAAAATTCATGTTGCCACAGTGTTTATCAAATGTAACAAAATATTCTTTCTTACAGCCTGAAAATAAAAAGACTTTAGCGTCCGATTTTTGCTGCGAGCAAATAAATTACCGCCATTCGGACAGCAACACCATTTTCAACCTGCTGAAGAATAATCGATTGCTTTGAATCAGCCACATCTGAAGTGATTTCAACTCCCCTGTTAATCGGTCCCGGGTGCATGACAATAATTTCCTTGTCCAGGCTGTCCAGAATTTCCTTATTCAGTCCGTATTGCATGGAATATTCTCTTAAACTTGGGAAGTATTGGATATCCTGTCTTTCCAGTTGAATACGCAACATATTTGCCACATCACACCATTCAAGGGCTCTTCTCAAATTGTGTTCGACTTTAATTCCTAAAGTATCAATGTATTTTGGTATCAGAGTTGTAGGTCCGCAAACCATTACTTCTGCGCCTAATTTTTGAAGTGTATAAATATTCGATAGAGCTACACGGGAATGTAGAATATCTCCGACTATCACCACTTTTTTCCCCTCAACAGAACCCAATCTTTCGCGGATCGAAAAGGCATCGAGTAATCCCTGAGTCGGGTGTTCGTGGGTTCCGTCCCCGGCATTGATCACACAGGTATTCGTTCTTTCGGAAAGGAATTTTGCCGCTCCGGGATTCGGATGGCGCATCACCACCATATCCACTTTCATGGAAAGGATGTTGTTTACGGTATCGATCAGTGTTTCCCCTTTCTTTACGGAGCTTGAGCTGGCTGAAAAATTAACCACATCTGCGGAAAGGCGTTTTTCAGCTAATTCAAATGAAAGTCTTGTTCTGGTAGAATTCTCAAAAAAGAGATTGGCAATGGTAATGTCTCGAAGTGATGGAACTTTTTTAATTGGCCGATTAATAACTTCCTTAAAACTATCTGCAGTTTTAAAGATCAATTCGATGTCCTGACGGGTCAGGTCTCGAATTCCAACTAAATGATCGACACTTAAATGCTCCATTATTCGGGTGTATACAATACAATTTTATCTTTTCCTTCACTATCCTTCCACTCCACGGTTACACGCTCAGAATCAAGCGTATCAACGGCTTTTCCAACATAATCCGCCTGGATCGGCAAATCGCGCTGAAATCTTCTGTCGATCAGTACCATTAATTCCACACGAAGCGGTCTACCAAAAGCCATTAAAGCATCCAGCCCGGAACGAATGGTTCTCCCGGTGTATAAAACATCATCAATTAAAACAACATTTTTTCCTTCGATCGTAAAATCAATATTGGTAACATTAGGAATAAGCGGTTTTTCTCTTCTTCTGAAATCGTCGCGGTAGAATGTTATATCCAGTTGTCCGCAAGTCACTTTTTCCTGACGCACATCTTCCAGGATCTGTTTCAGTCTTTCCAGCACAAAAATACCCCGCGGTTGCAAACCGATCAGAACTGTATTCGAGAAGTCGTCGTGATTTTCGATTAATTGATAAGCAAGACGGTTCATGGTTAACTGAACCTGCTGTTCATCTAAAATGACTTGCTTTTCCATCGAGACAAATTTAGTAAAAGGATTCGATTAGTCAAGCTTTTTTTCGAATTTCGATGTGCAAACTAAATCGTTTTAAATCGCTTTCTTATAGTTTGAAAAGATTAATAATCAATTTTTTACCGTTCAATCAATAAAGTAAATATTTTACTCATTTTTTATGGATTTAATAAAAAGTTAATGTACTTTTGAAACAGGATCGAAGGAATTTTCACATTTTTCTATTTTGATATTTAATTTGGAATTTTAGGTGTCGGAAGATATTTACTTTTTCATAGGGTTGGTTATTGGTTATAAATTTTGAAACGTAAAGCCGGCATCTAGATTCCATTTTAACCACCTTTTCGTTTGGTTTTATACCCTTCTTTGGTCAATAATTCGATAATTTTATCTCTAAAAGATCCCTGGATTATTATTTCTCCGTCTTTTGCTGATCCGCCTACTCCACATTTTGATTTCAACAATTTCCCAAGTTCCTTCAAATCATCATCCGAACCGATAAATCCTTCGATCAAAGTCACTTCTTTACCCGCACGCTGTTTTTTATCCAGCGAAACATACAACAATTGTTTGGAAGGTTCCAAAGTTTCAGGTGCTTCATCCGCTTCGAAATCATAAGAGAAATCAGGATTTGTGGAATACACAATATTTAGTCTTTCTTTATTCTTTTTACTCATTTGTATTTTTCAATTAATGTTGCTTTAATATCATCTGTCAATAAATAATCGGGAGCTTTATCCAATGCAGACTTTATTCCTACCGGAGACCGAACATCGTATATTATTACCTCTTTTCCAAAAGATTTAACAGAATTCACATCCGAAATTGCAATATCTGAATTTCGAAAGATTGCTCCATCAGCCAAAGACATATTCGGATAACTCAAAAACTGACCGGAGTTCACTGCGTTATAGTAAATCCTGAATCCTAGCCCCTTAATAGTTGATAAGAATCTTCCGGTGTTTGTTACCATTCCCAGATCACCGTTGTAAAAATACTGTTTTGCCTGATTCAGGGCACTTATGAGCTTCGTTGAATCTATCAAGCCTCCTGCTCCATCAGACTCCTTCAGGTCAATCAATAACCGGATTCCTTTTAAATCAGCCGGAAGATCCGATAAGCGGATCAAACGTTCGTGTTCCAAGGATTCGTATTTCACACCGGACAAGTATGCATCGCTCTTTTGAGAAACGGATCCGGTACCTGTTGATTCCTTGTCCAACTCGGGATCGTGAAAAAGCCATAAAGTTCCATCTGAGGATAACTGAGCGTCAACTTCAATCATTAAGACCGTTTCAAAGCTTCTGGCGTATTTGTAAGCCTCTAAGCTATTGTCGTGATAATTGCTGCTGGAGATATGCAAACCCGCACAAGCATGTCCGCCGATAACCGTATCGGGATAAAGGTCTTTGCGTTTCCCGCAGCAGAAAAGAAGCGGCAAAATAATCCATATCAGATATTTAGAACTCATAGTAGTAAGCAATTTCCGCAAAATAATTCCACATAAAAAAATGATTCCTTTTCGCTAAGTAGGCATCGTACTTCCATTCTATCGCAGGACCAATTCCGCCGGCAAGTGCAATTTTACTCCTTTTTCCAAAAGCCAGCCGACAGGCTAAAAAACTTTCTGTTGTATGAATAAGCGGATGTTTTTCAGGAACCTTTGTGTTCAGAAGAGAATAAGAAAGACGAATAAACGGGGAAATGGTGATCCAATCGATGAGTTTCGAAGGATACGATATGTCGTAACCCAAAGCTGGTCTTAATTGTCCCTGAAGAATTGTATTGGTGATTCCAAAGCCTAAAAAGACTTCATGAGTCAGATGCTTCTGGATCAATTGACCACGAACATGAAAAAAGAAACCCTGGGGATGATAATTAAAATCTGCTCCTAAGGAATACTTCGCTGAGTCCTGTGATCTTCCCGAAAATGGAATAAGCAATAACACCAAAAAAGCAAGTCTTCGAAACATGCTTCAAAAATAAGGAATGCTTTTCCTAAAACTAAAGTTTCGGGCACTTTTTACAGTGGTATCCTTTTCTTTTATACTTCTTACAACAATCTTTCTTTTTGTCGCAAGAGCAATTATTACAAGTGAACAGAGGTAAAATCGTTTGCGCTGAGTAAACTTCTTTTTTAACCATCTTTATTTAGACTAATTCTACACAAAGGTACTCTTAGAAAATAAATTACCAAGCATTGTTAGTAATTATTTTGTTAAAAGTAGCTGAATCTTTATTTTAATCAGATCCAAACGTGAAACTGCAAATTTGCAAGTTTACGAGGATAACTGCGTTTCAGCGATGAAGTATTCCGCTAATTAGGGGAAACTAATTAACTAAAAGGTTAACAGAAATCGGTTCAAAACGCTTCGTTGCAGGAATGACCAGGAATACTATGAAAACAACTGATGCGCCAAGCGAAAAACATGCATGTGTGCATTGACAATATCACGAACATCCTTGCTGTATCCGCCTCCCATACTGCAAACAATCGGAACGTTTCTTTCCCGTGCCAGGTTTAGTACAAATTCATCTCTCAGCCGGATTCCGTTCTGCGTGATCTTTAGTTTACCCAGTTTATCGGATTCTAAAATATCTACTCCGCATTGATAGAATATAAAATCCGGATTAAAGGATTTCACAATAGCAGTCAGTTCGGTTTTTAAAATGTTCAAATAAGATTTATCATCCAAAAATATTTCCAGATGAACATCCTTGTCGGATTCTTCTTTGTGAATGGGATAATTGGCACCACCATGCATACTGAAGGTAAATACTTCCGGAACATCCCTGAAAATTTGCGCTGTTCCGTTTCCCTGGTGAACATCCAGATCTACAATTAAGATCCGTTTGAATAAATGCTGGTCCAAAAGCCATTTAGCTGCAATTGCCTGGTCGTTCAACAAACAGAAACCTTCGCCCCTATCCGTAAATGCGTGATGTGTTCCGCCGGCAATGTTTAAAGCTGCTCCACCGTTTTTCACCATTTCAGCACATAAGCGGGTACCTTCCATGATCCTGAGTTCGCGTTGGATCAATTCGTTATTATGGATAAAACCGCTTACCCGCTGTTCCCTGGGAGAACAGCTTAAACTCAGTAATTTATTTAGATAGACTTCTGAATGTACTTGCCGGACATGTTTAAGATCGATGAGAGATGGCTTTAAAAACTCTTTCTCTTCCAGAATTCCTTCGTATTGCAGTTGCTGATGGATCAAACCATACTTTTCCATCGGGAAACGATGGGTACTTGGAACGGAATGAATATATGCAGGATGATAAGCTACAAAAAATGACATGTTATTGTGTCCTGTCTACGTCTGTCGAAATGGTAAATAACATTAAGTCATCATTCACGGGGACGAACTGGTAATTCAGCTGGCTTTTAGATTTCATTCTCATGGTAATGAAGCCAAGCCCAGCCCCTCCTTTGTCCGAAATCAATCCGTTATTCAGCGTTTCCAGGTAAAATGATTTGACCTCCTCTTCATCCATTGAGTTTAACCTGTCAAGATAAGACGCCAGTTTTTCTTTTTCAGAAATATCTGTCAGATTTCCAAGCGCAATTCTGTATGCATTTTCATTGAAAGCCACAATTATCAGTGCCTGCTGTTCGTTTTCCCATTTCTTACCGTGAAGCAGGATGTTCTGTAAACCTTCAATTAATATGGAGAAAACGCGTTTGACCAGGGTTTTCTTATCTCCGGCTGAAATCATGAAATCTTCCGTGCTAAGCGTGAAGCTATTCACAAGATCCTGATTTAAGGGACCGAAATGAGCAACCTGAACCGAATTGAAATGACTATCCTTAACGTCTTGAATCCAAGAGGCCAATATCATTTTGGGTTCTATGTAAAGTGTACCAGGCTGCATCAACTGTTAACAATCAGTAAATATAACAAAGCAAAAAAGACTTATCTCAATCAATGAGCAAATGAACATTTCCTTGCCACATTTTACCATCCGCAGTTATTAATTGGTAGAAATAAACTCCATCTACCAACTTTTCCCCCGTGATATCAATGCCGCCCCAATCATTTTTATAGTTGTCAGATTCGAACACCACATTGCCCCAACGATTCTGAATAATCACTTTTGAATTTGGCTTTAAATTCGTAATGTAAAATTCATCATTCGTGTGATCCCCATTGGCAGTTACGATATTCGGAATTCTGATTTCTCCTAAAATCTGGAATGTCTTTGTTATTGAATCAACACAACCGTCAACCGTTTCTATTACAAGTGTCATGCTGTAATCACCTTCGACCATTGAATTATAGCTCACTGAAGATCCTGTTCCAATAAGTCCTTCTCCTGAGACCGTCCAGCTGTAGCTTTGAAATGGTCCACCCGAACTGGCATCTGTGAAATTAATAGTCTCTCCCGGTGATACAATCGAGCTGGACATCGTGAAATCCGCATTCGGAGAAGCCATTGAACCAACCGTAATCGGTGAACCGTTTGTGATACACCCGTTAGCATCCGTAACTGTTAATGTATATATTCCCGAATTCAGATTAGTCAGATTTAGAGTTGTTAACGGACTTCCGGTCCATGCATACATGAATGGTCCGTTTCCGGAAACCTGAACACCACTAATTGCACCGTTGTTTCCAACACAGCTCTCGTTGCTTATTGTCACAGCAGTTTGATCAATTGTTGAAGGAGGTACAATTCCAACAAACATCGAAGTTGTAGCTTGACATCCTCCGTTATCCGTAACGGTCAAGGTGTAATTTCCGGTAGTTAAATTGGAAGCGTTCAGGGAATTCTGAGCAGGTGAACTATTCCAGGAATAAGTATAAGGAGTAGTTCCACCGGAAACACTCACTCCTGTTATTGAACCTGACCCAACACCGCACATATCATTTGTAATGACGGCATTGTTCGTATTTATAGTAAGGCCTGATGTACTTGGAACTGTAAATGTTTCCTGAACAGAGCAGTTTTGATCATCGGTAACTGTAATAGTATAATTTCCTGCTGCTAAAGCTCCGATGCTCAATGTGGTTTCACCATTCGGTGACCAGGAAACTGTTGGATTTATACCCCCTACGATCTGTAATCCGTGAATTGCTCCCGTATTTCCTGTACATCCGGTTGGTGTAATAACAAGTAAACCTTGATCCAAACTCAATGGAATCATTGCATTGACAACAAAAGGACCTCCGTTTGCGGTACAACCAAATGCATCTGTTACGACTAAATTGTAATTGCCGGGAGACAGATTTGTCTGATTTAAAGTCGGACTACCAACACCATTCCACATATAAGTTAATGTCCCTGTTCCACCGCTAGCTGTTAAGCCTGAAATTGTTCCATCGTTCAGTGCGCAGGTTTCCGCAGTCACCAGAACATTGGAAGAATTCAATACCGGACCTGCGATATTATTCACAGTAAATGGTCCTGCATTTGCAATACAGCCCAAGTTATCCGTAACCTGCAAACTATAATTTCCACTTGGAATATTGGAAAGATTCAAAGTATTGTATGCTCCTGAATTCCAGGAATAGGTATATGCCATTTGTCCGCCGGAAACAGCTAATCCTGAGATCGCTCCATCCGACTGACTGCAATGTGCATGTGTAATCGAAATTGCAGCCGAATTGATAACCGGATTGCTCGAAGCGCCTATCGAAACCGGCCCGAAAGTAGAAGTACAACTTCCGGCGTCGGTAACAACCAAAGTATAATTTCCTGAAGCCAGGTTACTTTGATCCAATGTCGGAGAACTCACTCCGTTCCATTGATAAGTTAAACCCGTTCCTGTTGCAGTAATTCCGCTAATCGATCCGTTATTCAAGCCACAAGTAGTTCCTACTACTGTCATATTGGTGGTATTGATTGCAGGACCGGGAGATAAACCTACATTAAAAGGTCCGGCTACCGCATTACAACCAAAAGCATCAGATACTAACAAGCCATAAGATCCGCCCGGGATATTTGTATGATCTAAAGTTGGACTTACAGCCAGGTTCCAATTATACGTCAGGGTTCCGGTTCCACTTGCAGTAATCCCTGTAATCGATCCGTCGTTTCCTGCACAGGTTTCATTGGTAATTACAACATTTGTGCTATTAATCACCGGGCCGGCAATATCATTCACAGTAAAAGGACCTGCATTCGCAACACATCCGAGATTATCCGTAACAGTCAGTGTATAATTTCCGGCCGGGATTGCATTTAAGTTCAGCGTTGAATATGCCCCGGCATTCCAGGAATAAGTATATGCTGCCTGTCCTCCGGAAACTGTAATCCCTGAAATAGCTCCGTTCGATTGCCCGCAATGAGCATGAGTAATCGCTATCGAGGCCGAATTAATGACAGGAGCACTCGAAGCACCGATTGCTATTGGTCCGGCAGAAGCAGTACAACCGATATTATCCGTAACAAGTAAGTTGTAATTTCCTGAAGCAAGATTACTTTGATCCAATGTTGGCGAGCTTACTCCGTTCCATTGATAGGTTAAACCTGCACCTGTTGCAGAAATTCCACTTATACTCCCATTATTTGCACCACAGGAAGTTCCTGTAACAAGCATGTTGGTCGTATTGATTGTTGGTCCCGGATTTTGTCCTACATTAATTGGTCCGAGAGAAGCCGTACATCCGTTATTATCGGTTACTACCAAACTATAATTTCCCGAATTCAAACCTGCGATATTCAATGTTGAATAAGCTCCTGAATTCCAGTTATAAGTAAGCCCTGTTCCCGTTGCTGTAATTCCTGATATCGAACCGCCACCGCCCAGGCAAGAGGCATTCGTCACAAGCATATTGGTTGAATTGATAGCCGGTCCTCCCGATGTTCCGATAATGTATGGTCCGGAAGTAGCCGTACAACCTACTCCATCAGTGACAGTAACCGTATAGGATCCTGCTGATGCTCCTGACAAATTCATGGAAGGTGTTACCACCCCGTTCCAGGTAATTACAGGTGTTGGTGCTCCGCCGGAAGTTGTTAAGCCTGTTATTGAACCGCCTGAGGAACAGGTTGCATTTGTTACTACAGCTGTTCCGGAAATAGTTGGTCCGCCAACCGTAACAGTAACCGGAACTCTGAATGTTCCACCCGGACAAAATCCGACATAATAAGTTGTTGTAGTTGTTAAAACAGGAGTTGTAAAAGTAAGACCCGTTCCAACGGAAACATTTCCCGTATAGCTTGTATACCAGGTAATATTTGCATTTGTTATTGGTGCAGGTAAAGTACCCTGAACCGTTACGGAAAGATTTGCAGTATTCCCGGTACAAATAGTTGCATTGTTTGGGATTAAGTTATAATACGTTTGAGGTAAAGATGAAGAACCTGCCGCCCCAACAGTAGCTCCGTTTGGAGGGAAACTCGCAACTATGTTCGTTGTGCCGACAGCAGTAACAATCCCATTAGCTCCGCCAGTAACCGTTTGAATTGGTGTTCCCGAAGTAAAAGCAATCATACCACCGCCACCGCCACCGCCCGGACCATCAACTTCAACTCCTGAAGCAACTCCACCAAAGGCAAGCGCGTTATTTCCTCCTGTTCCGCCATTTGCATTTAATGTGATTGTATTGGGTAGAGCTGTTCCATTCGAAATGATAATCGCACCGCCACCGCCAGCACCACCAGCACCATCAACACCCAATTTTGTATTAGAAAAAGCTCCTGGTGTGGGTGTATTGGTCGGATTTGAATTCTGTCCGTTTGCTCCATTAGCTTCTATTATTCCTGTTCCAGTAATGCTTCCATATGATTGAATGAAAACAATTCCTCCACCAGTTCCACCACTTCCGCCTTGATTTTGATCCATTTCACCGGCGCCGCCGCCGCCGCCCATAAAAACACGCGTTGCATCGTAGGTCAATGGGTGACCTCCAAGACCTCCTTCTGTTCTTCTGCTATCTCCAGACCAAGCGGCATTATTTGGTCCAACTGTTGCTTCATTCTGATCACTTTGTGCACCGGAATATCCTCCGCGCCCTCCTCCAGAGCTGGGTGTAGTAGCCATTCCTGCAGTTTCCAAATTCCAAAATGCTGCATAACCAGCGGTAGCAACACCTTTTCCATTATACATTCCAGTTCCAATATTGGAACCTCCTCCTCCTCCGGCATTTTTGTAGTTTGCACCGCCACCACCGTTAGCAGCAGCTCCTAGTCCATATCTTGAATAAAGTACAGTATATTCATTAGCTGCCGAACCTCCGATTCCTTCTCCTTTCTCAGCTCCTTCATTTGCTGTAGAATATCCTGGCTTCCCTTTTTGGGTAGCCGAACCTGCAGGACCTCCAGTTGTATTATCTGTAATCCCACCTCTAAATCCATATCCGGTAGCAATAATCTTTGAGTTTGTTCCAAAATTCAATGTGCCATTTACTTCCAAAGCTACAATCCCCCCAGTAACACCATTCCATCCGCCGGCCACTACAGCTGATCCATTCCAAAATCCTGGAACTACTGTTGTATTCGCATTCAGAGTCAAATTTCCGAATCTGGGTACACGAACAACTTGTACATGACCAGCTGCCGTATAGGAATTCTTTAAAGCACATCGTACAATGATAGATGTGCCATTGGGAACCGAAAGCACTTCCGCATATTCATATTTTCCAGCATTGTTATAATTGGTGACTCCTCCCCAATCAGGACGATAATTATCCATATTTCCTAAATCGCCCATTGCAGAATTAGAAAGTGTATAATTTCCAGGCCAAAAAATTGGATCAGTTCTAATATCCATCGTAGCGCCTTGCATTTGAATAATTAAAATCAAATCACCTGGAGCTAAAGCCATAGTAAGGTTCACACCATTAGTCAGGACACTGGAAGCTACCGGAATAGTAGTAGCACTTGCAGTAATATCTGCCGTAACATTAGTATAAGCGTTAAGAACTGTTCCTGCTGCGGTGACCGTATAATTTCCGTTTTTGGCCTGCTGACTAAATGTAAGAGTACAAACAAATAGTAGTAATGTGGAGAGAAGTGTAGACCTCATGCTATAAATTGGATAAAACTAGTTCACTAAAGAGACGCCAAATTATACAAAAGGTTGTAATTTTTGTTATATTTTTCTCGATATTTCTTTCATTATCAAACTTACAGCAGGACAGACTTCCATATTCTTTCTTGTCAGATCCAAGATCTGGTACATGTTCTTTCTGTCAGTATGCGGATATTCCCTGCAAGCTAGGGGTCTGTCCTCGTAAACCGAGCAGTAATTATCTTCACCAAGAAAAGGACATGGGGCTGTCCGGAGAACATAATCCTGGTCTTCGTCCATTTTCAAATACGTGTCAATGAATTTACTTTCCGTGAGTCGCAAGCGTTTTGATAAACGTTTGATATCCACGTCTCTGAAAATCGGGCTGGTGGTTTTACAGCAATTTGCGCACGCCAAACAATCGATTTTACGAAAGGTTTCGTTATGCAACTGATGGAATTGTTCATCCAAGTTTCGATTGTTAGCCTTTTTGGCTTTTTTAATCCACTTAACAAAAAATTCCTTCTCGGCCTTTCCGTAATCAATTAGCTCTTTCAAATTCATCTTACAAAATTAACAGAAACAGATGCTGAATTTTAAAGTATTGCTTAATTTAGTCCAAGATACTTATGGAAAATTTTGATTTAATCGTTATAGGTGGTGGACCGGCTGGTTATGCAGCAGCAATGCGCGGGATCGATTATGGAAAACGTGTTTGCTTAATTGAAAAAGACCGGGTTGGCGGTGCCGGAGTTTATAACGGCGCCCTGTCATCAAAAACATTGTGGGAGATCTCCCAGAAAATCGCATCTGTAAATGATACTATTGGCGGAAAAGGACGAGAAAAATTTTACCTTTCCTGGCAGGATGTCGACGCTACTGTTGACGAAGCCGTTTTCGAACGTAAATTCCAATATTCTTGCCACTTAAAGCTTCTGCAGGCGGAGACAATGAATAAATTGCTCAGCTATGAACGTGGAACCGCCAGCTTCATTTCTCCACACGAGGTCGAAATCGTTCAGAATGATGGAGATCGCAAAGTGGTCTACGGAGAAAATATCATCATTGCCAGTGGAAGCAGACCACGGAAAATGAAAGATGTTAAAGTGGACGAACAAACCATTTTCACCAGTGATGGGATCGAAAACCTGAAGGATTATCCCAAAAGCCTCGTGATTGTAGGAGCCGGTGTAATCGGTTGTGAATATGCAACGATCTTCTCAAATTTTGGAAAAACAAAAGTATACCTGATCGACCGTGCTGATCGGATCCTTCCGTTTGAAGATACCGACATCACGGATATTGTCAGTCAGAACCTGGAAGAAAAAGGGGTTACAATTCACCATAATGCACAACTTGAAAGACTGGAAAACCTGGGTAACGAGGTCGAATATGAATTAAGTTATCCGGACGGCACCCGCGAAGTGATTCGTGTTGAAAAAGCTCTTCTTTCTATTGGACGTGTACCCAATATTGAAAGCTTAAAAATGGAGAATGCCGGTGTTCTAATGTCTAAGCGCGGACAACATATCGGTGATGATGATACGGTAACGAATGTTCCGCATATTTACGCTGTCGGAGATGTTTCCGGGAGAATTGCATTGGTAAACATGGGTGAAATTGAGGCTCGCCATGCGGTTGAAAGAGCTTTTGGAACGATCCGCGAACGCTTGAGCTACGATAATGTCTGTACGATTATGTTTCTTCAACCCGAAGTTGCTGCAGTCGGAATTAACGAAATGCAATGTCTTGAAAAGAATATTCCGGTAAAAGTGGTCAAAATCGATTATTCTGTAATCGCCAGAGCAATTGCTATGAGAAAGACCGAAGGTTTTTTCAAGATCATCGTTACGAACGATAGTGATATGAAGGTTCTCGGAATGCGTGCTGTCGGTGAACATGCTTCTACAGCTATTCAAACCATCGGTTTAATCATGAAACTGGGACTTCCCATTCACGTGATTGCGGAATTAGTTCATCCCCATCCTTCTATTGCGGAAGGAATCCAGGAATGTGTAAGGATGCTTTTAAACCGATCCCTGTTTAAGTCTTCGGTATTTAAAGATAAACTAGCTTGTTACTCTTTGGTCGACGGTGTGAAAACTCCGCTGGAGCGATTATAAAAGGTTATATCGATCAGCCTACTTTCCTTTCAACTCCATTGCCTTTAATGTATTGATCATCAAAGATGCAATTGTCATTGGTCCTACTCCACCCGGAACCGGGGTAATCGCAGAAGTTTTAGGCGCAACTTCTTTAAAGTCCACATCACCTGCCAGTCTCCATCCTCTTTCTCTTGTTGCGTCTTCAATACGGGTTGTTCCCACGTCGATCACCACCGCACCTTCTTTAACCATATCGGCTGTGATGAATCCCGGAATACCAACTGCGGCAACCAAAATATCAGCCTGAGAACAGATTTCTTTAATATTTTCAGATTTTGAATGCACGAGTGTCACCGTACAGTTTCCAGGATCCGTATTCTTCCCCAAAAGCAAACTCAAAGGGGTCCCCACGATATTGCTTCTTCCAACAACCACACAGTTTTTCCCCGCAGTTTTAATCTTGTAACGACGCATTAATTCAACGATCCCCGCTGGTGTTGCGGGAACAAATCCGGGGATATTCAACATCATATTTCCAACATTGATCGGATGGAAACCATCCACATCTTTCTTCGGATCAATTGTCAAAGTCACTTTCATTTCATCAATATGAGCCGGAAGCGGCAACTGAACAATAAATCCGTCAATACTTTTATCTTCATTCAATGCAATCACCTTATTCAGAAGTACTTCCTCCGAAACCGAATCATCATAACGGATCAATGTACTTTCAAAACCGATCTCCTCACAGGATTTCAATTTATTGTTCACGTAAGTAACCGAACCACCGTCATTTCCAACTAAAATAGCAGCTAAATGAGGGATTTTCCGACCTGCAGCTTTACGCTCTTTCACTTGAATTGCCAATTCTTTCCTGATTATTTCAGCTGTTTCTTTCCCGTTAAGTATCTGCATGTCGTGATTTTTTGTGCAAATATAAGGCTTACATCGATTTAGCAGCATGATTAATGCGATTGAAAACAAATTGATTTGTGAAATTTTATAAACATTAATTGATTTAGCAATTAAATAATAACATAAAACTCCATTTTACTCAATGAAAGCAAGGGTTTAATCAAATACCAATTTATGAATCCAACCATTTAACCCTTGCGGCGTCTTAATTATGAAACGACAAAACAAAATGTCATGGAAAACAAACTCACTAAGAAACGCTTTATTCAGACCTCTGCAATTCAGCAAATTAATGAAGCTACGATTGTTTTGAGGCATTTTATTGAACTGAGTGCAAAATTGCTGCCTTTTTTCAATGAATTATCTAAAAAGAACACACTACTGCCACAAGAGCAAAGTGATCGGAATAAGATTATTGAAGTTTACAAAAGCTATAGTTTCGACACAAGCACTTCTGAAATATTAATGGAATCAGACATTTTGGAAATCATTCAACAAACTTTCCGGGCAATAGAAAAACGCTCACCTGGCAAAGAATCTGATTCCGATAAATTAATGGCCATATTCCAAAACAAGCATCATCAACTCGTGCTTAACTGGAAACAAACCGACATTAATTAACTGATCAATTATAAATGATTTAACTATGAAAAGGAATTCCTTCCTTGATAATTAATCATTCAATTTCTGATCCACCCGTAAATCCAGGTATTCGAAAAGTTGGACGGATTAATTACCCGGTTTTCTTCTGCAAGCGGTGCTCCATGCATAATAACAAAGCGCCATTTTCCTTTTTCTGCAAGGATAGAATAATTGGTCGAATCCGGATAATTCGCAATGATATTCTTTTCAGATCTGCCGGGCCAGGCAGCTTTATTTATTTCCTCCCCGGACCAATAAAGCGCTGTTTTCGCTGTGGTTTGGTGAAATTTACCGGAGAAACCGGACTTATCCGGGAAGAACCTTCCGAGCATGCCGTGATCCCTTCCTAAAAAATAACGTTTGATCTGTACAATTTTATTATCAACTAATCGCAAACGGTTCAGGTTATGTGACGCATTTTCACAACATGGATACTGATGATGATACAATAAAACCTCCTTTGTATTTGGATGGATTTTATAAGCTAACACATGCCCTATTTCATTATAAACTGAAACCAATTCACCTTTGATCGTGGTAAAAATCTGCAAGTGTTCCTTTTCCCTTTCTTCATCAGCATATCCGTTGAAAATAAGTTCCGGAACTTTGTCATTATTCAAATCAATCAACTGATACAAGGGTGCGAATTGTTTGTAATAGTTAACAAATAAAGCCCCCGGATCATAAGCTTTCGTTCCGATATGATCTACCAAATCATTGCTAAAGAGGAATTCTACCATTTTAGCTTTCAACGCTTCATTATTTACCTGAATTTTACTGAAATCCGTTTCGGGATTCGCAATAAAAACTCTTGCATCAACGCGTGTCATTTCTACATAGCTCAATGCCAATACAGAAAAGCTCAAAAACAAAATGGTTAATCTTAACTTCATTATTCAAAGATAAAAAATGGGCTTGAATAAAAAGTGGGGATGCAATTAATCACACCCCCACCTTTCTTTAAAAGAATTTATTTACTTTTTTGCAGCTTTCGTTTTTCCTTTTTCAATAGAAATTTTCAAGCCTGTATTTGCTTCGTCCATATCCAGAACAATGGTATCTCCTTCTTGCAGATTTGCTTTAATGATCTCTTCTGCCAATGGATCTTCAATGTACTTTTGAATTGCTCTTTTCAATGGTCTTGCACCAAATTTCTCGTCGTATCCTTTGTCTACAATGAAATCTTTTGCTTTTTCAGTCATTGAGGCATGATAACCCAATATAGCGATGCGATCAAACAATTTCACCAATTCCAAATCAATGATTTTATGAATGTTTTCTCTCGTTAATGAATGGAAAATAATCATGTCATCAATACGATTCAAAAACTCAGGTGAGAAGGCTTTTCTCAAAGCATTTTGAATAACCGTTTTGGCATTATCATCGCGCTGATCTGTCTGTGATTTTGTTCCGAAACCAACTCCGGCACCAAAATCTGCCAACTGACGTGCTCCGATATTGGAAGTCATAATTAATATGGTGTTCTTGAAATCGATCTTGCGACCCAAACCATCCGTCATATGTCCGTCATCCAGAACCTGAAGTAATAAATTGAAGACATCCGGATGTGCTTTTTCAATCTCATCCAACAAAATGATCGAATACGGTTTGCGTCTTACTTTTTCAGTCAGCTGACCACCTTCTTCATAACCTACATATCCCGGAGGCGCTCCTACCAAACGAGAGATAGAGAACTTTTCCATGTATTCAGACATGTCAATGCGAATCAACGAGTCTTCCGAATCGAATAAATACTTCGCAAGAACTTTTGCCAATTGCGTTTTCCCGACACCTGTTGGTCCTAAGAAGAAGAACGAACCGATTGGCTTATTCGGATCTTTCAATCCGGCTCTGTTTCGCTGAATAGCTTTAACCACTTTTTCAACTGCTTCCTGCTGTCCGATTACTTTCCCCTGAAGTTCATCAGCCATAGTTGCTAATTTACCCATTTCGGTTTGAGCAACACGTGTCACAGGGATTCCGCACATCATGGAAACCACTTCTGCTACATCCTCTTCGGTCACAACAACTCTTTTCGCCTTGGAATCTTCTTCCCAGCGTTTTTTAGCCTCCTCCAAACGGTCCTGAAGTTTACGCTCAGAATCACGTAATTCGGCAGCTTTCTCGTATTGCTGAGATTTAATGACCTCGTTCTTCTGATCCTTCAATTCTTCAATTTCCTGCTCGATATCAATAATATCCTGCGGAACATTGATGTTTGTAATATGAACACGTGAACCAACTTCATCCAGGGCATCAATTGCTTTATCCGGTAAATGTCTGTCAGTAATATAACGTTCTGTCAATTTCACACAAGCAGCAAGCGCTTCATCCGTATAAGTAACCATGTGATGGTCTTCATAACGCTCTTTGATGTTATTCAAGATCTGGATTGTTTCCTCGATACTGGTTGGTTCGATCAATACTTTTTGAAAACGACGCTCTAAAGCACCATCTTTCTCGATGTACTGTCTGTACTCATCCAAAGTAGTAGCTCCGATCGCCTGCATTTCACCGCGTGCCAAAGCCGGTTTAAACATGTTGGAAGCATCCAAAGAACCGCTCGCTCCACCCGCACCGATAATGGTGTGGATTTCGTCAATAAACAAAATGATATCCGGATTTTTCTCAATTTCCGACATCACGGCTTTCATGCGTTCTTCAAACTGACCGCGGTATTTTGTACCGGCAACCATGGAAGCCAGGTCCAATGAAACAATTCGTTTATTAAACAGTACCCGGGAAACTTTGCGCTGAACAATTCTCAATGCCAATCCCTCGGCAATTGCACTTTTTCCTACTCCGGGTTCTCCGATCAGAATCGGATTATTTTTCTTTCTGCGTGACAAAATCTGAGACACTCGCTCAATTTCTTTTTCACGTCCAACAATCGGATCCAGTTTTCCGGCTTCCGCCATCTTTGTTAAGTCCCGACCAAAATTATCCAAAACAGGTGTTTTAGATTTAGGGTCAGTAGCTTTTCTTTGGCTGGCTCCAAATGTTTGGTCGTCATCTTCAGAAGAAGACGACATTTCTGCTCTTGGTAGTTTATTTTCGTCGACCATATTCTCTAATTCCTCGTGAACTGTATTATAATTTACTCCATAGCGGTTTAACACC
Organism: Fluviicola sp.; assembly: GCF_029266855.1. Lineage (GTDB taxonomy): Bacteria > Bacteroidota > Bacteroidia > Flavobacteriales_D > Crocinitomicaceae > Fluviicola. Next base: position 861,028 of record NZ_JAQSWB010000001.1, read on the forward strand.
CTACAAACTACGGAATCTTCATCCTTTAGCATCGAAAGTAATAAATGTTCTGTTCCTATCATAGGACTCTTAAACAATTTCGCTTCCAAATAGGTTATTTTTAACAAACGTTCAGCTTGTTTTACCAGAGGTATATTCGCACCAACCGGCGAATTCGATTTAGCTGCCTCCAGCAATGGTTTTTCTAATTCTGCCTTTAACTTTTGTAAATCCAGATTAAATCCGGTCAGGATCCGCACAGCGTTCCCCTCTCCTTCACGCAAGATTCCAAGCAAGAAATGTTCTACCCCAATAAAATCATTCCCCAAACGCAAAGCTTCTTCTCGACTGAAGCTAAGTACATCTTTTACACGGGGTGAAAATTTCGCTTCCATAATTATCTTAATTTAAGATTCAGGTACAACAACTGCACCATACAAATATACAAACACATTAAATGTTAATAAGTACATCGAAATAGCATTTTTTCACCGCTTTTTGTTAGTAAAAATCCTTTTACCCCTCTTTTTTGTAGCTATAAAAAAACTAATTTCGAAACTTGCTTTTAGCACGCAAATTTCGTGCATAATTTAAAACTATGACAAGATGGCAGATGGAGAAAAGATTATCCAGATTAACATCGAAGATGAAATGAAGTCGGCGTACATCGATTATTCGATGTCAGTGATCGTATCTCGTGCACTTCCTGATGTGCGTGACGGATTTAAACCTGTACACCGCCGTGTATTATATGGTATGCAGGATTTGGGAGTTTATTCCAACCGACCACACAAAAAGTCAGCTCGTATTGTTGGTGAGGTACTCGGTAAGTATCACCCGCATGGTGACAGTTCCGTTTACGATACCATGGTTCGTATGGCACAATCCTGGTCTTTGCGTTATCCTTTGGTTGACGGACAAGGTAACTTCGGCTCTGTCGATGGTGACAGTCCGGCAGCAATGCGTTATACGGAAGCACGTTTGCGCAAGATCGCAGAAGAGATGCTGGATGATTTGGATAAAGAAACGGTAGATTTCGCTCCAAACTTTGATGACTCTTTGGAAGAACCAACGGTTTTACCTTCAAAAATCCCTAACCTGTTGGTGAATGGAGCAAGTGGTATCGCTGTGGGTATGGCTACGAATATGGCTCCTCACAATTTAGGTGAGGTTGTAGACGCAATTATTGCATATGTCGACAACAATGACCTGGAAGACGATGAGTTGCTGCATCATGTAAAAGCTCCCGATTTCCCGACAGGAGGTATTATTTATGGTGTTGACGGTGCCCGCGAGGCCTTGTTAACAGGCCGTGGCCGTGTGGTTATTCGCGGAAAGGCAGAGATCGAAGAATCAGGAGGAAGAGAACAAATCATTGTTACTGAAATCCCTTACCAGGTCAACAAAGCAGAAATGATCAAGAAAGCTGCTGAACTGGTAAATGACAAAAAGATAGAAGGTATTTCTGACATTCGCGACGAATCTGACAGAAATGGTATGCGAATCGTTTTCGAATTGAAACGCGATGCCATTCCGAATGTGGTATTAAACAAACTTTATAAATACACTGCGCTGCAAGGTTCATTCTCTATCAACAACATTTGTTTGGTTGACGGAAGACCTCGTTTATTGAACTTACGGGAAATGATTGCTGAATTTGTTAAATTCAGACATGAAGTGATCGTCCGCAGAACAAAATATGAATTGCGTAAAGCTGAAGAGCGTGCGCATATCTTAGAAGGATTAATCATTGCTTCTGATAATATCGATGAAGTAATTGCAATTATCCGTTCATCCAAAAGCCCGGAAGAAGCGCGTGAGCGTTTGATGGAACGCTTTTCGTTGTCGGATATTCAATCCCGTGCAATTGTTGAAATGCGTCTGCGTCAGTTAACCGGACTGGAGCAGGATAAATTACGCGCAGAATACGCTGATTTGATGGCATTTATTGCTGATATGAAGGACATTTTGGCTCGTGAAGAACGCAGAATGCAGATCATTAAGGACGAGTTAATTGATGTTCGCACCAAATACGGTGATGCCCGCCGTTCGAGAATCGAATACTCTGCTTCTGAAATGAAGATCGAGGATTTGATACCGGATGAAGAAGTGGTTATTACAATCTCTCATGCAGGATATATCAAACGTACAAACCTGGATGAATTCAAGGTTCAAAGCCGTGGTGGAATGGGGTCGAAAGGTTCTACAACACGGGACAAAGATTTCCTTGAGCACCTGTTCGTTGCAACAAACCACAATTACTTGTTGATCTTCACCGAAAAAGGACGTTGTTTCTGGATGCGTGTATTTGAAGTTCCTGAAGGAAACAAAACGGCAAAAGGAAGGGCAATTCAAAATTTATTGAATATTGAGCAGGATGATAAGATCAAAGCGTATGTGAAAGTCAAAGATTTGACCGACAAAGAATACGTTGAGAACAATTTCATAGTTATGTGTACTAAACAGGGGATTATCAAGAAAACTTCCCTGGAGGCATATTCCCGACCAAGAGCAAACGGTATCAATGCGATAACTATTCGTGAAAACGACGAATTGCTTGAAGCAAGATTAACAGATGGAACTAACGAAATGGTTTTGGCAACAAAAGCTGGACGTGCGATTCGCTTCAACGAAGAGAAAGTTCGTCCGATGGGAAGAAACGCTTCCGGTGTTCGTGCTGTGACTCTTCAGAATGATTCGGATGAAGTTGTCGGAATGATTTGCGTAAAAGATAACGCTGAAACGATCATGGTTGTTTCTGAAAAGGGTTATGGAAAACGTTCATTCTTAAATGATCCTGAAGACGGAGAGCCGGTTTACCGTATCACAAACCGCGGAGGAAAAGGTGTTAAGACTATTAACATTACGGATAAAACCGGACCTCTATTGGCAATCAAAACCGTTGCGGACGAAGATGACTTGATGATTATCACTAAGGCTGGTGTTACCATCCGTATGCATATTGACGGCATTCGTGTAATGGGAAGAGCTGCACAAGGTGTTCGTTTGATTAACCTGAAAGGTTCAGCTGCAATTGCTGCTGTAGCACGAGTTCCACGCTCAGATGAAGATGAAGCGGAATTCGATGAAGACGGAACAATCATCGAAAAACCGATAGATGACACAACAGAAGAATCTGCAGGTGAAGAATCAAACGAAACAAATTCTGAGGAATAAATATGGAAAATGCATTTTATTTGCATCTTAGTGTCGAGCTTGGCATAAAAGTTGGAAATGAAGTCACAGCAAATAAGAAAAGCGCAGCTTTGATAAAGATCAAACGGTGTGCAGATAAATTTAATAAGTATGAACTATTTGAACATTACTAAAGGAGCATTAATAGCTGGAATCATGATGGTTTCTTCTCTTTCTTTTGCTCAAAAAAAGGTTGAAACCGATGCGGCTTTAGCGTTCCAGAATTTTGAGAAAGCTCAAATGAGTGGTGATATGGTTGAAATGAAAAAGCAACTGTTGAAAGCAAAAGAATCTATTGATATCGCTGCTGCCAATCCTGAAACCGAAAAAAGCCCGAAGACATTGTTTCTGAAAGGTGAGATCTACACTTCGATGCTTTTCTTGAAAATGCTTGGAGATGCCGAGTTCAACAAAAATGTTCCGGAAAATGCTAAGGAAGTTTCTATCAAAGCTTACAAAGAAGCTTATGATCTTTCTAACAAGTATGATTCGGACATCGAGAACAGTGTAAATACGATTAAGCAAGTGCTTTACACAACAGGTTCTGCTGCATTTGATGCTAAAAAGTATAAAGAGGCTATGATGACATTTGCTGTTGTAAATGACTATACCAATATTATCAATCAAATGGATACAACTTCCATTTATTATGCTGCTATTGCTGCAGAGAATGATACAAATTGGGTTCAGGCAGCTGAGTATTACAAAAAAGCAGCAGATGCGAATTACAAACCGGACATCATTTACCGTTCAACTGCAATGGCTTACATCAAAGCAGGTCAAAATGACAAAGCGGTTGAGTTCCTGAAACAAGCTATTGCCAAATCTCCGAAAGACAAGCATTTATATTTTGCTTTAGGTACAATTGCAATGGAAATGAAGGATGATCAAACAGTTTTGGACAACCTGAACAAAGCAGTGGAGATTGATCCGGCCTATGCCGATGCACATTACAACCTGGGAGTTTATTTCTCCGGGAAAGGATCTGATTTACGCTTAAAGGCAGGTGATCTTCCTCCGAATGCCAAAAAGGAATCGGATGAGTTACTTGCAAAAAGTTTGGAATTCTATGCTTTAGCATTGGAGCCCTTGGAAAGATATGTAGCTCTTTCTCCAAAAGACGTAGTGGTTTTGAACAGCTTAGTGAAAATTGCACGTGCACTTAAAAACACCGAAAAAGAAGCGAAATACAAGCAACTGCTCGATGCTGCAAAGCAATAAGTAGTTGTTTAGAAGTTAAGTTATTAAGGCTATCCTGTTGGGTAGCCTTTTTTGTTTAACCTGCTATTTACCTATTTACCTATTTACCTATTTACCTATTTACCTATTTACCTATTTACCTATTTACCATATGGTGGAAGTGTTTAATTTTCAGTAATTTAAAATTGAATTATTATCCAAAAACTTGAAGACGTCCACAATCAGTAAGCAAAATTTAAAATCCCATTTATTATTTAATCCTTATCTTAGCCATCCCGAGAAAAATATATGAAAAATATACTTATTGCAATCTGTTTATTTATTGGCTTGAATTCCTTTGCACAGTTAAGTGCTGTAAAAGGAAAAACATCCTACAACTTTTGGCTAAACCTTCCGGATTCAAGTGTTTTGAACGACAACCCTCCTATTCTTATCTTCCTCCATGGGAAAAGTTTAAGTGGTACGGATTTGAACCGGGTGAAAAAATACGGTGTAATTCACGAAATTGAAAAAGGACGAAAAGTTCCCGCCATTGTAATTGCTCCGCAGGTAGCATCAGGATCCTGGAACCCGGATAAGGTTTTGGAAGTTCTGGAATACGTTCAAAAACTCTATAAAACGGATACGAACCGGGTATATGTTTGCGGAATGAGTCTGGGTGGTTACGGAACTATGCATTTTGTTGGAAAACACGCAGATAAGATCACTGCAGCTGTTGCTCTTTGTGGTGGTGGAAATCCAAAAGACGCTTGTAATCTGGCAAGTATCCCCATGTGGATCCAGCATGGAAACAGAGACGAAGCTGTTCCGGTACGTTATTCGAGAGAAATGGTAAGCGCAATCAAAAATTGCAACAATGGAAAAAACCTGATCTATACAGAAATTGCAGGAGCAAATCACGGAGCCTTGGAACGGATCTTCCGCGGAGATGAGATGTATAATTGGTTATTTGCTCAAGTACGCACTGCAGCGGGTGAAGTCGTAATGACTATTCCGGTTACTGAAAATAAGGATAAAGTTCAGGAAACAAACCCTGGAAACAAAACCACAACGAAAGGAGTCGGGAGTAATTAAAAATTGGAAATAGAGATTGACAATTGAAAAAAACTGCGCTAACGCTAGTTTATTCTCGAAAGCCTTGCTTTCTCTTATCTAAACTGTATTGCTGAATATTTGAAACTGATGATCATTTCATCGAATTGCTTGATGAAATCCTGTCCGAGATTTCCGTCAAAATCAGCACTTACTTCTCCTACCTGATCTTTTCGAACCTGGATATCCTTCAAGGTAACTTCTTCTGATGTCCCGACAGCAAGTGTAACACTTGGCAATAAATAGCCCTCAAATTCCACCATTCCTCCTGCACCACCGGATTTCAACGTTTTCTTTTTTCCCTTCTTCTCTACTCTCTTTTTATACTTCTGATAATATGCACGATTCAATGAGGTTTCGACAGCCCCGGTATCAAAAGAAAATTGCAGGGTATCTTTTTCTTGTATCACCTGAACTACCGGTACAAAACCGTTTAAAATCATATTGCTTTGCTGGTAAACTTCCGGTGTTTTCGGAATTAACAACTCGTCTTCTTTCGTAATGCGGATTTCATCCAGATTGCGAATCACAGGGAAACCGATAATTCCCTGAATGGAATAATTCACTTCTGAAAATGTCAGATCTTTGTCGTCAAAAACAAGAAAAACAACGTTCTCGCACCTTACAACTTGTCCTGAATTTTGATCTCCGATAAATAATTCTTTCACTACAGCTAAGTCACTTTTCACTTTAGCCCCGGTTATTGCTGATACGTCAAATTGAACCGGGATGATCTCGCAATTCATTTCAAGTGCCACAGAACGCTGGATGACGGAGAAATTAGCTCCCGTATCAAATATGAAGTTTTTCGTTTTTCCAGAAACGGTAACCGGAACATTGGCCAGTTTTGCCATATCGCGTGTGAGTCCGATTTTCACATCAACCGGGTGGTGGATTTTCTGTTTCCCTGAGTTTTCCAATGCTTTCCAAATCTTTCCCGTATTAGTTAAGTCTTCGATTTCCTCTTCCGTACAAACATGTTTGAAGTGTTCCAGGATGTACTGATTCGTTAAGTAGGCATCTTTGTATTCAAATAAATTGACCAGATTCAGTTGTTTTACCAGTAAGATTTCTTTGAAAACCGAATCGTTTTTCATGGAACCTGCTCCCTCTAAAAAAAGTTCGATTGCTTCATTGGATGCCGAAAAATGGGAAAATGCATTTTCTGCCAAACTCCAATAATAGTAGTAAACTTCCTGATCAATTCTTGACTTATTGGTAACAAGTAGTTTCTTCACTTGGAAGAAGTCCTTCTTTTCAGCAAGAGTTCCTAGCTCCGAATAAAATTGAGCCTCATTAAAGGAGTGTTTTTTTTGTGCTTCCGAAAAGAGACTTAGCAAACAAAATAGAACAGTAAACAGGTTTTTCATATCAGTAAAATGAGACATGAAGATAACCAAATCGGAGATATAAGCATCATGTAAACCACTTCCTGTTTTCTTCTCACTAATGCACAGATTCTTTGCGCTCCTACCGGTAGCGTTAAGATACTTTGAGGTGAGACTGGTAAGCGAGCTTTCTATCAGTGCATCTGTGGAAAATAGAAACACATCTACTTCTAAAAAGCTTCGAGTCTATAATTTCCAGGTCCTTACTTTAATTCCGACCACTTCTTTTGAACGATTTTTCGGAACTCATCCTTTTTAAACGCGCGTTCATTGATTCCGTCGTATTCCTTTACGCTGTTTCCGTTCCAAAGATAGAAAACACCAGGTGTATCTTTTGTACCACCCAAAACGGTCCAAAATGAAGCAACATCGAGGATTTTGAATTGGTATTTTTTCCCTGCAAAAGCAAAAAAGTCAGGGATCAATTCTGTTTCTTCATCCATGAATACAATTTTAATCTCCGGAAAATTGGCGTCTTTCGCTGCCAGTTCTGTTAAAGCTTTCGCTGTTTCCTTGCAGTGATCGCAACCGGGAGCGAAAAAGCAAAGAATCTTTCTTCCTTTGTCAATGTCTCCGAACTGGGATGCAAAGCCGGATCTTTTTGCTTTCGGCTCGTCTGCAAGAGGTTTTTCTTCTGGCACAGTTTCCTGTTTGGTTATTTTCGAGTCTTTGGGATCTACAATTTTGGCCTTTTCAGAATTTTCAATTTTTACACCCGTCGAATCTTCTGCCTTCAAAGTATTATCCTCCGAATCATCCATGTTCATTTCCTGCATCATTTCTTCCACCAATTTTTCGTTTTCATCGTTGGATTTGCGTTGCATTGGTCCAACTAAAAAGACCGCAAGAATCGAAGCGAATGTTACCGCGGCTAAAAAAGAGAAATTCAATCGGTCGCTTTCTTTAGCTGTTTTTTGATAAAGAAGAACCAACAAGCCCATTCCTATAATGTTTTTGATCAATGCCTGAACCGGTGTCATGGGCAATAAAGTACCAAAACAACCGCAATTCCCACTATTTCCGGAAGATGCAATTTCGTAGCTTAAGTGAATACTGAAAACCAACAACATCAAAAAGGACATCGGAATGACTAATCTCTTGAAGTAGTTCTTTTGAAGTAAGAGAAGTCCCAAAGCCAATTCGCAACCGATCAGAATGCGCGAAAAATAAGCCGCGCTCGTTTCACTGAAACCCATCGGGATTAGTTGCTTCACTTCAAATGTGGAAAGCGCAAAATTTGGTGATGGATACAACTTTGCCACTGCTGAAAGCAGGAACATAAATGCCATCAATCCTTTTATGATTATCGGAAGTTGTTTGTTCACGAAGGTTTGTTTTTCCAAGCCGGTAGTTGTCATATTGCAATTTTGCCTCTAAAATAACAGAAAGATGTGGGCTTCTTTTCCATTTTAGGAAAAGCTTAACAAATTCAAACGAATTATTCCTAAATGACACTCCGTATTTGACAAGCAGATATCCCGTGTGTATCTCGATATTTGTACTAAATATTAACAGATTAACACATATATAATCGCTAAACCCGATTGATAATATAATCTCCGAACCAGGCTTTTTTATCCGTAAAACAATGTTGAACAGACAACGGAGATTTGTCGATGATTTTTTCCAGGATGGAATCATTGTATTTCCTGGATATTTCAGTGTGGATCCGCTCATTCTCCTCAAAAAGAAATTGTTTGCCTATCAACTTGATATCTACGACCTGCTTTCGTGTACTCTTTAGGAAACTCTTTGCTATTCCTTCCGATTCATGGTATTCAGGATCGTGGACAAAAGAATTCAAATCAAAATCGGCGCTCAATTCACGATTCATTCTTTTCAGCAGGTTCAGATTGAAATCACGCGTAATCCCCGCAGGATCATTGTATGCAGGAAGAACAACTTCTTTTTCCTTGATCAGGTCAACTCCCAAAACGATCTTATCTCCCTTGTTTAAGTTCTTGCTCAACGAGGCTATGAAGGCCGTTGCTTGTTCATCCGACATATTCCCGATGTTGGAACCCAGGAACAATATAATTTTCCTGTTGGGAGATTTCTTCAGATCACTCAGCATTTGGAAATAATCGCCGTGAAGGCTGTTAATTGCCAACTCGGGGATTTCTTCTTTCATCCGGTGTTCCAGGCCGGTTAAGGCATTGGAAGAAATATCGATCGGAACGTATTTGAAAGTCACCCGTGCACGAATCAATTCAAATAACAAATGAATTGTTTTGGTTCCGTCACCTGCCCCCAACTCCACTACTTCAATTTCCTCTCCTTTCTGAATATCAAAGCTTGAAATAATGTCACGTGATTGTTGCTGAAAGATTTCCATTTCTGCGCGGGTCAGGTAATACTCCGGCATATTCATGATCTGAACGAACAATTCATCGCCCCGTTTATCATAAAAATATTTCGATGGAATTTGTTTGGGAGTCTGAGAAAGTCCAAACAATACGTCTTGCTTAAATTGTTCTAATATCATCTTATTTTGCTAATCTGATTCCTGAATACTGCCATTGAAAATGCGGGTGGAAAAAGTTCCGGTAAGTTTTCCTGCTGTGATCAGGTGCTGTTGCCACTGAAGCTCCCCGCAAAACCATTTGATTGATCATGAATTTTCCGTTGTATTCTCCAACTGCTCCTTCTGCTGTTTTAAAGCCCGGATAAGGTAAATAGGCACTGTTTGTCCACTCCCACCGTTTACCCCAGTCCAGGAATCCAGAAGCTGCTTCCCATTCAAATTCTGTTGGTAAACGAAGTCCTTTCCAACTTGCGTAAGCTTGTGCCTCGTAATAGGAAATATGCCCCAAAATTGCATCCGGATCAACTTCCTTCAGACCCGCAAGGGTGAAGTAATGCCATTTTCCGTTTATCCTGTGCCAGTAAAGCGGACTTGTAATCTTATTTTCATTCAGCCAAGCCCATCCTTCGTCTAACCAGCAATCGAAACGCGAATACCCGCCGTCCTCCATAAATTCCATGTACTCTCCATTCGTCACGAGTGTGTGAGCGATTTCAAATGCCTGTAAATATACTTTGTGCTTGTTCAGTTCGTTGTCAAAGCAAAACGCATCGTTATCGTGTCCGATCTCATAAACCCCCTCTTCCATGGGAAGCCAGCCGGAATACTTGTTGTGATCAGCCAGTAAATTTTGTGTTTCATCATAAACCGGGAAAATCGGATTATGCCCGAGTGTATATTTTAAATCTGTGATCAACAATTCCTGGTGCTGTTGTTCGTGGTTTAGTCCAAGTTCAATGAGATCTTTCAATTCCCGGGACAATTCCTGTTCAAACAATTTTGCCATTCCATTATCCACATAAGCGCGGTATGCATACACTTCCGAAACTCCGGGCCGTGTGATATTTCCCCGGTCTGCCCGGAAAGTGCGCTCACCTATCGTATTGTAATAGGAATTAAACAGGAACCCGAAATCCGGATGGTATTCCTTATATGATTCCAAGTGTTTCTTTAAGATCATTTCTTCGAAGAACCAGGTAGAATGTGCTAAATGCCACTTCGGAGGACTGGCAAAAGGAACCGGCTGAGGAACATAATCTTCTACCTGCAAGGGCTGACATATTGCCTCTGTCCTACTCCTTACTTCATTGTATTTTTCTTTCAAATGCATGCTGTTTAATTAATCGACAACTACCTGAACCCCTTTCCAAAAAGCCACTTTCCCTTCAATACTTTTAGCAAGTTCCGAAGCTTTGGGATAATACCAGGCAGCATCTTTGTTCGTTTGTCCATCGACCTCCAGTGTATAATATGACGCCTCTCCCTTCCACGGACAGGTTGTATGTGTATCTGAATCCCTGAAGTATTCCTTTTTGATTGATTCTGCCGGAAAATAATGATTTCCCTCAATCACCACCGTGTTTTCGCTTTCCGCAACAACAGTATTGTTCCAAATTGCTCTTTTCATAATCTCTCAGAATTAATGCAAATAAATACGGCAGTCATTCACTTTTGGATTTCAACTTTTTACTAAAATTCAGAATGAATTACTGCCTTACTTACTAAAGATACTCTTTGTTTTTGTAAAAAAAACCTAAATATTTAATTATTAAGATTTTAATAATCCCGGATTTCGGGAAGTCAAATACTCTTTTATACTGAAATTTTGTAATCCGATTTTTAATTCTGAACTTCAAAAAAATATTTCAGATCCATGTCAAACATTCAGCTTATTATAGAAGAACGCGCTGCGGATATTGGCAATTTCCTGGTGGGAAGATTGCTTCCTTTTCGACAAAAGCGGGCGGTTGGACCATTTGTATTTATTGATCACATGGGACCTGTAAAGCTAAACGATCATCAGAACCTGGATATCGGACCTCACCCGCATATCGGGTTATCCACACTGACCTATTTATTTGAAGGAGCCATTATGCATCGCGACAGCATCGGTTCCGTAGTTGAGATCCAACCGGGCGCCGTGAACTGGATGACTTCCGGAAAAGGTGTCGTTCATTCGGAAAGAACGCCGGATTATTTGCGTCATTCGGAAAAACACCTTCATGGGCTGCAGATTTGGGTTGCACTACCGGTTGAACTGGAAGAAATGGAACCTTCATTTACGCATGTTGAAGCACAAGAAATCCCTGCATGGACAGAAAACGGACTTCAGTTTAAGCTGATTGCCGGCGAAGCATTCGGAAGAAAATCACCCGTTCCCGTATTTAGTCCACTCTATTTTCTTGAGATTAAGAGCCGGGAAGCAGCCACAATCAATATCGGCGAACAGTTATTCGGGGAAAGTGCTTTGTATATCCTGGAAGGAAGCATCAAAGACGATGGAGAAGAATACGGTCCGAAGCAAATCCTGATTGCAAAGAATGCTGCACTTTGTACTTTCGAAATGGCTGCAAACTCTACGGTTTATATTTTCGGTGGAGAAGCATTTCCGGAAGAGCGCTTCATTTTTTGGAACTTTGTTTCATCCCGGAAAGAACGAATAGAAGAAGCAAAAAAAGCATGGGCTGACCGGACTTTTCCTAAAATTGAAGGGGAAACAGGATTTGTTGACTTGCCGGAAGCCCGATTTTAACAGACTTTTTTGAATTTTGAATTTATACGATTATGATAGAAGTAAAACAATTTGACCGTGAAACGAAGGGATTCTTCAAAGCAACGGAAGATGAACAAGAAGCAGGAAGAATGACTTATGCCTGGGTAAATGACGATCGCATTATTATTGATCATACAGAAGTAAATCCGGCATTCAGAGGCAGAAGTGTTGGAAACCTAATGGTTCAGGCCGCTGTTGAATTCGCACGAAAGGCCAATATTAAGATCGTTCCTTTGTGTCCGTTCGCAAAAAGTGTATTTGATAAAACTCCGGATTACCACGATGTTCTCTGAATTCAAAATGTAGAATCCAAAAAAGGCAATTTTCCTCACGGGACGGAGTTAGTAGGCTAATCTAAAATTTTGCATTTTGCATTTTGCATTTTGCATTTTGCATTTTTAATTATTTCTTCACGAACTGCGTTAGGATGTAGATCGACTGACCGTCTATTTTTCCTTCAATCAATGTTGGGTCGTCCTGAACCAAACGAATGTTTCTAACAGATGTTCCGCGTTTTGCAGTAATAGTTGAACCTTTAACATCCAATTCTTTGATCAGAACTACTGTATCACCCGCTTTCAAAACCACTCCGTTGGAATCAATGTGTTTGATCGCATCTTCGTCCTCCATTCCCGATTTTGCCCAGGCAAGTTCACTGTCATCAAGATAGATCATTTCAAGCAAATCATTCGGCCACCCTTCTTGTTTCAAATTATTCAGCATCCGGTAAGAAACGACCTTAACTGCAGAAACTTCACTCCACATTGCATCATTCAGACATCTCCAATCATTGGGAACGACTTCCTTTGTACCTTCTAACTGGTCCTTCAGATTCTGAGTGATCAGAATAAAATCGTCAACTGAATTCCCTTCCGACGGCTGCACCTGATATACCTGCAGATTTTCTGTTGATCCGCTTAATTCACATACTTCGCCACTTCGGGCAATCAATTGTTTTTCAAAATTCATGCTGCAAAGTTAACAGAAACTATCGAAGAAAATACTTTAAGCAGGTTAGCAAACTTGCTAACAAACCTACCGGAAGCTCTATAAAATCAATTTAACTAAAAAGTCCTGACCCATAAAATGGATCAGGACCTTTGATTTTGTTACGTTTATCTTACTGAATAACTATACGAACTACTTTTTCAGTCTGTTCGTTTGAAAGTTTAAAGAAATACGTTCCTCTTTGAACATGTTTCAGATCAATAGCAGTCACTCCATTTGTGATCGAATTGCTTCCTGTTTCAATTACACGCCCGTTGATATCTGTAATCTCAAGCTCAAATGATGTGGTACTCAAAGTAGATTCAATGTACACCAATCCTGTTGAGGGATTCGGATAAAGATTCACCGATTCAAGTATGTTTTCATCAACAGATAACCAATCACAGTCTGTAACAGTAATCACTACACCGGAAGTATCATTCGGACAAACTCCGTTTCCGGTAATGTAATCATAGTTGAACTGACCTGGGAATGTTCCTGTTATTATTTGGGAATTTGGCATTGGATTATTGTTGGGATCGTACCAATCTCCACCCATATTAACTGTTCCGCTTAGACCTGATAACAGATCAATCGGTTCGTTTTTACATGCTGTGATCGCCCCGTCATTACCTGCAACTGATGGAGGGTAAACGGTAATCATTACTGAAGCTGTGTCCACTAAACAACCGCTGGTAACATAGTCTACACTAACTGTACCTGAAGGGACAAACAAAGGATTAAATAAGGAATCATTTACAATTGTCGTAGGATTTGGAGAGAATGTCCATGCTCCGTACGGATCGTTAATTGTAATTAGTTCGTTCAGATCAACCAATCCGCCTATTTGACATGCATTTGTTGCACCACCGGTTCCTGCAGAGTTTGCGCGTTCAATTAAACTGAAATCATCAAATGATAAGAAATATGGATTAAATGAAGAACTTAATTTGATTCCAAATGTGTAAACCCCTGAAGTAAGTGGAGTAAAACAGAAAAATTCTCTTCCATAATCATCATTTGGCTGATCGGTAGGTGCAATAAACGGAGCACCGAGTGGTGTAGCACCGGTTGATGATTGTGTGTTATTCACAACAACAGAACCAGCCCAACCTATATTGCTGTCTACTGCGGTCCACATAAAGCTGAACTCGTATTTTTTTCCTGCGACCAACTGGAATTCAGGCGTCCACAAGTGGTCGTTTGACCCACTGTAGATCCCGACAAAATTTGAACCTGAATTAGCAACTCCAGGAGTGTTGCCACCATTATCGGAAAGCCAGTCGTCATTTTCATTTAACCAGCAAAGCGGGAATAAATTGTAGTCAAAATCCGTCATTGCTTCAAAATCCTCAGTCCAAGGTAAAGCGGTGATTGGTGCACAAAGTGTTGTTCCGCTAACCATTGTCCAATAAGATGAATCGGTTGAACTGCAGCTTGCCTGAACATAGATGTCGTAATTAGTAGCAGATGTCAATCCACCGATTGAAAAAGATGCACTGGACGTTTGCTGTGCCGAATCAATTCCGGTACCTGTTCCGGGAACAAAACCAGGAGTTCCCCATTCAATATTCCAAGTTGTTTCACTGTCACCAGGGGTCCATGTAATATCAATTGAATTCGAAGTTTCATTTTCTGTCTCAAGATCTGAAACAGGTAAACAGGAAGGAATCGGAACTACTTCAAAGGTGTAATCTTCTGCCTCACCTTCACCCGAATACAATGTACATGGATCAGTCGGAGAACTGTTATTGTAGTCCGCCATAATACGCATTCGGTAAGTACCTACCGCTACACCCAAGGGAACTCCGAAAGACCCGGAGAAGTTATCCTGGTATCCGAAAGACTGGAACATTTGTTCACTTGATTCAAAAATCATGTTATCGTTCCAATCCACCCAAATTCCGAATCCGAAAGTATACCAGCTCTCTAAGCCGAAATTAACCGTAAAGTTCACATCAGGTCCGCCTTCAAACTGAGACACGCTCATTGCGGTTGCGTTTTCATAACCATTCGGAGAAATTCCCGAATTCAAATTTGAAATATTGGATGTTGCCCCTCCTGTTGTGGAGAAATTGTTGATGTAGTAGTCAGGATCCGTTCCTTCGAATTCACAATAACCTGTATAAGCTGTTAACGGACCGATCCACATACTTTCATCTCCGCCACCGCAATCAGCCTGAACGTAAAATTCATATTCCGTATCAGGAGTCAATGAATTAGCAGTAAATGCCGGTGTACCCGATGCTGTTCCTGTAATTCCGGAACCGAGTGTAAACCCACTTACACCGTACTCGATATTCCAGTTGGTTTCCGCATCTCCGATTGTCCAGGAAATATCTGCCGAGTTTGGAGTTACTCCGTCTAAAGTCAGATCCGTTATTGGCAAACATGATGGTGTAGGAGTTACCTCAAAGGTATAATCTTCCGCTTCTCCGTCACCTGTAGCTAAAGAACAGGCATCTGTGGGCTCAGAATTGTTATAATCTGCAAGAATTCTCATTCTGTAAGTCCCGACCGGCGTTCCTGGAGGAACTCCGAACGATCCTGAAAAATTGTCTTCATAGCTCGTTGAGCTAAACATTTGTTCACTTGGGTCAAAAACCATATTGTTATTCCAGTCTACCCAAATACCAAAACCGAAAGTATACCAGGTCTCAAATCCGAAATCTACTGAAAAATCAATATCCGGACCGCCTGCAAAATGAGAAACTACCATTGCGGTTGCATCCTCATAACCATTGGCCGCACTTCCGGAAGCCATGTTTGAAATATTTGAAATTCCACCTGTGGTAGAGAAATTATTGATGTAATAATTGGAATTTGAATTGCTGAATTCGCAGTATCCTGTATATCCGCTTATCGGACCGAACCAAGTACTCTCGTCCCCACCGCCGCAATCTGCCTGTACATAAAAGTCATAATATGTATTGGAAGTCAATAAACCTGCAGAAAACTCCGGGTTACCTGATAGAGCTACTGTAGTTCCTGAGCCAGGCATAAACCCGCTTACTCCATATTCAATATTCCAGTTTGTTTCACTTCCACCGGCATTCCAGGAAATATCGATTGAATTTGAAGTTGCACCTACAAAAGCCAAATCGGTTATCGGGGCACAGCTTGTCTCTTCTAACACCACGTTATCAAGTATCCACCAATAACTCCAGCTTCCTGTCCAGCGAAACCTGACTTTTGCATTAGCCGCTCCATTTGCTGCACTTGTAATATTAAGGATTACATGTTCCGGATCAGGTGAATCATTAATCCCGCTCAAAACTGTAATCCAGGAAGTACCATTCCAAACTTCAACAAAGTACTCTCCTCCTCCAAATGAATCGTCGTTGTAGAAAGTTTGATCAAAAGAAAGCAGGATTGCTCCTGAAACCGTACTTGCATCAAATACCGGAGACTCCAGAGTAGCTTCTTCAGCCAAACCATTGTTCCCATAATTATCGCTGTCAAATATTGCAGCGGGATCAGATATCGGAGCGTTTAACGTTTGGCCCCCGGGATTATCAAATTCCCAAACCTCGCCATTTCCGGCAATGTCAATGCTTGTCCACCCGGTTGGCGGAGTTGTTCCTGATGCGGAACTAAAATCTTCATTAAAAATGACTTGGGCTGAGAGATCGTTTGTCACCTGTAACAGGAGCAAACAACTTAACAAACTGTAAATTTTCTTCATAATTATAGTATGTTTTGTTTAGATTATTTTGAGTATAATATTAAAAAATAAAACTCTTCCTAAAAGACTAGTGTTCAGCCGTTTTTGTTGCTTCCAGACAAATAAAAAACAGCAATTTTAGTTTCAACTAATTAAACCACGTCAATAATTGACAAGACAATTTACACGTAATCTCTTGAGATGACAAATGATACATTGTTTTTAACATTGTGCTTCATTTACATTCGAAAAACTTTTCATCAACTGAAAATTTTTATTCACAATGTTACATTATTAACAATCTTCTGGTCAACTCTTTGAAAGATGGTCATTATTAAATCAAAAAAACCTGACCGTATAGGATCAGGGTTCTTGTTTATAATGAGATTTATTGGATCACAATCCGGTATACTTTTTCAGCATGTTCATTTGACAATTTGAAGAAGTAAGTTCCTTTTTGCACATCACCCAGGTTTATCGTATTTGTTCCTGCGGAAATAGTATTCTTTCCATTCTCCACAATTCTTCCGTTCAGATCTGTAATTTCCAATTGAAAAACTCCTTCTTCAAATGAAGACTCAATGAATACCAAACCTGCAGAAGGATTCGGATATATGCTCATTTCCTCCAAAGCATTTTCATCGACAGATAACCAATTGCAATTCGTCACAGTTATAACAACACCTGCAGTATCGTTCGGGCAAAATCCGTTCCCTGTAATATAATCGTAGTTGTATTGCCCCGGAAATGTTCCTGTTGTAACCTGTGATGATGCCATCAAGTTATTTTGAGGATCGTACCAGCTTCCGCCAAAGTTTACAGTTCCACCTAGACCTGACAATAAGTCAACCGGCTCATTTTTACATGCTGTAATTGAACCGTCGGTTCCTGCACTGGAAGGAGGATAGATCGTGATAACCGCTGAAGCAGTATCCTGCAGACAGCCTTCTGTAATGTAGTTTACAGTAACTGCTCCGGCTGGTACATATTGAGGATTGAACAGCGAGTCGTTTACGATTGCATTGGGATTCGGAGCAAATGTCCATGATCCGATTTGATCGTCTTTTACAATTAAACTGTTTAAATCTACCAATCCTTCTGTTTGACAAACATTTGCAGAACCATTTGTTCCAGCACCTGCTCCTCTTTCAATCAGGCTAAAGTCGTCCACCTGAAGGAAGTAAGGATTTCCATTTGAATCAATGCTCAATCCGAATTTATAAACCCCGGATGTTGCAGGTGTAAAACAGGTCAAATGACTTCTGAATTCGTCATCTAAAGATTCAGTCGGTGTAATAAATGTTCCTGTAGGAATTGTGCTGACAGTGTTCGTTTGGGTGTTCAGTGACAGAACTTCTGCATCCCATCCCGGTGAAGCATTCGACTCGCCTGCGAAATAAAATTTGAATTCGTAATTCGTTCCGGCCGTTAACTGAAATTCTGGAGTCCATAAAGTATCAGGTACATTCCATGAATAACTGGCCATGTAGTTCGTACCTGAGTAAGCAGGTGCTCCGATCTCCCAGGAGCCGGTAAAGTCTGAGAACCACATTTCTTCTGATGCCGACCAGCAGGTTTGGAAGTAACCAAATCCTAACTCAGTCATTGATTCAAAATTCTCGGACCAGGGAAGGTTTGTGATCGGAGCACAATCGGTTGTTCCCGAAACAAGGGTCCAGTAAGATTCTTCGGTTCCGCAATTTGCACGGACATAAATATCATAAGCCATTCCCGGATCCAAACCGTTCAGGGTATACGGATTTGTGGTTGCAGATTCCGAACCGAGTTCATTACCTGTTCCAGGCATAAAACCCGGTGCTCCATATTCGATATCCCAGCTTGTTTCAGTACCGTTGATTGTCCAGGAAAGATCGAAAAAGTCTGTTCCGGTATTATCAATGGCCAAGTCTGATACGGGAATGCAGGAAACTGCCTCAACTAAGATATTGTCAACGATCCAATACATGGAATAATCGCCTTCCCAGCGAAAACGCACCTGTGCATCCGAAGCACCATTCAGATCAGCTGTTATATCAATTGTTATGTGATCAGGATCAGGTGAAGTGGTAAACGAAGAATATACTTCCACCCAGGCACTTCCGTTCCAAACTTCAATATAACTGGACCCACCGTATTGTGCATCAAAATATTGATCAAATGACAGGAAAATGGGATTTGTTGTAACACTTGCATCAAACAAAGGAGTTTCTAAGGCACAGTTTTCCGGAATATCATCACTTCCATAGTTGTCACTGTCAAAAATTGCTGCAGGATCTGAAATCGGCAATGTTAAGTCTCTTCCTCCGGGATTATCAAATTCCCAAACATTTCCACCTCCTGCGATGTCATTATTAATCCAGTTTACGGGTGGAGTTGTTCCTGTTGCGGAACTGAAGTCTTCAGTGACAAGCACTTGAGCTGTTAGATTATTCGACAATTGCAATAGCAGCGAACAACCCAACAATAGGTAAATTTTCTTCATAATTTTCGGCATGTTTTAATACAAAAGCAATTATACTGAATAAATGAATTCATTTTTCAGACATTTTTAAATTGAAACGTGGATTCCAATTAAATGAAAAATTAAACTTCTTAATTAAAAGCAGTTAAATTTTCACATATTGTTAAATTAATTGATTAATCATTTAATTATAATCGGAATGCTGCCATTGAATCCAGTATTCCTGCAATCCTTCTTTTGTTTTAAACAGCCTACTGATCCAGAGTCTGCGATTCTTGACGATTTTATTCGGGCTGGAAAGCAAATCGAATTTCCTCTTTTTGAGTTCGGGTTTGTGTCCCCACCCTCCGCAATGATCAAAAGCAGTCATAGCCTGACTTTTGGGAACACGCTTAAAAGGGATGTACACTTTATATTCAACATAGTTGGAATTCATTCCTTTTGTAGAAATACGGATTCTGCTAAAATCAACTTTGCTGTATAAGGTGTCGCGATATAATTGCTTCAGTTTGTTCCCGACATACTCACACATTTTATTTGAGTATTGATGTGCCACATCCGTTCCGTTTAAATCCAAGCGATCTATGTAACGTTCCGATACAAATTCAACTCCGCGGTACATACCCGAACAGGCAGAATCAGTACAAAACGGTGTATCTATTACACAGGTGAACGGTAAATTACTTGAAGAATCCCAAACCAGTTGTTCCTGGTTTTCACTGGTATATATCCGTTTGTTTCCGCTGCTTTCACATGAAAGAGCGAATATCAGCAAGCAAGGATATATGCAAACAAGAATTGATCGAACCATAAAGTGCCTATTCAATACCGAAAATAGGAAATAAGCGGCTACAACTCAAAAAAACAGTGTAAAATTAAAGCTCAATCTCTCAAAATCTTTACCGGCTGCTTCTGTTCATCAATTGCCACAAAGGTAAACTCACCCGTTACAGCTTTTTCACGTTCATCCGAATACATTTGTTCGATGAAAATTTCTA
Source organism: Fluviicola sp. (assembly GCF_029266855.1). Taxonomy (GTDB): domain Bacteria; phylum Bacteroidota; class Bacteroidia; order Flavobacteriales_D; family Crocinitomicaceae; genus Fluviicola. The sequence goes on from NZ_JAQSWB010000001.1 coordinate 881,070, forward strand.
CTCGAATCTTCAAACTGGTACTTCCCAGATAGGTCACTTTACCGATCAGTTCAACAATTGTTCCCGCGGGAATTGGTTTTTTGAAATCAATTTTATCACTGCTTACGGTTACCATTCGTTGTCGGCTGAACCGTGTTGCGGCAATGAATGCCACCTCATCCATCAATTGCATTGCCGTACCTCCGAATAAGGTGTCGTAATGATTCGTTGTGTTGGGGAAAACAGCTTTAAAAATGCGTGTTTCTGCTTTTTGAATACGTTCTTCTACGTTCATATATTTTTAATTACGAATTACGAATGCCTAATTACGAATTACCAGTTGATTCGATAATCTTGCATTTTGACTTAACTATGTCTTTTATTAAAAAGGGTTGAAATCTGATTGAATCGTTGCTCGAGGAGTTTTGAATTGTACTCTTTTTTCATTTCGAGCATGCAGGCTGCACATAAACATTCTTCGTAATTGTCACAGATATACTGACTTTCATCTACTGTTAAAGATATGGCAGTGCACTGACAAAGGGAGATTGATCCGACTTTGCACTCAAAACGGGAATTACAGCGCGGACAGATTACATGTTCATGATCACTCATAGTACTTCTTTAAATTAAGTTCCGGGCGCTTTCGAAAATTTAGAGAACGTAAAGGCAGTTTACACCCCGGATAGAGAGCATAAAAAACAACCTTGACATGAGCTTCAAATCGCGAAAGCATGGTCAATTCCATCCGTCAGTAACGAATAGACAGGAAATAACAGGTACCCTGACTTTTCATCCGTCGAATGACGAATAGAATTACAGTTGCGCGACAGTTCGTGATTCTCACACGATTCCCCTTTTTATTTCCGGATATTGAACAAGTAAAGAACGTTTGGTAAATGTACGGATAATTGTGAATTACGAATTACGAATGCCGTCCCGATAGCTATCGGGATATTATAACACACGTATTATTTAACCACAAAGCACACAAAGAGCACGAAGTTTTCCTATTTTATTCCAGATGAAGTGCACGAAAACTACTACCATTGACGCTACGGAAACCTACTTTGTCGTCGACTTCGCAGGTTAAAAGGTGGGGTATCTATGCTTAATCCATACTTAAAAGGTGGAGTATCTATGCTTAATACTGGGAATATAGTAGCTATATCCCTCGATTTTCTGTCCGTCAATTGACGGACAGAGCCTTTCGCTGTGGAGGACTTTGCGGACCTTCGGTCTTTGCAGAGAAGTTGACATAAAAAAACAGGTTTTACCGAAGTAAACCTGATCTCAAATTTTTATTGATAAACCCGGAGGTCATTTTATCCTATTTTTGATTTTATGTTTTTCAATGACCGTAAATGCAGGCTCCATTTATCATTCATAAATTTTGGTAAAACACTCAGTCAAAATCTCAATTTAGTATCTTTGCAATGTGAAAAAGGTGTTCATATACATACTCTTACCGATTTTTATGTTTAACAGTTCCATTGGAGAATTGTTCAAACTTCCCGACCTGCTCACACATTTCACAGAACACCGAGCAGCAAACAAGAGCATAGACCTTTTCGACTTCATTTCCATGCATTATGTTGGAGACGATTTTAATGACAAAGACCAGGATAAAGACATGCAGTTGCCCTTTAAAAAGATAACAGCTCCCTTCCCTTTTCAGATCGGTGTTATGCCTGGTATCTTAACTATTCCAAAAGGAAGAACAATTGCTTTGGACACTTATCTGCAAATCCTTTTCAAAAACCACCCACCTAAGAATCCTGCATTGGCTGCATTGTTTCGTCCTCCCTGTTGCGCTTAATAATTCGCGTACTTTTTTATTAAATTTTTAAAAACAATAAACGGTTTTCGTCCGGTTTGTATTCATTTACAATGGATAGCAAGGCTGTTTTTATATATCATATTATTATGAAAAAAATATTACTGATTTTTAGTATCTATCTTATTACAAATCATGCTTTCGGGCAAAGCTGGACAGGAAATGTCAACTCAGACTGGAATAATCCGGGTAACTGGTCGGCAAGTCCTTCAAACGGGGACGATATTGAGATCGATCCGGCAAATTACACAGGTGCAATGGCACAACCAATCATTAGTGGAAGTTCCAACTTCACGCCTGCAGAAATGCTGGTTCAAAACGGAGCTCAACTGACCATTTCCGGAACCCTGAATACAACAGACCAGGTTGAAATTATCGGAATAGGAACACAAATCACGATTACAAACAGCGGAGCTTTTTCATTGATCGGTGCCGGAAATAATGCACGACTGATCTTTGTAGATGATGCTCACCTGGAAATGAACGGCGGCAGTTTATCCAGTGCACAACGTTTGCTTTTTGAGTTGGGCGCAACGGGAACCATTAACAACGGAACAGTAACAGTCGGCGAAACGATCGCATTGGTTGACGGAAGTGCTTTAGGGTCCAGTAAACTGGTTCAAAACGGAGGAATCATTACCACCAATGCTGAATTCGGTTTTGAGAACGAAGCAGGTGTCTTCTATCCTACTTTCGAGCAAAACGGTGGAACGCTGAACGTCAACGGTGCACTCCTTTGGCTTGGCGCAGCTCCTGGAGCCGGAAAAGGTTACTTTCGTTCAACAGGTGGCTCTGTTTTCGTTACCGGACCAATTGGAAACGATCCCACCAGTACGATGGGAATGCATTTGGAATTAAGCGGCTCCGGGTCGGTTTTGGAAAACTCCGGAGCCAGTGTGCAATTGCTGGCAGGAGATTCTATCATTCTTGCAGACAGTGCAGTTTGGAAAGATCTTAGTTCTGCTATCTGGATGAACGACGGAGTAGTTTACGGAACGAGTAATTCCGTGTTCCAATCAGGCAATACGACCTTTAACGGGAATCAATCCGGGTTGGGGAATGCAGTTTATCAATTGGGGAATCTGAACATTCCTTTAGGAAAAGCATTTAATCATGTTTATCCTCCGGAATTACATATCAGCGGAAATCTCAATATTTCAGGATCCTTCAACCACAACACAAACCAATTGATCCTGAACGGATCCGATGACCAAAGTGTTGATCATACTTCCAACAACCTGATACTTCATGGTTTGCAAATTGAAAACCAGGCTAACGGCCCTTCAGACGGCGGATACGGAATTTCTCTTAACACAAATCTCAGTATTGGTTCTTCCTTGGAGTTGTATGACGGCATCCTTGTCTCTGCCCCGGGAGTTCTTGTAAAACTCGCTGATAATCTTATTTTGTCCGGACAATCGGATTCAACCTTTATAAACGGAGCTGTAGAAAAAACAGGAAATGATGCATTCACATTTCCGCTTGGTACTGTTCCCAACAGGTATCGTCCTTTAACAATTACCTCCCCGACTTCAGCAAGCACTCAGATAAAAGTTGAATACCTGGATAATCCTTACAGCAGTTTAACACCTGTTGAAACCCCAATGCAAAGCGTCAGTGCATTTGAATATTGGGATTTTACGAATTCAAACGCAAGCGACCTGGTTGGTGTGACAGTTGGCTGGAATAATGCACTTGCAAGTGGGTTAACAGATTGTGCCGACATTTCTTTAACAGTTTGGAACGGAACACAATGGGCATTTCTACCCTCCGGCACGAGCGGATTATGCAACGGAGCGAATGCAGGAACACTTTACAGTTCAGGTAACTTACCGGTAAACGGTCCGATAACGATTGGCTTTACAAGCAATGTCACCCAGCAGCAAATCACTTTATGTGCCGGGGATTCAATCGCTGTCGGTACAAATTATTACTCTCAGTCAGGAACTTATTTTGATATCCTTCAGGACATGAATGGTGATGACAGTACGGTGATTACAGTTGTGAACGTTTTGGCTCCGATCATCAGTTCAATTACGGATAACATTACTTCCATCACAGTAAACGCCCCAACAGCAAATAGTTTGAACTGGATCAATTGTTTGGACGGAACCCCTGCTCCGGGATCCGGAACATTTACCTTTACTCCTTCAGCTAACGGGACCTATGCTGTCATCGCAAGTCACAATTCATGCACCGATACCAGCGATTGTATTGTGATCGATCAATTGGGACTTTTAGAACTGAGCAAAAATGAACTAATCCTCTATCCGAATCCTGTTTCACCGGGTGAAGGTCTGACCATTGTTTCAGACGCACCTGATTTCGTGATTCAAAGCCTAGACGGAAAGATCATTCAACCGGTTTCTTTGCTAATCCTGGATGGAAGATGTGAAATCGAATTACCTGTTTTAAGCAGCGGAATTTACTTGGTAAAGGAAAATGGTGAGGCAGCAAACCAGCGAATAAGCCGTTTCAGAGTCAATTAATTCTTATTTCTCCCACCCTCCGGGACGGGGTGGGAGATTATAACATCTTATTTATAGCACTTCCACCGCGAAATAATTATCTCAAAAAACACTATGGGAACGCGGTTTAACTCTATATTTCAGATCGTGTTTGTTAACAAAAAAGGGCAGAAACATTGCTGAATCTCCCCTTGAAAATTACGAATGATTGTAATTCGTATTAATCTTTTTATCTGAATAAAGCCGCGTATTTGTGGCGGTTTTCAATCATTATCCAGGCTAAAACCGCAGCCAATATCAAAGCTATCGGTAAGCCGGACGGTGCGTTATAAATATGAGTCAGCAGAATTCCCACCATGATCGGCAAGATCATAAGCGCTCCAAGTGCCCGGTATTTCGGGATTATCACTAAAATACCACCTATAATTTCCACTACTGCGATCAAAGGCATCAGCCAGACAATCGCCCCGAACGCTTCCACTACTTTCATCATGTCCTCGGGCATATCCTTAGGCATTGGCATGTATTGGAAAATCTTATTCAAGCCGGAGTTAATGAAAAGCAATCCAAAAAGCAGACTGAACACAAACAAAATCTTATTCTTCATATTTTCTATTTTTTAAGTGTTGGTAATAATTCGTCTAATCCTTCCATCGCGGTTGCCAATCCTTCTTTGAAGCCCATTTCGATGGTTGCTTCCAATTGAGCCAGGTCGTCAAAACTGATATGGAAGTGCACTCCTGTCAGTTCTTCCCCTTTATCTTCAAAGGTGATTTCCCATTTGGATTGTGGCATAGAACGGTTAATCTTGCCCTGGTCGTCGGAAAAAGCATCTTCCCCTGAAAACGATCTCTGAGGATGGATCTTTATGTAATTTACCACTGACCAATGTTCCTCTCCCTGCGGGCCGACCATAGCGTAAAGCCAGGTTCCGCCATCTTTGAAATCCATGCTTTTCGTGCGCGCTTTCCAAGGTTTCGGAGCCCACCACCGGTCCAAAATTTCAGGTTTTGTGTATGCATCCCAAACCAAAGGCAGCTCGGCTGCAAAGTCTCTTTTGACTGCGATCGTTCTGTTGTCTTTATCCACAGAAAAATCAAATGCTAAATTGTGCTTCATAATCTTGGTTTTATTAAATGTATCTTCAACTTCCATTGACGCTCCGGTCAAGGTTTTCAGCGCTCAGCCACCTTTAAAAATTAAGATTACTGAAGGGAGTTGAAGTAAGTAAAAGTTACTAATTATTCTTGTAATTGATCATCCAATTGATTCCATACTTATCTGTGAAGGATCCAAAGTAAGCTCCGAAGAACATATCCTCCAGGGGCATCGTAATTGTTCCTCCGGCAGAAAGATCCTCAAAAATACGTTTTGCTTCCTCCCGGGTTTCCGGTTCGATGGAAATGTTCATATTATTGCCCTGTATAAGTGTAAATCCCATTTCTTCCGGGGCATCCGTGCCCATCAGCACATGATTCGCTGTTATTGGTAATTCTACGTGCAGCACCATTTTTTTAATGGCTTCTGCTACCGGCGGATGATTTTGGTCTGCGGGAATATCCCCGAAGCGCTGGATTCCGTTTCCGGAAAAATTTGTTTTGAAAACCGACCTGTAAAACAAAAAGGCTTCCTCCGTATTGCCAGGGAAATTCAAATAGGAACAAACTCTTGGCAGACGATCCAATTTCAATTCGTTCCGAAGTTTGAATTTTGCTTCGATGTACTGATCCAGGTTCTCCATAGCCATCATGAAACCTTCCTTGAATCCAAATGAAATGATCTTTTCAAGGTCTTCCAGGGTTTCATACTTGATCGTAATATTCACAGTAGTATTTTCACCGTTCACAGCGAATTCATTATTCCACAAAGAGCGTGGGAATTCCATGTTCAAAACTCCGTCTTCATCACAAAAACCATCCAATCCGGAATAGGATTTTTGATTTTCTATTTTCCGATAATCCAGGCGACACCAATGAACTTCATTTTCGGGAGAAATCATGCAGTAATGCCAGCCTCCTCCTTCTTTGAAATCCATTGATTTCGTTTTGGTCCGAAACGGCTTCGGCGCCCACCAAAGATCCAACAGTTCGGGTTTTGTCCATGCATCCCAAACCAAAGACAGGTTTGCAGCAAAATCGCGTGTTACGTGAATCGTGTTATTTTCCTTGTTTACGGAAAAATCAAAAAGCAAGTTTGAATTCATTTGTTATTTTTTTTAAGGGTTGCTAATACATCGTCTAATTGGTTAAAGCGGCTTTCCCAGATCTTTCGGAACTGTTCCAGCCATTTATCAATTTCTTTCATTTTATCTCCATTGAGTTCGTAATAAATCTCTCTCCCCGATTGGTTTTGTTTTAACAATTCACATTCGGTTAAGATCCGTAAGTGTTTTGAAACCGCCTGACGGGTAGTATCGAAATGCTCGGCCAAGGCATTCGGTGTCATGGATTGCACGGCAACCAGCAAGATAATAGCTCTTCGGGTTGGATCTGCAATAGCTTGAAAGACGTCTCTTCTCATAATACTCAGTTTTTAAATATGAAACCAATCAGTTGCAAATATATAAGCAACTTTTCGGTTTCGCAAATTTTTGATAGTTTTTTTTCGAAATCTATGTCATCATCGGTTCTATTGAACGAAACAACGTTTGTAGTGTATTCACGTTAGTATTAAAAAGAACTTCGTATGAAACGGATTTATGTCATCATTGCCCTTTTCCAGATTTTTTCAACTGAATTGATTGCACAGCAGGATAGTTCGCTCATTACGGATACGGCAATCACAAACGGAAAGGATTCGGCCAATGGAGTTCTTCCTATAAGCGCAACACTTGACAGTTCTTATTGGAGAACAGGTCCGGGAGGTCCATGGGGAGAATACGGCAGACCTTGTATTATTCCAATGAAGATAGATACGTTTGATCTCAGCTCCCTTTTAGTACAAGTAAAATCCTTTGAAATCGTGTCTCTCTACAACGAAGAAGGTGCAAAGGCCGATATTAAAAAGGGAGATCCGCGTATACTTTTCCCAGGTGGATTTGGCGGGATGCCTGATTTTAGTTCCAAAGCAGATAGAGAATTCCAGGAAAAATACCGGGTTGAATTCTTCTCCCAAGGCTGTCTCAGATCGGGGGAACACGAAGATGAAGCAGGATATAACCAGGTAATTTTTGACTACCTGGATAAAAAATACGGAATGGCATGGAGGTATGAATTACGGGAAGATGCCATTGGATTCAAAGCACCTTCTAGTATTACAGAAGCAGTTCCAAAACTTGCTTCTCCCCTTGCCTTGCAGATCGCAAACCCGGAGAACTCACAAAAAACCGAATCACCAAACGCAGATTCGGAGACTTCTGTTTGGTGGTATGTGCTACCAACGAGTGGGTTTGCTTTGTTACTTTCGTTGTATTTTATAAAAAAGAAAAAGGATTGAACCATACTCTTACTTGTATTAAACTATTTCGAATGAAAGATCTTTGCTTCTTGATAATCTTATTTTTTTCGCAGGGAATCAACACACAAGGAGCGAAAATTTATCTCGAAATAAGAGAGCAGGGAGTTTTGATAGTCGGGAATTCATGTGAGAACTTCAACTTAGAATCTATAATAGATCAAGCTTTTCAAAAAAATCCAATAGAATCCTTACAAACTATTTATAACCGATCAGCCAGAAACTACCAACCATTTTTATTCATTAAAGATCAAAGTATGGCTACCTATCTGTTGATTATCAAAATCATTTCTGTCCTTATGGTGCTTTTGCTGATTTTATATCTGCTGATGAGGAAGAGCAAATTCAAGTGATTTTAAGGGTTTTTCATTCTTAATCCATTTTTTTTATCATTCTGTTTGAGATAATAAAACTTCTAACTACATTAGAACCAACCTTTTAAACTATTCATTATGAAAAGAAAAATTTCTTGCATCTTGCTGTTATTTGCAGCAAGCACTGCACAAGCACAAACTGTTTCCGACGATTTAACCTGGGTTTCCGGTTCGCCCGTCAGTTCTGCCGTCAGTCCAAATTTTGATTTCTGCAACGGTAGCCAGGTAAATTATGAAATAAGTTCCGGCAATCATCAGTTTACAAATGTCACTTCGGGCGGGAATCCGGCATTGATTAATGGAATCATTATTCCGGCGAACACCCTTGCTGACGCATCAACAGGAATTCCAATGAATTTCAGATTCTCATCTGAAGTATGTAACCTAAGAATCCGTTTTGTTGATTTGGATGGAATCTCAAATGAGAGTCTGACTGCGGTTACTCCCGCTTACAGCAGTTTGGCAGGGCCATTCTTTGATCCGGGGTCTTCCATGACGGCGGTCGACGCTACTATAGACAATGCGACCGGCTGGGTTCAATGGAACGGGCCGGTGACGAATATTTCTTTCATTTATTCCCGTCCCGGAGTTGGTTATGGACTCAGCATTGATTCGATTACTTTTGATTGCTGCACCCGCCCATGTGAATGCCGCCACGATACCAAATTCAACATCATAGGAACTGTGGATTCCGACGGAAATACCTTCGCAAATGTGAACGTAAACAGTATGGGAATCCCGGTACGATCAATATGCATCGATATGCCATTTTATCTTTCTAACGTCGACGACGCATGTCTGAAATGTGATCCTCAGAATAAAGAGCGTTTCGGAACAATTCTTGGGGCAGCTCCGATTGCAGGAACCCCTGGCTTACTTCATGATCCGCACAATTTAGGTTATTCCCGAAAAATCTGCTGGAACTTCCTTACTCCGACAGTGGTCAATGCCAATGTTCAGATCGATTTAAAATTCCCTGGAGTACTGGATCTGAGTTGCTGTAAAAACGTAGTCAGTTATTGCCTGGATGTGAATTTCACCAACGAAGACTGTACTGCCTGTGAATACACCATTTGTACCAAATTCCCGCAAACATCCGAACCATTACCCGGAGGCGAATCCAAAGCCATGCAAAGCAATCGTCCGCAGTACAATGATTTTGCAGAAAAAAGCGGGTTCCAATTGTCACCCAATCCGACAGATGGAAAAGTTGAAGTTCAAATTCTGGATGAAAAGCTGATCGGCGGAGAATTAGTGATTACGAGCACCTCCGGAACAACCGTTCTCAGTACAAAAATAAGCACCAAAAGAGAACTATTGAATGTATCCGATTTCGCAAAAGGAACGTATGTCGTTTCAATTGAAAACAAGGGAAATACTTCATCTTCCTTACTAATAGTGAAATAATTTATGCGCTAAAAAGCTGTCCACCCCGGTGGATGGCTTTTTATTTTCATTATCCCCGCCTTTCAAAAGAAAATCTTCCCCTGAAAAAGAATAAGTTGATAAAACAGAGGATAAAGAAGCGCAAATCAAATCAAATCAAAACATAAACTTCAGCTGCAGTCTGCATGCAAAAGGAGTTCCGGGAGTAAAATGAATTTCACTCACCGATTCGGTCTCGTCTTTTAAGCGCGATTCCGTTAAAAACTGTGTTTCGTTCCACTTTACATTGAACACATTGTTAACAATAGCAGTTACTGCAAATGACTTTCGCTGGTATCCCAAAGTGAGATCATTTACCAGATATCCTTTTGCCAAAACACTCCGGTCTTCATTTGCTGCGCGATCTCCCATATAGCGATAAGAGAAAGCAGCGAAAATTCCTTTTTTGAAATTCACCTGTACTTTTCCGTCAGAAGTGAAAACGGGAGCCAATGGAATAAAGTTTTCCCCTTTTGGTTCTGCAACTGATCGCGCATGCGAATAATTCAGATTGGAATACAAAAAGAGCCAGCTAAAGGGCTGAAAAGTAAGACCGGCATCAACTCCCAGGCGCCGGGAACTTCCACTGGGTTCTACTACTCCAGCATCACCGACATAGACAAATTCCTGTTCGGAAAGTAAATACCACAAGGCTCCGCTGAATAACAGCTTTTTTGTGATTTTCCAGCTGGTTCCCAAATCAACTCCCAAGGCCAGTGGCAATTCTTTTTTGTTCAGTTCATCTGATGACAGAAGTACCCGCGCATCATTCGAATGATATCCAATCCCTGATTTCAAATATAGCTGCATATTTTCCCTGACATTGTACAGCAAAGACAATTTGGGCAAAAACACCATTTGTGACAGACTTTTGGGCTGATACACCGTGTCTTTCAGGTTATTGTAATAAAAGTTCACATTATCACCGCGCAAAGCAGCACTGATCACCCAACGGTTGATTTCCAGTTTACCCGAAACATAGCCGAATATATTGGATTCATTGATATTCCCCAACTGAATTTGATTCCGTAACTGTGTACGCCCGGTTGTTTGTGCCAGTCCGATATCATTGATATCATCGTACCGGAATCCACCACCGCCTGTGAAACTAAATACCGTGTTCTCATCCAGTGAGACAGACCTTTTATATTCGGTCTTCCCGCCATAAATCTTTCTTTTTTCATATTGGTGGATCTGATCTCCGTTTATGGAATCTTCCAGGAAAAAAGTGAAATTGGAAAAAAGCGAGAAATCATACATCGAAACGAAAAAGTCGCTTTTCAAAGAGGAAGAAGCAGAGATCTTTTGGATCACTCCCAACTGCACATTCGTTCTCGAAGTATTCCCGCCCTCCGTGTTGTCAATTGCGCCAAAGCGGGAGATCGCGTTATTTGCAACTGCCCGTTCGGGAATCTGACCAGATGCATTCCAGCTGCTTTGAAAAGTGGAAGCTGAAACAGTTACTTTGAAATTCGGAGAAACGATCCCTGTGTATTTTCCATAGAAATTTATGCGTTTGAAATCCTGCGGTGATTCGAAATAATTATCCGTTTGAAAATAATCTGCTGCGAAATACGCATTGCTCCTTTGATTTTCCAAAACCTTGATTCCTGCAGTGATCTTTTTGTGCTGAAACATACCATATTCACCGGAAACAAAACTTTTTTCCAATTGTTCCCGGGTTTGAAAATCGACAGATCCTGCAGTTGCCAGATTGCCTTTGGTTACATCGTAGGGACCTTTCTCAAAATTGATTTTGTCCACTACTTCCGGCATTACAAAATGAAAATCCGCATATCCCTGACCATGTGCATGAGAAACCATATTTACAGGCATTCCATCGAGGGAAAGTGCCACATCCGTTCCATGATCGATATCAAAACCACGCAGGAATAATTGCTCTGCCTTACCTCCTCCGGCATGCTGAGCTACAAATAAACCCGGAACAAGGGTCAACAACTCCTGTGCTGAACGAACAGGCTGCAAGTTCAGGTTGATATTTGCACTTTGTGTCAACTGAGTCTTATTCCCGGTCACTTTTACCTCACTTAATTCCGTTGCATTTTCAAAGAGCTGAAACAGCACATTTTTTTCGAAGTAACTTTCGTTATCAATTACAAACTTCCGTTTTTGATATCCCCGGCTTTCAATCAGAATAGAATCGCCCAGATGTACATCCGTTAAAACAAATTCTCCCAACCCATTCGTTAGGCTGAACTTAGCTGTACCGTTCAAAGTCACCCTGGCGTTCGGAATTCCCTGGGATTGGAGGTCAATGACGATTCCATTGATACCATGAGAAAAACCCAGGTTTGTAAACAAAAGAAGGGTCAACAGAAGCATGAATCGCTTGCCATTCATGACGAAGGAGTACACATTTTTCATAACTTAAGGTTTTAAAGAAGAACTTTATAATCAGATCATTTTTCTCGCACGATCCGCAAACAAATGGTCTTGGTAAGGATCAATAGCAAAACCTTTTTTGATCTGCTTCTGATCCTTATTTATTAAACCACTGATACAATACAGATCACCTTCCTGCTTATTGGTTTTCATCGCAATTTTGATGTGCTTGGCAGCATTTTCGTTATCTCCGTTTGCATAGTAAGCGAAGGCCAGCAAGCGATTTACATCAATATTATTGGGACGCAATTTGTACTCCTTCAATCCCAAATCCAATGCTCGTTTATAATCCTTTTTAAAATCAAGCAAAAAGAAAGCGTATTCCATATTTACGTTATGTCCGGATTCGATATCCTCCTGGAACATGGATTCGATGCGTGGAACCAGTCGTTTCATTTCTCCTTTTTTACCTTGTTTCTTATATAGTTTCGCCTGATCGATAATGAAACCAATTTCCGGAACAGCATTCAAAGCAACTGTGTACAATGAATCTGCTTTTGCATAATTTCCCCGTTTCGCCTCAACACTTGCCATTCCAGCAATCCCGAAAGGGTAATTGGCTCTTTCTTTCGCAGAAAACTGATAATAAGCCATTGCAGAATCCAGTTGGTTGTGATTTTCGAGCATTTTCCCCATCGTCACAATCGTCCAGCATTTGTATTCGGAGTATGGTGCTCCTGCTTCAATTGCCTGTTCCATTGATTTGACACTCCCCTTCATATCGCCATAAATTTCCCGCAGATAAGATATCCGGCTGTATGAACGTAAGTCAGGACGAATAGAAATCATTTTATCACAGTTCTTCACTGCTTCTTCGTAATTCCCTATTTCTACATTTGCATCAACCAACACCCCATAAATTCCTGAATTGGTATTATTTAAAGCCAAAGCCTGTTTTCCGGTAATCAGTGCTTCATTGAATTTATGTTGGGATAATTGAACCGTTGATTTATAGAACAAAGCCGTGAAATGCTGATCTGCAGTCATCTTTGCTGTATCCTTCAAGGTCTCATTCAATGTTACCAGGGCAGCGTTGTAATAATAAGGGTGTTCACCTGTAACGCGTGCTTCATAGATATAGATTTCGGAAAGTTTAATAAGGCTTTCAATCTTTGTCTTTTCATTTCCGGCTTCAAAGGAAAGCTTATTGAATTTCTCCCTGATCTTCAAAAATTCATCATACGACAAATCTTTTTCCCGTTCCAGTAATTCCGGAATTTGAAAGCCTTGTTTTACAAGCACTTGTTCTTCCTTCTCTTCCGTCGAATTACATGACGAAATCATGGAGGAGGTGAATAACAAAGCGGCAATTGAAAGTGCGTAAAAAGAGTAATTATTATTTTTCATAACTATAGCGTTTAGCGTTTTTAAAAAATTCATTAGCAGAATTAAATCAGATACGCATTCCAAAGAGTTATGGATTTTTGAAAACCGGATTTTTTTTGGACATTAAGACATTAGGACTTCAGGATTTTAGGACAAGAGACTTAAGACCGAGGACAAAGATTCCGTGTAGGGAGAAATACTTTGCATTTTTGAGAAGTTTATGGATTTTCGCAGATTAACTACAGTGTGTTATTCGTTTATTCGTGGTAAACTTTCTTTCCAAGAATCGAATAATGAATCTGTCGCATTTTCCAAAACACAAAAAGGAGGACTAATACTAATCCCCCTTCTCTGCTTTATTGTATTGTAAAAGATAAGGACGCGAAGCATCACGTCCTTATCTGATTTTGGTTGAATGATTATGATTTCACCACCTTCACCAATTTTGATGCTTTCCCTTTCGGGCCTTTGATATTGACACGCGCATAATACACGCCGTCCGAAAGACCTGAAGTATTGAATGCCTGCGTATGCTTACCGGAAGATTGATTCGTATTCGGCAGAACCGTACCAACCTGCTGACCAGATAAGGTATACAAACGTATCTCAACCTGCGAATCAGCATCCAGATTGTATTCAAAGTTCACTGAACTTGTAAACGGATTCGGGTATGCCTTGATCGCGTATTTTTCTGCGTTTACCGTATTCTCTGCGAGTCCGGCAGTTGTAGAAGGCGAAAGAATAGCAGGTTGTGTATAATTGTATGGTTTCCCAAGACAATTATCCGTTCCGCGATGCGGCGCTGCAACGTAAGGGAATCCGCTTGTAAACGGAACATCATTCGCTCCGACACCCGTGGAATATGTCAATACTTCCAAAAGATCAGTAGTTACCGGATTTGGTCCGCCTGCAGTATAATCATCATACCACAATCCGATTGCGGCAAGTACTATCCCACCAACTGCCTGAAGTTCAATACGCGTTACATCGTCTTCCAAACGGCGGCCGTTCGGGAATCCGTCCATATTCGGAATGAATTCCAAATTCGCGGTCGTGTTGTAAGGCGCCTGGGTCAGTCCTAAAACAGCAGCTTGAACCAATCCCAGGGAACTGAAATTCGGATCATTACGCGGCGTGGCAGGAACGGCCATGTTCAAACGCAGCATATCACCAAATGTTGGCAAAAAGTTGTTGATAAAGGGCTTTCCTACTGCCAGCGGATTTCCGTTTTTACCGGTAGCCAATTGGTATGGCGCCAGGTTTGGAACTCCCGTATGGAAAATAGGCAATAAATCTACTGAACGTGGTTTCCCTTCACGAAGCAGGTAATTTCCGAATAACAAAGTATCCAAAGCGGTTCCTGCTCCGCCATTCGTAGCACGAATCGGCCACAAACCATCGTTTGTATTTCCAAAATCAAAAGCCTGTAAGGAGTTGCGTTGGATTCTAAGCGGTGCAAAAGCCGGAACTGCTCCTCCGAATAAGGCGTCATCCATGTATAATCCCAACTCCGGGTTGCAGAAGAAATCTTCCATTGCCGGGTTTTCATTGTATGGAGTTCGTGAATTCCATTCGTCCTTGCTTCCAAGCGGAATCACTGCTTCGTTGGTTAAAGGCATTCCCAGGCGAGATACCTGAATCCAGTTCCCTGACTCGGCAAATTCTCCTGTTGCAGGATTTAAGGTGCGAGTTTCCTGGCGACTAGCTGATGCCCAAACACCTATAACATAATCACCATCCAAAATATTCGCTGCAGCACTTAGCGGCTGGCCGTTTTTCTGTAATACGGAAACCGGAACCTGAATTGCAATTGTACTTACGTTCAAACATTGAAGTGCGTCTTGAGGAGTTCCGCCATTTTGACGCGGAGCATCACCTAAATCAAATATTCCGCCCAAGTCAACAAAGAACGGATCATCCGACGGACCACAGAACACTTTCTCATTCATCCCCGTGGTTTCGATTGCATCATCCATAAGATTTTGATACGAATCACCCAAACCAACCACGTTGTTCTCAATAGAACGCGGTCCGATATTCGGAGGAGGCACTGCTCCGGCTGCAATAACCGTTGTAAAAGCCCCACCATTGATGCTGCGCTCCATCAGATACGTTGTTTTGTGATTCTCAGCACCCAAGCGAATATCGAAGAAGGTCGTAGGATCTTCATTTGTCTGAGAAAAAGTGAAGCGGTAAGTGATATCATCACCTGCAGTCCCATCATTTTCAATGTGGATCTCGTAGCGGATGTTTTCTCCGAAACTGTAGTAATTCGGTCCCCCATGAGGCACCTGCAAAGGAACATAATTCGCAATAATGGTTATCGAATTGGGATCATTCGGGCTTTTGAAAGCGTACAGATCCGTATTATCCGCGAGCGGATCATTTGCAATAAGCGGAGCTTCTCTGTGACTCGAAGCGAACACCGTTCCAAACGGAAGCACCACAAATAAATATTTAATTAAATTTTTCATCGTTTAAAATTTTAATGTGAAACTTCGGTTAATCTTTACCTACCCAAGGTGAAGCAACATAAGGAAATGAAGTCTTAAATGCCACATCGTTCTGTTCTACCCCCGTGGAATAGTTCAAAACATTCAGAAGCAGGTTGGTAACCGGTGACTGAGTTGAAGACGATGCATCGTAATCATCATACCACAGGCCGATAGCTGCCAGCACTACTCCACTCACCGCCTGTAATTCGATCCGCGTTACATCATCTTCCAAGCGCCGCCCGTTCGGGAAGCCATCCATATTTGGAATGAACTGGATCGCAGTAGTTGTATTGTATGCAGGATCAGTCAATCCTAAAACAGCAGCATTTACCAATCCCAAAGAACTGAATGCAGCACTCGATCTGGAAGTAGCAGGTACAGCCATATTCAAACGCAGCATATCTCCACCATTCGGAAGGAAATTACTAATGAAGGGTTTTCCGGCAGCCAATGGGTTTCCATTTTTCCCTGTTGCCAACTGATACGGAGCCATATTCGGAACTCCGGTGTGGAAGATCGGCCAAAGATCCACAGATCTTGGTTTTCCGGCAGCCGGTAATAACAATGTTCCGAAAACAGCATCATCCAAAGCTGTTCCGGCAACAGCTGCAGAACCTTTCAGGGGCCATAAACCATCTTGCCCGTTTCCAAAGTCGAAGCCTTGTAATGAATTGCGTTGGATTCGCAGTCCGGCAAAAGCAGGAACTGCTCCACCAAACAAACTGTCATCCATGTACAAAGCCAATTCGGGATTGTAGAAGTGCTCATCCAAAGTCGTTTCAGCCAATTCCTGGTAAGGCGTTAATGAATTCCAGAAATCTTTTTTTCCAACCGGAATAACCGCCTCATTTGTCAAAGGCATTCCCAAACGGGAAACCTGCACCCAGCTTCCGGCATAATTCTGAGAACCTGCCGTTAGTGTGCGTGTTGTTTGACGGCTTGCAGAAGCCCACACTCCGATCACAAAGTTCGGATCCAAAATGTTTGCTGCGGAGGAAACTCCCAAACCGTCCTTTTGAAGAACAGAAACCGGGATTTTAATTGCAATTGAATGGGTATTGAACTTCGCCAAACCATCGCGAACGACACCGCCATTATTTTGACGTGGGGCATCACCCAGATCAAAAATACCACCCAGATCCACGAAGAAAGGATCATCCGACGGACCGCAGAACACTTGTCCGCCTTCCGGAGTTGTGTAAATGGAACTGGCGATCAGATCTTCGTAAGATGCGGCACCCAAACCAACAACCGGATCATTAATAGAGCGATCACCGATGTTTGGCGGCGGAACTGCCAAACCTGTCATAAAGGTTGTGAACGTTGCTCCTCCATCCGTACTTTTTTCGATCATGTAGGTGGTTTTCAGGTTTTCCTGTCCCAAACGAATGTTGAAAAAGGTAGTAGGATCTTCATTTACCTTGGAGAAAGTAAAGCGATACGTGATATCGTCTCCTGGTGTTGAAGCATCATTGTCTACATGGATTTCATAGCGAATGTTTTCACCGAAACTGTAGTAGTTCGGTCCGCCATTTCGAAACTCCGTCGGAATGTAATTGGCAATGATCGTAATTGAGTTCGGATCATCAGGGCTTTTGAAAGCATACACATCGGTGTTATCCGCCAACGGGTCATTTGCAATCAAAGGTGCTTCTCTGTGACTCGAACCGTAGCTTAGCGAAGCTGCGCTTCCAGCTAAGATAACCGAGAATAAGATTTTTTTCATCCTTTTCATAATTAATTAGTAAATAGTCTATTATCTCTCCAAATGGAATAAGAGACCAACTACATACGCAGAAAGAATGAATCCGGATTTTTTAGAAGTGAAAAGTGGGGAATTGTCAATTATCAATTATCAATAGTTTAAGTTATCAAGGGGGATTTTACTTTACATGCAGCAAATTCTGTATCATAGATTGAAAGTCACTGATAAGCGGAATAAAGTCAGAGAATTGAATTGAATCCAAAGCAGATCCAAGGTACCGGATCACTTCGGATTAATAAGTAAGAAGTTAAGAGTGAGGTGCTCTTTTACGATTTGCTCTAAAATTGTGGTGGCTTTTGTTTCTGAATGGCATGCTCAACTATCTCAGCAATTCTTTTCTGTCTTGTTTCCGGTCGTTTTGCCGAGATAATCCAATATAGCATCTGTTTTCGGACAGATTTACTCAAGTTCAAAAAGAACTCTTCCGCGCCCGGTGCAGTTTTGAATTCCTTCTCCAGATCTTCCGGGATGATCAATGCATCCACCGAATCTAAAATATTCCAGGAACCGTTTTCCTTTGCAATTTCAATGCACGCCAAACCAGCTGGAGTCATTTGTCCACTTTCAATTAAGCGGTCTACTTTCTCCTTGTTGATCTTCGACCAAATACTTTTTGCTCTTCGTCTGCTGAAAAACTGGTGTGATTTCTCTGAGTCTATGGCTATTTTCTTACTGTCGATCCAACCAAAACACAGTGCTTCATCAACCGCTTCGCTCCAGGTAAGAGAAGGCATGCTGGATGCTTTCTTGTAAAACACCACCCAAACAGATTGCGCTTTATCGTGATTTTCCTGCAACCATTTCCGCCATTGATTGCGGTTTTCCGGATAAAAAATTTCTACTTCACTCATAAAATAATACATAAACCTCTTACGCTCTTTGCACACTTCCCCGGTAAAATCTTTAACCGCAAAGCAACAAAGAGCGCAAAGTATTTTAAATTAACCCATTGCCACCAAAATAGTACAAACAATCAGAATTCCGACCAAATGAAAAAATCCACTGATCAATCCATAAGGAATCGGTTTAGGCATATTCGGATTAATTGCAATATTTACTGTATTGGAGAATAGATATCCTACACCTACGATCAATGCAAATTCCAATCCTTCAGCGTATGAATCAATTTCCAGTGCATGCATCAGTAAGGAACTTGTAATCGTAATCAGTAAAGAACAAACTGCCGGACCAATGAAAAAGACAGGAGCCGAATTCTGGAGTTTCTCATTTTCTTTACCCAGGGATTTTGCGTACTGCTTTTTAAAGAATAAGGTAAACCAAAGTGCTCCGAGAACGGAATAGGCAATAAATGCTGCAAGGATGCCTAACCAATTAACTTCTGAAATAAACTGAATCATAAATCTTAATTTTTAATGTTTCAGCAAATTTAGAAGCCAATTGTGACAACGGTATGTCAGGGGTGTTGAATTATCAATGGCTTAATTATCAAAAATTGAGATTTGAAAAAGATGTTAGCCTGTATAGACGGGAGACGAAAACGAAGACTGAGAGTCAAGAGTCTAATTGTACGCGGAAAGATTACACTTCTGGGAAGGAATGATCGGACCTTAAGACTTAAGATAGTAGGATTTTTGAGACTTGGTTTTCTCCAAAAATGGTCAATAACAATCCTAAAACCCAGTAAAATCAAGTGTTAAATCCATAACACTTTCATACATTACTCATACTATATCCATACTTGACCTATACTTGATCCATACTTAACCTATACTTGGACCATATAGAACCAAAAATCAAGTAGTTTTTCTACGAAATTCTTTACAGTTAATTTTACACTTTTGAGAAGCTTATGGAGGTTCGGAGGTTAAGACTAAAGACGGAAGACTAAAGACGGGAGACAGAAGACTAAAGACTAAAGACGGGAGACGGAAGACGGGAGACAGAAGACGGGAGACGGAAGACGGAAGACGGAAGACGGAAGACAGAAGACGGAAGACGGAAGACGGAAGACGGAAGACGGAAGACGGAAGACGGAAGACAGAAGACTAAAGACAGAAGACGGAAGACTAAAGATGTTATCTTAATATCCTCTCAGTTTACGATAAATTTATAGCCTATTCCGCGGATGTTGACAATTTTGACACTGGAATCGGGTTCGAGTTTCTTGCGTAATTTGGAAATAAAGACATCGAGTGTTCTCCCGATATAATCTCCCTCATCTCCCCAAACAACTTTCAGAATATATTCGCGCTGTAGTGTTTTGTTTTCATTTGAATAGAGCAAGAATAATAAATCCGACTCTTTGCCCGATAGTTCTATTGTTTCGTTCCCTACCGAAAGTGTCATGTTTTTCTTGTCAAAATGTGATTTTCCAATTGCAATTAGATCCTGATTATTCAAATCATTCCAAACCGGGATTGATTTTTTCTTCCTGAAATAGAGAAATAAACTGATCAGCACAAAGAGTGAGCCGATCGGCAAAGCAATCATAGAATAGCTGGTTTGTTTTTTTACGGGAGACGAATTGTTTTTTTTCTCAGTAGTAGAAGTACTGATCCGGGTGGTTGTTACTTGTTTCAGATTTTCCGTAGTTATTGATTCCGCAGGTGCAGGATTATAGATCGCTTTCAGATCGTATCCTTTCAAAATAGTAAAGAACAAAGTATAACAAGCTTTAGGCTGAGATCTCGGTCCGCAGGGAATCAGATCCGGATTGATGGAATCTCCCTTTTCATAGCTGTAAACCACTTCATCCGTCCAACATCTTTTTACTTCAACAATATAACTTTTCGCAACTTTTGTTTTCAGTACAAAACGATCAATAACAGAAGTCAGATCCTCCGGATTAAATTCGAAAGCTGATTCAAACTGGATTCTGTAACTATCGGCTATTTTCTCGACCGGCAAAACCCGCGATACGCTATCGCCGGAACTGAGCAGAACCTGGTGTCCGATCATCCGCATGGAGACCAGGATATGCTGTTCTTCTTTACCAGACTGGCCATAACTCATCGATACGGTCCAAAAACTATTTATAAGAATTAATAAAACCAGTTTAAACTTTTCTGCCGACATAGATACAAATCTACTTGAATGCGCTCTTTGAGTGAAGTATTCCAGGTGTAATTTACATTAATTTACACTTTAATCGAGGAACTTTCCTTCATCCAGCAACTGTTGCGTATAATTTTCAAGCCGTTCAATGTTTTGCTTCTGACCTTCATCCGCTTTATGTGCTTTCACAATGATCTCGAATTGTTCGGGAGAATCAAAGAGCATGTTCCATTCCATTTCCGTTCCGTTTTCCTGTGATTCAAACAGGACAGTGGCAATAAAATGGGGGTTAAAATGCTCAAACACGATCTTTTTTAAAGGGATTATTTCCCGGTAAATACTCCTGTTCGGATAATTCGTACCATCCGGGCCGTGGAGTGTCAGGTTCCATTCCCCACCTTCTTTGAATTCCATTTCATGGATCGTGGTCGTAAAGCCGTTTGGTCCCCACCAGTTTACGATCTTCTCGGGATCAGTCCAGGCTTCCCAAATCAAAACCAGCGGTGCATTGAATGTGGCTGTTGTACGAAGTTCTCTGTTTTCCGTATGTTTCATAACAGTGATAATTCCCAATTAATTCAAACCCGTAACATTCCTCTAAACCCTCTTGCTGCATAATACGATTCTGCACCATTGCAATAGAGGAAAATTGTTCCGAAGCGGTTATCGCAAAAAACGGCGCCTCCCAATTTCCGGATCTTTTCCGGTGTCTGCACCCAACTGGATGTTTTCTTATCGAATTCTCCCAATTGCTGTAATTCACGGTATTGTTCTTCCGTCAGGATTTCAATTCCCATTTCATCCGCCATATCTACCGCACTATTTGCAGGTTTGTGCTCTTTCCTGGAATTCAAGGCTTCGCGGTCATAACATAAACTGCGGCGACCTTTCGGACTTTCGGGAGAACAATCGTAAAAGATGTATTCATCGGTTTTCTTATCGTAGCCTACCACATCCGGTTCACCATCCGTACTTTCCATTTCATCCAGCGACCATAGTTTTTTTGGGTGTGCTTCCAATTTTTCCTGAACCTTAGCCCATTCGATGCCTTTATGACGGTCCATATTCTTTTCAAAACGGGCTTTTAACACTTTAAGCAATTCCTCCGTTTCCTGTTTTGTCAATACTTTACTCATTTTTCAAGATTTTAGGACATCAAGATTCTAAGATTTTAGGACGGGAAATGTCTTAAACCTCTTTCTTGATTTCTAGTTATTTAAACTTCTTTTAAGGCTCCTGTTTTTTAATTGTAATTCGTGTAAATTGTCAATTTGTTTTCTTGGATCTAATTGAAATATATCTTCAACAAGAATTAATTGAGTTTGAAGGAATGGAAACAGCGCAACGATTAATTTGAGATACGAGTCCAAATTTTTCTTCTACCGGAAGTTGTGAAGTAATTGAATAAACTTCTTTCACAAGAACCATAGATTCTTTCCAAATTTTCAATTCTCTAAAATTATGTGCTTTGCTCATCTCGAAAGCCTTAATATCTTATCAATTACGAAAGTATTTTCACCTTTTACTGATCAAATATTCGTTTACATCATTCAATCCTTTTCCTTCCAGAATTTGCTCCATACACTTTTCAATCCGCGACTCACGCGTTTTAGCTTGCTTAGGTTGAGAAAAATGGAGGATATATGCCCGCTGCCGGCCAGGAGTCAGTGCCTCAAATGCCTGTTTCAATGCGGGAAACTCTGCGAACTTCGCTTTTAATTCATCCGGAGCCGGGAACTCTTTTGTTTTTTTGAATGCTACCTTTTCACCCGATTCTTCTATTTCAACGGCATGATAAATGTACTTTTTCAAAGCAGTTTCCAATTCCCGGATCTCTTTCATACCCGTAAAACGGATTTGTCGTGCAGACTGCACATTCTCGGTTTGCTGAATCAGTATATTTTCCGGATCCTTCATCAGAGCACCTTTGAAAAACAACAAGGCACAATATTCCTTGAATACATGGATCAGCACAATATTCCTTTTCTCGTAAGTGTAGCAAGGACAGCCCCATTTCAGATCTTCGGTGAGGTGACATTCAAGAACGATCCTTCTCAATTCCTTTACCTCTTCCTGCCACTTTTCAGCCTTATCGAAAAACCAATCAACTTTCGGATTCATACTCATTTAATTTGTTTTACTGTTCCAATCTTACTGCCACTCTTCTGCTTTCCGGTCTGAAATACCAAGATACAACAGTTAAAACTAAAAGCAAGAGCGAAGGAAAGATTTCACTTGCAGGACTTCCCGCCATAATATGTGAAAATGCAGCTCCTGACATTGCGAAGAAAAAACCGGCATACGCCCATTCTTTCAGTATCGGGAATTTAGGGACCAACACCGCAATCACTCCCAGGATTTTCCAAATCCCCAATAATGTCAGCAAATAAACCGGGTAATTCAGATCAGCCATCCGATCGACATCCTGGTCCATTTTAAGTAATTGTACAATTCCGGTAGAAAGCATTCCCAATGAAAGCCAGATCGTGGCGATCCAATAGATTATTTTTTTTGTTCTCATTGTGTAAATTATTAATGATGTAATTATCAATTATCAAGAGTAAGTACCCCATAATACGTCATCCTCCGTGATGGATTGACGATCCTAGTTTTTAAGCAATTCCTGAATCCGGTCATGTGCCATATTCAATCCCATTGCGAATGGCATTTGCAATTGCATGGCACGGGCTTCAACGGATCGGTAAATAACCTGCATAATCAATTTACTTCTGGTGTCAGATAATTTCTCGAATTCCAGGAATTCCAGTTGCGCACCAATAGCTGCACTTTCCATCTCGAAGGTCCGGATGATCTTTTGGTTCGGAATAAATTCGTGGATCGTACCGTTGAATCCGTGTTTATTCCCCATCGGATCGGTCGTTTCAAACTGATAACTTCCGTGCTTTTTGTTTTCAAGTTTCAGCACTTTGGTTCCCATCCATTGCTCAACGATCTCAGCTTCTTCATAAGCCTTGAAAAGCAATTCCAAAGGCAGATCAAATTCGCGGGTAATGAACAATTCCTGTTTGCCGTCTTCGGCGTGAATCTGTGTTTTTCTTTCCATAATTTTTTGTTTTTTTCCCACGCAGAAACACAGAGGGGCGCTTAAGAAGAAAATAAGTTACATTATTTACTTCCGTGTTTTTCCGTGCCCGTTCGTGGGAGATGTTTTTCCTCTATTTGTCTTTATACGTTTTCATGATTTCTTCCAGTTTGTTGAATCGGTCATCCCATAGTTGGCGGAATGGTTCGATAAAGTCGGCCACCTCTTTCATACTTTTTGCATTAATTTGATAATAGACTTCCCTGCCGTTCTGTGTTTGCTGTAACAACTCACATTCGGTAAGGATCTGCAGATGCTTGGAAACAGTTGGTCTTGCCGTATCAAAGTTGGAGGCAATTGCACCGGCTGTCATGGATTGTGAAGCCACCAACAACAAGATTGCTCTCCTGGTTGGGTCTGCTATGGCTTGAAATACGTCTCTTCTTAAATTCATCTTATAACTTTTATATATGTAGCTATTTGACTACAAATATATATGTAGTTATTTAACTACGCAAGTTTTTAATAAAAAAGCGGGTAAAAAACTTTACCCGCTCCAAACGGAGGTCAGCGCGAACTAAAACCAATGAGATTTTTGACCTCCTTTTCTACTATGAAACACTACTAGTCTACCACTAACCTAGTAGTTTTTTTGATGCTGTTCTCTCCCTGAACCGACAGGAAATAAATTCCAGATGCAAAAGAGGACACATTTAATTCATATGTTCCCGTAATCGGTTTTTGAATGATCATCTTCCCTTCAGGATTGGAAACCGTAAGAGAAGCATTCCCTTCATTTTCAATTGTAACCAGCTCACTTGCCGGATTCGGATACACCTTCAATTCCGTATTCGAAAGTTCATTCAAACCTAAATTCAAGGGGCTTAAGCGGTATGCGAAACTCTCGAACGTAACCGTATCAACACCATATCCAACAATGTAATCTCCGTTTGCGGACATACAATTCGCCGAGTAGATCAATTTATTTCCTGTAGCAATACCAAGAACATTGTGCGCATAATCATTCAGGTTTTGCATTCCGTTTGCCTGTGTCCAAATGAATGGAATTTCCGGATCCCAAGGTCCCACCTGGATTCTTCCTACTGCAACTGTTCCATCATCACTTAATGCAGCTACATAAGATTGAGCTCCCTGAGAAAGGGTTCCTAAATCAATAACACCGGTAGCTTGGCTCCAGATCCAGGCATTGTTGTTATTAGCATAATCTCCAGCTCCGCCGATCCAG
Source organism: Fluviicola sp. (assembly GCF_029266855.1). GTDB lineage: Bacteria > Bacteroidota > Bacteroidia > Flavobacteriales_D > Crocinitomicaceae > Fluviicola. Next base: position 905,899 of record NZ_JAQSWB010000001.1, read on the forward strand.
TTTCCGTCAGCGGATACGGCTGTACATTCCCCCATCTGATTGTATTCATCATTCGGGTTCCCGTTCGGATCCAGTAGAATATATTCATTGGGAAAATAACCTCCCGCCGGATTTTTCCGCCACACAGCAGATTTCCATGGCCCGTTGAAATCCTGCCAACCAACAACAACAGAAGCGTCATTATTCACCGCATTTGCTCTTGTACTTTTCCCCGCAAACAAAGTCCCCAAATCAATGATTCCTTCTGTCGGGTTCCAAGCAACAGCATCTGTATAACCATCATTTTTCCAGGCATTTCCTACCACCGTGTTTCCATCTCCGGAAATACAATATCCACCGCTTCTTGCAGTATCCATTGCAACCCCAAGACTTCCCAATGCTGTCCATGAGTTAGTCGTCCTGTCGTAGCGCGCCATTTCCACTTTATTGTTTGCAAGGGCAGATCCCGAAAGGAAATTCCCATTCAGCGAAAATGTTACACCGCCACCTACTCCATTTCCCGGGGCAATTCCTCCAATATACTCTACAACTTGTGTTTCAGGTGTCCAAATGGAAAAAGGTCCGGTCCATTCTTCATATCCGGCAACTTCCCCGGTGTTTGATACTCCCTGGGTTTGGAAAAAGACATTTTTTACAATGAATTGAGAAAATCCGAGGTGAGAAAGACCAACAAATCCCGCAATGATTACTAGCTTTTTTTTCATTTTTATATGGTATTTTATAGTTAATTGCAGTTGCAGCAATGCTGTTAAAATTCAGAAACTGCAACCTTGAATCGAAAGTAGAGGGATTAACCGGGGGAATTCTTATTTCTGTGCTTACAAAGACAGTACACCCTAAAAAAAGAGTATTACATTTACAATACAGGTGATTGTAAGTTGTTAATTATCAATTCATTAAGATGTGTGCTAATTAAAATATTCAAGGAAGTTCCTGAACAATTACAAGCTCATCAAGAAGTTAATCAGGTGAACATCTTCTCCATCGATACCCAGTTTTTTTCTTAAGCGGGTTCTGGCAACAGTAATGCTGTTAACGGATTGATTGGTGATCGCCGAAATATCTTTGGTTGACAGATTCAATCTAAGAAAGGCACACAATTTCTTTTCGTTGGAAGTCAGTGTTGGAAATTTATCCTGGAGCGATTGATAAAAACGCGAATGTACACGTGTAAAATGAACTTCAAATTCATCCCAGCCATTGTTTCGTTGTCCGGACTGAAGATCTGCAATAATTTCTTGTATCACCTGCTGATTTTCCTTCGTAAGTGCATGTTTCGCTTTTTGCAAGTTCTCCGTAACGCGGTCCAAAAGTTCTGTATTCTTCAACAAAAAAAGCGCTTTTGCAGTTAATTCACGCTCTTTGAATTCCAGGTCCTCTTCCAGGGTCTTGTGTGCCAGATTCAGGTTTTCCCGTTCAAGAGTAAGTTTTTCCTGCTGCAGCTTTGCCGTTTTAATCCTGCTCCGCATGATAATGATGAAGAAAATTGCGATTGCAAGCACCAGAAGAAGTACGGCAAGTAGCACCAGATTCCGAAGTTTATCTGACTCATTCTGTTTCAACTTCAACTCGTAAGCTTTTTTATCATGTTCCCGCTGATGAGATTCTTCCAGTGAGGCGATCGCTGTTTTGCTTTCCAGGTTAAAAACCTGGTCGTTTAACGTTTTAAATTCTTTATGAAAATTCAGGGCCTCTTTGTAATTCCCCAGGGTATCATTAACGGATGAAAGCGACTCCAATGAAATTAGAGTAGATGCCTTGTTGCCGGTTTTTCTACTGAGCTCAAGGCCTTTTGTAAAGTATTCCAACGCTTTATGGAAATCACCCCGGAACACTTCATTTTTCCCCAAATTATTGAGTACCTGTGCCTGTCCCTGCTCGTCTCCCTGCTGTTTTCTTATTTTGAAGGATTTTTGAAAATAATGACTCGCAAGATCCAGTTCGTTTTGCTCCAGGTGACAAATTCCAATATTATTCAGCAGTGAACTTTCGTAATCCGGATCTTGTATGATCTTATTCAGTTCAAGCGCATTCCTGAAGTATACCAGCGCCATTTCGAAATCACTTTGACTGATAAAAACGGCCGCTAAATTATTATATACTTTCAGCTTCCGTTTGACCAATTCCAGTTTTGGGGTTCTTTTATCTGCTTTTTCCAAAATGGATAAAGCTTCTTCCTGGTAGTATATACTTTTCCTGTAATTTTTAAGCTGCAGGTATAAAGTTCCCATTTTGATCCTTGCGTCTGCTTTCAATAAGTTCAAACTAAGATTCCCCGGATTTTTGGAAACAGCATTATCAACCATCGTCTTCGCCTGGAAATAATACTTCATGGAACTTGCAAAATCACCTTTCACCTTATAATTGTCTCCCAGGTTTTGGAGAATCTCAATTTTCAGACCGATCGAAGCAATAGCCGGTAACTTCTGTTTTGCTTTCAGTGCTTCAACCAATGCGGAGTCTGTATTCTTCACCAGCTGATCAACGGAAGTTCCCAGGTGCATCCGGGCCACCTGCTCTTCGGTCTGGCCAAATGCCCCAAGACCAAATAACATGCATAAACAAACCGCCCTGTATTTTATACTTCTCATTGTTTTCAAGCCGGAAATAATTCCGTCAATACAGTCAAATATACATTTTATCTGTTTGAAGACACCATTTCAATCGTTAGTCCATTCCAAAAAATAGCGATACTTTTGTTAGCACATTTACTTAAAGTCTTGTTTTGAAAAATCAGCTCCTGTTAGTCACTCCCCCATTTACGCAGCTAAACACTCCGTATCCGGCAACGGCTTACCTGAAAGGGTTTCTAAACACAAAGAACATCTCAGCTGTCCAGGCAGATTTAGGTATTGAAGTGATCCTGAAGATCTTTTCGGAGGCAGGATTAAAGACTCTTTTTGCAGAAATCGAATCAAAAGACATTCTTCTGAGTCCAAACGCAGAGCGGATCATTCGTCTCCAATCCGATTACATTCAAACCATTGATTCGGTTATTCTTTTTCTGCAAGGCAAAAACCCGAGCCTGGCACATCTTATTTGTCAGGATGAATTTTTACCCGAAGCCTCGCGTTTTAACCAGCTGGACGAACTCGATTGGGCATTCGGGATCATGGGCACACAAGACAAAGCGAAACACCTTGCAACACTTTATCTCGAAGATATTGCCGACCTGATCGTTGAAACAATTGATCCGCATTTCGGGTTCAGCCGTTATGCAGAACGCCTGGGAAGATCAGCACTCAGTTTCGATGAATTGTATGATTCCCTTCAACAGGAAGCCACCTATACTGATCGGATCTTACTTGAAATACTTGAACAAAGACTCCGGGATACCGAGCCTGAACTCATCGCATTTTCTGTTCCTTTTCCAGGAAATCTCTATGCTGCTTTCCGATCTGCACAATACATCAAACAACACTTCCCGCATATTAAAACTGCCATGGGAGGTGGTTTTCCAAATACGGAGCTGCGATCACTTTCAGACACTCGCGTTTTTGAATTTTTTGATTTCATTACACTCGACGACGGAGAAACACCAATAGAAAACCTGATCGAACATCTTTCCGGTAAAAGAGATATTCACGATCTCAAACGCACCTTTGCATTAGTAAATGAACGGGTTGTCTACATCAACAATTCCAAAACGCCCGACTATAAACAACGCGATCTGGGTACACCGGATTACAGTGATTTACTGCTCGATCAATACATTTCCGTTATTGAAGTAGTCAACCCGATGCACCGCATGTGGAGCGACGGTCGCTGGAATAAACTCACCATGGCACATGGCTGCTATTGGGGGAAATGTACTTTCTGTGATATTTCACTGGATTACATCCGGATCTATGAACCAGCAACAGCGAAAATCCTATGCGACAGAATGGAAGAGTTAGTTCTTCAAACCGGGCAAAATGGATTTCACTTTGTAGATGAAGCAGCACCTCCGGCTTTGATGCGCGAACTGGCATTGGAAATAATTCGCAGGAAACTGGTAGTGAGCTGGTGGACCAATATCCGTTTTGAAAAGAGTTTTACCCGCGATCTGTGTATCCTGCTGAAAGCTTCCGGATGCATTGCTGTTTCCGGGGGACTTGAAGTTGCTTCGGACCGCCTGCTTGCATTGATAGACAAAGGAGTAACCGTTTCACAGGTTGCCAAAGTGACACGTAATTTCACCGAAACGGGAATTATGGTTCATGCCTATCTGATGTATGGATTTCCTACCCAAACAGTCCTTGAAACAATTGACTCGCTTGAAATGGTACGCCAGCTATTCGAAACCGGAGTTTTACAATCCGGATTCTGGCACCAGTTTGCGATGACTGCACATAGCCCGGTTGGTTTGGAGCCCGAACGTTTCAATGTCATTCGTGAAACCGGGACCGGAACCTTTGCAAATAACGACCTTATCCACCAGGATAAAACCGGCATCGACCACGAACAATTCAGCTTCGGACTCAAAAAATCATTGTATAACTTCATGCACGGAATTGGGTTTGATCTTCCTTTGCAAAGCTGGTTTGACTTCAAAGTACCGCGCACCTCCGTTGCTTCCGATTTTATTGAGCAAGCTATCGAAGAAAACGAAACTGTTTTTATCAAACCAAGCTCCAGGATCTTATGGCTTGGGACTCAACCTTCCATCCGTTTCTATACCAAAGCGAAAAAAGGAAATCAATGGGAAATGGCAGAATTGACTTTCCACACCCGAAAAGATCTTTTCTCAATCCAGGTAAGCAAATCTCAAGGCATCTGGCTTGGTAAACTATTGAAAGAAATTTCCGTATCCGAAAACAAAAGAAGTCTTTTCCATGAGATCAAATCCGATTACGAACAAGATAACGAAGGAGAAGATTTTGAACCTTTCTGGTATGGAAAACAACTTGTTCCGTTGAAGGAAGCGGGGTTGTTGGCGTTATAATCGGAGAACATAAAATGCTAAAAGCTATATATTTGTAAAAAAATCATTCATGAATCGCCTCGTTTTTTGCGTCATCGCCACCTTATCCTTTTTGAGTGTTCATGCACAACCTTTCAAATACGACGAATTCGGACATGTAGGAGACTCAAAATTCAAAGCATTTATTACCAATCGGGGGTATAAACTTGTTGGCCGGTTTTACCAGATAAGCGTTGGAAAAAAAAGTATTATAGCCGCAAAGGTTCTCAAAGGAACCAAATGGACTTTTATTGACGTTAACGGCAAAGAGATAGAAAGCCCGGGTGAGAAGCTACGGATCGAACAAAACATTCCGGAAATGGGTCATCCCGATGCTTTCCACGGACTAGATCCCGGCCCGAATGACTGGAAAAGTGAAAAATTCCAAGGATTTAACACCACTGAAGGAAGAGGACTCATTTATGACGGTGATACGCTTGTTCAAGCCATTTATCAAGAAGTAACAATCTATTCTGCCGATCATCTGTTCGTTGTCAAAAAAAACAATAAATACGGTGTTATCAATAAAAAAGGAATCCTTGTTATTCCTCTAGAATATGAAAGTCTAAGTCCTATTGGAAGCAATGCAACTTCTGAATTCTTCTACTACGCAAAGAAAGACGGTAAAGCGGGAATCATTTCTGAAGATAATCGCGTGACTATTCCTTTCGAGTTCGAGCAACTTAATTTCAAGAAAACCTATTTCGAAACAAATATCCGTGTTAAAGGAAAACCCAATAATCGCGGAGTGATTGATCTAAAGGGCAAAGAAATAATCCCTTGCATTTACACCGGAATAGTTGGAGATTACGATGGTTTCTATATTGTAAGTAAAGGTAGATCAAACAAAGACTTGGTTGTTGGAATGACAGACCTAAATGGAAAGTTTATTCTCGACACCATTTATTCAGAGTACTACAAATATGGAAACAATGATTCCAATTTTTTAATCCAGTTTAATCAGCGAGAGAAACCAAATTCTTCCAGAACTACTTCCGGAATCTATGATCTCCGCTTAAAACAATTTGTACTTTCCCCTGGCAAATACAGTGTTTCGCGAATCGTTTACCAATATGGAAGGGATGTACACATCAAAACAAATAGCGGTTATTTACACGGCTGGGCTGGTAAAAGTGGGAAATTGTTGATCGAACCAATATACGAAGAACTGAGCGCTACCTGGGATAGTCCGTTTCTAATAGTGAAGAAGGACGGAAAATACGGGGTCGTTGACAGCCTGGGAAAAGTCATCCTTCCCATTAAATATGAAGGACTGGATCATTTTGGATCTTTCTCTTTTGAAACGGATATCAAACGCGGAGATGTATTTGTCATTACGGAAGGCGCCAAGCAAGGAATCATCAATACCAAAGAAAAAATACTTATTCCCATTGAATACGAATCCATTGAAACGACCTCCAGCGGAATTATCTGCAAAAAAGAAGGGCATACTAAAATCATGAACCTGGATGGAAGGGTTTACTATGAAACCAGTGAATTAAATATCGGAGAATTTGATCTCGAGTATGGATTTATTAAAACACCAGGCATGCGTTATGACTTATATGGGAATAAGCCTGCGCCTGTTAAATAAGCCTTTTATTTACTCAAATTCCAGTTCGAAGCAAACGCCGTTGCCGCTCTTCTTACTTTGAACCGCACCGTTCAATTGTTCGGCAAAGCCATCAATTAAAAAATGTCCGAAATGATGTTCGCCGTCTGCTCCGGAATTTTCCGAAAATCCTGCCCCATCATCCTTGTATGTCAATAAATACTTACCATCCTTCAAGCGAAGGGAAAGATAGATCGATCCCTGATTTCTCCCTTTAAATCCATGCAGGATCGAATTCGTGATCCATTCGTTGATCAGTAATCCAAGCGGAATCATTTTATCTACCGGGAGTTCCAGGTAATCGATATCCAGTTCGAGTTTAAAATTATCGGGATCATTCACCAAAGAATTCAGGCAATCATTGAAGAGCTTTTCCCAGTAGTTGGCCACATTGATCAGTGCCAGATCCTTGTGTTTGTAAAGTGATTCGTGAATACTGGCGATGGTTTCAATCCGTGATTGTGTTTTGTCTAATACACCATTGAAATTATTATCCCCTTCTTCCATCTGCAGGCGAATGAGACTGGAAATGATCTGCAGGTTGTTTTTTACGCGGTGATGCATTTCTTTCAGAATCACATCTTTTTCATTGTTCAATTTTTCCAGTTCGGCTGTCCGTTTCTGCACTTTATTCTCCAGGTCGTTCTTCAATTGAAGAAGCTCCTCCTCTGCTCTTTTTCGATTGGTGATGTTTGTCGACAGGATGAACACTCCTTCCGGAATGGGTTCTATCCGCAACTCGAACCAGCCTTTTGTATTGTCATTTTGAGTAAATTCATTCTCAAATTGAAGAGTTACGCGTTCCTCCATGCATTTTTTCAGCTGGCTGAACATAAACGTGTTTTCAATTCCCGGATAGCATTCCATCATTGTTTTACCAATCAGGTGTTCGATAGTACTTTGCCCCTGGCTTGCAACTGTCCTGTTTACATAAAGGTATTTCCAATTGTAATCGATGACCTGGAAGCCTTCAAGCAAGCTATCAAGAATACTTAAGTTTAAAATAGATCTTTTCAATGAAGTAGCGTTAATAAGTAATAGTTACTAATTAGTATCCCAATTTAGTAAAAACCAGGTAAATAACAATAAGAATCGTAAAATCACAATCCATATTAACAAGAGCCGGGGGCTCACGCATTGATGGGTCAATAGTTTTGTATCACAAGTTTTTTGGAGACCGTAAAGTTATCACCTGAAATTTTCAGCAAGTAATTTCCTGCTTTCAGATAATCCAGGCGGATGAATTGAAGATTCTTTCCTGTTTTTGTTTCGATTAAGCGTCCCTGTAAGTCGCTGATCGATATTTCAGTAATCAGGTAATTATCTGCCGCCTGAACAGTGATTTCTTTTGATGCCGGGTTTGGCCAGAAACTGACTTCCACTGTTTTTTTATTCGTTTGGGAAGCAAGCGTATTCAATTCATACTGACTGAAAAAACGCCAGATTTCTTTTGTCGCATCAAAGTCCATGCAGGTATTACCCGAAGACCCTGAAACCGGCCATCCTGGCCAGCTGTGTCCGCCACCATTAATCTTAAACAATTCTACCGTGTGTCCGTTTATTCCACCGGAATATACATAGCGTGTCGCAGTGGCATTGTCGCTTGTGTTTATATCCGGAATTGAACTAACGGCAGGTACGGGATTACAATTATTCTGATCCACCCAAAAAAGACTTGTTTCATCTATTCCTTTCATGGTTGAAGTTCCTTCATACGGATTGGTACTATCGTCTGTGCCGTGAATATGAAGAACCGGAATTGGCTGTGCCGGAACACATTCATCGTACATATCAACAGACATCGACCCGGTAACCGTTCCGATCGCCGCAAAGCGATTACTTCGGCAAGCCAGCAAATAAGCCATAAAACTTCCGTTTGACATACCGGTGCAGTAAATCCGAGCCGAATTGATAGAATAGCTTGCCGCTATCGTATCGATCAGCGCTTCCAGGAATCCTACATCGTCTACTGTCGACCCCAATATATTTTCATAGTTCCAGAATCTCACTCCGAACATCGTTGAACCATCCGGATGGACCATAATAAAATTCGCCGTATCTGCTATCGGTCTGAAATCCCTGTTTTCCGCAAAATCAGCACCACTTGAACTCAATCCGTGTAAGCCGATCACCATTGGAACAGGATTTCCCGGAGTATAAGAAGCCGGTACATAAAACGAATATGTCCGGGTAATTCCTCCGTGAACAAAAGAACCCGAAACGGTAGTTTGCGCCTGTACAAATCCCAACAGGCACACAAACAATGCAGAAAAGCAGTACTTAGATATCATAGAGGGAATTTAGGATTTTTTTAATAGATATTCAGATATTCAGATATTCAGATATTCAGATATTCAGATTAATTGCGACTATTTTTAGAAATAGCAAGCAATCTTATTCTTTATTCATATCCTTTACTTTCATATCGTCCTCATACGTTGGTCCGTAAAGGCCCGGAACTTCGTTTCCTGTTGCGCGCAAGTATATGATCATTTCTCCCCGGTGATGATAAATATGATTGAATAAAAAACTGCGTACCACAGTGCCCCTCGGAAAAGGTCCTAACACGGTGCGACCACCGGATTTCATGGTCCATTGATCCTGTAAATCTTCTTCCGTTATGGATTTCAGAGCTTGCCTCGCTTTTTCAACGTTTTTTTCAAAGAGATCCCGCGTTGCATGAATATCGTCCGTGGACCCGCGTTCCATTTCATCAGCATCCATATCATATACATCTTTGGTAAGCGTCCCGACATACCAGTAATAAATGGTAGCGATATGCTGGGCTAATTCACCCATTGTCCAGGAGGTTGGAGAAGGTTTATACCCGATATGTTTTGCGGGTACAGCATGCAGCAATTTCCGGGTGCTTTCCGCTTCCTGCTCGAATTCTTCTATTAAGGCTTGTAACATCATATCTTTTTGTTTATAAACAATAAGGTACTGCTCTCCAATTTTTAATCAAAATGATTTGTTTTTTTTAACTTATGTCACTCCGAGTTTTCCTTAGACTCTTGTAGCTCTTTCATTTCCTCAGGTACTTGTATTTTCAATGTATACTCTATATAAGGAATTGATTTATCTGATTCGGGAATTTTCATGTTACCGTCTTTTATATCCATTACACTTGCTTTCATCCCTCGAGGGAGTATTATTTCGTTCTCTTTGGGGAAATACTTAATATCATTTTCCGGCACCATTACTTTTGTATTTCCCTGAAATATCAGTACCGCCATTTTGGTCACTTTCCCAAATGTTCCATCGCTTATATCCGTAGCCATGTTTTCCACCCCACCGCTATCCGCATGTGTACTTGTGAATCCCGGAAAATTTAACACGTCACCTTTTTTCGGTTCTCCCATCCATTCAGCCTGCAATTCCACTCTTTGAAGTTTGATTTGTTCTTTTACACTGCTTTCGTTGATTGTTTCGTCCAGTACCTCAATAGTTTTTTCTATCAGCTCAAGAATTGTTTTATCTACTTTTTTAGGTAAAGTCTTTCTGAGGTATTTATTAATTGGAACATAGAAATAGGAAGTATAAAGGCATTTGGCCAATGTTCCCACGTCAAATCCTTTACTTACATCAACACAAAATTCCAATTGTCCTTCCGGGGTCATATTGAAAACATCATCGTGAGGCATAATCTCCTGTAGTTCAACAGGCATCGTTTCAGCTAATTTCACAACTTTACGCGTCAGTTCAACCAGTTCTCTTTTTTTCTCTAAACCGGGAGACTTGTTCTTATCAGGCTCTTCTGTCCATAATTCCTGATCATTTGGCCTGAAATGATCTACTTCTCCCTCGGAAGAATCCTCCACACCACTTAGAATCTTAAAATCATGATCCTCCACCCAATTTTTCACAAATCGCTTGTCACCTATATAAAGAGATGTTGATTTTATTTGGGTCAAAGCACCCGTTAGCTTCAACCATTCCGGACCTTTTTTATACGAAACAAGGATTTTTTTGCCTTCTCTTTTATTGATCCGATCAAAGTCGCCAGGCATCCGTTGAATAACACCCTTAGAACCGAAAGCAGAATTTGGAGACTGATCATGTGAAAAGCTTAAATTTTGTCTGTCCAGTAATTGAGTGATCTGATTTGCCTGTGAGTTATTGTTTCCTCTTTCCAGGATTTTTCGCATCTGAATAGCTTCAGGCCGATCGTCTCTAAATAAAGTACTAAAGTACTGCGAAGATTGTTTCTTCTCAGTCAAGTTGCTTTTCTGCTCATTTTGATTAATCTGATCGTACAAGACAATAGTTGTGAATAGTGTAACTCAAAACTAACTATTTATTTCAATCTGCAAGAGATTAAATATTCAAATGGGGTACCCAATTAATGACTAATCAAACAAACGAACCATTAATAATTGTATAAAAACAACTAAAAGTAGCGTAATTACAACTATAAGTATTGTTATTTTCATCGATTCCCGGGAGGAGTCAAAATACCTTTGCAGAGTCGAATTTTAATAAATAGTACTATGTTGAACACAAAGATCATTGGTAACAGAATTACCGAAGCGCGGAAGAAAATAAACATTTCGCAGGCACAACTTGCAGAACAGCTTTTTATCAGTTCACAGGCAGTTGGAAAATGGGAACGCGGAGAATCCATGCCCGATATTATTACTTTAAACCGTTTGGGAGAAATCCTTGGGGTCGACCTGAATTATTTTTCAGCACATCCGGAATCTACCTCCTCCGAACCGGTTAAAAATTCCGAAGCTTCCTTTGACCAAGGCTCTGCACAGACAACTGAAACCGTGCAGGCAGGAAAAACCCTTAAATGGGATATGTCGCGCGGGAACTGGGTGGATGCCGACTTTTCCGGTTTGAAAAACCTGAATGAAAAATTCAGCTCTTCCAATATGCTGCGCTGCAAATTTATCGGTTCTGATCTGTCAGGGCTCCTTCTCAGCGGCAATAACATAAACGGCTGTGATTTTTCGGAGTCGGATCTGAACGGCAGTCATATCAAAGGTTCTCACCTGCAGAACGATCAATTCACCGACTGTTCGCTGGGAGATACCGAGTTTTCGGGAAGCCATGTCCTGGGTTGCGACTTTAGCGGTACTGACCTTACCGGGGTGGTATTTAAATCCGGTGGTTTTGAGAAAAACACATTAAGCAATGCTGTTTGGAATCGCAGCTCCTTTAACTCCATGTATCTTGCCGACCTTGTTTTCGAAGGAAATATCGAGAATTGCAGTTTTGAAAACTGTGCCTTTAAAAGAGTGACCTTCCAGAATGCAACACTCACGAATACATTCTTCAAAAACAAGAGTTTGAAACAGATCAAATTTATCGACTGTCAGGCTGACCGGTTGACTTATGAATTCCTGAAAAACGGGAAAGCAGATATGAGCGGGATCAAGCTGGTAATGTTGTGAAGGAGACCGTGTTTTTTATTCGGTGATGTCATCCGTTTCCCCGGATTGTAAAATAAAAAAAACAGCCCCCGGCATATATCGCCGGGGCTTTTTTGTATTTGAGCGATCAATGAAATAATTAGCTGACATCACAAGACTTTCAAGAAAAATCCCTATTCTTGCCCCCTAAAAACACTAGTTCACATGAATAAACCAGCTATCACTGCATTACTTACAGTCCGGGAATTTCCCCGCACAGAATTACCCGATGCCCATTTTAAAGAATTTGACGGAAGGCATTTGTACCGCTTGATGGTCGAAAAACTCCTTGCCATTAAAGCTATCAATCACATTGTGATTACGACCGATTCCAATACCGTGAGACAAACATGCGGTGGTACTCCAAGGATTTCCTTTGTCGATTTGCCGCATCCCGATATGTATTCGGAAGAATACTCCAATGCACGAATCCTAGAAGAAATGCCGACATCCGATCTGATCACAGCTCGTGCACTTGAAAAAACAGCCGGAGAGCATTTTATGCAGACGCAATGCATCAATCCGCTGCTTTCGATCAAAACCATCGAAGAGGCTATCGAACGTTATTACACCTACGTGCTTAATGATGAATACCAGCAATTCGATTCCCTAATGAGTCTTTCCCGTGTTGAGAAGCGTTTATACAGCAACACGAATTATCCTATTACGACTCTCCGGGACGAACCACATTTCGTGATCTTCGAAGATACGATCTTTCATATTTTTAACCGCAGCGCATTCAGTCGGAATAAACAAAAGAAATTCGGGACAAACCCCATGTTCTTTGAAGTACCCGAGATTGAAAACTTAACGGTCGAAACAATTGCAGGATATAAACTGGCAAAATTGGCATACGATAACAAGAGCTTATTTTTCTAACTAGATTCCAAAAAAAAGGGTCCGCTGCGGGACCCTAAACCTAAAACTTAAACTACCTAATACGGCTGCTGCTCTACCAACCTTCAACCAGTACTAAATTAAAATTATGCCTATCAAATGATTTGCAATTTTTCTTAAACTATTTACATAATTCCTACTTTTTCAGAGCTGCCAAATCACTATTCTGCACAGCCAGATCAAATAAAGTATGGGATAATTAAATTGATTAATTAATTTTATTCCCCAAGAATTACATAACCTTCACATTTTGTTAGAAACAAACAACTACCTAAAGAAGTACCTTCTCCCTTTATTCCTTATACTGGCGAATTTCATTTTTAAGGGAATTTATTTAGATGGGAATTCACTTGGAGGAGACGAACCATTTAGTGTATATGTTTCACAATTGAATATTTCTCCGCTTGTTTCTTATTTATCTACCGGAAACAATCCGCCATTATTTGAACTGTTTTTGCATTATTGGATTAAATGCTTTGGGATATCCGAGTTCTCCGTTCGTTTCCCTTCGCTTATTTTCAGTTGTTTAACGGTGTTTTTCATTTATCGGATCGGGCTGAGAAATTTCAATATCCGGATTGCATTCTATGCATCCCTGTTTTTTATTTTTTCCAACTACCAGATCACGTATGCCCACGAAGCGCGTGTATATTCGTTGATGGGAATGCTGACTGCCATGTCCATGTATTATTTCCTGGAACTGGTAAACGGTAAGCGCAAAGAAATTCGTTTCGTTAAAACAGCTTTCCTGCTTGTCAATATTCTCCTTATTTATGCGCATTATTTCGGCTTTTTTGTACTCTTCATACAATTCATTTGTATCCTTTTCAATAAACAAATCCGAAAAGCACATAGCCGTTTTTGGATCTCAGGATCATTGCTTATTCTCCTGGCATACCTGCCGAATATTAAAGTTTTGCTTGAACGGGTTACAACCTCGGCTGGAATCGGCGGCACCTGGTTAACACCTCCGACAGGATTTGTTGATCTGTACAATATGCTATGGAAGTTTACGAATGCCCCGGTAGTAGCAGCTCTTACAATCATATTAATGGTTTCTGCTTTCATTAAATTCATTCTTTTGAAGCGAAAAAATCAACTAAGTGCATCCTTCCAAAGTAAACTCATTGTCACCTGGTTTTTACTTCCGTTTATCGGGATGTTCCTCATATCTTACCAGACTCCCCTATTTTTAGACAGATACCTCATGTTTGTGTCCATTGGTTTTTGCCTATTCCTGGCACTGATCGCTGATTTTATGATCCGGAAAACCAACTGGAAATACATAATTCCGGCGTTGTTCTGTTTGTTGTTTATAATCACCAGTAAACCCAATTTGTCAACGAAGCGAAATGTCCGGGAAGTTGTCAGGGTACTGAAAGAACTAAAACAGGATAAGGAAAGTCTTACGCTATTCTGTCCGCATCATTTTTCATTCAACATTGCGTATTATTATGACCGGACCTTGTTTACAACAATAGACGAAACCGACATCTATAAGCTCATTGATTCGAAAATGGGACAGGAATCGGTAATTGGAATAAACAATATTACCGAAGCAGATTTCAAAGGGAAAAAGCAGGTCATCTACTTGGATGCAGCAGCAAGTTTTTCTTTTCCCGGTAATGGCATTCTGGACTCATTAAATCAACACTATCGTTTACAAAAAGAAGTTACCATTGATGACTTTTTTGTGATCTACGATTTTAAAAAGGCCAATTAAGAATTTCTGAAGAATCCTTACATTTGAAAGACAAGTTATAACTTACAGTTTCATTGTTTTAAATTGAATGGTATGGGTACATCTCCGGAACACGACTCGCGCATTGCAAAGATGACCTTTGCTTCGGTTTATCCGCATTACGTTACAAAGGTTGAAAAGAAAGGCCGGACGAAACAGGAATTGCACCAGGTGATCGAATGGCTTACCGGCTTTGACGAAGCCAAACTCCAGAAGCTGATCGATCAGAAAGTCACATTTGAATCCTTCTTTGAACAAGCAAAACTGAATCCCAATGCTGAATTAATCACCGGCATGATCTGCGGCTACCGGATAGAGGAAATCCAGACTCCGCTTACCAAACAAGCCCGATACCTGGACAAGTTGGTTGATGAACTTGCCAAGGGGAGGAAAATGGAGAAGATTCTGCGAGGATGAATTGCGAATAAACACCCACAGTTATGAAAGATATTACCAAAATAACTAAAGACCTGGAACTAGCACAGATTGGCTGGGTTGTTCCCGATATCCATGCTGCGGTAGCATTCCTTTCAAATGCATTAGGGATCCCAGGATTTCCACCACCGGAACTTGTCCGTGCTCAGGATCTGAACATGACCTATTACGGCGAAGTGGTAAACGCAGAATGGCTGACAACACAGACTTATAACGGCTCTGCTTTCATTGAACTGGTGCAGCCGCTTTCCGGACAAAGTATGTTCCATGATTACCTGGAACAACATCCCGCAGGAGGTACTCAGCATCTTGCCTTTCGTTTACCTGTGAGTGATTTCGAACGAATCACAGGCAAACTCTCCGAAGAAGGTTATGCTCTTATCAGTAAGGTTGACCACCCGGTTGCCCGGATGGCTTTCTTCGACACAACCAAAGCCCTGGGGCTTGTTACAGAAATCATGGGAATTACCCCGGCAGGTTGGATCGCCCTTGAACAAATGGAAAAAAAACCGGTCATTTAAACATGCACTATGCGATTAATCGCATGCCTACAGTTTTACCACGAATTTTCCGTTGCGGCTTTTCCCGTTTTCAAACTGCATCCGAACAATATACATCCCTTCGGGGAATCCGGCAAGCGAAATCGGCTGGGTTTTCTCATATTCTCCGGAATACATGATCCTTCCGTAAGTATCCGTGATAATTACCCAAGCGCTCTGATGCTCTTCCGAAAAGGAAAGTTTAATGTTTTCACTGGCAGGATTCGGATAAATGATTAATGCTTCATCTGCGGTTAAAATGCTTAATCCCAGGTCTCCCTCGCAATCTGCCGGTAAGGAAGCTAAAGTATTATCTGTATATGAAGCAAACCAGACATCCGGTAAATTGGTCGGAGTACTGTTGATGGTAGTCCCATCAAATTGTTCCTGTCCCTGGTATCTCCCAGCCATTGCAATTTTGTTTGAAGGAGAAACGGAAACATTGCTTACAGAAGTATTCCCGGGACCGCTTGTATATTTATGCCAGATGTAATTCCCGTCTTCATCAAGTTTGATTAAAAGAGCATCCATTGTTCCCAGCGGTGAAGGAGAATAAGGCCCGGCGTAGTTTATCTCTCCCCAAAACTCGAAATTAAAAAAAACGTCATTGCGGTCGTTACAGGCAATTCCACCGGACAGATCACCCCCCGAACTGTAAAATTGCTTCATCCAAAGCAAATCCAGGTTGTTATCCAGTTTCGCAACAAATACATCTCGTGATGAGGCAGCGATAAGGGTCGTACTTTCAAGCTGAATGGAATCAATAAATTCTCCCAGAAAAAGGACATTTCCACATTTGTCGAGCGTAATTTCCTTTGCAATGTTATAAGTTGACTGCGGAATAATCGCCCGGATAAAATTCCCTGCGGAATCTGTTTTGATAACCGTTGTTAAACTCGTTGATGAAATGGTATCATTCCCCATTACAACTGCACTGTCAAGCCCCATCATAAAGAAAAGGTTTCCTTCTTCGTCAACAGCCGTTGAGCCAATACCGCTGGGAGAATTGAACGCTCCCGTAACCAGGTTTGAAAAACGTCTGGCCCAAACAGGTGTTCCGTCGGAATTCAATTTGGCATAAAAACCATATGGCGACATACCTCCTGCTAAAGCCGGGTTTCCTGCCAATGTATCATTTCCGATAATGATTCCTTTGAAATAAGCTCCTGTAAGGATCAGCTGGTTATCCGGGGTGACGGAAATCGTTGATCCGATGCAAATATTGTTGCCAAAGTGTGATTCTTCTACTCCTTTTACCCACTGCACAACACCCGCCGAATTGATTTTGGCATAAAAGAGATCCAGGTTCCCGTTGGCCGGCACAGAGTAATTCACTCCCCCAAGCGTAATGGACTCCGAAAGGAAGACACCTGTCAGGTAAATGTTGTTCTCATGATCAACAGAAACACCAGTTACCTGAGCACCTTGCTGGTTAACCGTTCCGGTATAATTGGTTTCAACCGACCACAGCAGCATGCCATTGGTATCGTATTTCTTTACCCAAGTGTTGGAAGCTCCGTTTGTTCCGCCTGAAGGAGCTATGATTTGCCGAATACCTGTCAAAACAAGCTGATTCGAATAATCGTGGATTACTTTAATGGAAGCCTCTGTTCCGACCTGATTCTGTGTGCGTGCAAAATCCAGTTGCTGAGCGAATACATCGCCGACAGGACTAAAAAGCAAAACTGCTAAAAATAATTTCTTCATAGTATTTTTCTGATTTCGTCAAAGATCGCCTGTTCCATTAACCTTTCACAAAAAACCAGGTATTGAAAAGGTGACAGATCCATTAAAAAGATCTATGTCAGTTGATTAAGAAAATCAGAAAGGTTTTCATCTGCTTCCAAATCCAGCTTTTTACGTACCCTGTAACGCCCAGATTTGACCGCATCAACAGAAAGATTTAAAATTTCAGCGGTTTCTTTCAAACTCAAACGCATCCGTGTGAGTGAACACAGGCGCAAGTCATTATTGGTCAGGGAAGGCGCAACCTTTTTCAATGCTTCGTAAAAACCTTTGTGCTGATCTTCGAAATAATATCCGAAGACTTCTTTATCTCCATCCAGGAACAGGGAATCGATCACATCCTCCTTGAGTTGTTCCTGCATATCCTGTTTGTCGCGGTATTCTGCAAATTTCCGTTCAATTTCCGCAATCGCTTTATTCCTGTTTTCCACTTTGTCACCGAATTCGCGGATACGTTCGTTCTTACGTTCAACGAGAGCTTCATTCAATCTTCGTTTTCCGCGTTCTTTCCTGAAAAACAATACAGCAATAACCGTAAGAAGCACTAAACCTGCAATAATACCCGTTCCAATAATCCGGACACGCAGTTCGTTGCTTTCCCGGATCTTCTGCTGCAGGGTCAGTTCACGGATTTCCGTTTCCTTGCGCAAAAATTCCAGGTTGTTCTGTGTTTCCTCCAAAGCTGCCGAAACCGTTTGCATTTTCAGGGAATCGGCCGTTGTTAATCCAAGTTCATAGTAAAAAGCCGCACTATCCAATTTATTCATTGAAGCATAGGTGCGGGCCATATCGCGGTAAAGCTTCCCTGACTTTCCGTAATAGGGAAATTCGTGCTGAAGAGTCTGGAAGTGACGTAATGCCTCTCCATATTTTTTTTGATACTGGTCAATGTTTCCAAGGCAATGCATGATTTCCGGGTTTCTTTGCCCGATTTCCCGGAAAATAGAATCCGAAAGAAGGAAATACTTTTTGGCAAGGGGCCACTTGTTGTTACGGAAATAGTAAGATCCAAGGTTCATGTACACAGTACCCCTCAGGTCGTTTGAAACCGGATGCTTACTTTTTTGCAGCAGCTTTCTGAAAAGCTCTTCCGGATTTCCTTTTCCGGTGCTTATATTAGCTACGATCAGGTTGTTCATTATCCTCGGTAAATCGGTGGTTTCTTTCTGCTCAAGGGCACAGGAATATGCTTCTTTAAAGTAAGCCTCACTCTTTTTTGGATTTCCCAGGGTATAAACAGTCATTCCCAGGTTATTTAAAACAGCACAATAAGTGTTCCCGCAATCAGTTTTCCTGCAAATCTTTAATGAACGGCTGAAGTAAACAAGCGCCGAATCTGTTTTGTTCATGGTGTTGAACATTAAACCGATATTACAGTAAGCCTTTGCTCTCTCAACATCTTGTTTCGTTGAAAGGTAATTCAATTCCCTGCGAAAATGAACCATAGCGGAATCTGCTTTCTGAATCGTATAGAAATACAATCCTTTCAAACCCTCCGCTTTCGCCATTCCTTTCTTTGAATGTGTCTGTGCTGCCAGTTTGTACATTTCATCCAGGCAGTGGTATGCCCGTTTCTGATCAAAATCCATATATACATCATACAGATCTTCATACAAGCGAATTTTAGTTGCATCACTTTTGGCCGTGCGGATTTTTTGTAAAAGTTCTGCCTGCTTCCATTTGGGATTTTGTTTCCCCAGGGAAAGCATTGGCAGGAGGCAACATAGTATTATCAGGCGCATCAGTTTATTTTGCCTTAAAACTACAATATGTTTTTCTTAATCACTGACGACCTTTGCGTTTTGAGACAAATTTTCCAATCCGAATGATTTCCGAAAAGAATTGCATAATTACAAGAGTCTTTATTCAAGCATAACAAGACATCGATCAAACAATTAAGATATGTAAAATATGTAATAAATATCACCATGTGTGTAAAATAAAACATGCTCAGATTTCTTAAAATTGGCTATACATTAAACCACGGAATATGAAATACGTATTTACATTATTGTTATTATCCGGATTCACTGCTTACAGCCAAGACACAACCTATAACCATTTTTCAGTGAATGCCGAATTCGGATTGAATAATCCGATCTATCCGACGAGTCCCGGTTATGATGCCGCCACACTCAATCTCTTTCATGTAGGATTAGGATTCAGGTATGCGATCAACACCAAATTCGGATTGCGGCTTGGCTTGGGTTATGACAACTTCAGAGATGGTCCCGGATCCCGGTATTTTTCTTCTGAATATTACCGTGCATCACTGGAAGGAGTTGCCAATCTCGGAAATATCATGGATTTTCAGTCCTGGACCCGCCGGATAGGCTTGCTCTTTCACATGGGAGGAGGTTATTCTGTCCTGAACGGTGCATTGATTAATCCGGATCACATCATGCATGCTATCATCGGGCTTACACCGCAGATTCGCTTATCCGAACATTTTAGTCTCTACGTGGACGGAACGGTCATCGGAAACATTTATCAGGATTACACTTATGACCTGCAGGCTCCTAACAATGGCCGGGGCGTAGACGGTTACCTAATCAATGTTTCTCTGGGGCTGGAATACTATATTGGGCGCAGAGCACAGCACGCCGATTGGGTATTTGTACCAGACAAAAACTATGAAATAGAATCCCTTAAGCAGCGTGTGGAGAGATTGGAGCAACAACAACGTGACGATGACGGAGACGGTGTTGCCAATTGGCTCGATGAAGAACCGGGAACTCCAGCCGGAGCTATGGTCGATACCAAAGGACGTACCATGGCACCACGTGACAGTGACGGGGATAATATTCCTGACGACGTGGATGATTGTCCGTTTGAAAAAGGTTCTCCTGCAATGAAAGGTTGTCCGGAACGCACCGGGAATATTTCACCGAACAGCAGTAATGCAACCATTGCACTCATAGAGCAAAGTGAAGTAAAATTTGCAACTGACAAAGCCGACATCTCTCCATCCTTTAGACAAATGCTCAAAGGAATTGCAACAGTAATGAAAGACAATCCTTCTTACAAGCTGCATATAACAGGGCATGCGGATGACCGTGCATCGGAAGAATACAACATGACCCTTTCACAGCAACGCGCCGATGCTGCAAAAGCTTACCTCATTGAACAAGGGATATCCGGCGACAGGCTTACAACGGAAGCCAAAGGGGAAACCCAGCTTAAAAATCCGCTTAGAACAGTTGAAGCAAGAGCGGAAAACCGCCGGGTACAATTCGACGTGCGCTAAACATAGCTTTTTATAAACCTAAGAAGTCCGGTCCCAATTATAGAGGGATCGGGCTTTTTTATTTATAGTAACACAATCACAACGTTTCATCCGGGTCGGTCTTTTGTCTTTTAGCAGGATTTTGAACTGATTGACTTGCTTGCTGAATCTGCTGCTGCTGGAACTGAGCGAATTGCTGTTGAATCTGGTGCAGCTGCTGGAGCAATTGCGCCTGGACCTGATCAGGCTGCAGCTGTATTTGCTGTACTGCCTGTACTTGTTGCTGCTGGTTGAAAAGCTGAATCTGCTGGTGCGCCTGCTGAACAGCGCTTGCCAATTGTGGCGGAGCCTGTAAAGTTTGAGGTGGGGCCTGAGGTGGCGGAGCTTGCATGTTTTGCTGTGGAACCTGAACCTGAGGAGCTTGCTGCTGAAGAGCCTGGGGCTGCTGCACTGGCGGAACGGGAAGGTAATCTATTCGCGCAATCACATCATCGACCTTAGCCTGTGGAATGGGTGCAGTGGGATCTTTTTTTCCGTGCGGATTTTTTAATACCAGGTTCTGTACAGAAGATGCCGGCAGAATAATATAGACGTGATCCTCGATCAAGCCCAGGAAAGCTGCATTCATCAGCGCATCATCACTCGCATCGGTCGATAAGGTCTCGCTGCTTGCTGTGACCTTTTTAGTGGTAGCAGTAGCTGCAGCATCGCTCCCTACTGCCAGGATCATATTCGCATACGGCTGAGTGCCTGCACCAGGTGGGATCAGTGTTTGAGGCTGGGTATGACCGAGCAGCTGAAACCCGATATTGGCATCTTTATCATCGAGTCCCTGATAGGAGCCACCTCCGTAACTTTTCGCGGCAGCTTTTTCAAGCAATGATGGCCACACCGGTGTGGGAGTTCCACCCGATATCTTCGCCGGTAAACCCAATTGCTGCTGCGCATACAAAAACTCCTTTTGTCCTGTACCCACATCTACAGCAGGAATCCAGCCGGATATGGTAACCATTTGCGTCTGTGCTCCCATTCCCGAATTGATATTTACCGTATTTCCCAGTTTTACATCGTAATCCTGTCCGTTCTGCCGGATCAGTGAAGCAATGTGACTATTCCAGTAATTCGACATGGTCATTGCCATCATCGGTGCGATAAGCCAGCAGTCTCCCATTTCACCCTGTGTAACATCCTTGGCATCCGGCGCCTGGTTATTGTAAGCATTCCCACTTACCTCAAACAGTTCGGTATTGTCCCGGGTATTCCACGGATCAAGTTCAGGTTCCGGGTCATAATACGCATCGTTACCGGTTGGGATGAAAAAATTGGCACCGCGTGCAGTGAGTGGCTGAAGCTGCGTGTATGTCCCATTGACGTTGAATCCAACTACCAGGTAAACCTGTCCTTGCACTGTCTTCGGGAATCTGCCAGACCTTGCTTTTTGATTCACAAGGCCGGTTTTGGTCTTGTATCTTCCCTCCTCTTCGTGATTAACCCGGTAAGCTGTTCCCTGGTTCAGCTGTAATTGTACAGGGGCCTCATTCGTTTGTTCTGCTTCGGTTTGCTGCTCTCCTATTTCTACGGATTGAATAGCCTTAGTGAAGCGTACTTTTTTACCGACAGCATTTTCACCTGCCAGTTTCTGCAGCTGTCCGATCTTTTGTGCTTTCGAACTTTGGTTCGCTGTTTCCTGTATTTTTTTCTGAACAATTGCATCCGGACGATTATCCTGGAGCTGAAAAGAAACATGCCCTGCATTTCCTTTATGCTGCTTGTCTTCCGATTCATTGTTTGAGGATTGTTCCTTATTAACGTGAGTATACATGCACGGGTAATTGTGAATAGTTGTTTCGAATATACTGATTCTGCGGAAAAAAGCAAGCGCGATTTCACCTGTCAGAAGGATTACATCCCTAAATTTTATTTCTTTTTCTTTTTCTTCGCTTTAAATGGCCAACGAAGTTTGAGGTTCCCCATACTTTCGTCAAAATTACCCGCTCCATTTTCAACATGTGTCAATACAGAGTCCAATCGTTTAATATATTCCGTATCCGTGAATAAAACCCGAACCAGGCCTTCCCCGTTTTTCAGACTCTCCGACATCACTTGAAAATTTCCGGAAATGATGGCTAAACTATCTGAGAGTGTTCGGATATTGACAATCATATGCTCGAAATTAGTTCTCAATGCCGTGTCTTTCAGAAGTAATCCCGCGGTTCCTTTACCTTCATTCACAGCACGAACAATATTCCTCAGATCACCTGTAATAACGGCTGTATTCTCTCCTGTATACCTGAAATGGGTAATTGCTGATTGAACATTCTCTGATACCGTTGGATCAAGCAGCAAGTTCAATAATGATCGATCATTGTTCAGTTTTCCGGAGAGCATTCTTAAATCTGCTGATATGGCGTTTAAATTTTGATTGGTGTTGTTCAGCGTCCGGAGTGTAGCATCCATTTCTACCGTTTTCAAAGTCAGCAGTTTGTCTCCTTCTTTTATAATAGCTGCGGTACTATGAGACGAATGAATGTTAATGATTTTGTTTCCCATTATACCGTCTGTTCCAATTACTGCTACCGCATCCTTTCGGATAAACCGACAGGCATCCAAATCAATCGACATCAGGACTATAACAGATGTGTCACTCGTTATTTCGATCTGATCAACAGTACCGACGTCAATTCCTGCAAAACGCACACTATTTCCTTTCCGGAGACCATTGACATTATAAAATTCGGCTTTAATCAGAACTGTAGAGCCAAATAGTCTTTGTTTGCTCCCGACATAATAAAGTGCTGAAATGATTCCCAAAGAACCGATCAATACTATAATCCCCAACCTGATATTTCTACTTGTTTCCTTTTTCATGGCTCAAAAAATTTTCGTACAGCTTCATCCCCCGATTGCCGGAGTTGCTCATATGTACCTTCTTCATAACATCTTCCGTCGATCAGCATAATAATCTTTTCCGCAACCCTTTTCACGCAATTCATATCATGAGATATAATAATCGAAGAAGTTTGGTATTTGCGTCCAAGTTCAACAATAAGATCACTAATCTCCCTGGCTGTAATTGGGTCGAGACCGGTCGTCGGTTCATCATACAATATTATTTCAGGCTTAAGAATGATGGTCCTCGCCAATGCAATTCTTTTTCGCATTCCTCCTGAAAGTTCAGAGGGCATCATATCTGCAGTGTTTGGCAAACCAACATTGGCCAGAGCCTTCTCGACAAGCAGATTCACTTCCTTTTCCTCCATTTGCCGGCGGTGTCTTCGCAGGGGAAACTCAAGATTCTCCCTAACAGTCATCGAATCATACAATGCGTTGCTTTGAAAAAGGAATCCTATCCGGGAACGCACTTTATCTATTTCATGAAGTCCAATGCCCGAGATATTTCGCTGTAATACATGAATAACTCCCGAATCCGGTTTAATCAGACCGATAATACATTTAATTAAAACCGATTTTCCGGAACCGGATCTCCCAAGAATAACAATATTCTGACCTTTTTCCAGGGTCATACTAAAATCGCGAAGTACTTGATTGTTCCCGAATGATTTGCAAACTTTCTCCAAACGAACGACTATGTCGCTGTTTACAGTATCTTGAATATGTTGGTTTTGTAAATTCATACCAGTTGCAATAAATCCGTAATCTGAACAGCCACCAGGTCAAGTATAAAAACGAGCAATGAGGAAATAACTACCGCCGCATTAGCCGACCATCCTACACCTTCGGTTCCGCGTTGGGTGGTATAGCCTTTATAGCAACCTATAATACCAATTGCAAAGCCAAAGAAGAATGTTTTGACAATTGATGGAATAATATCTCCGAAAGAAAGAGAATCCAATACCTGTGCCCAATAGAGATTCCAGCTGATCGAACCGCGCAGGTTCACGCCAAGATACCCTCCGTAAAGTGAAATTGCATCCGCAAAAACAACCAGTAAAGGAACCATCAATGTAACAGCTGTTACTCGAGTTGCAACCAAATATTTAAAAGGATTGGTCCCTGAAACCTCCATGGCATCAATCTGTTCGGTCACTTTCATTGACCCCAGTTCAGCACCGATCCCGGAACCGATCTTTCCGGCACAGATCAATGCAGTTATCACCGGAACTATCTCCCGGACAAGAGAAACAGAGATCATTCCGGGAAGCCAGGCTTCGGCCCCGAATTTAACAAGTGTCGGACGTGACTGAATAGTGATAACCAAACCGATAATAAAGCCCGTTATTATTACAAGTCCAAGCGATTTGTACCCGAGAAAAAAGCACTGCCGGAGCATTTCCTTGAATTCATATCCCTTTCGAAATGACACCCCGAAAAATCTGAGCGTAAACCGGGTGATATCTCCGATCTCAGTTACAATTCCTTTTAGATTCTGAGACATATCGTTCTTACTGGGGAATGCTTTTCAGCTCGTTGAATTCTTCCAATGAGGCCGAACCGGAATCGCTTACCATCCATGACAAGCCATCCCATTTATAGATTTCAATCTGAAGAGTTTCCATTTGTTTGTTTTTTTATGATCCGTAATTAAAGGAATCTGAAATTCCGGTTACAATCGGTTTAGACTTGATACCAAAAGTCATTAAACCTGCCAACTGAAACAATGACCATCGTCAGACTGAAAGTTGATTTTCCGCATGTATACAAGTAACTCTCCTGTATCATCAAACTAATTCAATCTCCAAAAGAATTCAACTCGTGAATCAACTAAATAACATGTTGATTTATAACAAATTAAATAGTACACCAATAAATGATGTATATCACTGTTTTATTTGACAAGGGTCAGTTTGATTTATCTTACATTTCCTTCTCTTTGTAATAACATCAAATTTTGAGCACTGCAAAACAGGTTTTGATCAAGATGATTCAGATTAATTACTATGAGCATAAACAAAGAATGGCATTTGAAGAACAAAATGCCCAAAAACCCAACTGAAAACGAGCGCGAAAACTGGCATTTGGAACACGAAAAGAATTGTGACTGCCGCCCGATTCCAACTAAGTTGAAAGAAAAAATGGACAAAAAATTAAATCCTAAACCCTGAGGTCGTATTTCCTGTTATGAATAACGGATCTGTTAATATCTGAAGAAAATGAAAATGATACTCTACAGCTTTCATGCATATGAACAGCCATATTTCGAAAAGTTCAAAAGCAAAGAACACCAGTTACTATTTTCGGACCAGGTGCTTTCCGATAAAACAGCCTCACTGAGTAAGGGATTTGATACCGTAAGTTTATTTGCAAACGACGATGCATCCGCGCCTGTGCTCGAATTGTTGCACCGGAATGGTATTCGTTTCATCACTTTACGCTCTGCAGGATATAATCATGTGGATCTCAACAAAGCAAAACAGCTCGGCATGCGTGTAGCCCGCGTTCCTGCTTATTCACCATTCTCTGTTGCTGAACATGCTGTGATGCTGATGCTTGCCCTCAACCGGAAAGTGATCCAGTCGCATTCCCGTGTCATTCAACAGAATTTTTCTTTGAACGGTTTGACTGGTTTCGATATGAACGGAAAAACTGTAGGGATCATTGGTACCGGTAAGATCGGTTCCACAATCGCACGTATTCTGCATGGTTTCGGCTGCCGACTGCTGGCCTTTGATCCGGTCCAGAACGAGGAGATCAAACAACGCTACCAGGTAATGTATACGGATCGCGAAACATTGTACAGGTCATCTGATATCATCACCCTCCATCTGCCACTCAACGAAGAAACCCACTACTTTATTGACCGAACGGATATCGCTCAAATGAAAGCTGGGGTAATGCTGATCAATACAGCTCGTGGTGGCCTGGTTAACACCAATGAAGTGATCGAAGGAATAAAAAGTGGACAAATTGGCTATTTTGGGATGGATGTTTACGAAAACGAACATGATTTATTTTTTGAGGATCATTCACAGGACATCCTGCAGGATGACATCCTTGCAAGGCTCATGTCCTTCCGTAATGCACTGATTACCGGACACCAGGGCTTTCTGACAGATACAGCTTTGAAAAATATTTGCGAAACCACTATGTACAACCTGGATTGCTTCGCCAAGGGTATTACTTCCGAAAACGAACTAAGCTGAGCAAGAAGAAAAACTCAATCCTGCTCCTTCAGAAAGAAACGGATCAGATCCGTAGTGGTAACGATGCCGCTCACCTGCTTATCACGCATAAGAATCACTGAACTGAACTCACCTTTTGCCAGAAGTGCTCCAACATCAGCGATCGAAGTGCTTTCGTCTACTGAGATTGGATTAAGAGACATGACATCAGCAACCGTTTTCGATGAATAAACCGGTTCATTATCGTCTAATGTAGCATCTCCGATCGCATGCATATAGTCGACCAGGCTCACCATACCAACCAGCATATTATTTTCCGTAACCGGAATATGGCGATGAAAACGATCTTTCTCATAGATGTGTTTCAGAACAAGAATTTTTTCTTGTGGACCTACACATTCCACCGGTGAAGTCATGATCGTTGATACAGGTAATTGAGTATTCATGAATTTGCTGTTTAAATTAAAAACTGTCAGTCATTCTGCTGGCTGTTCCGTATTTCACTTTATGCGGTAAAAATAAAATTTGCGCTTAAGGCATTGGGAAACAAAAATCATACTGGGTACTGATATTTATCATTTCTTTCTTGTCTTAAATGTAGGAAATTAGCTCAATGAAAGCAAAAACATTTATAGAACTGGCAGCATTGTCTGCAAACCTGTATGCAATCTCAAAGGAGACTCATCTCATGGAGAAGTTAAAGGAATTGTCGGAACAGGGACGTGATAAGATTAATGAATTCATGTCGGAGAAGATCCTCGATGAGCATGGTAACGAGATTCCTTTTACGGAACGGGTGCAACTAAAAGCAAAAGAGGTTCAGGAAGAGCTGGAAACACGCATCGGTGAGATGGTGGCTGCCTTTTACGAAAAGGTAAATATTACTCATACCGACAAGTTAAAGGATCTGGAAAATAAACTGGACGAGATCAGTAAAAATTTGGCATTGGCGGAAGCGCGTATCAATCACCTCGAAAATAAAGGTGGCACTGATGGCGCTGTTTGATTCCATAAAGCGACGTTACCGATCCTTCGTTCGGTTCAACCATATCCTCCGGATTTTTGTCCGTTATGGTTATAAGGATATTGTTTCTTATCTGATCGAAACCAGGAGATTTCCCCTGCTGCGAAAGCTGATTCCGCGGGCTTCACGAAGAGATGCCAGAAAGTACAGCAAGTACGAAAAGATGCGCCTGGTATGCGAGGAGCTCGGACCAACATTTATTAAATTCGGGCAGATTCTCAGTAATCGCTCAGACCTTCTTCCAGCTGAACTGATTATTCAATTGGAAAAGCTGCAGGATAGTGTACCTCCGCTGCCAGGAGCAATTTCGCGCCAGGTGATCGAGTCCGAATTGAAAAAGCCGATGGACGAATTATTTGCCTGGTATGAAACAGAGGCTTTTGCGTCCGCATCAATGGCCCAAGTGCATAAAGCGACACTGAAAACAGGTGAAAAGGTCGCCGTGAAAGTACAACGACCTGAAATCCGCGCAATTATCGTGGAGGATATCAAGATCATGTATATGCTTGCCGGGATTTTTGAACGCAGAATCCCTTCCCTGAAAAGCTTTGATCCCCAGGGACTCGTTCGAAATTTCGAGGAAAGTATTTTGAAGGAGCTGGACTTTATTTACGAATCAGTCAGTATCCAGCGCTTTGCCCGGAATATCACCGAAGACCCGCACGACAATACGACTCACTCTCCAAAGGTATACAAGGAATACACCACAGGAAAGGTTCTCACCATGGAGTTTATTTCCGGGGTAAAAGTAAATGACAGCAAAATCCTGGAATCGAAAGGATACGATCGGAAAGAAGTTGCACATAAGCTGGCAGTGACCTACATCAAACAAGTTTTTGAGTACGGCTTTTTCCATGCAGATCCGCATCCCGGAAATATACTCGTCCTTCCGAACGGGCACATCTGTTTCCTCGATTTCGGTATGATGGGCAGCATACTTCCAAAAGATATCGAAATTTTGGGTCGTCTTTTCCTTGCTGTGAAATCCAAAGATGTGAAAAAGATCATCCGGGCATTAATGCAAATGTCAGATACAACCTCCATTCGTGATTTGCGTGCGTTGGAATACGAAATCAATGAATTTGTATGCAATTACGGTTTTAACAGCATCCATGAAAACGAAATGGGAAATGTATTGCTGCAGCTAAAAGATATCATCGTTCGCTACGATTTAAAGGTCCCTTCACATTTCTTTCTTCTTGCCCGATCCATGGTTACCATCGAGGGCCTGATCCGCAACCTCGATCCGCAAATCGATATGCTGGCAATTGCTCAGCCCTACCTCCTTTCTGCTATTGCAAAAAAACTCAATCCATTCAAACTGGGTATGAAAGTTCTGAACGGACTTTATGAGATAGCCAATTACATGGAAGAATTTCCGAGTGACCTGAAAAATGCTATTCGTAAGATTAATACAGGAAAAATAAATGTCAACCTGAACCACCAGGGGATCGATCCCTTGGTTCATACCCTGAACCGTATTTCCAAACAAATTGCTAGTGCCCTGGTGATCGCTGCATTGCTCGGTGGATCGGCGCTCTTCATTATCAACAAGATTGGTCCTTTTTGGTTCGGATATTCGCGCTATGGAATCATCGGAATTATTTTTACCGCCATACTAGGCTATGGAATGTTGAGAAACATCTCCAGGGGCGACCACGATGACTGGAGCGGTTGGAAAGAAGGGAAATGAAGTTTTTATTCTCTTAAAACTTTTTCAATCCAACCGGTTCCTTGTTCATCCGGTTCACCATCATGCCGTCTTTCACTTGATCTGTGAATGGTCTGAAAGCATCTCGGATCAGTCACCGCTGACGAAGACCAAGGCTCCGTCTCACTCGATCCGAAGCGATCATTTGTTTGATCTGCTTTGGTCAAGACGGAAAAACCGGGAATATAGACTGCTTTATTCGAAGGTACTCCATAGATTAAGCATAGATACTCCCACCATTAAGCATAGAAGAAAGTGCGATAGCACTTGAAGACGAAGGTAACTTCAACAGAAGTTATAACCTGAGGTACCCCACCTTTTACACTGCGAAACTTTAGTGCTGAAAACCCTGACCAAAGCGTCAATGGAAGCAGTGCTCTCTTTTTAATCCGAAGCGATTGAAAATCTGCTTTGGATTCACTCTCATTCCTTAACAAAAAATCCCTCTCCGCGCAAGCGAAAAGGGATTTCCCAACTCAAGGAACTTCCTTATTTCTTAATAAACTGTCTGACAGCTACTTTATTGTTTTCCACGTTGGTCATTTTCAACAGGTAAACCCCTGAACTCAAACCGGATACATCTAACTGGTTATTGCCTTTGTCAGCAGCTGCGTAGATTCTTCCTGCAGCGTCTGTAACCTGGTAAGTGAATTGTTCATTGCTGTCGTAGCTGATGTTCAATCCATCGACACACGGATTCGGATACAGGTTAATATTTAATAATGCTGTTTCCTCATCCACACTCAATTGGGAGTTTTCGTCGGCTACCGTGAACGGACTTAAGCTGGTAAGACCCGTGCGATCGATCTCGTATGTGCTGTTTGCACCTGATACTGCACTTGCTGATGCATGCATATCCCAGTTACCCGAAGTATAGTGAGCAATGTAGGCATTATTGCGGTCAAAACCGTTTACTTCCGAAGTAGCCATCCAGCCCAATTTCAGGTTCATATTCACAGTTCCTGCATCTGATTCTACCAACCAGGTTCTGTTTACCAGACTTGCACCGGTAGCGGTATTGTATCCTCCGCCTTCGGTTCCGTAGGTATATACTCCGTTAAATGCTTTGACCATAAAGTTGCCGGCAGCTGATCCGGATGCCTGCTGGATGCTCGCAGGTGAATAACTGGTCGTTGTTCCTACCGGGAATACCAGGTATGGAGATGAAGGGGTTACATACATCTGAAGTTTCCCGCTTGCTGTTGTAATGATATAGCGGGTATCGCTGTAACCTGTAATATTCGCATTTTGCTCAATTACCAGGTTGTCGTTTGCCAATTGAATGCTTCCGCTTGTCATTGTCAGCTCGTCGTGGATCTGAAGTTTTGATCCCAATACTATATTTCCACCTGTCAAGTCAACTACCAACTGCTCTAGGTTGTGATTCGAATCGTCGAAATAGATAGTATCGTTGCCAATCATCGTAATGTTTAAGTGCAGGTCGGAGTTTGTATCTCCGATAATTGCAGCCGACATTTCCTGGTCAAAGGTTCCGTTCAGTACCAAGTCGTTCCCATTCAAATCGAGTTTTCCGTTAGTTAATTCCAACGCCCCGTTTACAGTCACATTATCATTTAAAACAATGTCTCCCTGCTGGATGTTGATCTCCAGGTCATTTAATCCGGATCCCGTAACTTCCTGACCTGTTGTATAGCTTGAATCACCGGCGTAAGTTACATCGTAGGCAGCAGTTCCTACAAAAGTACCTCCATTGCTTTCCAGTTTCCCGCTTTCCACATGTACCATACTTCCTGCATTCATAGTCAATGTCCCTCCGCCTTCAACACTTAGGGTTCCTTCATGCAGTTGCAACTCTCCTGCAACAGCCAATTCGCTTTCAAGCTCTACGGATCCTGTGCCGGTATACTCAATGGTTAATTGATCCACAGATGACCCGGAAGTAAATACCAATCCTGAATTTAAATTACCTGCAGTTTCGATCATCAGATTGGAAGCAGCTGTTGTTGTAAGTGCCGCACCGGATTGAATTTCCATACTTCCCTGGATTTCCAGATCGTTAGCTCCCACATTCAATATCCCGGTGTTCAGGTTAAGGCTTCCATGGATTTGCATATTGCTCCCCATTGTAAGAACTGTGTTGTTGTCATCCAGATTAATCTCCACATTATGTAAACTCAGTGAATTGATTTCGATACCGGTAGTTTTGGAACCGCCGATATAACGTACATGGTAAGAACTGCCGGAATTAAAAACTCCGCCGCTCGTAGCCAGTGAACCATCGTTACGCAGGATCATTGCACTCGAATCAAGACTTAGATTCCCGCCTGTGTTTAAAGTCAGAGAACCGTCTTCCAGATTCAGAGTGTCCGAAACAGACAGCTGGGATGTAATAGTCAGCAAGGATCCCGCATTAACAAAGGTACCAACTGTCAGATCACCGGTATGTGAATAAGTAGTCAACAGACCGCTGAACTCAATTCGTTCAATGTCGATATCCCCGCTTCCGTTAAAAGTTCCCAGCTGAATGGACAACTGTTTACCGGTAGAACTGGTCAATGTTCCATCTACCGTAAAACTATTCAGAAGCCCCGAAAAGCTTACATCGATATCCAGGTTCACTTCAATTCCCGAAGGAATGATGATGTCCTGGTTACTTACGTTTCCGGAAGGAGCTACTCCACCCCAGGTAGCAGCATCAGACCAGTTACCGTCAGCAACTGCGGTAAAGGCCATTAGATTGTTGGCGGATATAATTGTCAAAACAAAAAATCCGAGTTTTAGTAACTGTGCTTTCATATGCTATCTTTTTAATTATTAAAAAAATTGATACTTAAAGTTCCGTACTATCCGAGTAGAATCCCTTACATTTTATAAAAGAAAATTGCATATTTCACACATAGACAAAGGGAATAAGCAGTGCAAAACCTAACATGAAGGAATCGTATTTCACCATGTTTCTGACAGCCGGATGTGCAAGATCCGCAAAAGAGATTTCGGCATCAAACGATAACAAAATCATTCATTATCAAATACATTCTTAAATGCAGAAAGCCACCCGAAGGTGGCTTTTTTTTATAACATCTTTCTGATTCATTAGTTAGTTTTCACCACCCGCAGAACACCATTGATTCCAAACTCATTTGTTATATGGAGAAAATACACTCCCGCAACATAATTCTCTCCGAAACTGAAAGTCGTTCCAGCAAGACCTTCATGTATCTCGATCAGCTTGCCCGAAGCATCGGTAATGGCTATTTCTGTCCGGGATGAATTGTCTTTGATGACGAAAGTGAAACTTTCATTCGACGGATTCGGGAAAACACGATTCGCCTGTAGTACATTTTCACCGGTACCTGCAGAAGCGCCCGGACACAACGAAGCTCCGCCAAGGGAAGAAGTTACGAAATTCGGCAAACCGATACCGGAGTTAAGACCCATCGATCCTGCATCCAGGTCGATCGCGTTGTCGATATAATTGCAGGCAAGCGTTCCTACAAAGTCGGGCGACTGGATCACTCCAACATACTGGCTGTAACTTTTCACTACATAGATCTTTCCGTCCGGACCGCGCTGCAAAGGATAAATATCAGGAGTTGTACTGATTATTTGTACTGCAGCGATCATAGCAGCTGTATTCGGCAATGTTAAATCATACTGCAGCAATGTTCCGCCAGCTTCATAAGTACTGACATAAAGCAAATCGCTGTTCGGAGAAAACTCAATTCCGTATACATGATCGGAATAGGAAATCGTTTGCGGGTTACTGACCATCCCGGTAGCGACATCGAAATCAAAGATCTCTACTTTATCCAGATAACCCGCTGCAAGTGCAAGGCGATCACCACAGGTATTGAATTTCATCTGACCATAACTGTTTTGAATTACCGAATCATTATGTACAATTCCCGAATGACTCACTACTGCCTGGGAAATACCCGATGCCGTAATTTTGTACGCATAGAATGCATCTTCGTTCCAGCCGTGAGCAACAAGCCAGTAATTTGCTGTTCCAGGTTGTTTTACAGCGGTTATTTTTTCTGTTACCGGCGTTTGCAGCAATACATTTTTAGCCACTACATTTCCGTTTCCACCGTCAAGAGACATGTTTACTGTCGAAAAGCGAAGCCCAAGTGATCCTCCTGTCTGGTCGCTTGTAAAAATGTAATAATCGTTGTTGCTTCCAGGTTTCGGAACGATCAGTGCTACCTGGGTAGAAGAAATTCCGCCCATAAGCCCGGATCCGTTCGGCATAATGGTATTGTTAGCGTTCCAAACATTGATACCGTCCGTATAGAACAAGAGATCACCCGTTACAGGATCAGATACAGACGCAGAACCTTCCCCTGCGGCCATTTGACTACTTGTGATGGGAACCGGTGTTCCACCTGAAAAATCGAGTCCTGCCATGTTACCGAAATACCATTTATCGGCCATATGCTGGGCAAAATTAGTGGTAGAAATGCAAAAAAACGTTAGGGAAATCAGGTATCTTTTTTTCATAGCAGATCGTTTTAGCGTTTACCCAAATATAGCCAATAATCCAAAAAAGGACAAAAAAGTATCGCGGTATATCTTTGGTTAATAAGTCATTATGAAAAATCAATCCGGAATCATTTTTACATTTTCACAAACTTAAACGACACAGTGGAACCATCTTCAAGCAGCAACTGTCCATAATAGACGCCGACGGATAAGCCGGAAACATCGACCTCATTGTCTTGAGGTTGATTCAGCAACATGACTTGCCGGTAACTTTGATCGAAAAGGATCAACTGATTTACTTTTTCATCCACCTCAACAAATAAGTTTCCATTTGTCGGATTAGGAAAAACATTTGGTACGGCAGTTTGCCATTCAGTGTTTCCCAGGTAAGCAAACAGATCGCAATTACAGAGTGAATTCTGGGTTTCCAATTCCCGGCCTTCATTAAAATCAATAATATAGCTCCACCAGTTGTTCAGAAATCCGTTTTTGTCAAGGCATGCTTTGTTGGGAAGATGCCGATGCCACCAGGACATATATCCCAAATGCGAACAATTCCATTCTTCGCAATTGACTAATTCGGTTTCCTGAAACAAAAAAGGGTAAGTGAACCAATTGGAGGCATAGCTTGTGACGTAGCTCGTATTATCGTATTCATAATCTGCAGTTGCATTCACCGGAAAATGGATGTTGCCCACATGCCCACTGTCACTCCCATGTGTTTCTAATAAGGTAAAGAAGTCAAAACTGCTGGCAGGTGAATTATTATTCCATTCCCCAAACAAATGAATCATAGCATTTTCTGCACGATGTCCATAACTATGCCAGGCTTCTGCTACACCACGTTCATAGTTGAATCCCATAATGGGCAAATGATCAGTACATGAATTGCCTGTAAGCGGAGGGGAATTATAAAAGAAAGCTCCATTACCGGTAAGCCTGCTTTCGTACAAGCCAACAAAAGGCATAGCATAAACCCACACCTCATCGATTGTTTCATTGTTACTCAGCATACAAAAATTATAATCTGTCAAAAGCTGATTATACAGGAATTCACTTTGTCCCAAAGTTTCTGCCACATAATGCAGGGTTGTCCAGCCCGGTTCCAGAAAAAGTTGCGCCAAACTATCTGCGTCAATGGCGGAATTACCAAACAGGGTATACAGGTTTTCGGTATAATGCGTTTCGGAAATAAAGTAATTCACTACACCTCCACTGGCAGCATTTAAGCTATCGCACAAGTGCTGGGAAAGTGCCGCAGGATTCTCCCAGGAATGATATCCTGAAAAGGTATTTCCTCCAAAGACAGGTGAAGCCGGATCAATAATCACCAATGCCACATTCACTTGCCGGGTATTGGCAAGCTGTGGCTCAATGATAGGCGTTACGGTGACGGAAGCTTGTTTGGTCAGTGTAAGGAATTGAGCAGTTACCGAGCCCATACCTGAGATCCCGGTTGTGGAGATCAGACCATTCGCATTCACATTGAACAAAGCCGGTTGATTCGAAGTCCAGGCAAATAAAGATGGATCTACCGAATGGTAAGCTCCGGAAGAATCGAGCATGAATGTCCCTGGTTCAAACTCAGAGCCCGGCAAAATTCTGATTGGAGAAGGACTCATACAGATATCCACCACTTCGGTCTGCACACTGGCTTCCACTTCCCATTCGCGCAGATGCACGTAATCATCTCCAGTTGTGCGCTCAAGCGTGAGGCGTAAAAAGCGTGCTGAAGCATTGATTGTTTGATTATTCCAAATATTATCTGCTATCTGTACCTGATTGACAAGCAACTGGTAAGAACCGGTCTGATTATTGAGATCCATTAAGGAATTGGCACATTCAAGCGTCCATTCTCCATTGCCGGCACCATTCATGATGCGATTATCTCCAATTGCAACAACTCGATTAAAATCAAGGGTGATAACCATTGGATTGATTGCAGCAGTTCGAGCCAATGTAGTCGTATTGCCGTCAAAAACATCGTTGATACTTCCGATATCCAAAATAGGATGTGTTACATCCGTTTCTCCGGTAACTACCTCCTGACCAACATTTACCTGAAAAGTATACGGAATTTGGGATAATCCGGTAAGTGGCAGTAGAAAACACAAACAAAGGAATCGAAAAGCAGCCATAATGGTTTTTTTTCAATATTACGAAAAGAATGCAAACTATAAAATTCTGTTTTTACAGTTATACCAAAAGAGCTTGTCTTACAACTAGCTGTTTTTGAGCTATTGATCCAATTCTTTTAGTTTTCGTTTCATGAAAGCAATTTCTTTTTCCTGTGCTTCAATAATTTCGCCGGCAAGCTTCCTGATTTCCGGATCACTCAGATCTGCTTGTTTAACCATCAGCACTGCAGCGGCATGATGCGGAATCATTGACTTTACAAATTCTTTGTCGGAAACAGCAGTTTGCTCTCGAATTCCAAACCAAAACGCTGCTACTGCAACAAAGCCGATAAGCACGATCAGTGCATTGATCTTTCGGTTCCGGTACATTTTTCCCATAAGAAGCATTTCAATGATAACCATGGCAGCAGTCATCAGACCGGCCATATAGAACTGGTTAATATTGGGAATAACATTTTCAAGGCGATCCACCATGGCGTACATCAGCACATACATCGCAAAGAAAGACAGGATAATCATCAGGATAAACTTTTTATAAGACATCTGATGATTGTTTTGGTGTTTGGTTTGTTGTTCATGCATTTGCTCTTTCATAATCGTATATTTTAGTGTTTAATACGTAAACGTAAATCCTCCGCCAAATCCCATATCGCTGTCGAAATGAGCTGACAAGGAAAATGATTTATTCAGGACATATTTTAAACCGGCCATGTATTCGAAGTCGGAGTTATACATCAGCCCTAAACGCAGGCGCTTGGTCAGGGGAATATCTTCCCGCATCAATTGCAGACGTAATTTTCCGTCCGTATCAATACGTAAATCGGCAATAACAAGCATGGGCAAAGTATACTGCAAACCGAAACAGACTGCTTTGCGCCGGTCCTTGGTATTTACCTGTCCGAACAGGTTCCGCTCGGTTTCGCCTGCTTCCATTTTGCGGTAACGCCAATCAAAGCCCACATATGGGAAGAACCACTGCATTTTACCGATGTACCGGCCGAAATGGGTTTCTATTTCATAACCATGCATGTCCTTATAACCCAATCTCCATTCGGCCTGAAAATTCCAGCGGGTATTTTGCAGCATCATTTCACCGTCATTCCCATTCGTTGCAAAATCATTCTGAAACATGAAGTGAAACTCCCGGTCGTCGGCATATAATTTCCTCAGTGCTTTATCGGGATTAGGAAGCTGTGGATTGGGTGGCGAATTCTCGTAGGTAAAAATCCGTCCCATACCACTCATCATGTGGTAGAGGATGTGGCAGTGAAAGAACCAGTCTCCGCTTTCTGTTGCCGCAAACTCGATGGTGTCTGTTTCCATCGGCATGATATCAAGCACGTTCTTCAAGGGTGAATAATCCCCGTTGCCGTTAACGATCCGGAAGAAATGACCATGCAGGTGCATCGGGTGACGCATCATGGAATTGTTGTAAAGGATCATCCGCACATTCTCACCTTTCTTAATGAGTATTTTATCTGTTTCGGAAACGGTTTTATTGTTTATACTCCAAACATAGCGGTTCATGTTTCCCGTGAGCTCAAAGTTATAAGTCCTGGTTGGCGCATCCGGAAGAGTGGTCTTTACCGGCGAACGCAGCATGTTGTAATTCAGAGTGACAATATCCGAAAGCGCGTTGCTGTTATACTGATCACCGCCGGTCATATCCATGTGTTGATGCTTGCTTTTCTTATTCTCTTCTGCACCGGTGATCTCCGGATACATGACCACATTCATATCCATTTGCTGTAAACTCATATTCATCCCCATATCGTCCAGATTCCCGTCCATTTTGATCATGTCGTTCATCATCTGCATTCCTTTGAAATATTTCAATGGCTGCAAGGGAGAAATCAATTGCTTCACTCCTGTTCCGAGCCACAATGAGGTGCTCCTGATCCGGTCTTCTGAAGTTGCCTGCAGCTCAAATGCTGTATTCTCCGAAGGAATTGTGAGAATAACATCGTACGTTTCGGCAACAGCAATGATAAAGCGATCAACAGGAACAGGAACTACATCCGATCCGTCGCTGGCTACAACATCCATTTTTCCGCCCGACCACCTCATCCAGAAATACGTCGAGGAACTTCCGTTGATAATCCGGATCCGGACCTTATCACCTGCTTTGAACCGTGGAACTTCTACTTCCGGTTTCCCGTTCGTAAGAAAGCGGTCATAGTATACGTCGCTGACATCCATTGCCAGCATGCGCTTCCATTCGTTCCCTACTTTCGTTTTGAAACTTCTATTCATTATTGCATCGCCATAACTTTGGACAGCACCTTTCTGAACGACGGCTTTTTTGATCGCAGACCAATCATTGGCCATGTGCAGTCTCCGGTGCACTTCGAAGGGTTTCATATCGGTCCAGTCGCTGAGAACAACGGTGTATTCCGGTATGGATGACTTTTCTTTTTTATGAATAATAAAAGCTCCGTACATTCCTCCTTGTTCCTGCAAACCTGTGTGTGAGTGATACCAATAAGTTCCATTTTGCACCAGGGGAAATCTATACAAATGAGTGGTTCCCGCTTTAATCGGTGCAGTTGTGAGATAGGGAACCCCATCCTGCTCATTGGGCAGAATAAGCCCGTGCCAATGAATGGAAGTTTCTGTTTTCAACTCGTTGTGAATCCAAATTTCAGCAGTATCTCCTTCCGTAAAATGCAATTCGGGCATTGGAATACTACCGTTAACGGAATAAGCATGTCGTTCTTTACCCGTAAAATCAACTGTGGTATCCCTAACGTACAGATCGTATCGCACCGTTGTTTGAGTAAAAGCTCCCAGGTACATCCCTACCGCCACTATTAATAATATTCGTTTTTTCATTACATACAATTTACGTCATTTAAGCCTTTATTCACTTACGAAAGGAGACTTTTGAACCTATTTTCCGTCGATCTGTTCGATCTGGAATCCGGCTTGTCTTACTTTTTCTTCTATTTCTTTTGCCGTCATTTTATCTGAATTGACAGTCAGGATTTTAGCCGGGTTGAAGATGTCTACATCCCATTCTTCCGGAGCGAGCCCCTCACTTAAAAAGGGTGTTACTTTTTCGATACATCCTGTGCATTTGATACTTGTTTTAAACTGTTTTTTTTTCATGATAATTTATATTGGTTATTGCTTTTACTCCATACTGCTACCCTATCGATCTCTCCCGTATCATTTCTCACGGGACAGAACCCTCAGTAGGAAGAAGTGGATTAAAACCTATAGTATTTCCTGAGCGATTTATGATTTCACGACTTATCCAGCTTTCTGAATTTCAATAACAAGCTGTTGCTTACAACGCTTAATGAACTGAGAGTCATCGCAGCACCGGCGATCATGGGATTGAGTAAAAAACCATTCACGGGGTAAAGTGCTCCTGCTGCAATCGGAATTCCGATTAGATTGTAGATAAATGCCCAGAAGAGATTTTGCTTAATCGCCGAAACTGTTTGTTTTGACAAGCGGAATGCAAGCGGAATCTTAGCCAGGTCGGAAGAGATAATAACCATTCTGGCTGCATCCATGGCAATATCACTGCCTTTGCCCATTGCTATACTTACATCGGCCTGCATCAAAGCATTGCTGTCGTTGATCCCATCACCTGCCATCGCTACAACTTTTCCTTCCCGCTGCAACTGTTTTACAAACTCGGATTTATCGGCCGGGAGCACTTCTGCTTTGTACTGACTGATTCCCGCCTTCTCCGCAATGGCCTTCGCTGTTTGCGCATTATCACCTGTGAGCATATAGACCTCAATGCCGGATTCTTTCAAGCGGCGAACAGCTTCTACGGATGTTTCCTTAATCTCGTCGGAAATAGCAATGACTGCAAGTGCCTGTGCGTTATC
This sequence comes from Fluviicola sp., assembly GCF_029266855.1. Classification (GTDB taxonomy): domain Bacteria; phylum Bacteroidota; class Bacteroidia; order Flavobacteriales_D; family Crocinitomicaceae; genus Fluviicola. Next base: position 945,695 of record NZ_JAQSWB010000001.1, read on the forward strand.
AGCAAAGAAAATGACGGTTTTGGCTTCTGCGAGCCACTTATTGGCTGCCTCAGATAATTCACCGGCAACTGCAATTCCGTTTTGATCGAGTAAGGCTTTATTCCCGACAAAGTAACTTTTGTCTTTAACCTCTGCTTTCGCCCCGAAGCCGGTAATACTCTCAAAGTGATGTACCGGAAGAGTCTCGCTATGAACCAAGTATTTAATCACTGATTCCGCCAGCGGATGTTCCGATTGTTTTTCAATACTATACAATACAGCCTGAGCAGATTCATCCTCGTTCAGCCATTGAATACCCGTAACTTTCGGTTTTCCTTCTGTAATCGTTCCCGTTTTATCGAGCACCACAACATTTACTTTCCGCCCAAGCTCAAGGCTTTCGGCATCTTTTATCAGGATTCCGTTTTCAGCACCTTTACCTACTCCAACCATAATGGCAGTCGGAGTTGCAAGTCCCAGGGCACAGGGACAAGCGATCACCAAAACAGTCACCAAAGAAAGAATTCCCTGTGTCCAGCCATTATCACCACCCAGTGTTACCCAAAGAATAAGGGTTAATATGGAAATACCAAGCACAACGGGAACGAAGATCCCCGCGATCTTGTCCACGAGTTTTTGAACGGGCGCTTTACTTCCCTGCGCATCCTGAACCATTTTAATGATCTGGCCCAACATCGTTGCATCACCTACCTTTTCGGTTTTGAAGTGAAAGCTTCCTTTCTGGTTAATCGTACCGGCAAATACTTCTGAGCCTTCTGTTTTTTCTACAGCTAAGGGTTCTCCGCTCAACATGCTTTCATCCACGAAGGATTTTCCTGAAATAACCCTTCCGTCGACGGCAATCTTTTCACCGGGCTTTACAACGATGGTATCTCCGATGCTGACATTCACGATCGGAATTTCTTCCGTTTCACCGCTGGAATTGAGAATTGTTACTGTTTTGGGCTGAAGGCCTATCAGTTTTTTCAATGCCGAAGAAGTGTTCCCCTTGGCTTTTTCCTCAAGCAGCTTACCCAGCAGAATAAAAGCAATCACTACCGATGCAGCTTCAAAGTATACATGGGCATGCAATCCGCGGCTATGCCAGACTTCCATGAATAAAGTATTGAAAACACTGAAGAGGTAAGCAATTCCCGTACTCAGTGCAACAAGCGTATCCATGTTTGCTGAACGATGTTTTGCCTGCTTCCACGCATTGATAAAGAAATCTTTACCAAGCCAAACAATTACGGGGGTTGAAAACGCCCACATAATATAATTCGCATAAGGAATGTCCATGAAGAACATCCCGATAACAACTACCGGAACCGACAATAAGATCGCACCAAACGTTTTCAGTTTCAACTTACGAAACTTTTCACTGTGCAGTTCTTCCAATGTATCGTGTGCAGATTCTGTTTCGTCGATCATCAGGTCATACCCGATCGAACGCATGGCTGTTTGCAGCTCCTTTGGGTTCGTCATCGTTGGAATGTATTCAACGGCCGCCACATTGTTCGCATAGTTTACAGATACTCCGACAACTCCCTTGGTACTTTCCAGGATGCTTTGGGCACTGACAGCACAGGATGCACACGTCATATTCAATACCGGGAAATTCTTTTTCACCGTTGTAACACCATACCCGAGGTCACGAATTGTTTTTACGGCATTCGGCAGAATGTTGAAGGCTTTGGTTTCGTTGATAACCGCTCGTTTGTTGTTCAGTTCTACCTTATGTGTAGTGACACCTTCGAGTTCAGTCAGTCCTTTATCAACAATGAGTGCACAATGCTCGCTCTCCACTCCTTCCAGCGGTATGTAAAGCAATTCACGATCTGTTGTTTCCATAATTTTCAATTTATACTGCAAAGTTCCGTTGAAATTGATGGATATGCTTTATGATATTTCCTGATAGAGTTATGACATTTACAACAAATCGAGCGGTTTACGTTTGACATCCCCGATACTCTTGAAACGACTGGGTGTTAATCCCACCACTTTTTTGAACTGCGTACTCAAGTAAGCCACACTGCTGTATCCCATCTGATCAGCAATTTCGCTGAGTGAAAGTTCGTCGTAGATGAGCAATTCTTTCACGCGTTCTATGCGCTGACTGATGTAAAACTTTTCAATGGTTGTTCCTTCAATCTCTGAGAAGAGATTACTCAGGTACTTGTATTCCATGGGGATGTGCTGCGTCAGGTAATCCGACACGTTCATATTCAATTGATCAGCGGAATAATGCACCAGTTCTACCACCAGGTTCTTAACCCGTTCAATCAACCTGCTTTTCTTATCGTCAATGAGTTCGAAACCCAATTCACCGAAACGTAAATTCACCCGTTCTTTGTCTTCACCGCTTAGTTCTTCTTTCAGTTCTACTTCACCCAATTCCACCGTAACAGGGTGAAGCCCGAGCTGTTCTAGCTCAGACTTCACTACCATTTTACAACGGTCGCATACCATGTTTTTAATATAGATCTTCATTCTTAGCGGATAGTCTCAGTTGTTTTTCCACAAGTCAGCATAGAACTTCCGTAGTAAGGATTTTTCACTGCGTTTTCCCTGCTCAGCCAATCAGCTCCTTCTCCGTCCTTGTACATAGGACAATGTTGCAGGTAAACGGTTTTGCCCGGTTTGAATACTTTAACCAGGCCAACCATATTTTGTGAAAGCAGGGAAAAATGTTCCCGCTGCTTTGCAATGTCCTTTGTTTCGGCAATTTCTCCGGCATGTGTCAGCAAATCCTTCTCTGCTTTCATCCATGCGGTATGTTCTTCAGCCGACATCGCTTTCATATCCAACACTTTAATTGATTTAACCAGGGATGTTGCTTTCGAAGCGGCAGTATTGCCATCATCTTTTACCAAAGCATCTTTCAGGGCAAAATACTGATCGTATACCGTTGAAAGTGTGTTCGCTTTCTCCTGTTTCTTCACAATGGCATCGCTCTTCGGTGCATCTTTCACAGCACTGCTAACCTGTACTTCTTTTTTGTTGCGGGCATAGCGGCAACATTCCGGAAGTTTCGAATAGGCCTCATCCGGCGCCAGGAACGCTTCGTTATCGTAACCGGCATAGGCCACTTTCTTTAGGATTTCGGATGCAGAGCTTTTCACGGAATCGTAGGTAAGACGCAATACTTTCGTGTCCTTATTCCATTCAGCCGAAGAAATTCCTTTCTTACTGGCTGCGGTTTCGATGGTGTTTTTACACATTTCACAATTCCCTGAAACTTTATAGCTTTCAGTCTTTGCGTTTTTTATTTGGGCTGCACAGGCGGAGAATGTCGCTATCAAGAACATTCCCAGCATGAGGTGCTGTAATTTTTTCATAATGTATTTTTTTATTGAATAATTAAAGGGATTACCCCTCATAAAGGCGGTAGAAAGCTGATCGGCTAAATCCTATATCAGGAAAGAATCGTTCTGAATATAGATCGGTGCTTTGTACCTGCCGGGAGGAAGGTCCGGACAGTAGGTTAAAGCTGTTTTCAGCGAAACATTCAATACCTTCCGATTGAAATCAAAATGGAATTTTATTTCTTCCAATACACCGGAATGCTGAATCTTAGGATAGGATACAAATTCTTTTAGCTGATTTTCAAGTTTTAAAGAAAAAATGACTTCTTCACAACATTTCCGTTTTAGGAGCACATTGTTTTCCTCAGGAACAGTTCCGGTTCCACAGGAACAAGTCATTTTTGTTTTTGCACCAAACAAAGAAACATCAGCCAGTTTCCCGCCGCAATAGTGTGTCGATATCGTCATTCCGGTTGCCGGAAGGAGATACAAGACCATTATTACCAGTGAAAGAATCCGTTTCATGCTCATTTGATTACTAACAAATGTAAAACTCACATTGTCTTAAAACAACTTTTTTAAACACGAAGTTAAAAAACCACGTCTTAGCTTTCCTATAATTAAGATTCTTTTTGAATTTTGTTGTTTCCTTCATCTCATTCAAAGAGCTTATATTTAGCATATGAAAACGCTTTTGGTATATTTTCTTGCTGCTTTCTACTTTTTGATAAGTGTTAGGCTGACAGTAAATGTCCATTATTGCGGAGGCAAAGTTCAGAAGGTTTCTCTTATCGGTTTCAGCAAACACAAATCTTGCTGTGAAGGCAAACCGATGAAAAGGGGATGTTGTGAAGATGTTCAGCTTTGTTTTAAAAAGAACAGTGTAGATCAGAAAACATCTTCTTCTATTTTACTAATTGCATCCGTACTTCCTGAAACTACTTATCAGACATTTTCTATAGAAGCTGATCGCGAACTGTATGTTCCGAAGACAATTCGGCCTTCTGTCAATGCACCTCCTCCCGAACTGAGGATTCCCCTTCATTTAAAACACTGCGTATTCATCATATAATCTTGAGAAACTTCTCAGGCAATGCCTGAATTGTCTCAACTTATTAATCAATATGAATAAAAATGCGGAAAAATATACTCTTCCTGTCGCTTAGTCTGACAGTATCCCTTTTTTTCACTTCCTGTGATTCAGCGAGTGAGAAATACACTTCTTATCAATGTCCTATGAAATGTGAAGGTGCAAAGGTCTACGACAAAGCAGGATCCTGTCCGGTATGTCACATGGAACTGGAAGGCATTAAATAAAATAAACTCAAAACATTATGAAAACAATACTTTTTAAAAATCTGTCGGCAGCTGCATTTACACTGCTTACATTCCTGGCAAACAGCCAAACAACTGCTATGAACTTTTCAGGAGTTGACTGCAACGGAAACAATGTCGACTTATTTTCTGACCTGGATGCAGACAAGGCCGTGATGCTCATTTTTTATATGCCGAACTGTGGTTCTTGTCCGCCGGTTGCAACCAAAATGCAAACTATGGCAAACAATATCAACTCCACTCATCCCGGATTAGTGAAAGCCTATGCATTTCCTTACCAAAACAGCACCACTTGCGCTTATTCTGCCAGCTGGGTAACAAATAACAATTTGCCCTTATTCCAGGCAATGGATAGTGGAGCTGCCCAGGTTGCTTATTACGGTGGTTTCGGGATGCCGACTGTTGTATTATTGGGTGGAAACAACCACGATGTACTTTTTGTGACCCAGGATTTCAACACTTCGGATACAACAACCATGCGGGATTTAATCCTGACGAATTTTACAGCAGGATTACCGGAGCAAAACCTTGTCCAAAACTTCAGTGCTTACCCCAACCCTGCTTCGGATCTTGTAAACCTGAGCTTCGAAGCCCTGCAGGGTGCAGAGTTCATTATGCAGTTAACGGATCTTTCGGGAAAAACAGTGCTGTCATTTGAAAAAGAAAAACTGAACAAAGGATTGATCGAAAAACAGATCGATCTGACGGGTCTTCCTGTCGGAACGTATCTTTTGAACCTGCAAATGAACGAAACCCTGATTACGGAGAAAATTCATGTGGTTCGCTGATTCCGGGAAAAAAATCTATAAGCAATTACTGGTGGTTGTGTTTTTAAGCACGGCCACCGGTAGCGCTTATTCGCAAACCTATTTTCATTCGCCGAACAATACGCTGGTTGCCAATACAACAGTAAACAATTCGGTAACGATGAACATTACACAAGTTCATCCGGGTAATGACACCCTTCAATTCGTCTGGGAAAAACTATCACTTTCCTTTCCGGCTGACTGGACTGCTACAATTTGTGACAATACTACCTGTTATCCGTCACTGATAGATAGCTCAACAACTTTACCCGTACTTCCCGGTGATGACGGGTTTATGCTGGTTCACTGTTTTCCGAATACAAACTCCGGGACCGGTATCATCCGTTACCTCATTTACGAGATCAGCTCGCCCTTGCAAGTTGATACACTGACATGGATCATACACGCAGGATCAACTGCCGGATCGGACAAACCCGATTCAAAACCCGCATATACGTTAAATGGAAATGACTTTCAGCTAACTGAAACCGGTAATGGATATGCAAACTTGTCCCTACTCGATTTAAGTGGAAAAGAAGTTTTCTCGGCAGGCATTTCACCAGGCGCACCCCTGGCTATTCCAGCTCTCCCATCTGCATTTTATTACCTGGTGCTTAGCGGCAACAACAAGATTATTCGTCAAAAAATATGGTACTCAACAAACTAACTTTTACAAAGGCATTGCTATTCCTGTTCCTTTGCATTTCAGGAAATTATTCTGCGCAAAATGCGCTTTATATCCCGCCTGCATTGACGGGAACTTCCTTTAATCTCACTATACAATCCGGAAATACCCAACTTTACCCGGGAAATCCTACCCCGACTTACGGTATCAACGGTTCGTTTCTTTCGCCGACCATTATTGTCAACAAGAATGATGTTGTGACCCTGAATGTCATTAACAACTTAAACGTTGCAACGACCATGCATTGGCACGGTTTACATGTAGCCCCCGAAAATGACGGTGGACCTCATCAGTCGATTCCCGCTGGAACTACCTGGAGTCCTTCATTTGAGATCTTAAACAATGCCGGAACTTTTTGGTATCATCCGCACGGCGAAGGAAAAACAGAATTGCACGTTGGAAAGGGACTCGCAGGTTTATTTATTATTCACGATCCTGCCGAACTTGCTTTGGCATTACCCCAGGCTTATGGAGTAGACGACATTCCGCTGATCGTACAAACGAAAGCATTTGATGTCCTTAACCAGATTGCCATAGCTGATCACATGGATACAGCAGTCTTTGTGAACGGAACGTTGCATGCTGCAGCTGATCTGCCTGCACAGGTAGTCCGTTTGCGCTTGTTAAACGGCAGCAGTATGCGCTCATTTTATTTCGGGTTTTCCAATAATATGACCTTTTACCAGATTGCCACAGACGGAGGTTTAACAGCAACTCCTAACGCATTAACACGTTTATTACTCGCTCCGGGCGAACGTTCCGAAATCCTTGTTGATCTAAGCGGAATGAACGGGCAGACACTAAATCTGATGAGTTACGGCTCCGAAATGCCTAATGGAATTTTCGGTTCCCCCTCGGTTGGTTCCGGAGCAGATACCATGGACATGTATATGGAAAACTTCCTGAATGGTGCCGATTTTAACCTGGCGGAATTTACCGTTGTACCGCAAACTGCAAATCCCGTAACTACAATTCCAACGAGCCTGGTTCCCTATCTTCCTTTCAGCGAAATGGATGTAACGATTAACAGAACATTGGTATTCGACACCATTACTCTCCTCCCGGGCGACATTCCAAATCGTGCAGAAGGACCATTCGGAATCAACAATACCACTTTTCACATGGATTCGGTCAATATTATGGTTCCGCTTAACTCTACAGAGCTCTGGACATTAAAAAACAATACCCTGATCGCTCATCCTTTCCACATCCACGACATTCAGTTTAACATCATTGAAAAGAATGGAACTACTCCGCCCGTAAGTGAGCAAGGCTGGAAAGATGTTGTTTTGGTCATGCCTGAAGACAGCGTTAAATTCATCACCCGCTTTACCACCTTCTCGGATGAAATGGTGCCGTATATGTATCATTGCCATTTGCTGCATCACGAAGATGACGGAATGATGGGTTCCTTTTTGGTCTTCGATCCCTTTGCCGCAATTAACGAGCATGAAACCTTTGCTTTTGCCGCTTATCCAAACCCTTCATCCGCGGAATGGAATATTTCGGGAAAATGGGACAAAAAAGAATTCAGCATTACACTGAATGATTTACAGGGCAAAGAAATTCTCATGCGCAGTTTTTCAGGTATATCCTCCGGAGAAAGTATTACTGTTCCAGCCTCGGAATTAGATAGCGGAATCTATTTTTTGACCATCACCAACGGAAAAGAAACCCGGAAATTGATGCTGACGAAGAATTGATCATCTTACGCTTCCTTCACCAGCTTCTTTTTTAATTCCTTAATACCGGATTTAATAAATGCTTCCTTGTCCTTTTTTACTTCTTTGAGGAATTCCTTTCTTCCAGGCGGAATCACGGAGTATTTATCTGCCCAGAGATGTATTTCAACCATTAAGGGCAAAAGATCAATTCCTTTTTCGGTGAGCTGGTAGAGAACCTTTGCTTTGCTTTCCGGGTGCGTTAACTTGGTAATAATCCCGTTTGCCTCGAGCATTTGTAACCTGTTTGCTAAAATATTCGTTGCTATTTTTTCTTCCGATTTGAGGAAATCCCCATAAGTACACTGCATCGCAAACATTAAGTCACGAATAATCAGCAAAGACCATTTATCTCCCCAAATATCCAGCGAACAACTGATCGGACAATCCGACCTTCTTTTTGTATCCATTACACTATTTATTAAAAAACCACTTGCATTTCAAAAGTTATTTGTAATATTACACTTGCAAAACGCAAGCGAATATATTGAATTAAATCCGAAGCGCAACGAATCCTCGGAGAAAAAACACCAATTATGAAAGCATACGTCCTTAATAAATACAGTAAAAACGCAAGTTTAGTATTAAGCAACATGCCTGTTCCCGAAGTAAGGGAACACGATGTATTGATTGAAATCCACGCTGCCGGTTTAAACCTCCTCGACTCTAAAATTATGTCGGGTGAGTTCAAACTGATGCTCCCTTACAAACTCCCACTGATCCTCGGACATGATGTGGCTGGTATCGTAAGTAAAGTCGGTTCAAAAGTCAGCAAATTCAATGTTGGCGACGAAGTTTATTCCAGGGCTTCCGACTACCGCATCGGGACCTTTGCCGAATTCATTGCTATTGACGAAAAAGATGTTGCACACAAACCGGAAAACCTTTCCATGGAAGAAGCCGCATCCATTCCGCTGGTAGCTTTAACTGCCTGGCAGACTTTGGTGGAAGAAGCAAATCTCCAAAAAGGACAGCAGGTTTTTATCCAGGCCGGTTCGGGAGGAGTCGGGACGATTGCCATTCAACTGGCAAAACATCTTGGAGCCAAAGTTGCAACCACTGCCAGTGAGAAAAGCTTCGACCTGTTGCGAACACTTGGTGCGGATATTTTGGTCGATTACAAAAAACAGGATTTCGAGGCTGTTTTGAAAGATTATGACCTTGTTTTAAACAGCCAGGACAAAAAGACGCTTGAAAAATCACTGCGAGTAGTCAAACCGAACGGAAAAGTCATTTCCATCTCCGGTCCACCCACTCCCGAATTTGCAATAAAAATGAAAACTTCCTGGTTTCTGAAATTTGTCCTGTCACTGATCAGTTCCGGAATCCGGAAAGCGGCAAAGAAGCTGAATGTTGGATATTCTTTTCTTTTTATGCGGGCTGACGGAAAGCAATTAGCCGAAATCACCAAACTGATTGAAGCAGGTACCATCAAGCCGGTAGTTGATAAAGTTTACCCTTTCAATCAACTCAATGAAGCGATGTCGTATATAGCAAGCGGCCGGGCAAAAGGGAAGGTGGTTGTGAAAGTTAAATAAACTGACTACTCATTGATTGCCAGATATATTAATAAAAAACAAAACGCCCCGACGATGAATGTCGGGGCGTTTTGTTTAAATCGGTTGCTTGGTCTTTACTTTTTCCAAACCATTAGTTTTTCAATGTAAACCTTGTTTCCAGCCCTCACTTCAACCATAATGAATCCGCTTGAGATCATATCCGGTAACTGAACAGTCAATTCATTTGATCCCCTCAGGCTTGTATAGGTAGTATTTCCTATTACTTTCCCGTCCATGGATTTGAGTACTACCTCAACCTTGTCGTCAAAGGAGTTAATAAACTTCAATTGGAATTGATCGCTTGTCGGGTTCGGATACAATTGCATCTCTTGTCCCGAAGTGACAGAACCTTGATCTAAATTGTTTGATTTGTTACCAAACATGTAACAATCCGTATAGAAGAAATCCTGGCAATATTTATTCTCGCATTTTTCGCCATTGCTTGCTACTCCGGAAACTACCATACAAATCGAATAGCTATGATTGACCTGAAACTGGAAAACGAAGTTCTGTCCGGATCCCATCTCAACATTATCTACCAACCATTTGATCTCAGTGATATTGACACACGTTGGATCCGAGGCGTAGGTGAAGAGAAATTCACAACTTCCGGTTTGTGTCATCGAATAAAGCGGTTCCAATTTGCATTCGCATTCGGATTTACACGTCACCTCGATTGTTTCGCAGATTTTTTCCTCACAAAGAATATCACCTTTATCGTTTCGTACAATTACTGTAAGACACACGTTGTAACTATCAGATGCACCGTAAATATGACCGGCTGCTTGCCCCATAGATGTAGTACCATCACCGAAATCCCAGTGATATTCTACGAATTCCAAACATTCCGGTCCACCTGAAATACCTTCGAATGTATACATACACGTTGCTTCGTCTAAGGAGTATCCGAACTCCGGTTTCAATTTGCATTCACAACCTACACAGACTACTGTTACTTTTTTGCAATAGGTTTTTGAACAAAGAATCACCCCTTTACTGTTGCGCACAATAACCTCCAGACAAACAGTATAAGTACCGGCTGCTGAAAATTGGTGATCAGTGGTTTGACCGTTTCCTGTTGTTCCATCACCAAAATTCCAATGGTATTCTACTAATTCATAACATTCCTGATCACCGGAAAATCCTTCGAATGTGTAAGTACAAGTTGTTTCATCCAGCGAGAAGCTGAACGCTGGTTTCAATTCACATGGACAAGAGCTAACCGTACAGCTTACATCTATTCGTTCACAAATAATGTCTGTACACAAAACATTACCTTTGTTATCATATACAGTAACCTTCAGACAAACATTGTAAAGACCGGGTGCCTGGAACACATGAGTGGGTGCTTGTCCGCTAACTATCGTTCCGTCGTCGAAATTCCATTCATATTCTACGAATTCCAAACAAGCCGGACCACCTGTAAATCCTTCAAAGCTATAAGTACAAGTCCCGTCAACCGAATAAGTAAACACAGGTTTCAAATCACAATCACATGGAGGTGTGCAGTTTGTGACTACCGTTTTACAGATCTGCTGCGAACATATTTGTCCTGCTAGCGTAGCTGTTACAGTTAGGCAAACCTGGTGAGATCCCGCAGTTGGGAAGCTATGTGTAATATTACTTCCTGTAGCAGGTACTCCATCCAAAGTCCAGCTATATGTAATGTCTTGCAAACAAGAACCACCACCATGTTCTCCGGTGAAAGTGACCTCACAGGTTGTATTGTCGATAATAAAATCGAAATCCGGATTAAGTGTACAGTCGCAGGTATCGCAAAACTCGGTAATCGTCATAGAGGAGCTTGACGTACAACCGGTCATGTTATCCGTAACTGTCAACGAGACGGTTCCTGGTAAAGTCGTCCAGATAACCGTAACGTCTGATTGATTGTCAAGACCCGCAATTCCGCCTCCGCTTATCGACCATTGGGCTGTTTGGCCTGGCTGCAGGTTTGTTACATAATTCCCGGTAGCACTATTTGCGAAACAAATGGTTTGAGATCCTGCGATATTGGAAGATGTACCGATCTGAACAGTTGTTGAAAGAGTTGTTCCTCCTCCGCTTACTGTAATGGTATACGTTCCCGGAGCAGAAAAAACATGAATCGGATTTTGCAGGGTCGATGTATTGGATGTTCCGGATGCCGGATCCCCAAAGTTCCAACTCCAGGTATTGGAGCAAAGCTGATTGTCGAACTGGTATTCCAAACAAGCTATTTGTTCAAAGAATAGCGAATCCAAAAACACGAAGCTCCCTGTTGCATCAATCAAGTTGGGCATACTATGGGTCAGATTCGTTTGCATTTGCGGGCCGGTTGCCGTATGCAAACAAGCATTCGGTGTAGCGATTGTATTTCTTACATTGGGTGCATGAATTACCTGAACAAAATTTGTTCCGCTGGAAAGATAGATTTTATCATCCGGACCAAGCTGCATAGCACAAGCTGTATTAGATCCCGAATTGGAAAACACCAATCCGGATGTTGCTGGTGAAGGATCGGTAAGGTCATATTGATACAGATTACCGGTGTTCCAGGCACTGCAATACAACAACTTGGAATCCGGACTAAATGAAAGACCATAGCTTCTGATATTATTCAGAAGAATCTGATTAGAGAGCGTTCCTGTAAATGGATCGAAATCAAATACTGCCAATCCCAAAGCGGTATTACCTGACCCTGATCCGATAGCTATTCTCTTTCCGTCCCTGGACGCTTCAAGCGATTGTTGGGAAGGATTGAAAGGCGATAAAGTTTCGGAATGAAAAGTTAAACCGGTAGATGTCAAACTATATATCATGATATAATACTGACTGCCTTTTTTACCGGTTGTCAAAATCCAGTAACCATTGCATGATTTTACGGCAGTAATTCCTTCGCCTCCCATTAATGCCCCATCGAGACCGATCTGATAACCAAGACCAGCAGGTCCTGTAATTGGAACGTTCCAATTGGAAGTCATTGTAGCTAATCCTGCATTTATTTGCACAATACTGAATCTGAACCCATCCGTACCGGGTTCGGTTGTCGCTCCGGCATAGGCACCTGCATCTTTTGTGAACAGGTAATATTGGTTTGGATTCGCCAAATTGGGTAAAATCAGTGCCCCCTTATGCGCAGAAAGATCCGATTTAAGTGGCGCACTAGCGTTGATTTCGGCGTGATTCGCATCCCATACTTTAATTCCGTTCGTATAAAACAGCAAGTCACCCTGCGCATTGCTTTGTACGGCGCAAGCCTCATCAATGTAATTCCCATGAACAAAAGCGGCATTGTCATATACTGGTGCTCCCGAACTAAAGTCCAATCCTCCTCTTTGTCCAAAATACCAATTTCCCTGGTCCAGATTTACCGGTGAGCAGGAATTTATAAATACTGATTGAGTAGATGATACTGAATTCGTTCCATTATTAATGGTCAAGACTACGCTTGCCGGTTGATAAACACCGGTATAGGTATGAGAAACAGTTAATCCGGTGCCAGTTGTACCATCACCGAAATCCCAGGTATAAGTTACTCCCGGACTTGCAATAGCTGTAAAATTAATGGCTGTGTTTACGCATGGATTATAATTACTAACTGTAAAATCTGCCAGAAGACCACCATTGCAGCTAACTCCTGTATAAACCAGGTTATCTGAACTGACCAGGTTGGCACGAAACAAATTAATCTGCGCCAGCATCCGGTCATTCTGACCATTTGTAAAACCGGTCATGCAACCTTCGGAAACATAGTCCATGTAGTTATGAATGTCATCAGGTAAATTCGGTGATTCGTTGCAGGTATTCCATGTAGCAACCGGACAGCCGGCATTCGGACTATTTACAGGTGGTGTATCACACACCTTATCCCCTGCTGTTGAACAATCGGAAGCTGTCATACCCTGGCAACCGCCATGAAAAGTGTGGTAAAGTCCGAGGTAATGTCCTGTTTCATGTACCAATATCCGCCCCAACTGACTGTATGGTTCCAGTGTACTGCAAGAACAGCTGGCTACATCTCCGAAAGCATCGTAAGACATCACGATACCATCTGTGGCACTGGTAGCAAGATCCGGGAACATAGCGTATCCTAATATTTTTTGTCCCGGAGGTAAGGTATTGGATGTAATTCCTTTCACCACCCAGATCTTTAAATAGTTATCTGCCGGCAGTGTACTTCCAATAGACATTAATGCGGTTTGCTGCGCGACATTGTGATTTGTCAATGAGGAATTCGCATAATGAAAGATCCCCGGAGTCGTGCTGGTGATTCCCAAAGGAATACTCATCGATATCAAATTCTGCGGCCCGTTTTTAGTAGCCAAACAAAATTGAATTCCGTAATTGTCATAGTAGTCATTCAGAGCATCTATCTGGCTCGTCACCTGGAGATCCGTAATATTCTCCGGGCCATTCTGATGAACCACATATACAACCACCGGAATAATCAGGTTGGCGCTCAGTGATTTTTCAGTTCCCTGGGCAGAATTCTTTTTCTTTTCCCGAATAAAGTCATTGATCCACAGATCGTGTTCATTTATTCGATCCTGGACCGCAGGATTTTTTCTGATCTGTTCATGCATCAACTCATCAAAATAACAATGGGCATTCGATGACTTTTGAACCTGCTGTCCATAGGCGAAGAGCAGATTCAGGCTTATCAATAGGGATATAAACACCCTTTTAGGTAATCGTTTTTTCATAGCGTGTGTTTTGTTTTAAGTTTAGATTATAAGTAAGGGAAATCATTTACTTCAGATTCAGGGTGGCGAACCGAAAAGCTGCAACTGAAGATTTCTCATGGTATTTGGTAAAGTTTCTCATTCATTTGTGATAGGGTTTTATTTCTAGTGATCAATCAAGACAAGTATAAGATTATTTTTTTTAATTTGTTTCTATGAATCTATATAGATATACACAGAGGCCTTTCCTGGAGCCTGTGAGGTACCTTTCGTTGATTCAGATGATATCAGAAAGAATCCCAATAGCTATCAAACTGAAAGCATTTATATAATCTCAAAGTAAACAGACATTAACCATCCTGTTTTCTATGGTATTATTACGAATATCTAAAAATAAATCAAACCTCATGATTCCGGGTTCTTCGTACGCCAAACCGGAAATGATTACACGGAAATAGATTTGGTCAAAAATTCCATTATTCGGTATCACGAAGAATAAAAAATAGCTTCTCTTTGGTCTATTGATCAGTTACTCTATCACTGTGTATTATCTAACAACAAACAAATCAAATCTCATGAAAAAAACACTTATCCTAATTAGCTTAATTAGCACTGTAAACTTTGTTAATGCTCAGGAATGGGCGGGTGCTACCGGCACAACCACAGGAAACATCTACCGCACCGGAAATGTGGGTCTCGGAACCACAACAGCTCCAGGGGCTTTACTGCATGTACAAACTTCAACCGGGCTACCCTTTTTATTGGAGCGGACAAGTATCGGTCATATGAACAATTTTAAAATAGCCTTTACGAGCACACCTGTTTCGGGTTTGAGTTTTGGTGGAGGATCAACTATATTTCATGCTGCCAATCCCCAGGCAACCTCGGATATGGTCTTTATAAACGGTACAACTACTTCAGCTCCGCGAATCGTATTTAAATCCAGTGGAAATCTTGGTTTGGGTACTGACAATCCGACGCATGGTTTACATCTGCACGGAAAACAATTGAAGCTTTCCGGGCAATCAGGTTCGGGGAACATTATATTCGGTGATGCGACTGAAACAACCAACGTTTGGGGCCTCGAGTACAATGCCTATACGCCGGGAAGAGAGGGGTTAAATTTCTGGAAACCTACCGGAAATCCGGGTGGATCTGGTAACTATTACTTGTTTTTGCACAACAATGGAAATGTGGGGATCAATACAAATAACCCGCAAACCAATTTTCATGTGAACGGTAAATGCCTGATCGGTGATGACAATACTGCTTTACCTGGAGTATACCGCTTATATGTACAGGGAGGAATTCTAACGGACCAGGTTAAAATTGCAGTTAGAAACTCCATTAACTGGGCTGACTACGTGTTTGAACCTAATTATAAACGAATGAGCTTACCTGAATTGGATGTTTACCTGAAAACGAACAAGCATTTACCAAACATTCCTTCGGCGAAAGAAGTATCTGCGGAAGGATTTGAGGTTGCTGAAATGACTAACCTGTTGTTAGAGAAAATCGAAGAGTTGACACTTTACGTTATTGACCAACAAAAAGTAATCTCAGAACTTAAAACAGAAGTTGAAAAATTAAAAAACAACTAAAACTACGGCTATGAGAGGTATATCCTATTTTATATTAAGTACTCTGCTGATCCTAAGTTTTTCTTCTTTCTCACAGAGTAATTGGCAGCATGTCGGTCCTGTATCGACCAATCAACAAAACGGTAACTTATTCGAAACATCACAAGTGGGAATTATTGAGGTAGATCCTCTTAATTCGAATCACTTGTTTGCAGGTGGCCCCTTTGCAGGTCTTTGGGAAAGTTTTGACGACGGTGCAAACTGGACGACTATTGAGGCATCGAATGCGATCGGATCAAATGGAATTTCAACCATTACCTTTATCAGTTCATCTGAAATTTTAGTATCCAATGCCTTTGTACTTGGTCGTTTGGGGGAAGTCAGTCTTCCCGGAGACGGAAGACACCACGGGTATTCTACCGGGATCTATAAATACAATTTTGTAACGGATCAATTTACGGCTTGCGGTGCCTTACCCAATCCCAATAATCTTAAATTTTCCATTCCCACTGTTACTGTTCACCCTTCCATTCCAAACCTGGTTTTTGCCTGTACTTCCATGGGTTTGTTTCGAAGCACCAACATGGGAACTTCATGGGCACAGATCACAACGAATTACGTGGAAAACATAGTGTTTGTCCCAACTAGCGTAGGTATGCATTTATTTATCGGAGGCGCTCTGAATACAGGTGTTTATCAGCCTGAAGGAGCAATGTCCGTTAAACGGTCTACAGACAATGGACTCACCTTTACGGAGATCGGGAATAATTATTCCGTTCCGGCTACCTATGTTCAAAAAGGTTTGGCAAGACTTTGTATTAAAACTACTGCAAATGAAACCTATGTTTATGCTTATGCGTTGATGATCGATACTTATTTAAATAATCTAAATGAAGTTACAGAAAGAGAAAAAGCATACCTGCATAAAATTACTGTTACCAACGCAACCGGAGCAGTTGGCTATGGTGCCACCACTTTTATCGGTTCAGCAAGTGGAGGTTCTTCAGGGTCTTATGCCCGTATGGCTTTTGCTTATGATCAGACAAATAATGGTCTTTGGTTTGGTGGAATGTATTTAGGTTATCATTACCTGAGTACAAACTATTCAAACTATAATGTCCGTACGCTAAATACCCAAACAACAAATGGTTATGTTCATATGGATATCCATTATATTAAAATCGTGAACTCAAAAATTTACGTTGCGTGTGATGGAGGTGTTGCCAGGGCAGATAACCAGACACCTTTCACTAATATTGATAATGTTTATTTTACAGGAATCAATAACAAACTGAACGTGGCATTGGTGAATGGTTTTTCCGGAACCGATTCCAACCCGGATCTTTACGCAATTGAACAGCAGGATATTGTTAATTTGGATTTATTCTCATCTTCAAGCAGCAGTTATGTCCCTCTCCAAACTTTCCCGGTATGGGAATCTGATGGTCCATTGATTGATAAATTCGATGAAAATTACATCATAGCGGATCAATCTTCTTATTCTAGTCCTCCGCATCATGTGGGATATAGAACAACCACTAATCAAGGAGTTAATTGGAGTGCCTTGAAAAAATATTATCTTCCGGTAGCAGGATCCAATTCATTTGAGAAGTCGGAAACCATGACTGATGGAGAAATAGGATTCATCGGACGGCCATTTTTCCAGGATCCCTACCGTCCGAATCGTATTTTCAGAGCAAAACACCGTTCCGGGATTCACCAGTATATTAAAAATCCCGTTAATGATACTGCTAGCTATTTCGTTTTAAAAATATGGCCTTCGGGAATTGAGCAAATAACAGGTGCTTTTGGAATTCAGGGTTGGGGAAATCCAAGTGCGATGTCGTTTTCACCGCTTACAAAAAACAGTTTGCATTTCACTTTTGACGGCGGAGTAAACAGCAGACCGTCGGTAATTAAGTACATTGGACCAGACATCGATGATTGCTGGTTGAATCACAATATGGCTACTTACACCGTGAACAATGTTCAATACCCGCAATGGGTCACCATTACTCCCGCATCTGCGTGGGCTGGCTTAGGAATAACAGTTGCAGAGCAGGAAAAGATGACTTTTCACTCCATCGAAACCAGTCCTTGGGATCCGAATGTGGTGTATGTCGGGGTTTACATCCCTGATCATCCAGATATGAAAGTCCTGAAGTATAACGGTACTTCCTGGTCAAATTATTCAACTGGAATTCCAAATGAGGACATCGGCCACTCCATGATTATGGACCGCCAATCAAACGATGCAATCTATATTAACACGCATAGAGGAGTCTATTACAGATCGGCAAGTTCCACCCAATGGGAGTATTACGGAGTCAACTATCCAAAAATCCGTTCAGCTCAAATGGAAATAAATTATGCTGAAAACACACTCAGAGCAGGTACTTTCGGCAGGGGTATCTGGAAGTCAAATTTGTATTGTCCTGCAAGCCCCTTGAGTGTGTCATTTTGTACAAATTGCAATGCAGGTACACCAAACAACTATTGGGAAGGGACCACAATAACTATAAATTCAACAATCTTGAACAATCAGAAGCGGATCATCCGAGGCTCAGAGTCTATTGTAATCACCCCAGGAAAGTCGTATACACTCTTAACACCGGATAATAATGTCAACAACTATTACCTGGCATTTATTCATGGCTGTAACCCGGATCTTTTGAATTCATTCAAGATGGTCGCACCTGCTTCCGAAGAAAGTGATTCCCCGGACTTAAGCTTTATGTCTAATCCTGACGAACAGGACATCAAATTGTACCCGAATCCAAACGGAGGTGTATTTAAAATTGATATCGACAGCGAAACATCTTATGCAGTAGTTATCTATAATTCCATGGGACAACAAGTATTTCACTCTGCTGAAACCCGAATGGAGCAATTTGAAGTAAATGTTGCGGATCTTGAAAACGGAGTCTATTTTATTCGCTGTTTCAATGCAACTGACAGTAAATCTGCAAGCTTTATTAAACAGTAGAATTCCGTTAGTTTGAGAATAAGTTTAGAAAAAGTCCCGGCATTAATGCCGGGACTTTTTTCTTTTCTCCCGGAAGGATAAGTAACAATAAAAAAGTGCAATCACTTATGTAATTGCACTTCTCTATTTAAGTTCTATTGTTTATTGTCCTAAGGTACAACCTGAATCACCTTATTCAATGCACGGTACTTGCTTCGGATCTTTCCGCCTTCACTGGTTCCCTGGCTTACATTCGTTTCATTCGTTCTGTCCATATAAACAGTTGAAGTCCCTAAGGAAAGTGAACTCAATCCATTTACTCCCATAATAATGTTTGTGGCTCCCAACTGGTTTTGATAGAACAGGGCATCTTGTCCCCAAACCCATGAACCGATAAAGATACCAACGGATTGGTTTGCTGCCAGCGGACTTCCAAGCCAGGTAAAGGTATTTGCCTGTGACTTCACAATGGTGTCGAAACTCGGCTGGAAAGCAACGCTGTCCAATGTTGGAGTTGCATTGATGAATTCGGTGCCGTCTACGTCTTTGTAATTAAAGGTGCCTGAAGAGATTTTCCCGGCATATTCCTTTACGTGACCTACATAAAAACCATTGTAAGTCATTGCGTCACCATTGAAAGTAACGGTTGCACCATTGGTTAATTCCAGGTTTGTTCCGGTTGGCCCTCCGAATTTAAACCGGGCAACAACCACCGTTTTATCCTCATTCTTATCATAGAATAATTCGTAATCGGTATAGATCTTGTCCTGGTTTACATCTTCTGAATTCTCTTTCTCACAGGAAACAAGTAAAAAAGGAATAGAAAATAATGCAATTGCCGTTTTAATAATGGAATTCCATTTTTGAGTAGTAGCTCTTTTCATTTGATTGATTTTTTTATGGGTGCTAACTTACAAAAAAAATCACAACTCAAACTAGTTAATTAATTGTTGGTTAAGAGCTTGTTTTCAAACCGATATAAAGCTATGCAGTGCTGACACCTTGATTTTTTTCACGCAGATGGCGCAGATTTCGCAGATTAATAAAATTGCAATCCTGCCCGATTACCCGACACAAAAAGCAGGAGAAATACTTATTATAAATTTCTTTTAGAGCTTTCAATCGCGATGAACTCCGGTAAATAATCAGGAGTACAGCCTTTTGATACCATTTGGCCTTTATAAAGCCCCGTTTTCTCTCCCACTTCGATACAACGTGTGCGGTATTTTTTATCAAAAACTCCAATCCATCCAGCTGCGAAATTCATTGCCCATTGTACTTCGGGTTCTTCTTTTTCAATTTGTTTTTCAATGGCAGCAAGTAATGCTTCGGTATTCGGAGGCGGCG
The DNA here is from genome assembly GCF_029266855.1 of Fluviicola sp. Lineage (GTDB taxonomy): Bacteria > Bacteroidota > Bacteroidia > Flavobacteriales_D > Crocinitomicaceae > Fluviicola. The sequence continues at coordinate 965,641 of NZ_JAQSWB010000001.1, forward strand.
TTTGTCCCATCCAGCGCAAACGTGCCTGGTAATACCAAAAGACGCGTCTTTGAAGTGCAGAAGGGCTGTTTTCCCAGGATTCCATCAGCGCTATCAATTTTTTGTCTTTCGAAAGCTGGTTTGCCATCAGCCAATCTATGAGTTGATTCCGCTCGTTCAATGGATGAGCCTGCATGTCCTTGTCCAGTTTATCAATTACATCCTGTGAAAGCTGCTTGTTGTCCATGATCAGGATGGCCAGCTGCCGGGGCAAAAATTTCCCGGTTGACCACAGTTCCATTGCCAGTTCGTGATCCTTTTTGATCTCCTTGGCAATTTTCCGTAATTCTCCGAGCATGGTTTTAGCGGTGATCTGATCCAGGATCTTTTCTGCCTTTGAAGAAAGTTTCATATTCGTCCTTTTTTAAACATATCAACTAATCGGCTGTTTCATTCGAATATAAACCATTTTTTGGGATTGGTCAATATACCAGTTAGATCTGCTAATTCGAAGTTTGAGATAGGGTTCTAAAAAGCACGAGCAAGATGCTCGCTCTTCTCCATGGAGAAGGATTTAAGATCTCTTTTGCCTCTTCAATTACAAGCGATGCGGTTGCCACCCTCCTCAATCCTCCCTCGCAGGGAGGAGGTCTTGAGATCCTCTTTATTTTTCTATCAATAATACTTCTATTCTCAAGATTAGGAGACTGATTCAGTTTCCCTCCTTGAGGAGGGAGACTTGAAATCCTCTTTTTACAACAATTTTCAAAGCTCTATTCTTTTCCCTTCGGGAGATTCATAGTAGGGACATTTCGTTTTCAGGTGGACGACATATCCCCTGGAGCCATTCTGCCGGATTAAAATGTATGTGCCCATCTCCCATTTTTTTTCCTTGAATTGTGGTTCTGCAATGAGGCGGAATTGATCATTATACACCCCGATCAGTTCGTTCTGAGTTACATAAATTGCTTTTTCGTAAAATTCCACACTTTCAAATTCTATAGGTAAAACAAGCTTCCCTTTCATATCAATCAACCCACATTTACAATCTTTGTAGGCCAGATAATAACCATTATCAACCGATAACTCATCGTATGCCAGCGGGATTATTGTTTCGCCTTTGTGATTCAAAACACCAAACTGATTGTTCCTTTTGACAATAAACCGTTTGATTCCCCAATAATAGATATACTCGTAATTCTTCAATTCGGTGATTACTTTGAAATCCTTACTGAACACCGTGCAATCTTTTACTTTGTATCCCCAATTCCAATGTGTGTTAAGCCTGAGTTTTTCAAGCTCACTGCTATCCTGATAAATCAGGCCAATATACAGGCTGTCATGAATGGGCTTTACCTCATCATATACCAGATCGATCAGCATAGTTCCCTTTTCATCGATCAATCCGCATTTTTTATTTTTTACGACTTTGATGTAATGTCCAATACACTCCGGATATTCAGTGAAAACAGGTGGAAACAATTCTTTTAAGTCCGAATCCAGCAAACCAATCTTGCCGTCTTTTTCAACGAGCAGTATGTTGCTAGCTCCGTAACTACTCCAAAGTCTCTGAATATTATCAAAACCTGCTGAAACCAGTATGTTACCTTTTATATCAACCAAGCCCACTTTGTTGTTCTCACCGTAAAACTTAAAGCAGCGGTTAAACTCACTGAAATCACGTAATTCAAGCCCAAGTGACGAAAAATCAGTCCGATTGATATAATCCGTACTGCGTAACCCTATTTGCATTCCATCTATATGAGCACTATCCACTGCAGTATTGTATGCTTTGACTATTTTACCCTTCCTGTTTCGCCACAAGTAGATGTTTATTGGTGGAGTCTTATGGTCAAACCACGATCCACCCCGGGGATGTATCCGGTCATAATGTGTTCCTTTCTGCAGCCAATGATCGTAATGGGGGATAATAATGAGTTGTAAGCTATCTTCGTTAAACGGAAAATACATTGTTTCCGGAAAAGCAGAAAAAAGGAATACGTCTTCCGATTGGGGCTTCCCATAAAAGTGAATAAGTATAAAAACGAAGACGACTATTTTTTTAAGATTCATAAAAGATCGTTAGACTTCCAATACAGCCGTTTCGATGTTTCGTTCATTATCAAAATTTCGATTCGGGAGATGAATCCGATTTTGAAGGATCTGAAGTAGATCTGCTGAGTGATTCTCTATGCCACCTCCCTTAATCCCTCCTCTGCGCCTATGCTAAAGCTCCGGCGTAAGCATAAAGAGGGAGACTTGAAATCCTCTTCTTACAACAATTTTCAAAGCTCTATTCTTTTCCCTTCGGGGGATTCATAGTACGGAATGACCCAACAAAGATAAAAGCCTTACTTTTTGGCATCGCCCCAAAAAGTAAGCAAGAAAAAGCGATAGCTTTTGAAGACGAACAACGACAAGCGTTAGTGCGAAAGTTGTGAGGTGAGGTAAGGTCTAGGCCTTTACTCGAAAGCTGGAAAACTACCTGTTTATTCACTCTTTCAACGAAAATCAAAACAGTTTTCATTGATTTTTACAGCAGACCACAATCCCCCGATTGCGGATTCCTATTTCTTGCATAGACGCGGAAATTGCTGTTTCACTGAGGAACGAACGATCGAAGAATGAAGCCTTTCCTTTCTGCAACCGATTCTGGAAAGTGCTTGTCATTTGGGATCCTGATCCCGTCTTTCCGTTAATCGGTCAGAAAGGGAAGACTGCTTGACGGGCAAGCGGGAAAAGCATTTTTGCTTACTTTTTTTGCTTCGGAAAAAAGTAAGAAGAAAAATAAGATCTGAAGTAGGCTTAGAATGATCTTCTTTTCTTTTTGTCTTGACACAAAAAGAAACAAAAAGGTCAAGACTGTACATCCATCGCTTGAGAACTACGCTGCATTTCACTCCTACCTCAGAGCTTTCGTTTTTCAAACGGCTCTTCGTCACCCCTCTCGATCTCTCCCGTATCGTTCCTCATGGGACGGACTTCATAGGAAGAAGTGGATTGAAGTATCCTTCCTCCCCCTTTACCATCGACTAACGCCTTTCAGGCTAGTCTCAGTCTTCATTCGCTATCGCGAACTCTCCCGCCTCCAAAGGGGGAATTTTAAATCCTCTTTAGCGGAACGAAAATCAATACTTTTTTCTTTTCACGACAAAACCCGGACAAACAGCCCTGAAGAAATTCCCCGATAAGTTTAATCGCTACTTTGTTTCCATACTAAAACTTCAAAACTATGTTAAAGAGAACTTCATTACTCGGCTTCATTTTGCTGACGCAGGCCGGGGGACTGTTCGGGCAGGCCAGTCCTTACGGAACAGGATCGATTTTCAACCAGGTATTGGGTGATCTGCAGGATAACTCGGTCATTTTCGAATCCAACACCGGCTTGGGAAACAATGGTTTCTTCCCGGATCCTTCCTCCATCCTTCCAACTGCTACATTCGATGTTTATGTACCTGCAAGCTACGACGGTTCCGAACCCTACGGCTTGATCACCTATATCTCTTCCACCAATGACGGCGGAATAAAACCGGAATGGATACCCGTACTGGAATCACACAAACTGATCTGGGTTGCGGGTGATAATCTCGGGAACTCCCAGCAGCTTGATATCCGTTTGGGTAATGCGTGGGCGGCGGTTTACCGGATGAAAGAACTCTTCAATATCGACACCAGCCGCATCTATACCTCCGGTCAGTCGGGTGGTGCACGAATGGCGCAAACGCTGGCCTATATTTATCCCGAATGGATCAAGGGAACGGTTCCGATCTGCGGATCAGCTTACCCGACGGAAGTAGCACAAGATTATGAAACACAGGATCCCGACGGACATTATGAAGTCATTTTTGATTTTTACCAAAGTGAGATAGACTACATCAAAGGATTCAACCAGCGTTATGGGATCATGACTTCGTTTAACGATTACCGCGAAGGAGATATCATGAACATCTACTACAATGGTTTCGAACAGAACGGTTTTGAGGGAAAATTCCTGGAAACCGCCGGAAATCATTGCGCCACTACTACCCAACACTTCCGGGACGCCATCAACTTCGTGGAACACCCGGAGGTGATGATACAGAAAGACGATTTTACGAATGTACAACCCGAAACAGGAACGGATTATTTCAAAGCCGGAGCAACAGTCTCCGGTGGTCTGTGCGTGCTGGATGCAGATCCTGCAACCAGTGATTCTTCTGCCTACCTCAAAACTACTTCCGGGTTTAAATGGAATAACCCCTACGGAACGATCCTCTCTGCAAACACCGGCTGGACAGGATCGGCAGGTAATGATCCGATCCGTTTGGGATGCTGGGAATACAGCAGCGATTCGGCTTATTGTATCAATAACGGATTCAATCAAACCGGCGAAGGAAAAGGATTGGTGGTGGCACTTTTCAGAACAGCTTCCACTACCCATGCGGCAATCATTGCTTCGAAGGCAGGAATAACTGACACGCTTTTCTCCGGGCAATTTTCCGATTGGGACGGAAGTACCCCGCTTCGCGTAAAATGGCATTTGTGGGATGCTGAATGGCGTGTTGAATTTGATAAACATTTTGCATCTTCCGCTGCAATGAATGCGCAGATCCGCTTACTGGATGATCACCGCGCTGTGCGGATCCGCTGGTCGGAGATGAACGGAAATACGGGTTATTGGACTGCATCGGATTGGGCAAACGGAGCTTATTTTATGGCAAGTACTCAAAAATCGGACTCTTCCAATGCCAACGTGAGCCTCGACAACCTGGAAATCCGCTCCGGGAACGACTCTGTATTCATTGATCCTGTAGCGGAAGTAAGTATCGTCCAGGATGAGCATAGCCTCGTGGCCACACCCGGGTTTGCCTCTTATCACTGGTCACTGAACGGCCAGCCGGTAGCAGAAGGCCCGGACAATATCCTTCAGAATATAGCGGAGGGAACTTATACTGTTGTGGCGGAAAATAACTGGTCGTGTTCAACCGGCTCCAATTCGGTAATTATCAGTTTTGCAGGCTTGAAGGATTTTCAAAATGGTATTTTCAGCGCTTACCCGAATCCTGTTTCCGGTTCCCTGACGATTAAACCCTCCGACGAACTTCCGCATGCTTACCGATTGTATAGTGTCAGCGGGACGCTACTGCATGAAGGAACATTCGAAACACTTACTGTTTTGCCGGTACAGCATTTGGTAAAGGGAACTTACCTGCTGAGAATAGACGAAGGTGAAGCGAAACTGATCGTAAAGGAATAATTTATACAAAGATGTAATTCAAAAGAGAGGCTGTCTATTTTTTTAGACAGTCTCTTTTGTTTATCACAAACTTAGCCGAACGATAGCACCACCACATTTTGTGCTTCACTGCGTTTCGCATGTTTCTTTTCTTTTTGTCTTGACACAAAAAGAAACAAAAAGGTCAAGGCTGTACATCCATCGCTTGAGAACTACGCTGCATTTCGCTGTCTACACCCCAACTCGCAAACGCCATTAACGAATTCTTTCTACGAAAGAACCCGATGGCTGAACTCAAACAGGGGTTCGACCGCGCTCCATTCCGTTTGTTCTCTTATGCGACGGACGTAAGGCCATTAAACGGATTCCCCAAACAGCTTACGCCGCAGACAGATTTTCCTTCGGAGCTATTATGCTTTGAAAAATTGATAAAAACAACTGCTGTTCTCAGTACCTCCCCTTGATAGTGCCACCCTCCTCGGTCCTCCCTCAAGGGAGGAAGCCTGAAGATCCTCCGGGTTACTCTTCCTTTTTGTCGGGAAGCTCCCCTTCTTCTATCATTTTTTTATACCATTTGAAGCGGTTCATCCGCAGGAGGAAAAAAACAATTCCGGAGCCGACAATTGCTGTGATAAACATATTGACCGCTACTGCCGAGCCGATTCCGGCTGTTGCCCAAAGTGCCGCTGAAGTGGTTAATCCGTGTGTTTCATTCCCGGACCGAAAGATAAGCCCGGCACCTATGAACCCAATTCCTGTGGCGATCGCTGCAATGATCCGCGCAATGGCCGAAGTATCATCGGTGAGGTGTTCTGCAATTGCCACGAAAATACAGGCCGCCACTGCAATGGCACCAAAGGTTCGTACACCGGCAAACTTATTGTTCTGCTCTCTTTCAAAACCAACCAAGCCTCCCAACAGAAGGGCCAGGATCAGCTTTGCACCAATTATTAATTCGAATTTGACATCCATAAACGAAACAAGTTTCACCTAAATTAAGTCTTATTAGCCGGAAACTGCTTCCTCCTGAAGGTTTTTTCTTGTTTCCCAGTTCCGATAGCTATCGGGAGCGCGGATGACGCAGATTATATAAACCGCAAAGACGCAGAGAGCGCAAAGAATGCAGCTAAAACTTTGCGACCTTTTACCTTCGCATTGTGTCTTTCAGACCATGTTCAGTCTTCACCAGCCACGGCGGATTCTTCTCAAGAGAGGAAGCGGATCAAATCTCCCTCCTTGAGGAGGGATTAAGGGAGGTGGCCTCTATGCTATGTGACCGCCACCCCTCTCGATCTCCTCATGAAGGAGTATGATACTCACTCTTTCAACTTTAGCGGGACAAAAATCAAAACAGTTTTCATTGATTGCCTCTGCGGAGGGTTCTACTCCCGATTGCGGATTCTCATTTCTTGCTTAGATACGGAAATTGCTGTTTTACTGAGGAACGAACGATCGAAGAATAAAGCCTTACTTTTTGGCATTGCCCCAAAAAGTAAGCAAGAAAAAGCGATAGTCCGCCGCGGCGGAAAGACCGAACAACGATCCCGGACGTCCGGGATTAGTGCGAAAGTTGTGAGGTAAGGGCTAGGCCTGTACTCGAAAGCTGGAAAACTACCTGTCGTTTCGCGAAAGCATTCGAAACTCGCCTCCTTCGTCGGCTCAAACAGGGAATGCTTTTTTTCGCTCCACTCAGTTGTTTTCAGGCACTTTCAGCGTAAGGGCCTTTTTCGCTTCTCCTTCTGCCTGTTTATGCACTCTTTCAACTTTCGCGGAATGAAAATCAATACTTTTTTCTCAAATTGCTACTGCGGAGCATAATCCCCTGGTTGCGGATCAGATCCTTTACGCTTCAACTTTTTAAATAAAAACAAAAATCCCCCGACGATACGTGCCAGGGGACTTCTTTTTAATTCATTTATTCAACTTAAACTGCCGGATTCAAAGGTTCATCTCCCCTGCTTCCCTTGCTGCCGTAATCGATCGTGATGCGGGCACTTTCGTAGGCGTGGTAGAACTTCGGGGCGGTTTGTTTAAACACCAGGATCAGCCGGTCGAGCTCTTCGCGGAGCAGTTCATCGAGTTCGTGCTCCAGTTCCCTGATGGATTGCGTGATTCCCTTCCGTTTGATAATTGCTTTGCGGGTGCTGTTGTTGACTTCGCTCACTGTCTCCAGTAGCGGGATCAGTTCATCGATGGTTTGTGTGGTGATACCGTATTGCGCCAATTGTGTTCCGTAGGTATCGATGTCCTGTTTCAGTTCTGCGCAGCGGGCAGCCAGTTCGTTGAGTGCCAGGCGGTCCAAATCTGTTTTGGTTTGGTGGTTGCGTTCTTTCAGCAATACATCACCCGAGGCGCGGCCCAGCAGGAAGAGCGCGTGCTGTACAACGAGCATCCGTTCGCGGAGATCCGTAATGCGGAGTCTTTTTTCGAGGGTTACACCGGTGGTTGCACCAAGCTGTTCGGTAACCCGCAAGCGAAGCTGATTCAATTTGGTTTCAAAGGCTGTTTTAGCACTTGCGAATGCCGGAATGGATTGCCAGCTTGTTTGCTGGTCGTTCAAAACTGAAAGTACGCTCCCGTACATGCTCAGTTTGTTTGAAGTGGTTCTTTTCATGTTTTCCCGATTTGTGGGGTTCATAAAGTGCATAATGAAAAAGTGCCCCAACTTATTATGGATCATTCGTTAACAGAAGTTAATTCGCGGGATTGTTTGAGCAAACTACGGATCCTGCTTTTCAAACTGGCATTTTGAATGAACGGGAAAAGGACTTGTAAAACCGGGAGATCGCGTTGTAACCCCGGGAGATGATCTTGTAAGTCCGCGAGATGGCTTTGTAAAGCCGGGAGATCGTCTTGTAACTCCGGGAGATTGGTTTGTAACCAGTGGAGATCGCTATGTAATGGTTAGAGATTGGTTTGCAGGTCCGGGAGATGGCCTTGTAAGCTCAGGAGATTGATTTGTAGCTTCGAAAGATTGCCTTGTAACGAGCAGAGATTGGGTTGAATAATCAGAAGATAAGTTTGTAAAACTGGAAGATTGCTTAGCACACGCCAGAGTCTTGTTTACTGAAGCACGTAAGGATAAAATCGACCTAAGCCTGCGGCAGCGCTTTTACAGTTTCTGAATGGTTCCTTCCGGGGATTGGTAATAAGCGTCTTCTTTCCAGCTATGGTCGACAAATCCTTCGGAGCCATCCGGCCGGGTCAGGATATAACGGCCCATCTCCCACCTCCTTTCGGTGAACTGTGGTTCTGCAATGAGCCGGAACTGATCGTTGTACACCCCGGTGAGCCCGTCTTTGACCACATACACCGCTTTCCCGTAAATTTCCACTTGGGTAAAGTCTATGGGCAAAACCACTTTCCCTGCGGTATTGATCAACCCGCAGCGGCCTTTTTTTTCTGCCAGGAAATACCCTTCTGTGAAGACCATGCGATCATATTCCAACGGAATGACCACCGAGCCCGTGGGGCTCAGCACCCCAAATTGCCCGTGCTTTTTGACAATAAACTGATTGGTTGCCCAGTAACAGATGTATTCGTAGTCTTTGAGGTCCGCGATCACCCGGAAATCCGGATCGAACACCCGGCAGTCTTTTATTTGGTATCCCTCGTCCCAATGATTATTCCGGCGGATTTTTTGCAAGGTTGCAGAGTCGTGGTAGACCAGGCCGATAACTATGCTGTCGTGAATGAGACTCAGTTCATCAAACCTTGGTTCCACGAGTACCTTCCCGGTTTGATCGATGGCTCCGTATTTTCCGTCTTTGATCACTTTGAAATGGGTTCCGGTCAACTCGTATTCATTGATTTTGTCGTAAACCGGCGGAACCAACTCCGTAAGATCTGCATTCAGCATGCCCACCTTACCGTCTTTTCTAACGTGGAGCTTAGCGGGGAGTTCGCCGAAGATTAAGGCTGCATATACGTGCGGACCCCAGATATACTCGTATACGGCCGGCAGCACGATTTCACCTTCCAGGTTGACCAGGCCCTCATAGTTGTTTTCTCCATAGATTTTAAAGCGGCCGAAAAAGTCATGGTAATCCCGTACATCTACCCCGATTGACTCAAAATTGCTCCGATTGGTATAGCCGGTATTCCGCAGGTGCAACGAATCAGTTGGCGGACTGTGGTAGCGTTTGACGATCTCTCCGCTCCTGGTGCGCCACAAGTAAATATTCCTGGGCATGGAGCCGTGGTCCATAAACCAGGATCCGCTCCGCGGGTACATCTGATCGTAAAGTTCGCCCGTTTTCCTCCAAAGATCGTAGGTATTGATAATAACCAGCTGCAGGCCGGCTTTATTAAACGGGTAATACAAGGTATCCGGATCTTTAGCGAGAACCGGATTTTCAGCGGGAACCGGATCGATCCGGTCAAACAGGGACTGTGCAGCGATGCAACTGTAAAAGAGGATACACCCGGCGGTAAGTACTTGTTGAAGGAGCATTGTTTACTGGTTTGTGAAAGGGCGGTACAATGCTGGGGGGAATTGGTTCAAAGGAGTTTTTTTTGGGGAGATTTGGTTAGCACGAGCAAGATGCAGAAGAGTCGGGACGAGTTGCTGGTGATAACTGAGGGAGATACGTTGGATTGCATTTGAGATTGAATGGATTGAAGCTAACATTGAATAAATGAGAAGACCGTACTCAGGCATGAACAAATTCTTTAAAGACATTAAGAAGAATTACTTGTGGTAACTGTTGAAGATCAGTCCAAGTTTTATCAACTTGATTTTTTATCTATTCTAAGATTGTTTTTGGCATCTGTACCTGAGCATTTTTTATTTTTTAGCCTCAATTGCTCCATTTTAATTTGAGTGTTGTTAGTGTGAACCGTTTTTTGGTAATCACAATAATATCCGTAACACCTTGAAATTGTTTTAATGATAATAATTATCGAGAGAGTAGCAAATACCCAATAATTGTCATTCATTAGATTGACTAAATAGTGAAAATTCATAACGCTTAATACCTAAACCTCCCCACCGATTTCTATTAATTGTAATGATTCTACACTACTAAAATTAACATACAAACCATGAGTAATGTTGGGGGCAGTACTCAAAATGTGCTCGGTTTAAATTTCAGTTAGAATATTCAGGAATGAATTGAACCGAAATGGATCATTTCATATTGATATAAAGATATATTTTTTTTCAATTCGAATATATTTATCTCGAAATAAAAAAAGAAAACAGTACCCTTATCAGCTCGCTACTAACATGTTCACTAACTTACCACTAAGACTGATAGTAATTATTTTAGATTTTTTCCGAGAGCTTTTTTAAAAGCTCGGATAGAGTTTTGTTATTTTCACTTTCATTTCTGAACTTCTCCAATTCAACAGTAGATTCTCCTTTTCTCAATTTAAAGTTGCGTTCAGTCTTAACTAATTCGTCGATTATTAGTTTCAATAAGGTTTCGTTATTTTGTTGCAAAGCCGTATTTAAAGATATAATCTTGAAATCTATATTTGTCTTTTCATTATTAAAATACTTGATATCTGCTAAATTTGACTTGTACAATTTCAAGAAAAAGAAGGCGAAAATTTCGATAAAGACAGCTAAAGATATTCGTGGCAGATAATGTGATAATAAATTCACTGAATCTTTAAAATCAATATTCTTCATAAATATTTCATAACTAAGGGCAAACACTGCTAATACTGTAGTAAGAGTTCCTATTACAAGATTCAAATTTGCGCTTTTTCTAAGAATATTAATTTCCCTGTCAATTCGGAGTCCCATACTTTTAGCATCATCATAAATTTTATTCAGTTTCGACAGATTAATAATTTTTTCGCTATAGGCTTTCTCAATTTTTGTTTGCAGGAAATGGTCCGTAATGGTTGATTCAATTATCCTGTTTATAGATTCACTTAAATCATCCTTATTATCAATGATCCCTGTTTTTTTCTTAAGCTTAATAAGTTCTAGTCTTAGTTCTTCAACTACAATTTCAAGTCTCAAATCTCGCTCACTATTTATTTCTTGAACACGATTTCCAGATTGTAAATACATAAGGAGTAATAAACCTGCTCCAGCTACAAGACAAATGCTTGCAAGAACAACAAATATTGAACCAATCAAGCTACCGAAATGATTATAAAAAACTTCCCTTATTAAAATAATTATGAGTCCAAAAATGGCAGAGATTACCGATACTAAAATTGCTTTTTTTCTAAGCGCCATCCTATCTTTTTCTGTTTCGTAATATTTACGCTGTTTGTAGTATTCCAATTCATCTGATTCATCCATCTTCATATATAATTTGAGTTTTTGTGTTTGTCAGTTACGCTAGAAACATTCACTATTATCAATTATTTCCATTTCTATACTGTAATATTCTGTCGCCATTTCAGTAAAACATTGAATCAAAGATAATTTAGCAATATTTGATGGATACTTCTTTATTTGATTAGTAACACTTTTATTTTTCAAATGACTTGTAATTGACATAACATACTTGATGTTCTTTGTTTTAAACAATTGAACGAATTCTTTCTCAGTTAACCCACCATTTCTACCTTTCTCTTCTAACTGCTTATAAATTGCTTTAATATATATATTGTTTTCATCTTTAAGATCATTTTTAAGTCTTCTAGCAGACAAAACAATCTGACTATATAACTCCCGAATCTCTGTACTAAAACCATACTTTACATGACACAAATACAGCCAATTATTTTGAATATGAATGACATCGGCAAGTTCAATTGAATCAATAATTACTCCATCAAGAACAAGATAATTATCTTTTAAATATTTAGCATTATAAACATCTTCGTCTTCCCTTTTACCATTTACTTTAAGTTGCCATTTTTCATTAAGAATAGTATTATTTAAATTGTTATTGGATATTATTTCTGCGCATCTATCATTCATTTCTTCAATAAATATCTCTCTCAATCTATACCATTTTGAATCTAAGTAAATAAATGTCCCAACATCAGGAATATATATTTCAGTATTCAAATGATGAATTAAAGTCGTTTTTAAAATATGAGTGCTTTTTTGATTTTTATAAGTTAGTATGTGAGTGTTGTAGATTTTTTTATTGAAGGACTTTAAATTTCTATCATAACCATTTTCTGCTAAGTATTTAAATAATATTCGAAGAATTTCACTCTTATCAGATGTCCTTCCTATTTTTTCAAATTTATACTTAACTTCTTGTATTTTTATTTCATACTCATCAGCACTATAAAAGTCTTCCACCTTATTCGGATAACACACATCAAAATTTGATGTTTTCCCGTCAATAATATCAATTCTTTCATTAAAGAGTTTATTTAATAATGCCGGAGCTAGAGACTTTGAAATAAAGCTCTTGTCATCTATTTCTTTATATGAGCTGAAAAAATCGTTTGGAGTAAGCGATTCTATATGCACTAATATTTTGATAAGATTTCCAAGTTCAATAAATGAAAGTTTTTTGTTTATGTTAAACCCAGAAGAGATACTTAGGATTATTTGTGGTGATCTTGATGTAAGAAATTGATCAAAATACAAATCAGCGGTCTCATTCGACAATCTTATTTTCAATTCTGTAGGTATTTTACCGAATTTAATATAATCCATAATTCGGTAATTATCTTTAAATTGCTCTTTCATTCCCGCTCTAAGTCCCGTAACGCCTCTTGTATTAATTGTTATAATTCGATCTTGAATAGGATTCATTATTCTTGAATAAGTATTTAAACCGTAGGAATTGTCTAAAAACGGCAATACATATTGATAAAATGCTCCTCCTACGACGGAATAAATTCCGACTTCAGTGCTGATTAATAAAACCAATGAAGGCATTTTATATTGTAATGAAATGTCCTCAATATATTCTGACGGAAAAAATTCAGACCATTCTGAATCTTTGTCATCTGATTCAATCACAATTAATTTCACCTCAAAATCTACTAATTGAAAATCTTTTTCCTTAAAGGTTTTGTTATTCTGGCGCAAATGCTTTAAAACGCCTTCATGTACATTTTCTAAAGTATGTTGTTTACTTATCTTATATATGGTTGGGTTCTGTTTCATAAGTTGAAGTAGTTATTACATGATAAGTTAACAGCCAAATTGATTGGCATTGCTAAGTTTCAGTGCTCTAAACTATTAATTTAATCCAAACAAAAATCTATTCTTTAAAGAATCAGTATTTCCCACATTTCCACTTGCGGAAAACCACATTCTTTTCCCTACACATACTTCCCCAGCATTCCATCCGAATCTGAAAATCCATACTTGATTAAACAATCTTCCACCACTTCAGCTATTGCTTCCCGGTCATCGGTATCATAGACATCCAGGTCATCAGTGATAAAGTCCAGAAGTTTTTTGAAGTGTTGAATAACGAGTTCCTTTTCGAGCGCAGAATCTTTCATGGAATCAATTTCCCGGAGGCATTCTTCGAATGCTTTCTTAATTTGCTGCACCATTTCCTTTCCGTGGAATTCTTCCAATTCATCCAGTTTTGAGAGATCATGGTTTGATTTTGCAGAAGATGCAGCCCTTTTAGACGGTTTAATCGCATATTCCAGAAAATTGTCCAATCCTACTGCCTGGGCCATCCGGTCGTAATAAGACTTGTTCACGGCATCGTGGAGTTTATTTTCCGGATCATTCGGTCTCACATATTCCATATCCTCAAGAAATTTGTGCCAGCCCATTTTTAGAAACCGCTTTCTCAGGAATGCATGAAGTTCCTCAACAGGTGTATTGTTATCTATTTCTTTGATCAGTAAATCAACAGTTTGCTGAATATGTTCAAAAATTGATTCACTATGGTCGTAATTCTTATCGATGTAAAATTGCTTATACTCGTTTTCCCCGGATTTTAGTTGGAGTAATTGTTCTTTATTGATTTCCATAAGTAAACTATATGAAGGTTTTGGTTGATGCGATACTTCTATTAACTATTAGGTTTCTTTCGATCTTCAATACTACTTATAATTTTGGAAACATCTTATTTTCTCCCAATCTCCTCTCCAAATTCCCCTACCTTTACCTCATCCAAAACTATTTGCTAAATTTATTTCCTAAACGTTCGGTTAACCAACCATCAAAAGATACTGATTGCCAATTCTGAGTAAAACCATGAAACACCTCGCTCTTCTTTTCTTCTTTTGTATCTCGTTCCTTTCGCACGGTCAAGTTACCGTAACACAACCTGAATATTACTACGTTTCTAAGTGGAAACTGGAGGAGCTTCAAGAATTACCTGTTGGAACCAAGATTCTATTCCAGCAAAATTGCACAACAAAATTACCCGCAAACGTTCCTACCGGAACAGTATTTTTCGAGAACGTGTATCAACAGGATCAGCATTTTTCTATCGCTGTTGAATTTAAAGATACCGTGATTGTTTCCGCGACGTATTACCTCAAAGCCAAACAGACAGATTTGCTTAAAGCCATCGGTTATCCGGATGTCCGGGCAAGAGGTTCGGCTGTCAAAGGGCAATGGACAGCTGTACTGCATGCAAACAAAAGGCACACAACGATTGTTGGAGATAAAAAACGAATCGTAGTTATTGAGACACTCTAATTATTTCCAAAACCAAAATTCTCCTACCTTTACCCAAACAAATCTATTTTACCTAAATTCATTTTATGAAAAAGCTCGCTTTACTTAGTTTCATCTTCTTAGCAGCTGGAACTTATGCTCAAGATCTACCAGCACCACCTACACTTGCAATGCCGACTAAAGAAAATACAATCTTGATTGATAAGTTGGTAAAAACAATGAAGCTTAAAGAATACTTTATCATTCATGCATCTGCTAAGATCGACTACTTAGGGATGAAAAAGAATTGGAGCGAGAAACAAATCTCCGCGAGAAAAGCCGATATTTCCTTTGAGAAGTTTAACGATGAAACAAGGATTTACAATGCTTTTTCAGAATTCACAAAGAGGGAGTTAGAGGATTTGATTAATCTCTCAACAAAAATAAATGGTGGCTTAAGTGAACCTAAAATTCTCTTTACAGTTCCAATGCTTGAACAAAATATGGATTTATTCATTGAGAATGAATATCTTAAATAATTGATTAGAATATCACTAGTTCATTATCAAATTTTGATTCGGGAGATGAATAAGGTGGTGAAGGAGATGGGTTCTAAGTAAGATTAGGAACGCCCTCCCCCTTAATCCCCCTCCAAAGGGGGAAATCTGAAATTGCCTCAGCAGACCACAATCCCCCGATTGCGGATTCCTATTTCTTGCATAGATGCGGAAATTGCTGTTTCACTGAGGAACGAACGATCGAAGAATAAAGCCTTTCCTTTCGGCAACCGATTCCGGAAAGTGCAAATCCACGCAGTGTTTGTAAAACTACTGTGTGGTTGTATTTGGGATCCTGATCCCGTCTTTCCGTTAATCGGTCAGAAAGGGAAGGCTGCTTGACGGGCAAGCAGGAAAAGCATTTTTGCTTACTTTTTTTGCTTCGGAAAAAAGTAAGAAGAAAAATAAGATCTGAAGTAGGCTTAGAATGATCTTATTTTCTTTTTGTCTTGACACAAAAAGAAACAAAAAGGGCAAGGCTGTACATCCCTCACTTGAGAACTACACATCATTTCACTGCCTGCACCCCAACTCACCACGACATTAACGAATTCTTTTGCAAAGAATCCGATGTCTGAGCTCAAACAGGGGTTCGGCTGCGCTCCATTCCGTTTGTTCTCTTACGCGACGGACGTAAGGCCATTAAATGGATTCCTCAAGCTGCTACGCCTCAAGCAGATTTTCCTTCGGAACTATGATTTGTCCTACTTTTTAGGCCTCGGCAAAAAGTAGGAAGAATCATAAACATTTATTACTTTGGCAAACAATTAAATACCACTATGACAACAAACACTTCCCCAAGTCCGGATGCTATTCCGGCGAACACAACTGAAGTATTACAGCAAACGTTACTGGCCGGATTCGTTTTTAACGTAAACCTGCTTATGCAGCAAATGGTTGCCAATCAGCAGGCTTTACAGCAGATCCTCGCGGCATCAACCGCAAAAGCCGTGTCTGAAATCACCAATCCGAAAAGCACGAATGATGCAACGGTTATTCAGAATGTGGACATTGTACTGAAAGCAATCCAGGAATCTTCTTCGGGTTATATTCACATGATCCGCCAACTGGCCGTTGAAGCGGAAAATGCAATCAAAACGGTCAACAACAAGTAACATTTTATTTTTTTATTATTCTTCAAATCACTTTTCATTATGGCAGATATCGTCAATCCTCAAATTACTGATGCAGTAACTCAAACTAACGTAAAAGTTCTGGCAGAAGCCCCGGCAATGGCTATGGGTACTCTTTATCAAACGATGGCTCATAGCCTGGGAATTTTGATGGAAAATGCAGTAACATCCCAGCAAAACATGAACGTCATCGGGCAGGCATCCGTTACCCAGGGAGTAGCAATGATCTATTCGGTTGACACTGCGTCTACAGGAGTTGCTACAAAGGAAATTTTGGACAGTAAGTAAGGTTCCTGAACAGGATTTTTGTTTTGGGTTTGTAAACCTTTTAGTTAATATGTTTACAAAAACTTCTGAACAAGCGGTCCATAAACTGGAGAAGCCCTGACGATGAATGTCAGGACTTTTATTTTGAGTTTGTAAACCTTTTAGTTAACATGCTTACAAAAACTCTGAACAAGCGTTTCTTAAACAGGAAAAGCCCGGACGATAGATCTCCGGGCTTTTTGTTTTGAGTCTGTAAACCTTTTAGTTAACATGTTTACAAAAGAGTGAGTGTGACGGCTAATTATTTAAGTTGACACTGCGTCTACAGGAGTTGCTACAAAGGAAATTTTGGACAGTAAGTAAGGTTCCCGAACAGGATTTTTATTTTGTAAACCTTTTAGTTAACATGCTTACAAAAACTCTGAACAGGCGTGTCTTAAAACAGGAAAAGCCCGGACGATAGATCTCCGGGCTTTTTGTTTTGAGCTTGTAAACCTTTTAGTTAACATGTTTACAAAAGAGTGAGTGTGGCGGCTAATTATTTAAGTTGACACCGCGTCTACAAGAGTTGCTACAAAGGAAATTTTAGACAGTAAGTAAGGTTCCTGGACAGGTTTTTTGTTTTGGGTTTGTAAACCTTTTAGTTAACATGCTTACAAAAGCTTCTGAACAAGCGTTTCTTAAAACAGGAAAAGCCCGGACGATAAAATGTCCGGGCTTTTTCATTTGTGAACGTAAAAAAAATAATCGTTAGAGTATCTTAATGAAGATCAACCCATCCGCCTGTTGCAGGCAAGGTAACGAAAGTCTGAAATAGCGTATCGTAACCGCCTCCTGCACCCATGTTAAGCATATAACCGCCTGGGTATACATTGCCACTTGAGGTAATTGCTCCTGCATTTGCTCCGCCTATGGCGATGAAATTAAAAGTATATTGATTTCCGGCAGTTACATTTACCGGAGTACCCAATACGAAGTTAAGCATGCCTGATGAATTCACCGTAACAGTTTGTGTGGACAGTACTGCTCCCCCTGTTCCCACACCGTTATGGATGTTGAGTGTATAACTACCTGGTGTCGTTACCACGTAAACAGAGACACTGAGACTTTGAAAAATCCCTGTCGCACCTGCAGTAAAGCTTTGCCCGGCGAATGCGAGACCAGTTCCCGAGGCTCCAGCCATTTGTG
The DNA here is from genome assembly GCF_029266855.1 of Fluviicola sp. Lineage (GTDB taxonomy): Bacteria > Bacteroidota > Bacteroidia > Flavobacteriales_D > Crocinitomicaceae > Fluviicola. The sequence continues at coordinate 983,485 of NZ_JAQSWB010000001.1, forward strand.
ATTGATCGGTGATCGTTGTTGATGGTGAGTATGCATATCCCTGGAATTTTGTCACATCCGTATTAAAAATCATCATTCCCGCAACAGCTGTAAGCAGGTTACGCTGAGCAGTAGTCATTCTTGGAAGAATCAAAGCCCCTGTCGTGGTAGAAACATCCAGGCTACCTGCAACTTTTGCGTTTCCGTTTACATCCAGTTTTGCTGCAGGAACATTTGTTCCTATCCCCACATTTGTTCCGTTGTTGTAAATAGAATTGCTGTTTAGTACCCATGTAGTACCATTCCAGTAGCTTGTGTTTCCAATAGCTGTTCCACTTGAAAGCAACCCTGCAGGCCCTTGCGGTCCAACTGCTCCGGTTGCTCCGGTTCCTCCAATTGGTCCGGCAGGCCCTTGCGGTCCCTGAGGTCCAACTGCTCCTGTTGCTCCCGGGATCCCTGCCAGACTGATATTCCAGCTATTTACGGCCGATCCGAGTGCACCTATGGCAACATCAATATTGGCAACTATCGTGGTTCCCACATAGGATACAATGGTCCCTTCGACATAATTAGTGATAGTTGTCTGATCTACCAACCTGATGCGGTCTCCGGCAATATAAGCCATACCGGCTTGTGTATTGTATGATTTCCCCGGACCCGTTCCAAGTGTCTTTGGTGAGCTGGATGTTCCGCCATAGCCACTACCAGTCAACCCTGTTGCTCCATTTGTCCCTGCTGGTCCCTGAATTCCTTGTGGACCTTGTGGACCTTGTGGACCAGTCAATCCTGTTGCACCAACTGCACCGTCTAATCCATCATTTCCGGCAGGACCTTGTGGTCCCATTGGTCCTGTTGCGCCATCAAGTCCATCATTTCCAGCCGGACCTTGTGGTCCCATTGGACCGGTTGCACCAGGCATTCCCGGCATCCCCATTCCCATCGGACCCATTGGACCCATCGGACCGGTTGCACCCTGAGGACCTTGTGGCCCTTGTGGACCAGTTAATCCTGTTGCACCAACTGCACCGTCTAATCCATCATTTCCGGCAGGACCTTGTGGTCCCATTGGTCCTGTTGCGCCGTCAAGTCCATCATTTCCAGCCGGACCTTGTGGTCCCATTGGACCGGTTGCACCAGGCATTCCCGGCATTCCCATTCCCATCGGACCCATCGGACCCATTGGACCCGTCGGACCGGTTGCACCCTGGAGACCCTGAGGCCCTGTATCACCTTGAATTCCCTGCGGACCGGTGTCACCCTGAATTCCTTGTGGTCCCATGTCGCCTTGGATTCCCTGCGGGCCGGTTGCACCCTGAGGACCTTGTGGCCCCATATCGCCTTGGATTCCCTGTGGACCGGTTGCACCCTGAGGACCTTGTGGACCGGGTGTTCCGTTAGCGGAAAATAAAGCATAAGGTACACTCATCAGTTCACTGACACCTTCGATAGTATAATTTGTTCCACCGGTCGGATCCGTTTCAGTTTGAATAAAATAAGGCCCGTTAGCCCAGTCAATATCGGAAAACAAAGCTGTAACAGGAGTTCCCATACCGATTTCCAGACTGATAAGCCCGTTCGCATTGGTAGAAACACTGTGTGTTTCTGAAAACACAACTGTTCCACCGGCCGAGCCCTGTCTGATACTGATTCGTGTTCCTACCGTGGTATTGTTAATCAATTGCCCCGTCGCATTGCGGATGACAGCCTGGTAACTCATTTTCTGCGGAGTCTGTGCCCGGAGAGTAATTGTAACAATTACTGCCGCTACAAGTAATATGATTTTTTTCATGTATTAGTTTTTAATGATTTTGAATGTTTTTTGAATGTTTTTTGCCCCTCTTACTTCGAGTATATAAGTTCCCGGTGGATATGTTTCCATCCGGATGGAAGTAAAAGGGCCATCCAATGGTGATTGCTGAAGTTGTTTTCCTGTAACATCCGTCAGGACGAAGGACAATCCATCGCTTGTGCCTTCGACGGCTAAAGTGACCAAATTTGTTGTTGGATTGGGAAAAATGTTTACCGAAAGCTGAATATCCGGAAATTTGTCAACCCCGAGCGTGAAGATTTCGTAGGCCTGCTGAACTCCCTGGCTCACTGTTCCTGCCGGCGAAGTGATTGAGCTGTAGGAAATCTGCCCCAGCGTGGCACTTACCGAACCTCCCGTACCTGTTGCTTCCAGTGCCGCAGCTCCGGTGTTCTGCTGACTCCAGGCAGAACCTGAGAGCGCAAGAAGAGCAAATGCAGACAATGAAAACTTTTTTCCAGATCGGCGCGGTATGGGCAGCAATAATCCCGAATTTGTAAATTTCTGAATTTTCATAAATAGTGTTTCAACGTGTTTAATGCCGCAAAACTCACCAAATAAAACTAAAACGTATACAAGGGTTTCCCCCTGACTTATGATAATTCTCCAGTAGAAGTAAAAAGGAAAAGCCCGGACGATGAATGTCGGGGCTTTTATTTTGAGTTTGTAAACCTTTTAGTTAACATGCTTACAAAAAAGTGAGTCGGACAACTAATTATTTAAGTTGACACTGCGTCTGCAGGAGTTGCTATAAAGGAAATTTAGACAGTAAGTAAAGCTCCTGGACAGGATTTTTGTTTTGAGTTTGTAAACCTTTTAGTTAACATGCTTACAAAAACTCTGAACAAGCGATTCATAAACTGGAGAAACCCTGACGATGAATGTCAGGGCTTCTCTGTTTGAGTTTGTAAACCTTTTAGTTAATACGCTTACAAAAGAGTGAGCGTGGCAGCTAAATTATTTAACCGACACCTCATTATTAATGATTTCAAGCGCTTTCTCATCAGCATCTTCTGATTTCACTTCGATATCCGGAGACACTCCCACTTTGTCCAAACGAACACCGTCGTTCGTATAAAAATCTGCAATAGGTATTAACAGCATATACTTTCTTTCCACGAAAAACGGAGATGCCGCAAGCATAGCACCTGCTGTTCTTTCGCCGATAATGGTCGCTTTTTTATTGTTTTTCAGTGCATAAACGATCGGTTCGCAGGTACTTCCCGTTCCACCATTTGTCAAAACGTAGAGTTTTCCAGTGAAAACCGGGTTCACAGGTTTCCTGAAAATAAGCTTAACCCCGGGTGTTCTTTTTAATTCATTCCCGAATTCTTCGGTGCTCTTTGGCTGAAGTTCGTTTAGTGTGCGGAATAATTCGGACTGATAACCTATGTAGGGTAATTTATTGGTTGGGAAATACCCCACTTCCAAATCTTCCGTAACAATGTGTTTTGCCAGTGCGAAAGCGGCATCAATACCACCGCCTCCATTGTTCCGTAGATCTATGATCAGGTTTTTGTATGCCTTATTTGCAACGATTCCGGGTAAGACTGCAGCCAGTTCCTCTGCCGAACTACTAAAGTTCTTAATCTGCAAATAGGCTGTAGAATCATTTTTTTCTTCAAAAATAACTGACTTATTGGTGCTTACCTGTTTCTCATCGTCAGGACTTATTGCTTCTTCTTCCGCCTGATCTTCTCCAATCAGTAAGGTCAAATGGGTGAACGGAAGTTTTGGAGTTAGTACATTAAAGCCGAAGAACAGTTCAATATCGTCATGAGCTCTCTTGCCCAGGCTTTCAAATTCCTTTTCGAATTTCTTCCATTCTTTCGTCTGCAGGACATTCTTTGAATAAATATTGTCCCGGATTGTTTTTAACAGTTGCGGATAAAGTGTGCTATAGTTGAACTTGTCTTCTGCGGAACTCACACCTTGTACTGTTCCAACGGATGTTCCGTCGGCTTTTAGAAAGACCCCGCTTAGGGTTCCTTTCAGCGGATCCGTCGTTCCCTTAAAAGATAGTTTCCCGAACACAGGAATACTTGCCTCGCCAAATAAACTGTCGGATTTTGGTGTGCCTTTGATGCGTATGATGGTCCCTTTTTTAGGCAATTTCCCCGCCAGTCTTCCCAGTCTTGCTTTGAATCCTCCCATCATGCGGACATCGGCATTTTTGGGGGAAGTGATGGTGAATTGGTTTTTGGCCGTATGTACGTCTAAAAAAGTAGAGATTACCGTGCCGCCGCCAAAATCTATATCACTTTTAAAATGTGAGGGATTGTTTTGGGCTAAAGAGGTATTAAAAAGAAAAAGCAGTACGAAATTCAAAACGAAGAATTTCATTGTTGTGTTGTTTTGCATGTGTTAACGGGATTTAAATACGGGCTCAAAGAAAATATGAAATTGCTTGCCAGTGCTCAAAAAGTGATGAAACGATTAGCTTTTTTGACGAAATAACTAACGTCAAATTATAAATGACTGAGTTCTCAATTATCAAGTACATCCCAAACTTGATAATTCATCATTTATAATTCCAAAAGCTTTGCTTTTATCTGCTTATAAAAGGTCTTCGATAATGGAATTTCCTTTTCACCGACAACAAAGGCGATTTTTGCACCCTGCGAATTACCAATAATTTCTTTTACCGCGTTGATGTTGACAAGATAAGAACGGTGACATTGCTCTAAAAAAGGTAGCTGTTCACACACATTCGACAGCGTTTGCCTGAACGTAACGGAAATGATTTTTTTATTTTTATCCATCAAGCACACCTCCACATAGTTTTCTACTGCTTTGACAAACAATAAGTCGTCTTTATCCATTGTCAGAACCTCGTTCTTGTTTTCTCCGATCAATACAAACGAATTCTTTGCCGGCGGAATGATTCGTTCACCGAATTTCTGTCTTAAATAGATCATCGGGGGAATAAAAACAGGGATCATGCAAAGGACCGTAACACTTAAAAAACGTAAATAGGTCCATAGAGTATAACTTTTGAAATTATTTACAATCGTTCTGTTATACATATAGAGTATCGTGCCTGAAAAAAAACAAAAGAGCAATGTAGAAATGATCTCATTACGCACAGACCAGATTCGTCCGGATTTGAAATAACCGATACTTTCGATGCGGCCTTGGATAATAAATACAATCCCGGCAAGGATACCATACCCGGAAAGCAGCAGTTTTTTGTACTCCGCATCGAATTGGCTCGTATCAAAGGGTTGAAGCACAATAATAATGAAGCACAAATACACACATAAAATAAGACCAACCAGTAATCTTCTTGGTGTCGATGCCAGAAAGTGGATTTGACTTTTTAAATAATTCAATTTTATAAATGCTAATTGTCCAGGCAGGCAAATTTACATTTTTATCTCAGTACTGCTTCAACAGCTGTACCGGACTTTCGGGAAAATTCCCAGGTACTTAGTGAGAAATTTAGAACAGATTATGCTTATCCTCCTTTGCAGCACGCATCGCGTTGCTTGTAACCCTCCGGATCAGCTTTCACCTCATCGGCATCAAAACCGCGCAACGAAATTTCTTTACGGATTTTATCCGGGGTGATTTTTTTCGTCCAGTAAACAACGGTTGTTGTTTGATCCGCTTCGTTGTAAGTTACCAATTGAATTCCTTTCACGAAGACCAAATCGCCTTCCAGTTTCCCGCCACATGTTTCACACACTTTGCAATGATCACATGTATTAGGTGTTTTAATGGTGATTGTTTGCCGTTTAGGCTCTTTTTGTGCAAGTAGCATCTGAGAAGCAAACAGGAATGTTATCAATAAAGCTGTTTTAAACATATTGAATCGGTTAATGCGTTTATACTTCAAAGGTACGAAATCATAATGTATGAAAGAAGAAGTAGAAACAGTCTGTTGTTGAAAAGGTAAAGGTTCATTTCAATAATCAAAAATGTGCTCTACTTCGTAATTCTCTTCCCTGGCTTTCATCAGCATCCGATTTAAGTCTTTCACAAGAACTGCGAGTACGATTCGTTTCTTCTTCGGTTCGGAAGGAATAGGCTGTGAGAAAATGTTTTCGGTATAACTAAGCGAAAAGAATTTGTTCGAAGGAACTTTGAGGGAAACAAAAATTGCCGCATTGTTACCGGCTATTTCCCTGAAGGTCAATTTATCTTCTGCCAATTGAACAATCTCAGGATTAAACCGGGCATAGCGGTTCAAACGCAGGAGTGCACTTTTATCAGGATAGTTTTCAAGCACATCGTATTTCTTCTTCAACCTTCCCGGTAATTTGTCCACCAAAACCATGGTATAGGTATCGTCGGGACCGTGCATGGTCTCTGCCCCCATTTTGATCAATTTACCATATCCCCATTTCACCATCAGTTCCGAAGTGAGGAAATATTTCCGTTCCATTTTGCGAAGAAAATGACTGTCGAAAAAAGAAGTTTCCGTCCACAGCTTTTTCAAGCGATCTTTAAAATCAAATTCGTACCAAAAGTTATCATTGATAAATGCTACGTAATCTTTGGTGTATTGGGCAGTAAAGCGGTCTTCATCCGTTTCAACTGTTTTGGTATCTGTTAATCTTCCTACTACGCGTTCGTACCATGCCTTGGTAACGTATTCTGCCGAACAACTGGAATTGATAATATAAATCATCAACTGGTACTCCCCGTTGTATTTATAGTTGGTCTGATTTGTATCCGTATATGTTTTCACGATCTTGTGAATGTCCCAAATCTGTGCGTTTTGACGCATGTACGGAAATGAACTTGCTGTTGTATGTTCAAAATAATTCCCCTGTTCTTTCGGACTGAAAACGAGATACCATTCCGGAATGCTCAACATTGCCTGGTCAACTCTTCGCCTGTATTTGGATGGTGTTTGCGGGTGCTCATTTTTCGCTGTCCACTCTTTGGGGATCAGCACACCTTCGTCCTCAACATAGGTATTCGGCTTTTGCATGTAAAATGTCAGCAAAGCCAGTGAGGAAGAAATGAGTGTAAACAAAAACAGGCGTCTCATAGCGTCAATTTTTAGCAAATGCCAGCAAGGTATTCAAAGAAGGATCATTCAATTGCAAAATACGGAAGTTAAGATCAGTAAATCCTGATTCTTCCAGCAGCTTCACCCACTCTTCCACCGAACGGAAAGAACGGTATTCTTCCTGGTTTTTCGACCAGGTTTCATGCAATCCAAGATTGAAAACCGTATGAACCAATGATGCGAAAACACGCATTCCTTCTGAATTCACATCGTGATCGCGCATAATGAACAAACCTCCGGGTTTGAGCACGCGTTTGATTGATTCTACAAAAGCAGGAAGTAATTCTACCGGGCAATGATGCAATCCAATGTGACAGGTTACTACATCTAAACTATTATCTGCAATTTGCGGAGAAAGCGGTTGATAATCCAAATGAAAAAAGGTTCCGATCTTAGCGATCTTGCCGCGCTCCATGATATCCGCAATTCCGTTATTCGGGGCAATGTCATTTGTCAGATAAACCGGACCGGTGATCCGGATGTGCTTTTTCAATTCACTGATATACCTTCCGGTTGATCCAATTTCCAGGTAACCGTTAATCTCTTTTTTTCCTTTCAGAATTTGAAGCACCTGGTTCGACATTTCTTTTTTCTGCTTTTTCAATGCCGGCAAAGCATAAGTAAGCGCCGAAAGAAAAGGTGTGATGCTTTTCAGGTCCTTCTGAACAGCTTCGTAAATCGCCTGATCGGTAGTCAGTTGGCTTGACTTATCAGCAATCAGGTGATGGAATTTATCTTCCGGATACAAGTGGAAAATCCCTTGCAGAAACTTGTAAAACCGATCGCTCGATTCCGTCTTTTCAAAAATGGTTTTGAACTCAGATTGCGGTTTATTCATAATTGGCGTTTGGGTTATAGTATTTCTCCCAGAGAGAATTCCTGAATTTATTACTCGGGTCGATCTGTTGTTTTAAGCGGAATAATTTCTTGGCATGCGGAAAGGCTTTGTGAAATTGAAGGGCTGTTGCATGGAGTTGATAAGGTAAATAATATGTCCCGCCACAATCCAATGCCGCATCTGTCAGTTCCCTTGTCCATATTCCAACCGTATTCTTAGCTTTTTCATTGGTACTTTGTTTGTACCAGATCACGAAAGCGAATACTTCTTCTTCACTCCAGCTTAGCAATGAATCACGATTCTGAACCGCATGGCGGATCGAAACATTGATTACATTGACCTTATATCGGCGAAAGATCTCAGCCATTTTTGAAGAGAAGCTTTCAAACTGATCTACCGGCACAAAATACTCCTGGAGAAGATAAGAACTATATTCACGCGAAGCCGGCTCCAGCTCAGCAACATCATAACCGGCCTCGTAATTTCTCCAGTGAATTTTCTTACGGCTATATAAAATCGGATCAACGATAAACTGTCTTCGCCACTTGGCAAAATTGTTCTTACTGAACGAACTGATAAAAAAGCGTTCAACCGGATATTGAGCCCGGAGAGTGATCAGGCGGGTTTTCTGAGTGACTTTCTTTTTTGTTATTACCCAGGACACCCCAAGAATTCGCGAAAAATCTGGCGGATACAAGTCTCCATTATGTAAAACAACGCTTTTGTTATCGCGAACTTCTCTTCGGAAAAAATCCAGGTATTGATTTGTCCGCATGAGCTTCCATTTGCGTTCTAGCAATTCGTTTTCCGCCAATTCAAGCTCAACTGCTACAATTACTGCCACCGCACCATAACAACCAACTACAGCTTCGAATAATTCCGGATGTTCAATTCGGGAAACAGTTTTTAAATTGCCATCTGCAGTTACAATATCCAGGGAACGAACTGACATCACTACCGATCCATACCCGATATACCTTCCATGGCAATTGACACTCACCGAACCGCCAACCGTAAAATTGGCGTAGGATTGCATCACTTTCACGCTTAAATTATGTGAATCAATGTATTTCTGGATGTCGCACCAACGGATTCCGGCCTCAACCTTGATCAGTTTCTCTTCAGATGAAAAAGCAATCACCCGATTCATTCCCCGCATATCGATGTGAATTCCGTAAGAGCTGGCCGTTTGACCACCCATACTAAAACGCCCTCCTCCAACAGAGATATGAGATTCAGCTTCCCTGACGATTTCCTGTACATCTTCTGCTGAACCGGGAATAAATACCTTAGAAACCAAAACCGGATTTAAGCGCGAAACATCATTCACAATCTTTTCACCTGTTTTCAAATGTTTGATTGGTTCTGCATCCGGGTTTTTATAATAGTCCGAAGCCAGATTCGGACTTGTTCCAAACTTATTTTCTTTTCGTGTTCCCCTTCTGAAACCTAAAACAATAAACAGGAAAAGAGGTCCGAAAACCGGGATAAGAATCAACCAAAGCCAGTACCCCGACATTCCGGAATCGTGTAAGCGTTTATTGGCGGTACAAAATAGTGCCCAGTATAATAAAGGATACAGAACCCATGTGGCTGATACAGAAACACTTTTTTCCAAAATATGATACAAAACATAAAAGATCGTCCATATAAAAATGGAAACCAGCCAATACGTACGTCGGTTTATTCTTCCTCTTTTGGTAAAGAGCAGGTAAGAAATGGGCAGTTGTTTTTGATAATCCATTCGGACGCTAATGTACAAGAAATTCTCACTCTCCAGCATAACCACACATGAAAACACACTATGAAACGATTCCTTCAAAATCAATGATCGCAAAAAAGCCAATGCAAAAAGCATTGGCAGTTCAAAACATCGAAACGTTATCTTTTCTCTGACGCGGTGAATTGTTTTATTGTGCGGAGTGAAGTCCCAATTTGTTTCCTTCGGTGTCAATGAACAATGCAAAGAATCCCATTTCCGGGCTGATTTCGGTTTTCGGTAAGATTACCTGTCCGCCATTCTTTTCGATTTTGTCGAGCATTGGCTGCAGGTCTTTCCCCGCATTCAGGTAAAGTACCGCTCCGTCTGTTGTCGGTTTGTAATCTTTGCCTTTCACCAAAACTACGTTTACCGTTCCTTCTTCGTTCGGTAAAACCCCCATTTGATTCCCGTCCATTTCCATCTCTTCAATAGCAAGCCCCAGAATTGCCTTGTAAAAGTTTACAGCTCTTGAAAAATCTGCTACGGGAATTTCTACAATTGAAACTAAATTATTCATCTTATTTTCTTTTTGAATTTGACTATTTTCTGCTTTTCCTTCTTTGTTTTCTGTTTCGGTACAAGCCGAGAAACCTATTGCGAGCAGGATTACCGCGCTCAGTATTGTTCTTTTCATCATCTGATTTTTGATGCGAAGTTAGAATGATCGAAGGGCTCGAAATAGTAAAAATGCGACACGCTAATCCTTAGCGTAAAAAAGAGAAGATAAAATCATTTGCTCGTCCGACAAAAAGTCTTTTGGCCTGATGCCCGTAAATTCCTTGAAGTCCTTTATGAAATGATTTTGGTCATAATACTCGCTCTCGTAAGCAATTTCGGTAAATGTTTCGGTCTGTTGGTTGAGCAACAGTTTTAAGGCGGTTTGCAAGCGGACAACTTTACCCAATTGTTTTGGGCTCATGCCGATTTGTTTCAAAAATTTCCGTTCAAGCTGTCTGCGCTTCGATAAATCTTCTTTTAAAATTGATTTGATCGGCGAACTTCCGCTCGTTGCAAGAAGTGCATCAACAGTAGTTTTTACGATGTTGTCAATCGTAGCTTTTTCGTTGAGTATGTTTAGCAGAAATGTTTCAATTATCTCAATCCTTTGTTGTGTACCGGCAGCGTGAATGATTTGTTGCTCCAACTCATTGGCAGTTGTTTGCCCGAAAATCTCCGCGATCGGAGTTTCCTTGTTTTCCAAATCTTTGAGCGGTGTTTTTATAAAGTTCGTAACCCCATACGGATAAAAACGTGTTGCAAAACAGTGCACATACCCGACAGGCTGGATCGTGAAGGGTTCTGTAATCTGTCCTACCACGATTGCCCGTGGCTGTATAATAAATTCGTTTTCAGAAGTATACCGCCTGATATCATCGCCCAAAATAAATATCAACTCCATACAACCATCCGGAATAATCCGTTGTTTTTCGGAATTGAATTCAGCCTGAACCTCCAAGGTCCAATAGCACTTAATCAATGAGTCTAAGTCTCTATTTGGTTGGAATGTGTGATAAGTCATTTGTTAGATAATATTTACTACACCCAAAGCGGGATTTAAAAGTAATAAACTGTATTTGATCGCGCAATTGACAGATATAATTTAAATCGGAAAGAAAAATGGGAGAAGTTATTTGTAAGGAGAAATTTACTGTCTACCCACACAAATCTGTACATGCATTTTCAAAATTAGATGCGGGGCCATTTCCACGCATAACGGATAATCAGGCCAAGAAGAGCGACTTCTGCAACAGCCCCAAATACCATGTGTATCCAGACTTCTCCTGCCAGATTAAACAATGTATAAGGAATATATAGCGCAGCCACGATTATGTTTGTAAAGCGATTTACTTTAGCCGACAGGGCAACGGAAAGGAAAATCATCAATACCGGAATTGTCATTGAGGCTAGTGCTGCCAAAAGAAATCCTTGCGTAATATCAAATACAAATACCTTGTCTGCTAACATATCTTCCAGTACGCCAGGCATGAACAAATGAAAATGATCTATATAGATGTATAGAAACATAAAACTTGTCCACAGCGCTGCAAGCTTTAATTTCAAATTGATCTTGATTTCTTCCAACCCTTTTTGTTGTGTTTTTTGTGTATCCATAAATTATCAACTTTACTTTTTACGTTAAACGATACAGCAAAAGTAGATTGGTTAAACACAAAAAACCGTTCACTTAAGTTAAGAAATATGTTTTAGCTCCTCCCTGTGCTAACGCTTGGTCTTCAGGAGCGATGCTCCTTCTTTCCCAAGAATTCGTGCTCTTAATCTGCTTAATGACTGAGGCTTGATACCTAAATAGCTCGCTAATTGGTGCTGGGGAACACGCTGAATAAGGTCGGGTCTTTTTTGCAATAAATTGAGGTATCGTTGTTCGGGTGAAGAAGTTTTGAACTTGTCAAAGTCTATCCGTTGTTTGGCTAAAAGTTCTTCGGATAATATTCTGCAAATGGTTTCGAACTTTGGAAACTTGCTGTTTATTTCAGCTTCCATGTCCGAATTTGAAACTGTAAGTATGGTGTCTTCCAAGCAACTTACATAATATTCGGAGGGTGTTTTGCTTATTACACAAGGAGGAGTAAATGCTTCCATTTCGGTATAGAAAGCAGTCGTTTTTTCTTCACCATCTAAAACATAATATACCCGAATACAGCCTTTTAGAACAAAGTAGCTATCTTTCGATCTCTCCCCTTCTTCAAGTAAAATTGTCCCTTTCTTTACAGAACGAAATATGTCCAAAGACTCGATTGCTTTCTTTTCATCTTCAGTCAGCGAAATGTATTTTGATATAAAGTCAAATAGTATGTCTTGCATTCTTTAAGTTGTTATTGTCTTTTGTTGCGCTTGCCACCAAATTGTTTGTTGACGAATATAGTTGATTTACTACAATTCTCCTCACTCTCAATCCTCACACTCACACTGAAAGAAAAGAGTGATACACTACAAATTCAGAGTGAGTTTGAGTGTGAGAGAAGAGGGCAAAAGAAAAGAGCGACACTCACGTATCGCTCTTTTCTTTTTGTGACCATCAGGATTGGTAATCGTTACCAGGGAATATCTCCGGTTAACGGGTTTGTTTCCTCACTGATAAATTTACCTGTTACTCCATCCTTGTCTAACAAGGCGTATTTTATAATGCGTTTTCCTGCTTCTTCAACTTCGCCACCATTGTAGCCTGTAAAATCCGTTTTTGTATATCCGGGACAAACTGCATTTACCTTGAATGGGGTGTCTCTGAGTTCGTAAGCCAGGTGTACAGTAAACATATTTAAAGCTGCTTTTGATGAACCATACACCGCATATTTTGCGAAGTCATAACCCATCCAATCAGGGTCGCTTTGCAGTGTAAGAGAGCCTACACTTGTGCTTACATTCACAATTCTTGGTTCCGGCGATTTGTGCAATAAATCAATAAATGCTTGTGTGACACTTGCCACACCAAATACATTCGTATTAAATGCAGACAAGAATTGCTCTTTACTTGCTTCAAGTGCGGTATAAGGTGCTCCGCCATTGATACCTGCATTGTTAATCAAAACGTCTATGCTATCTGTTTTTTTGCCCACTTCAATTCGTGCATTTTTTACTGAATTATCATCTGTTACATCGATCTGAATGGCTTCAACAGTCGTTAAATTTTCGGCTTTCAATTGTTGAACTGCTTTTGTACCATTCTCCCAACTTCTGCTTCCGAGATAAACGTAAAATCCATTTTGCACTAGTTGTTTTGCGGTTTCAAAGCCAATACCTTTGTTGGCACCTGTGATAAATGCGGTCTTCATTTTTGCTTGTTTTAAAAATTTATAGTGCAAAGATTTCACTATAAAGAATGAAGTCATTTACCATTTGGTAAAAAGCAAATCATTTGATGTTTTTTCTTATTCTGCTTAATGATTGCTGCGTAACGCCTAAGTATGAGGCAATATGAGAAAGAGCAACCCGATTAGTAAGCGTTGGATAATTTTCCAAAAATTCCAAATAGCGTGTGGTAGCGTCTTGAGAAATTACCGGACTTTTTCTGGATTTTTGATAAAGGCACTTTTGAACCATTTTGTTTTTGATGTTATCCCAACCCACTATTGTATGGGAAAGTTCCTCCCAATCTTGTTTCGAAAACACTAGCAGTTTACAATCTGTACTGGCTTGCAGGTATTCGGCAGAAGCTGAATTTGATTCAAAGTTTACGTAATCAACCACTAAATTATTTTCAGCTATAAAACAACGTGTAATTTCTTCTCCTCTGTTGTTGTAATAACAGCCACGAACAACACCTTCCAAAACGAAACCAACTTGTCGGGGAATTTTCCCTGCTTCTGAAAAATACTCTTCCTTCCGAAGTTCTATTTCTTTGACTTTGCTGATAATAAGGTCAATTTGATGCTTGTTCAAGTTGCCGAATTGCAAAATATATGCTACCAATTCTTCCATTTTTCAAAATTAGTGATTGTCTTCACCCTGTAATTTACCATTTGGTAAAAGTGAACATCTATCGAAATTCAGAATCTCATAGTTTGGGCCTTTATTCTATGCCTCAATTAAACGATTGCCTAAACTCCATGGGCGATAAGTTTGTTTTGTTTTTGAATAGTTTACTAAAGGACTGCGAATGCTCAAAGCCCAATTGATAAGCTATCTCATTCACAGTAAGATTTGTTGTTGAAAGTTTTTCTTTCGCTTTATCAATGAGTTTATTGTGAATGTGATTCAGTGTACTTTGACCTGTCAGACTTACTAAAACATCGGAAAGATATTTACTGCTCATATTTAGTTTTTCTGAAAAATAACTCACCGTTGGAAAGCTTTCAAAACTGTCTTTAGAATTAAAAAAATCATCCAATAGTAGTTCAAACTTTGAGAGTAAGGTACTATTTGGTGTTTTTCTGGTTATGAACTGCCTGTGATAAAATCGATTACACAATGTAAGTAAAAGGTCTATCTTGGAAATGAGCACATCTTTACTGAAACTGTCTATTGGACGGTGATACTCTGATTGTATACTTTTGAATACATGCTCAATTTCACTTTCTTCTTCGTCGGAAAGTATTAAGGCTTCGTTTACAGCATAATGAAAATAGGTGTAAGACTTCATTTTAGCCGCAAATGAAGTGTTCTTGAAAAAATCCGGGTGAATGAGCAATAACCATCCTTCATTGGGACTGGTAAAATCCACATCAATGGCAGAAACTTGCCGGGGTGCTGTAAAACCCATCACTCCTTCATTAAAATCATAGCTTGTTTGACCATAAGTGCTTTTGCATTCATAATCCTTTTTGAGACTGATAGTATAAAAACCAAGTGAAAACCTTACTTTTTCCCGGGTCTGAAATGGAGGTAAATCTTCAAAACGGTGTATGCTCATCATAGGATGCTTTAATGCCGGGTAGCCTAAAGTCTTATGATGCTGTTGGATTGTTTCGATATGATGCACCATCAATTTCATATTTAAAGATATACTTAATAATTCTAAGATTTAATAAGGCCCATTTGTTTCTGTTTTTGCCTGGAAAATATCCGCGCAATGGTACGAAGTGGCAGTATTCGGGTAAGCATAACGATTCTTCTGTTCTTTATTCCCGATATTCGAAATGCCTTTTTTTGATCAAAAGCCATCGATAGTTCGCTTGCTACCTGACCCGGTGTTTGAGTAGCTGCATTACTTGTAAGAGATTTACCCCAGGCATTATTAGTTGCTTTTGTATTCATAAAATTAGAGGTTGTAAGCCCCGGACTAAAAAACATCACATGAACGTTGTAAGGCTTACATTCTTCTGCAATGGAGTAAGTGAATATTTTCACGAAATGCTTTGACGCTGCGTAAACGCTCATATATGGACTGGCAATAAAAGCTATCAGGGAACCAAGATTAATGATCGTGCCTGATTTTCTTGCTTTCATTTCCTGTAAAAACAAATGAGTTAATGCCGTTAACGAAGTACAATTGATTTGTATAATATCCAACTCGGTATTTAAATCATTGTCCGGAAATTCTCCACTTGAACCGATTCCGGCATTATTAATTAGTACATCAACTTGTAGATTTCTTTTTTGGCACTCATCAAAAATTTCTCTGGAAGCATCCACCCTGCTAAGATCCGCTACAATATATTCTGTTCTGATACCGTAACTACTTGAAAGTTCCTTACAGAGTTGTTGTAATTTCCCCTCACTTCTTGCTACTAAAATGAGCTTATGTTTTTTTGAAGCAAATTCTTTGGCCACGGCTTCACCTATGCCACTACTTGCTCCTGTTATTAATGTATAATTCATTGTTTTATCTTTTTAAATATGGATGTAAAGGTCAAAAAGATAAATCGTCCATTTGTAGCCAAAATGCCAAATATTGGGTGAGAAAAGCGGATCAATTAAAAATGAAATAGTAAGCTTGTTTTAGTAAATAGGTTTCGTCAGTTAAATGAGGATCTAAACTCCATCGGACTTTGTTTCGTTTTGGTTTTGAATAATTTGCTGAACGACTGTAAATGTTCAAAACCCAATTCATATGCAATTTCGCTTACCGATAAATCCGTTGTGGACAAAAGTTCTTTTGCTTTTTCTATAAGCTTGTCGTGGATATGCTGCTGGGTGCTTTTTCCGGTTAATGTTTTAAGCAAGCTACGCAGGTATGTTGGCGATACGTTTAAGTGGTCCGAAATAGTTTGAACTGTCGGCAACCCTTTTGTCACCAAGTCATCACTGTTAAAATATTCCGAAAGCAGGTTTTCCAGCCGGTCAAGGATCTGATGATTGGTTACTTTACGTGTAATGAATTGTCGTTGATAAAAACGTTCTGCATAGTTCAACAAAGTTTCCAAATGCGAAATGATAATATCCTGACTGAACTTATCGATATTTGCATGATACTCGTTTTGAATGTTTCTTGCTATTTCGTTAATAATCGTTTCCTCCTTTTCAGAAAGAAACAAGGCTTCATTTACAGAATAGTCGAAATATTCGTATTTCTTTATTTTTTGAGCTAACGAAGTTCCCCATAAGAAATCAGGGTGTATGAACAACATCCAACCTTCAAGCTTTGACGGCACACCTTTTTCTTCACCGCGCAAAATTTGTCCCGGCGACATAAACGCCATCAAACCTTCATCAAAATCATATTTCTGTTGCCCGTAAAGAAGTTTATCACAACCTCTTTTTAATGACACCACATATAGGTCAAATAGCACGGCATCTATATCAGATTCATTTTTCAATCCTGACAGATCAACTATTCCAATGAGCGGATGCTGAGGTTTTGGAAGCCCCATTAAACGGTGTATTTCCGTTATTGATTCTATTCTATGCGGTTTTGTATTTGCCATTTCGTATAGCTAATTTAATTTTTAAACGGATATCTTAATCAAATCAAAGTCGGTGGTAAGACAAGAAAAGGAATTTCGTTCTAAACGAAAATGTAAGTTTGTAATAAATAAGCTCCGATCAAACCAATGCGGATGCCCATCATGGCGTTGATAAAAGCGGTGCGTGCCTTTTTTGGAAACTCCCTTCTATATCTGTAACTGAGATAAAATCCAATTGGTGGTACTGCATTGGAAAGTATCATTAAACCGAACGGAAGTTTTTCTGTGTGTTTTACTTGCTTGTTCATTTTGCTTTGTTTTTGGATCTCGAAACTGCAACTACTAAAATTCAACTTTTGCCAACTGTTGGGATACTTCCCATAATTTTAAAGAAACAGTTAGATCCGTTGCTTGTGCCGGTATTTTTGCGATGGACGGAAATCCTCTGGTTTCACCCATTTTATTTGGTCCGTAATACGATCCACCCGCGGCGTCCGGAGAAGTGGCTGCATATAAGGTCGGCAATGCTCCCTGTGCGGGTGGCTGGAATAAAAACGGAAAAAAGGTTCTCATTATCCCTGCAAAGCTCCAGCGTCCTGCTCCGGTTATCAACAGGTTTGTTCGGGAAACACCCGGATGAGCAGCTATACTCTTTATCCCCCACCCGTGTTTTTCACTTTGTCGCTGAAGTTCCAAAGCAAACATCAAATTCGCCAGTTTTGCCTGTCCATATGCTTTCATCGGAGTATACGAAGATTCAGACTGAAGGTCATCAAAATTGATCTGTCCTGCCCGGTTCGCTACACTTGAAACGCTTACAACCCGGGCTTCAGGGGATTGACGCAATAACGGAAGCAGTTGGGCTGTCAATGCAAAGTGACCAATATGGTTTGTACCGAACTGTAATTCAAAGCCATCAGTAGTTACTAGTCGTTTTGGCGGTGTCATTACCCCGGCGTTATTTATGAGAAGATCGATCGCTTGTCCTTTTGAAGCCATTCTTTCCGCAAAGGCTTTGATTGAAGACAGATCTGCGAGGTCTATTTTTTCAAAACTCACCTTTGCCTTCGGGTTAATCTGATGTATCCTTGCAATTGACTCTGCACCTTTTTGAGCGTTACGCCCCATCATTATTACATTCCAACCTGCTGCTGATAAGGCCAGCGCATCCTGATAGCCAACACCTTCTGTACTACCTGTAACTACAGCCAAACCTTCGTTTCTATGAGGAATATCAGATACTGTCCAATTTTTCATTTCGTTTTGCATTTCATCTGTTTTTTGTTGCTACAAAGTTGCTGTGGTTTTAACAAATGCATTTAGTCAAAACGACTTTTGATTTAGTCAAAAAACGATTACTTGTCAGGAAATGCCGGTTGGATTATTCCGAGGATCTGGAGTGGGTTCTGCAACTTAAACTATTGAAAAACTTAAAGATTAAATGAAATACGAATTATAATATCCAGCTTCGAGGTTTCTGTTCGGTTAGTGCTCGTATTTCTCAATCAGTTGTTTGAAAGTTTGTTTGATTTTGTCAACAGGAATGTCTTCCAACGGATTTACTTCGAAAGTTGTTACGTTGTGTTTCCCGCGTCCTTTTAATGGTAGGGATAGTATCTTTTTATCTTCAACGAATCCAACTAAAATCCTCTTTTTGTTAACCCATAAAAAACCAAGATTGAATTCTTTGTAACAGAAAAATGGGATTTGATATTTTCTTGTATGCACGACATTTTTATCAACTGAAAGTATGATTGATTTTAGAGCGAGTAAACATTCCTTTATTGTTGATTCTTGCTTGTCATAATAACTGTCCAATGCAGTTAAAACATCATCTTTCATTTTTACTTTTTTGCCCACATCGGTTCCTTTTGGAGTATTTGCTTATGAATCGGACAATTTTCAGAATGCGCTCCATGCAAATAACCTATACTCATTAAAAACTCGTTAACAATTTCACCACCTGTGAAACGAAATGTCTTTTTAAATAACTTCACCCATTCTTCCTTTGTTTTTGGGTGATGATGCTCCAACCATTTTTCAAATGAACCGAATTCTTTTTGCAAGTTGAGAATAACTTTTGCATTTTCAATGGCTGCATTTACCTTTAGTTTGTTACGTATAATTCCAGCATCGGCTAAAAGACGCTCACGGTCCATTTCTGTATAGGCAGCAACTTTTCTAATATCGAAGTTACTATATGCTTTACGAAAAGACGTTTCCTTTTTTAAAATAGTTTCCCAGCTTAATCCTGCCTGATTGATTTCCAAAACCAAACGACAGAATAATTCATTGTCATCATGAAGAGGGAAACCATAATAATTGTCGTGGTAATTTTTATGCAATGCTTTCTTCTCTTCCTGCTGCATTGCTTCAATAGCGTTACAATAACTCATCATTTAAGTATTTAAAAACAGAGAATGACTTAAAATTAGTCACTCTCTGTTTAATATTAATCTGTTACGTTTAAGTGTTGAATTTGTCCGTCAACGATCTCAAAATGAAATTTCAATACAAGAGGACTTCCGGGAAATGTGCCCGAACATTCTGCGGACAGTACTCCTAAATTCCCGTTTTCGATATATTCAAGAGGTTTCATCACGGATCTGTATTTCTTGTTTGATTCATCTATACAATGTTTGATTTCGACTCTCCCCGTATGGGTTTTACCTTCATCCAACATCACTCCTGTTTCAGAAAAGCAATTGGCGTAGGCAACGCTGTCAAAATTGTTTTGCGCTTCTACTAGATCGGTTATTACTTTTGGTAAATTCATTGTTTCCATTTTTTAGATTATTAAATTGTGGGTACTGTTCCACCATCGATTACAAATTCGGTTCCTGTTAAATAATTGGCTCTTGGTGAAACAAGAAAACCAACTAATTCAGCTACTTCTTCCGGCTCGGCAGGTCTGCCGTATGGTATTCCACCCAATGCTTCCATTACACCTTGCTGTGCTTCTTCTACAGTGCTATTGGCGTTTCTTGCAATCTCAGCCAACCAAGCTTTCGATGCTCCTGTACTGATCCATCCAGGAGAAACAGTTAGCACCCGAACACCTTTAGGAGAAACTTCATTTGATAAACTTTTACTATAGTTTCTCAATCCTGCTTTTGCAGCTGCATAGGGCAAAGTAGAGTCATACAGTGGTAGTATTCCTTGGATAGAAGCTATATGAATAATAACTCCGTTTTTTCGATCTATCATTTGAGGTAAAAATCCCCTGTCAAGTCGAACCGGAGCAAGCAAATTAGCCTGTAGGGTTGATTCCCAATCTTCATCAGATAATACAGTAAAGCCACCGGCAGGTGTTCTTGAAGAACCAAGATTGTTCACCAAAATATCAAGCCTTCCGTAAGCCGACAGCACTTCGCTGATTACTTTTTGTGTTCCTTCTGCTTTACTCAAGTCGGACGGAATGAAATGCAGTTTGCTGTTTTCTTTTTCCGGTGCGTTTCTTGCAGTGATAATAACCGTTGCCCCAGCATGTAGCAGTCTTTCTGCAATTGCTCTTCCGGCTCCTTTTGTGCCTCCGGTTACTAAGGCAATTTTGTCCGACAACTCATTGTTGAAATTAAATGTTTGTTCCATTGTTTTACTTTTTTGCACAAAGTTGGGATGTATATAACTTTCTGACAATAAGGGAGAATCGAATTGCATAGGGATAAGATTATCCCCTATTGCACAATTTGGAACATTGCAGTAATTTTGCTATATGCATGAAAGAAAAATTCCATTGAACCTGAATTGTGGTCTTGACCTTATTGGTGAAGTTCTTTATGGTAAATGGAAAATCCGTTTGTTGTGGTTTATAAATGAAGGACATAAACGTCCTAGTGAGTTACAGCGAAAAATTCCTGATGCTTCAAGAAGAGTATTGACAATTCAGTTGAAAGAACTGGAAGACCATGAATTGATTACAAAAGTTATTTATCCTGTAGTGCCACCGAAAGTGGAATACAGCCTGACGGATTTTGGAAAAACTGTGATCCCAATAATTTCTGCATTGGGTCAATGGGGAGATGATAATGAGAAACGCTTACGAAAGCTGATTTTGAAAAGGTTAGAAAATTAGCACCGTTGTCATTTTTTGAATTTTGTAAAGAGAGCATTGAATAAAAATCTATTTACTCCACCAATAGTGGGCATTTAGCGTTTGTGACTCGTCAGGATTCAAACCTGAAACCTCCACAGCCGTAATGTGGTGCTTCCGCCGCGGCGGATTGAGCGGCGGAATTTTGAAAGAATAAATTTTAGAAATAAAAAAGTCTAGCATTAATGCTAGACTTTTTTTGTGACCTCGAGCGGGGAAACGTCAAACTTTTATGGGAGGATTTAGAACATGCGTTGCAATTGGAAAAATTGTAGATTAAGTGCTAAAAACATTCTCGTATTAATCATTTTGTATGAACCACTGTTATGTGATTGCTATTCATCCTTTCCAAGATTAGATATAATTTCAAATAATTCCTTTCTCGAAATATCCGACTTTATTTCTATGTCAGGGAACATTCCTAAACTAAAAAATGATTGACACTTTCGTATAAGTGCCTGATATTTTTCATTATCAAAAGTATCAAAGTCCTCAACTGAATCCGGATAAACCTCATTCATTAGTTCATCAGTGATTCTTTCTGACGGATAGTTCGGATTATCCCACCAATCATCTCCTTGTTCTTCCCATATATTAATCATTCCAAGAAGTCTTAAAGGATCTTCCGCATTGAAGTCCCGATTGTCTTTTTTTGCAAAATATATTCCTAGACTCGAATCATCTTTATTGTTTGGATATAAAAACAGTTCATATCCTTTTCTTTTAATAATGGTCAACGCTCTATCATATAAATTAATATGATCAGTCATTCTGGAAATAACATTTTGATCCTGCATAACACTTTAATTAGATGAGAATACGATTAAATGAATCTAACGCATAAAAGACGAATATAGAAGTTTTTTGGATGAGTCTAGGATACACCAGGTAGGATGAAAATGAAAAAATCCCGATGTTAAAACATCGGGATTCCTTTTGTGACCTCGTCAGGATTCAAACCTGAAACCTCCACAGCCGTAATGTGGTGCTTCCGCCGCGGCGGATTGAGCTGTGGAATTTTGAAAGAATAAATTTTAGAAATAAAAAAGTCTAGCATTAATGCTAGACTTTCTTTGTGACCTAAAACGGGGAAATGTCAAACTTTTTGATGGAGGATTTGGAACGAGTGTTACAACTTGAAACGATTGATAAATGTGAAGTTCATAACTCACCTGCATATTATTCTAAAAAATCTTCTTCTGTCATTGCATTATTTAAGAATACTCCTGTATTATTCCCCGTCGATACAGCATATGATACAGCACGAACAGGGTTGGTACTATCTCCACAAGCGAATATATTATCCACCGTTGTTTTCTGAAATGCATCTACTTTGATAAGTCCCTGTTCTGTCAATTCACAACCCAATAATTCGGGGATTTTACAGTGCTGTTCAAAAGGAGGTCTTGAATAGATCGCTTCTAATTCAAAAGTTGAATTGTCTGAAAAAATTATTTCTTCGACAACTCCGTTTTTGTGTTTCAATGAGCTAATTTCCTTTTCAACTATTGAAATGTTGTGTCTTTTGATTTCATCGCTTTGCTCTTGTGTCAATTCCGATTTTCCATTGGTAAATACAGTTAAATCTTTTGTCCAGTTACGAATGAGTCGAGCCAAATGAAATGCAGCATATCCATTTGCCAAAATCCCTGTCTTTTGATGCTTTACTTCATATCCGTGGCAATAAGGACAATGAATTACTGTAATCCCCCAACATTCAGAAAATCCATCAATTTTTAGCATTTTGTCCTTCAAGCCTGTCGCAAAAATGAGTTTTTTAGCTGAAAATAATTTTCCTGATTGAGTTACAATCTCAAATCCTTTATCGGTTTTCGTTCCGCTAACGGCAAGATCAGTTAAGAATTTTACCGTGTCGTATTTCAACACTTCTTTTTTTGCTTTTTCCGCAATAACGCTTGGTTTTTCTCCGTCTTGCGTAATGAAGTTATGTGAATGAGGTGTTTGTCGGTTACAAGGCAAACCGCTGTCAATGATTAAAACATTTCTTAATGCTCGTCCCAAAGCCATTGCTGCCGAAAGTCCTGCATAGCTTCCGCCAACTATGATTACGTCAAAATTTTTGTTATCTGTCATGTCGTTAAAATTTGAAAATGCTGTTAATGGAAAAGGTAAAGCTAAAACTGATAAAGCAAGTCCCCCTTGTTTTACTAGTTCTCGTCTTGATATTTTTTTCGTCTCAGTCATGTGTTTTCAGATCGGTGTCGTTTCTTAAAGTTTCTTGGCACTTGCCAGCTTCATCTTAATTTTCATCATGACCGGGTCAGGCAATATTCCTGCTAAAATGGAATTGAACCGGTTTTGAAAACCTACAATCTTCTTTCCTTTTCCGTGTAGCAAAAGTTTCACTCCTTTGCTAGCAACTGTCTTTGCGGAGGTAAGCTTATTAGATTTCAGAAGATTGGTTTCCCGCATTTCCGGTGAAATAAATGCTGTTTCTGTAACCCCAGGGGCAAGCGTGGTAATCACTACGCCAGTTCCTTCCAGTTCAGCAGCGAGGGTTTGCGAAAAGGCTAGAACAAAAGCCTTGGTGGCTGAATATACCGACTGGTAAGGGAAAGGCAAATATGCAATCACTGAAGACACGTTCATGATTCTGCCCGACTTTCGGGCTACCATATCTTTAGCAAATAACTTGGTAAGGATAACCAGACTGCTGACGTTGAGATCGATCATGTTCAACTCCTTTTCCAACGAGGTTTCCAAAAAATTGCCATAGTCGCCAAATCCTGCATTATTAACCAAATGAGACACCTGATAGTTTGATGATTGGATTTCATTAAATAGCTGAGTCGCTTGCTCTGTTTTGCTTAGGTCTTTGGCTATATAATGTATGACAATTCCATATTTGGAAGATAATTCTTGCTGCATAGCTGCCAATTTATCCTCGTTGCGGGCAGTGAGGATAAGGTTGTATTTTAAAGCCGCAAGCTGTTGAGCCATTTCGTAACCAATTCCGGATGATGCTCCGGTTATTAAGATGTATTGTTTCATTTTATTTTTTTTTGAACGTAATTAATAATATGAACATTGTTCACTTGTAAGGAAAAAAATTATTGTTTGTCTAGTAGTTTTAAAAATTCATCATATCCGTCTGCCACAATTGTATCCGGATTTTTTAAAAGAACACCTTTTGTTCTTGCCCTTATTTCAAGGCTGCAAAGACCATGCACACAACCCCAAATCAAATAGGACAACGGCTCCAGCCTATGCCCTTTGAAATGCCCGGCCATAATACATTCCTGCACTACTGTTCGTAATACCTCAAAACTAGCAGTTCCCTCTTCCCATTCATTCGCCTGAGTGTCATTGAGAAACTCCATTGGCGCTTTTAAACTGAACATCAGGTCATATTTATCGGGATTGTCCATTGCATATTGGATATAAAGTTTGCCCATAGCTTTTAGGCGCTCCATCGGGTCATTTAAATCATACAGCACCCTGAATTGCACACCAAGTTCGGCAAAGCATTGTGTGTGCAGAGCATGAAAAATGGCATTCTTATCCTTAAAATAAATATATACAGTGCCGATACTGTAATCAATGGCATCTGCAATATTGCGGATAGTAGTCTGTTCAATGCCTTTTTCAACAAAAAGCTTCATAGATGCTTCAAGTATTAGGGCTTTCAGTTCTTCCTTTTTCTTTGCTTTGCGATCTGCACTACTCATTGTTAGATAATTTGAATGCAAATAAAATGAACATTGTTCATTTTTCCAAATAAACTTTTTCGTGAATCTTGAATTAAATCTATAAACAATTGATTATCAATAAGATTATTTAAAATTAATATAAGTTAAATTGTTTAAGATAAAGCTGATAAGGATTCCCGTCACTGCTCGTAAGACGGAAAGCCGAAAAGACAGAATGAGAATGATGAAATAAGAAATTACTAATTGAATTCTGACTCATACATTAGTAAATCACAAAAAACTCATCAATTCGTTCGTTGCTTTTTGATATTACCAAAGCAAAATATCCTATTTCAATATTTCGCTCGTCCAGTATTTGCACTTTGAATTTATGATAACCAAACTCGGTTATAGTATACTCGATTTTTTCAGATTCGATTGATATATTTTTGTTTTCAATATCTAAATCTTCGCTCGTATGATTTTCAAGTATTGCTTTAAATGAACTTTCCATTTCTTCACGAATTTCAAATTCAATTATTAGTTGGTTAATTTCGGATGGTGTTTTCACGGTATTGTCAAGCTTATTTATTGATGAATATAGAGAGTTTTTCCAAATTATGAGATAATCCGAATTCATTACTACTTCTCATCCACTCTCAATCCTCACACTCACTCTGAAAGAAGAGTCAGCCATGGCTGACGAAGACTGAGGCTCTGTCTTACAAGACAGAAAGGCCGAAGGATAGCACTCAAAAAGTGTGAGAGCGAGGATTGAGGGCAAAAGAAAAAGCGAACTACTTTCGTAATTCGCTTTTTCTTTTTGTGACCTCTTGCGGGGAAATGTCAAACTTTTTGATAGAGGATTTGGAACGGGTTTTAAAACTTGAAGACATGGATTTTGAGATGCTTAAGCTAGAACCCCAATGATTTCTATAGTCAACTATTGGCTTTTTACCTGAATTTATATTTATAATCCTCAGGAACTTTTCCTGCTATCATATTTGGCCTCTCATCTGCGAAGTTATTTTCATCCCAGTAATAATATTCCGCAGCTCTGTATTCACCCAAATTTAGCTCGTCAAACTCATCATTTCTTCCTGTTGTCACAACCCCTAACTCTTTCAAAACATGATTTATTTCTGTTTCTTTTAACAGGCATGTTCCATGTTCATAAAGGGATGCGAGTTGATCACCCATACCACCAAAATAATTCGTTTGAATGATTGCATATTTTTCAAAACCAATTTCTTCCGCAATCTGAAATACAATCGGGCTCGCCCAATTCAAATTTTCACTTTCGGATTCAATACCACAACCCAATATATGTGACCAATGATACATCGAATCGTCAAAAAGGATAATAATAGTATACTCTTTTTCAAATGCAGCAGCTAACTGATATTTCTTTATTACGTCAATATTTGTTTCAGCCTTCCTTCCAATTATTGCGTCTATGTGATGTCCCATTGTTGATTTTAAGTTTGCAAATAAGGTAATATTAGGAAATATATCCAAGGTTTTCACTTTTTGTGATTGACATAATGAGCGTTCATTACAGGTGATCAGGTTCAAAATCAGTGATCTTGACAAATAGATGCATTCGTGACCTCTTGCGGAAAAATGTCAAACTTTTTGATGGAAGATTTGGAACGAGTTTTACAATGTGAAAAGTTAGAAAGAACACTACTTTAAGAATAAAAGATTGAATTAAATAATTGGAAAATCAGAATTTATCTACCCTAAATCGATAATTACGTTTAAAAAAGCCCATATCAAAAGGTTCCCCACCCAAACTTTTCATACGACTTCTGAAAGACCCGAAGGTTTTATTCAAGTTAAAATTGTAGAGTTGCAGGAGTTCAATTGGCGGACTTTTTTTTGGATAAATCACAACTGATTTCGATTGGGACGGTGACGGCCAGGATGATAAAGCTGTCCCATACCGAATCACGGAAGTAGAATAACCATGAATATCTTCCCAAGATAGACGGATTACTCGAAACTTCAAAGGCTGACGTATCTTGAGTCCTTCTTCCATTACAGTTACGAATGAGCACTGACTCGAATGTTGACTATAAAGCATTATTAATATTGGAAAAGGAATTAGGATTGGAATTAGAGGCCCATAGTCTTTTTCTTGATAGAAAATCAAAATTGAAATTGAAATCAAAAAAAACAGCATAGATGCACATAAGAGAAAGATCACGGTAATAAGGAAGATCCAAAGGAGACTATGAGTTGTTTTCGTTTTATTCATTTTTCAAATATCATAAAAAAAGGGAAACATTTCTGTTTCCCTTTGTGACCTCGTCAGGATTCAAACCTGAAACCTCCACAGCCGTAATGTGGTGCTCTATTCAGTTGAGCTACGAAGCCTTTTTTGCTTTCGATCAATGACCGATTGCGGGTGCAAAGATAGGTGCTTTTTTCGTTTTTGCAAGTATTCTTGAAGCTTTTTTTCAAAGCTGCTCTACCGTTTGCTTTATTATCAACAGCCTTTCGACTCTTTCTTACTGGATTTCAGCACTTATTCCTCTTTCTAACAGCGCAGTACACATTGGCTCTAATTTTTCGTATTCACCGCGTTTTACCTGGCACTTTCCATTGAAATGAATGATCCAGGTACACTGCTCTGCTTGTTCTACTTCGTGTTTACATACTTTGATCAATGATTCAATGACGTGATCGAATGTATTATAATCGTCGTTGAATACCACTAGGTCTTTCTGGTCTACGAGTAATTCTAAGACTTCTGTTTCGTTTTGTTCAAGCGTTTGCATCTGTTTTGTTTGTTTTACAAAGTTAGTACTTTTTTGTCCGAATAACTAAGGGATCATTCCAATTTTAAACGGGCTCCGTGAGAAGTAAAAAGTGCCTCAACCTGTTTGCGCTGCTCTTCGTCCTCTACGTTCATCGAAACCTCAATGGCAGATGAACTGGCTTTTATTTCGTACGGAAGCGTCAATCGCAATAACCAATTTGCCCATGAGCCCGGAATTTCCTTAAAGTCCCATATTCCTACAACCAACTTCGTATTTGGTTCATTCAATTCAGCTTCCTTAGATGGAATTTGCACCAGGGTATCAAACAAAACAGTGGTGTTTACCAAACGCGGCAATGCTTCATCCGCCTGAGTCTTAATGCGCAGGTCTGTCTGATCAAAATAGAAATCTCCCTGGACGCGCAACTGGTTCATGATCTTCCGCGGATATTCCGAATAGGATTCTTTGGAGATCAAGACATACTGATTTAAAACAGGTTTATCTCTTACCGGATTTTCCTTCGCGTACTCTTTTGCAAGCTGATCGCTTACAGGAGCTTCCTGCATCTTCGGCAATTCCTGCTCTTTAAATAGGATTGCTTCTCCCTGGTCTGCCAATAGTTTCTTTGCTTCCTGCAGTGAAATACGCTCCCCATTGAAATAAGCTGTAATGAAGGCATCCGAAACACCTTTTTCTACGGCTTCTGCTTTCTTTGGTCGGGCGTCATCTACGGAGCGGAAGGTTCCCGTGGAATAACGGATCTGACCATTTTCCAATCGGCGGGTCACCAACGGATTAATATCGTGTAACTGTTCTTTCGTTGCAGGACGATTGTAAACACCAACCTGAACGGTATAGAACAATCCTTTGATCTCCTCAATAGCCATAGCTGTAACAGCTCCCGGAGCCTTATTGTAATCGCTTACTTTCGGTTCTGTTTTGTATTTCGCTAGTGTATCCGAAGGAAGCTGGGCAATGGTGTTTTGAATCACTTCCATCACGATCGAATCCTGGCGCATTGGTTTGCACAGGCCTTGTTCTTCCAATTGCCGGGCTTCTGCCAGGGATATGCGCTTTCCATCACAGTACGCAACCACAAAGGCATCTTTGTAACCCAAAGCGCGGATATCCTGCTGTGCATCCAGCACTTTCTGACGATTTCCGAAGTAACCGGCCAGGTAGCGTGTAATTCCATTATCGAGTTTCTCACCTGTCACCGGGGTAAATTCCTTGAACAAATCTTCCCGGATCGGTTTGGCAAATGCTCCAACCTGGACGCGATATACCAAGCCTGTCGGTGCCTTCACTCCTACCGGGATGGCTTTCTTAATAACTCGCGGTTCAATTGCGGTTTCTTTCTTGATCTCAAATCCGGTTCCAACTTCCGGTGCCAATACATCTGCAATAGTTGTTGAAATTGCGGATTTAGGCTGAACCTCGCGTGTCAGTACATTTTTCCATACTTCTTTGTCTCCTTCAACCGCGTTCAAAGCGAGATCCAAAGCACTTTCCTTCTGTGAAATTTCCTGGTTTTTGGCTTTCAGCTCGTTGGACAATTGCCCGATCTGAGTCTGAATTTCAGTTCGCTCTGCCGGATCTTTCGCTGCAACGTATTCCCTGCGCTTCTCCTCCAGTTTGTTCTTCTCCTGATTCACCGCTTCTTTCAATCGGTTAATTTCCTGTTGCTGCTCACGCAGTTTCGGATACTCCTTGTTTGAAGCAATAAGCTGTTCCTCCTCAACCGAAACTGTTTTCTTCAAAGCCGGATCATTAATCGCGTCGTATTTCTTCTCGTTTCCGATCGCTGCCAGCTGAACGTCAATTTTCGCAACAGCATCCTCCAGCACCTGTTTTTGATTCTTTAATTCCTTTTCCTTGTCCGGATCAAGTCCAGCCTTTTGAAGCAGGCTTTCAATTTCACCGATCTCAATGGAAAAACGTCGCTTTTGCTCTTTTAAAGCCGCTTCCGACTGAACTACCTGAGTACTTTCCTCAAAAATCTTCTCACTGATCAAATATTCCGTCGCTGCATCCAGTAAAGTGATCTGGCTTGTCTTCTCCAAAACCGGGTCTTGCTGCTTATCTGTTGCTGAAATCCGGTTCAAAACCACATTTTTCAAAGGATCCGAACCGGGAACCGACTCCAGTGCCTGTTTTTTCTCTTCCCTGGTAGTTCCAAGAGTAATCAGCGTCTTTTCCTGGATAGCAGTTTCCCTTTGCTGCTGAGCTTCCTTATTTTCAGTCAGCTTCTTTTCAATTTCCGTTTTTTCTTTCGCAGAAGCGGCAGTTAACTGAGCTTTCAATTGCCCTTCCTCCTCTTTCAGTTTCGCCAGGTCAGCTTCCGGATTCCCGGAAACAAGGGTTTTAACAGCCACCGGTTCCGGAGTTTCGAGTTCAATAATTCCCTTGCGGGTTTTTATTTCGTCCAGTTGCTTTTCCAGTTGTTCAATTTTCTTCGAATCAGGTGCCTCCGAACGTTTTTCCTCGTCTATTTGAGATTCGATACTTTCCGATAATTCGTTTAAGATCTGCAGTTGTTTTCCTGCTTCCTCCTTACTGCTTGGTTTTTGTGTCATTGCAAAGGCAAATTCACTTCCCAATACTTTTTCCAAACTGGCTACTTCCGTACTTGTTTTAACAGTAACAGGTGTTTTATTCGCAGAAGCTTTTAATTCTTCCTCCGTTTCTTTTGACTGTTGCAGCAAGTCGGTCAGAACCTGGTTCTCTGCAATTTTTTCAGCCGAAAACCCTTTTTGGATTGTTTTATTGTTTGACACGATTTGCTTTTCGATCGCAGCCTGTAATTTCTTTTCTTCTGCTAACTTCTCCAGGGCCTCTTCCTTACTCAGATCCTGAATTTCATCCGTACTCAAAGTTTGATAAGCTGGCATCACATCCTGACGCACCTGCTCTTCTTTCAGTTTCCCTTTCGCCTGTGAAACAGCTGTTTGCTTTTGCTCATCTAATTTGGATTCATGAATCGTTTCCAACTCATTCAGACCTATCAACTTGTTGATGGCAACGGAGTCAGTCGGATTATTCCCTACAATCTTCTTTACCTTGTCCTGTTCCGTTTGAATTGCACTCAGCAACTTTGTTTCTTCGTCGATGATCAGTTTGGATTTTTCCTCAGCCGGGGCAGTGCTGGCTTCGATCTTTGCAAGCGTTTCTTCATAAGCAGGCCGGACTTCTTTCACCAGACTTTTCTCATCCGTATTTTTCGGTTCAACAGCTAGTGCTGTATCCAATATTTTAATTTCTTCGTTCCTGGAAACAATGTTTTCCTCGAACTGTTTCTTGAGATCCTGCAATACTTCCTTGCGTTTTGTACTCACAGCATCTGTCTTCGGATTCAAAACAGCCAATTCCTTTTCAATCGATTCAATAGTTTTGGTCTCCAGTTGATTCAGGGCTTTCAGCTCAGGTACTCCGTTCTTGTCGCCGATTGCTTTCTTTTCTTCCTCGTAATCCGGAGCTACCTGGTTTAATTCCTTTTCAATGCTTATTGCAGCAATTTGTTCGTTCTGATCCGATTCCAGTTCATCCAGTTTTTCCTGGCGCTCCTTCACCACGCCTTCTTTGTCTTTTTTCAAAGTACTTAAAGCCTCTTTTTTATCCTGTAGTTTTTGGTTCAAAGGATCTTTCGTTAAAGCCTCGTATACCTGCTCCAACTCTTTATCAACCTGGTCAAGCAAGGCTTCGTCCACTTTATTCTGGGCTTTTAAACGCTCTTCCGTATTGGAATTATTCCCGGCGTTTTTTAATTCCGTATCATAATTGGGCATCAAAGCCGCGAGTTCTTTAGCCGGGTTTGTTGAAGCATTGACAGGAAGTTGTGATTCCGAAAGAATGACTTCCTTGTTTTTTGCATTTTCAGTTTTGAGGGCCAGTACTTTATTCTTCTGCTCGTTCAGTTTTTCGTCATCCGGATTTTTAACCAATCCTTCTTCGATCTTCGTCAATTCTTGTGTCAGCTTTTTATCCAGTTGCTCATTGTTTTTAACCTTCAATGCTACTTTTTCCTCGTGAGTCAGATCCGTTTGCTTGTCCACCGCATCCTGGGCCATGGAATAATCGCTTTCAAAACCTTCCACACGTGTTTTTGATTCCTGGGTAAGCACATCATTTGTTCTGGCTGTAACCTGGCTCGTCTCAATGGCTTTAATTTGTTCTTTCACGTAGGCTTCCAGGGAGCGGACATTGTTGGAGTTGATGGCTTCCACTTTGGTGTCAGCCTCTGCCCGGGTTGCAGTCCGGTTTTCATTCGTATGCTGCAAATTATTGATAAAGGTAATCTCCTTGGTATTTCCAACTTCTTTCTTGTGAAGTTCTGCCACTTTTCCATCCAGGCGCTTTACTTCTTCAGCCACCAGTTGTCTTTCGGATTCTTTTGAATCGATTTTAGACTGGATTGCCGGCTGGTCTTTTGCTTTGGCAGAAGCCAGTTCTGTTTTAAGCTGCTCAATTTCCTTATCTAATTGAGCACTGCTTTCTCTATAGGAGTTCAATTGCTTCTTAAGCTGCTCGGACTGTTTGCCGATTCCTTCGTTTTGGGCAAGCAGGTTGTCAACAGGATTCGGCTCCTTTGCACTCTCAATGCTTTTCACCAAATCGGCTTTGGCAACCACCGCTTCTTTTAATTGGTCGTACTTCTCATCAACCACTGCTTTGCTCACGGCTTCCTTGAGTTCCGTAATACCTTTCAGTTTTTCCTGTTCTTTCGGGATGAGTTTGGAAATACTGTCAACGAATGCGTCGATCCGCTGAATTTCCTCTTTCAACTCCAGGATCTTAGCCACTTTATCATTCGCAGCCAATAAAATATCATTCTTTTCTTCTTTTGTATCGGCTGCATTCGCTTTTGCAACATCCTTTTTAACCTCCGCCTGTAGGGCCTCTGCCTGAATAGCTTTATCCACAATAGCAACCAGTGAACCCGTCTCCAAACGCACTAAGCCGTCGAGTTTTTGTTCCTGCTTTTGCTGAATACTTTCAAACTTGGAAATGATCTCCTGGTTGGAGGCTCCTTCCAAACCGATATCCGCCAATACTTTTTTGTTCTCTTTCTGGGCATCCAATTCATTGATATCGAAATTACCCGCATTGACATTCAATTCTGCACGCGAACGGATAACTTCAGCCAGGATTCCCTGTGCATCTTCCACTTCTTCGCTGAATTGGTCAACAATCCGCACAACATCTTCCTTATTCAGCAGTTCTTCCTGTATTTTCTGCTTTAAAGGTCTGAATTCCTTTAAAAACGGGACAGAAACCTGTGACTTATGTACACTTGTACTCCCTTCAACCGTCATTTCGTAGGTGTACTTTCCTCCTTTCGGAAGTGTGATCAGGTAATTCCCTTTATCGTTTGATTTAAAAAGACCAATCTCATTTCCCGAAGCTGTTTCCACTACCTTGATCGCTATTCTTTTGTTTTCCGGGTTAATAGATGAAGTAAATTCTCCTTTAATAATGGCCAGCTGCAGGGGAACGCGGTCTACGCGAACTTTATATACATGGATCTTCCCGTTTTCACTTTGACGTGCAGAAGCGAAATAGGCATTTTTCTCCAATGAATCCACTACATAAAACAGGTCATTATCGGGCGAAGAGATCGCGAAGTCCATATTTTCAGGCGCGCCGAACGAACTGGTTTCAGGATCGAACTTCGAACGGAAAACATCAAATCCTCCCATGGAATTATGTCCTTTGGAACAGAAATACAAGTATTCTCCGTTCGGGCTTAAATACGGAAAGTCTTCGTCGAACTTCGTATTTACATTTCCCGGAACCAAGGCCGGAAGTCCCCAAGTCCCATCCGGAAGTCTCTTGCGGCAATAAATATCCATACTTCCTTTGTCCGAATCACCATAGGAAGAATAATAAATGGTTTGCGCTTTATCCGGAAAGTGGATCAATGGGGTGTGATTCTTCTTCTTATCGACCTTAGACTGGTAATCTGCAGTAATCAGGATAGCTCCGCCAATATGCGACAGATTATACAATCGGAAGAAGGATTTGTATTCGATCTCCTTTTTTTCCAAAACCACCAGGTCCGAGATCGTTGTCAGTAACTTCTTTCCATGCTGACACATTTCAATTTGGTGCTGGGTATCAAATTCGGGATTCGGTTTGCCGGCACTTTTTTGAATATAAATATTGTAATTCTTAATTGCTTCGTTGAACTGGAAATTTAAGTGATATGCTTTTCCAAGATAAAAATAAGCTTCGGGGGCAATAGCAGGATCTGTGATACTAAAATTCAGGTACTTGAATGCATCCTGTTTTTTATGCGAATTAAAAAGTAAACAAGTCCCGTATTTGTAGTTGTAATCTGTGGATCGCGGATTGAGTGCGATCAGATGCAGAAAGTTCGGTGTTGCCTCAACAAATTGTTTTGCATTGAAGAGTTTATCGGCTTTTAGCTTTAAATCGGCCTCGGTTTCTTGAGCAAAGGAACATTTAGCTGTTTGGATAAACAGAAATAGTAGTAACCAACCATTTATTAGTCTAAATGACTTCAAACTCAACATCTTGTTTTAGAGGCAATACGCTTATTTCTTAAAAAGGTTCATTTTGCTTTCCGTTCCATCGATTAAACGTTTGATGTTTTTACGATGGGCAAAAATCACAATGAACGCCAACAAAGAACCAAAGATAGGCAAAGCGTACGTATTTATCGGAAATAACCACAAACAACCTGAAAATACGATTGCTGCGCTTATTGATCCCAAAGACACATATTGTGTAGTAATGAAGACAATTAAAAATACCAGTAGACAAATTCCTGCCGCTAAAGGCTGTAGTCCGACAATTACTCCAAGAGAAGTTGCAACACCCTTTCCGCCTTTAAATCCTGCAAAGACCGGAAACACATGTCCTAAAACCGCCATAAAGGAAGCCACCAACTGGATGTGTGTTAAATGTGGGGAAGAAAAGTCTACCGGCAGTACAAAATAAGGTATCAGTACTGCCAGCATTCCTTTTAAAATATCAATAGTCAGAACAACTCTGCCTGCTTTTTTTCCAAGTACGCGGAAGGTATTTGTGGCTCCCGCATTCTTACTTCCGTGTTCTCTTACATCTAAATCGTATTTTGCACGGCCTACCCAAACTGCTGTTGGTATTGATCCTAAAAAATATGCAGGTAGAGCCCATAAAAAATCAGTCCAGTTCATTATTCAAAAATAGCATTTAGTTTGCCTAAATACACGCTATTTGTTGAGATTTGGTATAAGAAGTTTTTTGATTTGCGCTTGTCTTCTTTGATCCCGTTGATGGAATTCGCAAGTTCTGAATCACTTGTGATGATATTCAGGGTTCCGTCGCGTTTCAGCATCGAGTAATCAAACAAGTAATCCGGTCCGCCCGGAACCTGCATCATCATCGTAAAATGATCGCCGTTTGAAGAGTAGATCTGTTCAAATGCAGCACGGAATACAACCTGTCTCATAACCGGTTTTCCATACAAGTTCACAATTGCAGCACCTTCAAGACTCGACATCAAACCGCGGATATCTTTCGTCATCGGTATGTTTTTCAAATGAACTCCGGTGATCACAATCGATTTTTCCATTTCATCCGGCAAGCGTTTTACTTTCTTGTCTTCGGAAAGGGTGTAATCCGACTTGATCTTATCAGCCGTTTTACGATCTCCCCACATCAGTAAGGCTTGTTCGATGTTCGTAGTTTCAAACGATAATGGTTTTGACCCTTCATAGTCTACAATACGTTGCCCCACACTTTCAAAAACACCCCGGTCAAGCGGCAGATTCAGCTTCAGTGTAGCATTTACATCGGTCTGTCCGCTTTGCTGGTTATAAGAAACCATTCCAATAGCATCTACAGTGATATCGCCGTAATCCATTCCCATATTGATATTCCCTTCGGCATTCATGGAACAGCTTTCCGTATGCAACGAGATAAAGTTTCCTGGTTCATTCCGGTTCAATAGCTTCTCTTTTGGCCCGATCTGGAATTCCTTGGAAGAGAAATCATACTGCAGTACTCCCGAAGCGGTAATAAAGATCGGATCGTTCGGATCTTCCAGGGAAGAAAGGAAGGTCGGATACAAACGGATCGAGTCTTTCTGACGCGAATCCCTCCACACAATACCTGCTGCAATAGCCTGTCCATCCAGTGTTTTCATATTTGGCGTAACCGGAATCTGAATGTTCTTCGGATCAATTTCCGCCGTAAACGACATCCAGCTTTTTGCAAACTTCTCACAATTGTGATTGATCCGGGTTGCCCCCGTAAAGCTGATCAATGGATTCGCTGCTTTCACATTCATTGAACCGTAGTAATCAAAATACTTGTTCAGCTTAAATCCTGATTCGCTTTTTACTGTTCCTTTTGCAAATGTTTGGTAGGTTGAATCGACACCGATCTTGTCCATATGAATCAGCGTCTTGGTAGAATCTGCATCATAATAAGGATAATCACCTTCTGAAGTGTATTTTCTTCTGGCAGAAATTGTTGTGTTTGCGTTCAGGAATGTATGGTATTTGGTCACATAATTGGCTACTACTTTTGAATTCAGCAATGGCTCCATTACAGCGTTTTTATGGATCGTCACCTTCGCACTATCCGGGTAAATACGGGCATCTGCCACGTCAATGAATGTTGTATTCGAACAATACAATATTTTTTTCTTCATGGAAAACTTCACCTTCGGAGCTGCAAACTGCAATGAATCCTGATCCGGGTGGATCGAGAACATGTTTGGCTGAGCCAGGTTCAAATCCGTGTTAATATTAATATCTCCTGAAGAGCTTCCTTTTTTGGACAACTCCATTTCATCCTGGTCCATTAACCAGGTAAAGATGTCGACTTTCGCCGCATATTTGATAACAGGGAAAATCTTCAGTTCTTCCCCGTCATTGGACTTAAAATCTCCTTTGCGGTCTTTGAATGAAATGTGTGCATTTACATTGTTTGAAGAGAAGGCCAAGGGACTTTCTCCTTCTTCAGGATACGGATTCTTCAGATTAAAGACCGAGGTATCCGAATAAATATCGTGACGTTTAAATTTAAATGCATCGGAACCCAAATTTGCCTTTTGCATGGAAATAATTCCATACCCGGTCATTCCCGTTGGCTGGATGATCGCTGTTCCTTTCATTTTAGCTTCTCCGCCAAAGAATGTCAATTCGTTTTCCTGCGTGGAAGATGCTTTCAGGACATTTTGTCTTGGAACATACGTAATGTATGCATCCGGAGAAGTAACATCCGGAAATTGAACACCTGCTTCAATCGGTTTGTTTTCAAACTTGGCATATCCCAGGGTCGAATCCGGTAAGAAGGTAAATGCTTTTGAATCCGAGGTGGAATGGATGAAGTTAATAATTCCGGAACCTTGCAATCCGTTATTGGACAAAACAATCTTGTTCTTATACATTGCCTTTGTACCGTAAAACACATGTCCTTCAGGCGGAGCAACTGTACTGAATCCAAGGGAATAATCGGCCATGATCTTCAAATCTTCTTTGATCACCGGGAAGATTCCTGCCGAAACCAATTCACCTTTCAATCGGAATGATTTCTCAGAGAAATTATCCAGACTGTCCATTTCAAACGGGACACAGGTGTAATAGAATCGTGCGGAATCGTATGCTCCGTTGAATAGTTCATCCTGGTTGTAATATACTCTGGATGGTTTAACTGATTTGAGGATCGGGTATTTCGTGATCTCCTTTTTCATTCCGGCACGGTTCGTAGGGTCATCAATGACGATTTCACCCACAATTCCATTTACCGGGGAACCCAAAGCTATCGATTTGTTCCCGTCGGCCTGTGAAAGCGGTTTTACACGGAAGTAACTTTTATCCGTTTTGATCAGGTTAATTTTATTTGCATCATACACATAATTTGCTTCCAAAGTATGCACCTCAAACTTCCCTGACGAAGCCCAGCCCGTGAACTTAAAGTCTCTGTTTTTGCTCACTTTAACCTGTGCTTTGTCCGGTAAAACGAATGAACCCTGTGCATCTGAAATTGTTACACGGTCAACCGCTTCAAGCACGATTTCCATTGTCCCCAAGTTCATGCTTCCGAAATTCGGCATGGATCTTCTTTTAATAGCAAGAATGGAATCCTGGGTTGCAATTTTTTGCAGATTCGGATTGTCCTTTAACTGTTCCGGTGAAAACTTCGGTTTCGGTCGCATATCGGAAACAAAGATCAGGTTATCGTAATCGCGTTTCCCGGATCTTGCCTCAATAAACACCTTTGTTTTTTGGTTCACTTTCACGATCTTATTTTCCGTATCGTAGCTGATAAATCCGTAAGAAGCCAGGTCAAGAAGCTGTGTTTTAACCTGCTCTACAGTTTTACCAAGCGCCGTTGCAGCCTTTCCTTCAGAGATAGTGAATTCATCGAACTTATAACAATAGTTGTACAATGCAGCCAACGGATGTGTCTGATCCATTCCCTGGAGACGGTCGAACAATCTTCCGTCATAGAAATTCATTGACTCAAAACGCGCAATCCGCTGTTCCTGGCTCGTTCCAAAATCGTAAGTAAAAAACAGGTCTGTTCCGCTTCTTTTCCAGGACACCTTTTGAACATACCATTCCAATTGGTGATATGAATCGGTAAATGGCGATTGCAGAACTCCTGATTTCCCCCTGCTCAATTCAACCATGTTCGAATCCTTCGTATAGATAAAACCTACTCCCGGATGTGTAATCGAATCCTTCTCTCCGATATAAAGTGTGGTTTGGGTAACATTCGAAACAATTTTAGCCGGTTCAATAGCGATGTACTGAGTTTTAGCCACAAGGAATTTTTTTCCGTTCCGTTTAATGGTCAACTGGGCGAGTTCTGTAGCATTACCAATTCCGATAACACTTGCCCCTTGCAATGAAAAACCTCCCACATAATCCATATCCGGAAGCACATTGCTGATTGACAGTTTACGCTCAAAGGAAATAAATTGCGGGTAATTCCGGTCGGCCTCACGGATAATCCGGAAGGCACGCTCATTCAATGTTCCTTTTATTTTCTTTCCGGGGAAAAACGGACTTGTCAAAGCAACAGTATCCGCCTTAATAAAGTTGGATTTCATCGAAGCATCGTAATTGCCCAATTCTGCAAACGTTTCATTCTCTTTCAAGCCAACTTTCACCCAGTTTACCTTTCCTCCTTTACCGATCCATTTTTTTAATACCGGATCGTAGGTTCCGTCCGTATTATAGACAACCAATGAATCCAGGAAACGGGGTTCGTCTCTTTTTGCACCTTTATTCGGGAAACCGCACACCAGCCTTCCATTTGTAAATTTAATGATGGGTTTGTCTGTATATTCGAAAACATAGGCTCCGTAGAAATACCATTCTTCATTGGATGAGCTTGCTAGCATTCCTTTGGAGAAGAAGCCGGCAGACATTTCGATGAAGTCTTTAAATTTATTGATATTCTTGGCATCCAGTAACTTATCCACCGTATTGTGCCATGCAGTGAAAGATGCTTCCGGTTGTTTGTTTTTTACGAATGAATAAACGGAAAACACATAATTGTAGATCTCCGGGTAAGCTTTCAGACGTTTGCTTTCCATCAAATTAGCCGTTGCAACCATTTTGGTGAAATATTTATCCGGAAAATCAGTCGATTTCAGTAAAGTAACAGAAAACTCATCTTTCAAAAAGTCTTTTTGTTCCTTATCCAGATAATCACTTGTCAATGAAGTAATTGCTTTCACGAATTTTTCTCTGTCTTCGGGATAAGACTGTGAAAACAAGTTGGTAGCGCTCAAAACTGCAATTAAAATGAATCCCCATTTTTTCATATTTCTACTTTTTTAAGTTTCATGGATGCCCATGTTTCTTTCTCTCTGACTTCCAATAATTCAAAGCCTGCCTGTTTTGCAGCATCTTCCAGTTCGGAAACATCCGAAGTGAAAAACCCGCTTAAAAAAAGCAAGCCATTATTTGAACAAAGTTTTGCGTAATCCGGTAAATGTCGTTTCAAAACATTTTTGTT
Source organism: Fluviicola sp. (assembly GCF_029266855.1). GTDB lineage: Bacteria > Bacteroidota > Bacteroidia > Flavobacteriales_D > Crocinitomicaceae > Fluviicola. The sequence continues at coordinate 1,022,682 of NZ_JAQSWB010000001.1, forward strand.
GATGTTAGCAAGTATCACGCCGAAATCTTTTTCTTCAATGGAATCAATATCACCCAAAAGCCCGCGGATCTTTGTACATCCGTTACGGGCCGCATTTTCTATGGTGTTTTCCACTGACCAGGATTCAATATCGACAGCCAGTATATCCGTTGCACCTTTTTTCTCAGCCAGGATTGCCAGTACTCCCGTTCCGGTTCCCATATCCAAAACCCGTGCAGGCATTTCTTCCAGGTCCATCACGAATTGTGACATTAAATAGGTTGTTTGGTGGTGCCCGGTTCCAAAGGACATTTGTGGCTGGATCACAATAAGTTCCCTGTCGGGAAAATCGCTTACCTCATGAAAGGGAGCAATGATCGCCAAACGCGAATCTACCAAAACCGGGTCGAACGATTCTTCCCAGCTTGCATTCCAGTTTTGATGCGGAATCTCTTCCAGTTTCCAATCCACCTGTATCTCGGCATTGTTATGAATGCAGGTTTCTTTCAAAATGGATGAAACATCACCAATTTGAACAGGTGCATAAGCCTGGATTCCCAAATCGGTCTCTACAAAACTTTCAAAACCAAGTTCGGCAAGTTCTGCTACGAGAATATCTGACCAGGGATCTCTTGGCTCGATATTTACTGTTAATTCAAAATAGTCCATGTTTCTTCAGCTACTAAAACGGAAAAATCTGCAGCTTTTAAAGACGCACCTCCGATCAATCCTCCATCTACATTTTCGCAAGCGAATAACGCTTGAGCATTACCAGGGTTACAACTTCCCCCGTATAAAATCGAAGTATTTTCTGCTATTGTATTCCCGTACTTCTCTTCAACCCACGATCTGATGGCAGCATGCATCTCTTCAGCCTGTTCCGTACTTGCGGTTTGCCCGGTACCGATCGCCCAAATAGGCTCATATGCCAGTACCACTTTTTCAAAATCATTTGCAGAAAGATGGAACACACTTTCCTCCAGTTGATTCTTTACATACTTCAAAAAAGAACCGTCTTGTCTGATTTCCAGAGGTTCCCCACAGCAAAAGAATGGCTTAACTCCATGAAAAAGGGCTGCATCCAGTTTTTGTTTCAAAAGTGTATGATCTTCGTTAAAATACTCTCTTCGTTCGGAATGACCGATCAATACGGCATCGATTCCGGCTTCTTTTAATTGCCACATGCTCACCTCACCCGTATAAGCACCCGAATCTTTCGGATAGGCATTCTGTGCCCCTACTTTCACCACAGTTGATGAGCTCTTACAATCACTTACATAAAGCATCGGCGGAAAAATATATACTTCTATTCCCGAACCGATGTTCATGTTATTTACTTCTTTACACAGTTGCTTTGCCTCGCTTTGAGACAAATTCATTTTCCAGTTTCCTGCTACAATTTTTGAGCGCATTATTTTGCCAATAAATTAGTTTGAATCCAATTAAATGTCGGTAACGAATTACCGGTATATTTTCCTTTTACACGGCCGTATCTCAAGACCATCAGAGCCGGATTAGCCCTGGAGATTGCTTTTAATTCGATTCCGTCATTGATAAATACCGGAACGTGTAAATTGTGCTTCTTTTTAAATGCCGCAATCTCCTCATCTCCCGATCCTACAACCAGCACGAAAGGAATCCCTGCTTTTTTCGCTTTTGCCGCAACTGATTTGATCTCCCCTAAGTGATCCAGGTCAAATTCCTTCAAATTCTTAGAGAAAACAACGATAACTTTCGGTGCAGTAAACAAAAACTCACGGATACTTACATCAGATAACTCCGGATTTTCAACCTGGATGGTATCCATTACCGTGTAGGTATCTGTCGGATAAGATTCCACATTGTATTCAAACTCGGGGATATCTATTCGTTCTTTGGTTACATTGTCTTGTAAACGCAAGCCTGTTACTTTCCGGTTTTTGAGTTGTTTTTTCACAGCCCCCAATTGCAGTTCGTCTTCGGAAAGATTTCTGATATTGCGGGAAGGATTGAACTGTGCCGTGTCAATAGACGGTAATCTCATCGGGATGATTTCTTTATTCACCATCGTTTCATATTTCCATTCTTTGGTCTTCTCCCAAATTTTGGAGTTCATGAATTCCTTGCTTGAACCATCGTATTCCCGCTTCTCACCTGTTTTGATATTCTTGTAAACCAAAAGGCTCTGGTATTTTCCGGGATCACCGTTTTTAGTCAGGTCGGGCAGGTAATTTCCAACTGCATAGGACCTGTAATCCCGCAGAGGGTCGTATTTCAGTACATACCAGATAAAAATCCCGCATAAAAGTGTCACGATCAATGCCGAACCATAATGATTCCCGATAAATTTATTCCTGATCCTGTAAACCCACAATGCAGCAAGAATAGCAATCAAGGAGAAAATGATTGGGAAGTACCAGTCAAAAACCCAGGATAACCCAGAAATTAGCAACATCGATAGCGGGATAAAGATCCAGTTCTGGCGTACATTATTTGCATGGACCATTCTTTGAGCCGCAAAGATCCAGATTACAAGGTAAAGCAAAATGATATCTTTCCAAAGTGATTCTTTCGGAGTCAGGGATCTTCCCACAGAACCTTTCATTGCATCTCCGAAACACCCGCAATCCGTAACACACTGAGGAGTTTTCATTTCTTCAACAACTACTTCTTTCGAGTTGCTGGAAATGATCTTGATATCTTTATTCGTTTTGGCTTCTTCAATTTTACTGTCGGCGAGCTGCGATTCTTTTGCATCGACTAATGAATAGGTATCTCTGTCTGTAAATTTCCGTTTCGAGTCACAAGTTGAAGTATGCCAGGTCAGGAAGGTGAAGAACAACATCATGATTACCAGCAACCAGCTTACCAGGCGTGTTTTCCCGCCGATTATCACCAGTACTCCTAAAACAATCTCTGCAATACAAATGATCACGGAAAGTACCAGTGCATGCTGAATGAAATATTCCAGTGAAAACCCCGGAGCACCGAATAATTCCTTGATCCGGTAAGCCAGTGCACCATCTTCAAAGTATTCTTCCAGCTTATAGGAAAACCCGAGCGGATCGTTTGCCTTGATCAAACCCGAAACAATGAACAAACTTCCGACAATAACGCGTGAAACGGTTGCGATCATCAGTCTTCCCTTGAAAAAGATAAGTGCTACCGCTGAAAATAACATCAGGACAATTCCAATGCTTGCAAAAAGTAATTTTTGAGCTTCAAAATGGTCGTGAAAACCCATCGTTGTCAGCGTCAGACCGGCAAGGTTTAAAATTACAAACAGGACATTGAGTGGTAGTGAATGTCCTGAAATTGTGCGGGTAGTTTTCATAAAAACCGAGAGTTAAAGTGTGAGGTGTATTAAAGCAAAAATAGAGTAATTCAAAATGTCAAAATAATTCGATTCAATTCCTTCGGAGGCGATCGTTTGACCGCCATTATCCTCAATTTGTTTAATTCGCAGCAATTTCATCAGGATCATATCAGTTAATGAACTGACACGCATATCTCTCCAGGCCTCTCCGTAATCATGGTTTTTCTTTTCCATCAGTTCAAAAGCTTCCTGTGCCACTTCGTTGTAAAGCGCTAAAGCCTGTTCCTGCGACAGTTCAAGACCCAATTGCTCATTTGATCTTGTTTGGATAATTGCCATGATACAATAGTTCACCATTGCACCGAACTCACCTTCTATACTTTCACCAACTTTGTTCTCGGTAGTTTCCTGGAGTGTGCGGATTCTGTTTGCTTTAATGAAGATCTGATCTGTCAGACTACTTGCCCGGGCAATTCGCCAGGAAGTTCCGTAATCTTTAGTCTTTTTCAGGAAAATTTCTCTACAACCCTGTACGATGTGTTGATATTGTTCCGATGTTTGTATCATCTATGTAAGTATGGAATTTTTAAGGTCTGAAAATACAAATTATTCGCGAGAATGGGCGCTAAACATCCGTGGTAAGTTATTCACTATTTCCGATCCGCAGGTGATGGGAATTGTCAATTGCACACCTGATTCTTTCTATGCCGGAAGCCAGAGTTCAACGCCTGAAACACAACAAAAACTGATTGATCTGCATGTGAAAAACGGTGCAACATGGTTAGATATAGGAGGTTACTCAACACGCCCGGGAGCAGAGCACATTTCAGAGAAAGAAGAAATCGAACGCATTAAATTTGCCGTTTCCTATGCTTTGGAATATTACCCGGAGATCAAAATAAGTGTTGATACTTTTCAATCCGGGGTTGCGGATTATGTCTTGGGACAAGGAGTTCACCTGATCAATGATATCAGTGGCGGATTAATTAATCCGGAGATCTTTTCGCTCGTGGCATCCCACCAGGTCCCCTACGTTCTGATGCATATGCGCGGAACACCTCAAAATATGGCACAGTTAAACAGGTATAACAACCTGCTTCAGGAAGTGATACTCGAACTGGGAACTCAGATCGAAAAAGCACGCGCTGCAGGAATTAAAGATCTGATTATCGATCCCGGATTCGGCTTTGCAAAGAACAGCGAACAGAATTTAGAATTGTTTTCTCATCTGGAAGCTTTTCAATTGTTCGACTGCCCCGTTTTAGTAGGTATTTCGAGAAAATCAATGATCTATAAAACACTCGGTATCGAAGCAGCTGATTCTTTAAATGGAACTAGCGTGTTGAATACAATGGCTTTGGATAAAGGCGCTTCAATTCTACGCGTTCACGATGTAAAAGAAGCTGTTGAGGTGGTGAAAATTTGGAAAAAAATCAGAATGGGAATTTATCAATTATGAATAGTTAGTTATCGAGAAAGGCATCCCTCCTCTTGATAATTGATAATTAAATCATTGATAATTATTCTAAAAAACCTTCTCGCTGATCTTCGAAACCGGGTAAGCATTCATTGTCGCAGAAGCTGTAGCAACCAACTCTCCTTTTTGATTCGTTACTTTCCCTTCCACAAAAAGAATCCGCTTTCCTGATTTGGTTACCCGAGCATCTGCAGATAACACATCGTCTTTATGAGCCGGATTTAAAAAGGAAATGGTCAGATTTACGGTCGATACCACTTTTAAATCCTCACAAACTTCTGTTAAGCACGCTACTCCAAGCGCCGCGTCTATTAATGCTGCAACCGATCCTCCGTGCGCTGCAAAAGGGGTTGCCAAATGGTTTTCTTTCACCATCATTTTATACAACACATGCCCTTTTGATTGCACATCAAAATCCATTCCCAGCAGTTCACCAAAGCGATTCCAAATGATATACTGCTGAATGATCGGATGCTGTTTTAAATCTGTCATGCTTTCGGTTGTTGCATTTGAACCACGTGTTCCTGTGGAGAGGTTAAATTCAATCCTTCTTTTTCAAATTCTTCGTAGATCCTTCTGTTCAATTCATAGTACACGGTCCAGTAATCGTCTGTTTTAGCCCAGGCTCTAACTGTTATCATTACGGAAGCACCCAATTCCCCAAGCGCCACAAAAGGAGCCGGATCTTTCTTTACTTTCTTGTCTTCCGACAAATACTTCAGTATTAATTGATGCGCTTTCACAAAATCATCTCCATAAGAAATCGGAATACTCCAATCCACTCTTCTTACATTTGCTCTTGTAAAGTTAGTAAGGGGACCATTTGCGATTGGACCATTCGGAATCACAATCACCTTGTTATCAGAAGTATGCAGGTAAGTGTAGAAAATCTGGATCTCTTTTACTGTTCCCTGTAAAGTTTGCGTCAAAATAGTATCTCCTACTTTGAAAGGCTTAAATAATAAGATCATGACTCCGCCGGCAAAATTGGAAAGTGTTCCTGAAAATGCCATACCGATTGCCAAACCTGCAGCACCGAGGATTGCCACAAAGGAGGTCATTTCGATTCCCAATTGGGTGATTGCCGTTACGACAACCAGTATTTTAAGAATGATCGTGGCTAAACTGGATAGAAAGGTGACCAAACCGATGTCTACTTTCCCTCTTGTCAGGATCTTCACCACCAAACGGCCTGTCCATTTAGCGATCCAGAATCCTACGAAGAGAATAATTGCAGCAAAAATCAGGTTGGTACCCGATTTGACCAGCCACTGCTTCCCTTCGTTTAAACTAAATCCAAAAATGCGCTGAAAATCAGCATCAATATCTAGTAATGCCATTTTTAATGAATTCGCGGTGCCTTCGACTCCGCTCAGTCACCGGCTGTTAATTTTCGAAAAGGAGGCCGAGCGGAGTCGAAGCCTCTTTTTTAATTACGGGAATTTAGGGAATTGCTGGAAATTCGGTTCTCTTTTTTCTAAGAACGCTCGTTTTCCTTCCTGTGCTTCTTCCATCAAATAGTACATCAAAGTAGCATCACCTGCAAACTCCATCAATCCTCTTTGTCCGTCTAACTCGGCATTCAAACCGCGTTTGATCATTCGGATAGCCAATGGTGAGCGCTTCATAATGGTCTGACACCATTGAACGGTTGTATCTTCCAGGTCTTTCAAAGGAACTACCTTATTTACCATCCCCATTTTTTCTGCTTCATCAGCTGTATATTGCTCACATAAAAACCAAATTTCACGTGCTTTTTTCTGTCCTACATGACTCGCTAAAAACGAAGACCCGAAACCGGCATCAAAACTCCCAACCTTTGGTCCTGTTTGTCCGAAACGCGCATTCTCGGAAGCGATCGTGATATCACAAACTACGTGAAGAACGTGTCCCCCGCCGATTGCATACCCGTTTACCATTGCAATAACCGGTTTAGGCAATGCACGTATTGCTTTATGTACATCCAGTACATTCAATCGCGGAACCCCGTTTTCAGAAATATATCCTCCTACTCCTTTCACGTTTTGGTCTCCGCCGGAACAAAATGCTTTATCTCCTTCTCCGGTCAAAACCACTACACCGATATCTTGTCTTTCACGACAGATTTCCAAAGCGTCCAGCATTTCCATATTTGTTTCCGGACGGAATGCATTGTACACTTTTGGCCTGTTAATGGTAATCTTCCCGATTCCATCAAAGAATTCGAATTTGATATCTGTGTAGGACTTGATACTTGTCCAGTTTCTGTTTGACATGTTCTGTTTTTTTGGTTTTACAAAAATAGCAATGCTTGCATAAAATAACATGTTCTTTGCGTTCTCATTTTCTATGCGGTTAAAAAACTTGCATATTTAACCGCTAGAAGCAAAAGTCGCAAAGCATGTTAACAACTCTTATTTCTTTAATTCCCCTCCGGTTGGCGTATACATGCTTACACCCTTTGTTTGATATTCATCTATCATCACTTCCAGCATTTTAGCCGCGTCAAACACCAATGTTTTGGCTTTACCGATAGTTGCTCGTTTCATAACTCCTTCCGCTTCAAACATCGGGAGTAATTCGTCACACCTGCGCTTTGCTGATTGCTCCGGGTTGTGAACTTTCACATTTACGGGAACAAGCGTTCCGTCTGTCTGCTTCACCGAAACACGAAATACTTCCGGAAAGTAGACCGGAAATTTAAAATCTTCCACCGCATCTTCCAAAACATGCAGGGAAGTTCCCGCATTATCCAGGGTAACCCCTATATAAAGTATTTTTCCCTTAGCCTCAGCTAGACGGGCGAAAGGACTGTTCTTGGTATATGGAGTTAATTCTCCCAAATGCCCGCTCGTAAACCAATCTGCGTTTGGTCCGAAACAACAAACAGGTTCTGTCGGACTTCCTGAGCGCTTCACCCCGGGAAGCATCCGGAAATATTCTGTGATCGCACCCATTTTTGATGGATCGTTTTGTACATCAAACACGCTTAAATTCCGAATATAATCCAGCTGGTATCCTGCATTCGGAGAACTGGGCATCAATAAATTTCCGCTTGTTCCGATAACTGCCAGTAATCCGTCTACAAAAGTTTTAGGACCTCCTGCTACAAAACCGATCTTTGAAAAGCTGCTGTGAACCAAAACGGAATCGCCCTCTCTGATCCCACATTCCTTGAGCTCCCGGATTAACTGTTCCAGGCTAAGTCCTTCACCCTTTTCGGCTTGCTGCTGAATAGATTTCCGCTGTTTATCCTTCTTCCTTTCCCGGTAAGCGTTCAACAATTTAGTTGGAACGATCGAGCGAATGAAATTCTTTAATCCGGACATCCTTAATCCAAAATAGGTTTGATCAGTTTGTTCTCCGGAACATAAAAATAGTGCAATTCGGTTCCTTTGGTGAGGATATAAAAATCATCCTGAACTTTGCGGATATTGACATATTCGAGGGGAACAACAAGTTTTCCCTTATTGGTGTAAATCCCATAAAAAGCCCCTAGTGAAACCAGGAAATGTGATTCATCAAGTGCCTTTATTGTGGTATGTTCTACAGGAATTACAGTTTCTCCCTTTGCATTTATTGCTCCTTTTAAAGTCAATAACTGAACAACCCCCAAACCGGATTTAAAACTTTCTGCCGCTTCATACATAGGAGGAACAATCACCTTGTTCTGCAAATCAATATACCCCCATTTCCCGGCTTTCTCAAAGGAGATAAGTGAGGAAACTCCTCCCAGCTTAGAGTAAGAAAACGGAATCATTGGCTTCCCGAAACGATCGATTATTCCGAATTTGTTTGCTTTTGAAACTTTCGCATACATCCCAACAAATTCTCCTTCTGAGCGTGCATTGGTGAAATAATCAAAGGTTGCAGGAATGACTGTCTGTCCTTTTTTATTCAAATAACCTATTTTATCTTCCGATATAACCAGCGCACGGTCAGAAACAAGCATGCCGATTTCTTCTATTGGAATAGTTTTGATCTCATTCCCCTGGAAAGTCGCCAGCTTGTAACTTTCATCTCCCTCAATAACAATCGCCGAATCACCAAATAAATTAATAGATTCATACAAGGGCTTTACTTTGAAAGAACCAAAGGCATCAATATAGCCCTCCAGTCCTTTAAAGGTAACCTTAGCCATTCCTCCCGAAAACGAAAATGCTTCTTCGTATTGCTCCGGGATCCGCGGATAACCCAAGCCATCAAAATAACCGTATAAACTGTCTTTGATCGCATAGATCAATCCTTCGGAAAATTGTCCGATATCCTTGTATTGAGGCTCAATAATGTACGCTCCCGAACGGTCAATGATTCCGAACAGGGTATCTAACTGTACAATCGCTCTTCCCTTGTCAAAATCATTACAGCTCGAAAATTTAAACGGGACCACAACTTCATTGGCTTTGTTTACAAAACCATACTTCCCGCTCTTTTCAGCCCAGGCTAAACCTTCCTTAAAGAAACCAACTGTACTGTACTGAGCCGGAATAATGATTTTCCCGTTCAAGTCCATCCAACCGAATTGTCCGGCATGCTTATAAGGAATGATTTGCTGCGTGCTTAACTCTTTGTCTTTTGTGATTTCAGCCTTGTAGGGATAATCCGGGTATTCCTTTTGAAATTTTTCCAAACGCTCCAGCGAATAATCTGCCATGTAAAGCTGGTAAAGTTTTCTCCAGGCATTTTCCACATTCCTGTTTTTCGGATAGGTCTTTATGAATAGTTCATAATCTTTCACCTGGTTCCGGACTGTACTCAAGTTATAAACCTGGTCTTGTGCATCTGCAATATAGGGATTGCCCGGGAACTGTTTTTCAAATCCAAGGAAAGAGGAAATGGTCTTTCCATCGGTATTTTCCTTGTACTGCAAGCGGTGAAAATTATTTAGAGCTTCTTTCTTAAAGTCGGATTCGGGATATCTTTTCAGGAAAAGATCAAAAGCTGCCGAAGTGTTTCCTGCTTTTGCCTTCTGATAAGCAATTGAATCGCGGGCGTAGATCGCTTTGGTTTGCTCAGCTGCCCAGGGATTCTTCTTTTGGAATTGGTCATATGCTTCTTCGGAAGGATTTTTTAAAACGGTTTTAAACAAACCGCTCGATATTTCCTTTCTCAGGTTTTCAATTGCCAGATAGTCGAAATTGTATTTTTTGAGGGACTCCTTTTGCTTGTCCTTCATTGCACCGTATGCCTTTTCAGATCGAACGATTCGAACGTATGCTGAATCCAATTGATGGAACGGATTGTCTGTGCGGGAATATATAACTGCGAGTCCGTAATTTGCCGCAGACTCATTTGATTTGATCGATTTTTCAAATTGCTTCTTTGCTTCAAAATAATTGAACTGACTTAAGGCTTTGAATGCTTCGTCGATTGAACCTGCGTAAACCCGGTTAAAGACACAAAAAATAAATAGAACTAAAACTTTAATATGCAGTGAACTCATGATACAAATATAACCAACTCCTAACTAAAGGTAATTCAAATGCGACCGAAAAGGTCAAAAAAAAGCAAAAAAAAAGCCCCGACATTTAGTGTCAGGGCTACTATTTCGTAGTTGAAATTACTTTTTATACTTACTGTAACGATTGTTGAATTTATCGATACGACCTGCAGTATCCACGAACTGTACAATACCAGTAAAGAACGGGTGAGACTTGTGAGAGATATCTAATTTTACCAATGGATATTCATTTCCATCCTCCCAAGTAACTGTTTCTGAAGTATTAGCAGAAGAGTGACACAAAAATGCATACTCATTTGTCATGTCTTTAAACACTACTAATCTATAATCTTCCGGGTGAATACCTGCTTTCATATGTTGTTATTCTTAATTTTGTTCTTATTCGAAAATTGGTTTGCAAAGATAATCAAACTTTTTAATTCACAACAAAAAAAATAAAAGCTATTACACTTTCGTTACTTTTGTCATGATGAAACTAATTAAACTCATTCTCGGAGCAGCAATTTTTGCCTCTCTTGTGTTCAGTAATTCGGCTTGTAAAAAGAAAAACCTGTTTGGAGAAGGCAATCTGAGCTTTTCGAACGACACCCTGGTTTTTGATACCGTTTTCACCACAATCGGCTCAACTACAAAGTATTTCAAGATTTACAATCATCAGAATAAAGCACTAAAAATTAGCCAGGTCCAGTTAATGGGCGGAACCGCCTCCAAATTTAAATTAAATCTCGACGGACTCCAGGGAACCAGTTTTTCAGATCTTGAAATTCCTTCCGGAGACAGTTTATTTTGTTTTGTAGAGGTGAAATTGAGCGTAAATGGTCAGAATTTACCCGTCGTGGTAGAAGATTCGGTGCGGTTTACAACAAATGATGAAGATCAGTATGTAAAATTAGTAGCCTGGGGACAAGATATGTATTACCATTATTCCAACACCGGAATGGGAATCTTTGATACGAATGAAGGAACCTGGCAGAACGACAAACCCCATGTAATTTATGGTGCTGCGTTCGTAGATTCTGCTAAAACACTCAATATTATTGGCGGCACGAAAATTTATCTCCATAAAAACTCTATTCTATGGAATTACAAAGGCACTCTGAATATCGACGGGGATTATAACAACAAAGTAATTATCCAGGGTGATCGCCTCGAAGCCTCTTACCAGGATGTTGCCGGACAATATTATGGAATCTACTTCCAGGAAGCCAGGCCTTCCATGATTGATAATGCGATCATTAAAAATGCAACAGCCGGAGTGCACGTCGATTCGCGTGATGCAACATTTACACAAACCACCCTGACCATCTCCAATACCGAAATTAAGAATGCGGCAAGTTATGGTTTGTTCTTATTCGACGGACCGAAAGTTTACGGTGAAAATGTATTGGTTCACAGTACGGGTGTTCACTCTTTATTAGTTATTCAAGGTGCAGATTTCACTTTCAATCACTGTGACTTCTTGGGTTATGGTTCAGGTGAAGGAACAACTCCTGCGGTTGGAATTGCGAATTATTATAATAATGTCGTAGCTGATATTCCAAATGCCAATTTCAATAACTGTGTCATTTACGGAAGTAGTGGCCAGCATTTAGCCATTGATACCATCCAGCCCGGAGGATTGACCCTTAATTTTCACTTTCGGAAATGTGTGATCCTGAAAAGCAGTTTCAATAACCCGATGTTTGAAAATTGTACTGCAGCAAATCCTCTGTTCATAAATCCCAGTGAAGACAATTTTAAGTTCTACGGAGCGTCCAGTTTAAACAATACCGGAAATCCTTCAACAGTAGCATTCGATATCAATGGTTATCCAAGACCTGACCTGAATAATCCTGATATCGGAGCTATAAATTATTAATTTTTTCATTTTTTAGCTGGTAAAACTTCTTGGGAACCCTGAGCTGATACTTCAGCAGGAAAGTTGATCCTTGTCTCCCGGTAATTCAAGCGACTTTACAAGGTAGTTATCCCGGGTATATGCCGTACTTATCTCGATAATTGTACTAGATTTTAACAAGAGTCCGCCGTGGCGGACGAAGACTGTGGTTCTGTCGGTCAGATGACGGACGGAAAGCCGCGGGATATAGCTACTATATTCCATAGATAAAGCATGGATACTCTATAGATAAAGCATAGATACTCCACAGATAAAGCATAGATAAGAGTCCGCCGTGGCGGACGAAGACTGAGGCTCTGTCTCACTCGACCCGAAGCGATCATTTGTTTGATCTGCTTTGGTCAAGACGGAAAAGCCGAGGGACATAACGTAGTTGTAGCATAGGTACTCCGTCTTTCAAGCATGAATGAGAGTCAGCGCTAGCGGACGAAGACTGAGGCTCCGTCTCACAAGACGGAATGCCGAGGGACATAACGTAGATATAGCATTCTCTTACGGCATTAGCAGCTTCAACAAACTTCGCCTGCTCATCTGCAGTAAGTGTAATATCTACGATCTTTTCTACTCCGTTCTTCCCGATAATTGCAGGAACACCTAAACAGATGTCACTTTGACCGTATTCACCTTCAAGCATCAATGAACAAGGAATCATTTTCTTCTGATCACAAGCAATTGCCTGAACCATTACCGAAACAGCAGCTCCCGGTGCATACCATGCTGAAGTACCCAATAATTTTGTAAGCGTAGCTCCTCCTACTTTCGTTTCTTCAACTACGTATTTTTGTTGCTCAGCATTTAGGAACTCCGTTACCGGAACACCATTTCTTGTTGCTTTGCTCAATAATGGAAGCATTCCTGTATCACTGTGTGCAGCGATTACCATACCGTCTACATCAGAGATCGGGCTTCCCAATGCTTCTGCCAAGCGGTATTTGAATCTTGCAGAATCCAACGCTCCACCCATTCCGATAATCTTATGTCTTGGAAGACCTGAAGTTTTGTGCACCAAATAAGCCATTGTATCCATTGGGTTGGAAACAACGATAATGATAACTTCCGGAGAATGTTTTACCAGGTTTGCAGTAACATCCTTTACAATACCGGCATTGATCCCGATCAATTCTTCACGTGTCATTCCTGGTTTTCTGGGAATACCTGAAGTAATTACAGCGACGTGAGAACCTGCAGTTTTGCTGTAATCTCCTGTTGTTCCAGTAATTTGCGTATCGAACCCGTTAAGCGATGCTGTTTGCATTAAATCCATTGCTTTACCTTCGGCAAATCCTTCTTTAATGTCTACTAACACTACTTCTGAACAGAAGTTTTTCATTGCAATATATTCTGCACAGCTTGCTCCTACAGCTCCTGCACCTACTACTGTTACTTTCATTGTTTTATAATTAAATGATAAATCTATTTCTTTAAAGCGCCACGAATTTAAGAATAAAACTTTGCTCCTACTGTAAATTTTGTGCAGAAATCACGTTATTTGTAAACAGGTTATTAAAAATCCAAAATTGTGAATTCAAAATTCAAAAACAAGTGCGCGGCTATTATCCGGATGGCCGTTTTCACTTCATCATTTTGAATTTTACATTTTGAATTCCTTTAAAGAGGCAACCCTATTGACAATCCTTCGTTATTGAAAAGAGACAGTGAAACAGAATTGGGAATTAGAAGATATAATTGAAGGCTGTAAGTCGTCCGACAGGAGGGCACAAGAGCAATTATTCAAGAAGTTTTACGGGAAAATGCTTGTTGTTTGTCAACGGTACATTCGCGATAAAGATTCAGCCCAAGAAGTTTTACAGGAAGGTTTCATTAAGGTCTTTGAACATATTAAAGGTTACGACAAGAAAGGATCTTTTGAAGGTTGGATGAGAAGAATTATTGTGAATTGTGCAATTGATTCGATTCGAAAATCTAAAAAAGATTGGTTGCTTAGCGATAATGACAATGATTTCAAATACATCCCGGAAGAAGATGAACTCGGGGAAGAATGGGAAATCACAACATTAAAAGCTGAAGTTGCCATGGAAGCCATTAACAAGCTTTCTCCAGCCTACAAAGCAGTTTTCAACTTGTATGTGATGGAAGAATTTACACACAGGGAAATTGCGGAAATCCTCGAAATCAGTGAGGGAACGTCGAAATCTAATTTAGCAAAAGCCAAAATGAACCTTCAAAATTATTTGAAACAAAAATTTACAAAAATCGCTCAATGAAGAACATTGAACAGATCATAAAAAAGTCCCTTGAAAACCATGAGTTGCCCTACAACGAGGCTGCATGGGAATCTCTGTCTAAAAGATTAGACGGGACAACTCCTTCTCCTTTCTACCGTAAATGGTGGGTTGCAGCTTCAGTTGGTACCGTACTTGTAGGGTCCGCACTGTTTTTCGCACTGAACTCTCAGTCAGAATCTGCTCGAACAAAAGAGAATGCACCTGTAATCAGTCAAAATACAACTGCTGAACAAACGAACAATCATCTGGAAGGTCGTTTGGATAAAAATGAGTATACAAGCCCTCAAACAAATACACATCAGACTGAAAAACAAGTGTCAAACGGCACTCAGTCAGCTCCTGTTGAAAATGGCAATAACCAAAACAATGAAAATCATTTGGTTCAAACATCAAAAGGAGAAGCCAATTCGGCAACGCAAAACTCTCAAGGTTCTTTAAAAAACCCTTCTGATGATGGCGGTGCTCAAAAAACAAATTACTTACCAGCAAACACAAACAAAACCAGGTATTGTATTGGTGACGAGATTGAAATTGCAAATCCAAATGACAACTCATCGGTTTCTGTTATCCAAAACAATAGAACTATTCTCATTGTAAAACCAGGGACTAAAAAAGTCTTTGCAGCAAGCAATGAAGGCACTATTGACCTGGTTGTTGGAAATCAAAAACAAACGATTTCTGTTAGTAAACCAAGCTCTGACCTGTACATCAGCGTTGATCCTACTTTATTGTATGAAGATGGGGTTCCTGCAATTCGATTCACGGTTTCCGGAAATCATTCACCTGTTCATTGGACCGTTGAAAAGCATGCTTTTGAAAGTGAAGACGGTACATTAATTGTTCATCCGTATAAAGGAAAAGAAATCAGCGTTTCTGCATCTGCAAAAGATCAAAATGGTTGTGCCGTTGTTGAACAGAAAAGAATTACTCTATCTGAAGATTACAATTTGAATGCACAGGAAGCAATTGATTTAAATTCAAATGATTCGAGAGTTTCCACTTTTATGCCACATGCTCTGAAAGAACGTAAAACTCCATTTGAATTATATATTTACGATACAAAAAGCGGAAGGGTTATCTACAAAACGACTGACGTATCTGCAGGTTGGAATGGTGTTGATAGCAATACAGGTGAAGTTTTGAAAAATGGAGCCGTTGTCTTATGGAAAGTTGTCATGGGAAATCCTAATCCGGGAGAACCAAGAGAATATAAAGGAACGATCGTTATCAGAACGCAATAAAATTTAGCACCAGACTACTACTGGGTATTGGGAAAGGAAACTTTCCCTTTTTTGTTTTAATTGCCTGAGATATTCTTCCGCTTTTTTGGATTCCGGATACATCAGCTTGTGTTCCTCCATTTTGCGAAGCTTCATGATTTCTTCTATCAGCTCATTTGTTTGAGTAGAAAAAAGTTCTTCTTTAAGAAAGTCCCAGACAAATTCTGTTGCCTCATCTGAAGGATGGACGCCATCCACATCAAAGTAACGATAATCTCTCAACACATCGTTGACTAATTCATAAGCCGGAAAATAATGTACTGAATCTCTTTTAAGAAGAGAAACCAAACGAAACAATTCCGATTTTGACCGGGAATTCTCCATCAAACCATCACGGATGTAGCGAACTGGGCTAACAGTAAAAACGATTTGAATACTTGGATTTACACTTTTCAATTCCTTTATGGCCGATTCCCAAATCGAAGCCATCTCCTCTGCCCCGGTCAATTCCTTTTCAAAAAATGAGTGTGCCTGCTGGTGACAATTGGCCACCAGATTCCCGGATTGCTTCAGACGGTATCCATGAGCAGAACCGAGCGTTATCACCAGGAGTTTAGCTTTCTGCAAAGAAATTCTAAGCTCTTTCATTTGTTGCTCCACCAATGCCTCCAATCCGGATGCAGTCATGGAATATAAGACGCTGCTTGCATCATAACTCACATGGACATCTTCCTTTTGCACAAATCCACTCCATTCTGCTTTGCCAAATGCCATTAGAATCTGTTTTGCCAATGGAACGGGATGAAAGATCACTCCTAAAGGATTATCCATTACCCGAAAACCGGCTCTGCGAAACCAATAAGACATCGTGGATGAAAAACAGGACCCCAATTGAACGATTTCATCACCGTGCTGAATTTTCGGGAAAGCTTTCTTCTGACTTAAACTTGCTGCTGAAATAATCATTTGAATTGTTCTAATGTATAATCAAATACTTTCTTCCATCCTTTCCATTTTCCAGCTTCGGCAAGTGTTTCATTGTGCCAGATAAAACAAAAAGTCCCCCCATATACTTTGACTTCCCGGATCAGTTGATCCACGGCTTGTGAACTTTGCTCAATACTCATTTTTTTATATTCAAGCAAGGTTCCATCCATATAAACGAAAGGCACAATTCTGTAATTTGGGTAGGATTCATTGGCCAATAAGTCAAAGAAAGCATGTTCACGTGCAGTACCGGCTCTAAAACCATAATCATCAGCATAGCCCATTGTAAAATCTTTTTCAAAACCGTGCTCCATCATTCGATGGTACGTTTGAGGCAAATTGAGTTTCAAAAAATGCTGCCTGGATTCTGTGATTACTTTTGAAGTGATTGCTTTAATTCGCCTTACTTCCCGCTCCAGTTTCTCATCGGAATAATTACTCGCGTAGCTCGGATGCAATCCTAAATGTCCCAAACGACTTATTTCTGATATGAGCTCCTGGTGTCTCGGATCATTCCATGCAATATTCGTGTCGTATTTTGCATAGTTCCCTAATTGCCAAAACACACGTGTTTCGGGATAATCGTTATATACGGACCGGATAATTTCGAAAGAATCAAAAGGATCCTTCAATTCTCCCCGTTGAACCAACTTCCTGGTTTTTATCCGATCTTTATTGTTCTTTAGCAAATCTTTGCTATTTGAAAGCCAGGAGCGCCAGCCCTCTTTCCACTTGAAGGCGTAGGTATTATCGATATCAAAAGAGGGAATAATCCGAATCGTTTTTTGAGATTCTAATCGCTTAAGATATTCGGGAGAATACACCTTGAAAAAGACTTCTATCCAACGTTCCACAATTTGGATATGCAGCCAGCCGAATTTGCTTTGCAGGCTTTCCTTTGAGGTAAATCTGCCATGCTTATCGGGAAACTTAGAGTGATATTCTTCATAACGGGTGAGGACGTAGAAAACAGCTGCTAATGGATCAGGAACAGCATCAAACTTCAAACAATCGACATTTCCCCAACTTCCCTTTTCTACCAGAATAGAGTCACGAAATTGTTCTTCAAACAGCAAACCTGCCGGATTTAAAATCGGGGAATGGTCAAATTCGAAATTGGAATAGGAAATTTTTGCTCCTTCAAAGGAAGTAAAAACCTGTTTGTCATTAGTCAGTTGATATTCTAAACCATGCTCCCTGAACACAAAATCCAGGGTATAAATTAAACGGACAGAGATTTCATCAACGTAAAACAACATTTCTCAAAGAAGTTCTTGATCTGAGAAGCTAAAGTAGCCATTATCTGTGATAATGAGATGATCAAGAACAGGCATTTCAATAAGCTCTCCGAATTGTTTGATCTGTTTGGTGATTTTCTTATCTGATTCACTCGGTTTACGATTTCCGCTCGGATGATTGTGAGCCAGAATAATAGCTGAGGCATCCATATCAATTCCGTACTTAAATATAATTTTGGGATCAACATAAGTTCCTGAGACTCCGCCTATAGACAATTGCTTAACCCGAACCAATTCATTTGCACGATTAAGGTACATAACAAAAAACTCCTCGTGGCTCAAATCTGTGAAATAAGGCCTAAACTCCTTAAAAGCCCTCTCAGAACTATCAATTTTCGGACGTTTTTTAATCCGGATTTCTTTTCTTCTGCGCCCCAACTCCAAAGCAGCTAAAATAGAAACTGCCTTCGACTTGCCAATTCCTTTAACCTCACAGAACTGAGACAATCTCAATTTTCCGAATTCATATAAATCACCTTTTGACAACAAAAGTAACTCCCTTCCCAAATCAACTGCTGATTTATTTCCGCTACCCGTCCCAATAAGAATTGCAATTAATTCTGCGTCCGAAAGCGAGTTTCTTCCTTTAAGCATCATTTTCTCACGTGGTCTATCCTCTTCCGACCAGTGACGGATTGTCATTTTTTGCACTTGCATTTCACCTTTTTTCCCATGAAGGTAAGAAAATAGTTCTGGTCAAAAAAGCATTTAAAAATTTATTTTTCCATTTTTTTCAACATTTTTATCTTAAAATATAATCAATGTTATTTCTTTCAAATTCAGACTATAAAGTGCTATTTTTAGTGTTATGGATTCATTAACTCAGATCGTTTTGGGCGCAGCCGTCGGTGAGGCTGTTGCGGGAAGAAAAATGGGCGCAAAAGCCGCTCTGTGGGGTGCAATTGGTGGTACACTCCCGGATCTGGATGTCTTTGTTTGTTTATTTTATGATCCGTTGGATGCAGCCTTGGTTCACCGGGGTTTCTCACATTCTTTGCTCTTTGCTCTATTGGCAGGTCCGTGCTTTGCTTTCATTTTACATAAACTCAGCAAAACGAACTATACATTCAAAACATGGTATTTACTGTGGTTCCTTTCAATTGTTACTCACCCACTTTTGGATATATTCACCAATTACGGAACCCAGTTTTTCTGGCCATTTGATTGGCGCTTAACATTCAATTCTGTTTTTGTAATTGATCCGCTTTATACCCTTCCATTCATGATCTTGTTAATAGGAGCACTCTTTTCGAAAAGGGAATCCAAAAGACGACGAATTTGGAACATTTCCGGAATCATCTATTCTTGCGTCTACTTGTTATGGGGTGTTGTAATCAAATTAATTGTATACGGTAACACAGATTCATACTTTGAACGTGCAGGTATTCAACCTGAAAGAACAATGGTAACTCCTATGCCCCTAACTTCTTTCTATTGGGATTTGATAGCAGAGGATGATTCGAATTACTACGTCGGTTACAAATCACTTTTCGCATCCTTTGATCCAAAACAAGTTGAAGTCATTCCCAAGAATCACCATCTTTTGAAACTTGTTGAGTGGAATGGAAATTCACGAATTGAACAAATTGAACATATTACAAACGGTTTTTACTCTGTTGATCGTCGCTCCGACACTTTATTCATCTATGATCTGCGATTCGGTACAGCAACTGCAATTACAAACGGAAAAAGAAAAACTCCCTTGTTCGTATACGGTCTTATTATACGGGGACCAAAAGGAGGAACCTTGTTTTCAAGCAGGACAAGAGATTTTGGAAACATAAACTTTAGCGTTTATTGGGATAAAGTTTTTGGAAAATAAATACCCTTACTTTAATTTTTCATAGATAAACTTAAAATTTCTTATTTATGAAACCAAGTAAGTTTAAAAATCAAAAGCAGGAAAAGCCGGGCATTGAATCCGAGATGACTCCGAAACCTGAGTATATCAGTAAAAAATATAAAGCAAGCGGCAAACTCAAGAATAAAATTGCTGTTATAACCGGTGGAGACAGCGGCATCGGGCGGAGTATCGCGGTTCATTATGCTCATGAAGGTGCAGATATTGCAATTATATACCTCTCTGAGAATAAAGATGCGAAAGAAACCAAAAAACTTGTTGAAGCTCAGAATAGGAAATGTCTGTTATTAAAGGGAGATATAACGGACGAGAAGTTTTGTAAAAAATGTATTGATGATGTATTGAAGGAATATGGTCACATGAATATCATTATCAATAATGCCGGAACACATTTTAATGCGGATACCCCAACGGAAGTAACCACTGAGAACCTAAAGAAAACATTTGAAACAAACATTTACCCGTTATTTTACTTTGTAAAAGCGGCTCTTCCACACCTTAAAAAAGGAGATACGATTATTAACACCTCGTCCGTGACTGCTAATCGGGGAAGTGACCATTTACTTGACTATTCAAGTACAAAAGGCGCTATTTCAACTTTCACAAAATCACTCGCTACTATGCTGGCGAAAAAAGGAATCCGTGTAAACGGAGTTGCGCCAGGTCCTATTTGGACACCTTTAATCGTTTCCAGCTTTGATGATTTGGAAAAATTTGGAAAAGACACACCAATGGGCCGTGCGGGGCAACCATCAGAAGTTGGTCCTGCTTATGTATTTCTGGCTTCTCAGGACAGTAGTTATATCACCGGACAAATGATTCACGTGAACGGAGGTGAAATTGTTGGAAGTTAATCTCAAAAAGAAAAATGTTATGAAACATAAAAAATCCGGTAAGCAATTTTTTGAAAATTTCGCTTCAAAAGCATCAAAAGCAGTAGGAAGTTCCTATGCTTTTATAAGTGCGCTTTCAATTGTTATTCTATGGGCTGTGTGTGGGCCATTTTTTGACTTTTCTGAGACTTGGCAATTGATAATAAATACGGGAACAACCATTATCACATTTTTAATGGTATTCCTCATCCAAAAATCCCAGAATAAAGATTCGCTTGCCATCCAGTTGAAATTGAATGAATTGGTCGCATCCAGTAATAAGTCCAGTAACCGATTGGTAGATATTGAAAGTATGACCGAAGAGGAAATGATAACTGTTCAAAAATACTACCAAAAACTAAGTGAGTTATCGGAGAAAGAAAAGACTTTGCAAACTTCCCACTCCATAGAAGAAGCAGAAGAAAATCATGAGGATAAAAATCCTCCATCTCGTAAGCCAGCTGAACGAAAACCCACAACAGCAAAAAAAACAACTGCTGTTTCTAAAAAAGAACCTGCTTCAAAGAACACTAAAAAAACGCGTCAGTAAATTCAAAAGTATTTACGGCATTTTCATAACCAGATAATCCCATACTTGAAATAGCTTTGTCTCATAACACACCATGTAATATGTGTATGTATGAAAAAGCTACCTTAACTCTTTTGAGGAATTGCTTAATGGCATGCCTCTAACAGAGCTGGGATCAATCGTTAAACTTAAAAACAAACACGTTATGAAAATCTCCTTTATTTTGCCGATTTTCCTGGCAGCATCCTCGCTATCTTATAGCCAGAATCACACTCCAATTGCTGTCACAGGATACAATTACGACGTCATCGCGGAAACCACTCCCGCTGTTGCAACAACCGACACTACCTTTGGTAGTGACAATTACGTGCTTTACAATCAGAATTATGGCACCCAACTTAACACCGGTACCGGATTACCCGATAACGGGCTAATTACTTCTGGAAGCAGTACTTACCAATTAGCTCCTTACACATCCAAAAACTGTATTTTGCTTTCTACCGGGCAAATGGACTCCCTCGAATTAACTACACCTGCATCTTATTCTTCACTTAGTTTTCTTGGCTTTTCAACGGAAGGAGACGGATCTATTTTAGGCATTATCGAATTCACAGATGGAACTGTATGGATCTTGCCACAACCTAACCCTACAGTTCCGAATTGGATGACCGGTTCCGGAGCTGTGATCAGCGGGTTTGACAGGACATACCGGCCGGGGGACCTGGCTAATCACAATACATCCGCACCACATTTATTCCGGATCGATGTGAACTTGTCCTGCACCGATCAAGCCAAACTTGTTCGAAGAGTGATGATCATCAACACCACAGCTTCTCCAACCAATAGAGTCGCATTTTTTGCCCTTTCGGGCACTCCGGTTGTAAGTTCCAGTAGTATTTTAAGTCACCAGGACCTGAACTGTAACGGAGACAATAGCGGTTCTATCCAGCTGACCCCTTCCGGATTGACGCCCTTCAGTTTCTCCTGGAATACCACTCCTCCGACAAACACACAAAACCTGAATTCCGTTGGAGCCGGAAACTATACCTGCATCATTACCGATGCCACAGGGTGTACGACACTGGTAAACCAGGTGCTTACGGAACCGGCGGCTATCGGATCCAGTCAAACGGCAGCAATTTGCAACGGAGAAAGCTTTACTGTTGGTTCATTTACTCACACCACTTCCGGAACATACAATGACACCTTGACTTCTTTTCTGGGATGTGACAGTGTTGTAACAACAGTTCTGACAGTAAACACGATCAATAACGCTGCCAGCATTTCGGGGCATCAGTTAAGCGCGACAGCAAACGGCGCTCAATATCAATGGTTGAATTGTAACGCCGGTTTTGCCATTATTTCCGGAGAAACCGGGCAGACATTCTCCCCGAATACCGATGGTTCTTATGCAGTAGCTGTTACGGTTAATAACTGTACGGATACATCTTCGTGTCTTATTTATTCAACTGCGGGACTGGAAGAAACTTTGAAAACAACTATTTCCGCTTCCCCCAATCCGGTAACGGACATCTTGAGAATCTCAGTTGATGGATCGATCTGGACAATTGAAGTATCGGATGTATTTGGAAAAGCCCAACGAGTAACCATTAGCGGAAAAGAAATTCAGATGAACACTTTACCTTCAGGAATTTACCTTGTGAACGTCACTCTGGAATCCGGAGAAAATAATGTATTACGAATTGTAAAACAATAAGATCAATCCCATAAGTATGCCGGTCTGATATAGCAGACCGGCTTTTTTGCTTCCTCCAAAATGGCGTAATTCACTCCTGAATTGTTTATAAGTGCCGATCCAAAAAGCAATCTTTACTAACTTTCGGCTTACATTTGCAGCAACTATGATAAAAGTAGAGATGAAACATTGGATCACAATTTGCGCTTGTTCTGCACTATTACTGCAGGCTTGCGGACAAAATGCTGAAGGTACTAAAACAGAAACTCAAAAAGAAGAGCGGAAGGTTCCGCAACTTCCCGAAATAAAACATACGTTCAAGCTTACTGATTATCTGAGTGAGAATGCGGATTTGGACAAAGATGTGGAAGAACTGTTTAAAACCCTGGATGACACAGCCATTGTAGCGCAATTAATTATGCCTGCTGTAGGCCGACTTGGAAATACTCCAAACTCCATCAAAGCATTGATTGGAAAGCGTACAATTGGCGGAGTCTTAATGCTGAATGGAAGTAAAACGGAATTCACTTCCTGGATTAAGGAATTTAATGACTTGAATGGTAAAAATGGAAACCCGGGATTCTTATATAGTGCTGATGCTGAACCAAGTTTGTTTAACCGCAAAATTTCCGGTTCTTCACCGGTTAAGAAAGCAAATGAAATTACTTCTCTTGCAGAAGTGAATCAATGCGCTGACACCATTGCAGCAACATTAAAAGCAATTGGAATCAATTACAATTTTGCTCCGGTTGTTGATTTAGCGAAGAACGGAACGGTTGGCTACAGAGGATTCGCGAAAGTAGAGGCAAACAATATCCCATGGTCAAATGCTTTTATTGCCCGTATGCAGGAACATGGAATCATTGCTACAGCTAAGCATTTCCCCGGACATGGCTTAGTTTCCGGTGATACACATAAATCACTTCAGGCAATCGACGGTGAATTGAAAGAAGTACCGACCTACCCTAGCCTGATCGAAAAAGGGGTTTTGAGTATTATGATTGGTCACCTGGCAGTTGTAAATAATCCAAAGTACAATACAAACGGACTCCCGGCTACTTGTTCGAAAGTGATCATCACTGACCTATTGCGCAAAGAACTTGGTTTTAAAGGCTTGGTAGTTACTGACGCAATGAACATGGGAGGAGTTACCGCAGTAAAAGGAAATAGTGTGAAAGCGATTGAAGCAGGTGTTGATATTTTATTGATGCCTTTGGATTGTATGAAGTCTCATGGTGAAATCCTGACGAAATACCGTTCTGATGCCAATTTTAAAGCACTTGTTGATGCTGCAGCAAAACGTGTACTTCGCATGAAGTTATGTGCCGGAGCAATAAAATAGAATTATCGTTTTTTACTTTTGTGGCCGATTTTGAACAGAGTCGGCCTTTTTTTTGTTCATTTTTTCAATTTTGATATTACTTTTACTGTGCTACAAAAACTTGAAAAACTTAAATGAAAACGATAACTACCCTTATTGCTTTAATGGCTTTCCAAACCATCTATGGGCAAATCTTACATCAAACAATCCGCGAAGATAAAACACATGAGTATTGGTTTTCATTGGATCAGTATCAGAAACCATTGAATTATGCAATTGAAATCGCTCATTTGGGTGGAAATATCAATCGTTTAGCCGGAAAGATAACCGGCAACAAGAAAAATGGTGTAATTATCATTTCAGATACAAAAAACAATCTATTGTTTAAAAAGGATCTTGGTTCCGATCTAAGTTTCGAGTTTGCCACAGATCAAAAAGAGATCCTAATAGAATTTACTGTAGATGGATTTGTAACGTATTCAAAAAAAGTCAATGCCGAAACACTTTCTGTTTTGGTGCTTAAGTTACAACCTGAGTCGCAGGATGAAGTTTACCAAATCAATTCTCAAAAAGAATTAGCATCCACAGAATTAGATACGATCATGCAATGCGTAAATAATTGCATACAATATACTTCAAATCAGGACATCACTGCTTGCGAAAAAAAAGGTGAGATTACAATTAGTGTTCAGCTTTAAATAAGCTAAATAGTACGAATCAAATATAGAGATCGGATAGAATAAACTAACTTCGCATTCTAATTTGTTTTTTAATAAAGTGTCATGCACGAATCGATCCGATTAAATAAATTCATCAGTGATAGCGGTTATTGCTCACGAAGAGAGGCCGATAAATACATTGAGCAAGGGTCGGTGTTCATTAACGGTGCGCGTGCAAAGATCGGTACACAGGTTTTCCCTCGCGATACGGTGGTTGTTAACGGTCATACAATCCAACGGAAAGATGAGGAAGACGATTTGTACATTGCTTTGAATAAACCCAAAGGGATTACCTGTACGACAGAAAAGGGGGTTGAAGACAATATAGTAGATTATATCGGTCATCCGAGACGTATTTTCCCCATCGGGAGATTGGACAAAGATTCACAAGGATTGATCTTCCTAACCAGTAATGGCGATATCGTGAACAAGATTCTGCGCGCCGGAAACCAGCATCAGAAAGAATACATAGTTACGGTTGACAAGCCCATTTCACCGGATTTTGCGGAACGAATGGCTGCCGGAGTTCCCATCTTGGGTGTTGTAACCAAAAAATGTGTTGTTGAACAGATTTCTACCAATGTTTTCAAGATCATATTAGTTCAGGGACTGAATCGTCAGATTCGTAGAATGTGTGAGTATTTCGGTTATAATGTGACCAAACTGGAACGGACACGCATCATGAATATTGAACTCAAAGGAATTCCATTGGGTGAATGGCGCGAATTGACAGATTCGGAAATGCGGATCATGAACGAATTACTGAAAGATTCTTCGGGTGAAGCTGACAAAACTCACAACAAACCAAATCCTCCTAAGAAAAAGGCGCCAGCTCAACAGCAAAAAACCGGACAGCAAAAATCTTCCCGTACTTTTGGGAACAAACCTGGAGGAACTGGCAGAACTGGAGGAAAAACCGGCAATTTCAAAGGAAAAAAATCAACTCCGAGAGGAAGAAAGTAATGCTTCATATTCTTCTCTTGTCTCCGCATAGCAGCATCATAGTTCTGAATAAACGGTTTAAAAACGAAAAACGGGACCATCTCTCGAAAGTCCCGTCTACTATTTTATCACAGTTATCAGTTCGTAGTTCTCAGCCAATAATCCAACTTGTTTTTTGCTGATCCATTTGGTTCCAATTTAAACGATGGTCTTTCATACAAAGTCATCTGAACTGTAAGTTCCATTAAAACATCATCTCTTGCAATCAATAATTTACAGGTTTCTCCTTCTCCCAAACTTCCTACATAACTTTCAACTGCACTATTATCCACACGCATTCCGTCCGCTGCAATAATCTCGTCTCCCACGCTCAAACCTGCAGTTTCTGCAGCACTTCCGGCCCGGATTCCTTTAACAATACAGCTACCACCTTCCTGGGAAAGTGATGCCCCGAAAGAAGTAGTTGCTTTTCCTGTATAAATCACATCAATTCCGATCTTCCCAAACACCTCCTTGTAGTTCGGAACTTCGGTACCATTTACATACTTGTCAAAGAAATAATCCATATCCTGCCCCAGGAATTTCTCCAAAGCATCCTGGAATTCTGTTTCAGTAAATCCGCGATTCTTCTTGATATAGAATTCGTCATACAAGTATTGCATGAAGTGATCCAAACATTTTGAACCATTGAATTTATCAATAATTACTGCGTCGAGGTAAGCACCGAGAATTGCACCCCTGGAATAGTAAGTCATTGTCGTATTTGCACTGTTCTCATTCGGACGATATCCTTTGATCCAGGCGTCATAGCTTGAATGAGCAACCGGTTGAACACGTGTACCAACTGAGCCCTCAACATAATTTAAAGTTCCCTGCAATTTTCTTAAATACTCTTCTTTGGTCAAATACCCTGCTCTTACAAGTAATAATTCGTCGTAATAGGAGGTAAAACCTTCCATTACCCAAAGCAGGGATGTATAGTTTTCCTCGTCATAGTTGAATGGTCCCAATTGAATCGGACGAATGCGTTTTACATTCCATAAATGGAAATATTCGTGTGCAACCAGGGATAAAAAGTCTTTATATCCACTTCCGTATGTCCATCGGTTTACGCTCAGCACACATGAATTTGCATGTTCCAAACCTCCTTGCCCGTTCACTACATTGTGAATAATGAAGGTGTAATTTTTATTGGGGTTCTTCCCTGCAAAAACTTCATTTTCTGATTTGACAATACGAGCCATATCTACTTTCAGCTCATCAACATCGTAATTCCCAGAACCATAAATGGCTACTTTGTGTTTTGTTTCACCAACCGTAAAGTCAAAAACTTCCTGGTTTCCAATCTCAAACGGGGAATCAACCAGGACATCGTAATTAGGAAACTGGAAAGTTTCGGCTCCTTCACCCGACTTTTGTTCGCTTGCTTTTTCCAATGGAGTTGTTATTACCTTAAAATCAGTATAAGGATAAACAGTTACCGTACCCGCTTTGTCTTTATGACCATCCAAATAACAAAAGATTCCCGAACTGGATGCAAATCCATGAGTTAAATCAAGGAAGCTGGTTCTAACTGACAATTCAAATGCATATACTTCATACTGTACGCGTACCTTTTTTGCCTTTCCTGTAGTAACTTTCCATGCATTTTTCGAAGTTTTCCCAACCTTCAGCACCTCTCCTTTTTCATTATAAGCACGGACCAAATTGACATTTTTAGAAAACTCTCTAACTAAATAAGAACCCGGAGCCCAAACAGGCATTTTAACAGTCAAATCTCCTGCTTTGAATTCGGAAATCTCCATTTCCACCTCAAAATAATGATTTTGCGGCTTGGTCATCCGCAATGCATAGTGAATTTTTTGTGCATTGATAATGCCCGCCAGTCCAAGTGATAATAAAAGTAATACTGCTTTCATTGCTCCGATTTAATTTGGTCAAATATACTTCTTTCAAAAGAAATTCATCATTTTCTAATCCCAGTTAACAGCAATTTGACATGCGATTCACATTGTAGCAAAAGGAAGACCTGAATTTTGCAGTATGAAAAAATCGTTGGTGGTAGTCCTTGGAGGATTTGGTCTCGTGTTATTAATATTTGCCTCAATGTCCTGGTATTTTAACAGGAAAATGCACGAGAAACAAGCTTTACTTCTCAAGCTGGATAATTTATCTACACAAATACAGGATCACAAAGACTGGATGGAACATCTTACAAATCAGCGGTTCCTGTATGATTCAATTGCCAAAATGGAATATGAATACCGAAGGAAAAACAGTTTCACCCATGAGTTAATCCGACAGGAAGTCAGCAATGTCTTTTTCTTCGATAAAAAGGTTGAAAGGGATTTCCTGAGCACCCTAGATGATTTGTTGCTTACAGAAGACCGTATTCTAAATGACCTTGCAAAAATCGGATTTAAGGAATTCGGATACATCGGGAAAATGCGGGAAGTGATTCATCATATTGAAGAGGAATTCCCCCAGTTTGATCAGCAAATTCTAAGTTTACGCAGACATGAAAAGGACTATATTATGCGGAACGATGAAAATTACGCCCTATCACTTCACCAGGAAATTGCTGATTGGCAGGCCCGTGGAAATTGTCCTTCGGAACTGACTCAATACCTTCAGTACTTTGATTCGGTTAGAAACCGCATGCAACTGCTATTTGCAATACCGAACCGCAATCATTATTCAAGCTGGTCACTGAATATATCCAACATTCAATCCAATCTGCGTCGTTTCAGAGGTGAATTCATCCGGGAGTCATACGCCTTATCAAATGATTCATTGAGCATGCAGTATATCATTTCAGGAATCGCTTTTTTAGCACTAATCCTTGGCAGTGTCTATATTGTGCGGAATATTACTATCCAGGTAAGCAGGCTCCAGCGCAGTATGAATGAATTCATCTCTTCCAATTACCAGGCATATGAAAGTATTTCACATCAACTCCCTAAAAACGAAATCGGACAAATCAGCATTCAGTTCCTGAAAATGGCACGAAAGATCAAGTGGGATGTACACTTACTGGAAGACCGGGTAATGAGAAGAACAACTGCCTTGCACGAGAAGAATATTCAGCTGGAAAAACAACATTCCGAAATGATGGATAGCCTGCGTTATGCACAAAAATTACAGGAATCCTTATTAGTATCGCGGAAACAATTGACCCAGCATTTCGAACAGGTACATGTGCATTATACACCTAAAAACCTGGTTGGAGGAGATTTCTACTGGATGAAAAGTTTCCGGGAAAATGGCAGTGAAAAAATTCTTTTCGCATTAGCGGATTGTACCGGACATGGCGTTCCCGGTGCTTTACTCAGTGTTTTAGGAATGAACACCTTAGATGAACTGTTCGCCGACGGTATTCGTAAACCGAATGAATTGCTCGACTCCCTGCGCAAAACCATTCTTCGGAGAATCAGTTCGGAAGAAGAACAACGAATGGACGGTATGGACATCGCTATTTTTTGCATGGACAAACGAAGTCGTGAATTACACTTTTCCGGGGCTCAAATGCCGCTCTGGATCGTCAGAAACTCAGAAGTAATCGAATTAAACGGGGAACGTGTTCCAATTGGTTTTACCTATATGAATCACCTGGAATTCAAATCACAGCATCTGATCCTGGAAGAAGAGGACAAACTGGTTGTTTTCACAGACGGGATGGTCGACCAGTTCGGAATGGAATCCAATAAGAAATTCGGAAAAAAACAATTGAGGTTTATCTTGTCGCGCGCTTCTGATCAAAATGGAAGTGTACTGTACAATCGTTTAATGAATCAATTCTCCTTTTGGAAAGGAGAAGGAGAGCAAACAGATGACTGTACGTTTATGATCTTAGAACCGAAGTTTGTAAAGACGAGGAATGCGAAAAACGGTTCGGCACATGAAGTAGCTGTTGTAGTTGATTAGTTATTTTTTCAGAAGTACAAAGAAACAAACAGGTGTAATCGTTTGATTATCAATCCTGTCCCAATATTGGGACATTGGGATTTTGGGAAATCCCAAAATCAGGAAATCAATCCGGATTCAAAATGAAACGAAAATGCCCTCGTATCAATCGGATCATCAAACAAATCCGGATAATAATGCTGCATTTCCCGGTGCATCAGCTCAAAAGGCACATCTCCGAACTCTCCGTAAAAATGTAAATACTCCATAAACTGAGTATCTTCAACATACGCTTGAAAAAGGGAATCTTCTCTTCCATTCCATTCCAATAAAGGAACCCCGCTTAATTTGCAGATCCTTGGATCAAATGCCGGGGTACATTTACTCCATTTTCCTTCTATCCAAACTTCCACATAACCATGAAAGACGATCTCTTCGCGTTTCAGATAAGTAACTAATTTCTCAACCCCAATGTGGTTTTTAACGATCCCAAAACCCAATCTGGCCGGAAAACCAAAAGCACGGAAACACGCACAAGCGAGAACAGCTTTCTCCACACACCAGGCGCGTTTTTTTGAAACGATCACACTTGCCTTTAAAAAATCCGGTCTTAAATCCAGGTGATAAGGATCATATAAAAATGAATCGCGGACTGTTTGATAAATTGAAACTGCTTGTTGAATGGAATCAGTATAAACCGGGATAGTTTGAATGAATTGCTGCACTTCCGCACTGGAATAATTCATCGACGGTGTTTCCATAAGAAATTCTTCCCATTTTCCTTCCTGATCTTGCACATTCATTCTGCGAAATTAGTTAAATTCGTTGAGTGACTGATTCAGATAAAAAACATTCATTCCGGGAAGAATTTGAAGCTCACCTGGAAAGCCCCATTCCTATTTTATCCAGGTTGCGTAATCTGATTTTTGGAAAAGAGTCCCCGGATACTTACACCCAAATAAGTTTTTACCTGGGAATTATTATTTGGACGATATTTTTAGTTTGGACAATTCTTGGTTACGTCGTCCTTACGAATACGGATTGGATAGAACAGGAAAAAGGATTAGACGTCCATTCGCTTATTGAACAAAGAGGCGAAATTCTCGGATTTGCGGGGACAGACTTCCAAAAGAATCTCATTACTTTCTATAACATTGCTCTGATCGCCTGGACCGGTATTTTCATTGGGTTGGTTCTGCAATGGCGAAAAAAGGTTTATTTCATTTATTTCATCTGGGCTGGCGGTAGCATCTATTTACTGTCTATGTGGTTTTTATTAGGTATTTCTTACTGGTATGATGATACCACGACCTTCGATAAGATTGCGTTCTTCCTTTTGATCGGACATTCCAGTCTTTACTATTACTTCCTGAATAAAGAATCACAGGGAGAAAAGACCAATTTCTTTGGGATAGAAGAAGACTTTGAATAACTAATCAATTAGTTTATTTAATTCTTTTACCAGCTTTTCAACTAGTTCATTAGGTGAGTTTCGTTCATTTGGCATAATTAACTTCGCTTGCTTGTAAAAGTGCACACGCTTACTCAATAAATCTTCCACAAAGGGATGGAATTCGGAATCACTCAAATCTCTTAATAAAGGTCGGTCCTGCTTTTCTTCTTTCAACCTCTTGATCAAAGTCAATAAGCTTGTATTCAAATAAATAACCAATCCTGATTCATGCATGAGTTCAAGAGCACCTTCAAGCATAGGAAATCCACCTCCTACCGCAACGACAGAAGGTTTTGAGGAACTTAATTGAGTGAGAAAAGTCATTTCCAATCTGCGGAAAGCTTCTTCTCCCTCGCCTGAAAAAATTTCATTAATGGTCTTTCCTGCTGTTTTCTCAATTTCTTTATCCGAATCTATAAACGGAAGATGCAATCGTTCAGCCAATAGTTTACCAACAGTTGATTTACCGCTTCCCATGAAGCCAATAAGGAAAATATGTTGTTGAATCTTCATTTAATACCTAATAAATTAGTTTCCGTTCTTTCAATTCAGCAAGTGCATTCTCAAGTTTAATCAAGTCCTTCTCCGAATTAAATGCATTAATCGAAAAACGAACATACGCCTGGCCATTTTGAACCATTACCGGGATCTCGATTTTGTATTCATTGTAAAGGACCTGTTTCAATTCGATCGGATTTTTACATTGAACAGGAACACTTCCCATCTGACCTATAAATTCATCATTTACCGGAGCCAGGGGCTCAGAACCAACCACATCGCACAATTTTGGAAGCCATTTTTGGACCAGGATTCTGCAATCTTCTGCAACTCCCCACCAATCATTCGATTTCATAAAGTCAATTGCTTTGGGAATAGTCAGGTAAGCAGAAAAATCACGCGTTCCATTAAACTGATGATAATCCAGAAATTGCGAATGACTAGGGAAATCTGCCTGGTATCCCCAACTCACGATCAAAGGATCTAATTGTTTTTGATGTTCCGGCTTGACATAAAGAAAGCTTGAGCCTTTCGGGGTCATCATCCATTTATGACAGGCACCTGTGTAAAAATCAGGACCCAAAGTTTCCAAATTCAATGGAATATGTCCCGGAACATGCGCACCATCAATAAAAACAAGTATCCCTCTTTGCTTCGCTTCTTCACAAATCTCTTTAACCGGCAAAATAAGCCCCGTGGCCGACGTTATTTGTGAAAGGAAAACCAATCTCGTCTTATCACTGAAACCTTTCCGGAAATCGTCTAAAAATGCTTCCTTAGATTTTATTGGTAATGAAATACTCTGTTTGATGTAAGAAGCCCCCTTTTCCGCACAGTAAAAATCCCAGGTTCGGTCACAAGCACCGTACTCGATATTTGTACCCAGGATCTCATCACCTGGCTGCAGATCCAATGAGCGTGCTACAATGTTTACCCCATAAGTAGGATTAGGAACATACACCAGGTCATCGGAATTACAAGTCAAATATTCCGCCAGGCGAATTCTGCTTTCTTTCAAATATTCCGGTCCCTTATTTAAGATGAACTGCACCGGTTCGTACTCCAACTCACGCTGAAATCGTTGGTATTCATCAAAAATTGGTTTCGGACAAGCACCAAAAGAACCAAAGTTCAAGAAAGAAATATCCTTGCGAAGCAAAAAGGCTTCCTTCAAATCATTGTACAAAATGTTTTCTGATTGATTTTCCATAGTTCAATTAATTGAAAG
This sequence comes from Fluviicola sp., assembly GCF_029266855.1. Lineage (GTDB taxonomy): Bacteria > Bacteroidota > Bacteroidia > Flavobacteriales_D > Crocinitomicaceae > Fluviicola. The sequence goes on from NZ_JAQSWB010000001.1 coordinate 1,055,543, forward strand.
ACTTAAGACCGAAGATTAAAGACATAAGACAGTATCTGGCTATAGTCTTCTAAATCTTAGTCTTCATCTTTTGAATTTTGCATTTTCAATTTTGAATTGAGTTAGTGTTTCTCCCAAATCTGCACAAGTTCTATCAGGGTATCCACGGCTTTTTGCATATCCTGAACGCTTACATACTCATGTTTGCTGTGAATTGCCATTTCGCCGGTGAAAATATTCGGACAAGGTAAGCCCATGAATGACATTCTTGAACCGTCTGTTCCGCCACGAATAATGGTTGGTTTAGGAGTAATTCCTGCATTTTTCATAGCCTCAATCGCATAATCCGTAACAAAAGGAACATCCTTGATGATCTCTTTCATATTCCGGTATTGCTCAGTGACTTTTGATGTATAAGTTGCCCCGGGAAATTGTGCAATAACTTCTTTCAAGATCCCTTCCAGGCGCGATTCGTATTCTGCCAGCTTTGCAGTTACATGGTCACGGATAATAAAGCTAAGCGTTACTTCTTCCAAACCACCGGAAATTGCTGTCGGGTGAACAAATCCTTCTCTGCCTTTAGTGCTTTCAGGCGACCATTCGTCTTTTGGCAATTTATCGATAAATGCACCTGCAACCTTCATTGCATGAACCATCTTACCTTTCGCATAACCCGGATGTGCACTTACTCCTGTGATCACAAAAGTCATGGCATCTGCCGAAAATGATTCGTCTTCTATAGCTCCAAGTTCACCGGAATCAAGCGTATACCCGAAATCTGCACCCAGTTTTTCCATGTCCAGCTGTTCTACTCCTCTTCCAACTTCTTCATCCGGGGTGAATAAGATTCTGATCTTTCCATGAGGAATATCCTTCTTTCTCATCAATTGCTCAGCAAGATCCATAATAATTGCAACTCCTGCTTTGTCATCGGCTCCCAACAATGTAAGACCCGAGGCAGTGATCAAATCATCACCGATCTTTTCCTTGAGGTAAGCATGCTTTTCAGTTGTAATAATTTGTGTCGGATCATCCGGAAGAGTAATGGGAGCCCCGGTATAATTGCGGTGTATGATCGGTTTTACATTTGTTCCCGAGCAATCCGGAGCAGTATCCATATGAGAGCAGAAACAAATCGTTGGAATATTTTCTTTGGCTGAAGTTGCCGGAATGGTTGCATATACGTATCCCCACTGATCTGCTTCCGCATCTTCGATTCCCAAAGCTTTCAACTCTTTTACCAGCAAACGAGAAAGGTCTTTCTGTTTTTCACTTGATGGAAAGGAAGGCGAATTGGGATCTGCTGTGGTATCAATTTGCACATAACGAACAAAGCGTTCCTCTACCGAATATGGGGCATTTTTCATCTGAATACAATTTTCTATAAAATTAGAAGTTTATCCATGGATCAATTAGTTTTGTTGAAAACTATACCCGATTCCAAACAGCTCAACATAGAAGAATAAATTAGCAATTCGCCAAATATTTTACCCAAAAAATTGAAATACAGGCTGATAATAATTACTTTCACTATTATTAGGTTATTCAATAACTGAAACCAAACACTATGAACACTTATTCCGGAAAGAAGGAAAACAAAAGCCAATTTATGGCTGACAAAGTTTCCAAAAATAAAAGCGTAAGAGAATCAACATTCCAATTTGTTGATAACCGGCCTGAAGCTATTGTCCAGCGTAAATTACAAGAGAGTATAAATCATACTGCTCAAGTTGCCCAACTGGTAGATTCTGATGATGAAGAAGACGATGATGAAGAAAACAAAGAATTGACCCAGGAAGAATTGGCTGACTGGTCGACATATGATGCTAAAGACTGTGCCTGGATGAATGCCACACAGAAAGAACAACTTGGAAAATATAAGGCTGAAAGAGCCGCTGCTGCAAAAAGGCAAGCAGATACCACTGCAGCATTAGCTTCAATTGAAGAAGGAATGGGTTACAAATCATGGACTTATTCTGGTATTAAATATCACGTTAACATGAAATTGGGAACTTATCATATCACGGAAGAGGGCGCGCAAAAAATTCATTATTTCTTTCAAGGATCAGGAGATACAATTTCTGATAAACAACCCACTGCAAAAGAAAGAGGTCAGCACGGAACTGTTTTTTCCAGACTTCCCAAAGATGTTCAAACTTTTATTAAAGAAAACTGGGCAAGACTATAGTAAAAATAAAATTATTAGCGATGTCCGCCCGCAAGCTGAATCAGCTCTTCTCTTTTGAGAATAAAGATCTTACGGGTTTGCGTATCAATGAAACCTTCTTCTTTCATATCCTTCAACAAACGAATCAGGGTTTCGGTTGCGGTTCCGACAAAATTAGCCAGGTCCTCGCGTGATAAATTAATCGGTTCATCACCGTAAATGTCCGCTAAGATCATTAAGGAATAAGCAAGTCGTTCGCGAACTGTTTTTTGAGCCAGGTTGGTGATAAAAATAGCCCGTTCACCTAATTCTTTTGATAATTCCTGGATCAGTGAATTTCTTAGGCTTGCATTCGTATCCATCATGTTCAGGAAATCATCTTTTGAGACGAAACATACATTGGAATCCTCCAAGGTTGAAGCCGACAACTTGTATTGTTCACCGCTTAGCATCGCTCTGAAACCAATAACTTCTCCGGCTTTTGCAATATGAACGATTTGTTCTTTTCCTTCATCACCCAAAGCATAAACCTTTACCTTACCGTGATTGATACAGAAAACTCCCCTGGGAAAACTTCCCTCTACGAAAATGGTTTGATTCTTTTTGTAAAACTGACACGATTTGTGGTGATTCAGTTCACTCACCTCATCCGGGGTGAAATGTGCAAACAAACTATTGGTTCTGACAGCGCAAGACTCACAACTCACATGTTTATGCGATTTTTCTACCATAGCTTGTTATCGTGCACTAATTTTCCACAAAGGTAGCTAAAATACTGAATGCAGAAAAGCTGACGCACATCATTTTTTGCAGCGGGCATCGTACTTAGTTTTGCAAAAAAAAGTCATGGCAAAACCAGATCTTATTGCAAAGTACAATGTCCCTGGTCCAAGATATACCTCCTATCCAACGGTGCCATATTGGAATATAACCCAATGGGAAACAGCTAAATGGTGTGAGCTTATCAACACTTCACAGCAAAATGATCCGTCTAAACACCTGGCTATCTATATTCATCTTCCCTATTGCGACTCGCTTTGCACCTTTTGCGGTTGTCACAAACACATTACCACGAATCATGATGTAGAGAGCAGGTACATCGATGCGGTTTTGAAAGAATGGCAGATGCTCGCTTCCTCACTCGATAAAGATTCCCAAATTCACGAACTTCATTTAGGCGGCGGAACTCCCACCTTCTTTGATCCGAAAGAATTGAAACGATTAATAGAAGGGATCAAACTTATTTTCCCTTTTACAACAAACGCTGAGCTCAGTTTTGAAGCACATCCGAATTCCACGAGCCGGGAGCATTTGCAGGTGCTGTACGAACAAGGATTCCGCAGGGTTAGTTTCGGAATCCAGGATTATGATCCGCTTGTTCAGCAAGCCATCCATCGCATCCAAACATATGAGCAGGTAAAAACCTGTCATGAGTCGGCAAAAAACCACGGATTCAATGAGATTTCACATGATTTGGTCTATGGTCTGCCTAAACAAACCATTTCCGGATTTAACGAGACCATTTTAAAAACCCTGGAACTGAAACCTCAGCGGATTTCTCTCTATTCCTATGCGCATGTACCCTGGATTAAAGGAACAGGACAACGCGGATATAACGAACAGGATCTTCCGGATGCAAATTTGAAACGGATGCTTTACGAAATGGCTAAGCAAACCTTCCTTGCAGATGGATACGTAGAAATCGGAATGGATCACTTTGCTCTTCCGAATGACTCATTAGCTCTGGCAGCAAAACAAAAAAGGCTGCACCGCAATTTTATGGGATATACCACCAACGCTTCCAGCTTGTTAATTGGGCTTGGAATGTCTGCTATTTCAGAATGTACCTTTGGTTTTGCACAAAACGAGAAAACAGTAGCGCGCTATCTTGAATTGGTAGAAAACGGGCAATTACCACTTACCAGGGGACACCATATGAATCAATCAGACCAGGAGATTCGCAAACACATACTGAACCTGATGTGCCGTTTTGAAACCGAACTTCCGGAAAAAACAGTCCTTAACCGTTTGGAACTGGAACTTCAATTGCATGAACTTATTTCCGACGGATTGGTGGAATGGGTTGAAAATACGATCCGTATTCTTCCTCAGGGAATTCCGTTTGTCCGGAACTGTTGCATGGCATTCGATGCCTATTTGAAGGATCAGATCCCGGTGAAACAATTCAGTATGACCATATAGAGAACCAGAAAACGTGCTTACAGAAAAACAAATAGAAAATACGAATTGTTATCATTGCCATGATGCTTTGCCGGCTAATGTTCTTTATGCAGATGAACATGCTTTTTGCTGCAACGGATGTAAACAGGTCTATCTCTTACTTTCTGCAAACGAGCTCGGAGCCTATTATGAACAAGATGCAAATGCCGGAATTCGTCCGAATAACACCGCTAAAGAAACCTTTTCCGTACTGGATGATTTGGAATTACGAAAAAAATACATTGATTTCCAGGAAGGAGACAGTGTTAGGCTGACCCTACATTTACCCCAAATACATTGCGCAAGCTGCATTTTCTTATTGGAACATTTACATCGCCTGCACGAGGGAATCATTCGCTCTACAGTTCATTTCCCCAAGAAAACCGCAACGATTACCGTAAACACCGGGCTGATCAAACTTTCCGAACTGGCAGTACTTCTAACCAAAACAGGTTATGAACCCGATTTCAAATCAATTGACAAATCTTCCTCCACTTTCGACAAACGTCTGCTGCTGCAATTGGGAATAGCAGGTTTTGCTTTCGGAAGTATTATGCTCTGGAGTTTTCCGGAATACTTAGGAATTGATCACAGTTATTCCGGGATTCGCAATCTGAGTTCTTATTTGTCTTTTGCCGTCTCAATCCCGGTATTGCTGTTCTCAGCAAGGGATTATTTTAAATCAGCAATCGCAGGGATTCGTCTGCGTAGCCTGAACCTGGATATCCCAATAGCAATCGGGATCCTTGCATTATATATACGAAGTTGTGTTGCAATTTTCAGCCAGGAAGGACCCGGTTATATGGATTCGTTTGCAGCATTTATTTTCTTTCTTTTAATTGGTAAATGGTTCCAGGGAAAAACCTATCAATGGCTGTCTTTTGAGCGGGATTTCAGGTCTTACTTCCCGGTAGCCGTAATCAAAAGAACAAACAAGTCCACATCACTGTGTCCGATCGATGAATTACAGATCGGCGATGAAATTTTTATACGGAACGAGGAAATCATTCCATGCGATTGTATTTTACTTAGCGAAAAAGCCACTGTTGATTATAGTTTTGTAAGCGGTGAGGCAGATTGGATCGAAAAAAAGAAAGGTGATTTACTTTATGCCGGGGGCAAGAACTTCGGAGAAAGTATTCAGCTGGCCGTATCCAAAACTACCGAACGGAGTATTTTAACTCAACTTTGGAATGAGCACCATAACAAACGAACAGAGCTCGCTTTTCAAACACGCCAGGACCGCATCTCGAAATATTTTATTGCAGCAGTACTCATTCTTGCAATTGTTTCTTCAGTGGTTTGGTTGTGGATCGATCCGGTACAGATTCCTGAAATTGTTACTGCTATTCTGATCGTTGCCTGTCCTTGCGCCCTGGCTTTATCCGTTCCCTTTGTTTATGGAAACATGCTACGCGTACTGGGAAAAAACGGTTTCTATCTCCGGAATACAGCAATCATTGAGCGCATACAGCAATGCAATTACGTGGTTTTTGATAAAACCGGGACTTTGACCGAACAAGATCACAAACAAATCCGGTACGAAGGAAGGGGGCTCACCGAGTTTGAAAAACTTAGTCTTTTTCAGATGACAAAACATGCTGTTCACCCTTATGCAAGGGGAATTCACGAGATGCTTTCGCTTTCGGTGACCGATCCCGGACAAGATAGTATGGCTATTGAAATCCCTGGAAAAGGGATATCACTTGGTTTATTCCAGCTTGGTTCAGCTGAGTTTATCGGGCTGGAAAACTTACACACTGACGAATCAGTGGTGTACTTTGCTGGCGAAGGAAAACTGCTGGGAACCTTTACCTTTCAATCCAAATTACGGACTCAGTTAAAAGAACTGGTTCAACATTTAGCTCCAGATTACAAACTGGCAGTTGTTTCCGGTGATAAGTCCAAAGACCTGGATTTGCTCCGGGATATTTTCCCTCCCGGAACCAGTTTTCATTTTGAACAGCAGCCTCTTCAGAAAAAGGAATTTATACGTGATCTGCAGGCAAAAGGAAACTACGCCCTTATGATCGGTGACGGCTTAAATGATGCCGGAGCTTTGAATGAAGCATTCGTGGGAATTGCACTTTCAGAAGACCTGGTCCGTTTCACACCCGCTTCGGACGCTATTTTGAAAGCAGACAACCTGAAAAAACTGGCAGACTATTTTAAATTCATCCGGGATGGGAAAAATTTTCTCCGGATTTGCTTTGCCTTCTCACTCTGCTATAACCTCACCGGAATCGGATTTGCAGTCAGCGGGCAGCTAACTCCTTTTGTAGCAACAATCCTGATGCCGCTAAGCTCCATAACCGTAGTATCTTTAGCAAGCTTTCTGACAATCCGGAAAAAATTCGATTCCGTTAAAGCTGGATAAAGTCCACGTTCAACAATTCCTGGATGTAACGCAGCTTTTTGCGTTCCACAGGTTCTATAAGACTAAGGGAAATACCTCTTTTACCCGCTCTTGCAGTTCTTCCGCTTCGATGTGTGTAATAATCCGGATCATCCGGCAATTGATAGTGAACGACAAAAGCCAGATCAGGAAAATCCATTCCGCGTGCGGCAATATCCGATGCCACCAGGTATTGGGTTTTTTCCTGTAAAAACATGCGCATAGCTTTCTCGCGTTCCTTGGGAAACATTTCACCGTAAATTTCGGTAACCTTTAATTCATGGGTCCTAAGAAAACGGGCAATGTGTTCTACATCACCTTTAGTACGGCAGAAAACAATCCCTCTTCCCTTTTTCATTGTGCTAAGGAATTCAAGCAGCATCATGGGTTTGTCTTCCTTCTGACATTCCAGATACTGATGCTCGATCCGAGGATTCATCACTTTTTTTGTTGCAATAATAGCCTGCGGGGCATCCGCGTGCAATGTATTCTTGATCCATTTCGTCAATTCGCCATGAATAGTTGCAGAAAAGAGCCATTTCTTGTGAAAGTCGTTCGTCATGCCAAGGATCTTGTCAATTTCTTTCATAAATCCTTTTGCATACAACTCATCCGCTTCATCAAGAACAATTGTTTTGACCCGATGAAGTGACACAGCCTTCATACGCACCAATTCGAGTAATCTTCCCGGAGTGGCAACCAAAACATGCGTCGGACGCTTTAAGTTCCGGGCTTGTTCCTCAATATCATCCCCCTTTACAATCGACTGAATAAAGAATTTATCCAGGTTTTTGGAAAGCTTGAACAGGGTTTTAGTTGTTTGGATAACCAATTCACGTGTGGGAACCAGGACAACAGCCTGAACATCTTTGTCCTTGGCATCAATCCGCTGCAAAAGCGGAACACCGTAAGCAATTGTTTTTCCGGAACCCGTATGCGCTTGTCCCACATAATCCTGGTGCTTTTCAATCAGGTATTTCCAGGTATGCTCCTGAATCGGTGTTGGAGTCGTAAACCCCAGTTCTTCTAACCGACTTAAGAGCTTTGGATTGATGGGCAAATTTGTCTTCATATTACAAAGGTAATCAGAAGGATTGAAACCATCCGTTTACTTCGTTATCCATCCTATTTATTTCCGTATCCGGGGCTTCGGCAAAACATGATATAAATCAGCTTTTCTTATTACATAAGTCATGTTTTTTCCGGTGTTTGACAGCTTTCTTTGCACCATGGGAATGATCTACATTATGTTAATCGTGAGTCTTTGTCTGGCAGTCTTTTTCCTGGTAATTTTTCTATGGGCAGCCAAAACCGGACAGTACGACGACGATTATTCTCCGAGTGTGAGGATTCTCTTCGAAGAAGAAAAAGCAGAACTATCAAATCACAACCAACATAAAGCAAAAAAAGATGGAACAACTAACAGTAAAATACGACAATAAAATCGTAAAGTATTTTGCATTTGCAACAATCATATGGGGCGTTATTGGTATGCTCGTCGGGTTAATTGCAGCATTACAGCTCGCATTTCCGGAATTCTTTAATGAATATTTAGGCTTTCGCTATATTTCATTCGGAAGAATCAGACCGCTGCACACCAACGCTGTCATTTTTGCTTTTGTCGGAAACGGGATATTCATGGGGGTCTATTACTCCTTACAGCGTTTGCTGAAAACCCGTATGTGGAGTGATAAGATGAGTTACCTGAACTTTTGGGGCTGGCAATTTATTATAGTTTGCGCTGTACTTACACTCCCTTTCGGGATTACCTCCAGTAAAGAATACGCCGAACTGGAATGGTGGATCGATATCCTGATTGCCATTATCTGGGTTGTTTTTGGCTGGAACCTCTTTGCTACAATCCTCATTCGTAAAGTGAAACATTTGTACGTAGCGATCTGGTTTTACATCGCCACATTCGTGACGGTTGCCATGCTGCATATCTTCAATTCATTCGAGTTACCGATTTCCTTTATGAAAAGTTACTCCTGGTATGCCGGTGTTCAGGATGCACTGGTACAATGGTGGTATGGACACAATGCCGTTGCTTTCTTCCTTACAACTCCCTACCTCGGTTTAATGTATTACTTCGTGCCAAAAGCAGCAAACAGACCGGTTTATTCTTACCGTTTATCCATTATTCACTTTTGGGCCCTGATCTTCATTTATATCTGGGCAGGTCCTCACCACCTACTTTACACATCACTTCCCGACTGGGCACAAAGTTTAGGAGTTGTCTTTTCAGTCATGCTGATTGCTCCATCCTGGGGAGGAATGCTCAACGGATTGTTGACTCTTCGAGGTGCATGGGATCGTGTGCGGGACGATGTGATGCTGAAATTCATGGTCGTTGCTTTGACATGCTACGGTATGGCTACTTTCGAAGGTCCCTTGCTTTCCCTTAAATCAGTCAATATGATTTCCCACTTCACAGACTGGACAATTGCCCATGTACATGTTGGAGGATTAGGCTGGAACGGAATGATGACTTTCGGATTGATATACTGGTTGATCCCACGTATTTTCCAAACAAAACTATACTCCCAGAAACTGGCAAACCGGCATTTTTGGATTGCAACACTTGGAATCATCCTCTACGCTGTTCCGATGTACATTGCCGGATTTATGCAGGGATTGAGCTGGCAGCATTTTAACCCGGACGGAACACTGGTGAATAAAGACTTTTTGGAGATCGTTATCGACATGAAGCCATATTATATTCTTCGGTCTTTAGGTGGAGCTATCTATATACTCGGTGCTTTAATGATGGTTTACAATGTGTTTAAAACCGTGAGATCAGGTTCTTTACTTGCAAACGAAGAAGTATTGGTTACTGACGAAAGAAACCATATCAGCGCAAAATCAGAATACTGGCACCGGAAAGTTGAGGGCAAACCTGTTCGCTTCATGATTTTAAGCCTTATCGTAGTTGCAATAGGTGGAATTGCGGAAATTATCCCGACGATTGCTGTTAAGTCCAATATTCCGACTATCAGCAGCGTAAAACCTTACACTCCGTTGGAATTGGAAGGACGGGACTTATACATCCGGGAAGGCTGTAATAACTGTCACTCTCAAATGATTCGCCCGATGCGTTTTGAAACTACGCGCTACGGCGAATATACCAAAGCCGGTGAACACGTTTATGAGCATCCGCATTTGTGGGGTTCCAAACGAACAGGACCGGATTTGGCAAGAGAAGGAGGATTGCGCGGAAATATCTGGCATTACAAACACATGATCGATCCGAAAGGAATTTCTCCCGGTTCCATTATGCCGGCTTATCCCTGGATGAAAGATGATAATTTAAATACATCCCTGTTAGTCAAAAAGATACAAGCCATGCGCAAACTGGGGGTTCCGTATGCTAAAAATTATGAATACCAGGCACTCACCGATCTCAATAAGCAAGCAGAAGTCATTGCCACAGACATCGTAAAAAGCATGCCGAAAGTAGCATTGAACGGTATGAAAGAGTCGGACAAAGTAGCAGAATTGAAACAAAAGGAAATTGTTGCTCTCATTGCCTATCTGCAGCGAATCGGAACAGATATCAAAGTAAAACCCTCAAAAGTAAACTGACATGTTAAGATTTATAAAACATCATTTATCCACCGAACAGGGTGTGGATTTTTACGGGATGCTTTCACTGTTAATATTCGTGACCTTTTTCCTGATCGTAATTATCCGCGTTTGGCGAATGAGAAAATCAACCGTCGATGAGTTGAGCAATATTCCTTTAGAAAAGGATCAGGTTCCATCTTTAAACGATCAACAATGAAAGCTTACTTATTAATACTATTAGCGTTAATCTGCGGAAACCAGGCGTTTTCCCAGGGTGAAAATTTATTCAAAGCCAATTGCAATACCTGTCATGCGCTGGAAAAAAACTCGACGGGTCCGATGCTCAAAGGAGTAAAGGCGAAATGGACGGATGCAGGTGAAGGTCAGATGCTTTACGATTGGGTGAAAAATTCCAAAGGCCTGATCACTTCCGGAAAAAGTAAAATGGCGACAGCAATCAAGGACTTCTCCGGGTCAGATATGCCGGCTCAGCAGGTAACTCCCGAACAAATAGACCAGATTCTGGACTTTGTGGACACGTATGTTCCGGTTGTGAAAGATCCGAAAATTGGAATTGATCCGAAAACAAACCCGGAAGCGGAACTTTTACCGGATTACGGGCAGAACCTGAATTTGTTCTATGCCTTAACAACACTAATCATTGTCTTGCTTTTGGCCATTATCCTGATGAGCAATTCGATCCTAAGCTTTGTGAAATCCGATGTTTTCAAAGACAAATTAAAAAACCAGGAACAAGATAAAGACAAAGGTGGATTGACAAAACTGGTTTTAATCCTGATTTCAATAGGAACCATTTTCATTCCCGGTAAATCTTACGCACTCTCTTTTGATCCGACAGACGCTACTCAAGCCGAAATGCCTTGGCTGAAAGTAGAGAACTCCGATGTCTATGTTTTAATCGGGATAAACATCGTTCTGTTATTGATAGTTGTCTATTTACGCAGTCTTTTCAATAATTTCTACTACATGGTTTACAAGCGCAAAGAAAAGGCTGTTAAACCAAAACGGAGTAAAGTAGCCAAAGTATTGGTAGACGCTGTTCCGATCGAAGAAGAATCAAGTATTTTAATGGACCATGAATACGATGGAATCCGGGAATTAGACAATAACCTTCCACCTTGGTGGTTGTGGGGTTTCTATATGACGATCGTTTTTGCTTTCTGTTATATTCTATACTACCATGTTTTCAATGGCGATTCTCAGGAAATGGAATACAAACATTCAATGGTTGCAGCGCAGAAAGAAATTGATGCCTATTTGAAAGAAGCCGCCATGAATGTGGACGAAAGCAATGTAAGCCTTCTTACTGACCAGGAAGCCTTAGGAACAGGGAAATCACTTTTTGAAGCCAATTGTACTGTTTGCCACAAAGACGGAAGCGGAGATATCGGACCGAATCTGACAGATAAATTCTGGATCTATGGAAACGATATCAAAACGGTCTTCGGAACGGTGAAAACCGGGACAACGAACGGAATGCCCGAGCATGCTTCCAAACTCAATCCGATCCAGCTTCAGCAGGTATCTTCTTATGTATTAAGTCTGAAATACAAACCCGGAAAAGAACCTCAGGGGAAAGAGTTCCCTGCAAAATAACACTGGAAATGTCTGCTCTCACGAGCGGGCATTTTCTACATAACACGAGTCATGGAAGAAGAATTCAGAGATCATATTTCAACTGTCAACGAAGATGGAAAGCGTATTTGGGTTTATCCTAAGAAACCTAAAGGGAAATTCACGAATCGTCGGAAATGGGTCAGTTATTCCCTATTGATCTTCTTATTGACTGCTCCGTTCATAAAAATCAAGGGAGATCAGCTTATTGAATTAAACATCCTGGAGCGAAAATTTTCCATATTCGGGGCGACGTTCTGGCCGCAAGATCTCTATTTATTCGCCGTAATATTGATCATCTTCATTGTTTTCGTGATTCTCTTCACGATTATCTACGGAAGATTATTTTGCGGCTGGTTCTGTCCCCAAACTATTTTCATGGAGTTTGTCTTCCGCAGGATCGAATATTGGATCGATGGAGACTGGACCCAACAAAAAGCCCTGGACAAACAAGCCTGGAATGCCAAAAAATGGGGAAAGCGAATATTGAAACATACCATTTTCTGGCTCATTTCTTTCGTTATCGCCAATATTTTCCTCGCTTATATTATCGGGAGTGATGCCTTACTAAAAATCATCCTGGAGCCGGTTCACTTGCATACAGGGGGTTTGATTTCCATGGGAATCTTCACTACTTTGTTCTACTTCGTGTTTTCCCGTTTACGCGAACAAGTCTGTACAACCATTTGTCCCTACGGACGATTACAAGGCGTTTTACTTGACCAGAACTCCATGGTAGTTGCTTATGATTATGTGCGCGGAGAACAGCGAAGCAAATTCAGAAAAGGAGAAGATCGCCCTGCAGCCAAAAAAGGAGATTGTATTGATTGCGCTCAATGTGTCCACGTCTGTCCTACCGGAATTGATATCCGCAACGGAACGCAGCTGGAATGTGTGAACTGTACGGCCTGTATCGATGCCTGCGATACGATGATGGATGGTGTGGGATTGGAGAAAGGCCTGATCCGCTTCGTTTCCGAAAACGGGATTAAAAACCGGTCGCGATTCCAATGGACCACAAGAGTGATCTCCTACACCGTGCTGCTGGTAATCCTCATCGGAGTTTGGATTACGATGCTGGCAATGCGCGAAGATTTTTCCACAACGATCCTGAGACAGCGCGGTTCAACCTTTCAAATTGATGAGGATAATCAGATTACCAATATATTCGAGATCGATCTGACTAATAAGACGAAAGAAACCTTCGATGTCAGACTGCGTTCTTCCGAAGGTGAAGTGAAGCTTCAGATTGCGAATGAAAGGATCCGTCTACCCGGAGAAAAACATGTCAGGGAACGTTTCATAGCGCGTTTTCCATATAAAGTAATTGAAAAAGGAACACATAAAATCGATGTGATCATATTAGGGAACGGGGAAGAAATAGACCGGGTTTCCATTAAATTGATCGGACCGAGCTTTTAAAGAATTCAAAAGTAAAAATGTAAAATGCAAGAGTTTTGAATTTTGCATTTTGAATTAATAATTAAACAGATGAGTTGGGGAAAAGGAATTATTATCGGAATGGGCCTGTTCATGGGCTTCATTATTACGCTGGTTGTGATCATGATGCGCCAGAATATTGACCTGGTGCAGGAGGATTATTACCAGAAAGAACTGGATTACGACAAGCAGTACAATGCTGAAACAAACTACCTAAGTGCAAAGGATTCGATCCGGGTAGCATTGAGTTCAGAAGAACTTTCGCTTTACTTCCCGGAAGAATTCCAAACCGGAAAGGCATCCGTTCAGCTGATCCGTCCGAACGACAAAAAAATGGATCTGATCCTGTCCCTGGAAGCAAAGGAAAATGTGCGGATTCCGGTGAAACAGCTTGCGAAAGGACGGTTCAATTGCACTGTATCGGGATTCCATAATGGGAAACCATATGAAATGAATCAAATTCTGATTGTCAAATGATCTACCTGCTGAGCTCTTTTATGCTCGGACTGGCAAGTTCGTTTCACTGTATTGCTATGTGCGGCCCCATTGCATTAGCACTTCCGTTAAACAGGAATTCACCTCTTCAGACTCTTCTTGGAATCCTGGAGGCAAACCTGGGACGGATTGTTAGCTATACCTTACTGGGGCTGATTATCGGGAGCCTGGGTTTTTCGCTTCAGCTGTTCCGCTTATTTCAAGTATTGAGCATCGTTTTCGGGATCTTGTTGATTGTGATTGCCTGGCGGAAGACCTGGATCAAACGCTTTGAATTCAGAATGCCGGGATTTTCACAGTGGGTTTCGGGAAAAATGGGCAAACTCTTAAAAACACAGGGAACTTTCAGGCTGTTCGGTATCGGCTTACTAAACGGCTTACTTCCCTGTGGGATGATCTTCCTGGCGCTTGCAAATGCTTTATTGGCCGAAAATTCCTTTGGGAGTGCAGCAGCCATGGCAGCTTTCGGATTCGGAACACTTCCCGGTTTAATCGGTGCGGGATTTTTTGCTCAACGGATCAATACCAACTTTCGCAGTAAAATAAGTGCTGCTTTCCCCTATTTGTTATCCATTATCGGGATCCTGGTGATTCTCAGGGGAGCTAATCTGGGAATTCCGGTACTAAGTCCGAAAATTGAACAGCAAGTGCAGAGCGGAAATCAAAAAACAGTTGTCATCGAGTGTCACAAGCCCCGGAACTGACTTTGGGCAAGGGATAATTATTTGCTTATTTCTTTAATTTATCCCGCTCTTCTCCTAATTTCAAAATGCGGTAGTTCGTGTATTTGATGTATTTTCTTTTGGTACGGTTCTCCGACAGGTTTTTCCGGATTCCTTCATACAGGTAAATCGCATCGTTATAATCCGCTTTCAACAGCAGTTGCTTGCGTTTCGTTTTCTTATCCAGGACTTTGCGAATGCGTATTTCAAGCAATTTCAACCCTGCTCCCTTCACTTTCGGATTGAATTGCTGCGCCGCAATAGCTTCATCCAGCAGCTGATCTTTCCAGTCTTTCGTCATGCGGAGATTCAGAATAGAATCACTTGGAGGTGTTTGAGCAAGATCGGGTGTTTTCCATAAAAAGCGGCGGTAACGGAAGTCTTTATAAGATCGCTGCTGATTCAATAATTGAAAAACCGGGTCTGCAGGCAAATGAACTGTTCCGAATTTTACCGGATCCGTAAATAAAAAGTCGTAATTGATCCGCTCCTGATCTAATCTTTTATTGGTAAAGTGTTGCATCCCGAAAGTCACATCCAGGACATACCATTTCCCGTTTACCCGGACAACGTTCCATGCATGATTGTAATAGCTTTTCTTCACCGGGTGAAAAATGCTGAATGTTCTGGAATAGCCGGAAACACGAAAGCATCCGATATCCAGGCTGTCACACAATGTTGCGAATAAGTTTGAGAAATCGCCGCAAACTCCCCTTTTCTTTTTGATCACCTCGGATAAATACAACTCCCGCTTGATCTCGCGCTTGTAAATGAGTTTCAGCCGATTCAGATCGTACTTGTAAGATCCTGCAATGTAAGTGTAAATCGTATAGACTTTTTCCAATTCCGTTTTACAGGAATCACCGATCAGATGTGCGACCTTATTCCAGGATTTTTCCTCCCTGGAGGCCAGGTTTGCAATTTTATTCAAACGCACCGTATCCAATTCCTGCCCCAGGAAAATACCAGTCCGTTTTTGTCCAAACACATGAATTCCGCAAAAAAGCAGCAATAAGATCAGATGGTATTTCTTCAAGGCAACACGTTATTTAAGTTATGTAAAATTAGTATTCTCATCAACTTATTTCAAGGAATCGCTGTTTCTTTCCAAACGAATATATTCTTCTTCACAATCGCGTACATCCTTCCCGGATCGCTTCGGAATATAGAGCACCTTTCTTTTTTGCTTCTTGCCAAAATGTCCTTTCCGCTTGTTTTTGGACGATTTAATGTTGGAAGTAACCACGATCTCATCATACATTAAGGGAATAAACTCATTTCCCCTGTAATCAATGAACCCAAACTTCTGCTGGTCCATCACCAATGCATAACCGCAATACAGATCATTGAATTTCCCGATACTGTCGTATTGTTTTGACAATTTGAGATCTTCATATTGTGTCACTGCTTCCTCATCCGGTTTCTTATCAGTATATCCCAGTACCACTTCCGTTGGTTTTCCCGGAGGAACAAGCGAATCGACAGCTAAGGATAATAAGTGTTTGGCTGCCTGACCGGAATTGGCAATTCCTACTCTTTTCAGCGGATTTACAGCTTCATTCTTATGTATATTTGATTTGAAAGAAGTTGTATTCCGGGCCTGATCTTCTACCGTATTCCAATCAGAAGATTGAATAAGAGAACTTTTGTCTCCTGTTGGGGCCGGTTGATTGATGATCGTGTCGCGGATATCTGTTTCTTTCCGAACTTCTTCTGAATTTACCGCAACAGCCGGTGATTTCGATTCAGCTACTCCTGCGTCCTTTTTGTTTTGAACCAAATAAACAAGCCCAACAGTTGCTGCAGCTGCAACAAATACAGTGATCATAAACTGTTTAATCCGCAAGTTGCGCAGGTATGATTTTCCAGTCTGCTGTATAATTGTTCGCTGGGAAGCGCGTTTTGCCGCCGACTGAATAAGCTGATGCAGTTCCAGTTCTTCCCGCAACTCCGGGTTGACCTGTAATTCCTGTTCAAACGCCATTTTTCCTTCATCTGAAAGTTCGTTCTGCAAATAACGTTCTATTAGTTGATTCCAATTTGTTTCCATGTCTTATGCTTTCATTGGTTCAACCTGTAATTCTTTTTCTCCGATCATTTCCTTTGCTTTCTGCAGGCATCGGTATTTCTGTGCTTTTGCAACTTTATCGTTCCGAAGTCCGATCTTTTTGGCAATATCCACCATGTTCCAACCAAGTCCATAAAACAGCTGCAACAGTTCCTGGCACTGAGCTCCCAATTTTTCCAATGTCGATTCCACTTCCCGAATTTTTAATTCTTTCTCGAACCAGGCATCCTCCGTTGCCTCCATATTCTCATGCAACTCTGTTGAAAGCTGTTTCTGTTCCTTCCGTGCCTGGTTATACCACAATAGTTTGCAGGTATTCCGGACATAGAAAAAAGGTTCAACGGTCAGTTCAAAATCTGATGATTCGCGTTTACGTACGTAAATGAGCAGCGCTTCCTGGAAAATATCTTCCCCACTCACCGAATCGCAGCCCAAAGTCTTCAGGTAGCGGCGGATATCCGGCCATTTCCGGTAGAGCTGTTTTAATTCTTGCTGGATATTCATTTGGTCCAATTACGAAGGTGTTTTCATTCTAATGTTGGGAAAGTGAAAAGGTAAACATTAATTCAATAATTAATTACGAATACTGAATAGGGAATATCAAAACCACGGAAACAAAAAAGGCGGTCATGTTGACCGCCTTCCCATTATTAAAAAGCAATTATTCCTTTACAAGCCTTAACTGTCTTACATTTAATCCTTGCATAATTTGAAGGATATAGACTCCTTTTAGCAATGAAGAAAAATCTTTGGTATTAATTTCCATACCCGACCAGATAACCTGACCGACTGTGTTTATCAGTTCAAAGGTTTCATTTCCTGGAATATTTGACACCTGGATAGTTGATTTAAACGGATTTGGATACGCGTTTACACCTGATAGTTCGTTATCATCAATTCCCAATGATGTGATTACTACACATGCAGAAGTATCAGTACATCCATTGGAAGTAATGATAACTGCGTAAGTTCCATTCGTTGCAGGTGAATAATTTTGTCCTGTTTCATTGACAATTAAAGCGGAAGTAGTACAATCAATCCATTGATATGTACCAGTTTCAACAGCATGAATAACAAAGCCCTGAACTGTTGTTGTAGCTGTAAACGTACAAACAACCACATTCACACAATTGGATGTATCCATACAACCATTCTCGTTAATAATTACCGCATAATTACCCGTTTGGTCCGGAGTAAAACTCTGACTGGTAGCTCCTGCAATCGGGGTATTACCTGAGCAGTTTATCCACTGATAAGTTCCGGATTGAACTGCAGTAACAGTAGATCCATTAATAGTTGTAGTTGCCGTTAAGTTACATACTACCACATTTACACAATTAGAAGTATCAGAGCAGCTTCCGTTATTAACGATAACTGCATAATTACCGGTTTGTGTTGGAGTAAAGCTCTGGCTGGTAGCTCCTGCAATCGGGGTATTACCTGAGCAGTTTATCCACTGGTATGTAGATCCTGCTTCATTAGCTGATATGGTAATCCCGTTTAAGGTAGTTGAATTATCAACTGTGCAAGCGACATAAGTAATAGTAACATAACCGCCTGTTCCGGTTCCCGGGCCACCACCATTACCATTACCACCACCACCGCCACCGCCGTAGTTTAAACCATTACCAGATGGATTGCTAACATTACATGAAGGATCGGTAAAACCTGCACCTTTACCTCCATCACCACCTGGTGCTCCTCCGCCTGTACCAGCAGCTCCTCCGGGTGTTTGGCATTGTCCGGTCCATGCAATTGTATTACCTCCATTACCTCCATTACTAACCAAACCGGCACCACCGCCACCGCCACCGCCGAAATAGGTCCAATAGCCGCCGCCGTTACCTCCGGTACGATTAATAGTACCACCTGAACCACTGCCACCACTACCGCCACCGCCAATAGTAGGGTTACTTACACTGGTTCCATTGGCTCCACCAGTAGCACTAATCATCATGTCTACAGCCGAGGTTCCTCCGGCAGGTCCGCCTCCCGCCACTCCAACAGTTACTGTTAAAATCTGACCGGGGGTTACTGCATATGTTCCTTTCGCATAACCGCCGCCACCTCCACCGCCACCTCCATTTCCGCCACCGGCGCCTCCTGCTCCAATGACTTCAATGTCTAAGGAGGTAACTCCTGCGGGAACATTAAATGTTGAACTATTGCTAAAATTTACTGTTGTTTGTGAAAATGTCGTTCCACCAATTAGGATTAGTAGTAATGTGTTGAATAGTGTCTTCATATTAATTTACTTAAAATGTTGATGTGAGTTTAAATAATTACTTCGTAGTATAAAACCGTAATTTACATATAAAGTGACGAAAGTCAAAAAAAACATTTCCAATGCTCCGGTCTAAATTGTATCCATTAGCCATCTCTTTTAGAACAAAATCCTTGTGCAAAAACTCGATCTCCATTTGACTGACGAACATGACATTAAATGAAATTCTGCCAATAAATACTAAAAGCCCGCAATACCGCCACGGGATCACTAATTTAGATGATAAACTAATAGATCCCGTTGAGTATGAAAGAAGTAGTTGTTGCGGTATCTGCCGGATTGATCATTATTATAAATGGGATCATCGGGCATTACTATCCGCTGAGTGGAATTTTAGGAACACCCATTATTTTGGGAATTACTTCAGTTATCATCGTTATGGGAATGGGAAAGAAATCCCGAAGCATCCTGAAAAGTATCTTTTTGATCGTTTTCGCACTGTTCAATGATTTCCTGATCCGGCGTTATTCGGGCGGAATTCATGATAATGAAAGTGCTGGCTTAATCACTTTATACCTGTTTTACGGATCTATTGTGAGTTACCTTGTTTTAATCCTGGGAACTTTCAGCAGTAATGACAAAGTTTGGAAGAAAGCCACTGCTTTGGTACTTTTTCCTTTGGTGATGGTTTTATATATGGGACTACGATAGTCTCATAGAAACCGGGAACAAAATTCAAAAGGAGATAATTGAATGGGGAATCTGCTGTGATGAAACGAATTTACAGATTTGAGCATTTTCTTTTTGACATGATGGTTTTAGGATGTCAAGACCTGTAGGAGATTATTTTTTCATATTTGGGTTAAATAAAAGTTCCAATCCCCAATAAACTCGTTTGTTAAATCCTGAACAAAAGTCGCTTTATACTCGCTCTATAGTCGCTCTACTGTCACTCTATAGTCGCTTGATCTTCGCTTAAGGGTCGAGAGAGGGAAAAAATGGAGATGCTTTGGGGTTTGAAGTAAGGAAAATAGTTTACACTAGTGAGAAGTGATATGAGGTTACGCAGAAGTTTTGGATAATGAGTTTCTCCCACGGAGGAGCACGGAGGAACACGGATTTTTAAAAAAAATAGTAGTTTAGCAGTTAACTAACTTTTGAAGAAATCATGAATTCTCCATCTAAAAACCCCTCAATTCTTAAGACTGCGCTTATTTCCGCGGGTTTTCTTTCGGTAATAAGTATTTTATTTGATTTGGTAGCATCGTCCTTTACGTTTCATCATTTATTGCAATTAGATTATTTATTCTATAAGATAGGATTGGAAGCCTTGATCGCCTTCCTTGCTTCTGCCGGAACCGCGTTTGTGACTCCCAAACTTCCTGATTTTACTTTTGGAACAGTTATTATCAGAGTATTCACCTATTGCTCATTCTATATCGTTGGATTTTTACTTCTTTCTTTTGCGCTTTATCTTACGATAAGCGGCAGTCATTTAACATTTAACAAAACAAGTTTGGGTATTTTCTTAGGCGGGATTAAAGATTCGTTTGTTTTTATGGTTGTTTGGATGGTGTTGAAGTATCGGCAAACGACTTAAGGACGAAATAGGGTTCTTAGTCCGCAGATTACGCAAGAAGGCGCAGAGGTATTCAGAATACTATTTTTTAATTTTTATGTTCTTTGCCATTGCCGCAAAGAACCAAAGGGCTAGGCCTGTATTCGGAAATCTGAAAAGTACATGGCATTGCGCGAAAGCATTTAAAACTCACCGTCATACTGACGGCTCAAACAAGAAATGCTTTTTTTCGCTCCATTTATTCCTTTTCAACGATTTCCAGCATAAGGGCCAATTTTGAATCTGGCTTCGGAGGAACGAATCAGTATTCGGCAAACGACTTATGTATAAATATAAAATAGGGTTTGTAGTTCCCGCAGGATACAAAAGGCGCAAAAGTTTTCAGAAAAACACTAGTTTAGTATAACTATCTATTTTCATTGTTAAAATAATCAGATTTATTGACCTGCCTGAATTCAGTTAAAAAGGATAAATGACAACTTACGAAATTATTATAGCCACCCTTATTTATTTTGTGACTCCAATCATAGGTATGCTTTATTTCGTGCATCTGAGGGATAAAATGATTAAAGCTCAGGTTAAAAATCCACCGGTCATCGAGTTATTATTGGTTTTCGCTATTTACGGTGTTCTTTTGATACTTATACTCACAACTCTTTTTTGGGAATGGTCCGCATTCGCTTCACTTGGAGTCATTTTCATCGTTTTCGTTGCACCAATTTTAATGGCTTTTATCTCTGTCCGTTTACAGATGAACAAATCTTCCACAAATTATCACCTTGCTCTTCAAAAAGCTGCTTTGTATTATTTTCTGATTTTTCCGGTAAGTTTGTTCCTGTTGTTCTGGCTAGGTAAAAATTAACTCGTAGAACTATTTTACTTTTTTTTTAGAAAAAACAGGATTTATTGTTCCCGCAGGATGCAAAAGGCGCAGAAGTTTGACCATTTTATGTTGGTTTTTAAAAATCCAATCAAGGGCCAATTTTGAATTTGGCTTCGGAGATGCTTCAATACTTTAAAAAATCACTAATTCTCACGAACATCTTTCCTGGTTCTTTGATTTTTGAGTAATTTCAAAAAAAACACAGATTAATGGACATTGTTGACAATATTGAACTCACCTATTTAAGTATTTCCGACTACGAAGCATTGAAAGAAGCGATGGTTGAATCCTACGCGGGTTTGGCAAATCCATACTGGAACAGAAAGCAGATAGAGACGCTCATTAACCAGTTTCCCGACGGGCAGGTTGCTATTAAAGTCAACGGACAAATAGCAGGCGTGGCACTTTCTATTATTGTTGACTCTTCGAAATACGAGCATTTGCACACCTACAAACAGATCACGGGAAATTATACTTTCAAGACACACCGTCCTACCGGGAATATCCTGTACGGTATCGATGTGTTTATCAAAAAAGAATTCCGCGGTTTGCGCCTCGGCCGACGTTTATACGATTACCGCAAAGAATTGTGCGAGAAACTGAATCTCAAAGGGATTGCATTCGGCGGACGCATTCCGAATTTTCATAAGTACGCGAAGCAGATGTCGCCGAAAGAATATATCGAAAAGGTAAAACGGAAAGAGATCCATGATCCGGTACTTGATTTCCAGATGTCGAATGATTTTCACCCTTCAAAGATCCTGAAGAATTACCTGGAAGGCGATGCACATTCCAAAGATTATGCGGTCCTGCTGGAATGGGATAATTTATACTATGAAGTAAAAAATGAAGCTCCCAGTGCGATAAAAACCGTTGTTCGTTTGGGGCTTATCCAATGGCAAATGCGGCCCTACTCCAACCTGGACGACCTGATGCAGCAAGCCGAATACTTTATTGATGCCGTTTCTGGTTATCGATCGGATTTTGCCTTGTTCCCGGAGTTCTTTAATGCTCCTTTGATGGCTGAAGACAACCATTTATCGGAACCGCAGGCAATTCGTGAATTGGCAAAATATACTCATGAGGTGGTGCAGCAATTCTCGAAACTGGCAATCAGCTACAACATCAATATTATTACAGGGAGTATGCCCGAAATACAAAATGACCGACTTTACAATGTGGGCTATTTGTGTCACCGTGACGGCAGAATTGAAAGCTTTGAGAAGATCCACGTAACCCCTGACGAAGCAAAAATCTGGGGAATGGAAGGCGGAAATCACCTGCAGGTATTTGATACGGATTGCGGGAAGATCGGGATCCTGATCTGCTACGATGTAGAATTCCCGGAACTCAGCCGCTTACTGGCAAATGAGGGGATGGACATTCTCTTTGTTCCTTTCCTGACAGATACACAAAACGGGTATTCGCGCGTGCGTCATTGTGCCCAGGCAAGAGCAATCGAAAACGAATGTTATGTGGCAATTGCCGGAAGTGTAGGAAACCTTCCGAACGTACACAACATGGATATTCAATATTCGCAATCCATGGTATTCACACCTTGTGATTTTGCTTTCCCTTCAAACGGAATAAAGGCGGAAGCCACTCCAAACACGGAGATGATCCTGATCGCAGATGTGGATATTACCTTATTGCGCGAGCTGAACCAGTTCGGGTCCGTGAGAAACCTGAAAGACCGCAGAACCGATATTTATGATTTGAAGAAGAAGAAACGAAGGGAGTAATGTTTTAATTACGAATTAGGAATAATCATTATCTTTGCAATCAGAATAAACACAGTCATGTAAAATCAAATTTCTTTCTATAAATACAGGCGGCAAAACCGCTGAGTTGTTTGCCGTAATTCGTCACTCTCAAGAAAGAAATCATGATTATTCTTCAAAACATTTCATATCAACATCCCAATAAGGATCGCTTGTTTGAGAATCTCAATCTAAGCATTCAAAATCAGAATAAAGCAGCCATCATTGGAAATAACGGTGTGGGTAAATCCACGCTGTTGAAAATCATTGCCGGACAATTGCATCAGACAAGCGGACAATTAACAATCCAGGCGGTTCCCTATTTCATTCCACAGCACTTCGGCCAGTTTGATCAGCTTTCCATTGCACAAGCATTACGGATCGAAGATAAACTGCTTGCATTCAAAGAAATTCTTGCAGGAAATGTTACGGAAGAACATTTAAATACGCTAAACGACGACTGGACCATTGAAGAGCGCTGTGAGACGGCACTCAATCTTTGGCAGTTAAATGGTTTGGATCCCGATCAAAAACTTGATTCCCTAAGCGGCGGACAAAAAACAAAAGTGTTTCTCGCCGGAATTTCCATACATCAGCCGGAACTGATTTTAATGGATGAACCAACGAATCATTTGGATACCGAAGGCCGCAAGCTACTGTATGATTTCGTTCAAAACAGCACATCTACCCTGCTTATCGTAAGTCACGACCGAAAACTGCTCAATTTAACGGATACGATCTGCGAATTGAGTAAGACCGGAATTCGAGTCTATGGCGGAACCTATGATTTTTATACCGAACAAAAAGAAATCGAACAACAGGCTTTACTAAATGAACTGCGGAATACCGAAAAAAGTCTCAAAAAAGCAAAGGAAAAAGAACGCGAAACTTTAGAAAGACAAAACAAACTGGATTCCCGCGGAAAGCAGAAACAGGACAAGGCCGGAGTTGCGCGCATCATGATGAATACTCTGAAGAACAATGCGGAGAAGAGCACGGCAAAAGTGAAGAACATGCATTCGGATAAAATTGAAGGCATCTCCGGGGATTTGCAGCAGGTCCGGTCCAAATTGCCCGAGTTTGATCAAATTCAATTCGGGTTTGCTAATGCGTCTTTGCATAAGGGTAAAATCCTTTTTAAAGCAAAAGACCTGAATCTGAATTATGGAAATTCGACTTTATGGAAACGTTCCCTAAACATTCAAATAAACAGCGGAGAACGGATTTCAATTCAGGGTCCGAACGGATCCGGAAAAACAAGTCTGCTTAAATTAATCCTGGGAAAATTTCACGTGGAAAACGCACAAATTCAGCGGATAGACGCTTCTGCAGTTTATATTGACCAGGATTATTCATTGATCGACAACTCCAAAACCGTTTATGAACAAGCGCAGGCGTTTAATAACACCGCTTTACTGGAACACGAAATAAAGATCAGGCTGAATCGTTTTCTTTTTCACAAGGAGACCTGGGATAAATCCTGTCGCAATCTGAGTGGCGGCGAGCGGATGCGCTTGCTTCTCTGCTGTCTTACCATTTCCAGTAAATCTCCCGATATGCTGATCCTGGATGAACCAACGAATAACCTGGACATTCAAAATATTGAAATACTAACAGCCGCTATTAATCAATATCATGGCACAATCCTTGTAGTTTCGCACGATGAAATTTTCCTGGATCAAATACAAATTGATCGGGCAATCAATTTGTAGGTCAAAGAGTTCAGAAACAGAAATCGTTTAATTTGAACTTTTGAACCATTGAACATTTAAATTATATTTGTTAAAACAACCTTTTATGAAAGCACTACTAGCATTTGGTATTTTATTCCTAGGCGCGAGCCAGGCATTTTCACAACAAGTTTACTCTGTAGATTATGAATCACAGGCAGATGTGAAAGTCTTTGTTGTGGATTATGAATCACAGGCTGACCTCTTGGTTTATAAAGTGAAATACTCTTCTCAGGCAGGAGATAACGACGGAAAATGGTTTTTTGTCGATTACGAAAGTCAGGCGAAAAAGTCGGTTTATTTTGTGAAATATGAAAGCCAGGCAGATTTGAAGATCTATTTTGTGGACTATGAAAGTCAGGCTGGCTGGAAAAACAGCAGCAAGAAGCAGTTGATGTATTAAAGACTGATAGACTTAAGGCTAAAGACTTTATATCCAGGGCCAAAGAACAAAATCTGGTCTTTGGTCTCCTGTCTTTAGTCTATAGTCTAAAAAATCCTCTAAATTCGCGGAATGTCCTGGCTAAAGAATTTGATCAAATATTATTTCAGCAAACGCATTCACCGCGATAAACTGCACCCTTCCGTAGGAATTCAGCAACGGGCTTTGATGCAGCACTACCAACTGGCCCAGGTAAACAAACAAGTTCCTGCGTTCAACACAACGGGATTTAAGGTTTTCTCTCAATTCGAGGAGGACGGCCTGTTGCTTTTCCTGTTCTCCTTAATGGGTGAAGGAAGTAAAACCTTTATTGAAATCGGTTCCAACGACGGAATTAACAGTAACTGCAGTAACCTGGCGATTCATTTCGGCTGGTCGGGTCTGTTCTTTGAAGGTGATGCGAAACTGATCCGCCGGGGAGAAAAATTCTACTCAAAGATCCCAACACCTTATCATGCGAAACCAAAATATATCCAGGCGATCATTCAGCGCGAAAATATCAATCAGCTGATTGAACAAGCAGGACTGAGCGGAGAGATCGAATTGCTTTCCATTGATATTGACGGAAACGATTACTGGGTTTGGGATGCTTTAACAGTGGTTCAGCCAAAAGTAGTTGTGATTGAAACACATACGGAATTCGGTTTGGAGAACATCGTAGTTCCTTACGACCCAAATTACATGTATCCGGGAAAACACCCGATCTACCATGGAGCGAGCGTTATTGCTATGAATCAGCTGGCAGAAAAGAAAGGTTATCGCCTTGTTGGTGCAAATGATTTGGGAATGAATCAGATTTATATCAGAAAAAACTTACTTTTAGAAGAAGTTCCAAGCGTTTCCCCTGAATCAACTTTGTGGCATCCGAAAGCGAAAGCGGATTACCTGAAGTTTAACGAAATTAAAGACTGGGAATACATTAAAGGGTAAGATTATGATAATGAAAACACTTTTTTCGAAACAGGCTGTTGACAAAAGCATTGAGCGAATCAATCAATTACAGGCTGATACTCCACCACTTTGGGGGAAAATGAATGCCGCTCAAATGCTGGATCATTGCAGTGAGACCATGAAAGTGGCCCGCGGGCAAAAGGAGCTGAAACGCATGTTTATCAGTTACATACTCGGGAGCATGATGAAGTCATCATTCTATAATGAAAAACCCGTTCCGAAAAACAGCCCGACACACAAAGACTTTATCATAACAAGTACTTCGGACTTTGAAAAAGCGAAACAGGAACTAATCGACCATTTAATTGCTTTCCAGGAAGGCGGAATGGATCAATGTACCTCGTTACCCCATTCTTTCTTCGGAAATATTACCAAAGAACAATGGGGATTGGGAATGTATAAACATTTGGATCATCATTTAAAGCAATTCGGAGTATAATCATGGAATTTATTGACCAGGCTTTGGATGATTACTGTTGTGCTCATACTACAGCAGAATCTGCATTATTGGCGAAATTAAACCGCGATACGCATGTGAATATTTTACAGCCGCGGATGCTAAGTGGTCATTTCCAGGGACGTTTGCTGAGCATGCTTTCCAAAATGATCCGCCCGGAACGCATTCTCGAGATCGGAACCTATACCGGTTATTCGGCACTTTGTATGGCTGAAGGATTGATTGAAAAGGGAAAAATCATCACATTGGATATCAATGCACAACTGGAAGACTTCGTTCGTTCTTATATTTCCGAAAGTGAATACGCTTCCAAGATAGACTATCGAATCTGCAATGCCATGGAAGAAATCCCGAAAATGGATGAGCAGTTTGACCTGGTCTTTATCGACGCAGACAAAATGAATTACATCAATTACTACCATTTGGTTTTTGACAAAGTAAAACCAGGCGGATATATTTTCTCGGATAATGTACTGTGGTCCGGAAAAGTTATTCAAAGCGAAGGGAAAATTGACAAAGACACCCAATTACTGAAAGAATTCAATGAGCTCATTCAAAATGATCCTCGTGTAGAAAACATCCTGCTTCCAATCCGTGACGGGGTTATGATTGCGAGAAAAAAATAATATTTTTTTTCTCTAATTATCAATGATCTAATTATTAATTATCAAGGCGGAAAATCCCCTTGATAATTAATTCCATTTATGATTGATCATTTAAGTATTTAAAGTCCCTTTAAATACTTCTTCACTTCTTTTGATTTGGCGTAGTCGACAGGTAATTTATCGTATGCATCTTTTTTCTTAGAGTCAGCTCCTTTATTGATCAATAGCTTCACCAGATCCAGGTTTCCTGTTCCCGCAGCGATATGCAAGAGGTTCTGCTCCTGGAAGTTCAGAGATTGATTGATGTTCATTCCCTCCTTTTCGATCAGTCGCTGCAGCAAAGGCAAATTGATCTTCTCAACACTCAGGATAGCCAGGTTACTTACTTGTGATTTCGACAGCATGATATCCGGATACTTATTTAAAAGTGCCAATACTTCCGGCATATTCTTATCCGTAATTAACTGATCCAGTTTCATGATCTCCTTCGATCGGATCACTTCCAATTCTGCCAGTTCCGCCTTTGTTTTAGCCCCTTTCCCCTTTAAATAACTCACAATACCGGCATCACCCCCTTCTATTGCGATATCCAATAAACTTTGTCCCCTGCGATCGGTCGTATTTACCTTCGCTCCATTGTCAATTAAAAGCTGAAGTCCGGTGAGATTTTTATCCTTTACGGTCTCAAACACCAATGGTTCTTCTCCTCTTTTCTTCCAGTTCACGTCTGCTCCGTTCCGAATTAAGAACAAGGCTAAATCAGTCTGATTATCATCTATTGCTTTCGTGAGATAAGAATCTCCCCAGGTATCTCCCCGATTCGGGTTACATCCGTTTGCCACCGCGAATTTGATAATCTCCGCATTGGAAGTGCTTGGTCTCAGTCCTCCCGAATCATAAGCATCCATGCTTGCCCCGGTATTCTTAACACGCACCAATAATTCCATATTTGAAGTATTCATTGCATAAAAAGCCATCGTAACTCCCTCCAGTGATTTGACATCCAGAGAAGCCCCCAAATCGTTCAATTCCAGTATTTCCTTTGCATTGTTGTTGTAAGAAGAAGAGGAAGAACTCATCAGGTAACTAATAATATTCTGACCTTTATTGTTTTTGAGCTTCAAATCCGGTTTTGCTTGCTTCAGTAAATCATAAATCTCTTTGGAATCCTTATTTGCAGAAAGCATAAAGACCGTATTTCCCAAAGTATTTTGATGATTGATGTTTGCTCCGGCCGTTACCAGGTATTCAATGATTGCCAGGTTCCCGGATTTCACAGCATAAAAAAGAGCTGTTTCGCCCTCTACATCCAAAGCTTCCAATGTACCTTTTTGAGCAGCAAAAATTTCATTAAACACCAATAAACTTCCGGAATAGCAGGCAAGCATCAAGGGAGTTTCATTCGTACCGGTTTTTTGATTCGGATCCAGTTTCAATTCCTGTATGCAATAATCCATTCCTTCTTTATAACCTGCCTTCACCGAATAGTGATATGCGTTTAAACCGTCCTGGTCCAAAATGTTCTTATCCACTCCCTTTTGAATACAATATTTTGCCAAAACCAAAGATCTGTTCTTAAAACAGCTAAAGAACATTTTGTCCCTGCTCAAATTCAAATCGATCAGTTGCTGGCCCAGTTTGATATGGCTTCCTTCTACCGCATAGGCGAATGCTTCGTCTACATCGGCTCCTCCCTTTACAAGAGAATAAACCATTTCATTCGAGTTCATACTGATCGCAGCTCCCAGCGGAGAGACATAGTGTTTCCGGAACAAGCCTGTTCTGCGTTTTTGAGAAAAGTTCACTCTAAAACCCTGCTCAACCAAACAACGGACCATTTCAGGTTTATTCGCTTCAACTGCATTCAACACACCGTCGGAGCATTTGAATCCATAATTAATGAGGGTTTGCACCCATGCAACATCTCCGGTTTCGATGGCATCACACAAACCTACACGACAAGACGCTCCTTTTGCCAAAAGGTATTTAGCAATATCCTGGGAATTCATCGAAATGGCTATTGCTAAAAGGTCCGGATCATTATCAAAAGGGCTGGCACCTTCATTGACATCTCCACCCGCTTCAACCAGGCGCTTAACTTCAGCCAGATTTTTAGCACGTACCGCTTTTACCAAAGGTGATTCAAGCTGGATTTTTTCAACTGATTTCGGTTCATCTTCTTCATCCTGTGCGAATACTGAAAATGCAAACAGGAATAAGAAGTTTAGTAGTAGATATTTCATAAAATGGTAGTGATATTGTACTTATTTATCTATCCGCTGTAGCGGATTGCTTTTTTTGACTGCGTTAACACCTGTTCCTTCGTTTTAAGCAACCTGAAATTATTTTGCTTTTCTTCACCGGCCATGGCTCAATCTTATCAAAAGCTTTGCTTTTTCTTATTGCGGACGAATAACAGCCTTTTCTTTTTCAAGCTCAACGTCTGTTAATTTGCTCTTAGAAACAAATCTTCCTTCTTTGAATTCATAAGTCAGGAGGTCATAACCACTGTAAGTGACGCTGATTCCTTCATTTTTAAAAGGAAGAGCTATCTTCAATACGCCGGTAAATTCTTTGCCATTCAGGAAAAATTCATGAGACTCCAGATTCTTCAAAAACTTGCTGTATTCTAAAAAGATCTCATCCGTTTCAGTGATTTTTCTATCGGAAACATAGTAGTGAACCACTTTGAAGGTGTTTTTTCCATCAATTCTTTTAGGAAGAGCTTTAGTTGTAAGAAACAGTTTTTTCTTTTCAGTTACAATATTATCGGGACAAATACTGAAATAAGTTCTTCCCACTTTTTGTTCGCTGCAATCAGCCTGGGCATTCAGCCTGTTGGGAATAAATACAGTTAACCATAAAAAGCAGATGCAATACAGGAGATATTTAGTTCTCATCGGTTTCATTTTTCTTAAAATTACGAATTCCTAATTACGAATTCCGAATATTGGTCTCATCATAGAAAAAATTGTGCCAAACATTGATAAAGGTGACTTCGACTCCCATTGACGCTTCGGTCAAGGTTTTCAACGCTCAGTCACCTTCATTGAATCTTTTGAACTTTATTCAGAAAAACAGTAACCTTTTTGTTAAAAATACGATATAGAGGGTTGGGCATAATTATTGCCTGTCCAAACAGTATTTATTGCATATGTGGAAGAACTACTTATTTATTGCAGGAATTTCTCTTGCTTTCATAAACTCATTTTACGCGCAGGATGAAGATCCTTCTTGTCTGGCACCTTCAAAGAAAGTCCAGAAATTGATCGACGCCGGGAAAAATGCTCCAGACGGTAAAACCGCAGCAGAGAATTTCACCAAAGCAATTGAAGCAGACCCGGATAATGCGGGACCTTATTATGAGTTCGGAATGTATGCCTATAACGCCGGGATGAAATACTATGAAACCGTGGCAAATCCTGCAACAGGAGACAGAAGTTTTAAAAAGGCGGAAGAATTGTTTGAAAAAGCCATCGAATTGTGCCCGGATTACCATTCGGACCTTTACTATTACCTGGGAGTGATCAATTATACACAAGAAGAAAAAGAAGTAGCAACCAGCTGGTTCGAAAAATTCGTCTTATTTAAGAACAATGATAATTCCCGTTACGGAGCAGAATATACCAAGCAATTGGCCGATGTGAAAAAGCTTTTGGTTTCTCAAAAGGAAGAAAACGAAATGCTCAGCAAGGAAGTTCCTTTCAACCCGAAAAAAGTTCCCAACGTAAGTACCGGAAATGACGAGTATTTCCCGATGATCTCACCGGATAACCTGTTGATGTTTTATACCCGTAAACAAGACATGAAAAATCTCGGAGACATTGTGTCCAATATCCAGGAGGTCTATACCTACTCTATCCGTACGGATGACGGTTTGGCTTTTGACGGCGGGAAAGCTTTTCCAAAACCTTTCAATAACGGAACTTTCCAAAGTTATGGAGCTGCAACTATGTCGGTCGATAACAAGGAAATGGTCATTTGCGCCTGTAAAAAAACCGAGGTAAACGGACAACCTTATATGAACTGCGACCTATATTCCACGACCTACCAAAAAACCGGACCCAATCCTTCCGATTATCAATGGACGGAATTAGTAAACCTGGGGCCAAAGATCAATTCCGCAGACGGATGGGAAGGTCAGCCTTCGATGTCCGCAGATGGCAACACCTTGTTTTACACAGCAAACAGAGCCAGTACAAAAGACAACGACGTCTTTATCGTAAAACGGAACGCAGACGGCACCTGGGGAGCCCCAAAACCATTTGACGAGATCAATACAGCCGGAAAAGACAAAAGTCCTTTCCTGCACCAGGATAGTGAAACCTTGTACTTTGTTTCAAGCGTTTCGGACACACGCAAAGGAGTTGGAGGCCTGGATATTTTTTACATGCGCGAAGAAAACGGGGTATGGAGCAAACCGAAAAATATCGGCTATCCGATCAATTCCAAAGATGATGAACTGGGAATTTTCGTTTCTACAGATGGTAAACTGGCCTATTATTCTTCCAAGCAGCAAAACAACTGGGATATTTACGGCTTCGAGCTATATGAAGAAGCACGTCCGAAAGCAGTCACGATCATCAAAGGAGATTTAAAGGATCCTGCGGGAAAACCAATCGAAAACGCAACCATTGAAGTTGCTTACGAAAACTCTGAGAAAGTAGAACAAGTGCGGGTAAACGGAAACGACGGAAAGTTTGCGGTTGTTGTTAAGACAGATAAACCGCAGGACATCATGGTTTCAGTGAAAAAAGACGGTGCCGCATTTGATTCCAAACTGATCACAAAAGAAGAGCTTACAAAGAAAGAAAACCGCGTGAACAACAAACTGGAGGTGAAAGAACTGAAAGTCGGCGAAGCATATACAATCAACGACATTTTGTATGATTACAATTCAGACATTCTATCGACGAAATCGCGTTTCATTCTTCGTGAATTTGCACGCTTCTTGAAATCGAATCCAACGATCAAGATCATGATCCAGGGTCATACGGACAGTGACGGTGATGATGCGAAGAACTTAGATCTTTCCGACAGACGTGCAAAAGGAGTTAAAAACTACCTGATCTCACTTGGAATCGAAGATGAGCGATTAGAAGCAAAAGGATTCGGTGAAGCCCAGCCAAAAGTTGCGAACGATACTCCTGAAAACAAAGCAAAAAATCGTAGAACGGAGTTTTTGATCCAGGGAATGTGATTTCCTTTAATTATCAATGAGTTAATTATTAATTATCAAGAGGATTCGGAGAGTTAAAAGAATCCTCTTGATAATTACTTCATTGATAATTGATAATTCTTCACTCAATTATCTCAAATGAGAACACTATCATTCTTTTTTATATCCTCTATCTTATTTGCCTGCAACGAAAAACCAACGAACGGAAAAACACTCGTAGTGGATGTGCGCAGCAAAGGAGAATGGAAACAAGGTCACGGCCGGGGCATCAATATTCCCTTACCGGAATTAGAAAAACACAAACAGGCATTACTAAACTACGATACTGTTATTTTCGTTTGCGAGAAAGGAGGACGTTCTCAAAATGCGCTTTCTTACATGAATGCTCAAAAAGAACACACCACCGTGTTCAAGAATGGAATTTCGTGGGTGAACTATCAGTAATTCAAAATTATGAATGCAAAATTCAAAAAACTTCTTTTGAATTTCTATTGGTTGATTACACTAAACGAAGTTCTTCTGTTCTTTTGGTGCAATACTTCCCGCTCTGCTTTTACCTTGAAGGTATTGATGTATGCCTCAACAAGCATAACCGGTTTTCCCTCAGCATCCAAAACAGGCTTTTTGTCGGGGCCGTATAACTGGTTGGGTTGGGTTTCACCATATCCTTTCGGAATCAGACGAGACGGATCAATTCCTTTGGAGACCAGGTAATCCACACATGATTTTGCTCTTCGTTGCGACAGGTCTAAGTTATAAGCATCTTTTCCACGTGCATCCGTGTGCGAATTGATCTCAACAGAAATGTTGTTGTTGAGTTCCAGGAAATCAAATAACTTATCCAAAATAGCCTGGGAAGCCGGTCTTAATTTATCCGAATTAAAATCGTATTCGATCCCGTCGATCTCAATTTCCTCCTGTGGAATCGGTTTCAGGTAAAAATCCCTTGTAATACTGGTTGTTTGCGTAATGGAATTGGTATTCACACTCGTTGCATCGGCAAAATAATTGATCTTCTGGCCTTTTATGAACAACTCTACACCATATGAAAGTTCCTTTTCATAATATCCGTTTGAATCCGTAACGATCGTGTAGGGCGGGAAAACTCCGCGAACATCTTTGAACGCCAGCTTTACGTTAGGCAATATCTCTTCCGTGTCTTTATTATAAGAGTATCCGCTCAAATAAATGTGGATCGGTTCGTTTACTACTTCATAGATATCATAACAGCTTCCGCCAGAACAAGGTTCCCTGTCACTGGAGAAAAATCCTTTCGACAAGCGGGAATCCCACATCATATACGCATCATCCCTGCTCGAATTGATCGGCATTCCAAGATTTGCAGGTACACTGAAAGCTTCTGTTTCCCGGTCGTAATGTGACTTGAATATATCCAGTCCGCCGATACTTCCGTGTCCGTTTGATGAAAAGAACAAAGTGGATGAAACCTCGTGAAAAAACGGAGTAACCTCGTCCTGATCCGAATTGATCAACGAGCCCAGGTTTTCCGCATGACCCTGCGTATTTCCAGCCGAATCAATTGCAATCTTCCAGATATCCATTCCTCCGAGCCCCCCCGGACGATTCGATGAAAAATACAAGGTTCTTCCGTCCATTGAAACATAGGGCTGAATGCTCCTTGACCCCGGATAATTGACTGAAGTATCCAATTTATAAGCTTCGAAAAACTTCATATTCATCATTCGGGCCAGGTAGATATTCTGTTCGGTTTTCTTCTCCTCGCTCCAACGTGTATAAAAGATCACATTGTTATTATTGAAAGATCCGGCACCATCATTCTGTGCACTGTTCAAAGGTCTTCCGAAGTTGGTCGGTGCAGTCCATGTACTATCTGCATTCAATGAAACCCAATACAAATCACACAGGTATTCCGATTGTTGTTTTTCATTCAGAATGACCCCTCCTTCTCTTGCCGAGGTGAACATCAGCTTCTGATCTTTATCAAAGTACATGGTAGCAAAACTCGCGGTTCCTTTATTAAAAACTGAGGTATCTGCCATTTTCACACTGATCTCACGTGTTTTTTCAATTTCCTCTTTCGCCAGGTAACAACCTGTCATTGCGACTTGGGCAGCATGCAATAATTCAATATCCGCCTTGGGTGAACGGATGTAATCTTCAAATTGTGCGATCGCCTCGTCGTATTTACTGTTATTCATGTAGCTCTGAGCCAAATAATAGCTGTCGTGAGGATATGCTTTTTCAGCGACTGTATTTTTCAGGTGCTTTTCAGCATTCGGATAATCGTGCAAACGGTAATAGCACCATGCCACGTGATGATGCAGGTATTGTTCCATCGTTACCAGGAGCGTACTGTCGACCACTACTTTTGATTCTGAAAGCTTTTGATTGGTAACCTGAACTTCATAGGGATACGTCATCGTTGACACAGACACAGAATCGGAAAGCGCCAGCTTATACTGTTCAATAGCATTTACGTAATCTAATTTATTGAAATACTCATTCCCCAAATAGATATACATTTTTTTTGATTGCGCCAGTGACATACCGGACAGCAGTATAAACAAAAAGCAACTAATTTTAGATTTCATAATTGGGAAAACGTATTATAATCGTGGACAGATTTTGTAATCGGTTGGTTTTTTCTTCGCATGCACGTAAGTAAAGGACAATTCAAATCCTCCCCTGCTTTTGGATGTAGATGTAAGCGATGAGATATTAAAATCATAAGCTAATTTCACCGTATATGCATCCTTCTTCGCTCCGATAGTTGCAATCATGGCATCTTTCGCCCTGAAAATAACTCCACCGAGAACATAAGCACCGCTTCCTTTCAGGAAATAACCAGCTTCCAAAGCATACGTTTGTTCATGAAATTTCTTTTGATTCATGATGAGTAGCTTGGGAATTACATAAAACAATTCGGTAATATTCACACGTGTTCCCAAATGCGTGTACATGCGCAAAGGCAGTTTACTTTCTCTTCCGAAAAAAGATTCGTTCGGCTGAGTTAAATTAAAGAGTGAAACACCAATAAAGGGATTCAAGCGCGATTGTGATTTTGAGTAATAATACAAGGCACTTGCATTCAGCATGGGAATAAATTTGGATTGAGCCCCAAAGTCTTCCCCGGTTACAAGTGTCTGATCAAATTCACCTCCATTATTCAAGGTGTACTGGTTGTTGAAGGACAACAATTGATATTCTATTGATTTTTGAGTTACACCACCCTGAACACCGAAGTTCAGGACATGTGTTTTGTTCTTGTTCAAAGGCAGATAATATGCAGCCGAAAGCAAGCCCTGCAATACATTAAAGTTACCTGCTCCGGCTCTGAAATTGTTGATCTGAACTCCAAAACCCCATTTTTTGATCGGCATATCAAAGCTGATCAAAGCAGAAGTGTAGGGTTTATAATTTACGGATTTCCATTGAGTCCGGTATTGACCATGCACTCTGAAATCTCCTTCCACAACACCTGTCAGAGCAGGGTTTAAAAATAAAGGTGCCGCATCATACATTGATAAATGTGCATCTTGTCCGTAAGACAATCCATTCAAGAAAATGGCTAAAAAACAAATTCCTATTTTCCTTGTTATTTTCGCACTGACGCTTGTCATGACATTGTCTTCAAAAGCTTCGCTTTTTCTCATGGCTTATCGTATTAAAGTTACATCGCCGGATTCCCTGACAACAAAATTGCTTCCCATATCAACTACAAAAGTCCATGTGTAAACACCCAAAGGAACTGGTTCTCCCTTGTACGTTCCATCCCATCCTACATTGGAGTCAGTTGATTCGAAGATCACTTGCCCCCAGTTATTGTACACTTTAAAATCAACGTTTCTGAATGGTCCGCCGCGAATAATGAACACATCGTTCTCGCCATCACCATTTGGTGTGAAACCGCTAGGTAAAACCGGCAATAAGGCAATTGAAATTTGTTTTGAAACTGTGTCACTACACCCGATATTATCAACAATTGTAAGTGTGACAGTGTAAACACCTCCACCATCGTAACTGTGAGTTGTAATTTGAGTATTATCCCCTTCTCCGTCTCCAAAATTCCATTGCCAGGAAATAATATTTCCTCCGGTTACATCCGTAAAAGTAATTTCCTGTTCAACCAGTGCCGGATTCGGACTTGCAGTAAATGAAGCATTTGGAATTGCATGCACATCAATTTGCTGAATCACGGTATTGGTACACCCAAAGTCGGAAACAGCAGTCAGGCTTACATTGTAAATTCCGCTGGAAGGAAAAACGAAGGAGGTATTTGGCTGAGTGCTGGAACCAATTCCGTTGAAATCGTATGAATAACTGTTAATTGTTCCCGTAGGAATAAACGATGTATTCGTGAAATTTGTAGGATAAGATTCACATGCGATCGAAGCATTGAATGAAGGAAGCGGTAAAGGATAAACTGTCACCGGTTTTGTAACCGTATCCGTACATCCGTTACTCGAAGTAACGATCATCTGCACATTGAAATTCCCCTGGGTTGTATAGGCATGCTGAGGATTTTGAGCAATGGAATTTGTATTGTCTCCGAAAGACCAGGACCATGCTGACAATGTTCCGGCATTTGCCGTGGAAGCATCAGTAAAATTCATATTACTCGCCTGACAAACATTGGTGAATGTAAAATCAGCTGTCGGAATTCTGTTGAACGTTATTACCAGTGTATCTCTATCAGGTGGGCAACCAAAATTGGATGCGGAAGTCAAAATCAAACTGATCGGCCCCCCGGAAACATCACCGACAGACGGATCATACAAACCATCCAGGTAAGTTGGTCCCGGAATGAACGAGCCAGTTCCCAATGTTGACCAGGTTCCTGTCGTATCAGCCCCGATAATTTGGCCGTTCAATTGAACCAGTTGGTTCTGACAATATGTTTGATCCGTACCTGCATTAGCTTGAGGCGGTGAAACAAAGGTGACCCGTATGGAATCCTGAGCGATCGGACAAATTCCCGTTGTAGACAGAATGACATCAATAAACCCATTTGTAACATCCACGGGAGAAATTGAATAGATCGTTGATAAATTGGAAGGATCCGAAATGCTTCCGAAGCCGGAAGTAGTCCATTGTGTAGCGAACCCGGAAGTCACCGTACCTGTTAGATTCAGTGTTGCGTTATTGGAACAGATCGAATCCATTGAGGTGATATTTACCACCGGGAAATCAATAATCTGGATTTCCAGGCTATCAAATACAGCCAAACAGTTTCCATTGTTCGTTGATTCGAGATACAAGGTAACCAGACCATTCGAAATATCTGCTGTTGACAAAACATAGTTTGCATTCAGGTTTGTTTGGGAAGGTGAGAAACCACCGCTTCCGTTTGCCGACCAGATACCGGTTGTTGTTATCCCTGTAATTATCCCGTTTAGTGCTACATCCGTAGTATTTGAGCAAACCAACTGATCTCCACCGGCATCAATAAACGGAGCTTCCGTAAAGTAGATGACCACCGTGTCCTGCTGATTCGGGCAAGAGAAGAAACTTCCTGTAGTTGTGTAGAAAAGAAGCACACTGTCTGCTGCCAGATCTGCCGGCGAAGGTGTATACGTTGTTGAAGGGGAACCAATATTGCCAAATGCTCCTCCGTCTCCACCACTCCAGGTTGCAGCTGCGGAATAAGCAAAGGCTCCCGAAATCGGTACCGCTCCTACATTATTTTTACAATAGGAATCGTCCGTTCCTGCATTAGCTTCCGGTGATTGGATAAAGTTTACAACCATGGTATCTCTTACCGGATCACAATTTCCTGTCGAAGCAAGTACAAATGTCAGGGTTCCCTGGGTATAATCCGATGCAGAAGGAACGTAGGATGTGGACAGATCTGTTGCATCTACAAAAGACCCTGCACCGTTAATTACTGTCCATTCTCCTGTTATAGAACCACCTTCAACGGAACCATTCAACAATACGGAAGGATCCCCGTTACAAAGTGTTGTATCATTCCCTGCTTTCACATAGACCTTTCTATTGAAAGCTGACATGTAGTGATAATAACAGCCAGTTCCTGCCCCACCATTGATAACTCCCATCCCGAAGTAATCACTGGAATTTGACAATAAATTGGAAGATCCTGCTGGAATATCAGTGGTATTAAAGGTTATTTGAGCTCCACTCCAGAAACCTGCTGTTCCGGGAACAAGGTTAAAGGCCGAACCAGGTACCAAAGTAGAACTTCCATTCAGCAAAAAGTTATTAATTGCCGATGTCGGACACAGAATATTCAAGATAAATGTCTGAGCATTTGTACGCGTAAAACTTACCTGATCGGATCCGGCACAGTTAACCGGGGGCAACAGTGCTTCTCCCACCTCACATCCGAATCCGCTTGCCTGAAGTACGTACACGTTTTTATCCGCATCCACATAAGCAAGCATTTCCGAAGCAGTGAGCACATATTTCCAGGTATCTCCCTGGTTTAAAAGCTGTGAAAATGTTCCAAGGGAAGTCGTTACAGTTACCGAAGTAAAATTTTGAGTCGCCACAATGAAGATTCCTTCCTGGGAGTTTGCAAACATATTTCCCCTGTTCACAATGTAATTTGTTCCGACTACATCCACCGGAACAATCTGATCTCCCATTAAATCCCGGCAGCCACCACCGGAGTTCGTAACAGAATCATCTGAAACAGTTACGGCAATAGGTTTATCGGAAACAACAATGGTACCTCCTAAATTATTTCCTGCAGTATTTGTCAGCTGTGAAGTGTTTTCAACAGTATACGTTTGTCCCCTGTTTAAAGTAACGGAGTAAGTAATTCCCGCAGGATGTCCTACCACCGTAGCTTTTGGAGTGATCCAAACCGTTGTGTTATCTTCCGTTGCAACAATACAGATCATTGATTTCGGCTGGATAGGCGCATAATTTCCATTGATCCAGGTGTTCTGAAACGGGCACACGAATTCGGTACCAACCGCGTTCTGACCTTTCAAAGAATATGTTTCCGGGTTATTCCCACCTGTAACCACCTCATAAACAACGGTAACCAAAGTATCGGCTTCTATCTTTATTCCATAATTAAGCACATTATCCGCAGGTTTTGATTCCAGGGTATTTACGATGGAAGTCAGGAAATGTGAGTTCAGTGAGTTTGCTGGAATCACAAAAGTAGAATCGTATGTTCCGGCTGGCTGGTATACCCGAACGGTTGTCGGAGAATTAAATGTGGAAATCCTCAATACCAGAGGAGTATTTCCAGCATGGCTCGGCGTTACCCATGGAGCGGCAAACCAAAAGACCGAGTCAATCTGACCCTTACTTTCGAATGAACCAACCGTAAAAATCAAAGCTAGTAGCAGTATTATTCGTCGTAATTTCATAAGCTCTAAATTCATCCTACTATTTATTCTTGTCGATTTCCTTTTGGATATCTTCCAGAATACTGTTATTCAATTTATCATCTTCCTCCTCGAGCGAAGGCCTGTTTTTCGTAATTATAAAAGAGATACCGATCTCATGCGAGCCTGAGCTGTATTTTCTCAATTTGGTATAACTGTAATCGTAACCATAGGTAATTGCCAAACGGCTTTTCAATCTTACTCCGACAAAAACACCCATTGCATCATTGGTCCTGAAATTCAAACCTCCGAACAACTTGTCTTTATAGGATAACTGCGCAAGAACAGAAAGCTGTACCGGAACCGGTTTGGTATATCTGAACACAATAGCAGGTCTGAATTCCCAGTTCTTTTTAAACAGGAGCTTATATGAACTCATCAAGGTATAATGGAACTGTAAATTCTGATTGTATGACTTCAGGTTCTCTCCCATAATCAGATGATCCAATGTTCCGCTGAATTCAAACTTGTCACTATATAATCTAAATCCTGCATTGACATCAAATGCATTTCCCGAATAACTATTGCCTGTAAAGACCGGATCACCTTCATCTGCAATTACGGCATCATACAAGCGTACGCGATACTGAACAAAACCCGGACGAATACCCAAGCCTATTTTCCACGTTTTGTTCATCTTTATCTGATAAGCATAATTCAGGTAAATTCCGGTTTTACCCAATAAACCCGTTTGCTCGGTTAGTAATTGTACTCCATAACCGTGTTTCGCCTTATTCTTGAATGATCCGTGGAAATTCAGATAAAAATTTCTGGGAGCGTCTTTAAATCCGACCCATTGATTTCTGTTGAAGAAGCTCACTTCATGATAATTCGTACTTCCGGCATAGGCCGGAGAATAGTGCAAAGGATTTGCGAGCACATTTGTAAATAAACTTTGTTGCTGTCCGTATGAAACAAAGAACAGAATAACAAATAAGCTTGTGATAAAATTCTTGCTGTTCATCTTAATCTCGTTTTCTTAACACCATTAATACTCCTTTGTATATGTCGGGACTGGCATTTGCATTCAATTGAATGACATACAAGTAATTTCCATCCGGCACCGGTTCGCCCTTATAGGTTCCATCCCATGGAATTTCATATCCGTCCGATGTAAAAATGGTTTGTCCCCATTCATTGTATATTTCGACATGTGCATTCGGATAGGCCAATTTCAGGAATTCCAGTTTCCAAACATCGTTCGAACTATCTCCGTTCGGCGAGATGATGGTTGGGATCAAGGTGTTGATTTCATTCGTTACAATCGTTACAGTCGTAAATCGAATAGCACTGTCGACACATCCCAATGCATTAGTAATGTGAAGAACGATGTAATAATTACCATTCGCATAATAGGTATGCGTTGGATTTGTTAAATTGGAAGTTGAACCATCTCCGAAATTCCAGGAATAGGTTACAGCATAATCGGAAGTATCAATGAAGTTATGAACTGCTCCGATATTAGCTCCATTATTTGAATTAAAGAAGAACCCTGCATCCGGCAGCGGATCAATTGTAATCGGCTCAATGATCGTATCCGAACAATTATTCACGGTCGATACAATGTGTGTAATCGTGTAAGTTCCGCCACTTGCAAATTGCTGATTTACATTTGCCAGTGCAGCTGATCCTTGTCCGCCAAAATCATAGAACCAATAATTAATGGTCTCAGAACTTGTTGAGGCATCCGTAAATGCAACTGTAACCTGGTTATTCGGGCAGGAATTCGCGGAATTGAAATCCGCAACAGGTTTGTCGAAAACCGAAACAGAAATAGAAACCGTGTCTTTACATCCGTTTGAGTTTGTAACAATCAACTCAACTGGATAAGCACCCGGAGTTCCAAAATTATATGTCGGATTTTGAAGTCCAGAAGTTTGTCCTGTTTGGAATCTCCATGCCCAGTTTGTCAATGTTCCCGAGCCCGGAAGCGAGAAGTCGGTGAATACATTTGAAAGTCCTTCACAGACATTTGTTGCGCTGAAATTAGCAAATGGTGGAGCTACGAAATTAATCTGGATGGCATCCGACACTACATTACAGGTTCCGTTATTGGTAGAGGTTAAAGTCAAAACAATGCTTCCACCCGAAACTTCAGCAGCAGTTGGTGTATATATTGCATTCAGGGATGAATTTGAAGGACTGTACGTTCCTAAACCACCACTCCATACACCACCAAAGGGTCCGCCAGTTACGCTTGCATTTAACTGAACCAGCGAACTGTTTGAACATTTCAATTGATTCGGACCCGCATCCACTTTCGGTGCATTATTGATCGAAACATAGATACTATCCTGAACAGGAAGACAATTTCCATTGGAAGTAGATTCCAGGTAGAGCCAGATAAAACCAGCTGTTGTATCTGCAGCACTTGGAATATACGTACAGTTCAGAGAACTGTTATTCGGAGAGAAAATCCCTGTTCCGCTGCTAAGCCATTTCCCTGTATTTGTTGGTCCGCTAACTGTTCCGGATAAGCTAACGTTTGCGTTATTCGCACAAACGATCAATGTATCAGGACCGGCCTCTACTGTTGCAGCTGCGGTAAAATTGACTTCCATGGTATCCGAAACCATCGCACATGACACCGCGTTTGTGGATGTTAATATGAATTGGAGTGTTCCTGCCGTAATATCTGCAGATGAGGGAACATACTCCGCATTTAAGGTGTTTGAATTCGGTAAAAAAGCTCCGGTTCCGTTCGATGTCCATACACCTGTTGCAGCCCCACCCCCTACAATTCCATTCAACTGGATCACGGAATTGTTTTCACAAATCGATTGATCCGTATTGGCATTAACAAGTGGTGCGGGTGTAATTTCCAAATACAAAGTATCTCTCGCTACCGGACAAAACCCGCTTGTAGAAAGAATAATACGGATAGGGCTTATCAATGTATCCAACGGACTTGGCACATACGTATTCGGAACTGAGTTCAATCCGTTTTGGAAGGATCCGTATCCGTTACTCGACCAGGCACCGGTCACTGCTCCGCCGCCAACACTTCCGTTAAGTGTATAACTTACATTTGCACAAACAGTATCATCCAAACCGGCTTGTGAAAATGCCGTCGCATAGAAATCCGTATTGTACGCATAAGAAGCTCCGCTATTTGTTCCTCCGCCCGTAATTGTTGCCATTGTAAATATATCAGCCGAATTCACCAGTATGTTGTGGCTGTTTACAGGAACTTCTGAAGTATTAAAGAAAATACGTGCGGTTTTATATAGCCCGCTTGTTCCCGGAACCGTTTGAAACATTCCAGCGGTTATCAAAGCTGCATTTCCGTTCAGTAAAAAATTCCCTTCGAATCCTGTTCGTGTCACCAAAACAATTCCTAAGGAATCTGAACTGGAGCGGGAAAACTCCACATTATTATTTCCTTTACAGTTTAAACTTGGCACCACTGCAGCGCTTAACTCACAGCCAAAGCCCGAAACATGATAAACATAAACCGGCTTACTCGCTTTGATATACAAAATCTCATCTGTCATTGGAATTTCCAGTGTCTCCGAAGAATTGATCAGTGTTGTGTTTGTACTCAGGCCAGTAACGTCAATTACAGAAGCATTCTGAGTTCCAAGTACGTAAATCCGGTCGTTTGCCGATGTTCCTTTATAAATCGCATAATCCGTACCGATCGAAGGTGTTGGAATCAATTGGTCTCCGATCATATCAGAGCAAGAAGACTGGACAAGCTGTCCGTCAAATAGAGTAATGGCAATTGGTTTATTTGCAGAAACAATTGATCCGGCAAGGCTGCTAACAGCACTCACATTCACATCCCTGGCACTATAAGTTTGCCCGGCATTCAGAACCACTGAGAAAGTAGCATTTGCCAAATGTCCGGTAATATCCGTTCGGGGAGTAATCAGCACAGTTGTATTATTCATTGCGGCAATAATCTCAATTCCGGAATAGCTTGCCGGTGTTGTAGCTGCATTGTCCCAAAACTTTTGGAATGGTGTGTAGAAATTTATTCCAAGTGCCTTCCCCCCCTTCAAGCTGAAGCTTTCTTTATTGTTGGGAGCGTTAATTTCATAAACAGCGTTGATGATTCCGGTAGAGCTAATTTTCATTCCGTTATTCGAAATGACATTCCCGGCAGGACTTTCAATTTGAGCGATCACCGAACTTAAATTCATGCTGTCGCTCGAAAAAGCTGGCATCATTAAAGTTAAGGGAACAAACGCACCATTTGCTGGTTGAGAAACGGTAATTGTAGCCGGTTGGTCGTAGGTTTGAAAACGAAGCATGACAGGAGTCTGTCCAACTCCGGCAGAAACATCAGGAGCTGCGAACCAAAAGACGGTGTCTCTCTGTGCATAAGAACTTACAGTTAGTGTAAGAAAAAACGCTAGCAGGAAAAGTTGTATAAATCTGAACATGGTAGTACTATCTCAGTTTAAGAGGTTGCAAAGATAGTTTAATAGGAAGTATTTTGAACTAAAATTAAAAAAGCGAAACAGGCCATTCACACAACCAAAACCGAACTTTAAAAATAAAAATCAGTTAGTT
This sequence comes from Fluviicola sp., assembly GCF_029266855.1. Classification (GTDB taxonomy): domain Bacteria; phylum Bacteroidota; class Bacteroidia; order Flavobacteriales_D; family Crocinitomicaceae; genus Fluviicola. The sequence continues at coordinate 1,099,899 of NZ_JAQSWB010000001.1, forward strand.
ACGAATTTAACACGTGTTAAAAACGTTAAATAGAAAGCAACTAAATTTTCAGTTAAAACTGATTTTATCTATGATTCGGAGGAAGCTCCAAATTAAGTTTTGCAGCACGATCATACATCACGATACTTCCTGTTACAGCAACATTCAAAGACGAATTTCCGGGAAGTTTGATTACCTTCCTGCATTTAGCCAAAACAGTATCAGGAAGTCCCTGGTCTTCGGATCCAAGCAAATATATCGCACGTTTGGGATGCTCAAAATCGTGTAAGAATTCAGCATCCTCCGTTAGTTCAACAGCTATCAGGTGACAATCGTAAGGAATGTTCTCACACAGATCTTCCAGGGAATCGTAATGAAAGTAAGGAATTCTTGCCCAGGTTCTTGTCACATCGGAGGATTGCTTTTTATAGCGTTTACCTACCGTAAAAATGTAGGAAGCTCCGAGAATATATGCCGACCTCCAGAGTGTTCCGATGTTGTGGTCCGTTTTTGCATTAAACACCCCGATTGCGCAATAGCCATGAATATTTGAAGTTTTCATATTAAGCAAGCATATTTTTATCGGAATTTAATGCATTTCCTATATGGAAAATCGCATCCCCTTTATTTACCAGGGGAGCTTCGTTGGTACAAATGATATAGCCTTTCGAGTTCGACTTGATCTTGCGTTCCGTAGAACCGTAAGGATCACTTACATAACCAAGTAAATCACCTTTTTCCACATACTGTCCGTTTTTAACCACCGAATGAAAAACACCTGATTGGGGAGCTCTTAACCACTTGGAAGATTTAATGATGATCGGTTCATTTTCAACCGGTTCCAGCTTGAAGTTCTTCATATGAAAATGATTCAATATGCGTTGAATCCCGAGCAATCCTTCTTCCACGATCGTCTCATCAATGGAATTCGTTTTTCCGCCCTCAAACAGGAGGATTTTCTTCCCCATTTTATTCAAAGCTTCACGAACAGACTTGGAGATATAGCCCGAGTGGACAATAAACGGCGGACTAAAAACACTCGCCAGTTCCATACTGATCGGATCCGATAAAATGCAGCGGACCTGCGCAATATTTGAGCGCTGGGCGGAACCCGTATGAAAATCAATCACGATATCCACATTCGGTGCGATCTGATTCATAAACTGGTAAGCAAACTGACTGGCAAGAGAACCGTTTTTGGAACCCGGAAAACTCCTGTTCAGGTCTCTCCCATCCGGCAATTCCCGTTTAAGGTTCAAATAGCCGAAAATATTGAATACAGGCAAACAAATAATTGTCCCCGCAATTGGTTTGTTCCATTTTTTGCGAATTACCCTGCGGATAATTTCCATTCCGTTGATTTCATCTCCATGCATTCCCGCCATTAAAAGCACGATCGGTCCGTCCTTTAGCGATCTTTCCACCAGAACCGGAACCTGGACAGGTGTATGTGTATGCAACTTCGCAACATCCATGCTTAGTTCGATGCTCTGACCAGGCAGAATTTCTTTTCCAAGTATGTAGAACTTTCGAGCCATGTTTATTTTTTTACATTCTTCTCAATAAAAGCAATAATTCTTCCTGCAATATCAACCCCGGTTGCGCGTTCAATCCCCTCCAATCCGGGAGACGAGTTCACTTCCAATACCAAAGGTCCGCGGGAAGACTGCAGCAAATCAACTCCTGCAACTCCCAAACCAACAGCATCTGCAGCCTTAATAGCAGTCATTTTTTCTTCCTCAGTCAGTTCCAGAATCGTTGCTGTTCCTCCGCGATGGAGGTTCGAGCGGAATTCACCTTCTTTTCCCTGGCGTTTCATTGCCCCAACTACCTCTCCGTCAACTACAAAAGCACGGATATCCGCACCTCCGGCCTCTTTAATGAATTCCTGCACGATCACGCGCGCCTTCAAACCATTAAATGCTTCTAAAACAGATTGAGCAGCATTTTGGTTCTCTGCCAAAACCACTCCCAAACCTTGCGTACCTTCCAGTAACTTCAGTACAACCGGTGCGCCTCCGGCAGATTCCACTACATGCTCTACATTTCGGGAATAATTGGTAAACACCGTTTTCGGAAGTCCGATTCCTTCTTTCGACAAAACCTGCAAACAACGCAGTTTATCCCGGGAATGAACAATTCCTCTTGAACTGTTCACCGAGAAAACATTCATCATTTCGAACTGTCGGACAACCGCTGTACCATAAAAAGTAACAGATGCTCCAACTCGCGGAATAACAGCGTCAAAGCCTTCCAAATATTCCGATCCGTAAAATAACGACGGTCCTTTTTGCTCGATTTCGATATTGCAGCGTAAATGATCTATCACATGCGCTTCATGGCCGTGCTTTTCAGCTGCTTCAACGAGGCGTCTTGTAGAATACAATTGTGGATTGCGTGATAAAATGGCAATTTTCATTCTTTTTCTTGAAAGGCTCATCCCTTTCCTTCGATAATATATAAGTTATTTAGTCTCGTATTTGTAGGAACAATTTGTTTTGGACGTATCTATGAGAAAACGTTTATTCAACAATCTGCGACCTAATAATATGGGATTTCGTAAACCGGTTCTTTCAGTTAGCGAAAATACGGTTTCATATGATTCTCCGAACAGCTGAACAGTTCCTTTAACAAAAAACCGCTCTTGTGCTATCCCGTTGGAGCTTTTAACGGTCTTTGTCTTAAAATCGCTAAAAATCACTTCCTTGCCTGTATATCCGGAAATTGCCGGATCTAAAAAAACCACCCTAAGCTGTTCCTTCTCATCAAATTCAATGATTTCGATCGACTGGCAATGCATGGAACTCGAATACGCTCCAGAATCAATTTTCACCGGCACATTTTTCAACTCAAAACTGGGAAAGGAAACCAAATCCTTGCGCCCGATTATTCTCTTATTCGTCGATTCCATATTTCTAGCTATCTTTGTAAAGAAGTTGTTATTCGATAATCGAAATTAGAAAAAAAGGGATTCCGAAAAGAAAAATGGCTTCAAATAAAAAAAAGTTAGGGGAATATATCATAAAATGAAAATTTATTCCTAATATTGCACCCCCAATTATGGGATAGTGAAAGAAAATTAGAGTCATGGATTTTATCAGAGAGCTTCAAAAAGAACTAGTAGAATTGAAAGAATTCCCAGCATTTGGCGCTGGAGATACAGTAACAGTATCATACAAAATTAAAGAAGGAAACAAAGAGCGTATTCAGCAGTTCCAAGGTGTTGTTCTACAACGTCGCGGACAAGGTACAACTGAAACCTTTACAGTTCGCAAAATGTCAGGAAACGTAGGAGTTGAGCGTATCTTCCCTATTTCTTCTCCTTTCATTGATACTATTACAGTTAACAAACGTGGAGCTGTACGTCGTGCACGTATCTTCTACTTCCGTGGTCTTACTGGTAAAGCAGCACGTATCAAGGAAAAAAGAAGCTTCTCTCACTCATAAGCCGAAGATTAAATCTCAATATATCGATCCCGACTTCGCTTGCGAATGTCGGGATTTTTTATGTCCTGTTATTTGGCATCAACTTTGCTAAACCGGTCTCATGAAGTTACTCCCGATCATTCTGCCTCTGTTGCTTATCCAGGCCTGTACCGGACAAAGTAATCCAAGCGATCAGACCACCAGCCAGCTTAAAGAAGAAAAAGTTCCCGAAACAGATCCCATCCGGGAGTTATACAATCAATACAGTAAAAGCAGCGGACCCAGTATTTCCGGGGGAACAGTAAGTAATGGAAGCTTAAAAAACGGAAAACTTTTCCCATTCAAAGGTCCCAACTTTATTTATTTCGATTCCACCAGTTACCTGAACAAACATGCATTTACGCATGAAAAAGTTCATCATACAGTGCTGGATACTTACCGGCAGTTCGAAACAGTGCTTCCTGGGTTTGAATTCGGACTTATGGAATGTTCGAATGAACATGGCGGTAAAATCTGGCCACACCGAACGCATCAAAACGGCTTGAGCATCGATTTTATGTCGCCGCTTCTCAAAAACGGAGTCTCTTCAACTGATTTCAATACTATCGGTCTTCCTCATTACCTGATGGATTTTGATGAAAATGGGATTTACACTGAAGACCGCAACTACTCAATCGATTTCAACCTGATGGCACAACATCTTTTGGAACTGGACAAACAAGCCAAAAAGAACGGATTAAAAATTGAGAAAGTCATCCTGAAAATTGCCTTAAAAGACGAGTTATTTGCAAGCGAATACGGCAAGCAATTGAAAGCAAGAGGGATTTACTTTGCAACTAATTTGAGCGAATTGATTGATAGTTTGCATGATGATCATTATCATGTGGATTTCGGGATAATTAAATAAAAAGCAAAACCGGACGTAATTCCGCAATATTACGTCCTAAGATGAAAAACAGTCACAAAACACCACCATTCAATCAACAAAACCCGTTGTTCAGGTTATTTCCGGATTACTGAGTTTTAAACTTTTTACATTGTCTGTTGTACCGCGTTATACTTTATTCAAACCCATGAAGATCATCCCTTTCCTAAGTATTTTTTTTGTTAGTATCACTAGTTACGGCCAGGCAGATACTATTCGGATCAAAGAGTTATTGACCGTTCTCACCAAAACTTCCAAACCACGAAATCATCAGAACATTGATCAATTGAATTTGTGTGCGAAATTTATCTCCAACAACTTCAAAGAATATGCCGATACGGTTTTTTATCAAAACTACCAGGTTGGTAGTCTTACTTACAAAAACGTCATTGCGCGATTCAATCCGCAAGCCTCCAAAAAGCTGGTGATCGGAGCTCATTACGATGTTTGCGGCAACCAGGAAGGTGCAGATGACAATGCTTCGGGAATTGTGGGTTTACTGGAGCTTGCGCGACTTTTAAAAGGAAAGTCGCTCGACAACTGTATTGAATTAGTGGCTTACACCCTGGAAGAACCACCTTTTTTCCGGACGGAATACATGGGAAGTTTCATTCATGCCAAATCGCTCAAGGAGTCAAATACAGAAGTTATCGGAATGATCTGCCTGGAAATGATCGGTTATTTCGATGAAGCCAAACACTCCCAGGATTATCCTATCGGACTTTTGAAGCTATTCTATGGCTCAAGAGGAAATTACATTACAGTTGTAAACAAATTCGCAAAGGGAAAGGGAGCCCGTAAATTCACCAGGCGTATGGACCGTTTTGCACAACTCCCCGTAAAGAAATTCAACGGCCCGAAAGCATTAACAGGTATCGATTTTTCAGATCATTTAAACTACTGGAAAATGGGCTTCAGTGCTTGTATGGTCACGGATACAGCATTTTACAGAAACAAGAACTATCATCAAAAAACAGATGAAATGGGAACCCTGAATATTTCCAGGATGGCACTGGTAATTGACGGCATTTTTTTCAGTATCTTAGCTTAAATTCGTTGATTATGAAACTGCTGATATTCACTTCAATTTTAGCAATGGGAACTGCTAAAAGTTGTACAAAAGAAGATTGTACGGAAAAAGTCAAAGAAGATTGTGTTTGTACGATGCAATACGATCCGGTTTGCGGCTGCAATCAAAAAACGTATTCCAATGCCTGTATGGCTCAATGCCACGGAATTACCAAGTATGTAAAGGGAGAATGCCCAAAATAATTCAAAATGCAAAATTATTAATTCAAAAAGGGTAATTGAGACAATCATACTCCTCTTTTTAGTTTTGAATTTTGCATTTTTAATTTTGAATTGATTAAATGATGACTTCTCTGGAAACTGTACAGGCTTACTATGCTGCATTCAATTCCCGTAATTGGGAAAAAATGTTGTCTTTGGTTGATGAAAATATCACACATGAACCCAACCAGGGAAAACCGCGTATCGGAAAAGCCCTGTTTACTGAATTTATGCAGCACATGGATTCCAGTTATGCCGAAACACTGAAGGACCTGGTTCTTTTTTCTTCTGCAACGGAAGGCAGGATAGCCGCAGAATTTGTCGTTCATGGAACGTATAAAAAAGCAGAAGAAGGTTTACCTCCGGCTCACGGACAATCGTATGTGCTTCCCGCTGCGGCATTTTTAGAAGTTCGGAACGGGAAAATAAGCCGGGTAAGCACTTATTACAACCTGGAATTGTGGATCGAACTTGTTTCAAAATAAACCATGGAGCAATTGCGTCGTGAATTAGCCATTGGATTTGATATCGCAGAACTGATTCCTCAATTGGGACAACTTCGGATTGATGTATTTCAGGATTTTCCTTATTTGTACGCCGGCTCGCTGGAATATGAACAAAAATACCTGCAGGCTTATACTTTGAATCCGCTGAGCATGGCATTTTGTGTTTTCGATGGTGATCAATTGGTTGGTGCAACTACCGGAATGCCCTTGAGCGCAAAATCAACCGACATTCAGCAACCCTTTATCGACCGAGGGCTAAATACCGATGAGATTTTCTATTTCGGGGAAAGTATTCTCTTACCGGATTACAGGGGTCGTGGAATCGGGCATCTCTTTTTTGATGTTCGGGAAAAACATGCATTGGAAAACGGCTTTAAAGTGACAGCATTCTGTTCCGTTGTCCGTCCGGATGATCATCCTTCACGTCCGGTTGCTTATCGGCCGAATAATGATTTCTGGAAAAAACGCGGCTATATCGAGCAGGATTACTGTTGCCGGATGTCCTGGCAAGACAAAAATGAAGCGGAAGAAACCGAAAAAGAATTGCAGTTTTGGACCAAAGAATGGAAATAATGTAACTCCTCGCAATGGGAAACATGGAATTCTGCACTGTTTCTAATTAACAAATGATCCGATGAAAAATCTATTTATATTATTCGTACTCCTCTTTAGTTTTGAGCAGCTTTATTGCCAGGGATCAATTACAGAAACCGAGAACCTGAATACATTGGGACTTTCAGGAAAGGTCAAAAGACTCTCGGAGACTTCCTACAATGCGAAGAAAACAACAGCCGGAATAGTCAAATCAAGCAAAGGCTGGCAATATGATTTTGAGAACGATTCCGAATCCTTCTTTGATACTCTGGGTAATTTAGTCCTTGAAAATAAAATACTTCCCAACAGAAAGGAAACCGCTTATTCCATTAAGTACGATAGCCTCAATCGAATTATAAGCGTCAACAGACTTGTCTATACCCATCGTTTCGTTTACGACTCATTGAACAGAATTGTCTCTTCTCAAAAGGAAAACAATCCCATTGGTAATACTTCAAAAACGGAAGCAGGTACTCAATTCATTTATCACTACAATGCTGAAAATTTCTTATCCAAAATAGAATCCTTCGACCAATCCGGAGTTGCAATTGAAACATTTCAATATAACCAGTCCGGGAAAGTAATTTCGAGTGAATGGACCAAGGGAAATCACATCGAAACACATCAATACACATACAACGAAAACCAGTTACTGATCAGAGATGAATGGAAAAATAATGAGGAAGGCATCCTGGAGGTCACCACATTTACTTACAAAGACAAGGTGAAAACCCTGGAACACTGGGTCGATTACGAAGACGGAAAACCGGATGGTTCTATTGATGACATCTTTGAAAAAGGAAACATTATTAAAACAGTGGAAGTAGATCCGGACGGGGTAATCGACGTTTTGGAATTGTGTACCTATCAATTTGATTCCAAGGGAAATTGGATCAAAAAGACGATCAATTGTAATGAGAAATACCATATGGTGGAACGCATCATTGAATACTACTGAATACCGGCTTTCAGTTCAACTTACTGAAAACTTTCATTTTTCCACTAACTTACTCTCATGAAAGAAATCCTGGAAAGACAACGAACATTTTTTAATTCGAACCGAACCAAAGATTTGGATTTCCGGATTGAAGAACTTCAGCGTCTCAAAACACTTTTATTGTCGAACCTGAATCGATTGAACGAAGCCATTTACGCTGATTTTGGCAAATCTCCTTTCGAGACCTTTACGAATGAATTCGGGTTGGTCTTTCTGGACATCGATGAAGCCTGCAAAAAACTCAAATCCTGGGCAAAACGCAAACGGGTACGAACTAATTGGGTGAATTTCCCTGCCAAAAGTTACATCATCCCGGAACCTTTGGGTGTTTCCCTAATCATAGGAGCTTGGAATTATCCGTATCAATTATCACTTGCTCCTGCCATAGCAGCAATTGCTGCCGGGAATACGGTCATTTTAAAACCAAGCGAATTACCTTCCCATACGAGTAAACTATTGGCTGAGCTTATCAACACCCATTTTGATCCGGCTTTTTTCCACGTGGTAGAAGGAGGAGTTAATGAAACAACTGCTTTGCTGGAAGAGCGCTTTGACAAGATTTTCTTCACCGGCAGCACAACAGTCGGACGGATAGTTTACCTGGCTGCAGCACAACACCTCACTCCCGTAACTTTAGAATTGGGCGGGAAAAGTCCGGCTATTTTTACCGAAGGGGCAAACCTGCAAATGGGTATCCGGCGATTGATATGGGCAAAGTTCCTGAATGCCGGGCAAACATGCATTGCACCTGATTATGTGCTTCTTCCGAAATCAATCAGGGAGGAATTTTTGCGCCTGGCGAAAGAAGAAATCGAACGTGCCTCCTACTCCATTGAGAACGGAAACTATGTTCAGATCATTAATGACCGGAATGTAAGTCGTCTATCCCAATTGATAGACAGCAAAAAGGTTTATTCAGGCGGGAAAATTGATCAGGAGAAACGGATCATTGAACCCACTTTGATGCATGAAGTTACTTTTGACGACCCGATCATGCAGGAAGAAATCTTCGGCCCGATCCTCCCAATCCTGACTTACGACACCCTGGCTGAAGCGATCAGTGAAATCAAAAAACGCGAAAAGCCATTATCTTGTTATATTTTCACAGGTAATCCTGCCCTCAAAAACAAACTCCTGAATGAACTTTCATTTGGAGGAGGCGCAGTCAATGAAGCAATTATGCACATCTCGAATAGTCGTCTACCTTTTGGCGGTGTTGGGAATAGCGGAATGGGTTCCTATCATGGAGAAGCAGGCTTCAGAACGTTTTCGCATTATAAAAGTATTTTGGAGAAAGCAAACTGGTTCGAAACAAAACTCAAGTATTCTCCCTACTCTGAGGGAAAACTGAAGTGGATTAAACGATTAATGGGCATGAAGTAAATAAAATCGTTCAACCTGTGAATGATATAAAAAACTTACTGTTTCCCGTAGTGCTTTTTGTTTTCAAATGCCTTAACTTTCAAAAGACAGATCTTAAAAACACGGATTATGAGCGCAAAGAAATCAAAAAACACGGAGGAAAAGTCCAAAGAAGAATTTCCCGGATACCCGGTGTATCCTACCAGCGAAGATATTTATCACACTGACAAGGAAGAAAAGGACCTTGATCCGGAAGATATCACTAAAAAGAAATCTTCAAATCAATCTTCTATCGATAAAAACTTGGATGTTCCCGGCTCTGAATTGGACGATGAGCAGGAAGATATTGGAAATGAAGATGAAGAGAATAATTATTACAGCTTAGGTGGTGATGAGCACAATGACCTGGAAGAAGACAAAGGCTGATTTAAGGATTCTGTTACCATTTCATAACGGAAGATGCCAGAAGAGTGTTTTGGATCGATTTGGTTAGGTTTGGAGGCGATCTAAACCAAGTCTAGATCGTCTCCAAAGCGTTTCTTTTGTAATTGTACTTCAATTGCTTATAAAATGAAGGTGAAAATCCTGTGATCTTTTTAAACTGATTGGATAAATGTGCTACGCTGCTGTAATTAAGCTTATACGAAATCTCCGTCAAATTCATTTCATCGTACATTAAAAGCTCTTTTACGCGTTCCACTTTATTCATAATAATGAATTGCTGAATAGTGATTCCTTTTACTTTGGAAAACACATTCGACAAATAGGTGTAATCGTAATTCATCTTTTCACTGATGTAATCCGAATAATTCACTTTTGGTGTTTCATCCAGGTAGTGAATCATTTCGATGACTACTCCCTTGATTTGTTCGATCAGAATACTTGTTCTGTCCTCCAAAAGCTCCAATCCACATCTGGACAGATTCCTTTTGAGTTTCTCCCGAACTTCTTCCGAGATATTCTCTCTGATCTCCACCATTCCCAACTCCACTTTAGCGGGATGCAAACCTAAGTTTGCCAGTTCTTCTTTCACGACTATCTTACAACGAAGACTTACCATGTGTTTTATAAATAACTTCAAACCACTAAATTTTAAATTAATACTAATTCTACTTATTTAGTTATTCAGGTCTCAAAAATTCAGGTAATCTTTATCAAATTGTATCCGCTATAAACTTTGTAATGCTTTTGAATTAATGTTAAGATATAACGAATAATCCTAGCAGCAAAACTCATTAGTTATATTTTATAATTATTTCACACTTTCTTAATTCCGCAATAAATACCATCCACATAAAAAAAAGGCCATTCAACAAGAATCTTGTCGAATGGCCTCTCCATATTTCAGGTATTGCTAATCTCTTCTACCAGGGATTAATTGGAGTACAATTGCAATTAATGCAATTACTAATATTAAATGGAATAATCCTCCTGTATGGTAGCCAAAGTATCCGATGGCCCAACCTATTACTACAAGAATTGCTATAGTGCTCAAAATTGTTCTCATGATCGTTGTTTTTAAATGGTAAATACTATTTCCGAAATCGGAACCCTGTTAGTCTGCAACTGATTTTTATTTTCATTTGATAAAAAAAGAGTCCGCCCGATGGTGGACTCCTTCTTAAACCAATACTGAGAATAATTTATCCCAATCAATTGTTATTTGTATTATTTTACGTTGTCTTTTCCTAAATCTCTAAAGGCTTTTCCAAGTTCGTCCATATCATTATTGAACTCTCTTTTAAATTCCTGCCAGTTTTCTCTGTTGTTGCTTTTGTAATCTCTGATTCGAGCCTCCATTTCCTCATTGCGTTTTTGAAGTTCATCAATCCGTTCGTTTCTGCGTCGGATAGCTTCCGCCCTGTCGTTAATTCGCTGCTCTCTTAATCTGGCAATCTCCTCTTTGTTATTATCGATATCTGTTTGCATTGACTGCCGGTAATTTTCAACCTCCTCTGCGTATTCACGCTGTGCCTGGTCTAATTCTTCCTGTGCATCCCGAACATCCTCTGCAGCCTCATTCACTTTCTCTGATTTCGTCTCGGTACAACTTGCAAGAATGATTACCAAAAGTGATAACCCCAAGCGGATTATTCTTCTTTTCATGACTATCTAGATTAACAATGAAATTTTGTTTCCATCTACTACAAATATGCATGATGAGATAATTTAAACCCTTACACGATAAAAACAAATTGTTGCATATTTTACAGAATACGCTGGATGTATCAAAAAAAGCGTTTGCCTTTCGACAAACGCTTCTCTCTAGATAGAACCTAACAGTTACTATTAGTCAAATTAATAGTAATTGATGTTACATACCTAAATAAAACCTATTCTTCGGTTCTGTTAATAATATTAATTACCTCATCACGCGATTTATTGAGTCGGGTTCCGATTTTATCCAATAACTGGTTTTCTTTTCCAGGTTCGAATTGTAAATCGGAATCTGTTAACTGGCTGTACTGCTCTTTCAATTTAGAAGATTGTTTTCCCCAGTTACCTGTAATTTCAAAAGGCGAACTATTGTCCGAATCACTGGAAGCCTGGTTTGTGTTTCTGCTGGAACCTTGTTCCGATCCCTCCTGACCTGAACCATATTGACCACTCGAATCTTGTTGACTACCGGAACCATACTGTCCGCTGGAGCCTTGATGACCACTGGACCCTTGTCCTGAATCTGGTTGACTGGAACCATATTGCCCGGAAGAACCCTGACCTGAATTTTGTTGACCAGATCCCTGTCCCGAACCATACTGACCGGAAGAACTTTGTCCTGATCCCTCCTGCCCAAACTGTCCGGAACCTTGTGAACTTTGATGACCGGTAGATCCTTGTCCTGAACCTTGTTGGTTTCCATATTGTCCTGATCCCTCCTGACCAAATTGTCCGGAACCTTGAGAACTTTGATGACCGGTGGATCCTTGTCCTGAACCTTGTTGGCCGGAAGATCCCTGTCCCGAACCATACTGACCGGAAGAACCTTGACCGGAGCCTTGCTGGCTGGATGAACCATGCTGACCGGTTGAGCTATGTTGACCGGAACTTTGCTGACTAGTGGAGCCTTGATTTGTTGTGCCTTGTTGACCGCTGGAGCCTTGCTGAGAAGGATTTTGACCTGATCCTCCTTGATTTTGATTGTTTTCTTCTTTTGTCGACATAACTATTATTTTTTAAGATTATTACCCTGTTTCTTACAAAGGTCTTTTCTTAACAGTTAAATCTCATTACAGAAAACCGGTGTTTTTTTACATAAATCTCACTTCGAACAACTTACTTCAAAAACTGACTTTTCACATACTCCAAATAATCCGATTGGGACGGCAAATCCGGAACATTACATTTTTGAAGATAAGGATAGATCTCTACAACCATGTTTTGCATGATTTCAAAATTATCGGCAGTTTTCGCTTCCTGGTAAGTCGTCATGAAATAATCATTGATCTTTCCAAGATAAGCATCCTGATTTTTCACATTTTCCTCGTCATTCAGGAATTGTTTACTCAAGGGTGATTTATAATCGTGAACTGCGCTCTTAAAGACTTGCAGCTCTACAGGATCTTTTAAATCCAGATCGGGATATTTCCGGTAGTATTCTGCTGCATATTTCCCTAATGAATCATGTTCGTTTTCTGCTAATACCTTCACATATGCCTTTAAATCGTCTTGTTTCTTCTTAGACTTCAGATACGCTTTATTTGCAGTAAATACAGGATTTGCTTCCGGGTTTATGATGTCTTTTCCTTTTGAAAGTAATTGTTTTGCCTGCAAAGCTCCTACAACTTTTCCAACCAAATCTCCGCTGGCATTAAAATATAAAAGTGTCGGATAAGCACTGATACCATATTTCTGCATCACAGCCGGTCCGTCATTTTTCTCTCCGTCCAGTTTCAAAGAAATGAAATTCGCATTGTAATAAGCTGTTACTTCCGGATCAATAAAGGAAGTGGCCGCCATTTGTTTACAAGGTCCGCACCAGGTTGCATAAACATCTACAAACAATGGTTTTTTCGCCTGTTTTGCTTTTGCAAGTGCCTCATCCAATGTTCCATGTTCAAATTTAATTTGACCAAATGAACAAGTGCTGATCAATACTATTATGGTAAGGAATGTCAGTTTCATTTTTAAGATTTTTTGTTGAAGTTACGAAAAGACAAATATCAAGCCAAATTCGAAGTTCAAATAAAATAACTTGTCTTTGGATTGCTATTTTTTTACTTTGAAGCGATTTCTGAATTTCCCGAAATCCCAATGTCCCAATATTGGGACGAGGCTGATTATCATTCACTTACCCATCAATCACCCTAACAAATGGATTTCCAGCTCCACCAAACGCGGCAAAAGTATGTCGTCTTCCAAAACTGCATGAACCGCAAGGTCTTTTTCAAAGTGCTCCAATTGAGTCAGAAAAATGCGGAAAGCCAAAGGTGTTTTCAATCCTGCAATATTCTCTGTAATCTTATTTCTTACCTCATTCAAATCTTCCTCCAGGTTGGAGTGATTTTCGAAGAACTGTTTCAGCGTAAAATTACCGAAGCGTTCGCGATCAATAGGTACTCCTGTTTTTTGAAATTCAAGTAATGATTGAATATAGGGAAACAGGAAAACTTCCTCATACTGAATATGGGCCACTAATTTTTTCTGATAGGAAATAAAGAAGCCGCACAACATCAACAATACATTATCTGAATTTGTCTGTTTACTGTATAAATTGTAGATGGATTGCTCAATTTCCGGAAGCTTGGTGTTCAGGTAAACCCCATGTGATTTTTTGAGTGACCCCAGCAAATCTTGGATTGCTACTTCCTGGATCAGTTCTTTTGGAAATTCCGTAAGCCCTTCCCTGGCTAAATCTATCAACTGATTCAAAGCTTCTTCCGAAGAATTAAAAGCAGGCATATTATTCAAACGTTCATTCAACAAACGGTTTGTCAAATCAGCCCCCAATTCAGTCTTTTGCTCTTGTTTCATTTTCAGTTGCGATTTGTAATAATCAGCTAAACAAATGTACAATCGGGAACTTGTTCAGGCAATACCATAAATATGGTAAAGCTATTTATGAAATGTTAATTTTTCAGTATAAAAGATATATCACAATGGTTTCGCTTTTTCCCTCGTTGCTACTACACTGACGTTTACCTTCGGTGCACACTTCCCAAGTGTGGTAACTCTGTCTTTCCGCCGCGGCGGACTTTTTCTTATCTTAGCATTCAGTTTCTTTACAAATGAAAGTAATCCTTTTGATTCTTTTTTTAGCACACGCTCACTTGTTACTTTCCCAGGGAAGAAACGAACAGGTCAGGGAATTGAATAACATCGTGGAGCTCATGAACGCTTTTAGCCGCTGCAGCCAGGATTGGTACTTTGATGCAGTACAATTGCAAAAGGCACTGCACAGAAGTTCCGAAAAGATCAATGAGAATTACTTTTATTGCAGTAAGACTCAGCACAGCGGACTCGTCTCCTATTCGGGAATTGAAGTGGTTTTTAGGTTCAAAGAGATTACTCCTACTGCTCAAAATCAGATTCCGGCCTATCAAGCCGATTATCTTCCGTGGCTGGAAGCCAAAGAACTGGTACTGAAAATGCTCGCAAAACCAAAGAGCAATTTGATTTCCCTGGCACCTTCCATAAACACATACCTTGCTTCAACGGACAGTTTGTACCTGGCTCACACGGAATTGAATACCTATATCTCTGAAAAAAAATTCCGGACTGATCCTCAATTCAAAGAAGCAAAACGGATTTTAAAAAGTCACGATCGCTGGTTCAAAATGTGCTACCTGAATTCCATGGAACTGGACAATAAACTGGTGAATTATTGCAATTTCCATTATCCTCCTTTTCAATCACATAAAGAATTGCAGCAGGGACTTCAGGAATTGAATCTTACCATGAATCTCTTAACGGCCTGGGAAAAGGAGTTGTACCGGGAGAATCTGTCAAGCAATGCAGCATACGATACCAAACTCAGGATCCTGAATGCTGAAGGATTAAAAAACGATTCGCTTTATCTTTATAAAACACGGGGATATGGAAAATTAAACAGCGGTTTTTGGCTCCATACCCGTTACCGCACTTTTTATACTTCCATGCAGAGCGGAATATACTGGTTTGCCTCATCCAAACCTTCATCCGAACCCTGGTTAAAGAAATCACAGCAGGCTTATAATGATTTCGTACGTGGCTACAATTCAGTGGTGGAAGATTACAATGATTACATCGAAATCGGTGATGGATTGACTTTCAGGAAAACTTCTTCCTGTTGCCTTTCCCCTTCTGAAATTGACACCAATCAGAATGTATTACTGATGGCGCCTAAACTGATCTGTAAATTTGAATATTCTGAACCACTTATTGAGACAAACCTTACGGATTCAACTCCTCCCGGATTGAGTCCCGATGCACTCTTGGTCCATAACGCACAACCTCATCATTTGGTATACTTGCTGGATGCTTCATCTTCTATGAATGAATCCGGGAAATTAGCTCATTTAAAAGAACATGCAAAAAGCCTGGTCCGGATCCAGCGGGAAGCAGACCGGATTTCAATCGTCACTTTTTCAGGAAAATCCGAAGTCTTGCTGAAGTCAGTTCCCTGTAATCAGAAAAAGCACATTGGGGAAAAAATTGAGCATATCCAAGCTTTCGGACAAACAAATATCCGGAGCGGATTAGAAACGGTTAAAGATCTTCTTTCTTCGAATAAATTGGAGCAGGGTGTGAATTCAGTGCTTCTTTTAACAGATGGTGAATTTCCCCTGAGTAACGAAACCAAAACACTTATCAAAGATCTGAAGTCGGAAGGGATCAGTATCTATTTTGTTTACCTTGGAAAAAGACTGAACAAAAAGAATAGCAGGTCAATGGAACGCACTTATTCGGATTTGGGTATTATCTTCTACGATACCAATACGATCGATCTGAAAGAAGCCTTGTTGAAGATTGCTACTGAGTAAACTTAGACCTCTTATTTCGTATGTAATTCCGTCAATGTATTGATGATGCTCGTGTCAGTAACAATTACGGCTTCAAACGTTTTGCTTTCATTGGACCTAATGACTTCCGGAAAAGGATTTCCCGTATAAATTCCCGTAAAAATATCGATGTGATTTCTTTTAATCGCCCCGCCCGTATCTCCTGCAAAAAAATAGCCATCGTGAATTGCCTGTTCGCCATTTGGTAAATTGACTAATTTACCTTTTACTTTGGGAATATAAATCACTGTTCCGTATGGAATGACGTTCTTATCGACGGCTACTGTACGAAAGGGAATTAAGCGGTAATTTTTCACTCCGTCGCCAAATCCTTCTGATTTTGTCCAAAGGGTTCTCCCCCAGCTTTCGACCCGCAACTTACTGGAAGCATATTTTTTACAAGCCCTGCAATTCACAAATAAACTATCACCCGACTGCGCAAAGTTGATCACGCTTATTATTCCCGATGAGTCTTTTACGTAAGCTGTTCCTTCTAGTGCTGCTTCACAGAAATCACAGGTATCTGCATACAAACCTGAAGGCCCGCCATTGGCATAGACAATCGGAATTGATCCACCGGATCGGAACTCGTGTATATAATATTGGGTCGACCAAAGTGTTAAGGGTGTTAAAAGCGCATTGTTTTCAGGCTCCGGAAAATTGAAATCTTCTTGTGAAGTTTGTGCGAACAAACCCGAACCGATTAGGAACATAAACATAACAGCTGCAGCTTTCACTTTTAAATTCATCCTTTCTATTTTCAGTAAAACCCAAGTTTAAGCAAATAGTTACTGAACAGCAGCTTGTTAAATACAAAAAAGTCTAATTTTCATCAGACCTTTTTACAGCTTATTCAGACTTCTTCTTGTCTTTAAAAAAACTGTCGCTGAGACCTGTATTGACGGCATAGTCACTCAGCGTGATCGTTATTATTCCTTTCGACTTCGGTTTGGACTTGGTCTTTTTCTTATCGGTTGAAGTTTTGTTGATATCTGCAGCAACACTTTTAGGCATCTTGAATTTCTTTACATCGATTTCAAACTTCAGTTCGCTTGGTAAACCATAACTCAATTGTGCGCCGTATTTGAAATCTGTTTTAACAGTTCCATTGCTTTGCGTTGTGACCTGGGAGCGTATGATAACCGAATTCTTCTGGTCTACCCAGATCTTAGCAAGGATAATTTCCCCGGAACTGGAATTCGGGATGATATTAATCAGACGTGTATCTATATCGCGGATTCTTAATGAGTCTCCGAAAACAGCTGTGTATTTTGACTTTTCCGACAAAAAGGTGTTCAGTTCTGTAAAACCTTGTTTGGGCAAAATAGTAATCCCTTTGGATTCGATCTTAAATTTATCCTTCTGCTTGAAATAGATCTTCGCTTTCGAAGGCATGATCTGGATCATCGGGATATTTGCATCGATGTGCGCCTTCACCGTATAATCTTTTACAGCAGCTAATTTCGCATTGATTTTTTCAATCAGGTCCTCAGGCTTCTGTCCGAAAGCCATAAAACTCAAAGAAAACAAACTGAAAACAAGTATTTTTCTCATTAGGATGTAATGTCTTTTTTGTTAAACTTTATCAATGTAATTCCCACCAAAAGCACGATGTGTGTCAGCAGTATTATAATGGAATTCATTATTTCGTCAAAAGGAACCGGCTGCTCAAAGAAACTTCTCCAGGAGGCCATGTGGGTCGTAAACAAATATGGCTTGATGGAATCAAACACACTGACATCCAGGCTTCCGATAATGGTGAAAACGATGATGATTGCCATCGTGGAAACAATTGGCCCGATGGAATTTTCAGCAAATGCCGACAAGCAAATCGAAAGAGTGGCAACGGTCAATAAGGATAAATAAGCTACGCAAAAAGCCAGTCCGAAGCGCCATAAAATATCTGCTTCAGGTAAAATCACCAGTCCATCGCTGTTCAATACCATCAAATCCCCGGAACCGAAAACCAAATGCGACACGAACAGGGATAAAAAACCCAGCCATAATGTGATAACCAGCGTATAAATTGCACCGGCAATGAATTTGGAAAGTACGATTTGCGTTCTGGAAATCGGTTTACTGGCCAGCATGCGGATGGTACCCATTGCAGCTTCTCCCGAAATCAAATCTCCGGTCACCAGGGCAATTAAAAGAGGAATATGAACCACGAGCATTTGCAGGATGATAAAGGCAATCAGGTTTCCGTTCACCAGCTTTCCATTGAACGAAAGTGTTTGTTCGAAGGATGCTGTTACAAAAGAAACCATCGATTCACCATCAGCCTTCATAGCAAAAATGATAATCCCGATCAATATCGTCAAGGCACCCAGTCCTAAATAACTGCGCGGTTTTGAGACGATCTTAATGAATTCGTTATACGTGTTTTTTAAAAGCATCAGGACTGAATGGTTTTAATGAAATAATCTTCCAGTTTACGTTTCGGTTCAATGGAATGCACAGCAAATCCAGCCAGCACTAATTCTTTTGTAAGATTAGGAACAAGCTTTTTGGATATGAACACTTCCAGTTCCGTAGGAGAAATTGCACTTATTTCCTGTGGATTAAATTTTGCTTGCAGGAACTGAACAGCCGATTCTGACCGGTCCACTTCGATTCGTACAACCGTTTCTTCACTGTTGAGCAATTCATCAACGCTTCCTTCAACAAGTGATCTCCCCTGGTTGATGATCACCATCCGGTTTGCTATCAGTTCAATTTCCGAAAGCTGATGTGAAGACAATAAAATGGTTTTTTGCTGTTCGTTCTTCAAACGGAGAATCAGGTTGCGGATCTCAATGATTCCCTGTGGATCCAATCCGGTTGTCGGTTCATCGAGGATAATCAGTTCCGGTTTGTGCAGCAAGGTTTGTGCAATACCCAGGCGCTGTTTCATACCATGGGAAAAACCCTTCACTTTGTGTTTTGCACGATCACCCAATCCAACAAAATCGAGCATTTCAAGGATCTCTTTTTTTGAAACGCTTGCTCCCGAAATACGTGCAAAGATCTCAAGATTCTTTTGTGCCGACAAGTATTTGTAGAAATCCGGCTTTTCAATGATGCTTCCGATATTCCCGAGAATTTCTGAACGGTGTTTCGTCAGTGATTTGTCAAACAATTCAATACTTCCGCTATCCGGACTGATCAGGGAAAGCAAACAACGGATCGTAGTACTTTTTCCTGCTCCGTTGGGTCCCAAAAAACCAAACACATCGCCTTTATTAACTGTGAAAGAAACGTTCTTGACTGCTTCGAAGGAACCAAATTTCTTGGATAAATTCCGGACCTTGATAATGGTTTGTTGTTCCATAAACCTTAAACAGAATTAGTTGCTTTTTAATAGCAATTGTGCTCCTAAAAAGACATTTTAAAATTAAGCATTATCGCGTTTCGCTAAATCGTAATTTTCAAAAATTCGGTGAATGGTACCTAGGAAGTTTTAGTGGAATGGATGATTCTTTACTTAAGAACAAAAACACGCACCAGGCCTACTATTTACAACCCAAGGGGTAACCCCTGATTTAGCAATTCAGGCAGTTTACATGGTTCAGAAAGTCTAGATTTACCCAAAATAATAAATATGAAAAAAACTTACTTAATTTTAAGCATGCTCGTCGGCATGTTTGCCACATTCAACACTTATTCCCAGACCTATTCAAGTTATGGAAGTACACCTACAAATGACAACTATAACTATGTCAACAACTCCAACGACACCATGTATTACACATTTAATTCGGTTATTGGTGGGGCTTATGAAGATGCAACTCTAACTATCGACGGAAACGCATATTTTTACCCGGGTGGTTCTTACAACGTTTATGGCCCTGGATCGGTACTTGTGGGGAATTTTACCAATCCTGCTTACTATGACTGTAATGTCTTTTCGGCTGTAATCACCATTCCTTTCGCAACTATTAATTCCTATGGAGGAAGTGTAGTCTACAAATTTGTACAACAAGGAACTGTGTATCCTAACTGTGATGAAAACAAGTTACGTGCTAAACTTCAATACAATTATTGTACAACAGGTGTTCCGGCACAGCAGGCAAGTTTTTCATTTACTGATAGTCTGTTTTGTCAATCAAATGATCCGGTCAACCTGACAGGATCACCTACCGGAGGTATTTTTTCGGGAAGTGGAATCACAAACGGTGTACTTGATCCGTCCGGCTTACCTTTTGGAATTTACTATGCAACTTACACCTTCACGGAAGCAAACGGATGTTATACACAAGACAGTACAAGTTTCACTGTATTTGAAAATCCGGCAGATCAATCTATGACTGCGTGTGAGAATATGGCTCCCATCTTGAATACAGGAAATATTTCAACAGTATACGCTACAGATGCGAACTTATCTAACATGATTGGGATCGGAACGAACGTTACTCTAAACCCGATTACAGTTAATCCAACAGAAGTGTTTTCGGCTGTGGTATCCAGCCCTTATTATTATGAAATGAATTCCCTTGACACAAGTAATTATCAAATGGTTGATCACGATGACCTTAGTGGTGATGACCGCGGAGGAATTGCAGTTACCGCGAATTACGTATACATTGTTGGTGATGATGCTACTGCCCGTTATGATCTGGATCTGCAAAACGGTACCGATTTTCAAAAGCGCGATGGAATCTTTACTGACTTAGCACAATTGAAATTGTATACGCTTTACAATACGACAGCACCGTTTACGCCAAACTCCGATAACTTGGACGGATTTACCATGAATGCTTTGCGTGAATTGAATGAAGACCTGTCATATGGCAGTGAAATCATTATGTTGTCTCAACCTGTCACAATCGGCACACAGGATCAGGCTGTTATTCTTGCAGGTTACAATGAACTGATCGTTGGATCAGCTTACGGCAACCAGGATTTTTATCATATCTCTATTTTAAATGGAGTGGTAACTCCAATGGGGCAACACGAATTAAACGTATATGGTTCAGAAAACTGGGCTGATTGGGGAATGACAGGATTTGACGGAACAGATCGTCATGCTTATTTCAGAGATGAGAATGATTCTATTGTTGATTTTAATTTTACAACAGGTACGTACACAAGTATCCTGCCCATTACCGATTTTTCAGATTTATCAAGCTTTATAGCACATCCCGTGAATCAACGTTTTTACGGACACTATGAAAGTAGTACCACCACTTTTGGAGGTGGGCAAGAAAACTTATTTTACTTCCAAATTTCTGATTCTGCATCACGATTAACTGCAACACCGGCAAATTACGCTTGTCCGAACATGATCACTTTTACATTCAACACACTTGATTTAGGGGCTGATACAACGGTATGTTCAGAAGATGGATTGTATATTCTTCCAGGAGGAAATGGTTACAGTTCATATACATGGAACGGTGTGAATAACAATTTCAACTCTTACCCGGTGCAAGCTTCAGGTGAGATTGTTTTATCTGTTGTTGACAACACTAACTGTACACTTACGGATAGTATAAATGTAACAATCACAGAATGTACTGCGGGAATCAACGAATTGGCAGGAACATCCATGCAGATTTATCCGGTTCCGAATAACGGAACGTTCCAAATTACATTTGATGCATTAACATCAGTATCTCAAATGATCATTGTGGATGCACAGGGGAAACAAATTGCTGAGAAAACCATTTCACAAGGTGAAACTACAGTTGCTATGAACCTTAGTGTTGAACCTGGAATTTACTTTGTTCGTTTGATTTCCGAAAACGGGACTTCGCAACGTGCAATCAGTATTCAATAAAATACACTAACTAAAAAAAGCCGGTTTGTTCTTCAAACCGGCTTTTTTTTCCCCCACCCAGTTCCAATAAAATTGGATTCCACTATATTATTATGAGTTAATCACCTTGTCACATAGATCGTTTCGCGCTTAGTACCGCATAAAAAATAATACGTTCCAACCGGCCACGATTCCGTTTCGATGAGTTGTGTACCGCGAATAGTTCCCGAATACATTTCTTCTCCCTGTGTATTGATCAATTGAAATTTCATTGCCTGTGAAGCTCCAAGCACTTCTAACACGAGGTAATTTGAACTCGGATTATTGTAAACATACATGCTTACCGCAGCTGCCTTATCTGCATCAGCAGTTTTTGAATATTCATCTGAAATGAACGGATTAGCAGCAAGTACTGTTTCCTGTACCAATAACCGCATCGGGATTGGCACGTGTTTTTGAGCGAAAATAAACGTGTTACTGATTATTGCCATTAAAACGATTGAGATAAAACGTGCCATACTCCTTGATTTTTAAATGAACTATTCCACTTTGATGATTTCGGAAAGGCAACAACTATACCATGCCAAAATACAATTCATTCAGAGGAATCAAATCACCGGTTAGAATCAGTTTAAATCACCCGATTCTCTTGTATGAAATAAGTAAAACCTGCGTATTCGTTACATACGCATACATCAGGATCTTTTAAAAGAAGTATAAAAAAACACCGGGACAAACCCTTGAAAGCAGTCTTTGAAAATTCAAAATGAAAGTGGGATTTTCATAATGAAAATATACGGCTTGATATTTCGCGAATTATTCTAATCCGTTCTTCATTGCCCATTTAAGCAATACGTTTTTTTCTTTCGGCAAGCCCAGCTTTTCAATGATATTGGAGCGGTGGCCTTCAATTGTTTTTTCGGAAAGAAACAGCATTTCAGCGATCTGCTTACTTGTTTTTTGCTGCGCGATCAATTCTATGATCTTCCGCTCGGAAAAGGTTAGCTTATCCAATTCACCGGTTCCGGTTTCACGAACGCTTACCAGGTCATTTAGCAGGGAATCACTAACGTATTGATTTCCTTTCGCCACTTCCGACAAACAATTTTTCAGCTCTACCTGGGCATGTTCTTTCAGGATATAACCATAAACTCCATATTCTTTCGATTTGTTGTAAATGGTCATTTCGTTGTGCATTGTCAGAAGTATAACTTTTGTTCTCAGCTTCAATTCATAAACTTTCTTGGCTACGTCCAGGCCGTCCAATGCGGGCATATTAATATCCAGGATAGCAATATCGGGCTGGCGAAGCTGAATCATGTTCAGGGCCGAAACACCATTCGCACAAGTGGCAATAACCTGGTAACCGTAGGATTCGACAAAACTTTGTGTTCCCTGGAGTGTAAACGGATGATCGTCTGCAATGATAATAGTCATTCTGTTTTCTTTAAGTCAATAGTAATTATAGTTCCGTTTTTATCGGATTGGATTTTGGCCTGGCCTCCGATAGCCTTACTTCTTTCAATAATATTATGCAAGCCGAAAGCATCTTTCCTGGAAAGCGTTTCGGAAACATTGAATCCCTTTCCGTTATCTTTGATCTGAATTTTCAACCCTCCTTCGCCTTCACGAATGATGATCTTCGCCGCAACGGCTTCTGCATATTTGATGATATTGGAAAGTGCTTCCTGTATAATCCGGTAAACCTGCAGTTCATCTGAAACTGACAGGGAGCCGCTGTAAACAATATCGGAAGTGACCATTAGTTGGTTCACTGATTGCGCGCGATCCAGCAACTGATTAATACTAGCTGATAAACCCACTTTTTCAAACATTACCGGGTGCAGGTTCCTGCTGATACTGCGAATGTCTTTTATAATAGAATCAATCTTTTCGCCCGCTGAAGGAGTACTCTCACCAACGGAATGCTTCAAATTGAGTAGTTCGTGACTCACGCTGTCGTGCAGATCGCTTGCAATCCTCCGGCGTTCTTCTTCGGTTTTATCAAGGAGCTGCTTCGTATATAGCTGTACCCTTTTATTCTCTGTTTGAATCTTCTTTTGCTTTTGTTTGGATAAAACAACCACAATTACCAAAAGCAAGCCCATCAACAGGGAGATCAATAAAGCAATGGTCGCCTTCCCGTTTGAAATGGTTTCTTTCTGAAAAGCAATTTGCTCTTCTTTTCGTTTAGTCTCATAGAGTTTATTCAACTCCAAAGTCTTTGTAATCATTTTTTGACTGCTGATTCGGTTCTCTGCTTGTTTCAATTTTTCTGAAAACACATATGCTTTTTGATAATTTTTCGTCAATACGGCATTCTCTTTCAATACCTGGGCAAAAGCAGCCTGATTTTGATAATCATCCTGTTCCTCAACGGCATACAAGGCTTTTTCGATCAATTCAATATCCCGGATCCCTTCTCCAGCTTTGATCTCATAACTTGCTAAAGCGATATTGTAATCGGCATCTGAAGCAGCTGATTTTAATTTTTCTACGCTGATCTTCATATCTGAAAGAATTGCCTTTGCTTCCGAATAACGGCCCTCATGCAACAACATATCTACATAAAAAGAGGCAAGCGCCACCTCAAGTGACTCATCCTGAATCTTACTTCTGATAAATAAATGATAGGTCGAATCAATTAAGTGAAATTGCTTCGGATCATCCATTTCCTGGTACAGAATGATCTTATTGTGCAAGGAAACCAGGACATTGCTCGAATCGTTTGCACTTTTATAATTGCTCATGGCTTTATCAAAATACACTTCTGCTTTCGTGTAATTTTTCAGAGAAAGGCTCACCATCGCCATGTTATCGTAAATCCCTCCCCTTCCGACATAATTATCTGTTTGATTGAACAATGCCAACGCTTTCGAGTTGTATTTAAGTGCTTTTGCATGTTGTCCCATTGCGAAATAACAAAAAGCCAAATCTCCATACCCATAGCCAACTTCACTACAGGTGGCTTCATCAAAAGGCTTATAAGTAGTCAGCTTACGAAAATGTGGAATTGCCAAGCGGTAATTGGCCTGGTTGACGTAATAGTTTCCAATGTAGGATTCCACAAACATGGTTTTATGCCAGGGAAGTTTCTGCTTATATCGTTTTTGGAAGGATCGGACCGTATCAAGTGTGCTTTTCTGAAAAAAGGAATAATACATCTCCTGTTCGGTTAATTCTTCTAATCCACTAGCCGCTTTTTTATAGTTTTTAAGCTTCAGTTGTTTGGCATAGTAGTTTTGAAAGACAGAGTAATAATTTTTAGCGTGAAAATTGGAGCGCTCGGAAAGCCATTCGGATGTACTGTCTGTCTTTTTTGTCGTGACCTTATGATAAATGATTTTATCGGGTGTTTCCTCGCAAGCGCAAATCATAAGCACTAGTGGTAACACATACATTAAAAGTTTCTTCAGCCGATCATTCATCCAATGAGAATTTGAACATAAAAATACCGGTTTGAAACGGATCATTGATCGTTCTGCCTAAAATCTAGGGTTTCCCCCTAGATGATAAAATATTCGAATGACGGACATTTGTCATCTGCCAGGATGTATTCGTATGTCAGGGACAGGTGCCGCCCTTACAGCGTCCGGAGTGGTAATCGGAGCGCTGGGGGTGGTACAATGATCCAGACCGGGGAATAAAAGTAACGGAATGTATTATTTGAAAATAGTAAATGGAACTGAAACAATCCGTTTTGTAAAGAAATAAACCGACAACCCACATAGCTACTACTTATAGCGTAAGGGAAAATCCTCCGTTGGCCCGGCCAGCGGGGGATTTTGAATTTAAGGGTATATCCGGATCATTTGTAAGGGGTGTAACTATTGAAGTTCACACGAGGCTTTCCTGGAAAAGGAATCAGTAAGGTTTTGCTTTCCGGCAAGCTGCTGAAAATTAAAAAGGGAATTCTATTATGGAATTCCCTTTTTGTTGTCATTCAGACAATCAATTACGCATTTGTTAGCAGGTAAAAAGCTTTTAAAAAAGCAGAGGCCGCTACCGCCTCTGCTTCGCCAGTTAAGATAATTAGGCGCTGTTGTTGTAGTTTTTGTTTCAGTGAATAATGGTGGCCTTTTATTTTATAGTGAACAGTGGGCAATTTTTATATCATCGCTTTTTCATTATTAATTTCCTGTTGAAGCGTGTTAATTGCACCTTTCAACTGGTGGATACAACTTCTATTCGGAAATTGATCCATTATAGATTCCGGAAAGTCTGATGGAATGTCCATCCCGTTTGCATAATGTAAATAGAGCACATAATAGTTTTTCAAATATTCGTTTTGAATCGATATGTATGTATTCACAGTATTCATCTGGTTCGCAATAGCTGTCATGAGCAACTGCTTGTATGACCTGTCCGGAAACTTATTCAAATGCTTTTGAGGAAAATCAAACGACAACATGCCTCCGTTTGAATAATGCCAGTAAAGCTCAAAATAACACTCTAAATTTCTGATCTCAGCAAGAACCATTTTCGAATCAGGAATCGGCGAAAGTCTTCTATCTGCAAGTGTTTCCATTTCTCTTCATTTTTAGTCAGCAATCAATTCAAAACTGCTTGTTGACTGAGACAAGTATAGGGCAGTTATTCGTAAGATTTCACACGAAATGTCACGAAAAAGGAAATCTGTGTCATAAAAAAGGAAAAATGAAGCATGAAATAATATGATATTATTCCCTGTCTGTATTTTAGGCTAAATAACAGACTCCTTTTGCGGAAGAAAATTTTGCTTTTTTGAAAAGTTTGAACTGCGGCTACAATCCCGATTACACGACACGAAGATTAGAACCTTATCCTACAATCTGTCACCCGTTCTTCAATTAATGTTATGGAAATAAAAGCCTGCTGTTACGGCTACCGATCCCGGAAAGTGCTTGTCATTTGGGATCCTGATCCCGTCTTTCCGTGGATAGGTCAGTAACGGAAGGCTGCTTGAAGGCCGTAATCGGGATAAAGGCATTTTTGCCCTACTTTTTTTGCCTTGGAAAAAAGTAGGTTATAAGAAAGGTATTCCTAAGACAATCTGGTCCTTACTTAATAATATTGAACTGGTTCAGCACCTCTTTGTAATGATCTCCGATAGGAACAAGGGATTTATTACTCATGACCAGCAATGCGTCGGAGGGTTGGATCTCCTCTATTTCGTGTGCATTGACTATGTGATTGCGGTGTACGCGGTAAAATTTAGCAGGGTCCAGCAAGTTGATGACCTTGGTCAGCGAGATTTGGATCACAAACTTCTCCGAACCCACAAAAATAGAACAGTATCGTTCCTCGACTTCTATGTTTACGATATCCGAAACGGCTACTTTTTTCAGTGAGCCCTTTTTCTTGATAAACAAAAACTCCGAACTGATAATGGTATCTTCTTCATCGCTTTGAAAGGTATCCGGCTGATCATAGAATTTCTCAATAGCCATTTCCAAAGCATACAGAACCTCGAGCGGATTAAACGGTTTCAACAAAAAGCTATAAGGCTTGGTCAGTTTTGCACGCTCAAAAATACTTCTGTCAGTAGAGCTTGTCAGAAACACAAATGGCCTGGCCGATTTAGGAACATTGTTCAGGGTTTCTGCAAAGGTTATTCCTTCGGGAACTCCATTGAGGAAAATATCAATTACAACAATGTCTACCTTGTTTGCATAAAAAAGCTGCAATGCTTCCTGGTGCGAACGTGCTACTCCTACAATATCAAATTGGCTTTCCGTTAAAGTATCTATCAATTTATCGCTTTCGGCAACCGTATCTTCAACAATCAGTATTTTAATCTTTTCCATCAGCAGCTTTTTTCAAAGTTACAATCATTTTTGTTCCTTCGTTTTGTCGGCTCCAAATATCCAGCGTTCCGCCGTTTTTTACCAGCATTGCTTTACATAAATTCATCCCCAATCCTGAACCGATTTCTTTCTCGTGGTCCTTTTTGGTTAGCTGAGGAGAATCACTTAAAAGCTTCAGCCTGGTGTCTTCCGACATTCCTTTCCCGGTGTCTTCCCATATAAAAGAAACCTCATTCTCATTCTCATTCTCATCCCGATAGCTACCGGGACTCACTCTGATACTTGCTCCCGGATTCGAAAACTTAATACTGTTGTCCATAAAATTACGGAGCACGATCTTCAGCGACTCCGGATCCGCAAACACTTTTACCGATTTTGGAATCAGGTTCTCAAAGCTGAGTTCCTTCTGGTTTAAAACCCCTTTAAAATTAAAGGCTACCTGGTCGATCAGCATACTTAAGCGGTGCTCTTCCTGCTTGAAATAACCACCCTCCGTTTGCAACAAAGCCCAATTCAGCAGGTTATCGAGCATGTTGTAGGTGTTTGTAGCAATTACACTGTTTTCCTCCAACTGATTTTCCAGGCTGGAATACTCCTGTTTCTCCACTTTATCCTTCAGCTTGCTGTTACTTGCACTTAAGGCATGTACGGAAGATCGTAAATCGTGGCTGACAATGGAAAACAATTGATCCTTTGTTGCATTCAACAGATCCAGTTCCTGTTTTTGATGCAGGATCACGCGCGAGCGCAGGATGTTCTGCCGGTAAAAGTAAGTTCCAAAGATAACAATGGCAGCAAGCAGCAATGCAGCGATAAGGTAAGTTGTTAATTCTGCCTGCTTTAATTTATTCTCCGTTTCCAGTAATTCTACCCGTTGCTGCTTATGGGCCAAAGCCAATCTTTTTTCGATTTGGGCAACCTCGTATATTTTATTCTGATCACTCAGGGAATCAACCCAGTTTTCGTATTCCTTCCGGTAATTTAGTGCTGCATCAAAGCGCTTTCTGTTTTCTTCGATCACAGCCATATTCAATGCTGCATTTTGCTTCATTTCAACTGAACCGTATTTTTTCGAAAGCAGGTATGCTTTTTCAAAATATACAATAGCCTTTTCGTCCTGGTATTGTTCGTAATAAACATTTGCCAGATCCATATAAGAGGAAATAAGCGAAACATAGTCCCTTCTTCCAGCAATTTTTTGGATAGCATTCAAAAAGTATTTTTCTGCTTCAGGATAATTTCCCAAATGCAAATAACAAACTCCAATATTGTGGAATAAAGCATCCACACGAATCATTTTGAAGTGATTTTGATTGGTCGTATCTATTCTTACAAATATTGACAAAGCTCGATTATACTTTTCTTCAGAAAGAAAAATTCCGGCTTTATTAAATTGGACCATCGTATAGAAATCGAAGCCCTTGCGTATGAAATTGAATTCCTCCAGGGCATACTTGAAAATGCCTTTTTTATGAAAAGCTTCTCCCCGGTAATAATGTATGAAATCGAGGATTTTCGGATCTTTAACCTGTTGAAGTAATTGTTGGGTATTTACCAAAACGGAATCCCATTTTTCATTGCGCGCAAAAACAATTGTTTTAGATAAGAATACCAGATTCGGATCATTTTTGGCTAGTTCACCGGCCTTTAAATCTATGAATAGATTGCTTTCATCCCGTTTGGCCATCAGGGTTGACGAAATCAAAAAAAGTGTCCCGAACAGAGACACTTTAATCAGGTTTATCAATTGATTCAAACGACACATCCCTTTAAACCTCGGTTGTTCTAACAGAACTAACTGTTCCTCTGGAAGTTTTTGGGCCAGCTAAACAAACAACCATAGTAAAGACATTTAAAATACCTCCCAAATCTATCGGGCTTCCTGCTCCATCTACGGCACTTGCTTTAAACTGGCAATTTACCTGCTTGTATGTTCCTGTTGATTCACAATCATAAACTAAATAGAACTCCAGCCGTTTGGATCGTCCGCCAGAATTATAATATTGTTTAACCGTCACCTGATCAGCTTGCAATTCCGTTGGGATCATGAATGACAAAACAACCGTTAAATACCCAGTAGTATTAGAATAGGCCGCATCCACATTAAAAGTGTCCGTCAAAGGATCTCCAGTAGTGGGGATAATGGGCATCATGACTGGCTGGACAGTATAAGTCTGAATGATTTCTGTTGTAGACATAAAGCTATAATTAATTAAACAAAAGAGTTAGTTCCCAAATATCCTTTTTTTTACGCAAAGAAGAAAGAAGTTCTTTTGAAAAAGATGGAATAATTTAATTCGCGCCTTTCCCAAACCGACACATTCCATCTATAAAGACTTTCAGTTGCACTTTCAGAAAAAGTAATTGCATCTGCCATTGACTGTCAAATTTATCCGCTTTACTCAATTTCAAACCGCATTCGACACTTTTACTTCTGCATGGAAAAGAATGGAAGTAATTTAGCGCTCCCGAATGAGTCAATAGCGTTTCGTCTCGGCGAATTTCTCTTTCCGGATTACAACTTATAACAACAAATCCTTGCGTAATTAAAGAAAAAGCCATTGTCCCAAGCGGATGATGGCTTTTTCTTTGTATTAAATCTTTTTAAAACTGCAAAACACGAAATTCTGGGTTGTATCAAAAGGAGTTTGATGATCCACGGTAATGCATTTGATTTTTTCAAAAGATGCACTCACAGCTTCTGTCAAAGAGCTTTCGGAATATTGTTTGATCTCAATTCCACTGCACTTGCTTGGGCCATTTTCAGAAAAGGTTCCTAGCACAAGAACGCCTCCTTTCTTTATGTAACTATCTAATACAGAGCGGTAATTCGCAATATCGCGAACTTGCGTCAAAAAATGAAAAACCGCCCGGTCATGCCAAAAATCATAGTGCTCTTCCAATTCCAATTGGGTAGCATCCCCAACGATCCATTTCACCAAAGCTGCTTTTTCTCCCAATCTCTTCTTAGCCCTGTCAAGTGCATTTTCCGAAATATCTACTACTGTAATGTCGGTATATCCTGCAGCCAGTAAATGGTCTGCAAAGAAACTGTCTCCGCCCCCGATATCGATAATTTTTGCGTTTTTCTCTAGTTGAGCTTCTTCCAGGAAGTTGAGTGATGTTTCGGGAATTGGCTGATACCAGCTTACTTCGCTCAGTTCTTTAGTAGAATAAATAGTTTCCCAGTGTTTTTTTCTGTCAAAGTCGTTCATAAATCCTTGTCTGTTTCTTTTTAATTGTCAGTATTTGACTTGTTTTCTCAGACTTCAAAACTACCCATTCGGCTGTCATTTTCCTAATACCGATCTCCCCACCTTCACAAAATAACCTCGCTCAGTAAAAGTTGTAACCACTATGATTATTAACTATTATACGAATGCAGCCCATCCGAAATTTGAACTTTTTATCAAACGTTGGAATAAATACATTCATATCCTGGAGGAAAACGCGAAAAAAGAATAAAGTCTAATAGAAAGATGAACGAATTAATTCAAAAAGAGATTCATTCAACAAAAAATTGCTCAACGAGCGAAACAGGGCCTTGTTAAATAAAGGTTAAGAAAAATTGTACCTAATTTAACCCTTAGATTCAGCGTGTTAGCAGACTTGCTTCATTTTTTTGAGTTTTTTTTAGCAAAAGCTCTTGCATAAACACAAAAGATATCTATCTTTGCACCCGCAATCACGAATGAGTGTAGCGAACAAAAAATAAGGAACATCCTTCATCAGGATGCAACTCGATTCCGTAGCTCAGCTGGTAGAGCAATACACTTTTAATGTATGGGTCCTGGGTTCGAATCCCAGCGGGATCACAAAAAGAAAAAGAGCATTTGACGTAAGTTGAATGCTCTTTTTCTTTTTGCACTCTTCTCTCGCTCTGTTGCTCACTCTAAGCTCTTTTTCTTTAGTGTGAGAATTGAGAGTGAGAGCGGGATCCGTGATTGAAGCTTCAAGTTGGTTTCCTCCCTGCGAGGGAGGACTAAGGAGGGTGGTGAACCCTAAATCTCTCACAAACCATTGGTTTTAGCATATTTTTCTATCGAATCAAAGCGGTTCTAATCCAAGTGGCTTTCAGACTCAAATTTCTTTCCGAAATTTTTCAACACCCAATTGGTTTTCAAGATTATTGTGTAGTATTGAAACACAATAAAAACCATTCGCGAAAAACTAATGAAATTCATTGTAAAAATCGAGTTAATAGTAAGCCTAATCAATAAAATATCCAATAATGGGATGGAGAGAGAATATTAGTCCAAAGCGTGCCTGGAGAGGGGCTGTCGCAGCGTCCAGTTTTTTTGTTGTACTAGGAACTTATTTAGCAATATTATCTATTCACAATATATTTTTTCCCTGGACCAAAAGAGATTTTATTGAATTTGTTGGGACCTTAGAAGAAAGTCCAAAATTTGAAAAAGGAAAGAATCATAGCTTAAAAATAAAACTTCAAGAAGCCAAAGGATTTGAATTTACTATTGATGGTGATAACTACACGGTAATGAAAAACAGTGGGGGTATCGGAAGCTTGGATCACGGAAACAAAGTATCAGTACTAGTTGATAAGAGTCAATACTATGCTAAGATTTCTAAATCGATTTCTCCAACATTTTTACAACAAACAATAAATTGGAAATGGATTAGAGTTTATGAATTTAAAAGTGACGAACACACATATTTAGATTTGATTGAAGTCCTGGAAGAATTAAAACGTGTTGCAAAATTCTATTTGATTTTCGGATTTGTATGCTGGATTGGTGCCTATTTTTACTTGAGGTACGAATACCAGATTTATATGAAATCAAAACCGTTTAATATTACTAACAGTCAATAAACAAGTTAAAGTAATTGACAACAGACACAAAAAAACAATGATAAAGAAGCAGCTATTCGGATTATTGATATTAATTGGAATTATCAACGCACTCGTAATTATTATCGGTGCATTGACAGGCCCAAACACATACACTTTAGCGAATAATCTCTCGGGTCATTTTGATTATTTACTTTGTTTCGTGCCTTTAGGTTTGATATCTATTGCTTTAAGTTGGTGGCTTGTCGACATCTATCTGAAAACAGAAAAACGTTTAAATTATTTTGCTATAGCTTTTAGTGGAATTCTTGCAGACGCAGTTTTTGTAATTGGTACAATTCTATTCTCATCAGGACATTAACTCAATTACTGTTAATTCTAATCTTCCGTAACCATTAGTTTTATCCTGTTTTCCAAATATTTAATGGTTCGAATCCTGTTGGAGCTTTTACGAGGTGAACGAGTTGAAAATAAACGTTCCTATCTCACTATAAGTAATAATATTCAAATTTTACCTAGCTAAAATCATGGATTAGTTTCCAAATAATTTCTCCACATCGTCTAAGTTGGTGTCTGCCCATTTATAATACAACAATGCTGTGTCTGAATTCAATTCGCTGGCGTGCAGCATATCTAAAAACACACCCTGAGCGTTTCTGCTGTCAATTGATGAGCTGTAATCAACCTCATGATGGAAGGTAGTATTGAAAAATTGATCGACCCATTCGCTAGGATTGGATGAATTAACCATAAAATTACTGACAAAAGCGGATAATTTTTCTTCTTGAACCATTAGTTTTTTAGCTTTGAAATAGGCTGGCTTTCTTCTGGTTTCACAATGATAGTATTCAATATCTTTAGATTGTATTGTTTTAGTAGATGGACACCCAAAAATATCTACCAGCCCAAAGTTTTCCTGCTCAGTTGCTAATTCCAGTTCAGCATCCGATTCGCCAGCAATGGCTAATGTAGTACTTGTAGCTGTGGCACTTTCGGTTACTATATAAAGTTCTCTGAATGAAAACAAAGAATGGGTGAGTTTTATGATTAATTCTTGTTGTATATCATTCCAGTTACTCATCTTTATAGATACAGGTTCTTTAGCACGAAAGCAGAAACTCCCTTTATTCGCAAACTTCAGTACCTGTTTGCTAAATTCAAATTCTCCAGTGACGGCGCCTTGTCCACTCCATCTTCCTGAATAAGGTTTCGAGACACCATCACTGAAATTCCAGCTTGTAGCATTTAGAGTAATGGCTGTGCTCAATTTCACCTTTTTTGGATCAATGATTTCTTTGCGGTATAAGTTGCCCAGCAACACTATTTCTCCATTAATTATTTGGAAGTAATCTCCAGGAAATAGATTTTGATTTAATGGCTTTGTAGGTAGAAACCCTCCCGTTCTTAAGTAAAAATGCTGGTAAAAATTCTTGTAAATCTGATCCATAATGGTAAAAAAATGTCTAAATAAATTTTTCGCTGTAACAGAGTATGCTAAAGTTTAAAGGTAATAATATAATACTGTTTTATTTCTACAAAGGCCAACATAATCAATTGAATGTTTAGCATGTTTCAGAGCGAGAGCGAACAGAATAGGAGGAGAATTCTAAACAAATTCAATCATTCAATTTTCATTTTGAAAAAGCCCCTTCCAAAACGACCGCCTTGTTTATTTGGCATATACCCTCTCCTACCCTATAAACCTTACAGCTAAAGGGCTTTAACATTCCTTCACAGATCGCGGTATGAATTTCGGAAAGAGATCGATGTTGACATGCTAAAACGTTCAACCGCGAGGACATCATAATCAATATAGATCACTCAGCGCGCTAAAAATAAGCAGCAACACAAAACAAACTAAAAACAAATGTCATGGAAAAGCACCCATTCTTCGGACTACGCATTCAGGTACTAGACGACAACCCCTTTTATACGACTTTGTATAAATTACAGTTAGAACGTGAACTGCTCAGCGCCTATTCCATGCACCAAAATCATTTCAAGATCAGCACATATACGGATTCCAAAGATTTCCTTTCTGATCTGCCGGGAATTCATTCGATCGTGTTCCTCGATTACAACCTGGGGTCAAATCTTACCGGGCTCGACATCATGGACAAGATCAAAAGGAAAACTTCCCTGGCTAAAGTGTATATTGTCACAGATGAAAATAATTCATATATCCTCCGTTCTTGTTTGGATGCCGGTGCCGACGGGATCATCTTCAAAAACAACGAACTGATGGAACTTTCCTTGATGGTGATTCAGCAAACACTAAGCAGCAAGGATTTTCCATACCAATTAAATGTTCCAAGAATCAATTAATGGAGATAAACACCATTTGAGTAAACAGCTATAACCGTTCAGGTTTTTGATTAAACAGACAGCTTCAAAAAACTTAGATTTAGTTTAACTCTAATCTCAGTTTTATGAAAACAATTGCACCATTTAGTCTGTTTATTTACATGCTTCTCCTGTCCGCTTATTCCTTCTCCGAAACAGATTCCCTGTTGATCCAGAACAATATCCCCAACTGGGTAAAGCCTGTTTTGGAGAAATCGGAAATAGCCCAGAAACACCAGATTCTAACGGATTTCAATCCCTTCTATTTTGAAGCTGATTTCACGGGAGACGGCCAGGTAGACATCGCCTTTTTTGTAGAGAACAAGATCGATAAAACGCGGGGCGTAATGATCGTTAACAATGTTAAGAACCTGGTTTATGTCATTGGTTGCGGAACCTCCACAGATATGGGAACTTCACTTTCCTGGACAAAACGCTGGTTCATCTACCGGAATAAATACATTATGAACGACGGGGACAAGAAAAAGATCAGCTTAAAACTCCCGGCAATTCAATTGATCCGCAGCGACACCAACAGCCTGGTTATCTACTGGACAGGAAAGAAATACAAAACTTTCCTCCAGCAATCTTAAAAAGTTCAAAGGTAACTTCGACTCCGCTGCGCCTATGCTATAGCTTTATCGCAAACATTCAGTCACCTTTTTAGCAGGGAGTTCATGGTGATCGAGCGGAGTCGAGATCAAAATAAGTCCTTCAAATGCGGCCCCATCTCCACTTCAATATCCTTGCGAAGCTCCATTAAGCGCTTGGCGTATTGCTGTAATTGCATCTCGCGTTCGCTATTGGGAATCCACTGGTTCGTTGCTTTGGGATTTCCTTCTTCATCTACAGAAACAAAGACAATCACACAGTGGGTTGTCTTTTCGTATTTTGCTTCGCTCATCTTGCGGGAAAATACATCCACACCAATATGAATACTGGATTTCCCCGTATAGATCACCCGTGCCTGGATTTTCACCAAACTCCCGATATGAATAGGTTTAAAGAAACGGATCCCGCCAACATAAACCGTTACGCAGTATCCTTCCGACCAGGTAGAAGCACAGGCATATGCTGCCTGATCGATCCATTTCATCACAGCGCCTCCGTGAACCTTGCCTCCAAAATTCACATCGGTTGGTTCGCTTACAAATTGAAAAGTAATTTTGTCTTGCATGGAAGCGAAAATAAGTGAATAGTTTGTTTTAATTGAATTATCAATTAATTTTGTTTCATTTTTAACAAAAATACAACCTTTTGATTTTTTTTTCGTCGAATGTATACTGAAAAACTAACGCTTCGGAGATAATTCGATTTAGCAATCCTTGATTAATCGCAAGTGTGCGTAATATTTTGTTAAAAAAAAACTATCTTCGCGTGTAAAAACTAAAAACTAATACACAACTTCCTGTTACCTTGACTAAACGAATATGAAAAAACTACTTTTAGCACTATCACTCTCCATGATAGCGTCCTTTAACTGGTCTCAGGTTTCCAACGCCTGTTTTAGCTCCAGAAATGATTTTTCTTTTAGCAGACCCAATTCTCAATCCCGCGGAATTACCAAAGGGGATTTTGACAACGACGGAAAACTGGATGTTGTTACCACAGCTTACACCAGCGGTGCCGGACAGAAACGTTTTTATTTCCAAAAAGGATTGGGGAATGGAAAATTCGGAACAGCAATCGGAAATTGTACTTCAGGAAATTTACCCCAGGATATTAAAAGCACTGATTTTAACAATGATGGGAACCTGGATATCGCTTTTGCAAATCAAACGGGAGTTTACATTTACCACGGTCAGGGAAATGGTATTTTTGACAGTATCACTTCATTAACCCTTACGAGTGCGAAATACATGGCATTGGGAGACTTCAATGAAGACGGTGCCATGGACGTTGTGGCAACTACAGCAACTTCTCAGTTCACTTTGTTTAAAGGAACGGTAGGAAATCCTACTTTATTTACTTCTACTCCATTTACTATTTCCGCATCTATTCAAAATATGGAAGTTGCTGACATGGATGGTGATAACCATTTGGATGTGGTTTCATACACAGGTAGTGGTATTTATATTTCAAGAAACAACAACGGAAGTTTGGGTAACTTCTTCACAGGTACTGCTATTTCTACAACAGGAACAACCGCAGCAGATTTAACCCTGTGTGATATTGATAATGACGGGGACACGGATGTTGTTGCCTCAAATAAGGGCAGTAATAATATTTCTGTCCTAAAAAATGATGGATCCGGCACTTTGACCTTTCATGCATTGTATACAACGGAAGCCGGGCCTGATGGAATTGATAATTTTGATATCAACCAGGATGGATTCAAAGATATTGTAGTCACGAACATGGGAGCCAGTACCATCTCTGTTTTCTTTGGAAGCAGTGGCGGTGTATTGAATCTCTACCAAACAGCTCAGGCTGCAGGAAATCCACGTGCCCTGGTTGTTGGTCATTTTACAGCCGACACTTATGCGGACATTGTAACAGCTCAAAATTCAGGGCCATACATTAATTCATTTATAGGAAATGCTTCGCATAATTACTTACAAACCAACTTATTTGATATAGCTGCCAGCCCAAGCTCGGCTTTCGCAGCAGATTTTAATGGCGACGGAAACCAGGATGCGGCCATTACTCATTCCACTCTGAACAGTGTACAAATCTATTTGGGGAATGGTGCTGGGAATTTCACTACAGGAGCAACGCTGGCCACCGGAACAACTCCTGTCCATATTATAGGAGCAGATTTGAACAACAATGGTTCAATGGATCTGGTAGTTGTAAATACCGGAAGTAATAATATCAGTGTGTTTTATGGTACCGGAAGCGGTACTTTTTCTGCAGGAACAACGTATGCTGTTGGAACAACTCCCGTTCAGGCTAAAATAGGTCATTTGAATGGGGATGCCTTCGCGGATATCGTGGTAAGTAACTCCGGAAGCTCCAATATTTCGACTTTAACTTCCAATGCCGGTACTTCTTTTAATACCGCAGTGCCTACAGCAACCAGTGCTTCGCCATATGCAGTATTGATCACTGATTACGATAATGATGGTTTGAACGATGTACTTGTCGGTCATAATGCAAATACACAACTGTTAAGATTCAAAGGAAATGGAACCGGTTCGCTCGCAGCCAATGGAAATGTTGGAACCGGAAGTGCAACCTATTCGTTTATTACAGCTTTAGAATCTGCTGACCTGGACGGAGATGGAGATAAAGATGTCCTTGTCGGAAGAAGTGGAGATATTGGCAAAACTGCTAATCCTGCAACAACAAGTGGTAGTTCTACAGTAAATACACCCGGTATTATGAATGCAACACTTATACCAGGCGTTGCGGGTACAATCAGCGGGATAAAAATAGTAGATGTTAACAACGATGGAAAACTGGATGTATTAGGTGTTTTTAACAATGGTGGAGCAGCTGTAGGTACATTAACAGTAGCTGTTGCAACGAATTTCGGCGTGGATGCAGGCTATGTATTAAGCACTCCTAGTTTTGGCTTCGCCTCGGAAGTTGATGCCTCAGGTTTGGCCGTTGCAGATTTCAATAATGATGGCCGGGTTGATGTGATTGTGCCGAACAAAGCATCTAACAGTTTTACGTTACATTTAAATACTACTCCGATAATTACTGCAGGCGGACCAACTACTTTTTGCAGCGGAAACAGTGTTACATTGACTTCTACTCCTGCTACTTATTGGTATGACTGGGATCCGAACAGTGAAACAACACCGTCAATCTCTGCAACTACAACAGGACCTTATTATGTCCTTACTTCTTCTTCATGGAGTGACTGGTGTCAGGCTAAATCGGATACGATCACAGTAACGGTTACTCCCGGACCAACTGCCCCAACCATTACTCCCGGCGGACCAACAACATTCTGCTCAGGTGGTAACGTAACCCTTACCTCATCTCAGGCAACTGGAAATCAGTGGTACAAAGACAATGTATTGATCGCAGGTGCTACAAACCAAACATACATTGCTACAACTGCCGGTGTTTATACGGTAACATATGCAAGTGGCGGATGTACTTCTTCACCGTCAGCGGGAATAACGGTAACTGCGAGTCAGACTCCGGTAATTACTGCCGGCGGACCAACAACCTTCTGTACCGGTGGTTCTGTAATTCTTACTTCTAATGTCACAACAAATATTCTTTGGTCGAACGGAGCAACTACTCCTTCTATTACTGTAACTACCGGTGGAAATTACTCGGTACAGAATATCGTAGGAGGCTGTCCTACCCTAACATCCAATGTTATTACTGTAACAGTTGGGGGAACATTAAGTACTCCTACCATCTCACCTGCCGGACCGGTAACACTATGTCCGAGCGGATCAGTCACTTTAACATCTTCTTCAGCAACCAACAATATCTGGTCAACCGGAGCTACAACACAATCGATTGTAGTAAATACTCCCGGATCTTATTTTGTTCACCTGGATAACGGTTCCTGCGTTTCCGGCAATTCAGCAACAGTAACGGTAACTGCAGGATCAACTCCTGCAACTCCGACGATCACTCCGGGCGGACCGACAACATTCTGTGCGGGTGGTTCTGTAACCCTGACTTCAAGTGCAGGAACTTCTTATTTATGGTCGAACGGGGCTACAACGGCTTCTATTAACGTAACAACTGCCGGAACTTATACGGTTCAGGTAACGAATGCTGCCGGTTGTCAAAGTGCTGCAAGTGCAGGAACAACAGTAACGGTAAATGCAATGCCTGCAACTCCGACAATTACTCCTGGCGGACCAACAACTTTCTGTGCAGGTGGTTCTGTGACCCTGACTTCAAGTGCCGGAACTTCATATCTATGGTCGAATGGAGCTACAACGGCTTCTATTAACGTAACAACTGCCGGAACTTATACAGTTCAGGTAACAAATGCTTCAGGTTGTCAAAGTTCAGCCAGTGCTCCGACAGCAGTAACGGTAAACGCTTTACCTGCCGCTCCGACAATTACTCCGGGCGGACCAACGACTTTCTGTGCAGGTGGTTCTGTAACTCTTACTTCCAGTGCGGGATCTTCATACTTGTGGTCGAACGGAGCTACAACGGCTTCTATTAACGTGACTACTTCCGGAACTTATACAGTTCAAATCACGAATGCTTCGGGTTGTCAAAGTACAGCGAGTGCGGGAACTACTGTAACGGTAAATCCTTTACCTGCCGCTCCGACGATTACTCCGGGCGGACCAACGACTTTCTGTGCAGGAGGCTCTGTAACACTGACTTCAAGTGCAGGATCTTCTTACTTATGGTCGAATGGGGCAACAACTGCTTCCATTAACGTAACAACTTCAGGTTCATATACGGTTCAGGTAACGAATTCAGGTTGTCAAAGCACGGCAAGTGCTCCGACTGTAGTAACAGTAAATGCTTTACCTGCTCCTCCGACAATTACTCCAAGCGGACCAACTAC
Source organism: Fluviicola sp. (assembly GCF_029266855.1). Classification (GTDB taxonomy): domain Bacteria; phylum Bacteroidota; class Bacteroidia; order Flavobacteriales_D; family Crocinitomicaceae; genus Fluviicola. The sequence continues at coordinate 1,140,080 of NZ_JAQSWB010000001.1, forward strand.
TTTCTGTGCAGGTGGTTCTGTAACATTAACTTCAAGTGCAGGAACTTCTTACTTATGGTCGAACGGAGCTACAACTGCTTCTATTAACGTAACGGCTGCAGGTTCATATACTGTTCAGGTAACAAATGCATCGGGTTGTCAAAGTTCAGCCAGTGCTCCGACAGCAGTAACGGTAAATCCTTTACCTGCCGCTCCGACAATTACTCCGGGTGGTCCTACTACTTTTTGTAATGGGAACTCCGTTACTTTAACTTCAAGTGCAGGAACTTCTTATTTATGGTCGAACGGAGCTACAACGGCTTCTATTAACGTGACAACTTCAGGAACATATACTGTTCAGATTACGAATGCTTCAGGTTGTCAAAGTACAGCAAGTGCAGGAACAACTGTAACGGTTACAAGCGGACCTCCGGCTCCGACAATTACTCCGGGTGGTCCTACTACTTTCTGTGCGGGTGGTTCTGTAACATTGACTTCAAGCGCAGGAACTACTTACCTGTGGTCAAACGGAGCTACGACGCCTTCCATTAACGCAACAACTTCCGGTTCTTATACTGTTCAGATTACAAACGCATCAGGATGCCAGAGTACAGCCAGTGCTGCAATTGCAGTAACTGTAAATGCTTTACCTGCTCCTCCGACAATTACTCCAAGCGGTCCGACAACTTTCTGTACTGGTGGTTCTGTAACACTGACTTCAAGTGCAGGAACGTCCTACTTATGGTCGAATGGAGCTACAACTGCTTCTATTAACGTAACGACTGCCGGTTCATATACTGTTCAGGTAACAAATGTTTCTGGTTGTCAAAGCACCGCAAGTGTTCCGACAGTAGTAACTGTAAATGCTTTACCTGCCGCACCGACAATTACTCCGGGCGGACCAACGACTTTCTGTGCAGGTGGTTCTGTAACACTGACTTCCAGTGCAGGAACTTCCTACCTATGGTCAAACGGAGCTGCAACTGCTTCTATTAACGCAACAACTTCCGGTTCTTATACCGTTCAAATTACGGATGCAAACGGATGTACAAGTCCGTTTAGCTCTCCAATAGCAGTAACAGTAAATACTTTACCTGCCACTCCAACGATTACCCCTGGAGGGCCAACAACTTTCTGTGCAGGTGGTTCCGTAACATTGACTTCAAGTGCCGGAACTTCCTACTTATGGTCGAACGGAGCTACAACTCCTTCCATTAACGTAACTGCTTCCGGAACATACACTGTTCAGATTACAAATGCTTCAGGTTGTCAAAGTACAGCAAGTGCAGGAACAAGTGTAACAGTAAATACTCCTCCTGCTGCACCAACAATTACTAACGGTAGCACAGTCAATTTCTGTCTGGGTGGTTCCGTAATCTTAACTTCGAGTGCTGGAACTACTTACCTGTGGTCAACCGGTGAAACAACTCAATCGATCACCGTTACTGCATCAGGTTCTTATACTGTTCAGGTAACAAATGCTGCAGGATGTTTAAGTGCATCAAGTGCACCTACCAATGTAACCGTAAATCCGCTTCCTGGCACTCCAACCATTTCAGCTGGCGGCCCCACAACATTCTGTGACGGTGGTTCTGTAACATTAACTACTTCACCCGCTTCTGCTTATATCTGGTCAAACGGTGAAACAACACAATCGATTAATGTAAGTGTATCCGGTAACTACTCTGTGCAGCATGAAAACGGATCTGGTTGTCAGAGCTCACCAAGTAGCGTGATTTCAGTAACAGTAAACCCTGTTCCAGCAACACCTGTGATTACTGCAGGCGGACCAACAACATTCTGTGCGGGCGGTTCGGTAATACTGACGTCCTCAGCTTCCAGTGGAAACCTGTGGTCTACAGGTGAAACAACACAATCAATCACCGTTACAACTTCCGGATCCTATTCAGTTGGCGTTACGAATGGATTTGGTTGTACTGCTTCAGCTACCCCAACAACAGTAACGGTAAATCCGGTTCCTTCGATTCCAACAATTACAGCAGGCGGACCAACAACATTCTGTAATGGCGGTTCGGTAATACTGACTTCTTCTGCTTCTACAGGAAACCTTTGGTCGACAGGTGAAACAACGCAGTCCATCACGGTAACGACAAGCGGTTCGTATACAGTAGAACAAATTCTGACAGGATGTTCTTCAGGTAATTCTGTTGCACAAACAGTTACTGTTAATCCGAATCCTTCTGTTCCGACAATTACTGCAAGCGGACCAACAGGCTTCTGTGTAGGTGGTTCTGTTGTATTAACTTCTTCTTCGACGACAGGAAATCTTTGGTCAACAGGGGAAACAACACAATCTATTACAGTTGCAACTTCGGGATCGTATTCTCTTAATGTTACTAATGGATTCGGATGTACTACATCTGCTGCTTCGCCTACAACAGTAACAGTTACCCCGGTTCCTTCAGTTCCGACAGTTACTGCTGCCGGATCAACAACTTTCTGTGATGGCGGTTCAGTAATACTGACTTCTTCTGCTTCTTCTGGAAACCTTTGGTCGACAGGTGAAACAACTCAATCTATTACAGTAACAACTGCCGGGTCATATACAGTTGAACAAATCATTTCAGGCTGTTCTTCGGGCAACTCAACAGCAATAGCTGTTACTGTTAATCCGAATCCTTCAGTTCCGACAATTACTGCAGGCGGACCAACGACTTTCTGTGCAGGCGGATCTGTAACTTTGACTTCTTCTTCTTCTACCGGAAATACTTGGTCGACCAGTGAGACCACGCTGTCTATTACAGTGACAACTTCCGGGTCTTACTCTTTAAATGTTACCAATGGATTCGGATGTACGACATCAGCAGCTTCACCTGTAACCGTAACTGTAAACCCAATTCCTTCAGTTCCGACAATTACTGCTGGTGGGTCAACAACTTTCTGTTCCGGAAGTTCAGTCGTACTGACATCCTCTGCTTCCAGCGGCAATCTTTGGTCAACGGGTGAAACAACGCAATCCATTACAGTAACAACTGCCGGTTCATTTACTGTAGAACAAATATTGGCCGGATGTTCTTCAGGGATTTCGGCTGCAATAAATACCAGTGTAAACCCTACACCTGCTGCACCAACAATTACTGCAGGCGGACCAACTACTTTCTGTGCAGGTGGTTCTGTTGTATTAACTTCTTCGGCTACATCAGGAAACCTTTGGTCGACAGGTGAAACAACTCCATCAATTACAGTAAGTGCTTCAGGTTCTTATTCGGTAAGCGTTGTTAGCGGACCATGTACTTCTGCTGCATCAAACGTGATAAATGTTACAGTTAACCCGATCCCGGCAGCCCCAACAATTACTGCGGGCGGACCAACTACTTTCTGTACAGGCGGTTCAGTTGTATTAACCTCTTCATCTGCGACAGGAAACCTTTGGTCAACAGGTGCAACAACACAATCGATCACTGTTTCAAGCAGTGGTGTTTATACAGTGAATGTAACGCAATCGGGATGTACAGGTCCGGATGCAAGTCAAACAATTACGGTTAATCCAATTCCTTCGGCACCAACAGTTACTGCTGGCGGACCAACTACTTTCTGTGCTGGCGGATCAGTCGTACTGACTTCTTCTGTCTCTTCAGGAAACACCTGGTCTACAACCGAAACCACTCAGTCAATTGTGGTAAGTGCCAGTGGTTCATATACGGTAACTCAAACAATATTGGGCTGTACATCACCGGCCTCAACACCTGTAAACGTTATTTCGAACGCTATCCCGGCTGTTCCTACCATTACAGCTGGCGGGCCAACAACATTCTGTGCAGGTGGGTCTGTTACATTAACCTCATCTTCACCAAGTAATAACTTTTGGTCCAATGGAGCTACTACACAGTCCATCACTGTAAACGCATCCGGAACTTTCCTGGTACAGGTGATTTCAAGCGGATGTAGCTCAGGAACTTCGGCTCCAAAAACAGTTACGGTAAATTCATTGCCTCCTGCACCAACGATTGTTACGGGAACAAGCGAATCAATTTGTGCGGGTTCTTCGGTAACGTTAACATCTTCTTCGACGGGTGGAAATTTATGGTCATCAGGTGAATCAACACAATCAATATCGGTTTCTTCGGCAGGTTCCTATTCGGTAACTGTAACTGACGGAAACGGATGTGTATCACCTTCCTCTTCACCAACAGTAGTAACAGTTAACCCGGTTCCTGCAGCACCGGTTATCAATGCAAACGGACCAACTACTTTCTGTTCCGGTGGTAATGTGACACTTAGCTCCTCTTATCCTTCAAATAATTTATGGTCAAGCGGATCTACTGCAAATTCAATAACACTAAGCAGTAATGGAACATACACCGTAACACATACAGACGGAAACGGATGTGTTTCTGCTGCGTCAGCTCCGGTCACAATTACAGTAAATGCAATTCCTGCTGCGCCGGTTATCAGTGCAAGCGGACCGACTTCTTTCTGTACGGGTGGTTCTGTTGTCTTAACATCTTCTTATTCGACTGGGAACTCATGGTCAACGGCTGCAATGACGCCAAGCATTACTGTTACTACCGGTGGCGTATACAGTGTCATTCATATCGACGGAAATGGATGTGCATCAGCAACTTCTGCACCGATAGTGGTAAATGTATTCTCGAATCCTTCTCCTCCATCAATAACAGCAGGCGGTGCTACAACTATTTGCCAGGGATCATTTGTTACGCTTACATCTTCTTATACAAGTGGAAATACTTGGTCAACCGGGGGAACCACGCAAAACATTAACGTGACAACCGGCGGAACTTATACCGTTACTCACACCAATGGAAACGGATGTTCAAGTACAAGTAGTCCGATAACCATAACGGTTATTCCGGTATCTTCGATACCAACTATCTCTGCGTCCGGATCAACTACAATTTGTGATGGCTCAAGTGTTACATTAACTTCATCAGATCCGAACAGTACCTGGTCAACCGGAGCTACGACACAAGCTATTCTTGTTACAACTTCGGGTTCATATTCGGTTGTGGGTAACCAAACGGGATGTCCTTCACAACCTTCGGCGCCTGTTGTTGTAAACGTAAATCCATCACCGGCAACACCGATCATTACACCAAGTGGTCCGACAACTATTTGTGAAGGTGAAGAGTTATTCTTATTTGCTTCCGGATCAGGTACAAACACTTGGTCTACAGGATATGTCGGGCAAGTACTGGACGTGACTGTTTCCGGAAATTACTGGGTATCCGTTGAAAATGTTTACGGATGTATTGCTTCGTCAGCGGTAATCCCGGTAGTTATAAATGCGAACCCGGTGGTTACTGTCAATCCACTGGATCCAGTGTGTTCTTTCAGCGCTCCGTTTACAATGTCAAACGGTTCACCAGCGGGAGGTACCTATACAGGTGACGGAATTACCGGTAATATTTTTGATCCTGCCGACGCAGGTATCGGATCGTCTATCGTAACATATACCTATGTGGATGTAAACAATTGTTCCAATTCTTCTCAAACTACACTCGACGTAAATGACTGTGCCGGCATTGATGAAGAAGAGAAATCATACTTTTCTTTATTCCCGAATCCAAACAACGGACAGTTCAAAGTGACATCAAGCGGAACTCCGATGGATCAGATCATTATTTATGACGCACAGGGAAAAATGGTGTTCAATGAATCCTATTCGGGAATATTTACTCTGGACTTTGATTTGAATGCTTATTCGAACGGAGTTTACTATATCGAAATAAACAGTGATCGGGAAATTCGGGAACGAATTCCTCTAATCATTAATCATTAATCATTAGAAAAAATAACCCAGGCATTTATAGTCTGGGTTTTTTGTTAACAAATATTTCTGTTACGTATTTTAGTCGAAACAATTATTAAGATATTTGAATTCCATAACAAAACGAATGAAATACGTCTATACCCTTCTGATATCATTGGTATGCCTTACCTCTTTTAGCCAGGGAACAAATGATTTAACGGCTGAAGATCGTGCTTACCTTTTTCATATTGTCAAGAAAAGCCCTATTCTGGATAACAGCATTGGCCGCTATTTTGAATACTCCGGACCACTTGTCCGTCTGATGAACAAAGAGTTAAATTATGATTCCATTGAGAGTTATATCATCAATAATCCAACTTCACTTTTCATCAGGAAGGGAGAAATAGAAAAATCACCGAAAGGTATCATTGCTGAAGCTGCCAATAAAATGGCCCTCTGGGAATTGAACAAAATGCTTCTGGCATCCCGCCAGTCGGAAAATGACCTGGAACGTTACAAGACACATTACAACCAGTTTGAAGCTATTCTAAAATCAAAACTACCGTCTTCTGCAATGAAAACTGAAAACGGGAATACAGAGATTCAAAAGAAGATCTACGCTGTTCTCAATCCGAGTCTCAGCTTCGACGATAAGGCTGCCATGCTGGCAACCTTCCATTTCTTGTCTGTGGAAGATCAGTTAGTGACAATCGAGGCAATGAACTACGCAGTGAATACCTATGTGGAAAGAAGGGCCTATGATATCTTCCTGCAATTGGGAGGAACGGCTGATGTCTTCAGAAATATTCTGATTGCTGCCGGAGACGGATCGGAAACATCCGGTTTATTGAACGAACGGGAAAAAGATGAAAACGGAAGATGGAACAAAGGGCTCCCGAAAGCAATCGGGCTTTTCCCATACGAAGCGAAGATCATTGACCCGTCAAAACGAAATAAAACAGCACTTGAACCCGTGCGAATGCCTACCATAGATTTTGAAACAGTTGGAGAAAATCGCTTAACCCAACTGCATTTTGATGTTTGGGGCTACAATTCGAAAAAGCAAACAACTGTGGTTATTGAAAGAAACGGAAAGTCTTATCACTTGTTCGGATCAAATGACACGCGTTTCCTTTCCCCAGATTCTACTTACAGCGACGGAAAAACTTTCCAAACTGTAATCAACGAATTGGAAAAAGATAAAATTGCCAAACTCTGGGACAAGATCTATGGAAAAAAGGGCTACGATTATGAAATCGAAACGGCCAAAAGAAAAAAGGACGAAACTGAAAAGAAAATTAACGAGGACGAGCACAAGTACTCCGATATGACCCAGGGAACGATTTCGACTAGTTCAAAAGTCCCTGCTTCTGTAAAAAGAGCGAAGAAAAAAGCCCTGAAAAAATCAACCGGGGGCGAGTTCAAAGCACAACCAAAAACAGATTCGGATAAGAAATCACGCAAAAAAGAACAGACAGGCATCATCTACCTTTACGGCGAATACGAACGTTACAAAAAAATAATCGCTGACCTGGAGATTGAAAAGAAAGCCGCAATTGACCTTATGGCAATCTACCAAAGAAGACTCGACAACTACAAGTCTGCAATGGGCTATCATTGGGTGGATTACACCGAAAAGGACGGACTGTATACCTTTTCAGATTCTTCCACTTTCGATTTATACACCCAGGAGTTCACATTCATGGCAGACACCCTGAAAACACCGTTCGAAGTGCGACTGATCGCTATTCCTGACGGACCACTTTCTGACAATGCAGACGAAGTAATGCTGCATGTAAACCTTGCAGATTCAAAACCGGGATTCGATGCACGTGTTCAATTGAACTTAGTGGATCAATTCGAATCAAATAAATGGAATTTGAATAATGAGCTGTTCCACCCTTCAGACAGTGTTTCGGTAAGACAATTCTTTGAGGCTCTTTTGGATAAAAAAATGCCTTTTGAAGTCATCAGCCGCGGACAGGGAGTTGGAAAATGGAACGGAACGAATGTGGTGAGAGCAACAGACCGAACCGAATGGAATGCATACCAGGGCGGAACCGATGAAGAGCGCTTAAGAGCTAAAATGGACTCTTCCAACCTCCGTTTGCGATCAACCCAGGTCAATATTTTTCTTAACCGTGGAATTTTACTGGAAATCAACACCTTCACAGATCCTGTAAAGACCAATTTAAAAGCACCGAATCAATCCATTCAAACAGAACTGAATAAATACCATTTAAGCGGAAACGATTACTTATCGGCTCTGAGAACTGCGGCAGTAATTCAAAAATTAAAAACAGAACTAAACGTACTTGCCGGAACTTACCTGAGCAGAGAGGAAGCTAAAATTGTGATTGACAGGTTAAACAAGCAATTGGATAACGCAAAAGTAAGCTGCGGACCTACTTCATTCAGATGGCAGGAGTTATTGAATATGAAATAGAAGTTGACTTCGACTCCCATGGACGCTTCGGTCAAGGTTTTCAACGCGCAATCACTTTGTTTCAATTAATTCCTCCATCAGGTTAACAGTATACAACTGCTCACTTGCACGCGTAACTGCCGTATACAGCCAGCGCAAAAAAGAGAAATCCACTTGTTCGGATTCCAAATACCCGTGATCAACAAAAACAACAGACCATTGCCCACCCTGCGATTTATGACAAGTTACCGCATAAGCAAACTTAATCTGCAATGCATTGAAATAGGGTGATTTCATAATCTCCTGGTAGCGCTTTTGTTTATTGTGTTCATGCAAAAAATCCTTTTCAATTTCGAAGAACAGGTTTTTCAGGAAATTGCGGTCCAGGTTGGGTTGTTCAATTGTCAGGGTTTCCATAAAGGCAATCGCATCAAAACGATCTAATTCCGGGTAATCGATCAGGGAAACTTCCAGGTGCGCAAAGCGAACTCCATACAACTCTTCCACTCTCCTTATACGATGAACTTTCAGTAATTCCCCGTTTGCTATAAATCCGGCAGAACTGAGAGGATCCAGCCAAAAATAATTGTTCTTCACTACCATGAGCAAATCCCCGCCGCACAGTTCTTCCTCCATCATCAGAATCCGGTTCCGGATATGCTGATTATATAAGTTGGCCCGTTTATTTGATCGGGTAACGATCATCACCTCGTCTGCCCCATAATTGCTGTAAGCAGATTCAATCTTCTCGATCAGCTCGTCTCCGGGAACTGCTTTCACATCCGGATAAGTCTGTAAATCCAACTGCGGTACTTCTTCATTCACCTGTGCCTGGCGAATCCGTGTAGCATTTTCCAAAATCCCCGAATCGGTCCGCTGACGGACAACTGAAGTCAAACCATAAACCGTGAAATTCACTAAAGGAAAATGCTGATCCATGTAAGCTGTACTCAATGCCGGGCTTTCATCCGAACCCACCGGCGGAAGCTGTCCTTCATCACCCAATAAGATCAGTTTACAATTCTCCCCGCTCAAAGCATATTGAAATACATCCTCCAATAAGTTTCGCGAAACACTTCCATCCGCTTGCAGGGAATAATCTCCTATCATGGAGGCTTCGTCAATGATAAAAATAGTATTCTTCGACTTATTCGGAGCAAGCTGTAGCTTCACTGTTCCGTCCGGGCCGGTTCCGGTAAAATAGATCCGTTTATGAATCGTGGTGGCAAGCATTTTAGACCGAAGTGAAAGTACTTTCGCAGCTCTTCCGGTTGGAGCCATCAAAACCGTTTTTCGTTTTAAAACATTCAATGCCTGAATATAAGCCCCCAGAATACTTGTTTTACCGGTTCCCGCATACCCTTTCAATATAAAACAAGCCGGATTCTCTCCCTCAAAAGTGAAATTGGAAAGATGACGAATTAAAAGTTCCTGCTCTTCATTTGGCGTATGTCCAAAAAAAGACAAGATCAATCGATAACACTCCTCTTGAACAGAAACTGAATCCATACTCCAAAATTACATATTCTAATTACGAATGCATACACTCAAAAATAAGCGCACGCAGATTTACTGACAAAGCTTGTACTATCGGTTAATTTTAATACCCTGAATATTCGGGAAAGTATTGCTCTCATTGCAAATAATATCCAGTGCATAACTATCTGCGTAAATCTATTGAATCTGCGTGCTAAAAATAAGCCCACTAAGATTAATCAGCTTAACGCAGGCTAGTTTTACTATATTTGTATAAAACAATTTTGTGCAGTTAATACTAGAAATTACTCAGCAAAGCATTGCAGCTTTCCAGCTTACCGGAAGTGAAATTCAGTTATTGGAAAAAGCAAATTGTACGAAAAGAACCGATACAGGCTACAAAGAAGTTTTGACCCAGGTAATTGAAAAGATAGGGAACCTGGACCGTTTCGAAAATTTCTCCTGCTCCTATTTTTCACAAGAGTTTTGCCTGGTGCCAAATTCCTTATTTGCAGCCTCAACACCGGAAGTTTTACTGCAGTATACTGCCCACAAAACGATTTCAAAAAGCGATACGGATTACAATCGACTGCCTGAATGGACTTCGGTAATCATATACCAACTCCCGATGTGGGTAAAATCAGTACTTATCCTCAAAGCGCCAAGAATTGTTATTCAACATGAAATTGCTCACCTTCTCCGGCATTTGACTACCGGTTCACTGATTCCATTGCGCAGCCATTTGGTGATGCATGAAGAACAATTTTCATTAGTAGTTCGAAAGGACGGAAACATTGCTCACACGAGTATCCAGGAATACCAGACGGAGGAAGACATTGTATACCATTTGGCAACAGTCTTCACTCAACTTAAAATAGATTCGAAGAATGAATTATTTATTCATGGTACCGGAGAACAGATCGAAAGTATCCAAAAACGCCTGGCATCACATTTAAAGAAAATCAATTTGTTTGAACAAACGAAAGTCGAAATACAAGCATCCACTCATCTTCAATATCAGACACTGTGCGTATAGTTAGAGGTATCTACAAAGCAAGAAGGTTTAGTCCTCCTAAAAGTTTTCCTTCAAGACCCACAACGGATTTTGCAAAAGAGGGAATCTTCAACGTACTTGAAAACAGATACAGCCTGTTCAATCTCAATATATTGGATCTGTGTGCAGGAACCGGAAATATTTCATTGGAATTCCTGTCACGGGAAGCCGGAAATGTAACTTCACTTGATAAAGATCCGGTTTGCATCAAATACATGTATAAGCTCAAAAAAGAGTTGGGAATCGGAGATGAATGGCTGATCACTAAAAACGAAGTACGAGGTTACCTTGACAATTGCAGCGAGACCTTTGATCTGATCTTTGCCGATCCACCCTACGCCTTGACGTTTCACGATACGATAGTCCGCATTATTCGTGAACGCAAACTATTAAATCCGGGCGGAATTTGCTTGATTGAACACGGAAAGCAAACAGATCTGACACAGGAAAGCGGATATTTGGAAACCAGAAACTTCGGTAATGTTTACTTTAGTTTCTTTCAATTCGAATGACATGAAAAAAAGTGCATGCTTCCCGGGATCCTTTGATCCCTTTACCAAAGGTCATGAAGATATCATCAGAAAAGGTCTTGGCTTATTTGATGAAATAGTCATTGCTGTTGGAATAAATTCCACGAAAAACTATTTATTCCCGCTTGAAAAAAGATTACAGCACATCAAAAGCTGTTTTAAGGATGAACCTAAAATTCGTGTGATCACCTACCAAAAACTGACTGTGGAAATGTGTCAGGACGAAGGATGTAACTATATTCTGCGCGGACTGAGAGATGTGAAAGACTTCAACTACGAAGTCCCGATCGCATTAATGAACCGTTCAATGACTGAGATCGAAACTGTTTTTTTAATCCCTGACACTTCTCTTTTCGCGATCAATGCAACCATTATCCGGGAAATCTATAAAAATGGCGGGAAAATTGATAAGTATGTAACAAATTTCGAACAGCTCGTTAATTAGACATGAACAAGTATTGCATCCTCTTATTCGTTTCCATTGTATTTTCCCAGGTCTATGGTCAATCCCTAACTGAAATAACGGGTTTTGCACCTGCATACGCGGGAAAAGAAATAGAAGTTTACCAGATTTCTGATTTTATTACGCTTCGGGAAGAGCGAATAGCTTCATCAACCGTGAAACCCGACAGTACATTCAGTCTTGTCTTTAATTTGGATGAAACCCGTAAACTGATTTTGAAATCCGGGAATAACAAAGCAAATTTGTTTGCAAACCCTGGGGGAAAATACGATGTGCTATTCCCCGAAATAAATAAATACGATCCGTATAATCCATCCGGGAACAACGTAGAACTCGTTTTCTTCAATTTGGGAAAAGAGGATATCAACTATAAAATCCTGGAATTTAACAGATGGAACGATGAATTTGTTGCCAGGTACTATACCAAACATAATGCAGATTCGAAATACTTTGTTGCCAGACTCGATACCTTTAAACTGGATGTCGAAAAATACTACAAGGCTGACACAACTGATAAATACTTTAATTATCACAGGAGATATACCATTGCAAAACTGGATGATCTGCGCTTTGTAGGAAGCCGGAATCAATATGAAAAATTTGATTTCTACATCCGTTCGACCCCGGTTTACTATCAAAACGAAGCCTACATGCAGTATATTCTGCATTTCTATGAAAAATTACTCCCACGTATCAATTCAGAATTGAATAATAAGGTATATCTGGGAATATTGAAGTCAAGTCCGACCGTGATTGCCAAAGCACTTTCCCAGGAATACACATTAACCAAACAATACAAACTTCGGGAGTTGGTCATGCTGAAAACGCTTTCGGAGTGTTACTATGAAAAGGATTATCCGCAAACCAATATCCTGACGATTCTCGACAGTATTTCGAAAAACGCATTGTATCCTGAAAACAAGATCATTGCCCAGAATATCCGTTTTCGGCTAACAGAATTAAGCCAGGGATCCAAAGCTCCGGATTTCCTGATTAAAGATGAAAACAAGGACCTTACCCTCCAGAATTTTCAAAAGAAATACCTCTATTTATTTTTCGTAGATCCCACGAGCCTGGATAATATGAAGCAAATGAATCTTTTGAAACCTATTTATGAACGTTACAAAGAGAATATCAACTTTGTAATGGTCTACAAGGATAAAAGCGGGATTGATCTGGCTAAATTAAAAAACGAACTTCCCTGGACGGTTATTTCGGGTAAAGAGAGTAATTCCATTTTCAAAAACTACAATGTGGTCAATTATCCCTATTACCTGTTGATCGACCCCTTCGGTTATGTGGTAAGCGCTCCTGCTTTGGGGCCAATGCCGAATGGTTCATATGAAACCATTGACAAAACCTTCTTTATGATCCAGAAAGCACTTAAAGAAGGGAACGGAACCGATCGCTAAATAAGAGTTCTTATTTCAAACTCAGCTTAGAAAGGTTCATTGTTATTCGCGAATTCGAGTTATTTTTACACTAAAATTGAAAGAATGCGTTACAATCTAAGTGAAGTAACAGCGATTATTCGCGATCGAAGAACCATTTACCCGGAACAATACAGTACTCGAAAAATTCACAAAGAGCAAATAGAACTTTTGCTGAACAATGCAGTTTGGGCGCCAACTCATGGAATGACGCAGCCATGGAGATTCATTGTTTTCAGGGAAAATGCATTGAATGACTTGTCAGAAACCCTGGGAAGCATTTACCTTTCAGAAATTCCAAAGGAAAAACAAGTGGACAGCAAACTGGGAAAGCTAATGAGCAGACCCAAAATGGCCAGTGCCGTGATCGCAGTTGTTTTAAACCGGGAAGAAGATACCCGGATTTCAGAAGAAGATGATTTTGCTGCAATCTCATGCGCCATTCAAAATATGCACTTAACAGCAACAGCACAAGGAATCGGGGCATTCTGGTCCACTCCGGCTATAATGAAATCCGAACGCTTCAATGATTTTTTGGGTTTGGGAAAAGGACAACGCTGTGTTGGCTTGTTTTACCTGGGTTATCCAGCTGTCGAATGGCCCAAGGGTCAGCGAAAACCCATTGAATACCTCACAGAGTGGAAACAATAACTCAGGCAAATCAACGTTAGTTTACCAACTAAACAAATAGATAACCCGTTTAAAGTAGAAAGAGAACAAAGTACAATGCAGAAATCCATATTTATATTATTTATTTGTGCTTTTTCGCTTATTTCCTATGGACAAAAACGAAAAAAAGAACGATTCCCTTCTTACTTTGGAATTGTAGCAGCTCCGGTCATTCCAAACAATTTCATAGGCGCGGTTCATACTGAAATAAAGGATAGCTCAGAGTCAATGACCGCTGACTTTCATAATAAATGGGGTTTTACATTTGGAGCGACTATCCGGATCGGATTATCGAAGAATATTAGTCTTGAAACAGGGATATCACAGGTAAGACGTATCTATAACGTGGGTATTTCAATCCCCGATTCAAATATTTACGACAGCCAGAAACTTTCGTTTGTCAATTACGACATTCCGCTGAATGCACTTTTCTACGTTAAACTGACGGAAAAATGGTATGCAGATGCTTCTTTGGGAGTTTCTATTACTCATTATCCTTCAGATGTCCAGGATTCCATGCTCCCTGAAGCGAAAAAAGCTATTTTCATCCAGGGCAGAAGAACCGAAAGTACTTATTTCGCCTTCAATGCCGGTTTTGGGTTTGAATACCGCACGGAAAAAGCAGGTACATTCTTCTTAGGATTCGGAGCAAAAGTTCCGTTCAAACCACCCCTTTTTGGAGTTGCTATTTTTAGACAAAGCGGAACAGCGAAACAGTTCTTTGCTTACGACCCGATTTCTGCAGGATATTTCACAATTGATTTCAGGTATTTTATCCCGACACCAAAAAAGAAAAAGGATCCTGTAAACCAACCTCTTATAGAATAAATGGAACTTCCTGCAAGAGCACAAGAAATTATTGAAAAATTCAATTTAAAAAGTCATCCTGAGGGTGGCTTTTATGTTGAAACCTACCGTTCTGCGGAAATCATCCCCGGAAAAGACCGCCAGCTTCTGACAAGCATTTATTTCCTGATCACTGGAAACAGTATTTCGAGGTTTCATCGCATTCAATCGGATGAGTGCTGGTATTTTCATGAAGGTTCTCCCCTGCTCGTTCACAGTATTTTGCCAAACGGAGAACACCAGGTCACGGAACTTGGGTTGGATCTTACTCAAAATGAAGTTCCCTTCCATGTGGTTCCGGCCAAAACCATTTTCGGTTCACATTTGAAAGATGATAAAGGTTATGCCTTTGTTTCATGTGCAGTAGCTCCCGGTTTCGATTTCAGGGATTTCGAATTGTTTTCTTTTGAAGAATTAATGAAGCTTTACCCAACTCATCGATCCATTATTACTAAATTGACATAAGATGTCAAAATGGAGAATCTACTTATTGGGATTTGCTACTTTATTGATGGCTCCGCTTGGCTGGCTCCTTTGCGGGATGCCTGAAATTACTGAATTCCTTCAACTGGAGCATATCACAAGTATTTGGACTGGAATCGGGATTGAATTCGGAATCGCATTTGGTATCCTGATGCTTATTTTTACCAACACCGAAACAGCCAGGAAAAGTTTCTCCGTTCAGCATCAACTGATCAAATCCCTGCGCTTGAACCTCTTTGATATTCTCTTTTTGTCACTTTGCGCCGGATTCGGTGAAGAAATCCTGTTTCGAATTGCCATTCAGCAATGGCTCCATCCGGTTCTCGCAACGATTGCTTTTGTTGCAATTCACGGTTACATCAATCCGAAGGATTTAGAGACCACCAAATACGGCTTGCTCGTTTGCTTATTTATTTTGGTATTGAGTTATGCTATTTCAGGCGAACAGGGCTTGTGGTTTTGCATCGCTGCCCATGCAAGTTATGATTTCGTATTATTTTATTTCTGGGGACGGAATTAAGGTTCTATGTAAATCACCAGCCGGTTGGTTTGTTGTGAAAGGAAGCAAACCGGAAACACAATCGAAGGATCTGCTTTGATTTTTTCAAGCATCCTTAAACTGCAGGCGGATTCCGGGATATTCAGCATTGCCCCTGCATACTGTAAATTCAATTCTCTCAATCCACGCATATACTGCATTGAATCCGGAAGTTTGTTCAGATTATTGAAACTCAGATCCAGGAATTGCATGGACGATAAATACCCCAGATCTTCCGGAAGCTTTTGAATCGAATTCCGGTTCAGCTCCAATTGTTCCAATTTGTTCAGCTTCCCTAATGAATCAGAAACAAAAACCAGCTTATTGTTGGAAAGAAACAGGCGTTCCAGATTTTGAAGCCTGCAAATGCAGTCAGGAATCGAATCAATATCATTATAAGCCAGGCTAAGCACCTTTAAGTTCTTTAAGTCACAAATTGACTTCGGAAACGATTTAAGTTGATTACGTCCAAGATAAAGCACTTCCAAATTCTGAAGATTCGTTATTTCAGGATCAATGTCAGTGATCTTATTCCCAAAGAAAGACATTTTCGTAATGGTGGAATCGTAATATAACTCGTATGGGATTGCTGTCAGATTCTTGTAATTCATAAAAACCTCTCTTCCTTTCGTTCTGGTGGAAGTTACAATGGAACATGCCGAACAAATGCTTAAAACAAACGCTATGAAAAAAAGATTGCGGATCATTACACCCGAAAGTACAATAATTCGATTAACTCCGCAATCTGTATCAGACAATCTTATTTCCGGGTAAAACGTTCTGTCACATAGCTGTAAGTAGTTATGCTGTTAAGTATTTATAAAAAATCTTAAACGAAATAAGTCGTTTAAACCAAATCACATAATTTGCATCCTAAGAATAATAATCATAAAAATAGTTTAGTATGAAGACAGTAATTTTAGCATTGGCAGTCCTTGTTGGAGGATCAGCGATGGCTCAGCAGCCAACGAAAAAAGAGCGCAAAACAGCAGAAGAAAGAGCTACAGCTTCGGCTCAGAGAATGACCACTAAACTCGGTTTGAACGAAACTCAAAAAACCAAAATCCATGACATCAATTTGGGAATTGCTCAAAAAAATGATGCAATTCGCGATAACACCTCTTTAACCAGAGAGCAAAGAATGGCTCAATTGGAAGAAACTCGCACCTCCCGTAACGCGCAATACAAAGAAGTATTGACCAGCGAACAATATGCAAAATACGAAGCCTGGGAAAAAGAAAGACATGCAAAGATGGAAGCAAAGCGTGCTGAAAAACAAGATGCCAAAGGTAAAAAACCGGGCACACCACCGGCTGAAGATATGGAAGATGATTTATAAAAAAAGGGATGCGATTAATCGCATCCCTTTTTTGATTTATTTCAATCTATCTGCAAAAATCTTTTTGAACTTCTCGTATTTTGGTCTTACTACCGCCTGACAATAGGCATTTCCAGGATTTAGTTCCAGGTAGTTTTGATGATAATCTTCCGCTGGGAAGTAATTTGAGACAGGTGAAATCTCTGTAACAATCGGGTTTTCCCATACACCTTCCTCCGTCAGTTTTGCCTTGTAAGCAAGTGCTTTCTCCTTTTGATCTGCATCGTGATAAAAAATCACCGAACGGTATTGTGTGCCCACATCATTCCCCTGGCGGTTTAGTTGTGTCGGATCATGAACAAACCAAAATACTTCCAGTAATTCATCAAATGAAATAAGCGATTCGTCATATACAACCCGCGCTACTTCCGCGTGGCCCGTAGTTCCTTCAGTTACTTGTTTGTAAGTAGGCTTATCCACGTGCCCTCCAGCATAACCGGAAGTAACGGAAATTACACCTTTCAGATCTTTATAACATGCCTCTATGCACCAAAAACATCCGGCACCCAATGTGGCTTCTTTTATCATGTGTTCTTTTTATCAAAAATACGTGAAGTTTTAAAATCCGGACTACTCATTGAACGAAAGAGTTTGTTTACTTTTGCTCTATCTTGAAAACATACGGATCCAATTTCTGGAAGTTAAGCTTCTCCATGCTTCTTTTTACCACGAGTTACAATATTGTGATTCCGGAAATGAATGCATTTTTAACCGACCTCGGATCTCCGCAGCTGAAAGGATTGATCATTGCTTTATTCACTATTTCGGCTGGCTTTTCCAGACCATTCTCAGGGAAACTTTCGGATATTATCGGGCGAAAAAAAGTGATGCTGATTGGATTGCTGATCTCCGTCATCGTTTGTTCTCTTTATTCCTTTGCATTTGCTGCCTGGTTTTTGCTCCTGTTGCGCTTTTTACATGGATTCAGCGTCGGATTCTACCCAACCGGCGCCACGGCTTTGATTACAGATATCCTTCCTGAAAATAAACGTGGTTTTGGAATGGGGCTTTGGGGAACTTTCATTTCTATCGGAATGGGAATCGGACAGGGACTTTCCAGTTTCATCGTAGAAATCGGAAACCGCGATGCTCTGTTTTTTACAGCAGCACTGTTTACCGCATTGTCCTATATTTTGTATTTCAATGTAAAAGAAACGCTTGCAAAAACTTCGAAATTTCAATTAGAGCATTTAAAGATCAATTCGGACGAGATCATTGAACCAAGTGTCATTCCTGTTGCTGTTGTGATGTTTCTCTCGGCTATGTGTTCTGGGATGATACTCGTTCTGTCGCCCGACATTTCAGATCACCTGCATATCGGGAACAAAGGTGCTTTCTTCATTTTTTATGTGATGGCAACTATTTTAATCCGCCTGGTAACCGGGAAAGTATCTGATACTTACGGTCGAAGAGAAACACTGGTAGTCGGAATGATTATTTTATGCATTTCAATGATCCTGATCGGGATGTCGAATACCGGAACCTGGTATTATATTTCCTCTATTGTTTTCGGAATTGCAACCGGGATTATCTCACCAACCATTTTTGCCTGGACAGCCGATCTATCTCCTAAAAGCAGGCGTGGAAGAGGAACAGGAACCATGTTCATCGCTTTAGAGTTCGGGGTTCTCAGCGGAGCTTTAGCTACCAATCTTTGGTATCAAAACAATCTGAAATCGATTTGGAATGTGTTTTTGTTTGGGGCCGGAATGGCTTTTTTATGTATTGTTTACCTGCTTTGGCATTTGAAAACCAGGAAATCCAAACACTAATTCTTAGGAGTAATTCCTCCGTAATCCAGGCGTTTTGCCTTTAAGTAGCGGGGAACGTAATAACCACTGTTGTTAAAAGTATCAATGATTACCCCTCTGGATGTAGAACTGTGAATAAACTTGATTACACCTTCTTTGACTTCCACAACCATCGCAACGTGTCCAACTCCTGAAGAACCGGTATTTCTTCCTTTAAAGAACATCAGATCACCAGGTTGCAACTCAGACAGCTTTACGGTTTTTCCAAATTCGGCAATTCCGGGACTTGAACGGGATAAACGCATACCGAAGTTCCCCATTACATAGTAAATAAATCCGCTGCAGTCAAATCCAGATGGTGTAGAACCTGCATAATGATAAGGTGTTCCCAGGAATTTCTTTGCGAATTGGATGATCTCTTCTACTTGTTTATTGATTTTTGGTGCCGAATCAGTAGAAGCTATTGCCTCCGAAGCAGATGATCCGGCTTGCTTCATTAGGGTGTCAGAAGACACCTGACTCTTTTGAGGTAAAGAACCTATAGCTGTCTGCGCCTGAAGCGCATTACTCGTTAGAATTACAGCTATCGAAAATATGTAAGTTTTTAAAGACATAATATTTCAGACGGTGCAAAATTATCATTATTTTCACAGAATCAAAATGATTGGTCTTGAGTAAATTAGATAATATCGTATTAACCAAATTGTATTACTCTATTGGAGAGGTTGCTGCTATATTTGATGTAAACACCTCATTGATACGGTTTTGGGAGAAGGAATTCACTGTGATTCAGCCAAAGAAAAACAAAAAAGGGAATCGTTTATTTACAGTTAAAGATATTGAGCATTTTAACAAGATTTACCAACTGGTGAAAGAACAGGGCTACACCCTTGATGGCGCTAAAAAAGCCTTAAAAGCCGGTGACAAAGCCATTGTCGATGGAAATTCAAACGAAGTGCTGATCCACAAACTGGAAAAAATCAAATCGAAATTACTCGAGCTTAAAAAATAATTCGTAATCGTATCCCGATAGCTATCGGGACGTAATTCGTAATCAATTCTTATAATAAGCCTGATACAAATAATTCAATGCCATTTTAATGTCGTTCTCATCAATCAAATGATTCCATGAACATTCGCCGATCTGGTTTAAAAAACACGTGCGTATTCCCTGCTGATCGTTCTTTTTATCATTTTTCATTAACTCAAGCATAATCCCGACTCCGGTCAGTAAATCTTCCGGACACGGATACAGAGCCATCATGACCTGAACGATCTCATTCAGTTCATCGGAATTCAATGTTCCTTTCTGGTTGGATAAAAACGCTTCGGCGATTATTCCAAGCGCTACACAATTTCCATGCGACATCGGGTTCAGATCCAGGTAATAACCTTCAATTGCATGACCGATCGTATGACCGAAGTTCAGGGATTTCCGTTTCCCTTTTTCAGTTGGATCTTCAGTCACTACTTTTGCTTTGATCGCAATGGATTTTTCCAGGATCTTAGTTACGCTTTCTTCAGAAAACAATTCATCCTGTTTACTGGATATCAACCTGTCCCATTCCTTTTTATCGGAGATCAATGCATGCTTTAGCACTTCTGCAAACCCGCTTCTCCATTCTTCTTCCGGTAAGGTTGTCAAAAAACGCTGATCAACGAAAACCGCAACCGGGTCGTAAAACGTTCCTATTTGATTTTTAAAGTTCCCCAGATCGATTCCTGTTTTTCCTCCGATAGCCGCATCTACCATTCCGAGTAAGGACGTAGGGATGTGAATACACCGCAATCCTCTTTTATAAATAGAAGCAATAAAACCACCCATGTCGCTTACAACTCCGCCGCCGAGAGTTATAACCAGGTCCGAACGTACTACTCCATAATCCGAAAGTGCCTCCAAAACCTGGAAACAAACCTCCATCACCTTATTTTCTTCACCGGCAGGTAACAAGATCACCTCTGCATCTTCCAGTGTAGGAAAAGCGGTTAGCAGATACTCGAGACAAAAATCATGCGTATTCTCATCAACAACAATGACTTTTCGAACATCTTTATAAGATTCTTCAAGTAAAGTGGGGAAAGAAGAAAGCTCCAGATTGCCCACTTCCACAGTATAAGAATTACATTTAATTTTTTTCAAAACGCTAATTTCAATGATGAAACAAATAAATTCAGTTTAAAGGTGAACAAAAATACTGGAAAGCGATTAATTTTGCCTCATGATATCTTTTAATAACACAGAAATTGCGTTCAAACACAAGTCTAATAAGGATTTGAAACGGGCACATTTTCTTTTTTCTGTTATGGCTAGCCCTTTCCTGGTAAAAACAGGAAAAGGATTGACTCAATTCGGGTTGAATGTAGGCCTTCCTATCAAAGGAATGATTAAGTCGACCATTTTTGAACAATTTTGTGGAGGCGAAACCATCGAAGAATGTACTTCCACTATCAATACTATGTGGAAACACCATGTAGGAACTATTTTGGATTATTCGGTAGAAGGAAAAACCAGTGCTGAAGATTTTGAATATACTACCAAAGAGATTATCGCTACGATTCATAAAGCAAAAGGCAACCCTGGGATTCCGTTTGCAGTATTCAAAATTACCGGAATTGCGCGATTCAGTCTGTTGGAACTTACAAATGGTGGAATTGACGGAATCTCCGGAGATGATTTAAAAGAATATCATGAAACGGTAGAACGCGTAAACCGGATTTGCAATGAAGCATTTGAAGCGGATGTACCTGTTTTTATTGATGCGGAAGAAAGCTGGATCCAGGACGTGATTGATCGGATCAGTCATGAAATGATGCTGAAATACAACAAAGAGCGTGCAATCGTGTTCAATACGGTTCAAATGTACCGGCACGACCGCTTAGACTTTTTGAAAAAAAGCATTGCCTGGGCTAAAACAGAAAATGTACAATACGGTGTGAAACTGGTTCGCGGTGCATACATGGAAAAGGAAAGAAAAAGAGCCCTTGAAAACGGGTATCCTTCCCCTATTCAACCGGATAAAAAAACCTGCGACAGTGACTACAATGCAGCATTGAAGTTTTTATTGGAACCGGAAAATTTCTCTCAAATGGCTTTGTGCGCAGGATCGCATAATGAGGATTCTTCAGCGTATCTTGCGAGCCTCATCGTATCTTCAGGTATTGATAAAACAGATAAACGCATATACTTTGCGCAGTTACTGGGAATGAGTGACCATATTTCTTACACATTAGCTTCTGAAGGCTTTAATGTTGCCAAATATGTTCCTTATGGGCCTGTAAAAGAAGTTATTCCTTACCTTTTCAGACGTGCTGATGAAAATACATCTGTAAAAGGACAAACGGGAAGGGAATTGAAATTGATCAAAGAAGAGATAAAAAGAAGAAAGGGAGCCTAATGGACTCCCTTTCTTTTTGGGTTTGAATTTTATTAATAACAAATAATCGAATTTGTTAAGTAGCAGCAAGTTAGTTAACGTAGTATATTTACGTGACCCGTATGCTCCTTTTTATCATCACTTGAAGAAGTTTTATACTGGATCTTCCAGGTATATTGACCCTCTTGACAAGCAACACCTTTATATGTACCATCCCAACCTTCAAGTGTATTTCTAGTACTGAATACTAACTCACCCCATCTGTTGTAGATTTCCAGTTTATATGCGTTTTTATCAACTCCTGATGTCACAACCGGTAAGAAAACAGGATTGAATTGGTTTCCATCCGGTGTGAAGGTATTAGGAACATACAAAATTACACCTTTTTCCATTAATATGGTCTTCGTAATCGAATCTACACAACCATGTTCTGAAATTGCAACTAAAGTCACCTGGAAATTTTGCTCTGGTTCTACAACAAAAGTATGTGTCGGACTGAAATCATTCGAGATCTCCGTTCCATCACCGAAATTCCAGATATATTGAACTGCTCCCGAGGAATTATTTACCAAATTAGCTTCCGGGGCAATCACAGAAATCACTCCTGGGTTCGGCGTAAAATTCGCAACCGGATTCGGATATACACAAATGAAACTTGGATAGCTTTGCGACCAAACACAGCCTAAAGCCGTTGTTGATGTAACGCTTACATCATAACATCCCTGGTTTTCATATAGGTTTGTCACCGTATCGTTCAAACTTGAAAGAGTATTTCCGTCTCCGAAGGTCCATTGCGTATTAACGCTTGGTGTTCCTGTAGAATTATTAAGCAGCATGGCTGTATGCGGTTCACAAGCCGGATCTGAAGTGGTTGCAATTTGGATAGCAATCGGTTCTTCTATTGAAACCATTACCTGGTCTGTATTTGTACAACCTTCAGAAGAAGTTCCGGTAACCGTATAAGTCAATGAACTGGTTGGAGAAAACGAAACATTATCTGTAATTCCGTTATCCCATGCATATGTGTCGGCTCCGGAACCAGCCAGTACAGTTGAAGCTCCTTCGCAAATTATCTGATCAGTACCTGCATTCACTATCGGAAGCGGATTAACCCTTAACATAACGGTGTCCAAACCAAAGCAATTGGAAGCATCATAACCGTGCAGAACAATTTCATAAGTACCAACCGCAGGAACGTAAGTCTGACCATCGGGAATTCCATTCGACCAATTATAGCTTGTTGCCGCACCTGAACCGGTAAACGTAACAGAAGTATTCTCACAAACAGTTACATCAGGTCCGGCAGAAACAACCGGTGCAGGTAAAAATGTAACCATCAACGAATCTTTATTCTGACATCCGTTCCCATCAGTACCCGTTACAATGTATTTACCGTCAACTGTAGGAATAAAGGAAGTTCCGTTCACAGCACCATTATTCCAGGTATACGATACAGCGCCTGAACCGTTTAATGTCATTGGTGTGTAGGGACAAAGCTGCTGGTCGATCCCCGCTTCTACCGGAGGCAAATCATGAACAACGATATTTCTTACACGTGTATGTGTACAGCTATCCTCGTTCATTGCAACCAAAGTAATCGTGTAAGTTCCGGCAGTTTGATAAACATGTGTCGGATTCGCAGCCGTTTCCAATGGAGTTCCATCACCAAAATCCCACGAATAAGTCAGGTTTTGATTAATCAGATCCGTAGAAACATTACTGGCAGTAACAGGTGCTAAAACACAAGTATTCGGAACCGTAAAATCAGCGGTCGGAATTGATTTAACAATTACCTGTTTGATCATGGTGTCCCTACAGCCGGTAGTTTCATACGAAACCAGGCGCACATCGTAAACACCAGGTGCAGCATACGTATGAGTAGGACTTGCCGTTGTGGAAGTAGTTCCATCTCCAAAATTCCAGAGATTCGCAATAATGACATTATTATTAACGGTAGAAGTATTTGTGAACTGTACATTCAACTGCCCGCAGTTTTGGGTATATGTATAATCCGGAAGTACGATCGTCGGCTCAACTTCTACGTCCACCGTCACAGAACAAGAACCTGTATTTGTCAGTGTTGTTAACTGACAAGTATATACTGTTCCGGTTGTGGGACTTGGAATCGTAATTGAAGGTGTTGTGGCACCGGTATTCCATAAATAACTGCTAAATCCTGTAGGAGCTGTCAATGTTGCAGCATTTGTTCCCTGGCAATACTGCACCGTTAATCTCAAAGGCTGACAGCTCATAGTTATATAAGCATACCCAAAATGTCCTGACAGACTGCAATCTCTGGTAGCAAATTCAATTTGAATGGTTTGCCCAATAAAAGAAGACAAGTCCAAGGCGGCTGTTGACCAGTTCAACCAGGTAACACCATTGCATTCCTGAAAATTTTGTCCCGGCTGTCCACCATAAACATCGTAAACACCACAAGGTCCTCCAATTTCATTTCCTGCCTGATCCAGTACTTTAATACTTAATCTGGGTTGTTCATTTGGAAGATGACCGGCTGGGTTCTCTAAAACCGCTGCATATTTGTAAATCAATAAAGAATTATCGACTGTAACCGGCATAGCATATCTCAAGGCTTCAGCTTCGGCGTTTGTGCCATTATTCCCAATACGAGCAACAACAAAGGAACCTGGGGGAAGTAACTGTAAACCACCACATGAATACGGATCGATCCCTGGAGTACTAATTATAGTATGTCTTCCACTTACAACACCCGGAAGTGCAAAAGGGTTATTATAATCACCGGTAAAACCTGTCCAGTTATTAAAACCTCCTTGAGCAAAATTAGCGTTAGGACATGCGGGTTGCAGCTGAGAATAAGCAGTACCGGTTGTAAGTATCAGGCCGATAAATATCAGCTTGACAAAATTCTTCTTCACAATCATTTAATTCAATTATTAAATTGATACGCCTAAGTTACGGAAGAATGAAGTGATAGTTGCCTCTTAATTAAATCGATTTTGTTAAAAATAACAGCTATTACAGGAATCTCAAAGATATTTACAAAAAACGAGCGAAATCTTTAGTTTTAAAACAAGAGAAAGCGAAGCTTTCGATATTAATCCGCCACGGCGGATCAGTGCAATTCCTTTTCAATTCTTAATTATAGATAGCTATGCTTTTGCTTTAAATAGCTTAAAGTTTGACCTTCCGGTGAATCTTCCGCAGGCTGGTAGTTATACTCCCATTCCGCAATGGGTGGCATGCTCATTAAAATAGATTCTGTTCTTCCTCCTGAATACAACCCGAATTTTGTTCCCCTGTCAAAAGCCAGGTTAAATTCCGCGTAACGTCCCCTGCGGTAATTCATCCATTGTTTTTCAGCAGCGGTATACGGTTTATTTCTTCCGAGCTCTGCCTGTTCTTCATATAAGAACGGGAAACTTTCTCCCAGATCTACGCAAAAGCGAAACAGTTGCTCTTTATTGAGCTGGAGGTGATTATCCAAATGATCGAAGAAAACACCTCCGACACCACGTGTTTCCAGTCTGTGTGGCAAATAAAAATAGCTGTCCGCCCATTCTTTGAACTTCGGATAGAAGGATTCGTCATATTTATTGCAGACAGCACGTAATTTGTGGTGAAAGGAAACCGCGTTTTCATGGATCACATAATGCGGAGTCAGATCAATTCCGCCTCCAAACCAATGAATCCCGTTATCAAGTTCGAAATAACGCACATTCATGTGTATGATCGGTACATGCGGATTATTCGGATGTAAAACGATGGAAACCCCCGTTGCATAAAAGTGATTTCCGTCAAGCTTCAACTGGGTTTTCATTTCTTCCGAAACAGGGCCGTACACTTCCGAAAAAGCAACACCTCCTTTTTCGATCAAAGCACCGTTCCGGATGGTCCGGGTTTTACCGCCACCACCTTCTGCCCGGTCCCACGGATCTTCCGAGAACTTTGCCAGGCCATCAATTCGCTCCAATTCATTGCAAATGAATAATTGCAGTGCGCGAAATTCCTGTCCGATTGTCTCCTTATTCATAGAAAACTCCTACCCGAATTAATTCATAATCTTCGTGCTTTAAGATAAAACACGATTGATTTTCATATCCACCACCCGGCGTTACAGCCTTCAAATCAAATGCATTGATGACTTCACTTGGAACTTCTTCCTGCATCAACAGGGTTTTGGTGAAGTAATAAACCACATCAAATCCATGCGCACCTGCTTTATTCATGTCGGCTCTGTACTTTTTGCGGTACAGGCGAAGCAAGGTTTGCGTATCCGGCAAAGAATAATTCAAATCACTGGAAGAAGCCCATGTGATCTTATACTTTGTTTTGTAGTATCCGGCAATATCATCAAATCCACCCCATTCTTTTGCCCCCAAAACCGTTACATCGGCATTCGGTGATTTTCCAATGGCTTTGTGCAGGGTATTGATAAAGCTGATAACAGTTCCCTTCTCTCTCGAAGGAAAAACCACCACCGATTCACCGTTTTTGCGAATAAAGGTTGTGAAATCAGACAATTTTGCTTCGATCAACTTAATATTTCCATTCTTTTTCGACAGTTCGATGAAGCGTTTCCTGTATGCATCGAACAATTCCTGGTCTTTCGTATTTCCCGGATTGATCAGGATAATCTGGGCTGTTTTAAATTTGTCAATCGTATATTTCGCCAATACCTCTTGCTGAGTCATATCGGTAGTCACCGAAGCGTAGATATACGGATTGTTCTTCAACAGTGAACTGTTACAGGCAGAAGGGCAAACCATTCTGATTTTTTGCAATCCGCACCATCTTCCAACGATATCTGCACTCTGCGGAACAAGAGGTCCGAAGATGAGATCCATCCCTTTCATTTCGGGAGTATTCAGAATTCTCATGATTCCTACTGAATCCAGCGGAATGTCAATTACCTTGATCGTTGCATCAAAGCCTAACTTTTCCAATGAATCTGCTGCCAGTTCAACTCCCATATAAAATTCGGTCGCCAAATTTTTCAATGCGGTATTCCCCGATTTGTCATTCAATCCGAAACTCAACAAAACAGCAATGTTATACTTTGATTTTGATTTGAACACCAATTCCGGATCAGCTTTCCGAACTTCTTCTTTCGGTTGAACTTCCCGAACCGGGATCTGTTTTACGGTTTCTTTTTTTAACGGAATTCTAAGTGTATCTCCCGGTTTGATGTTTGTTGATTTCAGATTGTTGAATTTCTGAAGATCAGTTACCGGAACCATGAATCGTTTTGAGAGCGTATACAAGGTTTCACCTGCTTTCACTTCGTAAACCAGGACAGTATCGGTAAATGTAACCGAAGGAGCAGTAACAGTTGGTTTATCTGCTTGTTTCGGTGGAATAACTTCACTGTTCGGGGCAATAATTACCTTTAGAACCTGCCCTACTTTCAATCCTTTGTCAATTCCGGGATTGTACTTTAACAGATCGTCTACGGAACAATTGTATTTCTTCGCAATTGAAAATGCCGTTTCTCCTTTTTCTACCGTATGATCGCGTACAATCGTACCGCTTATTACCTTCATATCGGCTCCTCCAAGCGGAATCAGGTAGCGATAACCTTCCTTCACTCCCTTTTCAATTCCCGGGTTAGCGGCAACGATATCATCAACCGGAACATTGTAGGTTGTGTGAATTCCCCACAAGGTGTTTCCTGCCTGAGCAATATGGACCGCGTACTTTTTCCCGTTAGAATATTCGTAAACCCAATCTTTGGTATCGGTTTGAGCAAATACTCCGCTGGATAAGACAATTAAACAGAGTAAGAGCAAGCACTGCTTGTGATAAAGGAAATACTTCATATTTTATTAAATAACGGTTCTATAATCCAAGAGTTATGCCAGCATTATTCCCATTCGATAGTTGCCGGTGGCTTGGAACTGATATCGTATGTTACACGATTAATTCCTTTTACCTGGTTAATGATTTTATTGGAAATCAAGGCTAAAAACTCGTAAGGCAAGTGACACCAGTCTGCTGTCATTCCATCCGTAGAGCTCACTGCCCGTAAAGCAACTGCATTCTCATACGTTCTTTCATCTCCCATTACCCCAACAGATTGAATCGGCAGGAAAATTGCACCGGCCTGCCATACATCGTTGTACAAACCGTGTTCTTTTAATCCGTCAATAAAGATCGCATCAACTTCCTGCAGAATGCGTACTTTTTCTGCTGTAACTTCTCCCAGGATGCGGATTCCAAGCCCGGGACCCGGGAAAGGATGTCTGTTCAAAATATTCTCAGGCAGATCCAATGATCTCCCCACTCGTCTCACCTCGTCTTTGAATAATAATCTCAAAGGCTCGACAACTTGTAATTTCATATAATCAGGCAAACCTCCCACATTGTGGTGAGATTTAATTGTTTGTGAAGGACCGCCGTTTACAGAAACAGATTCGATCACATCCGGGTAGATTGTTCCCTGACCCAACCAACGCGCATCCGTAACCAATTTTGATTCGGCATCAAAAACATCAATGAATACTTTTCCAATCGCCTTGCGTTTCAATTCCGGATCCGATACTCCCGCTAATGCTTTGTAGAAATCTGAAGTGGCATCCACTCCTTTCACATTCAATCCTAAACCTTTATAACTTTCCAAAACGGAGTTAAATTCATTCTTGCGCAATAAACCGTTATCTACAAAAATGCAGTGCAGGTTTGTTCCGATAGCGCGATGCAGGATCATAGCTGCCACGGAAGAATCTACTCCACCGGATAAACCAAGGATCACTTTATCATTTCCAAGTTTCGCTTTTAATTCTGCTACTGTGCTGTCTACGAAAGAATCCGGTGTCCAATCTTGAGAACAGCCGCAAATTCCCACAATAAAATTCTTTAAAAGGATTGCTCCTTCGAGTGAGTGATAAACTTCCGGGTGGAACTGGATTCCGTAAGTAGATTCGCCTTTGATTGCAAATCCGGCAATGTCTACGTCTTTTGTAGAAGCAATGATGTGATAGGAATCCGGAACATGTTTGATCGTATCTCCGTGACTCATCCAAACTTGTGAACCCATTGACATTCCCGTCACCAGTTCATTTGAATTATCAACAAAAGACAGGTTTGCACGTCCATATTCCCGGATGCTTGAAGGAAGAACCTCCCCGCCGAAGTTCTGAGCCATGTATTGGGCTCCGAAACATACTCCAAGCAAAGGGTATTTTCCTTTTATAGCACTTAAATCCGGTTTTGGAGATTCAGGGTCCCTTGTTGAGAAAGGGCTTCCAGATAAAATCACACCTTTCACATGTGCTCCCAGTTCGGGAACTTTATTCCATGGATGGATTTCACAATAAACATTCAATTCACGTACTCGGCGCGCAATCAGCTGCGTGTATTGCGATCCAAAATCCAGGATAACTATCATTTCTTGCATGCCTGCAAAGATAAGGCATATTCGCGACATGGAATACCGACATTTCGAATTTGTTTCCAACAAACTAACTGACATTGAAACGTTAATCAGGACAATCTGTCAGTTTAATAAGTTTTGGAATAATTTATGACAGACAGCAACCATTAATCATAGAAGCATCGGGGAATTTCATTATTTTTGGCTTCGATTTATAATAAACACCATGTTAGGAGGAATTTTAAAGAAAATCTTAGGCGATAAGTCAGCTACTGACCAGAAAAAATACCAACCTGTTATTCAGCAAGTTGGAGATATATTCAACACATTACAAAACGAGTCTGACGACGCACTACGTGGTAGAACAGCTAAGTTCAGAAAACAGGTTCAGGATGCTATTTCAGGTCTGGAAGCAGAAATTGCTGATCTGACTAATAAAGCAAATGATATCAATATGCCTTTACATCAAAAAGAGGCAATCTATGAAAGCATTGATTCCAAAGAGAAAGAAGTAAATGTGATCATTGAAAAGGTATTGGAAGAAATTTTACCTGAAGCATTTGCTGTTGTAAAAGAAACTGCCAGACGCTGGGCGGTAAATGGTAAACTAACCGTTACTGCAACGGAACTGGATAAAGATCTGGCTGCTAAAAAAGATGGAATCACTATTGAAGGCGACCAGGCTGTTTGGAGCAACAAATGGACTGCTGCCGGTGCTTCAGTAGAATGGGTAATGGTTCATTACGATGTTCAGCTAATGGGTGGTGCTGTATTGCACCGCGGAAATATTGCCGAAATGCAAACAGGTGAAGGTAAAACATTGGTGGCAACACTTCCTGTTTACCTGAACGCGTTGTCAGGGAAAGGTGTTCATGTTGTAACGGTGAATGATTACCTTGCAAAACGTGACTCCGAATGGATGGGACCTTTGTACCAATTCCATGGTTTAACGGTAGATTGTATCGATAAACATCAACCGAACTCTGAATCCCGCAGACAGGCTTACCTGGCAGACATCACTTTTGGAACAAACAACGAATTCGGGTTCGATTACCTGCGTGATAACATGGCAAGTGCCGTGGAAGATTTGGTTCAGCGTAAACACCACTTTGCTATTGTCGATGAGGTCGATTCAGTATTGATTGATGATGCACGTACACCTTTGATCATCTCAGGACCAACTCCGAAAGGAGAACAGCACGAATTCTACGAATTGAAACCACGAGTAGAATTGATCGTGGAAGAACAACGCAAATATGTAAACCAGGCCTTAGCGGATGCTAAAAAATTACTGACTGTCATCAATGGCGGAACTGTAGAAGGAATGGACCAAAAAACTGCATTGGAGCAAGGTGGAATTGCTTTGCTGCGCGCTCACAGAGGTTTACCAAAAAACAAAGCACTTCATAAATTCTTATCTGAACCGGGTATCAAATCTCACTTGCAAAAAGTAGAGAATCAATACATGGCTGAGCAAGGTAAGCAAATGAAGAAGATCGACGTTGAGCTATTCTTTGTAATTGATGAAAAGCAAAACACCGTTGAATTAACCGAAAAAGGAATTGATCTGATTTCCGGTAACGAGGACCGCAATTTCTTCGTGATGCCGGATATTTCAACTGAAATTACGCGTTTGCAAAAACAAAACCTGGAGAAGGAAGAGTTTGCAAGCCAAAAAGAAATATTGATTCGCGATTATACTGTTAAATCAGAACGCATCCATTCTGTTTCCCAATTATTGAAAGCATATACCCTTTTCGAAAAAGAAGTGGAATATGTCATTATGGATAACAAGATCAAGATTGTTGATGAACAAACCGGACGTATCATGGAAGGTCGCCGTTATTCTGACGGACTACACCAGGCTATTGAAGCAAAAGAAAATGTAACAGTTGAGGCTGCTACACAAACATATGCAACCGTTACTCTTCAAAATTACTTCCGTATGTATCACAAGCTTGCCGGTATGACGGGTACAGCTGAAACGGAAGCAAAAGAATTCTGGGATATTTACAAATTAGACGTAGTAGTTGTCCCTACCAATCGTCCGATTACACGTAAAGATGACAACGACATGGTTTTCAAAACTGCACGTGAAAAATATGCTGCAGTTATTGACGAAGTAAACAAATTGGTTGAAGCCGGAAGACCTGTATTGGTTGGTACAACCACAGTTGAGATCTCCGAGTTACTGAGTCGCATGTTGAAAATGCGCAACATTCCTCACCAGGTATTGAACGCGAAATACCACCAAAAAGAAGCTGAAATTGTAGCCAATGCCGGTAAAGCAGGGGCTGTAACGATTGCAACAAACATGGCTGGTCGTGGTACCGATATCAAATTGGGAGAAGGTGTTAAAGAGGCAGGAGGTTTAGCGATCATCGGTACTGAAAGACATGATTCCCGTCGTGTAGACAGACAGTTACGTGGTCGTGCGGGTCGTCAAGGAGATCCGGGTACTTCCAGTTTCTTTGTTTCATTGGAAGATGATTTGATGCGGAAGTTTGGTTCTGAGCGTATTGCAAAAATTATGGACCGTCTTGGTTTGAAAGAAGGAGAAGTCATCCAACATGGAATGGTTTCCAAATCAATTGAACGTGCTCAGAAAAAAGTGGAAGAGAACAATTTCGGTGTTCGTAAACGTTTATTGGAATACGATGATGTAATGAATGCACAACGTAAAGCAATTTATAAGAAACGTCACAATGCCTTATTCGGAGATCGTTTAGGTGTCGATGTCTCAAACATGTTCTATGATGTAATTGAAGGATTGGTAACGGCTCATCAAAACGGTTCTTACGAAAACTTCAACCTGGATATGATCCGTATAATCGGTATTGATTCCCCTGTTTCCGAACAACAGTTCAAAACAGCTAAATACGATGACCTGGTAAACGATTTATACGATGGCGTAATGGAACATTACAACCAGAAGAATAAGCGTTTGGCTGAAATTTCAATGCCTCAGGTGAAGCATGTTTTTGAAAACATGTCTCAATACCAAAATATCCAATTCATTATTACCGACGGAGTAAAAACAATGCCTTTGGTTGTGAGCCTGAAAGAAGCTTATGAATCAAACGGAGCTTCTATTCCAAGCGCATTGGAACGCAATATCGTATTGGGAATGATCGATAACGAGTGGAAAGAGCATTTGCGGGAAATGGATGATTTGCGTACTTCTGTTCAGCAGGCGGTATACGAACAAAAAGATCCTTTGCTGATCTACAAATTGGAATCATTTGAATTGTTTAAAGCAATGAACGCACGTTTGAGTAATGAAACTGTTGAATTCCTTGTGAAAGCAGATGTTCCGAGAGATCAACTGGATGACATTAAAACTACGAACAAAGAAGTAGCTCAAAATAATTACGAAAAGGCACAGATCGAATCCACGTCATCAAGTACTGAAATGCCTCGTTTCAGCGGAAGTGAAGGATACGATGAAGCCATGCGTAATTCGGCACCACAACGCGAGAAACAGCAGCCGATCGTTTCAACGGAACCCAAAATAGGTCGAAATGATCCTTGTCCTTGCGGAAGCGGAAAGAAATACAAACAATGTCACGGAAAATAAAATATGAGGCGGTTCGAAAGAATCGCCTTTTTTGTAGGGACGAGATTTAAAAAATTGTAGGGACGCGATGCATCGCGTTCCTACAATTTATCAATAAACCATATATTTGAACTATGAGCCAAAAATTAAAAATTGGAATTGTAGGAATGGGAAATGTGGGAATTCATTTTCTCCAGCGCCTGATCGAATTAGGACATACCCGTTTGACTGTTTACTCGCGTTCAGGAAATAACTTACCTGATTCTATTGCTGCAAAGGAGGTGCAGTTCACCAATGATTTTAAGGAATTCATTGACTTTGATATTGTGTTTTGCGCAGTAAATGACAACACGATGACGGAAATGATCCAGCTTGTTTCAAAATACGCTCCGGTGGTTTCGGTTTCCGGAACAGTGAACCTGAATCATCTCAAAACAAAATACCCGGTGGGGACATTCTACCCTTTGCAAAGCTTCAAGGCTGATCAAAGTATTCATTGGCAGGGCCTACCTCTTTTTATTGAGGCAAAAGACACCAAATTCAATGATTTCCTGATGAAACTGGCCATGGAATTTAGTGGCAACGCTATTGAACTATCGGAAGACAAACGACAATACCTGCACGTTGCTGCCGTATTTGCCAATAACTTCACTAATCACATCATCGATCTGGCTGCACATTACTGTGACGAACATCAGATTGAATTTGATTGGCTGAAACCTCTGATCAATCAAACAATGGAGAAAATTCAAACGAACAATCCGCACGATATTTTAACCGGTCCGGCGGTGCGCAATGATCAGAGCACCATTCAAAAACATTTACAGTTATTGAAACCGGATCAGAAAAACATCTACCAAACACTCACCAAAAGTATTATCAAACACCACAAATAAGATGATTAGCTACAAAGAGCGACTGAATAACATTTCTACCTTCATCTTTGATATTGATGGTGTTTTGACTGACGGAATCGTTTATCCCTATCACGGAGAATTATTGCGCGGCTTGTATTCCAAAGATGGTTATGCCATTCAATACGCGGTAAAGAAAGGATATAAAGTATTTGTCATTACGGGAGGGAACTCGGAAGATGTCAAAAACAGTTTGATCCATTTAGGTGTTTCCGAGGTTCATCTGCGCTCATCTCATAAGGTGAAAGTATATGAGCAATTGAAGGAGAAACACAGCTTAAAGGACGAAGAAGTTTTGTATATGGGCGATGATCTTCCAGATTACCAGGTGATGCAATTGGTTGGAATGGCAGCTTGCCCGCAGGATTCCGCTATGGAGATCAAGCATATTTCACATTACCAGTCACCGTATCTTGGAGGCAGAGGTTGTGTGAGAGATATTATTGAGCAAACCATGCGTGTACACAACAACTGGTTCGACGAAGAGGCATTTATCTGGTAGATGTGTGCTTCAAAAGAAACACACATCAAATCTCATTGACCCAATTATTTGATAAAACGAAGTGTCGAATTCGAACCTGATAAAGTAATGTAATAGGTCCCGGATTGCAGATTATTCAATGAAATTACCTTTGCATTTGGGGATATTTTCCCGGTTTGCACCAATTTCCCGCTAACATCTGTAATTCTGTAATCTAGAGTTCCAGTCTTATCACTTACAATATTCAAAAGGTCACTTGCCGGATTCGGATAAATACTGAACGTCTGCTCACTTTCTATCATTCCTGCAGTTGAAACCACGTATACCGCACTGATTGCCTCACAACCGTATTCATCTGTATAGACTACCGTGTAATTTCCATTCTGAGTGGGTACAAAGCTGTCCGCTGTTGCATTACTGATCGGATTCGTATTTAAACGCCATTGGTTACCGGTACTCATTGAAGAATAAAGTGTTCCGTTTGAAAAACTGATTACAGGCTGAACATCACCTCCCACGATTATTTCAATCGAATCTGTGCGGACGCAACCAAAGTTATCAATCGCTTCAAGGACGAAAAGTCCCTCCTGGGCGGTTATTATTAAAGCATTTGTTTCACCAGTCGACCAATTAAAGCCTGAAAAATTCAAACTATCGGATGGATACAATTGAATGGAATTCCCGATGCAGATCACCGTATCCGAACCCAGAGTAAAATTAGGCTGCTGTAAATGATATGTTGTAATTAACTGATCATTCAAAGAAAACAAGTCGATATCATTATTCGGAAGTTCGGTTGTTACATTTATCGTATGAACTTGTCCAAAAGTATGAGGAACCGTTGCCAGAACAAAACTTTCAAGCGTATCTCCGTTTGCTAAAATTCCTGTCCAAACCGGTGTACTTACCACAACTCCATCTACCATTAATTCAAATTCCAATGAAGTAATGTTTTGAGTTCCAAAATTCTTCACATCAACTGAAATTGCTGTTGTTGCGCATTCATGATCGAAGTGGAAATCCTGAATACCTGCATCCCTGAAGTTTTCTATTTGCAAAGTATCGGAATAAGATATGCAACCAATGGAATCGGTCATTGTAGAATAAAAAGCACCGAAACTGCTTAACTCCAAAGTGGTATCTGTTTCGCCCGGAAGCAATGAATTATTATGATACCACGCAATTGCACCTCCGGAAACAGAAGTGAAAAGTGTATCTCCCACCTGAGTTAAGGATATGGCAACCGGTGTGCTTAAATTTACAACTACAGTATCGGTAGAGATACAACCTGAAATATTGGTTCCTGTTAAAGTATACGTACCGCTGGAATTCACATAAATACTTTCACTCGTTTCAGAAGTACTCCACATTAATCCAGTGAAAACGCCAGGAGAATTGTTACTCAATAAAACTGAATCAGAAGCACAACCAGTAAGATCATCTCCGAGATTAATTGTATCTGTATTTACAGCAGCTGTATAAATAACCAACGAGCTTGTATCATTTGGAATAAACTGATCAGCCAGAGTATTTGGCAAAGATGTAAGGGTTTTTACCTGATATATCTGTCCGTTTGTTTGTGCAAATCCTCCGATCTGGATCCAAGCTGTTGTATCCCCCGGGTACAGCACTCCGCTCCAGTCATACAGTGGTGATGGCATTCCATTCGACACCGCCCCAAGTTTAAAGGAGGTAATTGTATCCAAACAATAATTAAAGACTTTTGCAAATACTTTTGCACTGTCACAATCGCTTTCCACTTTTGTTTGAATACTTCCGATATTTATCGGATCAAAATTTCCTTCATCGGCTCCTACTGTCGGATGGTTTCTCAAATCTCCGTCAATGTCATCTGGAACCACAGGCGCTGGAACAGCAATTCCCATTGCCAACTGCGGGTTCAAGACATGTAAATCTCTTTTTGAATAAAATAACGGATTGATCGAAACAGAGTTTGCATTCCAGTTTCCAGGCCAGATTCCCACACTCGCCATAACTGCAGGCGATGCTCCGCTGTAATAAAAATTATTGTGATCAAAATCGGAAAAAACGGTTGTATTCCAGTCAGTAGGGAAACTAAAAAATGCATACACGCTATCTGCCATTATGATATTGTTCTTAAAGCGGATATTCTGGGAAGCAGGTATTGGTCGGATTTCAACGGCTGCGCGGCAATACTTATCGTTCAGAGACCATGAAACTCCATACATATGGAAGGTATTGTACTGAAAATCCACATAGTTATTTGTATAGGTAACAAGTGCTATTGTTCCCTGTCCGCCGCCGCCGGAAGCATATCCACAGGCTACAGACACAAAATTATTATGCACTTTGACTTTGTATGCAGGTGTTCCGTTCATACAGCTCACATGCATTGCTGTTTCCCCATAACGTCCCTCAATACGATTACTCATAATTTCAACCACTCCACCACAAAGAGTTGCCAGCAATGCTTCTGCATAAGTAGTCAGTCCATCAGTTAATATCAAGGAATCATTGGTGAAATAATTGTTTTTGATCTCCAGTGAATCTTCTATAGAATAAGCAACCAATGCTTTTTCCCTGAAATTGAAAAATTGATTGTTTTGAATACTCACATTTGAATCCTGAGATATTGCATCGTACCCGACACGCACACAGCTATACATTGATTTGAAGACACAATTACGGATTTCAATGTTAGAAGACCTGTCAAACTCCAGTCCCTTACCTATCAGGTTGGTGTGTGAACGAAAAACACAATTTTCAATCGTAATGTGATTCGCCATGTCAAAAGTAAGCATGTTGTTTTTGTTGCCCCAACTTGACAACAATAAACGCGTAAAGGTCATATAACGAAAAGTTAAATGCTTGGCTCTCCAGGTATCGATCATCCATAAAGGAGAACTTGATGAATTTGAATAGCTCATTTCAACAGAAGTTGAATCCAGCGTTTCCGATTGAAAAGTGACTGTATTAATCCATGACAAGCCATTCATGCTATTCCCATCGAAATTGAGATACTCATTATAAACTCCGGGACGGATATTGAAAACCACCGGACCACATACTCCACGCTGAATCAGTGCTGAAATACATGAACTGATTGTCGGGTAATCCGGACTTACTCCCCCCACCGTGTAAGAGCCCTGCATCATCGTGTAAACAGGCGTATTTGTATAGCTGTCATTCGAAGGAACGGCATCGACCTGACCGTTTGGTGAAGTTGTCCAGACAATAAAATTGTAGGTACTGCTTGGTGCAAAATAAAAATTCGAAAGTGTTACAAATGCGCTGTCACCCGGGGAGACTGAACCGTTCCAGTTAACAACCGGCTGAACTATTCCATTCACACTCCAATTAACAGTTACGGAAGTCATATTGATATCTCCGTAATTTCTGATAGCAGCTACCAAAGGAATTGTTCCGGAGCAAATCTGGGTTGGTATATTCATCAATTTAACTGCACCGGCTTCATGATCCGGATTATCAAATTCATCTGCACCGATATCCGGAGTACCGGAGCGGATATCACCGTCCAAATCTTTCACCATTCCTGCTAATACCAAGGCATTGTTACTTGCTTCGATATCCGCAAAAATATGCAGGTTGTTCGTTCCGATAAAGTTGGTGATCGATTGATATGAATGATCATCGAAAGGTGTTATGTTTTGCCAATTAGTTAAGGTTGAATAGGACGATGTTCTCCAGATCAAATTCGTACTTGAGGCGGAATAATAAATATTGTAATCCGCCGTCAGATTGGTATTAGATGAAAAATATGCCGCATATCCGGTAGATGTGTTCTGTACAATGTTATTGGCATAACTCAAATTACAATTTTCACTGTAAAAAACCCCTCCGATACTGGAACTGCTTAATGCGGAATACATGGTATTGTGAAACACATATACTTTCGGACAGTTGATTAAATGAAGTGCATAGCTGGTGGTCCCGTTTAGCATGTTTCCGGCTATTATTAACGAATCCATTGAGGTCGTGAGGTGATCATTGATATCCAGTCCTCCACCTATCAGCGTATTATTAATCAATTTACTTTTCCCGTTGAAATAATCAAGATCCATTGGACCGTTGAAGGTATTCTGCATTATCTTGAATCGGTTCTGATAGGAAATCTTCATCGAATAAAGTGAACTGCTTCCCTGGTTGTATTCGATCACTGTTCCTCCTTCCAAAGTGGTAGCGTTCAACCCTGTCAGACCAATACTGGTATATCCGCCCACGATCTTATTATACCCGATATAATTTGCGGTATCGATGGTATTGGGTGAATAGATGACACTATAATCGTGACCTGAACTGATCCGTCCCAGCAATCTGCAATGCTCCACCCGATTATTGTTTGCGCCGTTTTCAAAAATAACTGTGCGACTTCCCTGGGAAGATGAAAGTTCACGTGCCAGGGTCAGGTGGCGTAAGGAAATATAATCCGCGCCATTCAGTTTACAGACATAATTATCTGCCAAAACCGTGTTATTGAATTCCCAGCGTACAAGTGAAGAATCCAAAACCTCACTTTGAAAAATAATGTTATTCGTCTGGGAAGCACCGGTAATTTGTGGAATAATAACGTGTTCATTATAGATTCCGGAACGGATATTGAAAATTACCGGACCACTAACTCCTTGTGCAATGAGATCATTTACTGCAGCAGTAATCGTTGAATAGTTCGGTGTCGTCCCGCCTATTGTGTAAGCACCATTTAGTTGGGAATATCCGGCATTTATTCCAAAAAATAAAGCGAAAAAGAATAGGATTGATCTCATAAAAAAAAAGTTAGACCAAACAACTTCTAAATGAAACCCTGAAGGTGGAATCCAGGCTAACTAGGGTATTATTCAGGTTACTCGGCGAGGCAAATTTACGACTTTAATTAGTATAAAAAAACAAATGCCAATTCCTAATCAGAGCAATAGTTACTGTTAATTTGATCAGTTCTTTTCTTCTCTCTGCTCCCTTCTATCCTCTCTTTTCTCTTCCCTTTCGTCCTTTCTATCCTCCCTCTTCTCCATTCTCTTTTTCTTTTTGGCTTTCCTCTCACGTTTCTTTTCAGCCTTTTTCTTCTGTTCATTCACTATTTCCATATGACCGGAAGCAAAGATCACAGTTGGGATCCGTTTCATTTTACCTGCATCCAGATATCCACTGAGCATGATACGGAATGGTACCCGGTCGTTATCACCCCAGATCTTAAAAATGGTGACCAGCGGCTGTTTCATTTTTATGTCCAAAGGGAATTTTATAATTTGAGAAGACTGTGGTTTGATGGCAATATCTTTCCCCAATTTTCCTCTCGAGACCAAATCGTTACCCACAATCAATTCATACTGAATATCGTGAATATCCAATGATAAATTTTTCCCTTCATTAATAACACCCAAAAAAAGATCTACATGAACATCCTTCTTGAACAATCTCAAATCGCTTTTCTCCGTCTTAATGACCTTAAATTGCGGAGGAACCGGAACTTCGATTTTCTTGCTTCTGACAAAAGGAAGCCTAAAACCGGAGTAAACTATCGTTGCTTCAATTGTAAGTCCCGTAGAATCCTGATTTTGCAAGCTTAGGATCTTGTTGCGTGTATGACTGATCGGAATTTTAACCGCGAACTGGACTGAATCCGATTCTCCACTTTTCTGTTTCAGACCTACATACTGACTCGTTGACACCAATTTGGTTCCTCCCAATGAAAGCTCGCAAACAACGCTGTCTATATTCATGTCGTAAGGTGCCTTATTGACAACAATTGTATTCACCTCCAAATAAGCAGTATCTGTATGAATATCTGCTTTAATCAAGGTGATTTCCGTTACTTGCGGAACCAGCAGGTTAAGCATTTTCTGTCTCTGAATAAAGAAATAGATGGCATAACCGACAACTCCCAATAACAAGATCAATAAAACATGTCTGAATCGGATTTTTAGCATCATTTTTTCTTCTTCCTTTCACTTTTACGTTTGGCGCGTCTTTCTTTTCGGGCTTCTTTTTTCTTGTTATCCCCACTCCCAAACACTTTTTCCAGGAAAGTCTTTTTCCCGTCTTCCTGCAGGTTATTAATGCTAATGGAATTATCCATTGCGGGACGAAGAGCATGCAAAAAGGCATTGCGCAATACATAACTGATTGCTCTCCACTTATTTAAATTGACCTTATCGAACGTTCCTCCGAACTGAACCTTAGTAGCAAGCTGTTCCTTACTTTGATTCTGAAGAATTTCGGCCGCACTGGCAACAAGTGTTTCCCACAAAATCTGTTTGAAATCACCTTCCTGCTTATTCCATTGCACCACATCCAGATCTTTCAGGAATGGTTTTACATAACCTCCGAACTTGCCGTCTTTAGCAGCAAATTCACCATACATGCTAAAGGTACCTTTTTTTACATCAAAATTACCATATTCCCTAAGCATATCATTCAGCAACACCAGGTTCAGACCTTTCATGGCAGTATTCATGTCAAAGGTGGGAACTTTCGCCAGTCCGTCGAATTTCGCGTTTAGTGAAAACTTCCCTTCATATGCTTCCGCGGTTGCTTTAAGGGTTGCCGGAAGTATTTCCTTGCTATCCGTTACATTTGTCAGGTTGGTTGCCGTTATATTGATGTTTTTCATTGCAATATCCAGCTTTGGTTTTGCTTCCAGATCGCGGTAGTGGATCTCTCCGTTGTGGATATCAAAACGGTTGATCGTTACAGGCATCAAATCATCAACCAATTGTGCGAAATCTGCCGTATCTGCTTTTACATCTTCTCCCTTGTGCTTCTCTTTCACGAAATTCACAACCGGTTGCTCCACACTGATCTCACCAACTATCGAACCATGGAAAATAGCTTTCCATTCAATAGAAAGATCAATGGACGGAGATTTGAAGAAGGGAATCGTATCTTTCCCGGCACCTTTATCTACTTTTTTCAGAAGACGAATGTCTTTGATCTCGTAAGCTCCGCGGTACAGATGAATATCGATATCTTCGACATGCCCGTAATACTCTTCGAGGTTTGCGAGTTTACCATTAACATACTTCAAAACGATATAAGGTAAAAAGAGTCTGAAAACAATCAGTACCACAATGATCGAACCCCAGATAATCCGGCGTTTTCTTCTTCGCTTTTTTTTCTCTTCCGGTGTAAGTGCTTTTTTACGGTCTTTCCGGCTAATTGGTGCTCGTTTTTTTTCTTCCATAACAATTATATTTTAATTGATGGCGATAACCTGCAAACCAAGTAAAGTGAGGTACGTTTAATTACATAGGAGAAAAGATACTGAAAAGGAACCTTTATTTTTTAGACAAGAAGTTAAATTATTCTAATTCCGGATTATCGGATGCCTGATTCCCGCGCAGCGGCCCAGGGAATTTTTGTTAAAATCAGTACAAATATCGAGATAAGTACGGGATATATAAGGTCCGGCAAGTAGGATGGTATTTATTCAGGATGTTCTAATAACTTGTTAGAGTTAGCGCGAATGAGACTCGGGAGCACGAGCTATGAAGTTCGCGCTAGCTTAATTTCTATTAATCCGCTTACAACTTCATCAGCTTTGCTGTATACCAACTTCCATTCGACTGACAACGCATAATGTAAGTTCCTTTTTGCCAGGAAGAAGTTTCAATGGAGGAAATTTGAGAACGGGATGTGTAGATTTGCTTTCCCGTAAGATCAAGAACCTCCATGTATTCAAGCGGTTCTGAGGCATCAATCTGAATTGATTCTGTAAAGGGATTCGGATAAATGGTGATATCCGTGTTATTTTCCAAATCCTCCACCTTTAAAATGCTGTAAATGATTGGATTTCCACTTGCCGGAAAAGCATAGTCATTTCCAAGCTTAACAATGAACAAAGAACTTCCGCCTGTGCTGAAACCGGGATCCGTGTGATAACCAACCAACACTGCAAAACCATCGTTGGTTTGAATGATCTGATTCATTTGATCCTGGCCCAAACCGTTGTAACCACCTCCGTAACCACCCCAGTAAAATGCAGAAGCAAATAGGTTAATTACGAAGTCTTCGCCTCCGGCATAGGAATATTGAGGATCATTTCCCTGCGTTACTACAAAATATTTATCTCCCGGTGCGGCAGTGTAATTAACGAATCCCACATACCTGCTCGGATGATCGGCATAGCTGTCATCTGTTGCAACAAAATCACCATCCGGGTTGAGAAAAACACAGTAATTGTCTGAATCGGTCTTTCCGGTTTTCACTCCTTCTCCAACGCACTTCAAGGTATTTGAAACCAGCTGAATATCATTCAAAATATATTCCCCGTTACTTCCTGTCAAGGTGTCCCAAAGTAAAGTACCGTCAAAATGATAATATCCGATGTATGCTTTTGATTTTAATGAATCAGCCAAATATCCGGTACCAACAACTGCAAATGTGCTGTCGGTAACCAAAACCCCTTTATTCAGATAATCCAGGCCGATTCCACCTGCCTGATGGCTCCAAATCTCATTACCATCTTTATCAATGCGTGTAAAATAGCGGTCAGCAACTTGCTGCTGGTTCGCATCCGATTCTCCTAACATGACAATACTTGTATCGGGCAGTAAAATGGCATCGTGAAAGCGTTCCCATCCACCGTTGTCATACCATTTTTCCCATTGCTGATTTCCAGCCAGGTCAGTAAAAACAACATATCCGTCAAAGCCTCCCGTGCCGTTACTGGAAGAAGTTCCAACGATATAGTATCCGTAACCCGGAACAAAAATCACTCTTCGTCCTTCCTCAAACTCGGCGCCACCGTATTCCTTAGACCAAACATGAAAACCTTGCTTGTTTAATTTCAGAAGGAAGGCTTGTGAGGGAGCATCTTCAAAACTGGAAGAAGAACCGGTAACAATGTAACTGCTGTCGGGCAGTTGTGCTACACCTTCTGC
Organism: Fluviicola sp.; assembly: GCF_029266855.1. Lineage (GTDB taxonomy): Bacteria > Bacteroidota > Bacteroidia > Flavobacteriales_D > Crocinitomicaceae > Fluviicola. Next base: position 1,183,388 of record NZ_JAQSWB010000001.1, read on the forward strand.
TTTGTCATATCCGCCGCCACCAAAAACGTGGTAAAATGCAATCTGTCCTTTGGATTCCAAAGAATATGCAAGCAAAAGCAAAACAACTAAATATCTTAGAACACCCATGACAAACGAATTAATGCTGATTGACCATACCCTTTTTTAGATACCAAACCGTAAATATCGTCCGTACCCAATTGAACTCCGACCTTGTTTCCATGATACCCGAGCATTAATCCACCTCTTACAATTGAAGAACCTCCGAAAGCAGCATTGGCGGATACAGAAACACGTGGTACAAAACGATAAAACAATCCCACAAAACCTGTCGGAACAATTCCAATTGTCGGGTAAAAACGAATCCCGAAGAAACTTTGTAATTTTTTAGCTGACTCGAGGTCCACTAACTTCATGATTTGAATGTATGCAGGAACCATCACCCAACGTTTCACTTCTTTCTTTTCTATGTTCAATGAGTCAAGCAGTGAAAAATCATCTCCGAAAAGGTTCCCGTTATTCTTGATCTGATCCAATGTAAAACCACTGTATCTGTAAGTTGAATCGGCACTATACTGTGTTTGAGGCTCAAACATGTAGGCTGCTCCTAAATTCTGAATCGAAAACTGGAAGGTTGCTGAATCCTTTAACCAGGGAACTTTCAGGTAAAAATCAAAATCTACCACAAAACCGAGACCTTTACTGAATTCTTTTCCTTTTGAATAAGTCATATCACCGTTCAGGCGGAGACTTATGGAATCCAGGTTGGGATCTTGTGACAGTTTCCCTGTGCGGATATAGCCACCGAATTGATTTTGTACATTCACCACATTCAGGGTCAAAGAACTTCCTGTTTTTTTATGGTAAAACCCAAACCCTGCTTTCTGGAACTGCATTCCTGAAATGCGGGTGCCTGTTAAGTTAGCCGTATCTGCTCCCAAATAGCTGTTACCGTAAAATGTCAGTTTGAAAGCGTCCTTCGTGTAATTCACATTTCCGACAAGGTAATACCCTCCCTTTACCAGCCAGGAATACTTTCCGGATTTAAATAAATTCGTAGCACCCGAAACATAGGTAATTTCGCCTGATCCGAAAGTTCCGAAGCGATTGTTTGCCCTGTGTGACTTAAGTGTTCGATCCTTCATTTCCGAATCGATGTAACCACCAAATGCTAAGGTATTTACGAATTCCTTCTTCATTGAAGTTCCCGTAGCATCAAAATTGCCATTAATGAGTAAACGATTGCTCTGTAAAAGACTATCCCTGAAAACAGGAAAGGTAGATTGAGAGAAGAGCGAATTACCTGCTGTAAAAATGAATATGACCGCAAAAAAGAGTTTGTTCATTACAAGTGATTTTCAATAGTTAGATTCGCACCAAGTTTAAACTTGAAGAATGCATTTGCAGGTATTGGAACCTGCGTATTTGCACCACCTGCATTGTAAGTATTCAGTTTGAGCTTAATCATACAAAACTTTACCTTCCCGATGTCGTCACATACTGCTTCGGAAACGGGGAAGTAAACAACACTCTTCTTCTGCATAATTCCATTGACCACAGATCCGAATACACTGGATTCAATGGCACTTGTTCCCGAAACCACTGCCACTGTCTGATGATTTGCATCCAGTAAATAAAGTTCCAGGTTTCCTTCAAAAGGAAAAGCATTCATTGCATTTACCCAGATCTGACCTGATTTTACATTTGCTTTATTCGGATCATTCACCAGGCTGAGGGCGAAGGTATCCTGGAAGATCAAATCCGATAAACCGATGTTCAGCGGGAATAATCCGTTTAATTTCACCCTCAAAGGATAAGCATCATAAATCTCATCCCATCCGCCGGAAACATTTCCCCAAGGATTCATTTGAAGCTGGAAACTCAACTCATTCTTCGCTCCGTGATTTTCTACGTACTGCTCAAAATTGCTGTTTCCCGGTGTAAAATTTAATGTGGTGTTGCTTGGTGTAATATTTCCATTTGCCCCGGTTGCCGCATTGATTGTATTCCACGTGCCGATATTCGGATGGCTGAGTGCAACCGAATTTCCCGTAGCATTGATATTTTTAAGTGAGTTTATTTTGAATTTACCGTTGACTTTCAAGCCGTTTTCTATGGTCAGATCAAAAGTCATTGCATCTACATCCATTAGTCCGTCTGCAATATTATTCATTGCATCGATTTGAGCATATACGGTATCGGAAACCAGTTCATTTCCAAAATAACCCCGTGCATAATCCAATTGCACATCGTTCATCTTAAATTCAAAAATGATAGTATCTGTTGTCAGAACCGTGACTGCAGGTCCGGCCGGATCTGATTTCACCAGCATTTTAGACTGAATTTTATTATATGAAGTTCCGAATTCCCCGGTCAGATCAAGTTCATACCCGCTCAAATCTACAAACCCGGTAGCAATTCCCGGATTATTTTGTGTTCCTGCCGGAGCAATAAAATCTTGAGACAAAACCACTCCGTTCTTCTTAACTCCCGGAAGCTGAATCGTAAAGAGGGTTTTTGTTGCAATAGGATTAAACACCTTCAGTTGCACTCCACCCTGTTTCACACGGATTTTTTTTAATTGTACTTCTCCCAGGTCGATGACATGCTCTTCCACATTATTCACAAAGGAGGTTCCGGGTGCAGCAGTGATGTTTAAAGCCATATTAAACGTATTCCGCACACTGGTATCGGGCAGTTCTACAAAATCACTTAATTTAAACTCAAACAAAGAAGAATTGATGTCCAACACATAATTTCCCGAGACTACCGTCAGCAGGGAATCAGCAAGCAGATCAGACATAGTCAGGCTGTCATGGACAAGCGGAACTTGCCAATCCGTATCCCACATTGCTTTATCGCGCTTCTTACAAGAAGCAAAAGCAAGACCGATACAAAGCAAAAATAGGAGTTTTTTCATGGTATGTTAGAGATACAAAAATTCGAAATTGGTTGGAATTAAACCCGTTCAATTACAGTAGCATAACCCTGCCCAACTCCAATACACATTGTTACCAATGCATATTTTCCGCCTGTTCGCTGTAATTGATTCGCCGCAGCAAGTAAAATACGTGCTCCTGACATTCCAAGCGGATGTCCTAGTGCAATTGCTCCTCCATTCGGGTTGATCCTTGAATCACGGTCATCAAGCCCCATTGTTCTTGTACATGCAAGCACCTGAGCTGCAAATGCTTCATTTAATTCCAATACATCCATTTGATCCAACGTTAGTCCGGCTCTTTCCAGTGCTTTCCGGGAAGCTTCTACCGGGCCGATTCCCATAATACGCGGTTCAACACCTGAAGCGGCTGCAGAAACGATACGAACCAGCGGATTTAAATGATGATCTTTCAATCCCTGATCTGAGGCTAACAATAAAGCTGCAGCACCGTCGTTCAGTCCGGATGCATTTCCGGCAGTTACCGAACCATCTTTTTTGAAAGCCGGCTTGAGTGTTCCTAAAGTTTCCAAAGTTGTTCCCGGCCTCATAAATTCATCTTTATCAAAAACCAGGGGATCTTGTTTTTTACGTGGAATAGCTATTCCTGCTATTTCCTGGGCTAAGATTCCGGCATTTTGAGCAGCGGAAGCTTTTTCCTGTGACCAGGCAGCAAATTTATCCTGATCCTCTTTCGAGATATTGTGCAATTCAGCCAGGTTTTCAGCTGTCATTCCCATGGCGTCCGTTCCATACAACTCTTCCATCTTCGGATTGATAAATCTCCACCCGAAAGACGAATCATATAATTGCTGGTCTCTTCCAAAAGGTGTAGAAGATTTAGATAAAACCCACGGTCCTCTTGTCATATGCTCTATTCCTCCCGCAACATAAATATCTCCCGCACCGGTTTGAATTGCCCTTGCAGCATTCACTGCAGCAGACATTCCCGATGCACACAAGCGGTTTACCGTTTCTCCGCCAACAGAAATCGGGTACCCGGCTAACAACAAAGCCATACGGGCTACGTTGCGGTTATCTTCACCTGCCTGGTTAGCACATCCCAAAATCACATCCTCAATTACACCGGGATCCAGATTCGGAACTTTTTTCAACAATTCAGATAAAACGTGTGCAGCCAAATCATCAGCTCTAACCGGAGCCAATGTTCCTCCAAAATTTCCGATAGCCGTTCTTACACCAGCTACTATATATGCGTTGTTTGTCGCCATTAAATTCTTAGTTTAACTTCTTTTCAATTATTCCTTCACGAAATTACGGAATATTCTTTGTGATTCGGATTCTGTTTAAAGGTTCTCTGCACTGTTGATAAGTATTGACTTCATAAGGGGATATATTTTACTAAATTCAACACCCAAAACCAAATTACAAGCTATGAAAAAATCCATCTCAGTGATGGCAGGAATGCTATTCTGTAGTTTAATGTCTTTCTCTCAGATAGAAAGCATGACTCCGGCAGAACTCAGGTACCGTGATTCGATAACGAAATTGAATCAGAGTAACGCAGCAATTGCAGCAAGTCAGGAAGCCTACAACAAAGGAATTGAGCTTTTCAACCAAAAAAACTTTAAAGAAGCGGTTGCTTCCTTTAACAAATCCATTGCTTCAGATCCAAATTTTACGGCAGCCTATTACAATAAAGGTGTGGCGGAGAATGAAGCCGAAATGTACCAGGAGGCAGTTACTACCTTTACTACTTTAATCGGGAAGCAAAAGGGATACTCAAAAGCATATTTCCAAAGGGGGAAGGCTTACCAGGGTTTATCGGATTATTTAAAGTCCGAAAAAGACTACGAAGAGTCCATTAAATTGGATGCAAATAATCCGAAAGCGTACTACAACTACGGAACTTTAAAATTCTTGCAACAAGATTACAATGCTGCTATTAAATATTTTACAAAAAGTATCGAATTAGACGCTTCAAGTCCGATGGCATACAATGACCGCGGAAGTTGCTACCGCATGCTTGAAAATTATCCCAAAGCAATTGAAGATTACGAAGCGGCTCTTCGTAAAAACCCAAATTTGGCTTTTGTATTGAACAATGTAGGTACTACCAAAAAGAAAATGAAGGATTATGCGGGAGCATTGATTGCATTCAACAGAGCTATTTCCGTTGATGTCAATTTCTTTTTAGCATACAATAACCGTGGAGTAACACTGATTGAAAAAGGAAGTTTGGATGATGCGATCAAGGATTTTGAAAAAGCCTTATCCATTAACCCCAAATATGCTCCGGCAGCATCTAATTTATCAGGGATTTATTTCAAAAGAAAAGATTTTAAGAAAGCGGAAGAATTCGCTTCCAAAGCGATCAGCATTGACCCAAATTATGCTTCAGCTTATGTAAACCGAGGAATGGCGCGCGAAATGCTGCGAAAAATGGAAGAAGCTTGCAGCGATTGGAAAAAAGCAAGTGATCTCGGGTCAACAGAAGGAAAAACATGTCATTCAGGAAACTGTAGCAATTAAAATCAAAACGATGAAAAAATTACTTATGCTAGTCGTTATTGGTTTAACGACAAATTTATTCGGACAAAACGTAGATTTCAAATCTGCAAACTTCAAAGAAGATAAAGAAGGATTAAAAGTTGCAACCACAGCTATTGATAAAGGAGACGAATTCTACAAAGTAGGAATCGAGTCCGTATTTGCTGTTCAGGATTTCGGAACAAATTTCAAAAGTGCCCTGAAAGAGTATGAAAAGGCTCAAAAATTCAATCCGAACAATGCCTTGCTCAATTACAAAATCGGGGTTTGTTATGCAAATTCTACCAATCCTGTTTCTTGTATCAATTACATCAAAACAGCTCAGAAATTGGATCCTAAGTGTGATCCCTTCCTGAATTTCTACCTGGGATATGCTTCCCAATTGGAAGGGAAATACGACGAAGCCTCCAAGTATTACCTCACATTTGAAACGGAATATAAAAAAGCCGATGATTTCATGAAATTTGTGAATCAACGCAGAAAACAATGTGCTACGGCTAAAAAATTCGAAGCTTCACCTGTTCGCTGCTGGATAGACAATGTTCCTTCATTAAATACGGAGAACGATGAGATCGCTCCATCTATTTCTACAGACGGTTCTGAAATGATCTTAAGCTCAAACAGACCAAACAGTCATGAAGCAAATGCATTGGGAGTTTACGATTACGAAATCTATTCTTCAACGCTTTTGGAAAACTGGTCAACTCCGACAAAACTTCTTGGACCGATTAACTCTAACAATGACGACATTTCGAATTGTCTTTCTTACGACGGAACCAAAATGCTATTGCACCGGGATGTTGGCGGACAAACGGATATCTTCGAATCCAAATTGAAGGGGAACGAATGGTCCGACCCAAAAACGATGAGCATTTTTATCAGCACCGATAAAAATAACGAACGTTATGCCTGTTACAATGAAGACGGATGGAAAATCTATTTCTGCCGTGACAATGACGTACGCGAAACTGGATCTGAAGTCATGTTCTCCGGAATGCAGAATAAAATGAAACAGGATTACATGATCGGAACCATGCTGACGGGTGTAAACTCCAAATTCAATGACGGACCTATTTACATTCACATCGACGGTGAAAGTATGTTCATCGCATCCGAAGGTCACGAAGGAATGGGAGGATATGATATCTTCGTTTCGAAGAAAGTACAAGGTCAGTGGACAACTCCTGTAAATATGGGATATCCGATCAACAGTCCTTATGACGACTTCTTTTTTGCTTCAACTGCCAATGGAAAGTTTGCATACATTTCCTCAAACAGATCCGGAGGAAAGGGCGGTTATGACATTTACAAAGTGACTTTCTGGGGTCCTGAGAAAAAACCGATTTCAGAAACGGAAGATTATTTGCTTGCCAGTATTGTGATGCCGGTAAAAGACCACAATATTGAAAAGTCGGTTGAAGTAAAGAAAAAGAGTTTAACGGTATTTAAAGGAATCACTATTGATGCGATTTCAAGAAAACCGGTTGAAGCTCAAATTGACATTACGGATAACGCGACTGGAAAAGTAATTGAAACATTCACTACCAATTCAGCAACAGGGAAATTCATTATCACATTGAATTCGGGGAAAAATTACGGTATCGCCGTGAAAGCTACCGGCTACCTGTTCCACTCAGAGAACTTCGATATTCCAAGCGGTGCTGATGACAATTTGGTGAACAAAGTGATCGAATTAAAGAACATCGCTATCGGGTCAAAGATCGCACTTCGCAATATTTTCTTTGATGTAAACAAAGCTTCTCTCCGACCTGAGTCGAATGCAGAAATGGAGCGATTGGTTCAGTTACTGAAAGATGTTCCGAATTTGAAGATCGAAATTTCAGGACACACGGATAATACCGGTTCTGCAACGATCAATGAAACACTTTCACAGCAACGTGCAGAAGCAGTTGTTTCTTATTTGACACAAAAGGGAATTGCTGCAAACAGAATGGTTGCGAAAGGTTACGGTTCATCGAAACCAATTGCATCAAACAATTCGGAAGACGGGAAACAACAAAACCGCAGGACAGAATTCGAGATTAAAGGAAATTAATCACAGATAATAATATTTAAGAACAAGAAAGGGCCGCGATTAATTGCGGCCTTTTCTGTTAATGGCTTTTTCGTTTTTTCACTAAAAATACTTCGTTGTTGTCAACCAGCTTAATCCAGGCTCCGGATCTTCTGTAATGGTCTATTCCTGCCCTGAAAACAGAATCCTGGAAAACAGGATAGAAAACATCCTTTTTAGCCAGCAATATATATTCTGCGTCCTTTATTACCGGATACGTATAACAAAAATCACGATTCGCCAAATGAGGCACAAGGCTAGTTTGGCAAGAAACAATTGCATCATCGGGAATAAGCCCGAATGCTTCGTATACCGGTTTGATATCGTATTCTTTTACGTAATGTTCTTTAGAAAGAAAATCGAGGTTCTTCTCCGGTGCATACAAATAAGCTGCTCCCAGCCTTTTATAAGTCATACTCATTGCCAGGACAACCATTATCCCTGCGGAAATCTTCCTGAAAGTACTTTTCTTTAGTTTGCCAATCACTTCAAAAATCCCAATAGCGAGTATCGGGGCAAACTCAATACAATAGTGATAGCCGGCTCCCCAGAGTGTAAAGGTATTGTGAAATAATTTTTGAAAAAAAATCGGAATCAGCATCAGCAGGTAAACAGGACGGAAGAACAATAAAAGGATACCCGAAAAAAGCAGGTATTTGATTAAATCCGACTTCAGATTATCAGCTGTCACATCGCCGCTGAAGTTGGAAACCATCAATTGAAATGAATCAAGCGGGTGCATCACAAGGTATGTAACAGCCTCACCGATCGTAGTTCCCAGGTGACTATAGTTAAAGTGGGGATACTTTCCATTGACAGCAAGACCGGGCATCACAAATTTCATGATTACCATAAAATAGATCAGTGAAAAAAAACCTGAAATAACATAGAACAGGAACCACTTTCTATCCTTCCTGCTGAGGATTGCGAGCCCAAAACAAATGAATGCGATCCAAAGTGCGCTGTTTTCTTTTCCGAGCCATAAGATTACGATCATCAAAATGCAGCGGCCCATTTTTCGTTCTTTGGAAAACACAAAAAGCCATGGAACCAGCATAGCAACAACTACACTATCATGGAAATCATAGGCCAATGCAATGTGAACACCAAAAAACGAAAAGAAAAACAGCATGGCAAAAGCAGCCAAGAAGCGATCTTCCACGAAATAACGATACACTCCCAAACCGCCAAAAAGCACACTCACAATCTGAATTATTAACAAAGTATAGGAACCAAAGATCCATACCAACGGAGAATATGCTATCAAATAAATATCAAAGTGATCGGCAAGTAAATTCTCGGGAACTGTTTTGAATATTGAACTGTCATTCCATTGAAAATGAGAATAATCGTAAAGTGAATTCGAATAAAGTCCAAGATCCAGGGCATAGGTTCGAAATAAGTAGTGATTTACCAGGGAAATGAGTGAATAGATAATTGCGAAAGCAAGAATGATTAAATATTTTTCAGGAAGTGCTTTAAATACAAAAACTATATTTTTTAAACGATTCATCTGGCTCCAATATACTTCATATCATACAAATCATAACCCGGTGACCAATAATCGTTCACTGCTTCTTTCAGTTCAAAACCGCATTTTTCATAAAACTGATACGTAAACTGGGAAGTTCTCACTCCTATCTCTTCAACAAGATGTATTTTCTTCAATCGTTCAACACGAAAAGCTACCAGGGTTTTTCCTATTCCACGTTTTTGATAATCCGGATGAATGATGTCCCAGCTTAAAACACCTTTATTTTTATCTTTTTGAATATTTATCCCCCCACAGGCAAGCACTTTATTATCGCATTCAACAACAAAGTAATCTTCTGATTCAGTATCCAAATAAGTTTGAAGATCCGACTTTTCCTCCGGAGCAAAATACTGCGGACAGTTCAAATCGAACAAAAGCAGCAAGGTCGCTTTATCATCCGGATGGTAATTTCGAATATGCATTTTTACAATTCCAAATAATTCGTAATTCGTAATTCGTAATTATTTAATCCATCGGAGTACAAATTTCTATCAGGAAACCATCAAAGTCGCGAACGTATGCCACCATCTGACCCCAGGGTTTTTCGCGTGGTTCTTCCAGCAATGTTGCGCCCGCAGCAATCGCTTTATCAACCAATTCCTGCACATCGACAGTAGTAAAACCCAACTCAATTCCAAAAGGTTTCGTTTTCAGATCGCTTTCCTGGAACCCATCTTTCAGATTGGATTTTGCAAGTGACAAAGCAGCAAAAGATAAAGTGGTGGTACCGGTATTCAATTCAGCATATTCATCGCCCGGAGCAATAAACCGCACTTCAAGTCCAAATGTCTTGGAATAAAATTCGGCGGTTCTTTTTACATCCGAGACATATAAAATAGTGTATGCAAATCTGATCATATTTTTTAGTATTAGTTATTGGTGATGTGTGTTCATTTCTTAATCTTCATCATCGTCCTGCTTATCGAAATCCGGCAGTTCCAGGGCTTTTACTTCCTGGACGGCATTTCCGGCAATTCCTCTTACAGAGCCATACATATCAATCGTATTAACAATGACTTTTTCAATTTGTTTTTCACGCTGCTTCCAAATACGCTGCATCGATCGTTTCTCGCTTTCCAGGTCGGCCTTCATTTGAGTAAATCCTTCCACGATCGCTTCGACCTGCATCCTGAATGTAGAACTGGTAAGGAAATCATAAAGCAAATGCATTTTGTCACCCTTATTTTCCTGCGCAACTAATGTACTGCTAATTTGAATAATGGTTTCCCGCAACACATAGCAAAGCCCTTTAAACTCCTCATAGGTACAGATCCAAACACCGTCTTTCTGGCCCATTCGCTGTAAATCCGAAGGCATTACTTCGGTAACCAACACTCCCATATCACACCCTTTGTCGCGCATATCCGCTTTGAACTTCTCAATCCAGGATGGTTGGAAGTCCTTGGCACGTTTGGATTCGTAATAGATTCTTCCGCAGTTTTGCTGAGTCCTGGTATGAACTGTTTGAATACAATCTCCGCCACGTGCCCCTTTCCTGATTTCCTCAATCGTATCCATCGGGAAACTCGCCATCAGCCACTCCTCAATTGCCAGTTCCTGGACTTCTCCCTGCAACTGCATGGAACCCTGTTCCTGCTTGCGCTTCATTTCTTCCGTGAGTTTTTTCTGATCTTCGAGCTGTTTTAACAATTCCCTGATACGTAACTCATTACGTTCTTCTTCCGATCTTCTGATTTTTTCCTTCTCCTCCTGGATCTGAAGACTTAGTTTTCTCTGAGATTCAGCTTCAACCACCTCTTTCAGCTCATCTTTTTCCCGCTTCAATTTTTCAATTTCAGCCTTTGTGCGGTTCAATTCTTTGATCTGCTCGGATTTCTCGTTCAATTCCTTTTGAAGATCGGCAAACTGTTCACCTTGTTCCAGGATCAGTTTTGCTTTCAGTTTCTCTTCCAGGTTTTTGCGTTCTTCCTTTAGTTTTTGTTCAAATCGTTCCTGGAAAAGCTCGTTTTCTCTTCGTTTTTTCTCCTCAAACTCTTCTTTCTCACGCAGTAAAATATCCTGCTTTTTGGCAAACTCATTCCGCGTCTCGTTGAGTTCATTTTGATATTTACGCTGAATTTGTTCTTCCAGCTGATGAGCCAAAATATCATTCACATCGATTTGGGTACCGCAATTCGGACAAGCAATTTGATTCATAAACAGCAAAAATTGAACAAACTAAAATTACTAAGGTTTCACCAATAATTCAGGATTATCTGCATCAAAAGCAAAAAATCATGCCTGATTATCCTTTTTTATTCGAAACGAGCATTCCTATGGCATTTCTTTTCTATTCATGCTATTATCGAAAGCTATCGCTTATTCCTCGTTACTGCCGCACTAACGCTTACGCAGTAGCTTGTGCCATCGCTAAAGCTATTGGCGACATGCGATCAGCGTAGGAGCAACGTTTGTTGTAACTCAGTCTTTCCGCCGCGGCGGACTGTCGCTTATCCCTCGTTACTGCCGCACTAACGTTTGTTGTAACTCAGTCTTTCCGCCGCGGCGGACTGTCGCTTATCCCTCGTTACTGCCGCACTAACGTTTGTTGTAACTCAGTCTTCAAAAGCTGTCGCTTTTTCTTACTTTTACTGAAAATCCGTACAATGACAAGCGTTCTTGAAGAGAAACACATTCATTTTTTCACTCATTTACTCGGCAACCGGATCCAGGTGGGAGAAGCAATTGATTCCAGGTATGCATCCGATCATACGGAAGATTTTGTATTCTATCCTTCCATCGTTGTGAAACCGGAGACAGTGGAAGAAGTCTCTGCCGTTATGAAGTATTGTTATGAAAATGACCTGATTGTAACTCCTTCCGGAGCGAGAACGGGTTTGAGCGGCGGTGCACTGGCAAATTACGGAGGAGTTCTCCTGAGTTTGGAACGAATGAACAAGATTATCCAGATCGATGAGAAAAACCACCAGGTTATTACAGAACCTGGTATTGTCACTGAAGAACTTCAAAATGCCGTTAAAGCAGTTGGTTTGTTTTATCCACCAGATCCGGCCTCCAAAGGTTCCTGCTTTATTGGCGGAAACATTGCAGAAAACTCGGGCGGGCCAAAAGCAGTTAAATACGGAGTAACGAAAGATTGGGTTTTGAACCTGGAAGTTGTTTTGCCCAACGGAGACATTCTTTGGACAGGTGCCAATGTGATCAAAAATGCAACCGGGTACAATTTAACTCAGTTAATTATTGGTAGCGAGGGGACACTGGCAGTTGTAACCAAGATCGTGTTGCGTTTAATTCCTCATCCGACACATACCTTGCTTTTACTCATCCCTTTTAGAAGCGGTGTTGAGGCCTGTGAGGCAGTAGGAAAAATTTTCATGGCAGGGATCATTCCAAGCGGATTGGAATATATGGACCGGGATGCAATTAGTTTCACCACACCCTATGTGGACGATGCACCGGATCTGTTAAAAGATGATCATGACGCGCATTTGCTGGTAGAATTAGACGGATTCAACATGGATGTGCTGATGCAGGAGTGCGAGAAAATCATGGAAATCGTAGAACAATTCGATATTGATGAGATTCTCTTTGCAGAAACAGATGCTCAAAAAGAAAGTCTGTGGCGTTTGCGGAGAAAGATCGGAGAGTCTGTAAAAACACATTCCATTTATAAGGAAGAGGATACGGTCGTTCCGCGGAATGAATTGCCTCAGCTCCTTAGAAAAGTAAAAGAACTTGAACAGAAATACGGATTTAAATCGGTTTGTTACGGACATGCCGGAGATGGAAATCTGCACGTAAACATTATTAAAGATCAGCTGGACGACGATACCTGGAATAACCAGCTTCCCCATGCCATACGCGAATTATTCACCGAAGTGGTTCGTTTGGGAGGAACAATTTCGGGGGAACATGGAATCGGTTTAGTGCAAACTCCTTATATGGATTTGGCTTTCAGTGAAACAGGACTTGATCTGATGCGCTCAATTAAACATGTTTTCGATCCAAAGAACCTATTGAACCCAGGAAAAGTTTTACCAGTAAAGAACCTATGAACCGAGTAGACCGTTTATTTGGAATAGTTACCCTGCTCCAATCCCGCAAATATGTAAGTGCAGAAAAGATCTCTGAAAAATTTGAAATCAGTGTCCGGACTGTCTACAGAGATATTAAAGCAATCGGAGAAGCCGGGATTCCGGTCAGTTTTGAGCCCAATAAAGGTTATTTTATTATTCCCGGATATTTCACCCCTCCTGTTTCATTTACGCTGGATGAAGCAAATGCTTTACTACTGTCTCAATCCTTGATCGGCGGATTCGGGGATCGTTCCGTTCAATCGACATTTGATAGTGCCTTAACCAAGATCAAAGCAGTTTTAAAACAGGTTGACAAAGAAAAACTGGCACTTTTAGACCAGAGTATCAAATTGCAGTTACCGGAAAGACTGAATTTTGAATTTGAATATTTATCAAAAATCCAGCATGCGATTATTGAACAAACTCAGATCAAAATTACTTACCGGAGTTTGAAGGATGAACTTTCAGAACGCGTCATTGAACCTATCGGCTTGGTTTTTTATGCCTTTTCATGGCATTTGATCGGTTATTGCCAACTTCGCGGAGATTACCGTGATTTCAAGGTTGAACGGATAAAAGAACTGAGAAGCACCCATCTTCCATTTGAAACAACTTCTCACATTTCACTCAGTGATTATAAGCTTCCGGTAAATTATTAACTCAAATCTTCATCTCATTTTTGCCTTTTGAATTAATAATTTTCAATTAAAAAAAACAGGCTGCCATAGGGTTGTCAGTGTCCTGCCTTTTCTTTGTATAAAATATAGAAATCATGACAAGAAAAGAGCAATTACAGGCACAGTTAGCCGCAGAAGCAAAAACTACCAGAAAGTTTATTGAAGTATTTCCCTTTGATAAAAAGGACTACCAGGTTCATGAAAAGAGCATGAAAATTGTAGATATTTTCCTTCACATCATCGACCTTCCACTTTGGGCGGAAATGGCTGTTACAACTGATGAACTGGACTTTGAAACAGCTCCTTATGATCCGAAACAATTAAATTCGGTTGAAGAAGCCATGACTTACTTCAATGAATGTGTCGACAAAGGAATGACTGCATTAAAAAATGCCGATGATTCTGTTTTTGATGAAAATTGGACACTTCGCTCAGGTTCTACTGTTTATTCTGTAAGTACGAAAGAAGAAGTTGTGCGAATGGCTCACAATCAAACAATTCATCATCGTGCTCAATTGGGAGTAAACTACCGATTGCTTGGAATACCGGTTCCACAAAGTTATGGACCTACAGCAGATTATCCTGATTTTAAATAGCAAAAAATGGCGGGAAAATTTTCCCGCCATTCATATAAGTATTTCTTTTTATGACCGCATTCATTTTTCATTCTGCGTATCGGCAATTTGTCATGGCGGAACTCAACTCAGTTTTTATAAACTTCGCCGGCTCTTGTTACCAGCTGACATTTATTTCAGCATGCTCACATGCCCTTCGTATCTGCGAGCTTTTTTATCGCCTCCTCCTTTAGCAACGATCAACCAGGTATAAACACCTTCTTTTACTGAAACTCCATGGTAAGTTCCGTCCCATCCGAAGTTAACATCATGAGATTCGAACAATATTTCACCCCATCTGTCGATGACAGTAAACGTATAATCATCTAGAACCATTCCGTCAGGAACTACCGGTCTGAATACATTGTTAAACTCGTCTCCGTCCGGTGTAAAGGTATTCGGAACATAGATAAGGAATTCTTCAACAAATACTATCGGTTTACAGATTTCGTTTATACATCCTTCCGGAGAAGTAACTGTCAAACAAACCTGGTAACTTCCAGCCTCAATATCTCCATGATTAATGATTGGATTTTCAAGTGTTGAAGTTCCATAAGCTCCGAAGTCCCAGTCGTATGTAGCTGCATTCACAGAATTATCATAGAAATGAACTGTAGAATTGACTGTTGTAGGTGGTACCGGGCTCCATGTGAAGTTCGCAATTGGATCCGGCACGACACAAACGATATTCGACAAAGTTGTATCTGTAATACAACCATCCGCTGTAGTGATCTGAACCGATACATCATAACATCCAACCGGTGTGTACACGTGTGAAACGCTCGATGTTCCACTGCCTGTTGAGCCATCACCGAAATTCCATTGAGCATCTGTGATTAAAGCTGCTGTTCCTGCAGGGAAATCAAATGTAGCTGAAAGCGGTGAACATCCTGAAGCAGGTGAAACCAAAAACTCAGGACTAGGCAATGCGTAAATTTGTACAGTTACAGGTAAAGTATCGTATTTATAACATTCATCATGTGCCACCATTAATACGGTTTCGGATCCATTTGGTGTGTAAGAATAAGTAGCTCCAGTTGCAAGTGTATCATGCGTAGTTGGAGTCAGCCATTCATATGTATATCCAGGTAAACCATCCACACCGGAACCTGTCATTGTAACCGCCTGTCCGGGACAAGCCATTACAGGTGTTGTTACCGAAGCAACAAATGGAGTTCTCACGGTTACGTTCGCACTTTGCACATTGGATGCACATCCGTTCTGATCATAAACCGTACAGGTAAATGTTGCCGGAGCTGTTAAGTTCACATTCAAATATTGTGTTGTATCACCGGTGTTCCAAACAAAATAGTAAGGAGTAGTTCCACCGGTTGCATTACCTGATAAAGTACCGTATCCATCATAACAGATCAACAAACCGTCTTCCGGAATAGCTCCCTGAACTAATAGCTGAGGCTGTCCTATCGTAATTGTACCCGACTGTGTACATCCTGCAGCGTCCTGAATTTGAATCGTATAAGTATTAGCACACAAACCATTAAACACATTTGAAGCCTGGAAGTTGGCACCATTGTCAACACTATAACCTGTTGCCAAATTTGAATTGATCGTAATCGTACCATTACAGTCACCATTACACAATGCATCTGTAGCACTTGTACTTGTGATAACAAGTAATGGAGGTTGAGTAATATTGAAGGCTTCAACAATAAAACATCCATTGTCATCAGTGATTGTTACATCATAGGAAGCCGCACATAACGCGTTTGCTGTGTTTGAACCTGTTGATCCATTCGACCAGGCATAGTTATAAGGAACCGTACCACCAGTCATCGTAACAGTTGCATCACCATCACAAACTCCATGACAGCTTGCATTATTTGTTACCATATTCTGAACTGCCAACTGTGCAGGTTCAGTTACGATAACAGACGTATTTAGCAAGCACCCATTTGCATCTTTTACAACTGTACTGTAAGTTCCCGCGCTCAGGAACTGCACTGTTGTCTGGCCTGAGAATGAAGCACCGTTATCCGTACTATACGTGTAAGGACCTGTTCCTCCTGAAGCATTGAAAGTAATTTCTCCGGTGCTGTTATTAAAACATGTCAGAGCAGTTGGCGTAACCGTTGCCGCGAGTGGAGCTGGTTCGGTTACAGTAACCGGCTCAGAATCCGAACAACCATTTTGGTCAGTAACTGTCAAGGTATAATTTCCTGCACAAATATTTGTAATTAAAGATCCTGCCTGTGGAGTTCCTATTGAGTAAGTCATTACTCCCGTTCCTCCTGAAACAGTTACCTGCAATTCCCCGTCGCATGCAGCATTACAAGATACATTTTCAACAGCTGATCCAATAATTACAGGAGAAGCCAAGTTGGAAATTGAAATAGAAGTATCAGCCTCACAATTATTCGCATCGTGAATGAATATATTGTATAAGCCTGCACTTAATCCGGTATAAGTGGATGTCGGCGAATATGTCATAGAATTATCAATGCTGTAAGTATAAGCTCCTGTACCTCCGGAGCCTGTGAGTACCAATTGACCGTTTGAAGCAGCACATGTTTCATCAGTCGGAACAACATTCAGTGTTACAGCAGCCGGTTCAGTAATTACCTGGACAGCTGTAATGAAACAATCATTGTCATCCTTAATTTGAATATCGATGTTTCCTGCGCACAAGTTATCGAGCGTGGAAGAAACAAAATAGTTCAACCCGTTATCCGGACTATATAAATACGGTGCCGTTCCACCCGAAGCATTCACAACGATCTGTCCGTCACATGCGTCAAAACACTGAGCATTGGCAGGAGTATATGTAGCAGTTAACTGAGCCGGTTGATTTACAGTTACTGTTCCGGTAACCTGACATCCTGCAGCATCCTGCGTAATCAAATTATAGGTTCCGGCAGCTAAACTGAAGAAAGACTCAATCGGTGAAAAGTTAGTACCATTATTGATACTGTATTGATAAGCTCCGGTTCCTCCAGTAGCTCCAATTTGAATCCCCCCTGAATTATCGTTAAAACAAGCCAGGTCGAAAACCGTAGTAGCCATTGCCAATGGTGGCGCCTGTGTCAAAGTAACTGTTGAATAAACGATACATCCATTAACATCCGTAACGGCAAGATCATAGGTTCCGGCAGCTAAACCTGTAAAAGTACTTCCTGCTTGGAAATTAGCTCCATTATCAATACTATACTCATATGCACCTGTTCCCCCCGTTACATTGGTAAAACTTATCACTCCGCTGTTACCGCCGTTACAGCTGATGTTCGTTAAATTGGTGCCGAACTGAATTTCCGCTGGCTGATCTGTTACGAATGGAATTGTAAATACACAGTTACCAGCATCCGAAATGGTCACAATGTGTGATCCGAAAGCTAAATTAGGGAAGAACCCGCTAAATTGAGATTAGGGAAGAACCCGCTAAATTGAGATGCCCCATTGTCCAATTCGTAACTGATAGGTAATGCACCGCTTACGTTTGTCACCTCAATTGTACCATCTGCAACACCAAAACAATTTGCATCCGTTTGAATAAGGACAATACCCTGCATTTCAACATCGCTGATACCGAAGAATACCGATTCGGAACATCCTAACTGATCGACAGCAGTAATTTCATAAGCACCACCGTATAAGTTGGTAAACGTTCCACTCGCTTGGAAAGGACCACCATTCATTGAATAAGTGAAAGGTCCGTTTGTTCCGTTTGCTGCTACGGTAATGGCTCCGTTGTTAAATCCACAATTGGAT
>NZ_JAQSWB010000003.1 GCF_029266855.1 Fluviicola sp.
AAGAACTGGTTGAGAACAGGAACCTACAATCCGGATCAGGCTACCGAGTGTGATCCATGGGCAGGCCCTGCCTATTTGAACCCATGTTGTTTCCCTGATGAAGTTGGACGTGATCCGAAAGAACAATACAACAAATTATTGGGCGGTGGAATTGGTCCGCACAAACTGACAGGATATCAGTGTGATTTCATGCCGCTTGCTTACCCTTCCAATTATACGGGAGCTGCAGTAGCGCGTTTGAATGCATCGATCAAATACTTGCCAAGTGTGGATATCGTAATGACACCGGATAAGTCCAAATGGACGCGTTGTGTGGTTGTTGAATTGGGTCGTGATGCCAACCTGAACCAGGGAGGCGGACAACCGGGAAGACTTCGTGCAGCACCATCGGTGAACAAAGAAGGAAATCCGGATGGATCAGGAACAACAGGTATGGGCTGGTTCCCAGGATACGCCATTGACTTGGAGACAGGAGCACGTTTGCACATGGCTTTCGGAGAGAATTCATTCCTTGGAGGTGACAATGGAGCAGACATGGTTTGGAATCCATCAGACAGAGAATTTGATGCGAATGGTCTTCCGGTATTCGGAGGTAACCAACCGATCTGGGTATTTGGAGTAAACATCAATAACGAAGGTTGTCCTTATTACGATGGGGTTAACACGTGGGTTTATGACCAATTCCAGACAGCTCTATGAATGACTTACAGACAACAACAGCAAGCAGAGATGTATTGGCATCAGCATTGGATCTGATCAATGTGGTACCGAATCCATACTATGCGTTCTCAGAATATGAGCGGAATAAGGTAGACAAACGCGTTAAGTTTGTAAACCTGCCGGAAGTGTGTACGGTTACAATTTATACGATGTCGGGTAAAATGGTGAATCAATTCAAGAAAGATAATGCTCTGACTTTTATGGACTGGACACTGGCAAATAAGGCAGGAATCCCTGTTGCCTCGGGAGTATATTTAGTGCACGTGGAAGTGCCCGGAATAGGTGAGAAGGTTCTCAAATCGTTTGTTGCAATGCGGGAACTGGATATCGAAGGATTTTAAGATTCCAGAAATACCAGCAAGAACATTAATCCTAAGATCAATAGGAGTAAAAACAACTTCGGATCTCTGTATAAGGGTTTCTTGGGACGTTTTGCCAAACGCTCATATTTATGAGAAAGCGAGGCAAAATCCTTGTAACGCACCATTTGTTCTTTGGTGGGTTCCTTTGATTTTTCGTTCGTTATTCTTTGAAATTTTCTCATGATTCGCGTTTCCAATTGGTGTTGATTTTTTCCAGTAAGCGATAAATTCTCATTTTTGCATTTGCTTCGCTAATTTGGTAGATATCTGCAATCTCTTTGAAACTGAGTTCCTGGAAAAACCGTAATTCTATTAAATCTGTTTGAGTTTCATCTAAGTTATTGATTATTTCAATCAGTTGATCTAAATCTTCCTGTCGAACAGTGCTTTCA
This sequence comes from Fluviicola sp., assembly GCF_029266855.1. Classification (GTDB taxonomy): domain Bacteria; phylum Bacteroidota; class Bacteroidia; order Flavobacteriales_D; family Crocinitomicaceae; genus Fluviicola. The sequence continues at coordinate 1,475 of NZ_JAQSWB010000003.1, forward strand.
CCACCTTCTTCCAGGATGGAATAAAGCTGTCGGTCACTTATTTCAACCGAGTAATTCTTCTTCTCGGATCGGAAGAACATGTTTACTTCGTTTTGAGCAATCCGGTAAAGCCAGGCACTGAAAGGAAGCCCTCTGTCTTCGTATTTGACAATGTTTGCCATCGCCTTCATAAAACATTGCTGCACCAAGTCTCCGGCTACTTCTTCGTTCCCTCCAAGTCGTTTGAAAATGAAACGGAAGATTTGTTCGAAATACCGTTCGTACAATGGCCCGAAATGACGATGGTCTTTTTGAGCGAGTTCAATTTGCTGGGCTTCGTTAAATGCAGTATATGTTTTCTTTTTAAACAAAGTCTGGGTTTTGATAGAGAATGTAGTGTTTTGGAAAAGTAACAAGAAAAATTACGAATGCCTAATTCGTAATTAATCCAAGTATTTACTCGCTTCTCTAAGGGCAAGGCCTTTAATCGGATTGTTGGCAAGGATCCGCACCACTTCCTGCGGTTTGTATTTTGATAATTGTCTGAGTGACCAGCCGATAGCTTTTTGAATAAAAAACTCCTTATTTACATTCATTTGCCGGATCAAACTTTCCAGGTAGTCGATGTCAACCTGGTCTTTGTATTTTAACTGATAGATCAAGCAAGAACGCTGTAACCAAAAGGAGTCATGGTGACGCCATTTTTCAAAAGTTTCCCTTGCCTTTTCAGGAAACATCAAAGCCCACTTTCCAAGGTAATTGGAAGCAATGGCATCTACACTGTCCCACCAGGATTTTTCATTAAGCATCCATTCCAGTTCGACAGCATCTTCTTCTGAATAGCATTTTTTCGGCCAGGAGTTCAAGAAGTCTATTGCCACATAATGGTAATCGCGCTCTTCTTTATCCCAAAGAGCGCGAATAATTAACCATCTAAGCTTTCTATCTTCTAAAGTTTTGAGTGAATCGATCCAGCTTTTCTGAGCGCCCCTTCGAATTTCGGTTTTCATCCCAATGAATGAAAACTGGTCTCTCATGTATGCACTGGCTGTTTGAGCACGCCCGGCATTACGGAAAGGTTCGAAAAGTTCTTCCAGCTGGCGGATCGTCTCCTCAATCATACATTAAAACTGGTAAAACTGGAAAACAGGTTTCAGATCAGTTGCACTGTTGATGGATGTATTCAGGTCTCTTAATTTACCATCATTCAAACTGTAAACCAGCGCATGAATTTCCAACGGATTTCCTTGGCTCCATTCTTCCTGGATAAAAGAGATCTTAGCCATGTTGACAGATTGCTGAATCGCATTTAATTCAACCAGACGATCTGTGCGGTCATCCATATCGGAAATAGCTTCCAGTTCTGCTTGGTTCTTTAAATAAACGTTCTTGATACTTACCAGCCAGTTGTCCAGGAAACCGAAACTATTGTTGCTCATTGCAGCAGCAACGCCACCGCAGCCATAATGGCCTACAACTAAAATGTGTTTTACTTTCAGATACTTTACCGCGTAGTAAACCACGCTCAATAGGTTCATGTCCGAATTAATAACCTGGTTGGCAATGTTTCGTTGTACAAAAATACTTCCCGGGGGAAGATTTACGATTTCATTTGCAGGAACACGGCTGTCGGAACAACCAATCCATAAATATTCAGGTGTTTGTCCTTTAGACAAGTTGTCAAAAAAAGCAGGGTCTTTAGCAAGTGTATCTTCTACCCATTTTTTATTTCCTTCAAATATCTCTTTCATCTTCTAATTCTATTGGTTTAATAATTTCAATTTCAATGTTTTTGTCTTTTGCTCGTATTTTAAAGTCTTCGATAGACTCGATGATATCGTTTGACACGAATTTGGCTTCACTTTGGTCGATAATTACCGTCACACCATTCGGAATCTTCAACAGAGTCTCAATCAATGATGCTTTATTCAGGAAAGTCATGTGTTCCGTTAGGCGTACATGATAAATTTCTCCTTCTACGGAAAGGTAATGAGATAATTTATAATTGTAATACAGGATCACCAAAAATGAAACCGCCAGTCCAATCCCGATTCCGTAAAGTAAATTGGTAAACAGAATTCCACCGATGGTTGCTATGAACGGAATAAACTGAAGCCAGCCTTCCTTGAAAACCTTTTTAAATAAAGCTGGTTTTGCCAGTTTGAATCCAACCATGATGAGTATCGCTGCAAGAGATGCATACGGAACAAAGTTGAATACACTTGGAATGGTAAGAACTGTTACGGCGATCAGAAGACCGTGAAAAATGGTTGCCAGTTTGTTGGTTCCTCCTGAATTGACGTTGGCAGATGTTCGAACGACAACTTGGGTCACGGGAAGTCCGCCAATAAGTCCTGAAGCCATATTTCCGATTCCCTGCGCTACGAGTTCCCGGTCAACGGGCGTGATTCGTTTCTTCGGGTCCAGTTTATCCGAGGCATCCACACTCAAAAGTGATTCGAGGCTGGCTACAATTGCCAGGGTGGCTGCTGTCAGGTAAATTTTGTAGTTTCCTAAATGGCTGAAATCCGGAAATGTAAATAATTCACCAAAAGATTTTCCGTCGATTCCCAGATCCACCCGGTGGTTCGGAATTAATTCCCAGGAAGTCCCTTGAAGTGAAATAGTGGCAACAATCCCGATCAGTACAACGATCAGCGGGCCGGGAATAAATTTCAGAAAAGTGTTTTGAATACGTTTGTTATCCCATAAAATCAGCACAGCAATTGAAACTACGCAAATAAGAATTGCAGGAAGAGAGATGTAATTCAAACTGTAAAAAAGTTCCGAAAATGTATTGTGTCCGTCGGCTTGAAAGAATGATTCGTCTCCTTCAAAATCAGCGTCATAACCAACAGCATGCGGGATTTGCTTGAAAATGATCAGAAGTCCTATTGCCGCTAACATTCCTTTGATTACTACGTTAGGAAAATAGTAGGAAATAAATCCTGCTTTGACAATCCCGAGTATGATCTGAAAGACTCCGGCAAATACCACTGCGGAAAGGAATATCTCGTAAGAACCCAAATCGCCGATGGCGGTCGCTACAATGGCTGTTAATCCTGCTGCAGGACCGGCAACTCCGATAGCGGACCCGGAAATACTTCCAACAACAATCCCTCCTATAATCCCTGCAATCAATCCTGAAAATACAGGAGCCTCAGAGGCTAAGGCAATCCCTAAACAAAGCGGGACCGCAACTAAAAATACAACCAAGCCGGCAGGAATATCCTGCTTCCAGGTTTGAAATAAATTTTTCATGAAAAATTAATAATGAATAACTAAATAATTGGTGTTAGCTCAATTCAAAATCAATTTCTGGAGGATTGTCCAAGGGGGCTTTCTTGGAACCATTGGTTTTATCGGTGATAACCGAAAAATTGCTTTTCTGAATCCGTTTCAGATCGAAGTCGAAGCCAAAAAGTGAGGTGTGTTCTGCCAAATGAAGCTCTTCTTCCAAAAGATTGATGGCTCTTTTACTGCTTCCGTTGTTGTTTTCATCCGGATCGGAATCTCGCTCTTCACTATCATCCTCTTCGGAAGACAGGGCGATTGATTCTTTATTGTCCATATATGTCCAGACGAAATTTCCCACTAAATTGCTTGTTAGTGACAAAAAACAAATAAGAGAAATTAAACGTAATCTTCTAAACACGGTGTAAATATAATTACTAAAAGAAAGTTGCGGCAAAGCGCTTATACTTTTTTTGTTAAAAAAACAGTACGAGATAATTCCCCCACTTTTGTTTAATTACTGTCTTTCAACTAATTTAGCCGAAAAATTAGTAGATTGACAGACCTTGGTTTGTTAATCTAACCGAATGGTTTGAAATATTCACCGGTAAAACAGCAGAATTCTCCCAATAGAAATGAATCAGCTGAGGCTGGTAATCAGATGATTGGTTCAAAAGAACAAGTATGACAAAAGCAGATTTGCGTCAAAAATATAAAGAAAAGAGACTTCAACTTTCTCCGGGTGAGATTGAGCGGCTTTCGGAAACGATTGTCGAACAGGCATTGACTCATTTCCAACTTTCTGAAAAAACGATTTCTTTATTTCTTCCCATCGAAAGACAACGAGAAGTAAATACTTACATCCTTTTGGAAAGAGCTATGGGAATCGGAGCAACGGTGGCCGTCCCGAAAACGAATTTGGAAACCATGGAAATGCGCCATTATCTTTTTGAATCCACGGATCAACTGGAGGTGAATCAAAGAGGGATTCCGGAACCTAAAAAAGGAAAAGTAATTGCTGCTGACCGCTTCGACATTGTTTTTGTCCCTCTTTTGGCTGCCGACGTGAAAGGTAATCGGGTAGGCTACGGGAAAGGATTCTATGACCGTTTCCTTCGTAAATGCGCACCGAATTGCATCTTTGTCGGCTTACATTACTTTGATCCGGAACCTAAAATCGAAGATGTTTTGCCAACTGATATCCGTTTGAATGCTTTGGTTACTCCAACTAAAGTGATTCGTTTCGATTAAAATTAAACAGTTTTTTTCAGAATTTATTCGGTACCTATTTTGCAATTGGTTCACAATGAATTAAATTGTTTGTCCAGATAAGAAACAAATTTATCAAAACGCGCGTTTAAGGAAGTGTGAAATACGGTTTACTGATCATATGGCTTCTTCTTTCTGTTTCATTTTCCGAAGTGAAGCAGACCTCTTTTAAATATGTTTTTGGTGCACGTATATCGATAGGTGTAAATTCAAGTACGGTAAGTTTTGTAGCCATGAAGTACTCCGATGACGGGATTCTCAGAGCAAAACGATATTATACCAGCAGGGATGAATTTATTAAGGTTCTGAGTGGTTACTGGCCAAGTCCCTTCAACCCGGATAAAATTGACTATTTCAAGGCAAACAGGATAATAGGGGGTGTTTTTGTAAACGATACTATTCGGGTAGAAGTAGGCTATTGTCCTGCATTGGACAGTCTGTGGAAGATTCGCTTTTCAGATTGGCCATATCACGGAAGAAATGAAGCCGGTTGGAGCCTGAACAAAGCACGTCCGAGTTTGAAACAGGAAGAATATCTGGCTAAAAGATACAATATCAAACAATTGGATTTTGATTATATAGTAGATACCAATTTCTGGAAGCTGTTATATGATGTTACCGATTCAACCTGGATCGAGAACTACAAATTTATTCAATAAAAACGTAGAGGCGCGATTAATCGCGCCTCTACGTTTTTATATTTGATTGATTTTATCCTCTTCTCAATTCTTTTATTGAATTGAAGAATATAATTCCGTATCCGATTGTAAGCATTAAATGGAAGGGAACCATTCCCAAATCTCCGTAAATGGATCTGTTCACAACGGTAAATCCGAATACGCACATTAAAATTCCTTCTCCGATCGTGATCAGGGAAATACTTTTCTTATCGTATTTATTTCCTTTGAATTCATTTTTCTTGCTAACGTTGAATTTAGGCGTTCTGACGAACGAACTCTTAATTCCCATAAATCCTTCCAGTACTGCAATTGTATTGGCTAAGGACAGCCCCAGGGAGACTGTAAGGAATAAGAAGAAACGCCCGATGAAACGAAAGAATGAAGTGACCTTGTTTGCTGTTTTGTCACGGTATGCAAGCCAGTAATAATACATCAGGAACACCGTACTCAGGATAAACACCGAACCGTATTGGATTACGTAGTTCAAATCGGAGAAGCTGTCTTTAATTTGTAGAACCACCAAACTCAGTAATGACATGATCAAAATGAACATGAATACAGATGAGTTGAACAAATGTGCCATTCCATGAACCCGGTCGGAAAGCCGTACATTTTTAAATGTCAGGATCGTTTTCCACATTTTAACGAAACATTCAGCTCCGCCTTTCATCCAGCGATGCTGTTGTGCTTTCAATGCGGACATGGTAATCGGTAATTCGGCTGGAGCTACTACGTCTTCCAGGTACTTGAATTTCCATCCTCTTAATTGGGCACGGTAACTCAAATCCAAATCTTCAGTCAGGGTGTCGTGTTCCCAGCCACCTGCACTTTCAATACACTTTTTGCGCCAAATACCACCGGTACCGTTAAAGTTGATGAAATGTCCTGCTGCATTACGTCCTCCCTGCTCAGCAGCAAAGTGACCGTTCAAACCAAATGCCTGCAATTCGGTAAGCATGGAATATGTCTTGTTTAAATGTCCCCAGCGTGTCTGTACAACTCCGATGTTATCATCTTCAAAATAAGGCATGGTGCGTTGTAACCAGTCGCTTTCCGGAACGAAATCGGCATCAAAGATCGCGATAAACTCACCTTGTACTTTGTTCATCGCTGAATCCAAAGCTCCGGCCTTGTACCCGGTTCTGTCCACGCGGTGTATGTGTTCTATCCGGATTCCGCGGGCAGCTACTTCAGCTACTTTTTTAGCAATCAGGTCTTTGGTCTCGTCCGTTGAATCATCCAGTACCTGGATGTCGAATTTGTCTCTTGGGTAATCAAATGCTGCTGCTGCTTCAATGATCCGGTCGGCAACATACATTTCATTGTACATCGGTAACTGAATAGTAACTGTTTTGGCAGTGTCCGGGTTATAAACCGGTTTGACTTCCTCTGACTTGCGTTTTTTGCTTTTTGCATATGCAATAGACAGCGAAAGTTGTAGCAAGGAATAAATGAATACCAGAACCAAACAAAACCCGTAAATCACCAATACTGCTTTTGCTGTGAAGTGTGACCAATAATTTTCTGTTCCGTTCCAATCTCCCCAGTTAAACATCCACGTTACTTTCGTAGAAGTTTTAAACGGGTTTTTCGGATCCATTTTATATTCACCCGTATGATCAGAGTCTATTTTAATGGTGAATATTTCCTGCTTGTATTTTTTGTTTGACACAGATAGTTCAAAAACGGTCGTATCTGTATTTGCCAGCAATTCAACATTCTGAAACAAGAACTTACCATCTTCATTCGTAATGGCCTGATAGGTTTTACCTGTTTTTTGGTTGACTAATTGAACGGGAACATCTTCAGAAGGTCCTTTTGTCCTGTAATCCTGGTAGTAACCAGAAACATCGCGTGTGATTTGTCCGAAGACAGAAAGCGTGAATACCGCGCAAAATAAAACAAGTAAAGACCTTGTCATAGATTTTCTTTGTTAATTGTTCGATTACTAATACAAACCGGAACGTATTAGATTTTTAGCGCACAAAGATAGTTTTTATTCCATTGAACAGATGGTTTTTTTTGCGGAGTTTTGAAAGCGGGCAACTTACCTGGAAATGTTAGTTTTCAGGACAAACCAGGACAGGGATAAATGTTTAGGGCTGCGATTAATCGCAGCCCTAAACCTAATTTTATTTCTTTGGAACCTTATTTAATCACTTTCAATTCTTTCCCGACTTTAATAAAGGCAGCAATTGCTTTATCCAAATCTTCGATACTGTGAGCAGCTGATATTTGTGTTCTGATTCGCGCAGCACCTTTCGCTACTACAGGGTAAAAGAACCCGATTGCATAAACGCCTTCCTGCAATAATTTGTCTGCAAACTGTTGAGACAAAGCAGCATCGTATAACATAATCGGAACGATTGGGGAATCTCCCGGTTTGATATCAAATCCTGCTGCAATGATTTTCTCTTTGAAGTATTTGGTGTTGGATTCCAATTTATCGCGAAGCTCTGTTGAACTTCCCAGGATATCGAATACGGCATTGGAGGCTCCTACAATTGAAGGCGCCAGAGAGTTTGAGAATAAATAGGGTCTTGAACGCTGACGCAGCATTTCAATGATTTCCTTTTTTCCGGTTGTATAACCTCCCATTGCTCCGCCTAAAGCTTTGCCCAACGTTCCCGTGATAATATCTACACGATCCTGGCAGTTGTGGTATTCCGGAACTCCACGACCTGTTTTCCCAATAAATCCTGCACTGTGACATTCATCTGTCATTACCAGTGCGTCGTATTTGTCAGCCAAGTCACAAATTTCGTTCATTTTAGCAATATCACCATCCATGGAAAATACTCCGTCAGTAACAATGATTCGATGACGTTGTGCCTGTGCTTTTTTTAATTGTTCTTCCAGGTCAGCCATATCCGAATGCTTGTAACGGTAACGCTGTGCCTTGCATAAACGGATTCCGTCAATAATGGAAGCGTGATTCAGTTCGTCGGAAATAATTGCATCCTCCTCACCGAACAATGGTTCGAAAACCCCGCCGTTTGCATCAAAGGCAGCAGCATATAAAATAGTGTCTTCGGTACCGTAAAACTTAGCAATCTTTGCTTCCAGTTCTTTATGAATATCCTGAGTTCCGCAAATGAAACGAACAGATGACATTCCGAAACCATGTGTATCCAAAGCATCTTTTGCAGCCTTGATTACGGAAGGGTGGGAGGAAAGTCCGAGATAATTGTTTGCACACATGATGACTACTTCGTCACCCGAGCTCACATGTACTTTTGCTCCTTGCGGAGATGTAATAATGCGCTCTCTCTTAAATATTCCACCTTCCTTGATTGTATTTAATTCTTCGGAAAGGTATTCTTTCATTTTTCCGTACATGGTCTTATCGTTTTTTTTGTAAAGATAATAGAATTGCGAATTGCGTTCGTTAGCTGACAAAGCGAATATGCTTGTTCATCAATAATTCGTAACTCGTAATTCGGCATTAGGAATTCGAAATTAATCAATCCACACTTTTGCTCCTTCTGAACAATTGGTGCAGATCTCGATAGAGTTCCTGTCTTGCAGAACCGAATTTCGAAACGAACGGTAAGCAGGACTTTTCCAGATCGTTTCGAATGTTTGTTCCTGAAGACTTCCCAAAGTATGATGTGCATCCTTGTCAAAACAACAGGGAACAACTTGTCCGTCCCAGGTTAGAACACTCGAGGACCACATTCTCCAACAGCTGTTCCCGCCTTTGTATTTGAACCGGTAGGTTCCATCTTTCTGTTTTACATACCGGGAATAAGCCTCGTTGTCGGGAATTAACTCATTTCCATGTTCATAATCATAAACCTGGGCTGTTTTGAAACGCACTTCATCGATCCCTATTTCGGTGGCAAGTTCCTGTACTTCCGCAATTTGATGCTCGTTCGCTTTTACGACCAAAAACTGGAAGATCAGATGAGGCGTAGCACTTTGAGCTGTTTGTTTTGCCTGTACCAGTGCCTTGGAACCGGCGATCACTTTTTCCAGGTTCCCGTGTACCCGGTATGATTCATACGTTTCCTGGGTCAGACCATCAATTGAAATGATTAAACGGTCCAAACCGGATTCAACGATTTCCTGTGCTTTTTTCTCATCAATAAAATGAGCATTCGTTGAAGTAGCAGTATAGATTTTTTTGCGCTTCGCCTCCCGGATTAAATCCAGGAATTGAGGATGAAGGAAGGGTTCTCCCTGGAAATAATAATTGATATAAAAAACTGAATTTGCAACTTGGGAAAGCCAGTTTTGATGATTCACCAAATCAATTTTCCCCGTTGGGCGGCTAAATGCTTTCAAACCACTCGGACAAGCCGGGCAGCCTAAGTTGCAGGCCGTTGTTGGTTCGATACTCAGAGCAAATGGTTTACCCCAATTTTTTTGGATCTTAAAAAGCCGGGCCAACCCATATGAAAAGCGGAGCATAACAATATTCCAAACACGTTGAATGTTAAGATGTTTGATAATATTTCGCTGGTCCTTAAAAGTGCTCATTCTACTTTACGAATTTACGGAACTGCAATGAAACTTCTTGTTTTTTTTGAATAACTGTAACTTTTTTTGACTTAGTTTGTCTTACCGATAAGACAATGACTATTATGAAATATATTTTACTTAGCTTATTTACACTTCTTTTAACACACACATTCGCTCAACAAATTCAGATACAGGAAGATATATCACATGCTCCGATCCCATTCGTAAAGGTTTATCCCAAAACGGGAAAACCGTTTTTATCTGATTTGGATGGTCGTTTTGAAAATCCTCCCGGAAACACACACGTTACTTTGAAGATGACAAGCTTCCGGGACACCACAATTGAAATTACGGGCGATATGATTGTTTTCATGAAAGAACAAGCCAGTGAAATTGATGAGGTAGTGATTCTGCCGGGGGTGAATCCTGCGGAGCGGATTATGGAATTAGCCATTGAGAACAGGAAAAAAAATCACCCGAAATCGGATGTTGCGTTTAAATATGACAGTTACAGCAAGTTTATATTTACGATCAATCAGGATGCATTGGCGCAGATCTCTGATACTACTGCCGATACCAACCTTATTGACCTGAGAAAATTCTTTGATCAGCAGCATATCTTCTTATTGGAAAGTACTTCGACTAAGTACTTCAAACCGCCTTTTAAGGAAAAGGAAGTAATCAGTGCGTACCGGGTATCAGGTTTTTCAGATCCCATGTTTTCCACTTTTGCAAATGAACTGCAGTCATTCAATTTTTACGATAATCAATTCGACATTTTAGGAAGGTCTTACCTGAATCCTTTAGCTTTAGGATCAATTCGCCGCTATTTGTTTATCCTGGAAGATACTACCATTACGGCTCCGGGAGATACAACGTATACCATTCGTTTTCAGCCTAGGAGAGATAAGAATTTTGAAGGGATGAAAGGAACATTGTATATCAATACACGAGGATATGCAGTTGAGAAGGTGAACGCGGAACCTGCTGAAAGTAAAGGTGGAGTTCATCCCCACATCATCCAGGAATACACACTTGTAGATGGAAAAAAATGGTTCCCGTATAAACTGTCTACGGAATTAGTGGCTCCCGGATTATTATTGAGTTCAAAAATTAAGGACGCCTACCTGGTAGGAAAGGGAAATACGTATATTGATCATGTTGTCCTCGATGCGGATCTCAAGGATGAACGGTTCAATGCGGTTTTTGTGGAAACAGCACGGGACGCCAATGCGAAGGATAGTACGCACTGGGAAGCAAAACGAAAATACGACCTGGATAACAAAGATTTGAGAACGTATGAGTTCGTGGACAGTCTTTCGGAAAAAGAAAACCTGGATGGGAAATTGAAAACACTTCAATCCCTTTTACAGGGAAAAATTCCTTTGGGATATTTGCAGGCTGATATTTTGCGATTAGTCAATTTCAGGGATTACGAAGGTTTCCGTTTGGGAATAGGCTTGGAAACCAGTGATAAGTTATCTACGCGTTTCCGTGTCGGCGGTTACTTTGCATATGGGTTCAAAGATAAGATGTGGAAATACGGAGGCTATGGAAGAGTAACACTGATTCCGAAATATTTCCTCGATTTTGAAGCACGTTACCAGGAAGATATTGTGGAACGCGGGGGGACGGGCCTGACATCCGAACCGGTTATTACCCAGTTAAATTCTTTCTACCGAAATATTTATATCCGACAAATGGATAAACAGCGGATCGGTGAAATCGCCTTTTCAGGTTATATTTTCCCCCGCATGAAATTCAGACTTTCGGGTTCATACCAGCGAATCGGTTTTACGGAAGGTTACCGCTACCAATGGTCAAAACCGGAAATGGGTTCAATTGATCAGTATGATATTGCTGAAAGCTCTTTGGAATTGACCTGGGCAATCCGCGACAAAGTCATGTCTTTAGGAACAAAACGTGTTTCTTTGGGTTCCAAATGGCCGATACTAACATTGAAAGCTACAAAAAGCCTTCCTGGAGTTACTGCAGCTAAAATTGATTATACACGTGTCACCGGAGCTGTTCAGCAAATTGTTCCGATTCGTGCAGTGGGTAAGTTGACATATGTTTTAATGGGAACGGTAGTTGATGGTGATGCACCTTTACTGTTGCAGCAGGTCGGACAAGGTACGGGAGGAATGTGGAAGCTGTCTGCCGCAAATTCTTTTGAAACGATGATCGCTAGTACGTATTATTCTTCACGGATGACAGCCTTGTTTACGCGCTTCGATTTCAAAGCTGTTAAGACGAATAAAAGGTGGACAAAACCGCAATTTGCAATTCATCATGCGGTTGGGTACGGAAGCAAAGAAGATGCAAGTCGTCATTCGATTACTTTTAATTCACTGGATAAAGGATACGCAGAAACGGGCTTGCTTGCAAATAGTTTACTGGTGTTTAATGGAATTGGTTTTGGGATTGGTGGTTTTTATCATTATGCGGGAGGTGTTATTTCTCCAAAAGTTGAAGATAATATCACTGCTAAGTTCAGCTTGAATATCTCTTTATTCTAACGGATAGAGATAATTTCAGTAACGATAATTGAAATTCCTATCAGAAGGACAAAGATCCCGAACCCTTTCTTGAGGTTGGCGGATTGAATTTTGTGATTGAGCTTTAAGCCAATGATCAAACCTGCTGTTGCAATCAATGTAAATCCTAAGAGGATTACCCAGTTCAGTTCCAGGCCTGGCCTGAATAATTCTGCTGTGAAACCGCTAAGTGAATTAATAGCTATGATCACAATAGATGTGGCAATGGCATTCTTGATGGGAACTTTCATGAAAATAGAAAGGGAAGGGATGATCATAAATCCGCCTCCGGCTCCAACCAAACCGCTGATAAATCCGATAATGGCTCCGAAGATAACCAGGATAACAGGCCTGTTCTTTTTCAGGGAAGGATGCTCTTTTTGGCCTCTTATCATGGGAATGGATGCAAGGATCATCAGGATTGCAAACAAAGACATGATAAAGGTGTTTTTTTCAAAGACAATGTGCTCTCCCAAACGAATAACAGGTGGAAGTGCGGGAACAACCAGCAAGCGTGTAAGTGAAATACTGATCACTGCCGGAATCCCGAAGAGCAAGGTGTTCTTTGGATTGATCAGTTTGGATTTAAAATGCTGAATGGCCCCGAATAAAGAGGTCACTCCTACGATAAACAGGGAATAAAGTGTTGCGTTTTGTGGTTCCATTTGGAAGAAGACTACCAAAATTGGTACAGCAAGTATGGATCCGCCACCACCAAGTGTTCCCAGTACCAAGCCTACAAAAAGGGCTAAAAAATATCCGATTATTTCTAAAGTCAATGGATCTGTGATTTAATGTAAGGTTAGATGTTCGGCTTCAATCTGATCATTCATTAGCAAAGATGCTTTTTCACTGAATGCCTGGGCACTTTCGGTAGTCAGGTATCTGACGGAACCTCCTTTTGAACACTTCGCATCCATTTCAGGATGACGGATCAAATAATCTGCTAAGCTTTCTGCTACAATCTTCCCTTGTGCCAATACTTCAATATGTTCAGGAAGCAAACGCTGCAATTGATCCAATAAGATAGGGTAGTGCGTACAAGCCAATAAAATTGTATCGATCTTGGGATCCTTTTCAAGGATTGACACCAAATCATTCTGAATGAAGTAAACACCTCCGGGTGTATCGAATTGATTGTTCTCAATCAGTGGAACCCACATGGGACAAGCGTGTTGATTTACAACCAGGTCAGGCGCAAACTTCGCAAGTTCTATTTGGTAACTGTTGGAACGGATGGTTCCTTCTGTTGCTAAAACACCCACGTGTTTTGTTTTGGTGTGTTTATCCAATTCTTCGGTACTTGGTCTGATCACACCTAATACCCGTTTATCCGGATGCAATTCCGGTAATTTGATTCGCTGGATATTGCGCAATGCTTTCGCAGATGCTGTATTACATGCCAATATGACCAGGGAGCAATCCCTGTCGAATAAGGCCTGAACCGCTTGCCAGGTATATTGATAAATGACATCAAAGCTTCTGGAACCGTATGGAGCGCGTGCATTGTCTCCCAGATAAAGGAAATCGTATTCAGGTAACTTCTCACGCATTTCCTTCAAAACGGTCAAACCGCCGTATCCGGAATCAAAAACACCAATTGGACCTTTCACTGACATGGCCCAAAAGTACACAACGTTTCCGTTTTACCCAAATCGAACCGAAGTCATATTCAAAGAACCTGCAACCAATTCATTGTTGAATATTGCAATCTCATCTTTGTCGTTCGACAAGCCTAAACTATAAATAAGCGGGTAATAATGATCGGGAGTCGGAATGGCTAATTGAGCGAATTGTCCCAGTTTTTGGTAATCAATCAAAGCCTGGTGGTTCCGATCGATAATGAGTTTGTTAAAGGTCTCGTTTGCTTCAATAGCCCAGTCATATCCGTAGTTGGAAGTGTTTAATTTATCCCAGGCCACCATTCGCAGATTGTGAACCATGTTTCCGCTTCCGATAATTAGCACTCCTTTTTTGCGAAGTTCTTTTAATTCACGGGCCAAAGCATAATGGTAGGCTGCAGGTTTATTGTAATCGATCGAAAGCTGGATAACCGGGATATCCGCATCCGGGTACATGTGACGAACCACTGTCCATGTTCCGTGATCCAATCCCCATTCGTGATCCAATTCAACACTGGTACTTTTTACCAGGTCTTTTGTCTGCTTTGCCCATTCGGGGCTTCCGGGTGCTGGGTACTGAACTGCAAATAATTCATCCGGGAAACCGCCAAAGTCATGAATGGTTTGTGGTTTTTCCATTGCGGTAACATAGGTTCCGTTTGTCAACCAATGTGCTGAAACAACCAGGACCAATTTAGGATCCGGTAAGTGGTCGATCTCACTTTTCCATTGTTTGGAGAAATGATTGTCTTCTATTCCGTTCATCGGCGATCCATGCCCAATGAAGAAAACCGGGTAAGTATAATCTTCTTCATTTAATAATTTCCTAAGTGAACTAACGGAAGTCAATCCACCAAGTGCTGCAAATCCTAACATACCTTTTACAAATGATTGGCGTTTCATGCTATAAAGGTACATCTTTATTATTTACCATGGTAATTAAAGTGTGTTAAATAAAAAAGGTGCCCGAACGAAGTCGAAAGCACCTTTCAAATATATTGGAAATATTACTTACCTGTTTTCTTAGCTTCTGCTTCCAGTTTCATTAACTCAACGATTACTTCGTTAGTCACATCCACTCCTCCTACAGAATAAAGCGTTGTGCTTTCGTCAATGATGTAGTTGAACTTTTTAGCTGTTGCTACGATATTCACTGCTTTTTTAACACGGTCAAGAATTACATTGTTCATTTCCTGTGTCATCATTTGCAATTGCTGGTCGATTTGTTGTTGACGCTCTTCCAGGTTTTGTTGCATGCGGCGAATACGGTTTTCTTCATATTGTTTTACCGTTTCAGACATGGTATTCATCTTTTTCTGATATTCCATATAAGTGATCTGGATAACGCTGTCCGCTTCTTTTAACTCTTTCAAACCTGCATTTTCAATTTCTTTGATTTCTTTGATTGCAGCTTTTCGGGAAGGCATCGTATCTAATAATGCTTGAGATCTCACATGCCCGATTTTCGATTGAGCTTGAGTAGTTGCGATTGCACATACTGTTAGTGCTAGGGCAAATAGGATTTTTTTCATTTTTGGTTTTTGTTTCGTTGTTTTTGTTTACTGCACCGAGTCTGACATTGGGATCGATCCCATCTATCAAAAGCGATGCTTTTTCTTATTTGGTGCTAACACCCATTTCTCTCAGAACCTCGTCACTGATATCAAATTTACTATCGGCGTATACCAGGTTGCTTTGGTTTGACTTGTCAAAGATAAAACTATAATTTCGTTTTGAGGCAACAGTTTGCATTGCTTCGTAAACCCGGTCTTGTATCGGTTTAATTAATTCTTGTCGTTTTTGGAAATAATCTCCGGAAACTCCGAAGCGGGTCTGCTGCATTTGCATTGCTTCAGATTCCAATGTTTTGATTTCCTCTTCGCGTTTTGTTTTCTCTTCGGCAGGCAATAAACTTTCTTCTCTCAGAAAATTTTCCTTCTTCTTTTTGATCATCTCATAACGCTCTTCGATTTCTTTAGTCCAACGTTCGGCTAATTTATCTAAACGTTCCTTAGCCTCTTTATATTCCGGCATCTTCCCTAGAATAAATTCCGAGTCGATATAACCGTACTTCTGAGCTGAACTGACAAAGGTCATGCCAAAGACCATTAAGAAACATAAAACAAGAGTTTTCATAGGCGAAATCTGAAAGAACGACGAAGATAACATTTTTATTGTTTAAAGCTCACCAAGATTCATACCGATGGTGAATGTGAATTTAGGGAAATAACCTTTTGAATCGATTGATTGGTCAATTGACCCTCCGTAACCGGAAGAGTGTTTATCCAATTTGTCGAAGCCCCAGCCATAATCCAATCCGAGCATACCAAACATTGGCAGGAAGATTCTCACACCTGCACCAACACTTCGTTTTACATTAAACGGATTGAAGGTTTTGAAACTTGTAAAGGTATTTCCGGCTTCCGCGAATGCAAGTACGAAGAAAGTCGCTTGTGGATTTAAGGAGATCGGGTAGCGTAATTCCATGGTATATTTTGCAAGGATCGGATCTCCTCCGCTTGAAGACAAGGCATTGTCATCGTATCCTCTTAGCGCAATGATCTCACGACCTCCAAATTGATTTACCCCGGAAAGACCACTACCTCCCATGCTGAATCGTTCGAATGGAGTTAAGCCTTTAGCTGCATTGTATGCACCCATGTAACCAAAACCGATTCGTGGCATCAATACCAGTTTTTTATCCGGTGAAAGCGGTAAATAGTATTCAAATGTGAATTTCAATTTATAATATTCCAGGTATTTGAATGTTTCCTGGGCAGACATGGTGCTGAAATCTTTTTTCCCATCCATTAGAGAGTAGGGAAGTGTTCCTTTTGCCGTAAATGAAATTTTAGATCCTTCTGTCGGATAGATCGGTGAGTTGATCGAGTTTCTCTGCAAAGAATATTTCAAACTGATATCGTTTGCATACCCATCGTTAAAGCTTGGGAACAAAGAAGAGTAATTTCGAACATCGTAGTATTGGTAAGCCAACTCATAGTATGCACTGAAATAATCATCCGGGAATTTTTTACGTCTTCCCAAACCGACACCCATTCCTGTGATTCCGACACCTGAATAACTTGGATCGCGTTTCTTCAAAGTCAAGCTTGAAGAAAAGGAAGTGTGATTCAAATAAAAAGTAAAGGAATTCGGTTTCTTTCCACCTAACCACGGTTCTGTGAAAGAGAAGTTATATCCCTGGTAAATTCGGCCATTCGTTTGTGCACGAATCGAAAGTCTTTGTCCGTCACCTGTTGGAAGCGGACTCCATGAATTCGGTTTGAAAATGTTTTTAACAGAGAAGTTACTGAAGGTAAGTCCCAGGGTTCCGATCACTCGTCCTGCACCATAACCACCCGAAAGCTCGATTTGATCCGCTGATTTTTCTTCTACAATGTATTCGATATCCACTGTTCCGTCCTGGGGATTTGGAATCGGGTTTACCTGGAATCCTTGCTCATTGAAATATCCCAGCTGTGCCAACTCACGCTGTGTACGGATAATATCGTTTCGGCTAAACAGATCACCTGGTTTTGTGCGGATTTCACGACGGATAACGTGCTCGTTTGTTTTATAGTTTCCTTTGATGATGACATTCTTAACGCGTGCCTCTTTGCCCTCAATAATCCGCATTTCGTAATTGATGTGATTGTCTTTAACTCCGGTTTCTACAGGCTCCACACGGAAGAATAAATATCCTCTGTCCATGTAAAGGGAGGTAATGTCTCTGTTGTCAGGACTTTGAAATAAACGCTGATCTAATAAAGGTTTATCATAAATATCCCCGTATTTGATACCTAGAATCGTATCTAAAACACCGGAACTGAATTTGGTATTTCCAATCCATGTAATGTCTCCGAAATAGTATTTCTGGCCTTCTTCTACTTTTAAGTAGATTCCCAGGTTTCGGCTGTTTATTTTGTAAACGGAGTCAACTGAGAAACGAACATCTCTAAGCCCGACAGCTCTGAATTTATCCAAAACAGCCTCTTTGTCCCTGATGTAAGCCGTAGAATTGAATTTTGAACGTTTGAAAATCCGCATGATGGACCTTCTCTTCGTATCTTTCATCGCTCTGCGCAGCTTCCATGGCTTAACGGAAGTGTTTCCGTCAAAGATGATATGTTTGATCTTAACTTTTTTTCCCTTGTCAATGTCAATGAAGAAAATTTCGGAATTGTTGATCAACGTATCCTGAACCTGGGTAATGTTTACCTGTACGTTGTTAAATCCTTTTTCAAGAAAATAACCTCTGATCTTATTTTTGGTCTTGAATAATAGGTTCTCAGTGATTGTTTGCCCGGATGACAGGTCCACTTCTTCACGGATCTTATCAACTTCTCTTTTCGAAACACCTGTAAATCTGAAACGTGAAAGTTTTGGACGTGGCGTCAGTTTAATAACAAGGTAAATGACTCCGGCAACTTCTTTCTCGGCTTCAATGGCAATCTGAGAGAATAGCCCTTCATTCCAAAGGTTTTTAATCGCGTTACTGATTTTGTCTGAAGGAATTGTGATACTTTCTCCCTGTCTCAAACCGGCAATTAATTTAATGGCTTGTGGGTCGAAATTGTCTGCACCTTCTATTCGGATAGGACCTAATATGTATTTTTCTGTTTTGGAGTAATTAAAATCCAATCCGCCGCCGATTGTGGTAGCGGTTGATTTGATCGAATCAGTTTTATCTTTTGGTTGAGTTACGGCTGTTGTATCTGACGGATCAACTTGTCCGAAAGACGAAAGAGCACACGTAAGAAATAAAATTGATAGGATGTTTTTCATAGAATTTTTTATAATTGCTCGGATACCATTCCGAAGCGTCTTTCTCTTGACTGATAATCAAGAACTGCTTTATACAGGTCTTCCTCCCGGAAATCCGGCCATAAAACAGGTGTGAAGTGAAATTCACTGTAAGCCGCCTGCCAAAGGAGGAAGTTGCTTAAACGTTGTTCACCACTTGTTCGGATTAGTAATTCGGGGTCGGGGATATTTTTGGTTGATAAGGTAGCAGAAATTAATTCGGGTGTTAAGTCTGAAACTTCAATTTTACCCTCCTTTACCTGGGTGGCAAGTTCCTTGAAGCTTTCTGTAATTTCCCACCTGGAGCTATAATTTAGTGCGATAACAAGATTTACCCCGGTGTTGTTTTTAGTTGACTCGATTGCGTTGTGTAATTCATTCTGGCAATCTTCCGGCAATCCGGCAGTATCACCGATGCTTAATAAGCGAACGTTTTGTGAATTCAGTTCTGTGACTTCGTTTGCAATCGTGTAAACGAGCAGGTTCATTAGTCCTTCTACTTCATCCTGGGGTCTGCTCCAGTTTTCTGTAGAGAAAGCGTACATGGTGACATATTTGACACCAATATTTTTACATGCCGTCAGGGAAGCACGAACTGAGTCAACTCCGAAGGAATGACCGTATAGGCGCTCTTGCCCCTGTTTTTTGGCCCATCGTCCATTCCCATCCATAATGATGGCAATGTGCTTGGGAACGTTTGTCAAATCTATTTGATCCTGTAGATTCATGATTACAGAACGAAAATAATTAAAGAATCTTATGTGCTAGTGCAAAAATACGTTTTTATAACAGACCTTAACAAAAAAGGACCCGCCGCGGCGAGCCCCTCTTATCGGTTTATTACTACGTATTATTCAGCTAACACGATAATTTTGTTGTTTTGCATTTCCACAACACCACCTTTGATCGCAACATGGATGATTTTCCCGTTGTTTTCAGCTGTAATGTTAGGGTTAGTCTTCGCAGTAACTTTAAAAGCCTCTGTCAGATCCGCTTTAATTGTTCCGGCACTTAATCCGGAGATAATCGGAGCGTGATTGTTCAATACCTGGAATGATCCGTCTAATCCGGGAAATTGAACCGCAGTCGCTTCACCTTTGAAGATTAAAGTTTCCGGAGTTATAATTTCTAATTGCATCTTCTTTTGATTTTAAGACTTCAGGATTTTAGGATGTTAAGACTTTTCAGTTCTCGGAAGTTCTAAAAAGTCTTAATATCTTAATGTCTTAAAGTCCTGATGTCTTAATTATGCTTCAGCCAACATTTTCTCACCTGCAATTTTCACATCTTCGATGCTTCCTTTCAAGTTGAATGCTGCTTCCGGGTATTTGTCCATTTCACCGTCCAGGATCATGTTGAAACCTTTGATAGTTTCCTGAATGTCAACCAAACAACCTGGGATTCCTGTAAATTGCTCAGCAACGTGGAAAGGTTGAGACAAGAAACGTTGAACACGGCGTGCGCGGTGAACGATCATTTTATCTTCTTCAGACAACTCATCCATACCAAGGATTGCGATGATATCTTGTAACTCTTTGTAACGTTGTAAAGTGATTTTTACACGGGAAGCGGTGTTGTAATGCTCTTCACCTAAAATAGTCGGAGTAAGGATACGTGATGTAGAATCCAAAGGATCCACAGCAGGGTAGATACCTAACTCGGAAATTTTACGTGACAATACTGTTGTTGCATCCAAGTGAGCAAATGTATTTGCCGGTGCCGGATCCGTTAAGTCATCTGCAGGTACGTAAACCGCTTGTACAGATGTAATAGATCCTCTTTTTGTTGAAGTAATACGCTCTTGCATCGCACCCATCTCAGTTGCCAATGTTGGTTGGTAACCTACTGCCGAAGGCATACGACCAAGTAGTGCGGATACTTCAGAACCAGCTTGAGTGAATCGGAAGATATTGTCAACGAAGAACAAGATATCTTTTCCTTGGCCTTCACCATCACCGTCACGGTAATATTCTGCCATTGTTAGTCCGGAAAGCGCAACACGTGCACGAGCTCCTGGAGGCTCATTCATCTGACCGAATACGAAAGTAGCTTTAGACTCTTTCATTTCGTTCAAATCAACTTTGGATAAGTCCCATCCACCTTCTTCCATAGAATGAAGGAATCCTTCTCCGTATTTGATAATCCCTGATTCCAACATCTCACGTAGTAAGTCGTTACCCTCACGAGTACGCTCACCTACACCAGCGAATACGGATAAACCTCCGTGTCCTTTAGCGATGTTGTTAATCAATTCCTGGATCAATACTGTTTTACCTACACCGGCACCACCGAATAGACCAATTTTACCTCCTTTTGCGTAAGGCTCGATCAAGTCGATTACTTTGATACCTGTAAATAACACTTCAGTTGCAGTTGATAAATCCTCAAATCTTGGTGCTTCACGGTGAATTGGTAAACCATTTGAATTGTCAACAGCTCCGATTCCATCAATCGCCTCTCCAACTACGTTGAACAAACGACCTTTGATCTGATCTCCAATTGGCATTTTAATAGCGCTTCCAGTTGAAGTAACTTCCATCCCGCGACGGAATCCGTCAGTGGAGTCCATAGAGATCGCACGTACTGAATTCTCTCCAACGTGTGATTGTACCTCTAGTACTACTTTTGTTCCATCTGTTTTGAACACTTCTAATGCGTCATAGATGTTTGGAAGTGACATGCCTTTGTCGAATGTTACATCGACAACCGGTCCGATAACCTGTGATATTTTTCCTTGAATTTTGGACATTTTGTTGCCTTTTAAGTGTATTCCTTAATTTGGGCGCAAAGTTACGTTTTTTATTTTTTTATCCAATTTTTATTGAACAAAACTTCCTAAAAATTTAGAATTAAGCCAGTTCTAAGTTCTTCAAACAAAAAAAGGCGGGCAGCCGAAGCATACCCACCCTTTTTGACTATGAAAAAGAAATTTTTATTTATTGGATATTAATTGGAAGTCTGTAATAACTTTTAACCGCTTCACCGTTCACTTTTCCGGGAGTCCATTTCGGCATGGATTTCACCACTTTAATTGCCGCCTTTTCACATGACTTGCAATCGTCGGTTGTTTTAGTGACGATTACAGAAGAGATACTTCCATCCGTGTCCACTACAAATTTCAAAGAAACTTTAGCTGTTCCATCAATGGAATTAATATCGATGTTTTCCGCTATGAAAGCACGCAAAGCATCCATCCCGCCCGGAAACTGCGCTGGTTCATCAACCACATCAACCGGTTCTTTGATTTTTGGAATCTCAATTGTTGTTCCTCCACCTGTTCCTTTACCCGGAGGTACAATTACAGGATTATCCCAAATGGATTTACCATCTCCCTTTTGTTGTTCAAGACCAATGTTCTTGTCCGGCTCCGGAGGAGTGATTTTATTATCTATTTCCTTGTCGCTAACAACCGGTTCACGGAATGCGATGATTTCCTGCATGGACGGAGCTTCAGGTTGTTCAACTTCCGGCTCGGGAATTTCCGGCTCCTTCACATCATCTTTATACAACTCGGTAGTCCAGTTTTGTGTTACTATTATAGGATCTTTTCTTTGTTCGAGCGGTTTGAACAGGTTGGATGCTCCCCATAATCCACCGATTCCAAGTGTGACTCCCAGGAAGATCAGGATAATCCGTTTGTCGTAATCTTTCCGGATTTTGTATGCGCCATATTCCTTGTTGCGGTTTTCGAATACGGTTTCATTGCGTTCTCTTGAAGTAACCATTTGCCAGGATCTGGAAGAGAAATAATCATACAGCGAGAATGCTACGATGATTAACATGATTGAAAGTGTAAGTACCATGATTTGGTTTTTTTAAGTTTATTATCTAGCTAAACGTAATTCCAATAGGCCTTTTTGGTTTTACTATATTCTAATCTAATCACTAATTGAATACCTTTTTTTAAAAGAATTTTATCTGTCGAAATGCCTTACTTAACGGTAGCTTGCAGAGATTTAAAGAATATAGGAGTTTGTTTTTAAGCTGATTAACGGTAATTTATCCGTAAGCAAACCTTAAATGAAAGTGGATTGGCACGAATTTGGTAAGTTTGGCGAAAATTTAAATTTATAACCTATGAAAGTATTAATGATGGCTGGTTTCCTGGGAACAATGGCTCTTTCGGGAACTGTTTTTGGCCAGTATGAAAAAGTGTACTATAATGACACCACATTCGAAACGGATAATTACAAAGTAGAGATCGATAATATTGTGGCACTCGCAAAGGAGGTCAAGTTCAGAATGACGATCATCAATAAAACGAATGACTGGGTCTTGTATCTTCCCGAAGAGGGGAAATTCGAACTTGGAGGAAAGCCATTGGATTTCAAAGAGGATAAATTATTAATCCCGCCTTACGACAACAAGAAAAGAATTCTGCGTGCAACAGGAACAGGATTAAACGATGCCCGCGCTTTCAATTTTGTATGTGATGGGTTCTATAAAGTGCGCTTAAAAGATGCGTCAAAGTCTCCGGAATTCAAACTGCCTATTTCATCCAATGAATTTGTTGCTGAAAACTTTAAGGTGACTTTGGTTAATTCCTCTAAAACATCGGCAAGAACGGATGTGAAATTCAACGTGACTTACAACGGAGAAGGAATTGGTTTTGTTTCACCGGCAAAAATTTCGATGAGAATGCCTGACGGAAATGTCTATGCTACCGCAAAAACTAAAGCAGATGTAGTTGCCATTGAGAAAGGAAAAACAGAATCCATTACAGCTGTCTGGACTAAAATGGAAGGTGGTTCCAAGAATGATATGCAAATGGTTGAAATGTGGCTTTTGTTTAACGGGGTGTTCCAGGAAAGCACACAAGTGAAGCTCGAGAAAACAATTGTTCCTTTGAGATGGAATGAAGCAATGACTATCGGGAAAAAGTAATTTTACTTTAATAATAATTGATAGGTCCGGGCAATACGTCCGGACTTTTTTTTACCACATAGTTACAACACTTACGCAGAAGCTTGTGCCATCGCTATGCGCCTATGCTGAAGCTCCGGCGTAAGCATAAGCTATTGGCGACATGTGATCAGCGAAGGCGCATAGGTCAGATAGCATTTTAGTGTCTCCAAAAAGAACAAGAAATGTTATTCACCCGTCTTTCCTTCCTATGTTTTCTATGTGCACTACTGTGGTTTTAATTGAGTACCTATATAGCTCTATAAAACTTTTGAATTGGATCAAACAAAAATCCCTTCCACATAAGTGAAAGGGATTCGATTATCTATTCTTTCAGATTTACTTTTTAAAGTATGCTTTAGCTTGTGCGTCGTTCGGGTCTAGCTCCAGAACTTTGTTCCACATAGCGTCTGCTTTTGCTTTATCCTTCATCGGGGAGTTTACATAGTAATCTCCAAGATACTTGGAAGCTTCAATGATGTAAGACTTATAAGAACCTGTAGCAATATCCTCAGGAGTAAGTGCAGCTAAGAAGCTTTCATATTGAGGCTGTGCCAAATACTTTTTAGGCTTATTCGTAAGATCCAGCTGAACACGTGCACGTGCCTGCCAGAAATGTCCTCCGGGGAATGTAGGTGATGTTTCCACCAAACGTCCGAAGATCGAATCTGCCATTTTGTAGTCTTTTGGACCGAAATAGTAAGCTCTACCAAAATCGTAATATTCGATAGCCTGCATTTTAGCCGGGTACTGATTCATTTTCTTTGTATATACTTCTATCAGTTTCGGATAGTTTTTCTTTTCAGCATACAACTTCGCAATATCAGTAAGGTATTCGGAAGCTTTTGCAGTATCTATTGCAGCAGCTAAATAATATTGTTCGACCGTTTTGTCTTCCTGACCTAATTTGTCGTAGATCATTCCACGGTATTTATAGTCGGATGAAATGATCTTTTCTTTAGGAACGATTTTCAGGAAATTTTCGCTTTCATTCAAAGCCTGAACATATCGCAAGCTGTCAGCGGATTCATTGCATTCGTACAAAGAATAGTATAACATACGTTTCGTATACAAATTCACGAAACCATGTTTTTCAATTTGCTCGATTTGAGATAAAGCGTTACAATATTGCTTTGCTCCGAACAATGAACTTGCGTAACGGTAACGTGCTTCATCCGTGTCGTTCAATTTCAAATACTTTTCCCACGATTCGATCGCAGCGGCATATTGGTCGAACAGGATGTTCAACTCTGCATTTTCTCTGTATGCAGGTGCATAGTTCGGGTCGGCAGCCTGTGCTTTTTTGTATTCTTCGTTCGCCAGCTTGTAATTTTGAACGCGCTGATAAATTTGTGCTTTGCGTACAATCACTCTTGCTGAATTCGGGTCAATAGCCAATGCATTATTGTATTGTTCTGTTGCAGCAGTTGCGTTGGCATTGCTTTGAGCTAACAAAACATCTCCCAATAAAACGTATGCATCCAGGTTTTTCGGGTCTAAACGAACAGCATCACGCAAATAAGCTTCTGCCACCTTCAGGTTTTTCACTGGCCCTGTTGCATAAGTCTCGGCAATACGGTGAAGAACTACCGGGTTTTTGCGCTTTGTTTTTTTGATGATTTCACAGAATTGCTGACCTGCAGTTGTAGTGTCACCTTGAAAGTAAAGTGCTTTTGCAGCGGAGACCATTCCTAATTTGTCTTCCAGGTTGATTGTTCCTGCTTTTCTCCACATGGTAATAGCCGAATCTTTTTCTCCGATGATTGCATAGAAATTCCCAAAAAAGAATGCGTTCTCCACACTGTTCGGATCAGCCTGAATTAATTTTTGATATTCTTTACGCGCTAAATCATAACGCTCATTTTCCGTTTTTTTGTTTGCGTCCTGCAATGTTTGAGCCTGTGCGGCTGTTCCTAAACTCAGTGCAAAAACGAATAGTTTTAACTTGTTCATGTTATTTTGTCTTTTCAACGTATTGGTGCATTATACAATTCCTTTGCCAAATTAGTACAAACTGATTAAATCGTATGCTTTCTTAACGATTATTTCATTTTAATCGACTCGTATGTATTCCTGATTGAGCGAAATGAAGCAGGGAGGAATTGAATGATAATTTTCTAAAAACCAGGTGGATATCGCTATTCTGTGGTGAAATTGATTTCCCGTGGAGTTCCTCTTCCGGGTCCGAGCTCACATTTTTCCAATAGAAGCTGACCTTGGCGCGAATTCAGGAAAGTTACAAATCCGGTGTTTAATCCGTCGGGTGCCCCGGAGTTAATTGCCCAGATAGGTCTCCAAAACGGGTATTTTTTCTCCGTTATGTTTGCTTTTGATGGTCTCCAGTAAGATTTTTCATTTCCCTGGATTCCCACAACAATGAATTTTTTGAGCCTGGCTCTTACATCTGCATCGTCAAAATCACTAATAAAATTGTACCCGATCACACCCAATGTGTTTGGATGTTCCTGAACGTATTGGATTACATCTTCCGTGTTTTTGGCAGCATGAACCTGTTTTCCGAAATCTGTTCCGATCCAGTTTAGCATGTAGTTGAAGTTTGCCGACTGAACCCGGTCAAATACGATTTCTATCGGTTTTTGAGATCCGGGCCAGGTAGTGCTTTTTCCTGATAAAAATTCACGAAGCTGCTTCTGGGTAAGCAGGGTGTCTGTATTTCCAAGGTTAACAATGAAGGTGATTGCATCATGGGCAATGATCTCGGATGTAACTGTAATGTTTCGGGATCTCAGGTATTTTCTTTCTTCGTCGGTGTAGTCTCTTCCGGTGAAGATTGTTCGTGCGGTTCCTTCGGATAATGCTTTCATGGCATCGGATTCGCTGGTGTATACCAGGTTCAGTTCAGCATCCGGATAGATTCCTGAGAATACATCTGATGCGGTTTTGATAAGTGGTTTGAATGATTCATCCAGATACATTGTTTTCTTACCACGACGAGGGGTGTCATCAACCTGTTGATTGGTATTACACCCGAACTGAACTCCCAAAACAAGGATCAGACTTAAAATAACCAGTTTTTTCATAGTCCTATTTTTCTTCTCTGTCTTTTTTGATTGTCGTATATAAACGAAATGCTCTGTACGCGGCATAACCGAGCAGCAGAACAATAAATGCATTGCGTTTGAACCCGTAGATTTTTTCGATAAACAAATCTGTGAATAGCAGGTAATAAGTCATGACTAAACACATGATGATCATGAAACCTGCAACAATATGTGTGATGTTTTTATACATGTTAATGCGAAAAATCCCCCTCGGCATAGCTGAGGGGGACTATTTAAGAATAATGAAATTAATTCAATTTGAATGTTACCGGAAGGGAGAAGATACTGTTCACCGGTTTTCCGTTGTTCTTTCCTGGTGACCATTTCGGCATTCCTTTTACAACACGGATTGCTTCTGCGTCACATTCAGGACAGTCAGTTACACCTTTTTTCAATTTTACGTTGGAGATATAACCATTCTCACTTACGACAAACTGGATGTAACATTTTCCCTGGATTCCCATTTCCTGGGCAACCTGCGGGTAGTGAATGTTTTCACTCAGGTACTTCAAAAGAGCTGCACGACCTCCGGGGAAATCTGCCGGTTCATCTACGAATTCGTAAATTACTTCCTCTTTTTTCTCTACCTTTTCCTCTTTCGGTTTTGGAGGAGTCGGATCTACCTTTGCAAACGGATCGCCTTCGTTCTCATTGGTCTCAGTTGAAGCCTTCGTGTCCTCCACATCCGTTTGAGTTACCGGAGGAGTATCGACTTCGTCATCTGTTACCACAGGAGGTAGGAACTGAACGGTTTTTTCCATTGGCGGGATTTCCGGCTCAAGAGGTTCAATGATTTCCTCTTCCAAAGGAGCATCAACAGCAAATGCTGTTAAATCCAAAGGAACTTCTTTTGGTTTTTCTTCCGGAAGGTTCATAATTAACTTATAAATTCCGAAAGTCGTTCCAATGAACAGGATCACACCGGCCATAACAAGTATCAGGTTGCGGCTGTAATTCGTTCGGATCTGGTACGCACCGTATTCGTGGTTGCGGTCCTCAAAAACGATCTCATTACGCTCGTCAGATGTTACTTGCTGCCAGGTTTTAGAGCTGAAGTACTCGTATAACGAAATACCTGCTACTAATAGAATTACGATTGTTATTAACATATCTATTTATTTAATGCTTTGTCTAACAATGCCTGTTCGCTGTTCATGATATCTACCGGAGCAATTACCCCGACAGATGCAATATACAACTCATCAATTACATCAATAAAGTTTCTCGTCTTGGCCTTCATATCCGTTTTTACCAAAACTTTCAGCGCTCTCTTATCTTTTTTTGCCTCATTCAAATTTCTCTTGTAAATTGAATCTGCAATTTGATTACGCTGCAGTTTTCCGTCCAGTTCTACTTTCTTCATCAGAACAAATTTATTCTCTTCTACAAGAAGTTTTCTAAGACCAGTCGGACCAAAATCCGTTTCGGTCAACTGTGTAGGAGGTTCACCGTCCTTGTTTCCCTCTGGGTGAAACTCGCCTTTGTAGTAAAACAAACGATCATCAGATACGATAAATGTAATCGCGTTATTTACTAAACGAGATGGATCCTTTGGATCAGGCGGTTCCTGCTCTTTAGCTGGGTATACCAGGCTCATTACCTTTGGTTTCGCAAATGTTGAAGTCAATACGAAGAAAGTCAACAACAGGAAACCTAAATCCACCATGGGAGTCATATCGATACGCGCAGGTGCTTTCTTAGGACGTTTTTTACCACCTCCTTTTTTGCCTCCTCCGTCATCTTGTGCTAATTCTGCCATCTTTTCCTGTTATTTTATTTAACTACTGCTGATGCTTCTTGCGAAGTAATGAAGTTCAAGTTGTTCAGGTTCAGATCACGGAAGGTTTCGATAGCGCTTTTAACACGCACGTACTCCGCATCCATTGCTGCTTTCAATACAAACTTCGGTTTATAATCCTCTGCCTTTAAGGGCTCCTGACCTTTACCTTGTTTCGAACTTTCTTCTTCGAACATTTTCTTTCCGTAATCAAGCATTTCGCGGTTCGCGAAATTGATCCAGTCTTTCAATTCATTGTGCAAACTGTCAGAAGGAATCCCGACCTCAGTAGGGAATGCCTTTCTTCCTGCACCGTCCAATGAAAGATATTGGGGAAGTTGATTCATAGAACAGCCAATACTCGTAATTCTTACGAATTCCTTCATATTGTCTTCGCTCAATGGAACTTTGTACTTAGCAGCCATTTGGGTAAGCACTTTTCTACGCACCTCTTCTCCTGTACAGGAAAAGAAAATACGACCTCCTTTATCAACAGTCACTAATATCAACGTCTTTTCGGGAATATCTTTTTCTCCGATGGACGATGGAATAGAAACATCAACTGGTTCATCTGTACGGAATGTTGCTGCAAGCATGAAGAAAGTAACCAAGAGGAAAGCCAAATCCACCATCGGCGTCATGTCGATGGATGGGGATCCTTTGGATGTTTTAATTTCTGCCATTCCTTAATATTTTATACCGTTTAAACGGATATTAGTTGTTATTTGCATTGAAGTTCTGAACGATAGCAAATCCAGCCTCATCCATTGCGTGTGTCATTTGATCGATCTTCGTGTTGAAGAAGTTGTAAAGGATAGTTGCAATGGTAGATGCGAAGATACCTAAGAACGTATTGATCAAGGCTTCAGAGATACCAATCGATAATTTTGTAGTATCCGGAGTACCTTGTCCCATTGCAGAGAACGAACGGATCATCCCGATTACTGTTCCGATCAAACCGATCAATGTACCAACTGATACACACGTTGAAATAATTACAAGGTTTTTGGATAACATTGGTAACTCCAACGCGATTGCCTCGTCGATTTCTTGTTTGATGATTTCTGATTTTTCTTCTTTAGTCAAAGAAGGATCGCTTTTAACAGATTCGTATTTTTCCAAACCAGATCTGATAACGTTAGCCAAAGATCCTTTTTGTTTATCACACTCTTCGATAGCGCCTTCTAAATCGTTAGCATCCAATAAAGATTTGATGTTTTCTACAAATTTGTTGATGTTTCCACGTCCTTTTGTTTTTGAAATGCTGATGAAACGCTCAACAGAGAAAATAATCACGATAAGGTTTACCGCCATTAGGAAAGGTACGATAATACCACCTTTGTAAACAATTCCTAATACATTTCCTTCAATCGGATGTTCATTTGGATCGTTATTCACGAAGTTTGACGGATCTCCTAAAATGAAATAATAGATAAGAAATCCAATTCCTAATGCAATTGCAATAGATAATGAGGCAACTAATGATGAAAAACCTCCTCCTGTTTTTGTCTTGCTCATAATTTAGTCTTTATTGAAACTTTTTACATGTTTAAGCCTCAAACATACTAAAAAGGTTTTAATTAGTTTCAATCCTTTTAGTGAAATGAGTTGCCTTTTTTATCAAAATGTTTCAAAACACGTTTTAAGTACCTGAATTATCAATTAAACGAAAGAAATGATTGATTCTATGGAATGTTACGCTAAAATAAAGCCTGCATTAACCCCAAATGAACTTTTCAATTCTCAGGATTCTGTACAAGCAAGCTTATATTTGGTTCAATCGGAAGATTATTTGGAAAGAAATTACACTGTTTTGCAACCGTCCTGATTGAGCGTTGTATATTTGAAATGAAATTTCATAGGGATAAAATGATACAAGTAAAGAATTATATATGCGGCCAGTGGGTTGCCGGTGAAGGTGAGGAACAAAAGATCTACAATGCGATTACCGGTGATCAGATCGGTTCTGTTTCGAGCGCCGGATTGGATTATGAAGCTGTGCTTAATTACGGGAGAACTGTTGGTGGGAAGGTCCTGCGCAAAATGACTTTCCAGGAGCGTGGGCGCATGCTGAAAGCATTGGCTCTTTTCTTAATGGAACGCAAGAAAACATATTATGAGGTCTCCGCCTGGACCGGAGCAACAAAGGTGGATTCCTGGATCGATATCGAAGGTGGGATCGGGAATTTATTTGCGAACGCTTCTTTGAGAAGACAATTTCCGGACTTACCGTATTACGTGGATGGAACAGCGGCTCCAATGTCTAAAAACGGTTCGTTTATCGGGCACCATATCCAGGTTCCGAAACAGGGAGTAGCAATTCATATCAATGCGTTTAACTTCCCGATCTGGGGAATGCTGGAGAAAATTGCGGTGAACCTGATGGCAGGTGTTCCTGCGATCGTGAAACCTTCTGAGTTTACGAGTTATCTCACCGAGGTAATGGTGAAGGATATCATTGATTCAAAAATTCTTCCGGAAGGAGCATTACAGTTGGTTTCGGGTTTTGGCCGCGGAATTATCGATCACGTCATAAGTCAGGATGTGGTAAGTTTTACCGGAAGTGCATTTACCGGGCGCAAATTAAAGGCACACCCGAGATTATTGGAGGAATCGGTTCCGTTTAACCTGGAGGCAGATTCCCTGAATGCAATGATTTTGGGGCAGAAAGCTGCACCGGGAACGGAAGAGTTTGACATTTTTGTGAAGGAGGTCACACGAGAGATCACGATCAAAGCCGGGCAGAAATGTACGGCTGTTCGTAGGATCCTGGTTCCTGAAGATTTTGTTGAAGAGGTTCAGAAAGGAGTTTCGGCTCGTTTGGCATCTACAACGATCGGTGATCCGAAAGTGGAGGGTGTACGAATGGGATCTTTGGTGAACAGAACACAGGTTGACCGCGTGCGCGAAAATGTGGAATTGCTTGCGAAATCACAGCAAATCGTTTACGGTAACATGGATCAGTTTGATGTACTTGGGGCGGATAAGGATAAAGGAGCTTTCTTTTCCCCGATCCTGTTCCTGAATGATTCGCCTTTTGACAAACAGGACGTTCACAACATAGAAGCTTTCGGGCCGGTATCCACGATTATGCCTTACAAAGACCTGGATCAGGCAATTGAATTAACTAAATTAGGAAAAGGTTCACTGGTAACATCGATTGTGACCGCCGACGATAAAGAAGCACGCGAGTTTGTGGTTGAAGCAGCTTGTGTGAACGGACGAATCCTGGTTCTGAATAAAGATTGTGCAAAGGAAAGTACCGGACACGGATCTCCGATGCCGTTGTTAACACATGGCGGACCGGGACGAGCAGGTGGCGGTGAAGAAATGGGCGGAAAGCGCGGAGTGATGCATTATATGCAGCGCACGGCGATCCAGGGACATCCAACGACCATTACGGAGATTACACAGGTTTTCCAGCAAGGTGCAAAGGGAAATCTAAGTTCCGTTCATCCCTTCAAGAAGCATTATGAAGAATTGGTTGTGGGAGATCAGCTGATTACCGACAGCCGCTTAATTACTGCTGAAGATATTGATGCATTTGCTGCTTTGAGTGGAGACAATTTCTACGCTCACAAAAGGGAGACAAATTTTACAGGAACCATGTTTGATGAGCAGGTGGCGCATGGATACCTGATCATGAGTATTTCAGCAGGATTGTTTGTGGATAGTTACGAGATTAATCCGGTGTTGCTGAACTATGGTATTGATGAATTGCGTTTTACGAAACCGGTTTATGCGGGAGCAAACATCCACATTCGATTTACCTGTAAAGAGAAAATCAGTACGGATGTCACTCCGAATGATGAAGATCCGAAGACGCATATTCAACGCGGAGTAGTAAAATGGCTGGTTGAAATGCTGGATGATACGGATGAACCATTGGTAGGGATTGCTACTATCCTGACTATGGTTAAAAAACTAGATCAGAGTAAATAAATCTGTTCGTTTAATCAAGGAAGGGGAGACTGGAAATAGTCTTCCCTTTGTTTTTTATATCTTAGCAGGGTCAATCAATTTAAATGTCTAAATTTCAAGGAATCACCATGCGTATCTCAATCAATATAAGCCTGTTTTTAGTCCTCTTTACGTCACTGCCTGCAGGTGCTCAATCTGCAAAGGAATTGAATAAGCAGTTGCGTGCTGAACTGGCTGTGGAGCAGCAGAAACAGGATTCCTGCCATTCGGTTTTCCTTCGATCGTACCGGGAACTGGACAGTGTGAAAGAAAGCGTGTACATTAAACTGCAAAAATTGTCTGAAGCGGCAAGATCGATCAGGGAAACCTACAGTTCTGTTTCCTCCTCACTGAATACGTTAAAGAGCCTGGGCAGGTATCCGGATATGGATTTCAAAGAGTTGAATGCACTGAAGGATTACTCTGATTTTATAAAACCGATCAAGGGCTCGCTGAAAACAAAAGAACGCTTTGAGGTGGTTTTAAATAACGAAAATCTTGAAAAAGCTAAAACAAAGGAGCAAAATCAATTGTGGGGGCAGAAGCTTGTGGAGTACCGGGATAAGGCGGCGTTGAACGCATCCGGTTTCAGGAAAAATGAAGCAGCACGGATACAATTGCAAAGCTTTTCTCCGCAACTGGACTCAATTCTGATAGGATATCAGTATGTCACTGAAGATCTGCTGCCAAGAAAAGCGCAGTTGGAGAAGGAACTTGATGTACTTCGTGAGAATTACCGCTTGAAAGGTCCGGAAGGATTCTCGTTCGCGTATAGAGAAGCTTTTCCGGATATTCATCCGCTTCCTCCAAGGGAGAATGGTGATATTGTAATGGATGGAACAATCGAAAGTGAAGGCGATTATGATGCTGTACCGGTGCAGAAAGAGTCAAGTATCCCTGTTCAGGAACCTGAGATTTACGAAATCGTTGACGAACCGGCAATATTTCCGGGAGGTTATGATGCTTTGAAGAAATACCTGGCAGAGAATATTGTTTATCCTTCGTTTGCCAAAGAAGCCGGGATTTCCGGAAAAGTATTTCTGAAATTTGTTGTTTCAGATAAAGGGAGGATTTCAAATGTGAAAATCATGCGGGGAATCCCCGATTGTCCGGAATGTGATAAGGAAGCAATTCGCGTTGTAAAAGGAATGCCTGCCTGGATTCCGGGTAAGGTCAAGGGCAAAGCGGTGAACTCCGTTTTCAATCTCCCTGTTCAATTTAAACTATAGCTATGAAAAATCTACTATTTCTGCTTGTAATTATAATTTATTCGTTTAGTTACGGGCAATCCGCAAAGAAATTGAATAAGCGACTCTTGGCTGAGTTCGCTTCGGAACAACAAAAACAAGATTCCGCTTTTGCTGTTTTCTCGCAAACAAAGCGGGAATTTGATTCGCTCAAAAGAGTGACAAATGGAAAGATGGATTTGTTGTCCAACGAAGAACGGCGGGCTGTGAAATCAGTTGACAAAACTATTGAATTCATCAGTCAGTTGGAAGAGCTGGGATTTAATCCTTATGCTATAATCCCGAAGGATGATCCCAATAGAAAAGAATTCCCAAGGTACCGGGAATTTATCAGGCCGCTTAAGGAAATAATGAGAACAGAGGTGAAATTTGATAAGGTATCAAACAGGCTTTATTTGGAGGGCCTCAAACGAAAGGAGCAAAATGTCATGCTGACCGAAAAAATCAGCGAATATAAAACGCATTCGAAGGACAACGCTATCCACCAGGAGAACTTGGAGTCGAATATGGAAAAATTACTTGCCTTTTTTCCGAAAATGGATTCCTTGTCTCGTTACTATAAAGCGGTAACGGATGAATTCAAAATCAAAGGAGCTAAGTTGGAAAGTAAACTCGACGCATTGCGGGCAGAATATATCGAAAAAGGACCGCGTGGATTCTCTGATGCCTACAAAAAAGTCTTCTATGATGCATTTCCACCTTCGCCGGAAGAAATGATCCAGGAAGTTGAAATGACTAAAGCAGGATGGGGTGATGGTACTTACGATATGGTAATAGCTCCGCCGGTCGAGCCAAAAGATCAGGAGGTAGTATATGATTATGTGGAGGAACCCGCAAGTTTTCCGGGTGGGAGCGAAGCTTTGAAAACGTTTATTTCCAAAAACTTGCGTTACCCTGAATCAATGAAAGAAGCCGGAGTACAGGGGAAAGTGTATTTGAAATTCGTGGTTTCTGAAACGGGGGAGATTTCTGATGTTAAAATTGCAAGAGGTATTCCCGGTTGTAAAGAGTGCGATACGGAGGCAATCCGTATGGCCAAAACAATGCCGCTTTGGATTCCCGGTAAGAATAATGGGAAAGCGGTGAAGTCTTATTTTATTTTGCCAGTTAAATTTCAATTGGAATGATTTTATGAATAAGATTGTTATCGCAGTATCGTTCTTTTTGCTGAGCCAGTTGGTTTTGGGACAATCTGACCGGAAAATCAATAGTCAGTTAAAGGCAGATCTTTTGCGTTGCTGGGAAAAGCAGGATTCAGTTACGCAATTATTTAAGACCAAAGAGTATCCATTAGCCTTACTCAAGGGGGAAACAATGTATCACCTTTCCATTTTGGGCGGGGAGAAGAATTCAACAGAAGAGCTGATTCTGGTAAACACGCAATTGAAGGAGAACCTGGAAATGTTGGGTGTGGATTTGAAATCTTTGATCTCAACGGACAAAACTCCTGTCTTACCTGAGTACAAATTGTTAACGGATCCGATGCAAGAAATAATAAAAACGCATTTGGATATTGGTTTGCCGCCTGTTAAGGCCTATTATGACCATCTTCCGTTGGAAGAGCAGAACGAAATGTTGCGGAAAGAGATTAGTAAGAATGAATATTATTTAAATTACATTTCTTCCGAATTTAATCAGATAGAACCTCATAAAACACAGCTTGAGCAGCTTACCCCCAAACTGGATTCGATGCAAATCGGTTATCAATTAATGAGGAAAGAATTGCTTGCTGTGAAGAAAATATTGGAGGGAAAACTGAAAGAGATGCGAGAGAATTATGTCACCAAAGGACCAAATGGTTTTTCAGAGGCCTATAAAAAAGTTTTTCCAGAGATTGGAAGGACTGTAAGCATTGAAAAACGAATTTTTGAAATGCTTGAATCGGAACCTGAGCCTGATATGGGGCCTGGTAAAAGACAGGAACCAATTGTTTATGAGTTTACGGATGAACCGGCGATGTTCCCGGAAGGAAATTCAGCTATGTTGAAATATTTGACGGAAAATATCCGTTATCCGGAAGTAGCTGTTGAGATTGGAATTCCAAGTTCGAAGTGGTATGTTCAGTTCATAGTGAGTGAAAGAGGGTCAATTTCCAACGTTCAGGTAAAAGGTGGTATAACTGATTGTCCGGAATGCAATGCAGAAGTAAAGCGGGTAGTAAAATCAATGCCGCTTTGGATTCCTGCAAAAATTAATGGGAAATCAGTAAACTCATGGTTTATTCTGCCGGTTACAATTGGTTTGCGCTGAATAGAATGGTAAAATTATTTTTCATGAAACTCTTTATTTTATTCCTTTTATTTCTGTTCTCAGCAGCTTCAATTTTTGCCCAATCCAAAAAGAAGATCAATGACCAGTTGAATACTGAATTGGCAGCGGTTAAAACGAAGGTTGATTCCATTACTGTTTTAGTTTCACAAAAAGCATCTCAACTTCTGATCAAACAACAGGATTTTGAATCTGCGCAGTTGAGAAATACACAGCGGCAGGCAACAGATCTGAAGGATGCACTTAAAAGCGTGGAAAAATCCTATAATCAATTGATCCGTTTGGAAAAAGATCCCGCCAAACTCGTTAATTTGAATGCTTTGAAAGCAGAGATAGATCGTTTTCAGGAAAAGCAGTCGGCAACAGAGCTCCCAAAGGAGATTATGGAGCCTAAGGAACTTATTCTGATTAAAGATACCATACTTGAAAAAAAACGCAGCCGGAAAGCACAAAACGAGTGGCTGCGTGGAGAATTGGTTCGGTATTCATTGGTTATAGAAGAGAATAGGACTAAACTGAACCAAATAAATAACTATTCTGCGACCATTGACCGGATGCGCCCTGAATTGGATTCGGTTTACCTGAGTTACGAAGAAGTATTGTATAATTTGGCAATTGGAGAAGCTAACTTACGGGATAGTATTCATAAACTTCGGGAGTTTAGTCTTAAAAATTGGCCAAAGAATTTCTCACCGGTATTTGAACGGGAATTCGGAAAACCGGAGAGGAACGAAATTTCACAACCTACAGGCGAAGGATGGAGCACAAATGTGTGGTATGCTTATAATGAACCGGTTGAATTGGCAGTAGATTTTATCAGGTACGCCAACTCCATTCCGATTAATGAATTTAGTGTGGAAAGGATGAAAAGTCAGGGAAGTGTAATTCGTCGCTTTGATCCGGATCCTGCGATGATTTATTCCCACGTGGATGAAGAAGCAGAATTTCCGGGTGGTCGAAGTGCACTGATGAAATTTTTAGCTGAAAATTTTCAGGTTCCCGAAGTGCTTAAGGAAATGGGAATGTCGTTTAAGCTACGGATGAAGTTTGTTGTGCTGGAGGATGGAACACTTTCAGATGTTACGGTCTACAAAGGAATGCCCGGATGCCCGGAATGCGACAGGGAAGCAATTCGCGTCTTCAAAATTATGCCGAAATGGATACCCGCAAAGTTGCATGGAAAAACAGTGAAATCCCAGTACAACCTGCCGATCAATATTCATTTGAATTAATTGGATCGGATATCAAATCCAAAGGACAACTGATTGATACCCTAAGGAAGGGCGACTGGTAAGCGCCCTTTAAAATCTGTGCATTTGTGGTAAAAAAAAGGTCAATTGCGATTCATTCTCAACGCTTCGCGTCCCTGTCTTATCCTTATCTCAACAAAAACTCCAAAACTGCATGGAAAAACAGTGAAATCCCAGTACAACCTGCCGATCAATATTCATTTGAATTAATTGGATCGGATATCAAATTCAGGATAACTGGTTAATACCTTAAGGAAGGGCGACTGGTAAGCGCCCTTTAAAATCTGTGCATTTGTGGTAAAAAAAAAGGTCAATTGCGATTCATTCTCAGCGCTTCGCGTCCCTGTCTTATCCTTATCTCAACAAAAACTCCAAAACTGCATTCATGAATTCTTCCGGTTGTTCTGCATGAACCCAATGACCTGCATTTTCAATACTCACAAAGGAAGAATCCGGGAATTGATTTTCAATATCCGGAATATCTTTGTCCGGGATGTAATTGGAAAGTGATCCTTTGATAAACAGGGTTTGAACCAAAACTTCTTCTTCCGGGATGGCTTTCAGGATGTTTTCCATTTCTTTTTCAAGGACTTTGACATTCATCCGCCAGGCCAGTTTCCCCTTTTCGATCCAATACAGGTTCTTCATAAGGAATTGCCTTGTTCCGTTTTCGGGAACAAATGGAAGGAGGATTTCTTCGGCAGCTGAACGCGAATCCATTGCTGAGGCATTCACCGCAGCAATCCCTTTTAAAATTTCCTGGTGGTGCGGAGGATAGCTTTTAACTCCCATATCCACCACGATTAATTTTTCAATGCTGTCGGGATAGAGCTGTGCATAACGCATAACTGTCTTCCCGCCCATGGAATGCCCCAGGAGATTGACTTTTTCCAGTCCAAGATCGGTAATTAATTCATGAAGATCTTCTGCAAGAAGGTCGTAATCAAATTCTTCGCTCCAGTCTGTATGACCGTGATTGCGCTGATCGACTAAAATGACCTGGAAATACTCGGAGAAACGTTTGGCATGAGTTTGCCAGTTGTCTGAAGAACCGAAAAGTCCGTGAAGAATAACTAAGGGTTTTCCTTCTCCGATAATACGATGTTGCAGTTTCATCCTGCAAAACTACAAATAGGGATTGTTTTTAATTAACCAAATGAGAAAAAAACTCGAAAATATTGGGCATCTCCCAATCAGCTTCAGGAACTTCTACATTGATCTTGGTCGATTTCGTTTCGCTGACCACAGTAGTTGACGGACTGCTGGATTTTGTTTCACCGGCTAGATCCGTAGAACTGGATTTCCCTGTTGTGAATTGCTTTTCATTGATGGTTTCAATAATGGAAGCAATTTTGTCGGCAGAGATCTTTGATTTATCAAATGTAATGTATGCTGTGTTGGTCTTTCTTCCGGCTTCAAAATCATAGGAAACACGGTCAACCGCTCCGGTTTCTTTTAATGCCATCCGGATTGAGCCTCCGCAGGCATGCTCACAAGTCATTCCCGAAACTTCGATTGCCAGTTTACGATTAGCCTGAACCGGGTCTAATTTTTTATAGATCACTTTCTTTTCAACGGAAATAATCTTTTTCTCATTGGATGAACAGGATGCAAGAACTAGTCCGGTGGCAAGACTTAAAATAATGGCGTGTTTCATGGTTTAACTTTTATGGGCATAAATGTAAGGCAAACAAAACACGTGTTTCACTAATTTTTGTTAAAATGCCTGTCGTGGAAACTGAATTTAACATCTCCGGATTTCCGAAGAAGAGAAATCCGTAAATTTACATCCATGTCTGAGATCGTAAATAAAGTAGCACAAAGTGGATTGATTGCAATTGACCTGGCTGAATATTGTCCGAAGGATTCTGAGTTTGCAGGCTTTGATTTTGAACCTTCTTTATGGCAGGGATTGGTGTTGAAGGAAAAAGACTTCCGTGATTATGTGAAGAGTTTCGACTGGAACCAATTTCAGGGAAAACATGCTTACCTGTTTTGTTCTGTTGATGCTATTTTGCCTTCATGGGCTTTTATGCTGGTAAGTTCTAAACTGGTTGGTCTTGCGAACTCTGTTACGATCGGAAATTTAGCTGATGCGAAACAAAAAGCATTGGAGCTGAGTATCGAACAACTGGATATTGATCAGTTTACCGACGGGAAATTAATCGTGAAAGGGTGTTCTGACATCCCGAATCCGGAAGCGGCAATGTCGCAGTTCCTGGTGAAAGTACAGCCGGTTTGCTCCAGTGTTATGTACGGGGAACCTTGTTCTACCGTTCCGATTTACAAAAAGCCTAAGCAGAAATAACTTCGGAATGAAATCCCTTTGCTTTCAATAAGCGGAAGAGTTGGGGAAGCAATTGCTTTTGCCGTTCGGTGATCTTTGCATTGTCGTGCAAAACCAGGATATCTCCTTTTTTGATTCGCTTCGCTTCCGAAAGGATGCGTTCGTTACTGACATTCAGATCGTAATCGTATGACAACCAGGACCACATGATGATCCGGTGTGTTTTTCCTATTTCCTTCGCTACACTTGGTTTGATTCTTCCGTAAGGTGGTCTGAAGAGTTTCGTCTGAACCGTTTTTTCAAATTCCCGGAATGATTCCAGGTACAATGCATTTTCTGTCCTGATCGAATTCAGGTGCTTCATGGTGTGATTACCGATGGTATGTCCTTCCGAAACAATTCGCTGAAACAATTCGGGATGCCTGATGATATTTTGTCCTACGCAGAAAAAGGTTGCTTTCCACTTGTATTCTTTCAGCAGGTCCAGGACAAAGGGCGTGATCTCGGGATTCGGCCCGTCATCGAAGGTGATAAAAACGGTTGGCTCGGAAATGGAAAACCTCCACCTTAACTTTGGGAAAACCCAATTAGTCAAGCGTGGAGGTTTAAATAATTTCATTTTGAATGTTTATTGAATCATCGACTCACTGTCGGAAGCTGCAGCTTTACTTAGTACATCTTCGTTTAAAACAGCTTCATTTGGGATTCCATCCTGAGCTGGCGGTTGCGGAGCACTTGGAACTTGTGTTCCCGTCAATTGAAAAGTAAAATCAATGGCGTTCATTGTTCCTTGCAAACGTGCTTTTTTCGAAGCAAAGTTTCCATCGGTTCTGCTTTCACCGTTCTCCAAAGAAAGCTGATCCAGTTCAGTATAAATACGTCTCAAATCCTGGTTGTAAAGTGCTTCCAGGCCTTTTGTCGTTCGGCTGGCCAGGACTCCGTTCGGATTCCCGATTTGCGGATCACCTGCAAATTTGTGAAGCGTCGCATAATTAATTACTGCAGAGATATAATCGATATCATTGGATGCAGCAAATTCCGCCGGGCTGTTTTTGAAATAACCCAGGATACTTTCCAACTGGCGTGCTACTTCAGCTCCTAGTTTTTCCGCTCCTTGTTTGTCATTTGCCCTGTAAAGGAAGCCCACATAATCCTGCAGTACTCCGTCCTGGTATTGTGCATACTCTGCACCATTTGCATCCTTGATACCACCAGAAGGAGATGGCCTTTCACCGTAATCAAGTACAATGTTTGCCGGCATTACTTCCAGTGACTTGTAAATGACAGTGGCAGCTTTTTTACGTAATTGTGCCGGAGTCAGACCCATAGATCCTTTGAATGAATTCTCCAGTGAATCGGCAACTCTCGCCTGACCTGTAGCGCGAAGATTTTTGATCATCGGACCGTATTGTTCCTTGCTCATCTCCATTTGTTCTGCTTCGGTAATGTAATGTTCTGCCAATTGAGCAAACATCGTTCTGAATTGAACCGTTTGTCTTCTTGCATAGTAATCAGTTAACACATCAGGATCATTCATTTTACCGTAATGATATGTTTCCATCAGATGTTTATACATCAGTTTTTCATTGATTGGAGTTCTTCCCTGAGCCAAGATCGGTGTAATCTCCCAAGCCATACCATTCGTGCGTAAATGCCCGCTTTGATACATTGCCGTTGAAATTTCCGTGTTGCCCGGAGAAGTGAAATACATCGGTCTTTTCCAGTCGTTGTTTGCAAGCATATCCAGGATCATAATGTCTGACTTCGTGATTGCCTGAACGGATCTGGAATTAAAACGGAAACGGATTTCATCTTCGCAATTTGCCAATTCCTCTTTGGAAATGATCTTGGATGCCAACGCATTTTTCTTGTTAACCGGTAGAATGAAACCTGTACTTGGAATAACTCTTAAATATGCAGTTCCGTACTTGATCATGTTATCGTCGTCCTGCATAAAAGAGATTACCTCTTTGATTGGCAGGAATGACCATGCGTCTTCCCATGAACCGATCATTTCCTGCAATGCTTCCAATCCTTTCACATCAGCCTCAAGCATGTGGTTTCTGTATCCTTCAAAAATTTCAAGAATACCGTTTTCCATGCTTTCAACCACGTCAATTGTAACTGAATCTGGGTTTGCATTGCTGAATAATTGGCGAATCTCATTGATTCTTGGATCGTACGCAACGTCTTTTGCTTTTACGGTTGAAAGAACAGAAGTAGTTGTATTTACAAAGCTCGTGAAAGATTGTTTAAACTCTCTCGGGCTGTTCTTTAATTTCATATTGAACAATTTCTCCAGTGTTTCACGGTTGATTCCCTGGTTCAGCATTTGAGTTGTTGACATGAAGAAAGCCTGATCCGTTCCTCCTGCCCACTGAAGAATTTGATCTTCTCGGAAAGTAATAGGAAGTGGTTCTGACTTGTACATCTTCATTTTCATCTGGTTGGTATACCAGTCGGTATCGAATAGACTCGTGTTACAAACGCGTACATCTGTTCGTTCTCCTTCAACTTCCTGTAAGTACCACAAAGGGAATGTGTCGTTGTCACCAACTGAGAAAATGATCCCGTTTTCAGCACATGACTGCAGGTAATTGTATGCCAGGTCATGAGCAGATGTTTTTTGTGAACGGTCGTGATCGTCCCAACCCT
The DNA here is from genome assembly GCF_029266855.1 of Fluviicola sp. Classification (GTDB taxonomy): domain Bacteria; phylum Bacteroidota; class Bacteroidia; order Flavobacteriales_D; family Crocinitomicaceae; genus Fluviicola. The sequence goes on from NZ_JAQSWB010000003.1 coordinate 43,471, forward strand.
GTTCGCCCATCAGATACGGAACAAACAATGTCAAAATAGTAAATAAGGAAGCCGCAATGGTTTGATTTGGCAATGCTTTCCTCAGTCCATAGGCTAAGCCGAGCAGGATTAGTCCGATAATTGCAATTACCAGCCATGTTTTTAATATGAAACCACCGCCTGCAATTGCAAAGATCAAAATGAACCCGGTAAGTGCACCATATCCGTACAACATGTTTTTCCAATCAGCCTTATTGAAGTTTTTATAGGCATCGTATAAGGCCAGGACGCTTAACCCGATCCAGAATGCAAAGGCATAGAAGGAGGCGGCATAAGCATAATCCCGCTCACGAGGCTCGAATGGTTTCTGATTCAGGTAAATGACAATTGCAATTCCTGTAAAGAAGAACGTTAAGAATACAATGAATGCGTCTTTAGGAGCTCTGTAGAAATGGAAGATCACCCCGATTACTCCCAGAATAATTGGAAGAAGCCAGAAATTATTGTGTGCCGGATTTTCCAAAGTGTAGTATGGAGCATGCTCCTGGTTACCTAAACGTTCGTCATCGATAAATGAGAAGCCTGAAATCCAGTTTCCGCGCATTTCATCACCATGTCCCTGGAAATCGTTCTGACGACCTGAGAAATTCCACATGAAATAACGCCAGTACATCCAGTTCATTTGGTATCGGAACATGTAATTCATGTTTTCACCGAAACGTGGCAGTCTTAAACCATCTGCTCCGTTTTCATCCGAATCCCTTACATCTGTCGGATCATAACCTGACCAGTATTTATATTGAACAATCTTAGGGTCGTTCGGATTATTCGATGTGTAGTACATGCGTGGCAGGAAAGTGTTTTGTGAATAGACCTGTTTGCTTTGCTTTCTTACACTTTCGTTACTGGAGAAGTACTTTTCCTTTACCGAATAGTTTCTGCCTTTTGATTTTGCCCAGGCACTGGCTTCTTTCTCAGTTTTAAATGCTTTTGCATCCATTCCTGTCTGATCGTTTTCAACAACAAAACGACGCAGGTAGAATGGACTTCCGTCCTTGAATTCACTTTGATCCGCCAAAGTAGAGTTCCAGTAATTACCGTTTAAGATAGGCCATGAACCGTATTGCTCGCGTTTCAGGTAAGCGTGAAGTGTTACCAGGTTTTCAGGGTCATTTTCATCCAATGGCGTGTTTGCATTGGAACGGATAACAATGACAGCGAATGATCCGTAACCGATCAATAGGAATGCTAAACTCCACAATGCGGTATTCAGGATAGGTTTTGCTTTTCTCTTAGCATATCGGAATGCCCACATAAAGACACCGATCAATAATAGGAAGAAGAAAATAGTTCCCGAGAAGAATGGTAAACCGAATGAATTGACAAACGTAACCTCAAAAGAGGAAGCTACGGCAACGGTTCCGGGGATAATTCCTTCCTGCACAAAGGCAAGAACCACTACCGAGATCAAACCGGTCAGGATGATTCCTTTCAGGTTTGTTTTCTCCCAAAGGTTGAAATAAATAACATATGCAATAGCCGGAACAGCAAGTAGCCCCAATAAATGGACCCCGATTGCCAATCCGAACATAAACCAAATCAGGATCATCCAACGCATAGGAGATCGTTTGTCAGTGATTTCACCGTGCTTGATACCGATCATTTCGGAATCCCATTTCAGGATCATCCAGAAGATTGCTGCAGTAAATAGGGATGACATGGCGTAAACCTCTCCCTCAACGGCAGAGAACCAGAATGAATCAGAGAATGTGTATGCCAAAGCACCTACAATTCCAGCTCCGAGAGTTGCAATTTGATCACCTCTCGACCAGTCTCTTTCTTTGCGCTGCATGATCTTTTTACCGAACATGGTAATCGACCAGTAAAGGAATAAAATAGTAAATGAACTACATAAAGCTGAAAGACGGTTGATCCATACTGCCACCATTTCAGGCTCGGCAAAGAAGGAGAACAAACGTCCCAGTACCATGAACAACGGCGCGCCCGGAGGGTGACCAACTTCTAATTTATTTGCTGCTGTGATATATTCCCCGCAATCCCAAAGTGAAACGGTATCTTCAATGGTTAGGAAATAAACAATCGTTGCGATTAAAAAAACAAACCAGCCTGTAAGGTTATTCAGTTTATTGTAATTCATGATTTACTTTGAAAGTTTGACTCGCGAAGTTATAAATATATTGCGACGATTCCTCATTGAAATGCTGAAAAATGCTAAATGGATGAATTTCAATGTTTTTTCTTCTTTTTGTTTGAAAAACTGAAGTTTTTTTATTGGTTTTCTTGTGTGAAAAGAATTTAGTATTAACTTTGCCCTCGCAATTGACCCATGGTGTAACTGGCAACACGTCTGGTTTTGGTCCAGAAGAGTCTAGGTTCGAGCCCTAGTGGGTCAACAATAAAAGCCTCATCGAAAGATGAGGCTTTTTTGTTTTCCACCCACTTAGGTGAGAAGTTTATCCCGGACATCCGCATGAGCGGATCGTCGGGGAGCCCTAGTGTTTCTCCAAACTCACACTCCCGCTCATACTTTTTAGCATGTTTTTTGAGTGTGAGAATTAGAGCGGGGGCAGCATTTTTCTGTTTCCCCCTTTGGAGGGGGATTAAGGGGGAGGACATTTTTAGTAATTTTTCTTTTTGTTTGATGTTGTGCAGTTTAGAAATAAGCTCCTTTTTTTGTGCTCATTGGTTTTGTGGTTGAATGGTGGAAATGTAGTTTTGTCAGTGGGGGCGGGATTTGGTATAGAATTGCTATATTGAACCATCTAATTGTTACAAATGAATAGCAATAATATTCCTAAGGTGTTTACAGATCAGGACACCATTTATCATTATACTTCTTTAAATATTGCAATAGAGCATATTCTTTTTGAAAAGCAACTCCGATTTTCACCAAGAATTCATTCAAATGATCCAATTGAATTTCTCAAATCTATGACAGGAAAAGGAGGTCAATATAGAGATCTGGAGCACATGCTAGAAGTTGAGGGGAGAACAGCAGACGATTCAAATAAAATTTCTCTAGGATTAAAGGAAAAGTTTAATCAAGTAAAACAATTGTGTTTTTGTCGGAATGAATCATTGGAAAAAACTCAAGGACAATCCAGTTTTTATGAGGAATATTATGGGTTTTTAAAACCAAGAATGTAGGATCAGTATGGGGATAAGTATAATGGAGTGTGCCTTTCGTTTTCAAAGTCTAAATTACTTGAAGTTCATAAAGATGAGAAGCGAGATGTTAATTACCTGCCTTACAGATGGTTATTTAAGGATAATTCTATTAGACTTAACGAGTTAGATAATTTAGGTTATCAGCAATACAGCAAGTTAGCTTTCGAAAATATGGTACGGGATTTATCAAAAAAACATATTGATTATTCAGGAGAATGTGAATTTAGGTTATACTCCTTTAATGAGAAGGAATACGAATACCCTGATGTCTCAAATGCAATCAATGGGATTATTGTACCAAGAAGAAATTTGTCAAAGTTTGCAGAGCAACAATTGATTCAATTTTCTAAGAATATGAAGATTGAAATGCTTTATTTAGAATGGAGGAGTGATGGAATATCAATAACGACATTAGAAGAAGATGAAAAGGTTTACAATATAATAATGAATAATTTGGAAACTGATAAATTGCAATAACGATGAAAGGTATTGTTATAAAGTAATATTAATCATCAGAAAAATCTGCGCCTTCTGCGAAATCCGCGGGAACCATAAAAATCACTGCAGTCTTATAATTTTCCTTACTTTCATCCCATGCATCCGATCAGACTTTCCCTTGTACTTATGATCTTCTTCTTCGCTTTCATGTGGATCATATTCCCTTTTTTAAACGATTTGCTGATGAAGCAACTAACCGGTTTATCAGGATCAATGGTATTCACCTCAACTTCTATGGGTGGTAAATCGAACCTGGCCTTAAAAACTGCGCTTTCATTCGGAATCCTTCCTTTACTTTCCCTGGGAGTTTTCCAGCTCGTTAAACGCTTCAAAAATCCGGGTTACCCGTCTCGTAAACTGATAATGATCTTATCCCTTGTTTGTGTAAGTTACCTTATCGGGTTCTTTTGTAAGGTTATCTTTATTTTGATTTCATTGGATGTGATTATCTCCGAACCAATTTCTCCCAATGTGAAGATGGATGTTCCTTTGAACCAGCTTTACTTTTATGACTATGCCTTGGTTTTTAGCATAATTGCCGGTTTGTTAGTATTCCTTTTTGCAAGAAAAAGGACTGATTCACAGGCTGGCTATATCGGCTAAGTTATTTTTTGTCCGAAAATTCTTTTTCCTTACCTTAGAGAGTACCGTAAAAGCAGGATCATGAAAAAGTATTATTATCGCGCAGAGGAAGGCTCGGTTTGCCCAGTCTGCAGTACTCCGATTCCCGACGGGGAACAAAAATGTCCCAACCCGGGATGTCCGTCAAATACAACGCCTCCGGTCCATTAATTCCATTTTTGGAAAGAGTTTTTCTTAGATCAGACATGCTATGTGACCTATGTATCTATGTGGTTATTTGATCACAATTGTTATGTAGTTTTTCTTACTCCTTCACAAAATTCTGGATGCGTTCCATGCTTTCCGATTCATATTTAAACCAGTAGAATCCTGCTGAGAAGGAAGAGAAATCCAGGTTGATGGTTTCGGTTTCTCCCTTTATTTCCTGCAGTTTGGCTCCACGGGAATCAAAAATTTGGATGGTATAGGGTTTCTCTTCGGGAACGAGGATCTGGATCATTCCGGAAGATGGATTGGGAGTGATCTTCAACCCGATTTCGGGATAGGGAGGGTTTTCTGGTTCTACATAAGTGTAAACAGTGATTTTGTCAAAATTTAAAGTTCCGCCGCCGTTGTTGATCAGGTAAATTTTCTTCCCATCAGGGGAAAAGGTAATATCACGCAATCGGCCGTTTAGTTGCTGATCTTCGACAAAATATTTTTTAGGATTTGGGTTCTGCGGAGTGGAAGCTTCAATTGTTCCTTGTGCATTTAGACGGAATTGATACAATTCCATGTTTGTAGCCTCGCCCTTTTTTAAAGTTACCAGGAGAATACTGTTTGTCCATTCCGGGATTCCTTGACTATTATAATAAATCCCATCGGATGGAGCAATTGTACACCAGGAGCTTCCGTTTCCGGTAAGGGGCATTTGAACTGTACAAATGGAATAAATGGGTTCTACTAAATGATCATTTTGGATCAGGGGGTGGGGAACATAGTTGCTTGCGTAGTTTGTTTCGCCGGGGAAATTGTTGTCGTTATGATAGCCGTGGATATTTTTCCATCCGTAATTCATTCCCTTTTCCAGAATATTGATCTCATCGTCAGTACGGTCCCCGTGTTCAATGGAATAAAGAATATCCAGATCGTTGTTGTAAACCAATCCCTGCGGGTTGCGGTGGCCTCTTGTGAAAAATGAGTTCCCTGCTATTGGATTATCTGAAGGAATGCTCCCGTCCATGTTGAACCGGTGAATTTTTCCGTTATCTGTAGTCGGATCCTGTGCAAAATTATTCGGATTGTCGGATTGGGGATTGTAACATTGCGGGTTATTGGTCTCAGAAGAGCCATGATCACCTATCGAAACAAACAGGTACGAAATATTACTTCGTTTAATAGCGAGTAATCTTCCTCCCCAATGATCATAGCCATTTGAAATTCCTGTTACGATATCCTGGTAGCCGCTTACTTGCTCTGTACTCGGATTCCATTTCAATCTGCGGATTTTATATCGGGTGTCCGGACTGCCGGACGTTCCTGAATTATAAGCATACATGAAATAAATGAACGCAGAATCGGGGTGAATAAAGTCAGGATGTAATGCCAGGCCCAGTGTGCCTCCTCCAATTGTAAGATTCGGACACAAAACAGAATTCTCCAGGGGGCTTCCGCCGAAATAATCGGCTGCTGCATGAATAATGGTTTTGCTTCCGCTCACAGGGTCGATTCTTGAAACTCTGCCGTTGCTTTCTGTTACCCAAAGCATGGAATCCGGTCCGTAAATGATTTCCCATGGACTTGAAACCTGCGTTGGGAGCTCTGTTCGGATAAATGTTTGTGAAATACCAGATAAGGAGTTCAGGGTGATAAGGAGGAAGAGAAATTGCTTCATGATGGGCGGAGTTGTGCAATAAATGTAATTATTTCTTAAATAACTTAGGGTTTTTACTTCCCGATACAGCTTCTTTTGAGTAAAGTGTATCTTTGTACCATATATTTAGCACATGTCGGAAGAAAAAAGAACGGATCTGGAATCCCTGGGAGAATTCGGAACCATTGAGTTATTGACTAAGAATTTTCTGATTACAAGAGAATCAACTGCTTTCGGGATCGGAGATGATGCAGCTGTACTGGAAAGAAATGAGGAGCAATTTACCTTGATTTCAACGGATATGCTGGTGGAAGGTGTTCATTTCAACCTGATGTATGTTCCTTTCAAGCATTTGGGATATAAGGCTGTTGCTGTAAATGTATCGGATATCGCTGCAATGAACGGAACTCCCGAACAAATTACTGTTTCGATAGCTGTTTCAAACAGGTTTCCCTTGGAAGCTTTGGAAGAATTATATGCCGGAATCCGTTTGGCCTGCCAGCATTATAAGGTGGATTTGATTGGTGGCGACACTACTTCATCCCGCTCAGGATTGGTTATATCGGTTACGGCCGTCGGTGTGGTAGATAAATCGAAGGTGGTTTACAGATCGGGGGCAGGAACCAATGACCTGTTGGTTGTTTCCGGAGATCTGGGTGCTGCTTATGTAGGTTTGCAGGTGCTTGAACGCGAAAAAAGTGTCTTCGAAAGCAATCCGGACATTCAGCCGGATCTCGACGGAAAAGATTACATTATTGAACGACAACTGAAACCTGAAGCTCGTGTAGATATCCTGAATTATTTGAAGGAATTGGAAGTAGTTCCAACATCCATGATCGATGTGTCGGATGGTTTGGCTTCTGAAGTACTGCATATCTGTAAAGCCAGCAATAAAGGGGTAATGATATACAATTCAAAACTTCCTATTGATTCCCTGACTTCGACTACAGCAATAGATTTTAATCTGGATCCTGTAACTTGCGTGTTGAACGGGGGAGAGGATTATGAGTTGTTATTCACGATTGCGCAAAGTGATTTCGATAAGATCAAGGGAAATCCGCATATGACGGTAATTGGTTATATGACGGATGCAAGCGAAGGAACTTATTTGGTGGATACCAATGAATCATTAATTCCCTTGCGTGCCCAGGGATGGAATCATTTTCAGAAATAGATAACGAATAAATAGAACAAAAAAAATCCCGATTCATTGAATCGGGATTTTTTTATTTATTGTCTTTCTGATCTTTCTTTCTTAATGGATCGGTAATATCTCCTCCGTTTGGATCCGGAGTATTCGGATCAACTGAAGAATCTGAACCTCCTCCTAAGGTGTTCGGATTTCCGCTGTTTGGATTCGGAGTATCTTGAGAAGAATTGCTTTTCAATTCCTGTGAAGAAGCCGGAGAAACAGTTCTCGGACGGATATCAGCTTTTTGACAAGCTGTAAACACGATTAATAATGATGCTATGAGTGTAATCTTTTTCATATTGTAAAACACATACAGAAACAAATATAAACTATTTAATCATTCATTTCCAAATTTTCATAAGGAATTTTGATTAAAACGCGTGTTCCCTTGATTGAACGGTCAGGATTCGTCATTTGAAAGGGACCGATCAGCTCGTAATCCTTGTTCCACATCTCACGAATCAGATCAATTCGCTTGGAAGTAATCTCCATTCCCTGCGATTTGTGATCGCCTTTGAATTTGGCTTTCTTGTTCAAACTGTAATCAATTCCGATTCCGTTATCGTCAATGCAAATTTCCAATTGATCTCCGAGCGCTTTGATCGTTACTAAAATTTCACCTTTTTTGGTTTCGTCGGGTAAAATTCCATGAATAATACTGTTTTCCACAAAAGGCTGAAGAAGCATGGCGGGAACAGTTACCTGTTCCAGGTCAATGTTCTGGTTGTCTATTCGGTACACAAACCGGTCTTTGAAACGCATTGCTTCCAGTGACAGGTACAATTCAAGGCGTTCGAGTTCCTGGTGAAGTGTCACCACATTATCGCCTTCCGAAGCACTGTCCAGGTTCTTCCGGATCAACTTGGCAAAACTGGTTAAATACCTGTTCGCAGATACGCGATCCTGGGTGTTGATGAAATATTGGATGGAATTCAGCGAGTTAAAAATGAAGTGCCTGTTCATACTTGCATTCAACGATTGTTGTTCCAATGCCAGCAAGCGCGACTTGTTCTCCAGGTTGATCTTATAGTTGCGATCTCTTTCGCGTTTGATTTGCAGCCTGAAATAATACCGGATTCCAAATGCAATAGCGATAAAAACAAGAATATAGAACCACCAGGTTCTCCAGAAAGGTGGTGTAATGGTAATTGCGAAGGAACTGATTTCTGAAATTTTCTTGGTTCCTGAAATAGCGCGGATATGCAGCGTGTAATTACCTGCATCCAGGTTCGAAAGAATAATGGTTGGGTTTAGGGTTGGTGGAGACCATTTGTCGGATTCACCATCAAGCCAGTATTGGAAAGTGACTGATTCCGGATCTTCCATTGAAATCCCGTCCAGGTCGATAATGAGGTTGTTTTTGGAATAATTGAGTTTTAATCCGCTGTAAATTTCAGAAGGATTGATCTCCCGGTAATTCACTAAAACACGTGCAATATTCAGTTTTGGAGGAAAATCCGAGAATACTTCACTTGAACCGATATGCAGTTTTGCAAGTCCGTCACTCGTGCCGAACCAAAAGTTCCCGTCTTCAAACAGCGAAGAGTTAATGTTGGATTCCAGGTTGATCAGTCCGTTATTGGTTCCGATATGTTTTATGAGGTCCTGTGAACCTTCATTGTTGTCAAATACATATAATCCGTCGTTGGTTCCTATGAAAATATTGCTTTCTACCCGGTGGATAAAATTGATGAAACGCGCACCGCTTTTTGAACTGTACGAAACATCTTTGTAATTGATGCCGTCAAAGATCACCAAGCCGTTTTCTGTTCCGATCCAGATCCTGTTTTCAACATCGATTTCTATGGAGGCGATACTTGCTTTAAAGTTCCGGAGAAGTTTTTGAGTGTTTTTGGAAAGATTTAATTCGTATAATCCTTTTGAGGTGGCAACAAGAATGTTTGAATAGTAAAATGCTATATCGCGGATGTTTCCGTTTTTACTCGGGTTGAATTTAAAATTGGAATAATGATGAAGCGTATTGTTTTCAATGTAGCCGATGCTTTCTTCGCTGGCTACAATCAGCCTGTTTCTGAATGGTTTAAGAACTCTGAATGTTTTTGTACGGCCTTTGAAATAGTAATTTATCGGCTCGGATTTGAAATCCCAGCTAAAAATCCCCATATCTGTAGCAAACCAGGCGAGTCCGTTGAAGTATTCGATATCCCAGATGGTGGTTGCCGGAATGGGAATTTTCTCACAAACTCCCTGGAGATTCATCTTAAATGCTCCCTTATCGTATGAACCGAACAAATATGTTCCGCTTTTTAGCTTGGTTCCGGACAAGATCAGATCGGAAGGCATCCCGGTCTTGGTGGAGTAAATTTGTAAGTTTTGATTTGCGAAGCGGATGAGTCCTTTTCCGTCACTTCCGAACCAAATATTTCCTTCTTTATCCTGGAAAGAACAATTGATCGTATTTACCGGGAGACCGTTTGTTTCGTTTAAATTGAGTTGCTTCATTTGAGAAGACAAACGGATAACGCCTTCCGGTGAAGAAAGCCAAAGCTGGTTGGATTTGTCGCTGTTGATCTTGCCGATATACAGATCCTCTGATTGAACCGGGATCGAATCGAACTTTTTGAAATTGAGATCTGATTTGAATAAGCCCTCAAAAGACGTTGAAATGAAAACGTGGGTCTTCGTTAAGGCAATTCCGGAAATACGACGATCTTTAAATGCTTCGACATGATTGAAATTGGTTAGGTCTTTGGTGAAATACAAACCGTCTCTGGTCCCGATGTATAATTTTCCGTTCACTACCTCAAGATCCCTGCACGTTGATGCATCTGCGTTTTTCAGGGTAACTTTTGAAATGTGATTGTTCGAAATAATATACAAGCCGCTTCCCTCGGTGGAGGCAATGATTTTCCCTTGGTATTGAATGAAATCGGTTACAATTACAGTTCGGTCATCATCCCCCAATGAATAGCTTTGTGCTCTGTTATTGGTAATTTGTGTAATTCCACCCTCGTGTCCGACCCAAATCGTTTTTTGAATGTGTTGCAGGCAGGAGATCCGGTTATTGAACAGTCCTTGTTCAAGCGGGAATGTCGTGAAGTTCTTCCCGTTAAATTTGGCCAGTCCACCCAATGTTCCTACCCAGAGATAACCGTCGTCGTCCTGGGTGATACATTGCACCTGCGACTGAGGCAGTCCCTGTCCGTTGGAATAGGTAATGAAAGAATAGTCCTGAGCCATTCCAAGGGTCGAAATGGCTGCGAAAACTATCAATGCGAATAATCTCATCCTTCTTTCAGCATTTTTACAAAATCAGTTACGCGATTTCTGGCAACCGGGATCCGCAATCCATTCTTCAGAACGGCGAAATGACCATCCTCGTTAATGTATTCGGCCAGGTTGTTGAGATTGATAATATGAGATTTATGGACCCTGAAAAACTTGGCTGGGTTCAGGATGTTTTCATAGATTTTTAATGTGCGGGTGTCGAGATAACGCGTGCCGTCATTGAAATAAATGGTCGTACAGTTTCCACTTGCTTCCAGGTGGGAAATGGTGTTGTCTTCCACTATTTTTAATCCTTTGGTATGACTGATCGCAATGCGGTTGTTCGGCTTGTTGCGAAGCAGCTGATCGGATAGGTTACGCAAACTTCTGAAGTAGGTCACATAATTTTCCGGGTCTTGCCCGAAAACATTATTGGCCTCAACGAGCTTCTCTACTGCAACACGCAAATCGTCAATGTCGATTGGTTTCAGCAGGTAGTAAACAGCACTCGCATTGAATGCGCGGATGGCATAATCCTTAAAAGCGGTTACGAAAACGACCAGGAAATTCTTTTCCTCAACTTCTTCCAGGAGTTCGAATCCTTCAGCACCACTAGGCATTCGGATGTCTAAGAAAACTACATCCGGCTTACTGGCTGTTATTAAAGCTTTGGCCTGATCTTTTCCGGAAGCTTCACCGATCACTTCAATCTCCGGACAGAAGTCGTCCAGCATCATTATTAAATTTTTGCGTGCGTATTCCTCATCATCAATGACTAAAGCGCGAAGTCTTTTCGGTTCCATAATGTAGTTTGTTATTTGTTCTTACCGAAATTTACGGGATTTAATAAACTGAGTGCTTGTTTTGAAACAGGACACACCCCGATTTTAACCGTTAAAAAATGCTGGTAAGGTTTATAATCAAAAGTTAATACCGTTAAAATTATTTATTTTTTGCTGAATATCCTTTAAAAAAAAGTTGTCTGCAAGAACCAAATGTTAATTAGTTGAAATTACGGAGATAGTTAACAATTAAATCTATCGAAGAGTATTTCATAGTTTAAGTACGGATAGAGCGACTTTACTCCCAGTATAAAGCATGGATACAGTATAGATACCCCACCTTGAGACGTAGCGACTGTAAAGTTTGCTACTGTCTCCTTTTACACTGCGAAACTTTAGTGCTGAAAGCCCTTACCGTAGCGTCAATGGAAGTAGTTTTACACATACGAAGTTCTCAGCAAAGAAGTAGATTTCTTCAGTGTCTCTTAAAAAACAGTATTCAGAATATGGATCACTTCTTCCCGGTTTTCTTCATGCGCCATGTGCCCCACATTCGGAAGGAGAATAGATGAGATTTTGTTCTGCTTGCAAAAGACATCCAAAAGACCAACCTGGATAAGTTTGTCATTTTCACCGCTGATCACCGTGAATTTCTCTGGGTTCTTCTCCATTAAATAGGCCAGGTCAAAACGGTTTTTCATGGCTAAAGATGCCCAGCCGATAGCTTTCGGGTCCATTTGTTCAGCAATTCGGATGTAATGTTCAATGGCATTTTGCATGCGTGCCGGGTCGTGAAATAAATTCGGAATAGCTTCCCGGATAAACACGGGAGCTTTGGTCAGGACCATGTTGGCTACCCGCTCACGGTCTCTTTTTTTATCTTCGGAATCACTCCATGGGTGGGAATGAAACAGGATCAGGTGTTCCAAGCCCGGAATGAGTTTCATTAATTCCAAACCAACATAACCACCCATTGAATGTCCCACGATCAAAGCATCTTTGAGCTTTTCCCGGACAATTATTTTTTCCACTTCTTTTGCCATAGACAAAATGGAAGGTGTTGCATTGAAATCGACCGGGCTTAAACCATGACCGGGTAGATCAACGCAAATAGCTTTCACAGGAAGGTGGGGAAGTAATTCATCCCACATGCTGTGATCTTCCATAAAACCGTGAAGAAAAACAACAGGATTTCCATTTCCGGAAATCCTGTAATTCAAAAGTTGTTCACTCATTATTTTTGATTCATCAATGTTTCTATTTCATCTGCCTCGATCGGGATGTTTCTCATCAGGTTGAACGGTTGCCCCGATGCCTGAATGACTAAATTGTCTTCGATACGGATTCCCAAACCTTCCTCCGGGATGTAAATCCCCGGCTCGCAGGTAAATACCATATTCGCCTCGATCGGAACATTCCACAAACCTACATCGTGGGTATCAAGTCCCAGGTAATGCGAGGTACCGTGCATGAAGTATTTCTTGTATGCCGGCCAGTTCGGATCCTGGTTTTTAATATCGGTTTGATCGAGAAGTTTTAAGCCCAGTAATTCGGATTCCATTAACCTGCCCACTTCTTTTTGATACTCGGCAAGCATGGTCCCCGGAATCAGCATTTTTTCCGCTTGGGTTTTTACGTTCAGAACAGCATTGTAAACTTCTTTTTGTCTTGGAGTAAAGCGTCCGTTTACAGGAATACTTCTCGACATATCAGATGAGTAATTGGCATATTCGGCACCTACGTCCAATAGAATTACATCGCCGTCCTGGCATTGCATGTTGTTTTCAATGTAGTGAAGAACACAGGCATTTTTCCCGGATGCTACGATCGGAGTATAAGCCCAGCCTTTTGATCTGTTCCGAAGAAACTCATGTGAAAATTCAGCTTCGATTTCGTATTCCCAGACACCTGGTTTTACGAAGCCGAGGATTCGGCGGAATCCCTTTTCTGTAATATTACAGGCTGTTTGCATCAGTTCCAATTCGATTTTTTCTTTAACAGAACGGATTTGATGCATGATCGGCGCACTTTTGTGAACCTGGTGTGCCGGGTAATCCTGTTTTACCTGGATAATGAAACGGTCTTCGCGCGTTTGAACCGTTGTGTCGGCACGCAGATGTTCATTGGTGTTCAGGTAAATTCCTTCCGCTTCTGCCATTAACTGTTTGAAGATCGTGGGAAATTGCTGCAGCCAGTAAACAGTTTTGATGCCCGCCGTTTCGAATGCCTGGTCTTTATTCAGTTTAGCACCTTCCCAAACTGCAATATGTTCGTTTGTTTCCTTTAAGAAAAGAACTTCCCTGTGTGCTTCGTTACTCGCATTGGGAAATAAAACCAGAATACTTTCTTCCTGGTCAACACCGGATAAGTAAAAGATGTCCCTGTGTTGTGTAAAAGGTAAGGTCCCGTCAGCACTTACCGGGTAAATATCATTCGAATTGAAAACAGCAAGCGTGTTTTTTACCATTTTTGCCGTAAATTTCTTACGGTTTTCAATAAAGAGATTTTTGTCTATTTGGAAATACTTCATGTTTCATTATGTAAGTTGTGGTGAAATTACAAAAATGCTTAGAGAAAATAATTCATAATTCATAATTCATAATTCATAATTCATAATTCATAATTCATAATTCATAATTCATAATTCATAATTCATAATTCATAATTCATAATTTTTTAAATGCCTTTGAATTTTTTTCGAACTGTTAGTAGATCGTAAGTAGTTTACGAACTACGGGGTGCAAATTTGTATCATCAAAGTCAAACAGTATGAAAACATTATTCGACAGCATCTTATTAAATCGTATTCAATTCGAAAGTTCATCAACAGAAGTTCAGTTGGATTGTTGTGTCTATGAAAACGGAAGTTCTTATGAAAGCCAGATTTTCATTAGTATGAGTGCATTTAATCAGCTGATGTGCGAATTGAGTGTAAGGGGAATTGACCTGGATATGGATGAGCATTTGGATACGATAGTGATCTCTGAAAATGAGATTATTTATTCAATGGATTTGACCGGCGAAACCGAGAAACCGGTTTTCTTGCCTTACTACTGTTTCCCTGAACAAAATAAGTTATTGAGAGCCTAGATGTGTGAGATTTTTAGAAATATCTTTGGCATAAGAAAAAAAGTTGTATTTTCGAATTGTGTTCGCTTAGAACATATTGGTTTGAAAAACATTATCTATGAAAAAAGTTATTGCGCTTTTTGCGTTTGGCTCGGTATTTTTAGCTGGTTGCCCGAAGCATGAAATTATTCCGGCACCGACACCAAAGGTGGAACTGGAGTCAAATTTTATTGGTATTATCAATGGAAGTCAGGTAGAGTTGACACAAAATGTTGACGGTTATTACCTCGATGCGACAAAGACCAAATATATCCTTCCATCACCAACTCCATCACAAGCTGCATATTATGCAAACATGAAATCATCTAATGGATTGGTTTCTATCAGAGTAGGATTGGGATCGATTGATTTTGACGGAAGTGCTTCCAGTGATCCGAGTGTGTCAGTATTTAACGCTTTCTTCAGCTCCAATACTACACCTGTGTATTCTGATCAGGCTGCTAACGGTTTTGAAGTGGTTTACCGCGATGGTTCTGGAAATATTTGGACTTCAGATGAAACACAAACTGGCCAGACGGTGAGTTTTACAGGAATTGTTCAGGAATCCGATGGTTCAGGAGATTACTCGAAATTCACATGTACGTTTAGTTGTAATGTGTATCGCGATACGCCGGATCTGAGTACTCCCGATCCGAATGATTTTATAACGCTTACACTACCAATCCAGAACGGAGTTTTGAAGGGTTGGTTTAAACGATAATAAATAATTTAAAGAAGCCATTTGTCAACCGATAAATGGCTTTTTAGTTGATTCCTTATGCAGCAACTGAAGATTGGGATTATTGGGGATTTTAATTTTACCTTCAATACGCATCATGCGACTAACATGGCTCTTGACCATGCCGGCCGTTTTTTGGAAGTGGAGTTGTCTTACTACTGGATTAAGATCAACGAGGTAATTAATATGAAACCACAGCAATTGTCAAACTACGACGGTTTTTGGTTTGCTCCGGGTCCTTATCTCAACTTATTTTATCTCAATGGTGTAATTGATCTTCTGCTTCAGCAGGAAGCTCCTGTTTTTATTACCGGAGAAGGATATAAAGCATTGATTGATGTTCTCATTCACAGGAATAATTTGAGTGCTAACGGAGAAAAACTGATCTCAGACAATCTCGTGGATGGTAATCATTTCGAACGCGTCTATGTAGTTCCTAATTCTTCTGCATTGATTCACTTATATGAAACGCGAAACCCGGAAGAATTAACGGCTACCCGCTACAGTTTGTATCCTCAGCTGATTGGAAGTCTTACGGAAACTGATCTGGATATTGAAGCATACAATCAATTTGAAGAGCCCGAAATTATAAGTCTCAAGAATCGCCGTTTCTTCCTCGCCTGTGGTTTTTGCCCGCAAATTAGCTCTACCAGGGAGCTTCCACATCCATTGGTCTATACCTTTGTGAAATCCTGTTTCCTGTCTAATTAATTTTCGTGCTGCTGAACTTCTTCGAAGTATTGATCAATTAAGAGGTTCCCGCCTAAAGCAGCCTGGACAGCCAATACATCACATCGTTCGTTTTCAGGGTGTCCATTGTGACCCTTTACCCATACAAATTCAATTTTGAATGATTTTGCAACGGAAAGATACCTGAGCCAAAGATCCTTGTTTTTTTTCTTGGCAAATCCTTTTGAATGCCAGTTATAGATCCAGCCTTTTTGGATGGAATCAATGACATATTTTGAGTCGGAATAAATTTTGACAGGAATTGCATTGGTTTTCAAGCTTTCTAAAGCACAAACCACCGCAAGCAGTTCCATTCTGTTATTGGTTGTCAGCCGGTATCCCTGAGAAATTTCTTTTAAGGATTGCTTGTATTTTAAAATGACTCCAAAACCTCCCGGACCCGGATTGCCTCTGGCTGAACCGTCTGTATATATTTGAATGTATTCTGACACTTCACAAAGTTATAAAAATCTCCCGTTTTAAAATTTCGGTTTTGAACCCCTTGCAAAAATTGATTTTTACCTAAATAGTTGTTAAAAATTCACCATGGTGGATTTTTTAGGATTCCAATAATAAGAACTGCTGAATAGGGATAAAATTCTTCTGAATGGGGTGTTTTAAGCGATAAAGCAGTGCTTTTTAATTCGGTAACAAGGGATTAACTTTCAAGATATGTTGGAAATGTTGAAAATTGCATTTTGAATTACGTAATTAATTGATCACTTTTGTAAACGAAAAGGAGCTGATATCTTCAGTTTCTGATTCAGTGAATAGTGGTTAGGTTAGGTTAACGAAAAGCGGTCAGCAATGACCGCTTTTTGTTTTTCACCCGATTCTACTCTAAAGAATCAACTATTAACTAAGTTTATCGGAATAATTCAACAAATCCGGATTTTTGGATTGAATTGTTGTCTTTCAGAATGCCGTTGAGCTTGTAGAAGTATACTCCTTCGCTGCACGGATCTCCTGCTTTTGTTTTTCCATCCCAGAAAATGGATCCTGTGACGTTTTTACCTTCGTGCACTACATTTCCCCATCGATTGAGAATAACGATGTCAAACGACTTAAAAATGTCGTATTTGAAAGAGAAGTATTCGTTCGTTCCATCTCCGTTTGGAGTAATGATGTTCGGCATTTCAAAATCTCCCACAACATTTATAACAGTTGTGTAAGTATCAAAACAGCCATTCGGATCTTCAATTGTAAGTGTCACTGTGTAGGATCCCGGAGTGTAATAATTGGTATAAACCGAAGATCCCGAATTGTTCGTTATCTGCGGGTTTGGATTCATATCCCATGTCCAGCTGGAAATACCATTTACACTAGATGACTGATCATCTAATTCAACCGTTGTACCTAAATCTATCGTTGTTGGGTTCACAACAAAATAAGCGTTCAATCCGATATCCGGAATGGTAATAGAATCCATCGGATAAACTACCTCACAATCATTGCTGTCGGTAACTGTTAAAGTCGGATAGTAGGTGGTAACATCCTGATACGTATGTGTGAAACTTGTCGAATCATTTATGCTTGTGCCGTCTCCGGGATTCCATACAATCGTTTCCAGGAAATTTGTAGCTCCGATGGTGAAATTAACGTCCTGACCGCAGCCATTCAGATCCTGTGTCCAGGAAGGATTTGCTACTGGTCCGAAAATGGTCAGATAATCAACGTATGTTGTATCTGATGTACAGCCGAATTCATCGGTGATTGATAGGGTTAAACTGTAAGTTCCGGGGAATACGTAAGTATTGTTTGGGTTTTCAAGAACGGAAGTTTTTCCGTCTCCGAAGATCCAGCTGTAGTTTGCAATGTTTCCGTAGGAAAGCGAAGAATCCGTCAAAGTAGCGAAAACCGGCGGACATAAATAATCTCCATTGGAATTTGTGGCAGCTCCGCTGAAAGAATACAGGGGAATTGCAACCGGTGTGGAGATCGTCAGTAAATCTGATAAAGTGTCCTTACAGCCGTTGGCGTCGGTAACGATCAGCACGTAGCCATGAGTAAAGTTCGAAGTGGAATTATTTAAACTTTCACTGTAGGAATGTGCATAATCTGTTCCGGTACTCACTTGGGAGCCGTCAACGATCCATTGATAGCTTAATGGGGCCAATCCGGAAGAAGCATTTACCGTGCTTACATTTTCCAGGTTACAAACAACAGAGTCTATTGTGAATAATGCTGTCGGTTTGGTAATTGAAACGGATGTGCTTGCCGGTGCGGAAACACAGCCGAATTGATCAGTAGCTACAATAGTGGCCGTAAATGTTCCTTCGGTATTGTACGTATGGTTTACAGTTGTTCCGACATTAGTAGTCGTTTGAGTTGTATTGTCATCATTAAAGGTAAAGAGAAAGGATGCTAAATTAACTCCATTGTTCTGCAAACTCGAACCATTACTGAAAGTGACCAGAAAAGGGGCGCAGCCCGCATTGTCGTTTGGTGTGATCTCGGCCAACGGAAGGGCTAATGCAATCATTGGGCTAAATGTGTCATCATCTGCACATCCCACACTATTCGTTGCGGTTAAAGTGATAGTATAAGTTCCGAAACTTGGATAAGCATAACTCGGATTTGGACCTGTAACGGTCTGACCGTTCCCCATATTCCAGGAATAAGTTCCGAAAGGATGGGAGGAAGTAGAGTTGTCTAAAAATGAAAAGGACGAATTCACGCAAACACTGTCGTTGGAAACGCCGGCAATATCTGCTGTGGTAGTAGAGATATGAATAGTTTGGGTAGTACTGTCCGAGCAGCCGGTCGTATAGTTGTAAATGACCTGCTTAATGGTATAAGTACCGTAAGCCGCATAATTATGGGAGGTAGTTCCCAGATCCGCATCATCAAAGACCGGATCGTCAAAAGTGGTATTCGCTCCGTCTCCCCAGCGCCAGATCATTAAACAATCATCCGGAATTTTTCCTATAATGGATTGATCATTCACAACAACATTTACCGGTAAACTGGCCGGATTACAATAAAGGGTCTGAGCCGGAGAAAACAAACTGATCGGTGCCTTGATATAAACAGCATCCTGGATCGTCAAAGTATCACTGCATCCTCTGAAAGTTACGATCAAAGTCACGTCAAAATAACCGGTATCCTGGGAATAGGAATAGTCGGGGTTTTCCAATTCTGAAGTACCCCCGTCTCCGAAATCCCAATGATAAGTTACCTCATCGGAAGTATGTGGTGTCAATACAACGGATTGATTGTGGAAATGAACGGTTCTTTTGGCACACTCAGGTGTTTCATCAAGGGTGAAATTAACGAGATCCACTTTCCCGACTTCAATATATGCCGGAATGGTCACGGTTCCCTGGCACCCGGTTTGGGTGGTGATGGTAAGTGTGACATCGTAAACTCCTAACGGATAAGTGTGTGGTGGTGGATTTTGTCCCACGAATGTTGTTCCGTCTCCAAATGTCCATAACCAGTTGGTGATAGGAATACTTGCCGATGAAGTATCGGTGAATGTTACTGTTAAAGGCTCACATCCCGCCGTATCTGTGCTTGTGAATCCTGCAACAGGAGGAGTAAGTGTAACGGCATTTAAGCTAACGGAGCCCGGACACCCGTTTGCTCCGGTCATGGTCAGCGTTACCGTATAAGATCCGTTGTTTTGATAAGTATGTAGAGGTGGATTTTGCCCGTTAAATGTTGTGCCGTCTCCGAAAGTCCACTGGAAATTTGTTCCTGCAGGGCTTGTGTTTGTGAAAGTGACACCCTGGGGTGCACAGCCAGTCGTTGGATTTGCAGTAAATGAGGGAACGGGAGTAGGCAAAATGGTTATTTGCTTGGTTGTGGATCCGGAACAACCCAAGCTTGTGTTTTGGGCCGTAAGGCTAATAGTATAGGTTCCGGGAGTAGAATAAACGACCGTATTATTTTGAGAACTTGAGTTGGCAGGTGAGCCTCCCGGGAAAGACCAGGTCCATGAATTTGAACCTACAGTAGAATTGTTTGTTATTGATACCGGAGTGTTTTGACAGGCAGTTACAGGTGCGCTTATTCCGGCTTGAAAATTAGAAATAACAATCGGCTTGATCATGGTATCCTTACAACCGAAACTGTTGGTTGCAATCAATGATACATTATAAGTTCCTGCAGTGGTATAATTGACAGCAGCAGGGTTTTGGAGGGCAGAGGTCTGGCTGTTTCCAAAGTTCCAGTTGTATGAAACGCCGCCCGTTGTGGTATTGCCGAAATTTACACTAACCGGAAGACTGCAGCCGTTTGCTGTAGTGGTGAAATTCGCTACAGGTTTCGGATTTACTTTAACATAGGCTGCCTTTAACTCGAAATCTGCCTGTCCGTTTGAAGCTTGAACCGTAAGCGTCACAGTGTAAGTCCCCGGAGCACTGTAAGTATGATCGGGATTTTGTGACGTAGAGGCATTTCCGTCCCCGAAATCCCAGGCATAGGATGTTATGGGTGAACTACCCGCTGTAGATTGATTGGTAAAATGAATACTTTGTTCCAGACAAACTATTAATGGCGATGCAGTGAATTGAGCAGTTGGGGGAGTTTGAGAAAATCCAAAAGAGGAAATTAACAAGCATAAGAGTAGTATACGCATCTTAGTTGAGTTTCAAGGTTCACAAATTGTGAGATTAACTATGCTTAACTGTTAATTTGTTAACAATTAAGCAATTAAAACGTTAATCTTCCTTGTAAAGATGCGAAATTAATCTATAAGGTTGCTTGACAACCAGCGTTTCATTTCATTTAAATCCATCTTTTTTCGACCAGCAAGGTTATCTGCCTGATCGACAGTTATTTTACCCAGTCCGAAATATTTTGAATTCGGATGAGCAAAATACCACCCTGATACAGATGCAGCAGGCCACATAGCCAGGGTTTCCGTAAGAGAAACTCCGCTTAATTCCTCGGCATTCAACAGGTTGAACAGGTTGGGTTTCTCGGTATGATCCGGACAGGCAGGGTAGCCGGGAGCCGGGCGGATTCCTGTGTATTTTTCAGCAATCAGGGCATCGTTATCCAATGCTTCATCGTTGGCATATCCCCATGTTTCTCTTCTTACTTTTGCATGCAAAAATTCAGCAAATGCTTCAGCAAGGCGATCGGCAAGTGCTTTAATCATAATCGAATTGTAATCGTCGTGATCTGCTTCAAAACGCTTCACGTGTTCATCAATTCCATGACCCGCAGTTACAACGAAAGCCCCGACGTAATCGATCAAACCGCTTGCTTTCGGAGCGATGAAATCAGCAAGAGAAAGATTGGGTTGTCCCTGTGCCTTTTTTGTTTGCTGGCGTAACGAGTGCTGAATTCCAAGTACGGAAGTTCGCTGCTCATCGGAGTAAATTTCGATATCGTCATCGATACTGTTTGCAGGGAAAATACCAAATGCAGCTTTAGCGGTGAGCCATTTCTCTTCAACAATCTGGTCCAGCATTGCCCGCGCATCTTCATAAAGTTGCGTAGCTTCTTTTCCGACTACTTCATCTGTTAAGATCCGTGGGAACTTTCCGTGTAATTCCCAGGTTTGGAAGAAAGGAGTCCAATCGATATAAGGAACCAGTTGTGCCAGATCCTGTTGTTCAATGACCTGAACGCCCAGCTGATTGGGTTTTTTAATGGTTTCGGAATTAAATTCCAGGACCAGTTTGTTTTTTAAAGCGTCGGCATAACTTAGTACTTGTTTTGCTCCCCGGTGTTTTTCGTGATGTTCGCGCACCCGGGCATAATCCGCCTGGATATCTTTTACGAACTGATCTTTCTTATGTCCCAATAATTGCTCTACTACCGTTACAGAACGGGAAGCATCCAGTACATGGACCGTTTGTCCTTTATGATAATTTTGTTCGATCTTAACCGCAGTATGTACTTTGGAGGTAGTTGCTCCGCCAATTAACAGGGGAATTGAAAGATTCGCGCGCTCCATTTCTTTCGCCATGTGAACCATTTCATCAAGGGAAGGAGTGATTAACCCGCTCAACCCGATCACATCTGCTTTTTCGTCAATTGCTGCCTGAATGATTCTCTCAGCCGGGACCATTACACCCAAATCTACGATCTCGTAGTTGTTACAGCTTAGAACTACCGAAACAATGTTTTTCCCGATATCATGTACATCTCCTTTTACGGTTGCCATGATTACTTTTCCGGCAGAACTTGATTTTCCGTCTTTTTGGGCATCGATGAAAGGCAGGAGATAAGCTACTGCTTTTTTCATAACACGTGCAGATTTCACAACCTGCGGCAGGAACATTTTTCCGCTTCCGAACAAATCTCCTACGATATTCATTCCATCCATTAAGGGGCCTTCAATTACCTGGATGGGCCGTTCGAATTGATGCCTGCATTCTTCTGTGTCTTCGTCAATGTAGTCTACAATTCCTTTTACCAGGGCATGAGCTAAACGTTCATTCACAGGTGCACTTCTCCATTCCTGGGAAACTTCTTTTTTCTTGTCTTCTCCTTTGAAACTTTCTGCAAAATCCAGCAATCGTTCGGTAGCATCGTCTCTCCGGTTCAAAAGCACATCTTCTACATGTTCCAGTAATTGCTTGTCAATATCGTCGTAAACCTCCAGCATGGAAGGATTCACGATTCCCATGTCCATTCCGTGTTTGATTGCATGGTATAAAAATGCCGAATGCATCGCTTCACGAACAGGATTATTCCCGCGAAAGGAGAATGAAACGTTTGAAACTCCGCCCGAAACATGTGCTCCGGGAAGATTTTCCCGAATCCATTTGGTTGCCCGGAAGAAATCCAAAGCATTGTTGTTGTGTTCTTCCATTCCCGTTGCTACCGGGAAAATATTGGGGTCGAAAATAATATCTTCAGGTGCGAATTTGACTTTGTCCACCAAAATCCGGTATGAGCGCTCACAGATTTCAATTCGTCTTTCATAACTGTCTGCCTGGCCTCTTTCATCAAAAGCCATTACGACAGTTGCAGCTCCGTAACGCTTGATCAGTTTCGCCTGGTTGATGAAGTTCTCTTCGCCTTCCTTGAGGGAAATGGAATTCACTATCCCTTTTCCTTGTATGCATTGCAATCCGGCTTCGATAATTTCCCATTTGGAACTGTCGACCATGATCGGAACTCTTGAAATATCGGGTTCTGCAGCAATGAGATTTAAGAATTTCACCATGGCTTCTTTACCATCGATCATTCCTTCATCCATATTGATATCGATCACCTGGGCACCTCCTTCCACTTGTTCACGAGCAACGGATAATGCTGCTTCGTAATCATTGTCTTTGATCATGCGCAGGAAGGCACGTGATCCGGTTACATTGGTTCGTTCACCGATATTAGTGAAGTTACTTTCAGGTGTGATGGTGATGGCTTCTAAGCCCGATAAGCGTAAATAGTTCATGCCTTTGCTGTTTCGCTGATTTTTCGCGGTGAATATTTCGAGGCAATTTCAGCCATTTTTCGGATGTGATCCGGAGTTGTTCCACAGCAACCGCCGATAATATTAATCAATCCTTCCTGGAGGAATTCTTCAATCTGAGCACCCATCATTTCAGGACTTTCATCGTATTGACCGAACTCGTTTGGTAAGCCTGCATTCGGGTGAGCACTGATTGCAAAAGGAGCCTCGTTTGCCAGAACTTGCAGGTATGGTCTCATGGCATCTGCACCCAAAGCACAATTCAGTCCGATACTTAAAAGTGGCATATGAGAAACTGAAACCAAGAATGCTTCTGTTGTCTGACCGGTTAAAGTGCGTCCGCTCTGATCGGTAATTGTACCGGAGATCATAATTGGAATCTCAATTCCGCGTTCTTCACTCAATTGATCGATAGCAAACATCGCTGCTTTTGAATTCAGAGTGTCTGTGATAGTTTCCACCAAAAGAAAATCAGCTCCACCGTCCATTAATCCTGTTGCTTGCTCTTTAAATGCGACAACCAATTCATTGAAAGTAATTGCTCTGAATCCGGGATCATTCACATCCGGTGACATGGATGCCAATTTGGTAGTCGGACCCATTGAACCGGCAACGAAACGCGGTTTATGCGGTTCTTTTGCAGTGAACTCATCGCATACTTCACGTGCTATTTTTGCTCCGTGATAATTGATGTCGTAAACAGCTTTTTCCAGGTGGTAATCTGCTTGTGCTACAGTTGTTGCACCAAATGTATTGGTTTCAATAATGTCGGCACCGGCCTCTAAATATTGTGCGTGAATTTCTTTGATGATATCCGGACGTGTCAATACGAGCAGATCATTATCTCCCTTTAATTTATAAGGGTGATCTTCAAACCAACCTTTGCGGAAGTCTTCTTCTTCCAACTGATAACGCTGGATCATTGTTCCCATAGCTCCGTCGAGGATGAGAATACGTTCGTTTAGTAATTGCTTGATGTCTTTCATAGCTTTGTTTATTCTTTACAAACTATGAAGTAGGGGAAGTAGTTTAAAAAAAAACTACTGGTATACTTATCTTTTCCTTCAGCCGTGGCTGATGGATCGGATTTGGCACCTTCTCCTTCCCAATCGTAATTGAGCCGGCAGGTTGCCAAGGTTTCACAGGGCCTGTCCCTCCACCTTTCTTCATAAGTTATATCAAAGATCTGCGGCAAAGATAAGCAGTAGATTTGATTTTGAAAAGGAATTGAAAGAAATGTACTAAAATTTAGATGGGCTGGATGATATTCTCACGCTGATTGCGCAGAAGTCGCAGATATAATTGTGGATAGTACCGGTTTGTATAGAAAATAATCTGCGGAATCCGCGGGAATAAATAAACTGATTTTCTTAAAAGTTAAACTTCATATTCCGGTCATCGAGTATGGCAAAGGAAATTTTCCCGGTCCATCTGGGAGGGATGTTGTTTCCGTCCGAGAAAACCCCGTAAAGGCCAATTCGAAGCCGTCTTTTTGAAAACTTGAAATTCCGCTCAATTCCGCCTAAAACTTCGTAGTGTTTCCAATTGTATTCGGCTACGTATAATGCTCCGAAACCAAAGACCAGCCCGATCCCGGTTTTTTTCATGAACGGAATTTTGTTTATGATGGAACCGTTGTCGTGATGGATGAAATGGGCTTCAATGAAGTAATCCCTGGATGGCAAAGACGAATCCTGGTCCTGGAACGAATACAGTGGATTGGAGAACCAAAAAGGATCACTTCTTCGCTGGTATTTGAAATCGGCGTCTTTCAGGTTTTTCGAACTTAAGAATTTCCCGGATTTGACGTGGTAGGAAGAGGTTCCGAAGGTTCCCAATTGAAAGTTCTGGTAGATTCCAAGCAATCCGTATTCGTGGTCCACATCACTGCCGAATAGTTTCGGAATTCCACGTTCATAATAAGCATACACAGAAGGCCATTTGGAACCCAATACCACTTTTCGATGAGGTTCGCGCATGTATTTTTGCCCGGGAGTGTAAGTAATGGTTACATCCGCGAGTAAAGCCTGGTAGCCGATGAAGGGTTGATACTGGTCATTCGGGATGAAGTCGTCGAAAATTTTCAAGGATTTGTAACCGGCAATGGACCTTCGTTCGCAAAATTCTGCAGTGAAATCAATATACAATCCGTTGATGTATTCCTGGCTTTGCCCGACATTGAGTGAGGTGGCTTCAATGAAATTACTCCGCTTATAGATCTGTGTTATGGCATCATATGAAACGATGGCATCGAATTCATGGTCAAATGCCAGCTTCCAGCGGGCCTGTTTAAAAGGATCGTAGAGGTAATTCGAATTGATACTTCCCTTGATGTCGTGATTTAGAAAACCATAGGAAATTTCCCCGTAGACATCCAGAGTGCGCTGATCGTTCCATTTCTTGAAATAATTGAATCCCGGTGCAACACGCGGACCTGCCGGATATAAAGGTCTGGCCGTGGCAGCCAGTGAATTGATTCCCCATTGCACTTTTTTCGGCCTATTCCGGTGCTCTACTCCAAACCAGACTACTTTCAGGAATGTGACTTTGTTAAAGACCTTGTCGATTGAATCCAGGTATTCTTTCCGGTTCAATGCATCGTGAATACTGTCTCTCACGATAATGAAACGCTGTTCTTCTGCCGTCAGAGCAACGGCGCGCTGTTCTTTCCAGAAGCTGGAGTCACGCTCATAAGCCTCTTCGGTTGTGACTGCTAATTCATTGTTGAAAAATCTGGGCGGGAAGTTTGGTTTAAAGTTGTAATTCGTAAACTGAGCAGTTGTTTTACAGGTTGAAGCCTGATTTTTGTATTTCACACCGTAATCCAGAACCTGTTCTTTTAGCACGCACATGGAATCTCCCGGAAGATCAAATTCCTGGTGAATGGAAAAGTAATCATACATAAACAGATTCCCCTTTTCCATGGTCAGATCCAATTTTTGAACCAGCCATAAGGAATCAATCACGTAAATGTAGCCGCTAAGCGTGGAAGTAGAACTCATCCTCGGAATGATCCGGATCTTATTGATCTTTCTCCCGTTTTCTTCATATTGGGCTTCCAGCCGGTAGCGATAAGACAAAATTCCCGGACCGGAGATCGGGCTCATCACAGGGGTGCTGTGAAGATCTTCCAGGTAAAGCAGGTTTTCGAAAAAGTTGAAGTTGGATTTTACTGTGGTGGTATAATAAAGCGTTTTATCTTCTCCGCGAAGTTCGTATGCATTGCGGATCTCTTTTACCTTATTGGGAGGGGAGTAATTGCGCGTAACCTGGATTTCCACAATATTCATATTTCCCGCCAGTTTGGCCATTCTCCGTTTCTCTTCTTCAAAGGGATCGCTCTCCTGCCGGTCGTTCTTTTCGTCCGACTCCTTTTCTTTTTCCTTCCGGGCGATCGATTCTGTGGCTTTGATATAAACATCCGTGGAATGAGGGTACGCCCAGGGATTTATTTGGTCTCTTTTTTTAACAACCTCCAGCATGATTTCCCTGCCGGGATTTCCGCGCTTAACGGATACTTCTGCCCCTTCCAGTTCTTTGATCTTTATCGGGAAAAGCTGGATATCTTTTACGGCGCCTTTGTTGGCAATGACTACATAGGTTTCGCGTTCTTCATATCCGGGCATGCTAACGATAATGAAGTACTCTCCGTCAAAAAGCTGAAGGGAGTATTTTCCGTTTTCATCCGTTTGAGTGCGCAGATCCGGGTTGTTCTTGATGTAAACGTTTGCGTAGGGAATAGGAAGCTTTTTTTCATCCACGATCTTCCCGCTCAAATTCCATTGTGAAAATGTGAGGGCAGGTAAACAGATAAAAAGTAAAAGTTGAAAAACCTTCAAAAGCTTCATTTAACCTGGAGTATATTGGTGAAACGAAAATAAGGAGATTTGAGTGCTAATCAGCTGAAAATTAGTTGAAAGTCCAAACTTTGAGTTTGAACGGTTATTTCTGTTTTTGATTGTTCAAAAAAGCCTGGTGTTTTTCCATGCGCTTTCTCATAAAACGTCTCAGGAAGTATGTTCCCAATGCCATTAAAGCAAAAACATAGTAAACGGCCCAGCTGCTGAAACTTTCTTTCAGGCACATAACCGTAACCATTATGATGATGATAATTCCCACTGACAGCCAAAAGAGCTCCATAATGCGATTATAAATTTTCATGTCTTTTATTTTAATTTATGGCACACTTCCGAATAGTTTGTGATCTGAAAATCACTTATATCAAAAGCAGCGTTTTATTTTTAAAACTGCACTAATGCTTGTTTTTTATCACCAGCCGTTGCTGGCTCTTATTTTTTAATTGAAATACGGCCCTGAGGTTCCAAAAACTCATAATAGGAAAAATCTTGTTTGGCACGAATGCCTTTTCCATAAATCAGTTCCGTGGGGCTTTTGATCATGACCATTTTGTCCGTAAAGATAAGACTATCTTTTTGATCCCAGTAAAGGGCTTCCGTGTACAGGGTTTGTTTTCTTGCAGGATTATACAGCTCAACAGAATCCAGGACGCGCATAGTTCCTTTCGTTTCGTTGATCTCACCGTAAAGACCTGTTAAAATAGATTCCGGGTTTCCGCCATCATCAAAGAATTCGACTTTTATTCCTTCTTTAAATTTGGTTACCTGTTCTGGTTTTGAATAAGCCTCAGCAAGGGGAGCATATAATTTGAACTGGGGAAAACCGCCTTCGGTTTGAAGGACATACAATTCTTCTGTTTTTTGCTCCGGATCCGTTGATTTGAATGTGATCTGCTTGATCTTATCGATATCATTCACACAAGAACCAAACACTATTACGCATGCTAAGCAAAGTTGAAACAATGTTTGTCGGTGCTTCATTTAATCCAGTTTATACTTTTTGAACCACTTTTCGTAAGAAGAAGGAGCAATAATAACTCCAAAGTTGATGGAATAGAATCGTTCTTTCAAATCAGCAGCATTTCCTGTTCCGCTGGAACCGTACTGGAAGCTGATATTGAGAGATGAGTTTGTTTTCTGACCAAGGAAAGGGAAGCCAAGACCTGCAGTGACCATGGTAGTTTTTAATTGTCTTCCGTTCATGGAGTTTGGCAACAATCCGTATTGACCTCCGATTCTGTATTTGACTTTGGAGAAGTATTTAATACCCTTTGATTTTTTTGTTGCATCAATATTCGGAATGAACTGCAAAGCGACTTTAGAACTGAATGTATTGGAGAATGCAGCACTTGCATGGGTGTCGAATTGTTCCGTATATGCTTCCCATTGCATCAAGTTAACTTCTGCAAAAACACCCAATTGGTATTTCATGCGGTCGTTGTTTTTCGTGGTATTGGGTGTAAAGGAATAACCTGCACCAAATGTTTGCTTGCTTGGAAAAACAATTTTCCCCTGGTTGTCTTCGATATAACTGATCGTATCTGTGTAAGAAAGCTGATTGTTTACATCAGTTGCATAGTACAGTGAGTAATCCCTATAGGAGTTCATGGAAATCTGTGGTGTGTATACCGCAGATAAAAACAACTGTTTGCGTTTGTCAATATCTAAAAAGCGCTGGTAACTTGCTCCGAATGAGTAATGGAATGCCTTCATGCGATAGGTCGTTAAGTCGACACCACCTGCCGGACTGTTCGCGTCAAATACACTGCTTCGCTGATTTGTTACCGATCCGAATAAATACCCCAGGTTAAAACCGACGCTTAAATAAGTCTTATCTGTTTTAATAATTGAATAAGCCAGGCCGACAAAAAGTAAGTTCGTTGATCCGTAACCCTGGTAATTGAAAGTGGTAGAATCATCGTAAGCATAAGATCGCTGACTTAAGTTGTATCCTTTACGAGTAAATGGTTTTAATCCAAGCCCGATTCCAAAACGGTTCCCGATAGGAATTGCCATGGTAATATTTGAAATTCCGGTGGTTTTTCCTTTAAAACTTCCCTGATCGTTGGAATAAGTTGAGAACCTGGATGCAACTCCGACTGAAAACAGGGGCTGCCCGAAGGACATTAAAGAGTAACTGGAAGGATTGTATGTATTGATCAGTGTTGAATCAAAAACAATGCTGGAAATATTTCCCATTCCGCCGTATTGAGCTTCAGGAAGGGCTCCTTCTTCGCCAATACCTGCAGTACTATAAGGTGATGATGAAGTGGTTTGTGCCCACATAGCGGAACACGAAATAGTACTAAATACTAGAAGAAAGAGTTGTTTGAGCATGTAAGAGTGCTATTAATAATCCTTTTAAGGTTAAATTCTCGTCGGCAAATATGCCATATTTATTGCCTAATTCAAAATATTGACTGTCACCACCGGTGAGAAAAATTGTTAATTCGGGGTAAAGTCTCCGATATTCTTCGATAAAACCGACCATTTCCAAATGCATTCCGTTCATTACGCCGCTTCGCATGGCGTCGAGTGTGTTCTTTCCAATGAACGGACCCTGGATCCGATCTTCGATCAGGGGCAATTTTCCTGTGAACTGGTTCATCGATCGATAACGAAGTTCAATTCCCGGCGAAATGCTTCCACCTTCGTAAATCTTCGGGTAACGGACAAAATCATACTTAATACAGGTTCCAATATCGATGATTAACGCATTTTTATCGGAAATATTTGCTGCTGCAATGGCATTTGCCAGGCGGTCGATCCCGAGTGTCTGCGGAGATTCGTAGTTATTGGTTAAAGGAATGGGAAGTGACTGGCTGAATAAAATGGAGTTCGGCAGGAGTCCTTTGATCCATTTGGTGTTCTTATCCGAGCGAACCGAGCTGATAATTCCGGGATTATTTTTGTGCTTCAGCAAATAAGATTTGAGCTTGTCCAGTTCATCATTTGAAAAAGCATGAACTTCTTGTAAATTAGAATCTTGGAATAAACCAACCTTGATCCGGGTATTTCCGGCATCCACTACAATTGATTTATTTCCCTGTTCCATCAGTGACAAAGATAGGATTGATTTAGAAAAATTTTCACTTTTTTTTAGGAGGAATGAATTCTATTACTATCTTTGCCCCCACAATTGAGGATGGTGATGTAGCTCAGTTGGTAGAGCAAAGGACTGAAAATCCTTGTGTCGGGGGTTCGATTCCCTCCATCACCACAACCACAGAAGTAGAAAGCCATCCTTAGGGGTGGCTTTTTCACTTCGTGGTTATTTTGTGGTGATGAGGTCCGTAGCGACTGACGAAGGAAGTCTGCTTCGGATAGAATCGAAACCACTAACTGGGTTTTTCTTGTGCAATCAAAAATTCAGAAACCGCTATTTCTTATTTCGGATAAATTTCTAACTTAAAGTATGGCGCAACCATTACCCAAAGGGATAGTTCGGTTGAGGACATAATACACATATATTTAACCACAAAGCACACAAGGAGCACGAAGTTTTTCTGTTTTATTCCATATAAAGTACCCGAAAACTACTACCATTGACGCTACGGTCGAGGTGGGGTACCTCAGGTTATAACTTCTGTTGAAGTTACCTTCGTCTTCAAGTGCTATCGCACTTTCTTCTATGCTTTATCCATACTTGATAGTGGGAGTAACCATACTTGACCCTTGCTTTATCAATAAGATAGATTTGGATTTCCGTCCACTCTTCTCCATACCCCAAGGCCCAAAGAAATTCGGGCTTTTTTGTATATTCACTTTATGACAATAAAAATATTCAGGCCAACAAACCCCCTGCTGAAAAAATATATTGAGTGTTTTTATATTCTCGAACAAACTTCTGAAGAAAAACCTGCGACTTATTTTACCTTTCCCAGCATTTATACCATTGTTACCATTAGTGAACAAAGCAAAACTTTGGAAAGTGAAAACAAAATAACCGTCAAATCCTGCCCTTCCAATGCGATTGAAACCAATCTAGTGAGCGATTTCAATGAACCGGTCCTGGTGAAATATGAAGGCAGGATTAATGAAATTACTACGTATTTCAAACCTCTTGGAATAAATGGATTTATTAATCATGATTTGAGCTATTATTCCGAAGGGACTTTCCCTGATTTTAATCCACACGATGATTATAAGGATTCCATGGCGGCTATTCTGTCAATTAAAAACCGGGATGAAAGAATCGGGAAGATAGAAAGTTACTGGATTTCAAAATTGAAGCCTTTTGAAGATCCCCTGTTGGAGGAAGTGCTCTCCGAAATGATGGATTCAGGCAACTTGAATCAATCGATGACGAAATTAGCTCATAAAACCGGGCGGTCGCGCACAACAATAAACAAACATTTTGACAGACATATTTGTAAAACACCTTCTCAATTCAAAAAAATAATCAGATTCCGGGCTGCTGTTGAAAGTCATATTGAAAACGAAGCAGGCTTATCTTATAATCTGGATTATTTTGACCAGTCACACATGATCCGGGATTTTAAAAAACTGACCGGCTTTACACCAAAAGCCTTCTTTTCAAAAATAGCAAGACTTGAAAACGGTGAGATAAAATGGATATTTGTATAGTGGGTTTACAAAAATACAATGCTGGAATTTTATTAAACAGTACCATTGCAGCTTAATTCTAAGATCAAATAAGAATGAAGCTGATAATAACAACGATGCTGTTCCCAATTTTAATTTTCGGGCAAAAAGAGATACCAACGAATCTTGCAAAATATATGCAGGCGCAAGTTGAAGTCAATCATTTCAGCGGGACGGTCCTTGTTACAAAAAACGGTTCGGTTTTATTGAAGAAATCATATGGTTTGGCAGATCGCGAATGGAATATCAAGAACACAATAGACACTAAATTCCAACTGGCTTCGGTAACAAAACAGTTTACGGCTGCAGCAATTCTCCTATTAGTGGAAAGAGGAAAACTGTCGCTTAATGATCGTTTAAGTAAATTTTTCCCGGATTATCCAAAAGCAGATAGTGTTACCATCCACATGTTATTATCACATTCTTCAGGATTGGCAATGGGTTTTAAAGAACTGGCATTAAGTACTGTTAGCCCGGATTCTGCTTATTCCGAAATAAAAAGGATGCCTTATGAATTTTCACCTGGAATCAAAAGCGCATACAGTAATATTGGCTATTACTTATTAGGACGGATTATTGAAAAAGTTTCAGGTGAGAAGTATGCCGTTTTTTTAAGGGAAAACATTTTTGAGAAAGCCGGAATGAAGCATACGGGTGTCAGCAATAACGATTCGATCATCTCAAAAAAAGCGAAAGTTTATTGTCGAACGGAAACAGGATTTATTCACAACCCTTACATTAATTGGGGATTTAACATTGGTCACGACGGTGTTTATTCTACTGTGGAAGATCTGGCTCTGTGGGACAATGCGCTTTATGGAACTACGATCTTATCGGAAGAAACGAAGAAAGGGATGTTTACTTCACATAACGACGAAAACTGGGGATATGGCTTTGTGATCAACCCCTTTTATAA
Organism: Fluviicola sp.; assembly: GCF_029266855.1. Classification (GTDB taxonomy): domain Bacteria; phylum Bacteroidota; class Bacteroidia; order Flavobacteriales_D; family Crocinitomicaceae; genus Fluviicola. The sequence continues at coordinate 76,102 of NZ_JAQSWB010000003.1, forward strand.
TCACGGACATCAATTGGTTGCCCATGACGGTGGGTTTTTGGGAACCATGACTTCTTTTAACCGCTTTACCGATGACAAACTTTTTGTAACCGTCTTGTCTAACAATGAATCTCAATCCTATATTATTGCTTACGGACTTTCTGGAATTGCTTTTCAAAAAGATTTTGAACTGCCATACACCCATTCTCAGACGAAAGCAGATACTGCAGCATATGATAACTATGCGGGGAAGTATGGGGAAACAGAGATATTAAAAATTAACGGGAAACTATACTATAATAGTGTGGAAATGGAGCTCCTTCCTGAATCCAAAACAAAATTTTTCAGAGCCGACAATAATGATCGGACCATTGAATTTATCCTGGACGACTTTGGTACCTGCATTTGTATCATTAGAACAAAAGGTGGAATCAAGGAAGTAGTAAATAGAAATAGGGAGTAAAAAATATAATCGCTGACATTAGTTCCTCAAACCTTCTGAATTTGATTTTTTACTGTCTTCAAACCGGAGAAAAGCGGATATTTGTATCAACTCAGAATAAACGGAAAATGAAAAAGATCGCGATACTTTTAACCTTCACTCTTTCGGCTTTAATCACTTTTGCACAGAAAAGTAAATCCCCAAAAACTACAAGCAAACCTTTTGTGTTGGGCTTAATTGATGAGATTCAGTCAAAGGAACTTGCAGAAAAAAGAACGGTGAACATCTATCTCCCGGAAGGTTACGATCAAAATGATTCTATTAAATACCCGGTAATTTACCTGCTCGACGGTTCGGCAGATGAAGATTTTATACATGTTGCCGGACTTGTACAGTTCTGTAATTTTGAATGGGTCAACCAGTTGCCAAAGTCTATTGTAGTGGGCATTGCAAATGTGGACCGGAAAAGAGACTTTACCTTTCCGAGTACTATCAAAGCTAAAATAGCACTTCCAACAGCGGGGCATTCCGATAAATTCATGGCTTTCATTGAAAAAGAATTGCAACCATACATTGAATCGAACTATCGTGGAAACGGGGATAATATGATTATCGGTCAGTCATTGGGCGGACTGTTCGCAACAGAAGTGCTCCTGAAGAAACCTTCACTTTTTAACAAATACATCATTATCAGCCCGAGTTTGTGGTGGGACAACGGTTCGCTTCTGGAGCAATCCTCCGCAATCCTCACAGAGAGTTTTACCCGGGAAACAGCTGTTTATATCGCTGTAGGAAAAGAGGGGCTGACACCAACCGAAATTCCGCGTGTAATGGAGGTCGATGCCAATCTGTTGGCTGACAAACTAAGGGGAACAAAGAGTAAAAAAGTAAACGTGTTTTTCGACTATTTACCGATGGAGAATCACGCTTCGATCATGCACCAGGCCGTTATGAATGCATTTAAATTTTTGTACCCGGTACAGCAGCACTAATCAAGCTGATCACCCGGAAAACGAAAGCTTTCCAGGTGATTCGTGCGCCCGTGGAAAAATCCGTGCTGCCCGACTTATCTGTTAATCGATGAGGTCAAATTATTCAATAAGCAGTTTCCCGCTTTTAAACGAATCATTTCTTCCGATCAACCGGTAGAAGTAAGCTCCCTTATGCCTTTCTGCTATATTGATCCATGTTTCACCTTGCGTGATTGACTGTGAAAGAATGATTCGTCCGGAGAGATCTGTCAATTCAAATTGTGCATCAATCGCAGCTTTGATGTAAAATGAACCGCTTGAGGGATTCGGGTAAATGCTGAAAGCGTCTGTTGTATTTTCTTCCATTCCTGTGGTTACAGGTGGCGGACACAGATTGGCCATTGCAGCTAAACTGGTCGAATTATTAAAGTTTCCGATACCCAGTTGTCCTCCGGAAGCATTTCCTCCGGCTGCCAGCCCTGTGCCATCGTCTTTCACAAAAAGGGAATAACATTCTCCTGCTGCAAGGTGTACGATATTTGTCAGTCCTGGATTTTGAATCGGAGTGGAAGACCCGGTGTTATTTCCCAACCCGAATTGCCCGCAGGCATTGCTTCCGCTCATCCAAACCGATCCATCATTTTTCAGGAAAAGCGAATGACCGCTCAGTGGTCCGGATGAAATTTGCGCAATTCCGGAAAGGGAAGGGATCATCAAAGGAGTACTTTGATCGGTCGTATTCCCGATTCCCAGTTGACCGCTGTCATTACTCCCGCAAGCCCAAACAGTTCCATCGTTTTTGAGGAAAAGGGAGTAAGACCACCCTGCGTCAATTTTGCTAATTCCTGTCAGTGAGATGACATCAAGGGGAACGTTACTTCCTAAGCTGGTTGCTCCGGTTCCAAGCTGTCCTTCCAGGTTTAATCCGCAGGCTTTCACCGTTCCGTCGTTTAGCAGGAATAAAGAATGCGCTCCACCAGCAGCAATTGCTGTTACATTGCTTAATCCGGGGATCTGTATCGGGGTCAATTCATCCGAGTTAGTTCCGTTGCCAAGTTGCCCGGCATTATTGAGTCCGCAAGCCCAAACGGTTCCGTCGCCTTTCAGGAAAAGAGAAAATTCAACACCTCCGGAGATTGCAATCACATTACTCAGTGAAGGAATTTGAGCGGGCTCCTGCAACGTAGTGGTGTTGCCCATGCCCAATTGTCCTTTGTTATTCAGTCCTGTTGCCCATACGGTACCGTCAGCCTTTAGGAAAAGAGAAAAATGATTTCCTGCAGAAACAGCAATAATTTGCCCGAGATCCGGAATACTGGTAGGGATTGCTTTGCTGGAAGTTATGCCTAAACCCAGTGGTCCGCTTGTAGCTTTTCCCCAGCTTCTGGGGATGGAGTCTTCACACAAATACAGCGAATGTTCCCTTCCTGCATCCAATACCTGGGCATTGGATACCTGGCTAAATGCTGCAATTAGTATAATGATCGAATAAGTAATTGTTCTTGCCATAGTACTTCGGTTTTATTTAAGATAAAGCAAAAGTAGCCCTCCTGGAATGACTTTGAAATACTGCATTTGACGTATATTGAACCAGTTCAACAGGTGAAATTTTATTGGTAAGTGTAAATGCTTCCCCGGTTCTGAATGTGATCAGGCACTAGCGCGATGAACTCAAAAAACATTTCTTATTTACCATTTCTTCACATATTTGTTGCCGATTTCAATTTCGCCTTTCGTAAATTAGAGAACACCAAAAACGAAGAGTATGACTGAGATCAGAAGAAATGAGATTATTACTGAGCTTGCAGAATCATTGCAGGACCGTGAATACGACAGATTCATTAAGTGTTTCGAAGAAAATGCAGTTTTGGAAATCCCATTCATGGCAGATGGCGGAATTGTTCACAAAGGATTACCTGAGATCAAAAAGCATTTTGAAAATGTTGCGGCAGATTCGATGACAAACCTCATCCGCATAGAAGAGATTATGGCAAAAACCTACCACAGCGAAGAGGTTGCTACTGTCGAGTTTTTCACGAAAGGAAGGCTGATCAGTACCGGAGAAACCTTTCATATTCCATCTGCAGTTGCTATTATCCGCTTTGGTGAAACTGGAATTGTTCATTACAAAGACATTCCCAATACCGTCTGTATCGCTAAAAAGGCCGGAGTACTGAACCAGGTGCTGGATTCCTGGAAAGAGAAATAGTTGTTTATCTGGCCTCCTCCTTTGAAGGAGGAACGAGGTCTGATGTCCCGATAGCTATCGGGGCTGACGAGTATCAGACTCCGGCAGAGAGGATGGCGACTTGATTTTTACTGAACCGTTTTGATAGGCTGCTCAATTGTCCTTAAGTTCAACCAGGATTAATTTTCTATTATGAAAGCTTGGAGCACATGTTTGTTATTTGCAATGGTCGCCTGCAGTTCCCCGGAAACAGATGCAGTTGAAACGGTGTCATTCGAAACGGTCGATGAGATCAGAACAGAGGATTCAATTGAATCTTCCGCTCGAGTCCAGGAGGCAAGTCCTTTTATCCTGCCCAATGAAGTGCTGGTATTGAGTTTTAAAACCAAAAAGAATAAGCAGTTGTTTATTTGCAGGGATAGGGACAATAAATACCTTGTTTACCGCTTTGGAAGCAAGCCCAAAGTTGAATTGCAGTATCCGGTAAAACCGGATTCTTCGAGTTTTAAGAAGTTTGATTACTCGGCTTACTTCCGTCCGGGCGGATTAGAGAACCTGGGAATGTCGCTGGATTATTTATCCTTTATAAACAAGGGATACCGGTACCTTATTTATAAAACATATATTGCCGAAGCTGTGGGCAATGAAAATGAAATCGGAATCCGTATCATTCACTTGAAAACAGGGAAGGAAACAATGATCGAAGGTGATTTTGATACCCTTGAAGGTGGTTTTTCAGCAGAAACAATGGAGCTGGTAAATCAAAGTGAGGAACTGTACGAATAAAAAACCAAGAGAAAGTATCCGGACTGCATTTTAGCTTGTGTGGATTTAATAAATGATTCACGGGTGCTTAATCCCTTGGAAAAAGACATGAATTAGCTTTGTGGAAATAAAACACGAGCAGAAATCATGAAAGAGCACAAACTGAGAATAATGGCTTTTGTAGACCGTACATTCTGGCTTTGGCTGGCAAGCGGATCCTTCATTATATTTTTAAGCTTTCGGTGAATAAGCCGAATTTCTAATATCCTTAAACCTTCATTCTTCTGATTCTCAAAAGTGTGAATGCAATGAATCCGGGAACAGTCAATTCGGAATTCTCAATCAGTTGTCTTCTTCCAATAGTTTCCCTAAAGTCAGTTCGATCATCAAACGATAGGAGTAAGCCTCTGTTTTCACTCCTGGCCCGTGATCACCCGTTAGTCCGTTTCGGGCTGCATTCGGAGTCGTGAAATCAACTGTGTAATTGGTTGTTTTCGGGAGCGCAAAACCAAATTCCATGACTATGGAAGCGCGTTTTCCACCTTTCAGGTCCAGGTTCCCGCCCAAAGCGAATACCATTCGGTTGTATTGAGAGGATTGAATGTTTTGCCTCGTAAATGTGAAAACCGGGTATCGGTTGTAGTTAAAATCCGTATGAGCGCCGAATTGAATCCCTGCTTTTTTGGAAACCTGGATTTCGACTCCGATTCCGATATTCGTGACAGGTCTTGATGCTTCGCCGTAAGAAAGGAATTTTTGGCCGCCAAATAATGCGACGATCACGGAATCAGTAATAAACTCCGGGTAATGCTGAGCTTCCGTCGGGTCATCGTGAATCAGGTAATAATTTTGTTTGAGAAAGGTTTCAGCCGAAGCATGCAGCCACACGTTTTCACTTATTTGTGCGCTGACCCCTAAACTGAATGAAGCCGGATTTTTATGTCTGACCTTTGTTCGTGTTGATTTTGATGCAATTGAAATATCAAAAGGAAGAAGGCCCTCTCCATCCAGGTTTACCGTAGAGAATTCCCTGAAAAAAGTACCTCTTCCCACGATGTTAAATGTTGGAAGCGTTGCTGCAAAACCCAGCCGGAACTTCGGGTAATGAAGTAAGACGGAAGGTTTAAACATGGCCTTTACATCCCAGTAATTAAATGAAATATTGGATGAAAACCGGGTGTCCTGGGAAGAAGAAGTGTCCTGGGGAAGTACCGTAACAGAGTAATCATTGTAATACTTGACACTCTTAAATATTCCCATGTGTGTTAACCCGAAAGATAAGTGGGGAGTTGCATCATAGGAAATTCCAAATCCCACGGAATATTCGATATTGCGGATTTCCTGGGCATAAGTGGAAACAAAATCTTCCTGGCCGGGAAGATCAATTGCATCGTATTGTGCCGAATGAAATGAATTCAATTTGCTGTTGTGAACATTTTTGGATAAGAGCATATACCCGACATGCCATTTCGGGAATTTTTTCGGGATCATAATCCCCGCTATCATATTAGGAACCACTGAAAACTCCGTACTATGAAGATCCTGTTCCGGGCCAAGAGCGTTTTGCTGCTTGAATTTTCTGATCTGGTAGGCATTTACGGAAAAGGAAAGCGCTCTTTTTCCTACCAGTGCCATGGCAGCAGCATTGTAATAGACCATTGAGTAATCATCTAAACCGCCAACAGCTGCTCCGCCTAAAGCAGTTGCTTTTATTCCGAATTGGTCATTCCAGTAATGATTGTCTTGTGCGTGTGATGTGAGAGGAAACAGGCATATCAATAAGAGTTTGCCCAGGCATAATGGAAGTGAAATCGAAATTTGTTTGTTCATATTCTCTAAGATAAAAATTAATCCCGGTTTGTTCTGTCAATTTGACAGGATAAATTATTCGGACTAGTTGTTGAGGGAAGTGGGTGTGAATCAAATGAAACAATTTTCGGGAAGGTCCGCGGAAGCGCTCATATACCCCTTGCTTTTATTGCTTGTTTGCTGGGCAATATGGCTTCTGGAAAAGACTTCCGGAGCGAGTGATTTTATCCAATGGGGGATTCGTCCGAGGCATTGGAGCAGTTGGAAAGGACTGTTTTTCATGCCATTATTGCATGATCCCTATAGTGTGAAACATATTTTGAATAATTCACTTCCGACTTATTTGCTGCTTGCTGCCGTCATTTATTATTACCGGGAAGTTGCACTTAAGGTGTTCCTGATCTCCTGGTTCGGTACTGGTTTGATCGTTTGGTGGGTTGCACAGGATAATGGTGCCTATCATATCGGGATGAGCGGGGTTATATATGCGCTCTTCGGCTTTTTGTTTATTTCCGGATTCTTTAGAAGAGTCAGAGCCCTGCAGGGAATTTCACTGGCAATCATCTTTGTTTACGGAAGTATGATCTGGGGTATTTTCCCGACTGAGCCGTCCATTTCCTGGGAAGGACATTTCGGTGGATTTATCGTAGGAGTCGGTTTGGCAATTGCATTTAGAAAGCATGGACCCGTAAGTCCGAAATATCAGTACGAAGTTGAAAAAGAACTGGGTATTGAACCTCCCGATTTGGAAGGAATGTGGAGAAGGAACCAGGAAGAAATTGCACACAGGCAGTATTTGGAACAATTGTACAGGGAGCAGGAAAACCAGCAGGGTTCACATCCGCCAGTTCAGATTATATATCACATAAACCCAGCTAAGAAACCACAGGATGAGGAAGAAAAACCTCAGGACGATACTGAAAAATAACAGCTGCTATTCCTTCGCTTAAATAATCCCACGATTCAAAAGGAATGGCCAATGACACCATTTCTGAAGTGCGGAGCGGAATAATTTCTCCGGAAAGATAACTGGCAAGTTGTGAGATTCCTTCGTTATGTCCGACAAGAGTTACAATCGGTTCATTCTTTCCGTGATCCGTAATAACCCGGATCATTTCATAGTGCGAAGCATCGTAGAGTTCTTTTGTGAGTTCGGAATTGCACCGTTCGGTAAGATGCTGGCAAATGATCGATTTGGTTTGCTGAGTTCTTACAGCACTGGAACAAACAACTTTCCCCAGGGAAATGTGATGTGTTTGTAAATAGTTGCCAAGTACGTTTGCCTGAGAGATACCTTTGGCAAGCAGCTCACGATCATAATCATTCCCTGTAGGTGATATCTGCTGCGTTTTCGCATGCCGAATAAGGTTCAGTGTTAACATTTTTACGTAATTTCCAACCAATCGTAAAGATATGACGTTATGTGTAAAAAGCAAGATTCAACTTCAAACATTTTGACTTGTTAATGAACAATTTTGAACCCAAGTAAATGCAAGTAACCAAACAGATATTGTTGGGGTCCGCTGAGAATGATAGACGTGCTCAAAAAGTACTCTATGAGTATTGCTACAGGCAGTTTATCCGCCTGTGCATGCGCTACTATGCAAATCACGAGGATGCCAGACATGCATTGAATAATGGGTTTTTGAAGATTGTGAACGGATTGCAGAATGTTGATTTGGACGAATTGAACTTTGCTGCCTGGGCAAAACGGATCATTGTAAACACCTTAATCGATGAATACCGGAAAAATAAAAACCACAACCAGGTAATAATAGCCAGGGAAACAGAAGCAGAACTGGCCAATTCGGCAGAGAAAGTTGAGAATTTAGGTGCGCTGGAATTGAATTACCAGGAAATTTTAGACCTGCTTAAAACCATTCCGCCAATTTCTGCACATGTTTTTACATTGTATGTGATTGACGGATATAACCACAAAGAAATCGGAGATTTACTCGAGATTTCGGAGGGAACATCAAAATGGCATCTTTCAACTGCACGGAAATTGCTGCGAGAAAGACTCGAATTGATGGAAAACAGATATGAAAAACGCTTTGTAATATGAGATATTCGGACCGACATATTAGCGACGAAGAGCTAGATCAGTTGTTCAGAGATGCACATGCCTCTGAAGGACAAGAGTCTCTTTTTGTCCCTGAATTCTGGTCTGAAATGGAAGCAATGCTTCCTGCTGAGAAAAAAAAGAAACGAGGATTTTATTGGATTCCGGTTGCAGCTACTGCTATTGTGTTTTCCATTATTTTATTCTACCCTTCCAAAACGCCACAGGTTGACATTCTTGGAGAAAATGAGAAACAGCATGAAACTGGTTCAAACCCGGATGTCAAATTCACGCTGAACCAGAATGAAAGACAACATGAGGAAGTTCGTACACTCAAAACTCAAACCGTCATTGCTGCTGATCTGCAATCTAGTTCTGCTAAAACATCTCATAAAAGCGTGAAAACCTATTTCCATGCGGAAAGAAGTAATCACTCCAATAATGCCAGATCTGATTTTAAGAAGGACACAGAACCTGCTAAGATTCTTTCTGTTATGGATGAACCGCAAATCCTGGATGCTCCGTCAGTTCAGGGATCATTGAGTGCTGATTTGGACTCCATTCGCCTGGAACCTCGAAACGAACGCATCATTCACGAAGAAATTGCCGCATTACCTAAGAAAACCTCGAATGAATCGAATCAGTGGTATTTGGAGTTAGGTCCGACAATTGGCCAGTCTCCTTATTTATCACCCGGTCAGAAAAGAAATGCAGTCGGTGGTGCTGTGTTGGGTGGCGGTTATACAAAAAGGATCGATAATGCCTTTGTAAGTTTTGGTTTGCAGGCACGCCTTGAAGGATTCGGGGGATTGGAATACCGGGAAACCAATTTCTCTCAGAATATTGTCAGAACAGTTTCCGTAAAACAGCTTTATTCATTGGAAATACCGCTGAAATTCGGTTATGTTTTCAGACGTTCGGAGTTTGCTTTTGCAGTAACTCCGGGAGTTCAGCTCTTTATTCACGGAAAGGAAAGGATTACGGAGAACCAGGTTCTTCAGCGTGAAAATTCATTTACAGGTAAAGTAGAGCATTCCAACTCATTGACTATGGAATTCGGGTTCCAGTACTATTATAATTTCTCTTCCCGCTTTGCTGTCGGAGCTAAGTTTAATGCTGATATCCTGAGACCTTTCCATACGGATTATTACCTTGGAAAATCTGCAGGATTGCCGGTGAACGGACAAATTGTCTTAAGAACAACAATCTCTAAGTAAGTTCGGGAAGTATTCATATATTTGTTGAAACTACTTTGTAATGAAACATTTGCTACTTCCTCTGCTTGCGTTAAGCTCTATTTCTTTCGGACAGATTACATTAACAGATCAGCACTTTGCAGGTCCGGCTGAATCCTATATTTTTAGTACATTGACTGATCCGACAATTGATTTTGCTACGACAGGTGCCAATTATACCTGGGATTTTTCAGACATGATTCCACAGGATCAAAGAGGTTTGGTTACGCGTCCCACAAGTCAATTGTCCGGCTTATCGGTATTGATGTTCGGAAGTTTTGCTCCCGTACCTTATAAAGCAAGTTATTTTAATGAGACAACCGATCTTCCGCTGGATCAGGCATCTGCTTTTTTACCCATTCAGATCGATGAACTGAACCAGTTCACAAAGAATGCGGCTAATGCAATTACCTCTATCGGGTATGAATTGGTCAGTAACGGGCAAGGCCTTGGTTTCCGCTCGGATACGATCGAAACGCGGTATGCACTTCCAATGACTTACGGGAATAATTATGAATCACGTGGATATACCAACCTGGATTTAAACCCGATTTACGACGCCAAGTGGAGACAGCACCGTCACCGGATTACGAATGTAGATGGCTGGGGAACTGTAAAAACACCATTCGGCCAGTTTGATGCATTGAGAATTCATCACGTAATCGATGAATTTGATTCGATCTACTTTTCGGTTCAGGGCTTTGGTATGTGGCTTCCGATTCCGGTCCCGCTGACGCATGAATACGAATGGAGATCAACTTCCGATAAAGAAGCCGTGATGAAGATCCGTACCAATGAAATTGGAGGAAACGAAACAGTTACAGCGATTGAATACCGTGATAATTTCAACGGACTTGGCCTGGTTGAAAGTGAAATGAATGTTTCCTTTTATCCGAATCCTGTTATCAATGAGCTTCATGTTTCAACTCCCGAATTAGCTTCGGCCTTCTTTATTGTGGATAATTCAGGAAGAATCCTGAGCCGTATTTCAGTATCTTCCAAAGACCAGGTAGTGGATGTTTCCGAATTAGCTTCGGGAGCTTATTCCTTGGTGGTTTTGTTCTCAAATGAATACACAGCAGTAAAATTCATTAAATAAGCGTAACTTTACAGTAAGCAAGCCGACTGTCGCGGTCCGCCTCGGCGGAACGAGGAAAGTCCGGGCAGCATAGAGTAACCGTGCTTCCTAACAGGAAGGATTCATTGTCCGTTTCGGCGGATGGTGGGTACAGAAAGTGCAGCAGAAAATAAACCGCCACGATAATGTCTTTTGGCTTTATCGGGGTAAGGGTGAAAAGGGGAGGTAAGAGCTCACCGTTCCGGTGGTGACATTCGGAAGCTAGGTAAACCTCACGGGCTGAAAGATCATGTAAACCAAGCGAGTAGGGCTGCTCGTTCTCTCCCTGACGATTCTGTCAGGGTGCTTGGAGGGTAGATCGATAGATACGGACGGTGACGTCCGTACTAGATAAATGACAGTCAGTTCTGATCCGCCACGGCGGATCGGGATGTACAGAACCCGGCTTATGGCTTGCCTTTTTTAAAATGCTGTTTATACGCATTCTTACGTTCCTGCAGGATCGTTTCAATTGTTCCGCCCTGCGTTGGTTTACCGCATAGAATAGTGTGGTACCGCACTCCGTCAAATTTGAACTTCAGAAAAGTAATGGATAAGCCCAGCATCGATATTGAACGGGCTTTTTTGATACAGATAAATTCCAGCACAAAAGAACGTTCCGACAATAATTTGATGATAAGCACATCATTTTTGATATACCCGGTAGCCAAAGTAGCCCGGATAATTCTCACCAGTAAAGAAAAGATAATTGCAAGACAAACAGTAGTTGCCAGTGGGATGAGAAAATGATTGGTCATTTGAATCGAAAGACCCACGAATAAGGAGCTCATAAACAAGTAGGAGATGACAAGTAATCCAAAGGTTTGTTTACGGTTATCCGGGTTTAGTAGTATTCGATCCGCATTGATAAGAACGGTAGAATTCATAATAGTAGCGATGAAGTGTTGCCTAAAAATAAACTAAATTTGAAATGCTACTGAAATTTTAACAAATTAATTTTTAGTTACTAAAGGAAATTATTGAATTTCAAGGCTTCGGATCAAAAAATTAGGTTGAATCGTTTTAAAAGTTGAGAGCTGATTTCTGTTTGAAGCTATTTGATGCTGGAAACGGGCATAAAACTCGATGAATTGCTGTGAGGCTACTTTGTTCCTGCTGTATTTATATAAGCTAACACTGGTGAAATTGGTCATGAATCGCTGTTTTTCAACCAGGTAATAAAAGCACTTTGATTTTTCGTAATGAATATCCCGATTAGAGAGTTCTACTATCTGGCTTAAGGTGTAGATAGTATATTTCTGGTTGTTCGGAACAGTGTTTTGTACGATGGATGAAAATTTGCTTGTTTTTTTCAGTTTCATCAAATAAGAACTCGCATTCGATTCGATGGCAATTTTGGGATGAATACTGTCTTTGTTAAACTTGTTCCAATTCATTGGACTGCAATTCGCACTGGAATCTTTTTCCGTGACCAAAATAAGCGGGTTGTGACATATGGGAACCCAATATCCGTGATTGTTATTAAACTGGCGATCGATGTTCCTGAAAAAGCTTCTTCCCCGTAATTGACTGAATAGGCTTTTGTTGTACAGGTTTTCTCTCAAACTGTCGGATGATAAGAGTAGTACATCTATCCCGGTATTGAATTTATTTTTCCGGATCGATTGTGCGATTTCATCCTGGGTTTGATAAATCATCTGAACGGAAACGTTTTTGGATTGCTCGAATTCCCGGATGATTAAACTGTCCGCCGGGCAATAGAAATCGGTGTAGACCACAATTTTTTCGTGGACACTTGGTTTTGCCTCATCCAAGACACAGGAATGAAGTACGGTAAAGAGTCCTGAAAAAAGGACATAAAACTTCCAATTCATAATGGACCAAAGATAGTGGTATTTCGTACTTTTGTAAAAAAAATAATCAGGTGTCGAAAAGCAATTTAAATAAACAGGACAAGTTAAAGATCAGTAAACTGTTAAGTGATTTACAAAGTAAGGATGAAATAAAGGTGGCAGGTGCGATCAAGGCATTTTCAGTTCACGGTCATGCTTCAGTTATCGAACCGCTTATAGAAGTTTGGAGATCCGGACTGTCGTCCGAAAATGAAGCACTGCTTATCGACTTACTTCAAAGTTTGAAGGATACTTCATCCATTGAGCCGCTGATGGAAGCGTTCAAAAACCCAGTAAACTCACACCTTCGCAGAAAACTGATCAGCACTTTCTGGAATTCCAAACTGGATTTTTCAGATTATTTGGCAGACTTCGTTTTGTTTGGAATAGAGGGCGACTTTTTGGATGCCCTTGAAGCAATTACCTTAATAGAGAATTTTGAAACGGTCGCACCTGAATCTGCAATCCTGGAATCACAGCTTCTGCTAACGGAATATTTCGGGCAGACGGAACACCGAAACGACCAAAAGGACGCAATCTTAACCGATTTGGCTATGCTTTTGAAAGATTTCTCAGAATTGGAAGGGACAGACGACTTATTCTTAGAATAGGCCGTTTATTTCAGCATCAATTGATTGAATGATTTTCCCTAAATCTTCCTGGTTTTCAGGAAAACGGTTGTTATCTACATCAATGATCAGTAATTTGCCATTGTCGTACGTTGAAATCCATGCTTCGTAACGCTCGTTTAAGCGTTTCAGATAATCCAAACGGATACTTTCTTCGTATTCTCTTCCGCGCTGCTGGATTTGATTTACTAAGGTCGGAACAGATGCTCTGAGGTAAATCAACAGATCAGGTGCCGAAACAAAGGAATCCATTAAGTTGAACAAGGAAAAGTAGTTTTCAAAATCACGCGTTGTCATTAAACCCATAGAATGAAGATTCGGGGCAAAAATGAAGGCATCTTCATAAATCGTTCTATCCTGGATCACGTGAGTTGTGCTGTTCTTGATCTCCTGGATTTGTGTAAAGCGGGAGTTCAAATAGTAAATCTGCAAATTGAAAGACCAACGCTGCATATCCTCATAGAAATCATTTAGGTATGGATTCATTTCAACATCCTCAAAATGAGTTTCCCAGTTATAATGTTTTGCTAACATTTGTGTCAGGGTTGTCTTTCCGGAACCTATATTTCCAGCTACTGCAATATGCATAATTTACGAGTTTTTCGGGCTGACTAAATTACAAAATCTGCCTACATAAACCGCCCTTTATGCAAAAAATAATTACTGCTGTGTAATTACCCGAATTGAAATGATAGATGGCAGATTTAAGTGGATTTCTCGCAGAATTGAAACTTCGGCTGGGTTCAGTTTCCTTTTGGTGGGAGTATAATTAATTGAAGGGTGAATCTGATCTAACTAAGGCGGCTGCTTCGCCCTTGACAAGCCTTTGGTGGCCGATGGAGCTGAGTCGAGCCACCGGATTAATTCGTTTGCAGAATATAACAGTAAAGGTGTTTTTCGGTTTGAATGTACAGACGGTCGCCCGAAACCTCCATTTTCAGCACTTTTGAGTCAAGTAGTGCATCTCCCGCAAAGAAAAAAGAAACGAATTGTGAATTCAAATCAACAGTCTGTATGTTTTTGCCTTCGGCAATTAAGAAATAATCCTGGATGGGGTAGATCGGTTTATTCGGCGTAAGTGTTGCAACATCTATAAAATTGCCGAACTGATCAAACCAGGCAACCTGGTTTTCCTCATCGAACAGGAACAGGCGGTTGTCGATTTCCTGCATATTCACAATGGACTTCATATTCAACAAGCCTTTTACATTTTGAACCTGCTGGTCCTGCCCGTTCCGAAGAGTGATCAATTCTATTCTTGAATTCGGTTCATCATACACCCAAATGCGGTCGGTTTGGATAGAAGCACTCATACTTGCCGCCAAACTGATATTCAATTCACTTAAATTAATACATTCCCCTTGCAGAGCTAATGCATTGTCCAAAAAGCAAATACTTTGCTGGTCTTCGGAAAATAGGGCAATTTTTAATGGGTTTTGTGCATCTATCTTCTGGATATTTCCCAGGGATTTGATGCTTTCCTGGAGCATGATCTGCCCTTTTGCGTCGCGTTTTTGAATGTTCTGGTTTTGGTAAATGATGCTTTGGTGAATCGGATCGATGTCCCAGATAGCGGTAGAATCGAGATCAATATGCCAGAGTTCTTTCCATGTTTGCTGACTGTAACCCAAATTTGGAAGAATCAGCAGGATGAATGAAAAGAGATGTCTATACATATTCATAGGTTTCGTAATCCGTTTCCTGCAAGATCTGTTCCACGATTTCACGCGAGTTCATTAAGCGGGGCACTTTATGTTGTCCACCTAATTTACCCTTTTTTTGTAACCAGGCCTCAAAACTTCCCTGTTTTAAAACATGCAGCAGGGGTTTGCCCAGTGCCATGTTTTTGGTTCGCTTGGCATCGTAATCGGAATTGACGGAGCGCAGGGATTCATCCAGGAGGAACATAAAGCGTTTCACATCATTCGGTTCTCGCTCGAATTCGATCAGCCATTCGTGTTTCCCCTGAACTTTTCCGTCCATGTAAATGGGTGCTACGGTATAATCGCGGATAATCGCATTGGTCCTGGAGGAAGCTTCGGCAATGGCAAAATCGGTATTATTGACAATTACTTCTTCCCCTACGGAATTAATGAAGTGCTTGGTCCTTCCGGATAATTTAAATCGATAAGGAGTTTTGGATGTAAAACGGATCGTATCACCGATGATGTATCTCCAAAGTCCTCCGTTGGTTGTGATCACAAGTGCATACTCTTCATCAAGCTGAACCTCATCCAGTTTATAAATGACTTTGGAATCGGTGTCTTCAAAAGAGTGCATGGGGATGAATTCATAAAAGATCCCGTAATCCAGCATCAATAAAAGTTCATTGGAGCCATCCACGTCCTGGATTCCGAAAAATCCTTCCGAAGCGTTGTAGGTTTCTACATAATGCATATCGTCAAACGGGATTAACTCTTTGAATGCTTCCCGATAAGGCTCAAAGCTCACCCCTCCGTGCATAAAGAGCTCCAGGTTTGGCCATACTTCCCGTAAATTGGATTTTCCTGTAATTTCCAATATTTTTCGGGCCAGTACTAAAGTCCAGCTGGGAACACCGGCAATGATATACACGTCTTCTTCAATGGTACTTCTTGCCATTCGCTCAATTTTCTCCTCCCATTCGGTCATCAATGCAATTTCCTTGGAAGGAGTTCTCCTGATTTCGGCCCACCACGGTAAGTTCTTCAAAATAATGGCAGACAAATCTCCCTGGTATGCATCATCTGCAACCGGTAAGACCTGGGCGCTTCCGCCAATAACAAGGTGCTTTCCGTTATAGAGTTTCCTGTTTGGGAAGTTCTCGTAATAAAGCGCAAGTAAATCTTTTCCGCCCTTGTAATGACAGTCTTCGAGTGATTCTCTTGTAACGGGAATAAATTTGCTTCTTTCGGAAGTTGTGCCTGAACTTTTTGCAAACCATTTGGTTTCCTGCGACCAAAGCAAATACTGTTCGCCCTCCATCAATCTTTCAATCCATGGTTTCATGGTTTCGTAATTGTTCAGGGGAACCAATTCTTTAAAATCCTGGTATGTGGAAATCTGGTGAAAGTGGTGCTGCTTGCCGTATACGGTTTGATTACCGTGTTCAATTAATTTTTCGAATAGCTCATTTTGAACATCTTCCGGGTATTTCCGGAAAAGCTCGATCTGATGCAAACGCTTCTTTATAACCCATGCAAAAATTGAATTGAATGGCATAAGCTTATATTCAGTGAAATAAAAAAAAGGAGGTCCACGATGGATGCCTCCTTATACTATCCGAATGCGTAAATCGATCCTATGATTGCCAATAAGATGATCGTGTACACAAACCCAATTCCTACTGTAGAACTTTCAAAGAAAGTGTCATTCTTATCGTGGTGTTCTGAATGGTGTTCTGACATAACTTCAAATTTTTTTCAAATTTAAGATTTTGTTTGAAACGAGAAACAAATTAATCATCGTTTACTCCAATTAAACGCAAAATATAGTAAAACATAGTTACAATGGCCCCCAGTGCGGCAACCACATAGGTTGATGCAGCCAGGTTCAGTGCTTTTTTAGAACGTTCGTATTCTGTTTTTGTTGCTGTTCCGGAATGCTCGATCCAGGCAAGAGCTCTTCTTGAGGCATCGAATTCCACCGGAAGAGTAACGAGACTAAACAAGGCAATTATCCCGTAAGCTATAACGATTGCCCAAAGAACCCATTTGATAGGGAAAGATTCAAACAGTATTGCACCCCCGATAAAGGTCAGCATCATCAGAATATTTAAGAATAATCCGGAGGCATGCTGCAGCGGCACTAATTTGGAGCGCCATTGAAGCGGGGCATAGGCCTTTGCATGTTGCACTGCGTGACCGCATTCATGTGCCGCAATTGCTGTGGAAGCTGCGTTGGTTCCGTGATATACTTCTTCAGAAAGGTTTACCGTTTTATCGGCAGGATTGTAATGGTCTGTTAATTGTCCGGGAATGCAGGTTACTCTGACATCGTAAATGCCATAGTCACGAAGCATGCGCTCGGCAACTTCCCGACCACTTAAACGACTTTGAGAAGGAATTTTGCTGAATTCCTGGAATTTGCTCTTTAAACGCCAGCTCACAATTAGTCCAATTCCCATGAAGACTAACCCAATGAGCATGGCTGGGCCAAAAGGTATCATCGATTCAAATTATTTTACTACAAAAATAAAGACAAAAAAACCTGCTATACTTGAATTTTAGCAGGTTTTAACTTAAAGAATGTTATGTCTTGACTAATCTCTGCTTCCGAATAAACGAAGTAAGGAAAGGAATAGGTTTACGAATAAAACATACAAGGTAAATCCACCCAAAAGTGCCAGTTTGTTTTTCTGATCTGCAGACAATTCCGAATCGTGGGCAAATTGTTTCAAGCGTTGCATGTGGTAAGCAGTTAAACCTGTAAAAACGATTACTCCCAAAATGGAAATCAAATAATCAAAAGCTTCGCTTTTCAGGAAGAAATTAACAATGGAAGCAATGAAAATTCCGATAAATGCCATGTACAAAATGGATCCCATTTTTGTTAAATCCACTTTGGTTACGTATCCCATAATAGCCATTACCGCAAAAGTGCCGGCAGTAATTCCGAAAGTAGAGGCAATAGAGCCCAAGGAATACTGTAAAAATATGGTTGAAAGGGCGAATCCGATCAAAATACTATAGATCGAAAATAATCCGAACAACAAAGGGAACGAAAGACGGTTAATCATTGTTTGGAATAATAAACCGACACCAATTGGTGCAAATACAACCACATAAAAAAGAATATTCGGCTGTGGGCCTTTTGGAGTAGCATTGGAAAAATATTTCAGGAAGAATGCTTCTGTTCCGTATTGGTAGGCAATTGCACCGGAAACGATCAATGCGAAGAACATAAATCCGTAGACTTTTCCAAAGAACTGTCTTGCTGCTGCCTGTTTTTCAGCTGTATCGAAGCTGTAATCGTCGATTATTTGATTCATATAATTGATATTTGGTTTTAAATTTACTTAAAATGGCAGTTATTCTTCCCGAATAATCCACTTTTTAATGACAATATTTGCCCATTCTTTCAGTAAATCTGAATATTCCTGGTTTTCAGAAGGCGTGGCAAGCAAGCGCTTGGTTAATTTGATCTCGTAATTGATCTTAATTGTTTTAGGGTTGGTTTGAATGATGTCACATTTAACAATTCCCACACTGTTTTCCTTTGAAATGGACGTGATATTGTCTGCCAGTTTGATGCTGTCTTGTGCTTCGATGTAGATTGCATACTTTTGATGTTTCGAATATGGGAGAATACTGTAAGTGCCTGGTTTTTCCTTTGTTTCATCTTCAAAATAAACGTAATTCGGAATAAGTTCTTTTGCGTTGAATGCATAGAGTTTGGTGTCAAATTCCGAAAATAAATTTTCAAGTGTGTCGTCTTGTTTAATACTTAAAGTATAAGGGTAAATATCTTTGACTTCTGCCGGTTTGACGATCGTATCCGAAACGTTCAAACGTTTGAAAGTACGGGCATCTTTCGGGTTACGGAACAGAATTGAGTATAAACCGCTGAATGAATCACGTCTGTTTAACAAGTGTTTTTGTTCGTTAAGTTTGGATGTTTTGATGATGATATTGGCTGTGTGCTTGTTATTGGTCCAGTCGCTTTGCGGAATGACGGCTTTACTCAATGCCAGTTTATCCCGGTCACCTGTGAAAATAATTGCTTGATTTCCTTCACACCACGCCGGAACCTCATCCATATAGTAGAAAGCGTTTTTTCCGGCGGGAGCAAATTGAAAATGTTCATTCCCGGGTGCTATTTCAATTAGCAGGAAGCGGTATTCCAGTTGGTGAAGAGCGACGTATCCATGCTCAAAAACACCATCGGAAATATCATTCGTAAATCCCACATGATAAGGAGTTTTGTTTTCTTCCAGGTAAAGTTGAATTAGCCGGAAATAGTTGGTGTAGTCGATCAGGTGGCGATAATAGAAATCGGAAGGTTTTACCGAGGCTGGTATGTTTGCATCGGTATTCCAGGTGGTTTCTTTCTCGAAATATTGCGTTATCCGGTTGATGTTTTCAAGCAGGCTCAGATCCGTTTTGGTAATACCTGCTGCGGATAACTCTTCTGAAAACGATTTGAACCCGTTTCTTACGTGATAACGGTCATAATCTCCGGAGTAAATCACTTCATAATCCAGTCGTTCTCCCGGCATCCATAAATTGTAAACAACCTTTTGTGCATTTTCCGGATAGGCCTGGAATGTACTCTCGGCGATTTTCGGAACACTTTTAACTTCCCAGGAAAAGACCGGGGATCCGCCTTCTTGTGTCAATTTGTAATTTGAAAGGGACTTGGAAGGAAAAACGGTGAGATCATACTTGCTGAAATTGCGCAGGGCAAGTTTGGAGTTTAAAGAGATCAGGTCACTTTCCAGGTAACGACAATCGGATAAATCATATGATTTGTAATCGATTTGGTAGACTACATCAATGACATCATTTACTTCCAGGGTTGGAAATATAAATTGAATGCGCTTGATATAGGAGGATTCGTATTTGGATTTTGAATCGATTGCTGTTTCTTTGATGTTTTCCGAACCCAGTTCAATAATAGTCCCGTCGGTTTTAATGATCCGGGCTTTCATGAGTTTAATAATTCCGCCGTTAAACTGGTACAAGTCATGGTTGATGTAGCTTTCAACCCCTTTTTTGGAGAGAATTTTAATGCGTTTGAAATTAACGTAACTCATTTCGTAATCAGGCATGAAGTCGATTGTTAGCCTGTTTTCAAGGTAAATGGCTTCTTCATTCTTAACGGAATCGGGAATCGTTACAGCACTGAATGTGGGCCAATTGTATTTGTCTCCGGCAAAGGTATAATTACCTGCGGAACAAAAAAGGAGTGTGATTAGAAGGAGGAGTTTCATGGTTGATAGATTGCTGGTTTAAGAATATAGGTTTTCCAATAGTTGACAAGATTTCCCTTGCTTCCGGTATTTTCCTTCGTAAGATGCATGTCGAAGGTGCTTTGGGTGCTGTTGGTCTTGAAGTCGATGTTCTTGCTCGTATCAAAACCCGACTTGAATTTCAGATGGTCGAATGAGAAGTTGAAATCCGCTGCAAATCGGGCACTGTCGTTATTGTAGACGACTTCCATTAGTTTCCCCATCTCAGGTAAGCATTTCAGGTCAATGTATTGCTGGTTATTGACGAGGTTGTAATAGGACGTAGGAAGATTACACGAAACATAAATTGTCTTTTGATGTTCATTCATAAATGAACTGTCGATTTTATGGTCATAAGGAATGAGATAATCAACCACTTTCTGCGTTTTATCATCCATTCCATTGAAGTTGTGGAGGTGACGGAAGATAAGCGCAAATTTTTCCTGGAAAACCATTTTCAGACGATACGCCGGCTGGCTTTTTTCGTTCATGTAAAACTGGTAATCAAAAGATAATTTGGGTTGAAAGAGCAAGCTTTCAGGAACTTTCTGATACGGATCTTGCTTTTTCTGAAGGAGAAACGCTTCTGTTCCTAAAATCTGCATACTTGGATCGCCAAACAAACATTGTTTTTCCGTACCGTCGAGATAGTAAATTTTGTTCTCCCAGATCAACGATACGATCATATGATTGGCCATTGCAATGGAGGGGAAATCATAAGTGTCCTTTTTAATTGAAGTTTTTGAAATGCTCAGGTAAGATTCAAAACCGAATGACTGCAGCATTTGGTGAAGGAGCATCGACATATCCTTGCAGTCACCGTATTTGTTTATCAATGTCTTATTGGCTTGTCTGGGGATAAGGGCATTCAATCCGTTTTCGATGTCCAGATAAAGGATGTTATCCTGCACATATTTATAACAGGCCTGAGCAAGTTCAAGTGATTTTCCTTTTTTGGCCAGGTTTCGCAGATCTTCAGGAAGTAAAGCCACATTCAAAGTTTCCTGGTCTTTTGTTTTCCCGATGAACCAATCATTGAAATACTGGTTCGGTTCCATTCCTTTCGGGTGGATTAAAAAGTAGAGGCATTCTTCATTTGGCTGGAAATCCTGGCTGGAAATTACAAAGTGACCGGATTTCTTCTCTGTCCGATGTCTGAATGAAGCTTCCAGGTTTACAGGAAGTGTAATATCGTAAAAGAAATCTTGCGCATCATTTATCCCATCCTTAAAAATATCAGTCAAAAAAATGGTTTCACTGGCAGAAGTATGATATTCGAACTTAAATAAACAATTTGCGGGAATTGTAAAACTGTATGTCCGAATTCCATTGAATACGGAGCCCCAATTAATTGTAGAAACACTCAGATTGGATTCGAAATTGATTTTTTTTGTTTTCCCGTTAATTGTAAATGATCCTTGCTTTGATAAAAGTGTTTCCGTTTCGATGATCGAGAAATAAAAGCGCTGGTCGTTATTTGTCTCATTTGAACCTTCAAAATAATTGGCGGTTTGATAAGAATTAATAGAATTTACCTGTACAATTGTTTTTTCAAGAGAAAATTTCAACTCTTCTCCAAAAAGGAATTCACTGTGAAAAAGAGAGACGAATGAAAGGATTAAAACAGCAGTGTTTCTAAGCATGTGGTTTAGGAAGGTTGGTTTTTATTTAATGTAATTTGGCTTGTACTAAATTAATAAACTCTTTTCTGGTAGAATCGTTGCTTAAAAATAATCCCGTAAATGCACTGGATGTGGTTACCGAATTTTGTTTTTGAACTCCACGCATCTGCATGCACATATGCTGGCATTCCAGAACCACGGCGACACCTTTTGGTTTAATTGTTTCCTGGATGCAATCGCGGATTTCAATTGTCAAACGCTCCTGTACCTGCAGCCTGCGACTGAAAGCATCTACTACGCGGGGAATTTTGCTTAATCCCACAATTGTTCCGTTCGGAATGTAGGCAATATGGGCTTTCCCGAAAAAGGGAAGCATGTGGTGTTCGCACATGGAATATACTTCGATATCTTTTACGATCACCATCTCAGAATACTCTTCGTTAAATAAAGCGCTTTTGAGGATATCTTCCGGTTTGATATCATATCCTTGGGTTAAAAATTGCAATGCTTTTGCAACGCGTTCCGGGGTTTTGACTAATCCTTCGCGTTCCGGGTTTTCACCGATCTGGGAAAGAATGGATTTGTAAATGTTGGAAATGTTTTCTGTCGTGTCGTCGTTGTAGTGAAATTCGCTCATGAGCTTTGTGTATGTGTGTGAAATGAATTAAATTAAAACGGTTCTTTCCCGCCAAAATATTCTACGTAATTGTTTTCGGTTTCTACCAGTTTGATTTTACAGAGCTGTCCGCCCGCCTCCCGGATCGGGGCATCGATGATTTTCCAGATCTCAATGGCCAGGTTTTCTGTTGAAGCCAGCATTCCTTTCAGAAAAGGAACATCCAGGTTCAGATTTTTATGGTCCAGTTGTTCGATTACCAGTTCTTTGATAATGACACTTAAATCTTTTAAATTGATTACGAAACCTGTTTCCGGATTTGGTTCCCCTTTTACAGTTACGAATAGTTCGAAATTATGTCCATGCCAGTTTTTGTTACTGCATTTACCGAAAACTTCTTCGTTTTTCTCATCAGACCATTCTTCACGCCACAATTTGTGCGCTGCATTGAAATGTTCTCTTCGGGTAATGTATACTGTTTCCAAGCGTTGAAAAATTGGATACAAAGGTAAGAAAAATGGAACTAACTGGTAAGAATTGTTTGTAAGGTAAAGCAACAAATATTTTGTTTAAAAACGGACCTGAAAATTGTTCTAGGGTTTATAACCCTAGAAGGGTGGTGTCAAAAAAAATGTTTATATTATATATCCGCGCATAAACCTGCAGGTATGTTACAATCACCAGTCTTTCCGCCTCGGCGCACTATCGCTTTTTCTTCTTACTTTTGTCTAAAATTCATCATATATGATCGTCATTACAGGAGCTGCTGGTTTTATAGGAAGCTGTATCGTTGGAACTTTAAATAACAAAGGGATTAATAATCTGGTTTTGGTAGATGATTTTTCTCAAACCGATAAAGCTGCCAACCTGGAAGGAAAACTCTTTGTGGCGATGGTACAGCGTAACGATTTTGATCAGTGGATGAAGGAATTCGGAGATGAGGTGACTTGTGTTCTGCATATCGGAGCGCGAACAGATACCACCGAGTTTGACAAGGCCATCTTTGATGAATTGAATGTGGAATATTCCAAAATGGTTTGGAATCACTGTGTGAATTATCAGATTCCATTGGTTTACGCAAGTTCGGCAGCTACATACGGACTGGGAGAATTGGGTTATGACGACAACGAGGAAACCATGCCGCGTTTACAACCATTGAATCCATACGGTTGGTCCAAGCAGTATTTTGATATGTGGGCCCTGGAGCAAAAGCAAACACCGCCGCATTGGTACGGATTGAAGTTTTTCAATGTTTACGGACCGAATGAATACCACAAAGGAAGAATGGCTTCCGTTATTTTCCACACCTTCAACCAGGTGAAGGAACATGGCTCCATGAAGTTGTTCCGTTCACACAATCCGAACTATACAGACGGTGGTCAGATGCGTGATTTCGTTTATGTAAAGGATTTGGTTTCGGTGATTGAATTTTTAATGAAAGGAACTGCGAAATCGGGAATTTATAATTTGGGTTCCGGAAAGGCACGCACATTCCTGGATTTGGCAACAAATACTTTTAAGGCTTTAGGAAAAGAACCTCAAATCTCATTTATCGATACACCGGAAGATATTCGCGACAAATACCAGTATTTCACGGAAGCAAATATGCAAAAGCTGATCGGGCAGGGATATAACGTTCCATTCCACACTTTGGAAGAGGGAATTGATGATTATGTGAAGAATTATTTGATTGAAGGAAAGTACATTTAGCACTTGCTTAAATCAATCCATCATATTGCCATTATCTGTTCGGATTATGAAAAGTCCAAACGGTTTTATACAGAGGTTCTCGGCTTCGAAATCTTAGCGGAAAATTATCGCGCGGAACGCAATTCGTATAAATTGGACCTGATCCTGAACGGCGTTTATTGCATCGAATTATTTTCCTTTCCAAATCCTCCCGGAAGAGTTTCAAAACCTGAAGCTAGCGGACTAAGACATTTGGCTTTTACGGTTGAGGATATCGAAGCAGCGATCAATGAACTGTCGAAAAAACAAGTGGTTTGTGAGCCAGTCCGAATCGATGAATTTACCGGGAAGCGTTTTACTTTTTTCGAAGACCCGGATGGTTTGCCGATTGAATTGGTGGAAAACCGAGGAGGTTAGAGATCGTTTTTCTCTTCCAATTACATTCAGTCCATAATATTTCCCTATTCAATAGCTTTCGGACTTAATTTGTAAGTGTTACATCACCCGAAACAAGATCTCAGCATAAATGATATCCTTTCCGATGAGAGTTTCTTCAACCTGGTAAAAAGCGATACTCATTTTTCGGGTGATCGGCTCGTATTCCAGTTCGTTCAGAATAAAAGGTTCCAGCATTCGCTCGGGAGAATTTACTACCATACTTCCCAAAAATTGGAACGTGATCACAAACGATTGGTTTCCGCTCTTATCCTTTATAAGTTTTAGAAAGGTATCCTTCTTGTAATCGATTCCCAAATCACTCAGGAGATTCTTGATCTCGGTAGTGAAGATTTCATCGTAATATTTAAAGTAGGACCGGAATTCCTGGACGTGAAATTCGGAATATCCACACAGGGTGTTCGAGTAGATTTTGCGGGTTAATTTGCTTGGTACTTCGAACACCCAATGTTTGAACGCTATAGTTTCTGTAAACATTGAATTACAGGTTTTGATTTGGTGATTAATTTGTTTTCATACATGTTGTGGTACGATGCGAATAATTGCAGCCAACCTTTGGAAATAAGGCGAATGGTGAATTGGTTCTTCATAACACAGATTGTGCCGCGAAATTCGTTAACGTGCGGTGCTTACTCAAAAAAAAAGGATGTACGGGGGGAAATTCTGTGTAAATGATGTTAATTTTGATGTGAATATGATTCGCTTTTTCCTCATCCTGACTTTTGCTCTCCGGGCAAGCAGTATTTTCGCCCAAAAGGATGCTGAGAAAATTGATTCGCTCAATTTCAAAAGCGAAGAATTGTATTCGAGTGATGTAAGCAAGTCCATCGAATTCAGCACCCTGGCACTTGAATTATCTGAAAAAATTGATTACCGGCCAGGTAAGGCCTTTGCGTTTTTGAACCTGGCTGTAGCAAATGATATCCGGGGAAACTCAAAAGTCGCGATCGGGTATTTTCAGCGTGCAATCCGCTTGTTTAAATTGGAAAATGACCTGGAAAACCTGAGCTATTGTTATTCTCAGATCGGAGTTTGTTATTTCTCTCAATACCAGTATGAAAACGCAGATTATTATTACCGGAAAGCGATTCCAATTTGCAGGAAACTCGGATTAGAGATTGACCTTGCAGATGTCCTGGTGAACCAGGGAATAACATTTACTTATCAAAATAAACCGGAAAAAGCGGAGGAGAACTTCAAGCAGGCAATTAAGCTTTATCATAAAAATGCTTACCCGCAAGGACTTGGTGGAGCTTACAATTCCCTTGCTAAGATTTATTATGACAGAAAAGAATTTACCACAGCGATCACCTATTTTGAGAGATCAATAGCAAATTTTGAAAAGTATCGGAATTATTTTAACCTGACATCGGCCTATGGGGGCCTTGCGAATTGTTACATTGATCTGAAAGAATTTCGCAAAGCAGAAAAGTATGCACTTAAAAGTTTAAAAGTAGCACAGGAAATCGGGGCAACCGAACGGGAAGTGTTTACGCATGAAACATTGTCCAGGATCTATTTTGCATTGGGCGATTTTAAAAAGGCTTACGAGAGTTTGAATAATTACACCGTCCTGAGTGATTCCATTTTTACCCGGGAAAAAAGCGATGCCCTGGCAGAAATGCAGGCCCGTTTTGAAGTGAAAGAGGTGAAATTGAAACAAAAGACCCAGGAGGAAAATTATAAATGGCAATTGGTGATCCTGGTAGTGATCATTTTTATTGTTCTCCTGGTTTCTGTCCTGCTGTTCTTTTTGTTTCGAAATAAAAGGCGGATCAATCTCCTGTTAGAGCAAAAATATCAGATCACCCAAGCTAGCCTGGAGCAAAAGGAATTGATGATGGGCGAGGTGCATCACCGGGTGAAGAATAACCTGCAAATGATCTACGCCATTCTGGATTTACAGTCCCGAGAGTTGAAGGATCCGGAATCTGTTCGCTTAATTGAAGACAGTTTGAACCGGATCAATGCAATTTCCATGATCCATCAGAACTTATATCAGTCTGACAATATTCGGGCGGTGAATATCCGTTCTTACCTGGATGAACTGGTGCAGGACCTGGTTCGCCATTTTACGAATAATCATGAACATACAATTGAACTTCATTCGGATTATGAGGAACTGAACATGGATATCGAAACGGCATTACCGCTTGGGTTGATTGTAGCCGAATTGGTTACAAATTCCTGTAAATATGCCTTTGATAAGCAAATAAAGCCCGAACTTTACATCAGTTTGAAAGAAGTGGGTGACCGGCTAGTCTTAAGTGTTTCGGACAATGGAACAGGAAAGAAAAGTACAGCATCGGGAACGAATTTTGGAACGAAGTTGATTCAGTCAATGTCCCGTAAACTGGATGCTACGCTTGTTGAAACAAATTCCGGAAACGGTTTGAAAGTGGAATTGATAAGTTCGAATTACAAAATATACCATGAGTAAATTGAAAATATTCATTGTGGAGGATGAGCCGATCATTGCAGATTACCTGGAACAGTGTCTGTTGGATGATGGTTTTGAAGTAGTCGGAATTGCGGATAGTTTTGATCAGGCAAAGAAAATGCTGGCGAATTGTCAGCCCGACTTACTGCTTCTTGACATCAACCTGGGAACCGGACCGGATGGAATTGATCTGGCGCATCTCATCAATCAGCAAATCAATAAACCTTTCCTGTTTGTTACCTCCAATACGGATTCCAACACCTTGGAACGTGTGAAACTGACGAATCCGGCCGGGTTTATCATGAAACCTTTCAGAAAAGAGGATTTGAGCACCCAGATTGAACTTGCATGGCATGCATTCCAGGTTCGGACTACTCATTCGCAAATTGATTTTACCAATTCCGTATTGGCAAACACTCACTTTTTTATCAAGGACAAACAGAAACTGGTAAAATTGGCCTATTCGGATATTACCCATGCGGAGGCTTGTGATAATTATTCCATCCTTTATACCAAAGAATCCAAATTCATTATCAGCTACAGCTTAAAGCATGTGGAAGCTAAATTACCGGTTAAAGAGTTTTTGCGCGTTCACCGGTCCTATATGGTCAACATCGGACAAATTTCACAGATCAACCCCAAATCATTGGTGCTCATTGATGGAAAAGAGATTCCGGTAAGTGATGCGCACCGCTCCGAATTGTTAAAACGAGTGAATTTGTTTTAGAAAGCGAAAAGGTTTTGCTTATATTTAGTTGGATTCATTAGGTAATGAATAAGCAGAACTAATTCAATAGTATGTATCAGCTCAGACGAACACAATTGATAAGGACTGACCTCCAGACCTGCTGGAAATATTTTTCCGCACCCGCCAACCTGCATGTAATTACACCGGATTACATCGATTTCAGAGTTCATTCTCCCGTTCCGGAAAAAATGTATTCGGGTTTGATCATCCGGTACACCATCCGGCCTATTTTGGGAATTCCCCTGAATTGGATCAGTGAAATCACAACCATTGAGGAAGGTGTTTATTTTGTGGATGAACAGCGCCGGGGGCCCTATAAATTATGGCATCATGAACACCATTTCAAAGAAGTGGAAGGCGGTGTTGAAATGACGGATATCATCAGCTATTTAATGCCCTTCGGGTTCATCGGTAAATTTGTTCATTGGTTATTCATTCGCAGACAGCTGGAAAACATCTTCGCATACCGGGTCAATAAGGCAGACGAATTATTTCATCCGCTTCGGAAAGATCCGGCAGTGAACGGAGTTGCTTCTGTCAACGGGACTGAAACAAAAAAGAATTAAATCTCTTTCTTCGAAACCGTTTTGTGAATTTCAGCTGACTTGATCAATGCCGCAGAACCGTACCAGGGATGCAATTCCATAACCAGTCTTCCGGCTTTGATCGCAGGGTCGGTTTTGGTTAATGCTTCAGCTTCCTCAACTGTTTCCACATCGAAAATATAGATTCCGCGAAGTTCCGTGTCATCCATGAACGGACCGGCAACAACCAGTTTCCGTTGTTCTGCCAGTTTGCCGATATTATCCATGTGTGCACGCTGCAAACGCTTCACTTCTTCGGCGCTTTGATCCTGGTTCGGACCTTTTTTCAGGAAGGCCATGACGTAATGTTTCATGCCATATTCGTCAGCTCCTAATTCGGTTGCCAAAGCCTGGTCGAATTCATTTCCCTTTTTTGGTTCAACGACTGTTTGCTCTTCTTTACAGCTTTGTTCGTCTTCACGTGCACAGGATCCGATCAGAAAACCTAAACTAAGGGTAGACAGGATCAAAAAATTAAGCTTCTTCATTGGTAATGGTTTTTACGGCGTTAATAGATTCTTCAATATGTCCGGCAGCATTGGTGAGTGAATTATAAATGTTCCGTACAATTCCTTTTTTGTCAATAATGTAGGTAACCCTTCCCGGTATTAACCCGAATAAGTTCGTAGGAACATCAAACAGCTTTCGAACGGTTTTCTTTGTGTCTGCAAGTAAAGTAAAGCTCAGGCGGTTCTTCTCCGCAAATTTAGCGTGTCGCTCGGCAGTGTCACTTGAAATCCCGATGACCTCACACCCCAGGTCTTTGAAATCTTCATAGCTGTCGCGAAAAGAACAGGCTTCAGCCGTACAGCCTGGTGTGCCGTCCTTGGGATAGAAATAAAGTACAATGATTTTTTTTCCAAGAACAGAGTTAATATTGAAGTCTTTGTTGTTCTGATCTTTTAATGTGAATTCCGGACATTTGTCTCCTACTGCTATTGCCATGACTGAGTCAATTAATTGTATAGCAAAGATGCAAAAAGAATGGTTTGATGGATGAAATATTTCACCGCTCGTATTTTTCAACTTTGCGTCCCTCGCTTCTTTGCGTTAAAAAATAGGAAAGTTGTTTTTATCAAACCGCAAAGAAAAGGAGGTCGCGAAGAGTGATGTCAAAATAGGTGTAAAACATTGCGCATATTTGTGTAATGTGGATTAATTTTGTATACTTGTTTGCTTAGTTATTATGCAGATGTTAAAAATTATTAAGGATGTAACAAAACAATTTTTTTGTAGTTAATAGGATACTTATTCACTATAAATGGCCATTATTCGTCTAAGTCAGCCAAAATCCCAGCTGATAATTAAATGGGAGACTCTAAATTAATCAAAATGAAAAAAATAGTTTTTGAATCATTTTTGATCCTATCTGTGAGTGTACTATTTGTTTTTTCTTGCCAAAAAGAAAATATCAAAAATTCGAAATCTAATACGCATGAAGTTTTTCAAGAAAAGCAATCGATAAACTCTGTTGAAATCGAGTGTAATGGAAACTGTTCCGGCTCATCCGGGACATGTTCAATCATGGGACAACTTGGTGGAGGAAGTGGACATAATTATGTGACCTGTTCCTGTTCTGGATGTACCATGAAAGTAACAAGTACCAAGAATGGAGTTACAACTGTGACAAATTTAATAGAGGCACAATTTGAAGTTTATTATTTGGATTTATTTCAAACGTATATGGCAGATAACTATCCTGGACAGACGTATACTCTTTTGAAGTATAATTTTACAACTGATTCTGAAGAATATGTAGAGATGTATTCCTTTGATTTAGGAAATGGACAAATTGAGACAGTTGTTCTAGTCGGTGACGCAAATGGGCTTATTGATAAAGTGAAAGTCTATGACTGTACAGGATCATGCGGTTGCAGGGAAGTTTATGATTTGAACACAAATAAGGCATCATGCTCATGTAATGATTGTCAAATGAAAGTCACAACAGTTAAAAAATAGATTACGTAAAAACCCTCCTTATTTTATGAGGAGGGTTTTACCAATGTTGTCGGAAATGAGAATTAATTTATTTGCACTATTCTTCTGTACCAATGCCTGTTTATCTTTTGCACAGGATTCTGATCTCAAACTATGGAACAATGCAGTGGTCAAATGCTCTGAAGTTGAAAATGGATCTTACGAAATGACTTATAAGAGCAAGTATTTGATGGGACGAGATACGGTCTCTAAAAAACTGAACTGTGTTTTTAGAAAAGAGCCGTCAGATTCGATCTTCGGATTTTGTTTTGATGTCGAAAGAACGATCGGTCAGGAGCAGGATTTTTATTCCTATTCCGGGGATTATTTCATTTCGGGTTCGAAAAGGAAAGCGCAATTGTTTCAGTATAAAAAAGCAATGACAGCGTTGGTCTCATTCAAGCATAATTATGACTTTTTCAATCCGCTGACCAATTTTGAGGATTCGGAAATGCCGGAAATAGACACTTCTTTATTACTACTTGTCGGTGAAGAGAAAATTGGTTCTTATGCTACCGTTCATTACAAGTACATTCCTCCAAAGGACACGAATGAAGCAATTGATATCCTGGGCTCAGAGTTGGATTTTTGGATCAATACAAAAGATTGTATTCCGGTTCGCTATACGGTTTACTATAAAATAGATTTGTCCGGTGATACCCTGGAACAATACGACGAGTTTAACCTGAGTTCCTATTCGTTAAACACACAACCGGATTATCGTTTTAAAACTCCTGATTCTTATATAATGGAAGGAATTCATGTAAATGAGTTCGTTCCGGATACTCCTGGTCCAGTCCAAAAATTGGCCGTAGGATCCAAGGTTCCCCGTTGGAATTTTGAGACAAATAAAAAAACAACACTATCCTCAGAAAACCATTCGTATGGACTCATACTGTTTGATTTTTATTACCAGTCTTGTTTTCCATGCTTAAAAGCCATTCCTGCTTTGAACAGGCTCAGCAAAAAATACGATTTAAAAGGGAAGGGTCTTTTGGTTGCCGGAATAAATAATGTAGACCCGGTTGATGATCGCTTTTATGAATTTGTTGAAAGGAAGCAGATTTCGTATCCTTTGGCGGTAAGCCCCAACGAGCTGAGTGAAGTATTCAAAGTATCTTCTTATCCAACTCTTTTTTTGATGGATGGTAAGGGAACATTGATTTATTCATCAGAAGGCTACAGCGAGCAGCTAGAAGCCGAATTGGAAGAGGTAATCATTGATCATTTGACGAAAGAAGGCCTGCTCAGATAAAATCCCGCTAATGATATATTTGCACGATCCCTCGTGATCTTCGTGTGCTTTGTGGTTAAATAAAAAAATCCCGCTGATCAATGACCAACGGGATTTCAATATGCAGTTTGGAAAATCTTATTCTCCTACAACTTCAAATTTGAATACCGGCTTAACACCTTTGTGTAAGTTCGCTTCAGCTTCGAACGTTCCAACTTCTTTGATTGGCTCGTCTTTAATTTTCAACGATTTACGATCGATGTCAAATCCTGCAGCTTTCAATGCTTCAGATAATTGAACCGTGTTAACTGATCCGAAGATCTTACCGTTCTCACCAACTTTCGTGCTGATTTTAACAGTAACATCAGCCAATTTAGCTGCAATTGCTTCTGCTTCAGCAACGATTTTTGATTCTTTATGAGAACGTTGCTTCATCATATCCTCGTGCGCTTTTTTCGCAGAAGGAGTAGCCAAAGAAGCGTAACCCTGAGGGATCAGGAAGTTACGTCCGTATCCTGGCTTAACAGTTACAACTTCGTCCTTGTAACCTAATTTATCGATATTTTTCTTAAGAATTACTTCCATGATTTCTTGTCTTTAAAATTAAAACGTGAAGACTATTTCAACATATCGCCAACGTAAGGCAAGATAGCCAGGTGACGAGCACGTTTAATAGCTTTGTTAACTCTCTTCTGGTATTTCGCAGAAGTTCCGGTAATACGACGAGGTAAAATTTTACCTTGCTCATTTACCAAACGCAACAAGAAAGTAGCGTCTTTGAAATCGATGAATTTAATCCCGCTTTTTTTGAAACGGCAATATTTATCTTTTTTAATCTCGATGTTGATCGGAGTAAGATAGCGAATATCGTTTTGTGACATGTTCTTAAATTTTAATGGTAAATTAATTAAGCTTCAACCGGAGCTCCGCTCATTTTCTTGCGACGTTTCTCTGCGTATGCGAAATGGTCTTTGTCCATTTTCACAGTTAAGAAACGCATAATGCGCTCGTCACGTTTCATGATCAATTCAAGGTCAGCGATCACAGATCCTTCGCCATCAAATTGAAATAAGAAATAGAAACCAGTTGATTTCTTTTGGATAGGGTAAGCCAATTTTTTTAGGCCCCAGCTCTCAGAATGCGTTAATTTACCACCCATGGCAGCCAATTCGCTTTCGTACTTTTGCACTGCTTCCTTTGCCTGGTCTTCAGACAAAACGGGAGTAAGAATGAAAACAGTTTCGTAAGAATTCATAATTAAACTAATTTGTTATTAATACTAAAATACCACTAAGACACACTTAGCGGGGTGCAAAGGTAGGAATAAAATCTTAAAAATAAAGAGGTTGAAGCTTTTTTTGAGGAATACCAGATCGATCAATAAGCTATAAGATCAGTTTTATGTAATAATAAACGCGTATTGGGCTTGTCTAAACTGTCTTGCCAGCCTACAAAATAAGCACTTATCGGTGAGATCATCAACTTTGAGATTTCTTTATGCTGAATTCGCATAATCTCATTAGGGTAGTTTTCTTCCAGTTCTTTGAAATTAAAATTCGGATAAGTGTTATTGGGATAAAGATCGACAGCTCCGAATAGATGAAGAATTTCATGACTGATCATTGCAGGATTCTTATTTGTAATGATCGAATATTCTGCAAAGCGGTTCGATTCGGAATTAAAGGTGTAACTGGGATGGTTTTCATAATAACCATTTACGAAAAATAGAATCGAAACATTCTCTCTCTGAAATTTGTCGCGTAGAGCCTGGTTGAGGGTTTGGACATTCATAATTCTCAAACGCTTACTGATTTTGGTTGAAGGGGTGTATTTTAGTCCTTTACCCGCAATTCGTGATATTCCGTCTGACCAGGAAATAAGTTGTTTTGTTTTTTTCTTTGTTTTTATAAAAAGGCCATTTATGCCCAGCGAAACCTTTGCAGTTTTCTCGTAAATTGTCAGTTTTCCTCCGTTGTGGTAATTGATACATTCAAAATGAAGGGGCTTGGAGAAATCAGCCGCTTTTTGTTGCAGCCACTTTGTCGCTTTCTCTAAGGAATCCATTGTTGTATTTATATCGAATTCCGTCCACGGGTGATAAATGTCTGTATCCACAAAAATGGCATAGATCAGGACAGAATCCTTCAATACATTACACGTGTTTTGATTTTTGGAGAATGGGACCTTGTCATATTCCCGGTAAATAATAGTTGGCTTAAAAAGCACGCAACTGCACACAATAAGCAGCAGAATGAAAGAAAGGGAAATAATTGTTCTCATATGTTTAAACCAGGGGGTTGTTTAAACAATATGTTTAGAACATGATAAGGTAAACAAAGATCTGTAATTTAGAACCAATCTGAATAAATAGGAATGATACTTTCCCTGAATCTTTTATGTTTCAGTTTCCATTGCTTTTAGCTAAATTCGCGCACCGAATAATTAGTTAAAAACACCTTAGTTTATATCCTTAAATACTGAAAAGTAAGACTTCTTTTTATGAATACCTATCAAGAATACATCAAAGAAATTGAAGAGCGCAAAGTGCAGGGACTTCACCCGAAACCAATTGATGGTGCAGAACTGCTAAGTGAGATCATCTCTCAGATTAAAGATGCCAACAACCCGTATCGGGAAGATTCATTGAAATTTTTCATTTACAATACGCTACCGGGAACTACACCTGCAGCAGTTGTAAAAGCACAGTTTTTAAAAGAGATTGTTCTCGGAGAATCAATAGTAAACGAAATCTCACCTGCTTTTGCTTTTGAGTTACTGTCACATATGAAAGGCGGGCCTTCTATCAGGGTGTTGCTCGATATCGCTTTAGGTGATGATGTTGCTGTTGCAAAGGAAGCTGCGAATGTTCTGAAAACACAGGTTTATTTATACGATGCAGATACGGACCGTTTGAAGGAGGCGTTCAAAAACGGAAATGCCATTGCGCTTGAAATTCTTGAAAGTTATGCAAGAGCGGAGTTCTTCACGAAACTTCCCGATGTTCCGGAGGAAATTAAGGTAGTTACATTCATCGCCGGAGAAGGGGATATTTCAACGGATCTTTTGTCTCCGGGTAACCAGGCACATTCGCGATCAGACCGGGAATTGCATGGGAAATGTATGATCACTCCCGAAGCACAGGATCAAATTAAAATGCTGCAGGTACAATATCCCGATGCAAGTGTGATGCTGATCGCTGAAAAAGGAACGATGGGTGTTGGCTCGTCAAGAATGTCAGGTGTAAACAACGTGGCGCTTTGGACGGGTAAACAGGCAAGTTCGTACGTACCTTTCGTAAACTTCGCTCCGATTGTCGGTGGTACAAACGGTATTTCTCCGATTTTCCTTACAACTGTTGATGTTACCGGTGGAATCGGTTTGGATTTGAAGAACTGGGTGAAAAAACTCGACGGAAACGGGGAGCCGATTCGCAATGAAAACGGAGATCCGATCCTGGAAGAAGCTTACTCTGTTGCTACCGGAACGGTATTGACAATTAATACAAAGAAAAAGAAATTATACAACGGCGATAAAGAGCTGATCGATATTTCGAAGGCGTTTACTCCGCAAAAGCTGGAGTTCATCAAAGCCGGTGGATCCTACGCGATTGTTTTCGGTAAGAAGCTGCAAACATTAGCTGCAAAGATTTTAGATATTGAAGCTCCGCTTGTTTTTGCTCCGTCAAAAGAAGTTTCTGTTGAAGGGCAGGGATTGACAGCGGTGGAAAAGATCTTTAACCGGAATGCTGTTGGAATTGCTCCGGGGAAAGTATTGCATGCAGGTTCGGATGTGCGTGTGGAAGTAAACATTGTTGGGTCGCAGGATACAACGGGATTAATGACTGCGCAGGAATTGGAATCCATGGCTGCAACTGTTATTTCTCCGATCGTTGATGGTGCATACCAATCGGGCTGTCATACGGCTTCGGTTTGGGATAAAAAAGCGCAG
Source organism: Fluviicola sp. (assembly GCF_029266855.1). Taxonomy (GTDB): domain Bacteria; phylum Bacteroidota; class Bacteroidia; order Flavobacteriales_D; family Crocinitomicaceae; genus Fluviicola. The sequence continues at coordinate 111,394 of NZ_JAQSWB010000003.1, forward strand.
GCAAATATTCCGAAACTGATGAAGTTTATGAATGATTTCGGTTTGATCACTGCCCGCGACCCGAAAGGTGTCTACCCGGCTATGACGGATGTTATTCACAAGGTTTTGAATGATATTACCATTGATGAATGGGCGATCATTATCGGTGGTGACTCACATACAAGAATGTCTAAAGGTGTTGCTTTTGGTGCCGATTCCGGTACGGTTGCACTTGCGCTTGCTACCGGTGAAGCTTCCATGCCGATCCCGGAATCAGTAAAAGTAACATTCAAAGGAACCATGGAGGATTACATGGATTTCCGCGATGTGGTTCACGCTACACAAGCTCAGATGTTACATACCTTTGGCGGTGAAAACGTATTCCAGGGCAGAATTATTGAGGTTCATCTCGGAACGCTTACTGCTGACCAGGCATTTACCTTTACTGACTGGACTGCGGAAATGAAAGCGAAAGCCTCTATCTGTATTTCTGAAGATGATACTTTGATCGAATCACTGGAGATTGCAAAAAGCAGGATTCAGATCATGATCGATAAGGGAATGGACAACGAAAGACAGGTTCTTCAGGGCTTGATCAATAAAGCGGACAAACGAATTACTGAGATTAAATCGGGTGAGAAACCTGCTTTGACTCCGGATGCAAACGCAAAATATTATGCAGAAGTTGTTGTTGATCTGGATCTGATCGCAGAACCGATGATCGCAGATCCGGACGTAAATAATAAGGATGTTTCCAAACGCTATACGCACGATACAATCAGACCTTTGTCTTTCTATGGCGGAGAGAAAAAAGTAGATCTTGGATTTATCGGCTCGTGCATGGTTCACAAGGGTGATATGAAGATCCTTGCTCAAATGTTGAAGAACGTTGAGGCACAAAACGGGAAGGTTGAATTCAAAGCTCCTTTGGTTGTTGCCCCTCCGACATACAACATCGTTGACGAATTGAAAGCAGAAGGTGACTGGGAAGTCCTGCAGAAATATTCCGGTTTCGAATTTGACGATAATGCTCCGAAAGGCGCGGCGCGTACCGAATACGAAAATATGTTGTATTTGGAACGCCCGGGATGTAATTTGTGCATGGGGAACCAGGAAAAAGCGGCTAAAGGAGATACGGTTATGGCTACTTCAACGCGTTTATTCCAGGGACGTGTAGTAGAAGATGCTGATGGTAAAAAAGGAGAGTCTTTATTGTCGTCTACACCGGTTGTTGTATTGTCAACTATTCTAGGTAGAACTCCTACAATAGAGGAGTATAAAACTGCAGTAGAAGGAATTAGTCTTACTAAATTTGCTCCTTCTCACAGGTTGTTAGTGAATTAATTTTTGATTAAGATAAATGAAAGCCCCGGCATTAGTGTTGGGGCTTTTCTTTTAGCAGCTGAATAACTATCCCTATAGTTTAATCTTCGTTTAACCCATTTTAAATAGTTTCGTGGGGAACACCAGATTGAAGTACGTTTTTTTATTCTATTCCCATTTTATTCTGGATACAGTCAATGTATAGGCTATGGTTCAAAAACAGTTTATTCCCCAACATTCCTGTCATACCCGAAAACTTCATCATCAAATATTGGATCTGCGAAAATCCTTCCACATAAGTAACATGATTTAGAGGTACTTCCTGCTTGTTAAATATTATTTTCTGCTTGCAGTTGGCGGTAAATGTCGTCAAAACGTTCTCCCAGGATTGTGATTTTTCAATGGTGATTTTTGAATGGGGCAGTTTCAGTTCTTCCCATACTTCCTTGTTGCTTAGTAATTCGTAGGCGCTTGTACCTGAGTCGTATAAGAAGCTTTCCTCTTCTCCTTTCAAAATACCGGCAAGGATTATTTTTCTTTTTTTGAATTCGAAATAAAATAGGTTGGGTTTGAATTGAGTAGGCACTTTGGACAGATTTAAAGCAAGGTAATTTTCTTTAAAATTGATGATTGTTCTCCTGTTTTCCAAAATATCAGTTCCTATGGTCCCGATTATTTTTAGTGAATTAGTATCGGTGTCATCTCCTGAATTATAGATTTTGAATGTATCAGAACTGATTTTTGTTTTTCCAATATAGAATGAAGCTTTTGCAACTCCTTTGGTGATGGATATTTGAGGAATGCTCTTGATCGATTTTGAATAAAAGACGGTGTAAGGCGAACCCGTATCAAATTGCAAATAATAGTTGGTCGTGTCTCTTTCAAAATGTATGGGAAGGAGCAAGGCATTCTTTTCTACCCCGAACCAGGTTAGTGGTATCGAGCCGCTTTCGTTTTCTACCGTGAGATAATTTTTATCGGGTGTAAATTTTTGGTCAAAATAAATATAACCGCCGAGTGCAGCCAAAACCAAAACGACCAAAAAGGTCAACAGGATTCTCTTTAAAACTTTCATCAGATCACTTTTTACAAATCTCTGTTTTAGGAAACACTTTCTTTGCAAAAGGATTACGTCAGTTTTACGTCAATTTATCGGTGGATTTTATAAGTAATTGATTTTTAATTTTTTATGCAAATCGTTTTTCGTGTTTAAGCTGATGCCATTTACGATAACTACCAACAGTTTCAGACAAATAATGAATACCAATGGGAACACAAAAAGCGGAAAACGCAGCGATAATCCCTTTTGAATGAATGGGCTGGCTATTTGAGAAACAGCTAATGCCGATGCAAGTATGATTTGAACACTGACGATACTTTTTCCAAGTTCCTTGTTCTTTGCGTCCTTAGTTTTGTTGGTCAGAATTAATGGGAATATAACACCTCCCAGGGGTATCACAAGTCCAAGTAAACTTGAAAGGTTAATCAATTTTGCTCTGTCAAGTTTTGTGATTTCTTTGGAAGGTATGAGTTTGTTCGGCTCGGTTTCAAAAACACTTGCAAGAGCATTCAATGTAAATCCTTTTGGAATGTTGCCTGCTTCAATTCGTTGGATTGTTCTCAGCGAAAGTCCGCTTTTCTCGGCTAGTTCGCTTTGAGTTAAATTTTTCTCTTCTCTTAACTGTTGAACGATTGATTTCATTTTGTTTGAGGTTTGAGGAAACTTTCTGCTAACTTATACATGAGAAACTTCACGGTGCCTGGCATACCCAAAATTGGGAAATACGATCTGCAAGGTTTCGTCTAAGCAATTTAAACATATTCCGGGAAATAGTATCCCGATTAATTTCCTGAACGGCATGCTATTATGCTTCCGAGAGTGTCAGTTTTTAACGATCTTCTTTCGATAAGCCTCTCCATTATTTCCATAAATTAATAAGTAATATACTCCATTGCTAAGGTTGCTTAAGTCCACTTCAGTAATAGGAGTCTGTGTGGTTACTTGTGTTTTCTGTCCGAGGGGATTGCAGAGGTAAAGTTTATTCTCTGCAAAAGCGTCAGTGCCGAGTGTGATCATTATTTTACCACTTGTTGGGTTAGGATAGATTGCCACTTCTGAATCTGTTGAAATACCATTGACTAATAATGGCAGGCAATCCGGAACCGTTCCTGTTTGTTCGGAAAGAGTTCCGTTAGCAACACTCCAATGATACCAAATACCACCTGTACCGGACTGCCAATTATTTAAATTAAATGTTTTGCTGCCTGTCTCGTCTCCCTTTATTTGGTAAACTTTTAAGGCTTCCCCTCCCAGATTCCATGTCAAAGGATTTCCGGAACTGCAAGTTTCAGGTGTTTGGTTGGTAAGTTCGCAATTGGATTGGATAAAATAAGCATTGTCATCATATGTTGGATATCCTCCAAAAACCCTGGCAGTTCCATTCGTGTCGATGCACACAGCTGTGTATTCGTCACAGGCAATTGCGTTTGCATGACTTCCATAGTCATTTAAGATCCGCGCCAGGAACGTAACAAGTCTTCCCTTCCTGTCCGGATCGTCAAAATGAGTATCCGTTATGGTATTCGTTAGGAAGGTGTTTTGGATAAACGGTGATGAGTCTACTGTAACAAGGTTGTCAAATGGATTTGCAAGTGCTGTTGTTGAAGTAACAGTACCGTTTTGGGCAGAAAAATAGTATTCTCCCTGGATTGCCATACCTGCACTTGTTCCGCCGATTACGATATTTCTATTCTGAACGGCCAGATTCAGTGCATCGCTTACTGGCGTGTTTCTCCAGTAACTGATATAAGTCCATTGATCGCCGCCAGCAAACCAAATGGCTTCTGCCTGATTTATTTTCTGTAAAACATAAGGGTCTGTACTTGCCAAAGCGCTGGTGCAAACAATTGTTTCTACCGAATTTACTGTAATACCCAAATCCGAATACAAATAAGAATTATAACCATTGCTTCCGGTTGCTCGCAATACCAATACATCTCCTCCATTTGCTCTTTGAAGAAACCACTTCATTGCATTGTCATCTTCTGTTGCACCACCCATTAAACAGATACCTCCGGATGGACTGGTAACAAGATCAGTTGTATCACCGGTGAAATAAGACGTATAGTTCTGCCCGAACGTTATAAATGGAATCAATGACAAAGCTGAAAATAAAATGTTGTTCATGACATATGTTTTTTAATGCAATATAAAGTAATACACTGTTCCAAACTTAATCTTTTTAAGATACCTACTTACATCTGCGTAAATCTGCGCAATCTGCGTGCGGTTTCTTTGTTCGGTAAACAATCCGCCCACCCATCGAAAAAATCTATGCATTTATAAATACTATTTAGAACATGCGATTTCTTAAATGCTTAAATTAGACTCATTCAAATTTTATAAAATGGCTGTTTTCGATTTAGACATGATCAAAAAAGTTTACGCTTCTTACCCGGAACGTATAGCTGCTGCAAGAAAGGTTGTTGGTCGACCACTTACCCTTACTGAAAAGATTCTTTACACACACCTTTGGGATGGAAACCCTACGATCGTTCACGAACGCGGGAAATCTTATGTTGATTTCGCACCGGATCGCGTAGCAATGCAGGATGCAACTGCACAGATGGCTTTATTGCAGTTTATGCAGGCCGGGAAACCAAAAGTTGCTGTTCCGTCTACCGTTCACTGTGATCACCTGATCCAGGCAAAAGTAGGTGCTTCTGCAGACTTACAGCGTTCACTGAACGAAAACAACGAGGTCTTTAACTTTTTGTCATCGATTTCTAATAAATACGGTATCGGCTTCTGGAAACCGGGAGCAGGGATCATTCACCAGGTAGTTTTGGAAAATTATGCATTTCCTGGTGGAATGATGATCGGAACGGATTCACATACTGTAAATGCAGGTGGACTTGGAATGATCGCAATTGGTGTTGGTGGTGCCGACGCTGTGGATGTAATGGCCGGAATGGCCTGGGAGTTGAAATTCCCGAAATTGATCGGAGTTAAATTAACCGGAAGACTGAACGGGTGGACATCTGCAAAAGATGTGATCCTGAAAGTTGCCGATATACTTACGGTAAAAGGTGGAACAGGAGCGGTTGTTGAATATTTCGGCGATGGCGCGATCTCACTTTCTGCTACCGGAAAAGGAACGATTTGTAACATGGGGGCAGAAATCGGGGCTACAACTTCTACCTTCGGTTACGACGATTCAATGCGCCGCTATCTGAATGCAACCGGTCGTGCCGATGTTGTTGCTTTGGCCGATGTTGTTGCTGAACATTTAACGGGTGATCCGGAAGTATATGCAAACCCGGGACAGTATTTTGATGAATTGATCGAGATCAACCTGACTGAGTTGGAACCGCATATCAATGGTCCCTTTACTCCGGATCGTGGAACTCCGGTTTCAAAAATGAGAGCCGAGGCCGAAGCAAATGGCTGGCCGATGAAGATAGAATGGGGTTTGATAGGATCATGTACAAACTCTTCATATGAAGATATGTCCCGCGCAGCTTCAATTGTGGAACAGGCGGTTAAACACGGTATTACTCCGAAAGCAGAATTCGGGATCAATCCGGGGTCCGAACAGGTTCGTTATACGATTGAGCGCGACGGAATTATTGCGACATTCGAAAAAATGGGTACGAAAGTATTTACAAATGCCTGTGGGCCTTGTATCGGACAATGGGACCGTGAAGGTGCTGATAAGCAGGAGAAAAACACCATCGTTCACTCATTCAACCGGAACTTCTCGAAACGCGCAGATGGAAATCCGAATACACATGCCTTTGTAACATCACCGGAAATGGTAGCTGCTTTGGCAATCTCAGGTGATCTGGGATTCAATCCGCTGACCGATACTTTAACAAACGATAAAGGAGAACAAGTAAAATTCCTGCCTCCGCACGGAGATGAACTTCCGACAAAAGGATTTGATGTGGAAGATCCGGGATTCCAGGCTCCGGCTGAAGATGGTTCCAATGTACAGGTTCTTGTAAACCCGGATTCGACCCGCTTGCAGTTGTTGGAATCTTTCCCGCTTTGGGATGGACAAAACATACAAGGTGCGAAATTGCTGATCAAAGCAAAAGGGAAATGTACGACTGATCATATCTCTATGGCAGGCCCGTGGCTGCGCTATCGTGGTCACCTCGATAACATTTCCAATAACATGCTGATCGGCGCTGAGAATGCATTCAATGGAAAAGCAAATGAAATAGTGAATCAGTTGACCGGTTCGATTGGTGAGGTTCCCGCTGTTGCCCGCGCATACAAAAATGCAGGAATTCCTTCGATTGTTGTAGGTGATCACAATTATGGTGAAGGTTCTTCCCGTGAACATGCAGCAATGGAGCCGCGGCATTTAGGTGTTCGTGCGGTAATCGTGAAGTCATTTGCGCGGATTCACGAAACAAACCTGAAAAAACAGGGGATGTTGGGCTTGACTTTCGCAAATGAAGCAGACTACGAGAAGATCAGGGAAGATGATACATTCAACTTCATTGATTTGGTTGATTTTGCTCCGGGCAAACAATTGACTTTGGAACTCGTTCATGCAGATGGATCGAAAGAGGAGATCAAATTGAATCATACCTACAATGCACAGCAAATTGATTGGTTTAAAGCAGGATCTGCTTTGAATCTGATCAAATTGGAAAGCCAGAAAAATAGTTAAGAGATTTCTTGAATAGCTGAATCCCGCTTGTCATCTGACAGGTGGGATTTTTTGTTTTCAAAAGAATATGCAAGCATAATGAATATAGTCAGGTACTCAATGAAACCTGTATTTTACGAAATAAAGAGGTAAGCTCGGATGATGGGTGAACTAAAATTTTAATTTCGCTTCCATTAAAAACCAACGTATATAAATTGACCTTCTTTTGAAAAAGAGAGGGTTTTTATTTATATAAGAATAAAAACCAAAAACGCTACAACTTATGAAGAGAACTTCTACTCTTGCGGTAAGTGTTATGTCCCTTATGCTGGTCTTCAATGCAGCTGGACAGGCAAATACCAAATGGAATCTTGTGAATGATCCTTATTACGGATTTCCAAATTACACTAGTTTATTTCCAGGCTTAAAGAGTTCAATGCTGGGGGCTGTGAAAGATGATGACAATATTTCCAATATTGAAAGTCGTGGATCGGGCCCGACAGGCTTGCGAACTGAGTTTTTCCTCAACAATTGGTTCGGGGTTGGGGTGGATGCAATCTATAGTGGAAGCAGTGTGACGTATGACCGCCTGGATTCGGTTGTTGACGGAGTTTCCTATACGAATGCATATGAAAGAAAAATGAGCAGAGTGCGGATCCAGGCGCGTTTTAACTTCCATTTCCCGGTAAAAAACAAACGCCTGGATATGTATGGAGGAATTGGGATAGGCAGTAATGCAAAGTATAGAAAGTTATTTGTGAATGGTGTGGAAACGGAAGATAATACCGGTTTCTGGAAAGGATTTCCTACTATCCCGATCTCAATGCGAACATGCTGGGGATTCCGCTACTATTTTTCCAAGTTTGTGGGAATGAACTTTGAAGTAGGTATCGGCGGACCACTTATTTCGACGGGAGTATCTTCTCGTTTCGGATTTAAGTTGCCGAAAATACCAGGTATGGATGAGTTGAGCCCGGAAGGTGATAATCTTAGGAAAAAGGTTGAAGATGCGAAGAGAAAGCAAGAAGAGATCGAAAAGAAGGAAGGTGAGCTGAAACCTCAGGAAAATCCGGAAAAACAAAAGCTGGAAGAAGAGAAATTGCAACTCGAAAAAGAAAAGCTGAAACTGGAGCAGGAGAAATTAGAACTGGAAAAGCAAAAGTTCGAGGAGGAGAAAAAGAAGCTCGAAGAGGAGAAGAAGACTGAAGAGAAGAAAGAAGAGGAAAAACCATAAACAGTCGGGGCGCGATTAATCGCGCCCCGACCTATTTTATACTGCTACATGATGCTCTCTTAACGCATCGTTCAAACTCGTTTTCAGATCAGTTGAGGCTTTGCGTTTTCCAATGATCAAAGCACATGGTACTTGGAAATCTCCCGCAGGGAATGATTTGGTATACGATCCCGGAATGACTACCGAACGTTCGGGAACATATCCTTTTAGTTCAATCGGTTCTGGTCCGGTTACATCAATGATTTTGGTTGACATGGTCAGACAAACATTCGCTCCCAAAACAGCTTCTTTACCAACACGAACTCCTTCTACAACGATGCAGCGCGATCCGATAAAAGCATTGTCTTCGATAATTACAGGCGCCGCTTGCAAAGGTTCCAATACTCCGCCAATTCCAACGCCACCGCTTAAATGAACATTCTTACCTATTTGTGCACAAGACCCCACAGTTGCCCAGGTGTCAACCATCGTTCCCGAATCAACATAAGCTCCGATATTGATATAAGATGGCATCATGATTACGCCTGGAGCTACAAATGCTCCGTAACGCGCAATAGCATGAGGAACAACACGGACTCCTAATTCCGCATAATTTTTTTTCAAAGCCATTTTGTCGTGAAACTCAAAAGGTCCGACCTCAATAGTTTCCATCTTGCGAATCGGGAAATACATTACCACTGCTTTTTTCACCCATTCGTTTACCTGCCACGAGCCGTCATCGGTAGGTTCTGCCACACGCAATCTTCCTTTGTCAATATCTTCGATGACCTGTTCAATTGCCTGACGTGTTTCTGCCTGATCTAGTAATGCCCGGTTTTCCCAGGCAGCTTCAATAATGGAACGCATAATTTTGATTTTGGGACAAAAGTAGGGCTAATTGATAAAATGGAGAAGCGGAATAAAAAAATGATTTTGGTTTCGGGCACGTAATAATATAATCATTTTTTTTGACACCACCCTTCTAGGGTTATAAACCCTAGAACGTTTTTATCTATCTTTGAACGAACAATTTTTAAAATAATCTCTTGTCAAAAATCCTCGCAATTGACTTTGGTCTGAAAAGAACCGGCCTGGCTATCTCCGATGAACTCCAGATGTTTGCCTTCGGCTTAAAAACAATTGAGAGCAGAACCTTAATGGATGAGTTGAAAATACTGGTCGAAAAAGAAAAGATTGTTGAGGTCGTAATCGGTGAGCCGAAAAGATTAGACGCTTCCGACTCACACATTACCCAAAATGTACGTTTATTAAAAGAAGCGGTTCAGAAGAATTTTCCTGAAGTGTCGGTCAACCTCTTAGATGAGCGCTTTACTTCGAAAATGGCTTCGGCAGTGATTGCTCAAAGCGGATTAAAGAAAAAGGATCGTGAACAAAAAGGCTTGATTGATATGGTGAGTGCAGCAATTATCCTCCAGGATTACCTTCAAACCCGCATAAAATAAGGAAAAGTATTTCGAAAGAGTCTATTTCCTAACTTTGTAAAAAAAATCAAAAATGATATTGCCAATTGTAGCTTACGGTGATCCGATTCTAAAAAAAGAAGCTGTTGAAATTGATCAGGACTATCCTGAATTGAATAAACTGATCGAAGATATGTTCGAAACGATGTATGAAGCATCCGGAGTTGGCTTGGCTGCACCTCAGATTAATCGCTCGATTAGATTGTTTGTTGTTGACGGAAGTCCCTTTGCCGAAACAGATGATGAGGATGAAGAGGAAGATCCGAAAGCAATAGGAATGGAAGGTTTTAAACGCGTTTTTATTAATCCGATTATTGAGGAAGAAACCGGAGAAGCGTGGGGATTTCACGAAGGCTGTTTAAGTATTCCTAAAATCAGGGAAGAGGTTTACCGCAAGGAAAAAATCCGCATGACTTACTATGACGAGAACTGGCAATTCCATGATGAATGGTTTGACGGGTATAAAGCACGCATTATTCAGCACGAATACGACCATATTGAAGGGGTTTTGTTTACAGATCATCTATCTGTTTTAAAAAGAAGATTACTTACAAAAAGACTTCAAAATATCTCCCAGGGATTGATCTCTGTTGCATATAAAATGAAGTTTCCATCGTTCAAAAAAGGAAAATAATGAAATTATTGAGTGTAATTGCGCTTGGCTTTTTTCTGTTTGCCTGTTCTTCGAATACTGAAAAAAAGGAACAGACAGGTGAAAACGAACCAACGGGTAAAGATTTGCCATTAGCTATCAAGGAATTGAAGAACTTCGAGGATTCTTTAAGAAAAACGTCAGCTTCGGGGTCGCTCGAATATAGCCAGGAAACCGCAGTTGTTTATGCGGAGAAGTGTTTGGCTATTACCCATCGTTTTCCGAAATCCAAAGAAGCTCCGAAGTTTATGGACAAGGCACACATTATTTTTGCTTCGGCTAACTTGCACCAGCGCTCTGTTATTACTGCCGATTCATTGATCTTAATGTACCCGATGTATAAGAACCGGGCAATGGTGTTGGAAAGCCTGGCGGGAGCATACGATGTTTTTGTTGTTCCGAGACAAAAAGATAAGGTTAAGAAATACTATGAAATGCTGTTGAAAGAAAATCCGGATATGAATGTGGAGCAACGGAAACAGATAGAAGATCGTTTAAAGTATGTGGATTTGACCTTTGATGAATACGTTTCAAAATCAAATTAGTATTTTGGAATGATTTTCGTTAACTATGTGTTAAAGAAACCAGGAGGTAAAACTTTATAATCTATATTTACAACAACTAAAAGAAACAAAATGAAAAAGGTATTATTTACAATGATGTTAGCTTTTGTAGCTGTGATCGGTGCAAACACTGCGGTAGCTCAGGAAGTTCAAAACGGGGCTAAGATCGAATTCGCAAAAGAAACACATGATTACGGAAATATCAAATATGGAGGTAACGGAGCTTGTACATTTACTTTCACAAATACAGGTAACGCCCCTTTGATCATTTCAAATGCAAAAGGTTCATGTGGTTGTACGGTTCCTGAGTGGCCGAAAGAACCAATTGCTCCGGGAGCAAAAGGAGTAATTACAGTGAAGTATGATACAAAACGTTCTGGTGCAATTAACAAGAATGTGACAATCACTTCAAATGCTGTAAACGAGCCAACGAAAGTGATCCGCATCAAAGGAAATGTCGCTCCTCAACCGGAAGGAACAAGCCCTGTAAACGAAGGTGGAGCTCCGTCTGCTCACTAAAAGATAATCAAATGCGTTGTTTAGCTATCGCATTTCTCATAGTGAATTCCGCTTTTTGCATCGGTCAGAAAGCGGAATTTTCTGTTGATAAGGCTGTCTTCACTTTTCCTAAAACAAAAGAAGGTCCGGTCATTTCACACGATTTCGTGATTACAAACACAGGTGATGCACCGCTTATTATTTCAGAATACAAAGTTTCGTGTCCCTGCACAAAAGTCACCCTTCCTGATCCTATTCCACCGGGAAAATCGGCAGTACTCCACGTAACTTTTGAAACCAAAGGAAAGTATTACGAACAGGACCGTGCAATTATCCTTTCCACCAATACCAAAAAAGGAACTGAAAAAGTTCGTTTCAAAGTCTTCGTCATCCCCGAAGATGAGTGAAGATTAAGTCCTAAAATCCTGATGTCCTAAATGTCTTGATGTCCATCAAAAGGTTGTCTCAAAAATCAAATTTAACAGCTATTTAAGACTTGAGTTAAGGTCTTGTTAATCATTGGTTTTCCCTGGTTTTGATTGTGTAGATTGCTTCAATATTAAATTTCTACATATGAAAACAATCATTTTAAACATTGCATTGACTTGTGGGTCAGTATTCGGATTCTCTGACTTATTTGCACAGGAAGTAGCAAAAGGTCCTCAGATTTCCATTGAAAGTGAAACCCATAATTTCGGGGAGATCGATTATGCCGGTAATGGAGGTCATACCTTCGTTGTGAAAAATACCGGAAATGAACCTTTGCTTATTGAACGGGTAAATCCGAGTTGTTCCTGCTCCGTTTCGGATTGGACTAAAGAACCTGTTTTTCCGGGGGAAACTGCCAAGATAAACATCAGGTATGATACGAAACGAGCAGGACCTTTCAACAAAAGTTTTACCCTTGTTTCAAATGCTGTGAATCAACCCACAATGATCCTGAAGATCAAAGGAACGGTACTGCCGGCAAAGGAAGCCGTGCTGGAGTCGATTCCGGCTGTAACAAATTGATAGGTAATTGCACCCGTTCGTGATATAACGATATCATGTTATCGTTATATCCGGATATCACCCAAAACTTTCGAAGAATAGGGATGAGTTATTAACAAGCACCCGTCTTGTGTTTTATTCGTCCCTTTCTTTTAACTATCTTTATTGTCCCAAAAAAGGACTCACAATGTATTTGATTTTCGATACCGAAACAACCGGTTTACCTCGTGATTGGAATGCTCCTCTGACTGATTTAGATAATTGGCCCAGAGCGATCCAGATTGCCTGGCAATTACATGATGAGCTGGGGAATTTGGTCGAAGCAAAAGATTTCTTAATTCGCCCGGATGGTTTCGATATCCCCTACGATGCCGAGCGGATTCACGGGATTTCTACAGAACTTGCCATGGAACAGGGCGAGGCTTTGGAAGATGTTATCGCAGAATTCAACGAAGCCTTACGAAAAGCAAACTTTGTTGTCGGACAAAACATCCGCTTTGACCTCAATATTATGGGGGCTGAGTTCTTGCGGACTCAGGTTGCAACGAATATGCATGATCTCCCCGTTTTGGACACCTGTACGGAAGTTACTGCGGAACTGTGTAAAATTCCCGGGGGTCGTGGTGGTAAATTCAAATTACCGACACTAACGGAATTACACAATTACTTATTCAACGTTCCTTTCGGTGAAGCGCATAATGCAACTGCCGATGTGGAAGCGACTACGCGCTGTTTCTTTGAATTGATTCGACGGGAAGTTTTCACAAAAGAAGAACTGAAGGTTGAACTGGAATACTTCGATCGCTTCAAAATAGCGAATCCGGATTATATTCAGCCAATTGGGCTTACCCATCTGAATTTAAAAGAGGAAAGTGCCAAACTCAAAAAACAAACAAGTGATGATTCTGTTTCGATTGACGTCTCGGAAGCAAGGGAACGCTTAAAGGATGTTCCTTTTGTTCACTTGCACAATCATACACAGTTTACCATTCTTCAGTCTACAATGGATGTGAAAGGTTTGGTGAAACAAGCCATTAAGCACAACATGCCGGCTGTCGCGTTGACGGATATCGGAAATATGATGGCTGCCTTTCATTTCGAAAAAGCAATTGCCGGAATAAATAAAGAAATTGAGGCTGAAAGACAGGAAGCTGAGGAAAACGGACAAACGTATAACAGGCAGCCGCTCTTACCGATTATCGGTTGTGAGATGTATGTTTGCCGCGATCGTTTGGATAAAAGCGTAAAGGACAACGGATCACTGGTTGTTTTTATTGCGAAGAACAAGAAGGGTTATCACAACCTCATCAAGCTGGCTTCGATTGCGCATACTGAAGGAATGTATTATGTTCCGCGAATTGATAAATCGGCAATAGAACAATACCACGAAGACCTGATTGTCCTTACCGGGGGCTTAAATGGAGAAATCCCGAGCTTGCTCCTGAATGTAGGGGAAAAACAAGCGGAAGAAGCATTGATTTGGTGGAAGAATTTATTCCGGGATGATTTGTACGTGGAGATTATGCGCCACGGGCAGGAAGACGAAAACCGCGTAAATGCATCCCTGATCAAACTGGCCGAAAAGCATGAAATAAAACTGGTTGCCACGAATAATACCTTTTACGCTACAAAAGAGGATGCAAACACACACGATATTCTTCTTTGTGTAAGAGACGGTGAACAGGTAACGACTCCGAAAGGGAAAGGAAGAAATTTCCGCTTCGGATTGGAGAACGATGAGTATTACTTCAAATCATCCGATGAAATGAAGGAATTGTTCCTGGATTTACCGGAAGCAATTGAAAATGTAGCTGAAGTTTTAAATAAGATAGAACCTTATGCGCTTGCCCGGGAAGTTTTACTTCCGGCTTTCGAAATCCCTGACGAGTTTAAGTATCCGGAAGATGAGGTCGATGGCGGAAAACGGGGAGAAAATGCTTACCTGAGACATCTGACGTATGAAGGTGCGGCTAAACGTTATCCGGAAATCACGGAAGAGATCCGTGACCGTTTGGATTTCGAGCTGGCTACGATTGAAAAGACAGGATACCCCGGATATTTCCTTATTGTACAGGATTTTTGTCACGCGGCACGTGAAATGGACGTTTCGGTAGGTCCCGGACGTGGTTCTGCAGCTGGCTCGGCAGTAGCATATTGTACCGGGATTACCAATGTCGATCCGATTGCTTACGATTTGCTATTTGAGCGTTTCCTGAATCCGGATCGCGTTTCCATGCCCGATATCGATATCGATTTCGATGATGAAGGTCGTGGTCGCGTAATCGATTGGGTAATTCAAAAATACGGCTCAAACCAGGTTGCGCAGATTATTACTTACGGTACGATGGCTGCGAAGTCTTCTATTCGCGATGCGGGCCGTGTTTTGGATTTACCCCTGATCGAAACTAACAGTTTGGCCAAATTGATCCCGGACAACTTTTCATTGGATGCCATTTTCAATTGGGAAGAGCCCAAATTGGCAGAGAAATTATCCAACAGTCCGCAGGATCTTGCAAATGTCCAGGAATTGCGCTTGATTGCAAAAGGAACAGATATGCGTGCGCAGGTTTTGAGACAGGCTCAGCGCATTGAAGGTTCTGTCCGGAATACGGGAATTCACGCTTGTGGTGTGATCATTACACCCGATGATATCACCAATTTCGTTCCTGTCTCACTTGCAAAAGATACGGGAATGTGGTGTACCCAGTTCGATAACTCCGTTGCTGAAGAAGCCGGATTGTTGAAAATGGACTTCCTGGGACTGAAGACCTTGACTCTGATCAAGGATGCGGTAAAGAACGTAAAAAAACGACACGGTATTGATCTCGATCCCGATACTTTCCCGATCGACGATGAAAAAACATACGAGCTATTCCAGCGAGGTGAAACGGTAGGGATTTTCCAGTACGAGAGTCCGGGGATGCAGAAATACATGCGTGAATTGCGTCCTTCCGTTTTTG
The DNA here is from genome assembly GCF_029266855.1 of Fluviicola sp. Lineage (GTDB taxonomy): Bacteria > Bacteroidota > Bacteroidia > Flavobacteriales_D > Crocinitomicaceae > Fluviicola. The sequence continues at coordinate 126,716 of NZ_JAQSWB010000003.1, forward strand.
CGGATTTGATCGCCATGAATGCCTTGTACCGTCCGGGTCCTTTGGAATATATTCCCGACTTTATTAAGAGAAAGAACGGAGAACAGGAAATTAAATACGATTTGGATGCTTGTGAAGAGTATCTGAAAGAAACATACGGAATTACAGTCTACCAGGAGCAGGTAATGCTTTTGTCCCAGAAATTGGCAGGTTTCTCTAAAGGTGATGCCGATGTCTTGCGTAAAGCAATGGGTAAAAAGCAGCGCTACATCTTGGATAAAATGAAACCCCAGTTTGTTGAGCAGGGAGCGCAACGGGGGCACGATCCGGTAGTACTGGAAAAGGTTTGGAAAGACTGGGAAGCATTCGCATCCTATGCCTTCAATAAATCGCATTCCACCTGTTATGCCTGGATTGCTTACCAAACGGCCTATCTGAAAGCAAATTACCCTGCTGAATTTATGGCTGCGGTACTTTCCAATAACCTGAACGACATTACACAGGTGAGCTTCTTCATGGAAGAATGCCGCCGTATGGGAATTGAAGTACTTGGACCGGATGTGAACGAATCTTCGTATGAATTCACGGTAAACCAGGCCGGAGCTGTTCGCTTTGGTTTGGGTGGAATCAAGGGATTGGGAAGCGGACCGGTTGAAAATATCATCGAAGAACGTCAGAATGGGTTTTTCACCTCGATCTTTGATATGACCAAGCGACTGAATTTGCGTTTGGTGAATAAGAAAGCATTGGAGAGCATGGCCTATGCCGGTTGTTTCGATTCCTTCAGGGGAGCACACAGAGCACAGTACTTTGCTTTGGATCCCGGAGGGAAAACCTTTATTGAGAATGCGCTGAAATACGGAAACAGCTTACAGGATAACGAAAATTCTGCCCAGGTTTCCATGTTTGGCGAAGCAGCTGATGTGAAAATGCCCGAACCGACTATTCCACAGTCGGAAGAATGGAGTTTGTTATACAAATTGAACCGGGAACGGGAAGTAGTAGGAATCTTTATCTCCGGTCACCCGCTGGATGATTTCCGGGTAGAGATTGAAGCCTTCTGCAACGGAAACGTGGAACTACTCTCCAATGTGAAAAACCATTTGGGCCGCGATTTCACTATTCCGGCAATTATCACCGATGCTCAGCATTTGACGACTAAAACCGGGAAACCGTTCGGATTGATCTTAATCGAAGATTATACGAATTCACACAAGCAATACATTTTCGGAGATACTTATCTGAAATTCAAACACCTCTTGACCAAAGATTTGTTTGTTGCCATCAAGGGAAGAGTTCAGGAAGGGCCTTATCCGGACAAGATTACGAAAATGAAACCCATTGAGTTCAGCATTAACTCCATTGAGCAATTGCAGGATATGATGGGAACGAAAACAGCTACGATCAATATCACGGTTCCGATCAAACTCCTCGATCAGATGATGCTGAACAAGCTTGAATCCATGTTCAAGGAAAGCGAAGAAGGAAACTGTTCGGTTAAATTCACGGTGATCGACCATTTGGACAACCTGACAGTAAGCATGCCTTCCAAACGCTTGCGCATCAATCCATCCGCTAAAATGATCTCGGAAATGAAAGAAATGCAGCTGGAAGTGGGATTTGATACTAATTAAGTTGTGGCTTCTCCCCTTGAGGGGAGACTAAGAGGGGTGGGATTCCGTTATTTCTCCTGTCCACCATCGATTGTAATATACAAATTATTTCACCTTTCTATCATTAACATAAAAGCACTTTTGGATCACTTCCTCTTAATCCGATACTGATTGATTGAAAACCAAACTGTCCCGGTAAGAATTAACAACAAGGGCAAAGCACCTGGTTCGTCTTCAACTGTAATCATAAAAATAAGCAGGACAATTCCCAAGATCAGAATTGCAAGCGACAGGATTCTGCTTGTCTTTTGTGTCTGAGTCATTTCATTTTTCATCTTGTAAAGATTAGAACATGTCCATTAAAGTACTTTGAAATACAAAGTTGATGATAAAAAAGAAATACAGCAAATTTTTGTTGGGATATTAGTGTGTTTTCCATTTCATGTAAGCTTTTCCCATACAATGCCCACAAGGTCGGAAACAATGAATGCGGGATTCCTTTTCGGATGAAAAGAAAACCCTGTTTTCGCGTTTCATGCGTTTCCCTGATTTACAGTGAAGAGTTCCGTAAATCTTTAAACGGATATTCCCGGCAAAGACAATTTCGCCTTGTCTGATTTTTCTTCTCAGATCGCTGTTTGATAGGTCTGAATGCTTTATCATATTTAAAACCAGCTTGGTGAAAACGGCAGCGTTTGTAATCACCACCGTTTTTTAACTATTCATTTTTGTACCAGTGATTAATTCTGTCACCATTTTAAATTCTCTTGTGACGCTAAGGGGAGAACTTAAGAATTAAAATCTGCGTCAATCTATTAAATCTGCGAGCTATTTTGAATCCATTGGAATTTTCACACAGATTTCACGGATAACGCAGATTTTGAATCAACAATGGCTTTTTATGGACTTCTCTTTTAATCTTACGATCTTAATTTCCATTCAATAAGTGTTATTTCGTATTGGACAATCCACCATCAACCGCAATTTCTGCTCCGTGGATATAGGAAGCGTCATCGGAGGCAAGGAAAAGAACTGTTTTGGCAATTTCAGAAGCTTCTCCGAAGCGCTTGAATGGAAGTGTCGGGATAATCCCCTGAACTGCTCCATCGATTTGCTCAGCTGTAAGTCCGGTATTATTGAAGATGTTGGTTTTAATATATCCTGGGCTCACCCCATTCACGCGGATGTTTTTCGCGGTACATTCCGTCGAGAAGGTTTTAATAAAGGATTGAACAGCTGATTTGGCTGCCGAGTAAATGGAGAAATTATCGAATCCGAACCCGGTTACAATGGAAGTGTTCAGGATAATGGAACCTCCTGCGTTCATTAGCGGTAACAGTTGCTGAACGGTGAAAAATGTTCCTTTTACCAACAGGTTGAAAAGTTCATCGTAATGTGCTTCGTCTACTTGTTCGATGGAGGCGAATTTTCCATAGCCTGCGTTTACAAATAGAATGTCCAAATGGTTTGTGTGCAGCTTAACTTGATTTTGTAACTCGAAAAGGTCTTTCATTTTCCCTGAATCGGATACCAAACCAATCGCATTCGGACCTAGGGCTTTTACTGCTTTATCAACGGTTTCCCGGCTGCGTCCCGTTATAATTACTGTTGCTCCTTCTTGAATGAATTCCTGCGCTGTGGCAAAACCCATTCCGTTTGTTCCGCCTGTAATAAAGGCTACTTTGTTTTTGAATTTTTGCATGGTGTTTGTTTTAAACTTGAATGCAAAGGTTCGGATAGTTGGGTGGCGATAAAACCCGGAACTTGCTAAAGAAGTTCAGGATGTGCTTTTGTTCCTTCCCAGCCAATAATTGCTTTTTTGCGCGTGCTTCCCCACATATAGCCGCCGATTATTCCGGTAGATTGAATTACACGGTGGCAGGGAATCAGGAACGCAACCGGGTTACTACCGATTGCTGTACCTACTGCCCTTGAAGCTTTCGGGTGTTCAATTTGATTTGCAATGGTTCCGTAAGTTGTCAATTGCCCCATTGGAATTTTTAAAAGTGCCTGCCAAACTTTGAGCTGGAAGTCTGTTCCCTTCAGGTGCAGTTTGATCTCACTTAATTTGGTCCAGTCGTGGCTAAAGATGTGAATTGCATTTTGCTGAATGGGATCTGTCATTTGCCTGAAATGTGCATTGGGGAAATGCTGCTGCATGATTGAAAATGCAAGGGATTCATCTTCTGAAAAAGCCAGGTAGCAGATCCCTTTTTCGGTCGAAGCCACCAATATGTTTCCAAAAGGGCTTTCCGCAAAACTGTAATTGATAACCAGGTCTCTTCCTCCGTTTTTGTATTCGGCGGGTGTCATTCCTTCAATATTGATGAACAAATCATGCAAACGCCCCGTTCCCGAAAGCCCGGTTTCATATGCGGCTTCAAACAGCGTTGCCTGGTTTTCTTTTAAAAGGGCTTTGGCATATTCCACGGTGGTAAATTGCAGAAACTTCTTCGGACTGGTACCGGCCCATTCGCTGAAGAGCCGCTGAAAGTGAAAGGAACTGAGGTGAACTTTCTTTGCAACGTCTTCCAGTTTGGGCTGTTCTCTGAAATTTGCCTGAATATATTCAATTGCCTCTGCAATTCGCTGGTAATTGATTGTTTGCTGTTCGGTCATTGTATTCCGTTTTTTACCACAAAGTTCGAAGTAAAATAAACTTCATAAAACCCGGAACTTGCTTTATTTCGCCCTGCTTACGTCGATTCATGATTGCCACGATATCCGGGAATAGGAGTGTAGCCTCGTTTTTTGATGTCTTCGAAATCATCATTTCGCGTGGTTTTGATCTCCCAGGTCATAATATAGTCAGGGTTTTTAATGATTTCACCGGTCATTTTCTCACGGTATTCTCCTTCTTTTGCTTTTTTGATCGTATCCTTGTCGTAAGGTATTGTAAAAACACTCTTGTCTTCTCTGATTATCTTGAAAAACCCGTCCACGGTCAGTTTAGCAACAGTTCCATGTGTTTGGTACTGTTCAATTATTTCCCCTTCCTGGTCAGTAAAAGTAAGACCGACAAGAAATACTTTCCCTTTCAGATGATTTCGTAATTCGCTCCAATTCATACTGTCTCTTATTGATGTATTTTTTCAAGATACATATAATTTTATCGTCCGGAGGCAGATTAAATGCTATTATCTGTTAAGTTTTCTGATAATTTATAAAACGAAGAAAAGACATTTAATGGGTGTCGGGAATGTATGGTCCGCCAGTTTCTCCCCAGCCCCATTTCGGCATAGGTTCGTTGGTGTCCATCGGATTCTCTGTCAACTGGGAATTGATCACTGCAAGCCGTGTTCCCCACTCGATATAACCTACGAAAGCTGAACGGAACTCCGGATCGCTTTTAAGCCCGACCTCATCTGCGGTCTGTAATAACAGATGTACCCAGCGCTGCCGTTTTTCCTCTGTGAGCATCTTACCGATATGTTTGCCGATCATTTTGGCGTGACTGCCGTTGTCGTGTGTGCTGTACAATTTTTCCCCGCCAAAAACTTCTGCTACAAAGTTGGAAACGTGTTTCACATGTTCCGGCGACATATCCTTAAAAACCTCGCCCAACAGATCGTCCTTCAATACTTTGTCGTAAAACCGGGAGAATAAATTTTCAAAGGTTTGGATATCGCCTGCCCATTCGTATAAAGTGGGTATTTTTTTCATGTGTTGTTTATTGATCTTGATCAGGATCTAAAATACAAATTATTTGCCGCGATCGTTTGCCGGAATGCCCGGATCTGAGAGATTTTTAGTGCCGGATCATTTTTTTTGCAAATTCAAGCACCGTATCAACGCTTTGGAAATATTCTTCTATGCTTTGTTCTACCGGATAATCGGGTTTTATTCCGTCTCCGTATTTTTGATCGCTTAATTTTTGTACATCCTGCTCCAGGTCGACAATTGAAAAAGTGAGTAGCAAACCGGTTTTTGGAAGCTTGTATGTTACCGGAATGTGTCCGGTATGACCATAATATCCACCCAGGGTTTCCTGGCCGATGACAATGGATTCATCATCACTTTTTACCAGACTGGCAAATAAGGAACCTGCAGAGGCAACAAACGGACTGACTAAAAGATAGATTTTGCCGGAATACGCATTGGGTTTAGGAGTCCATACAGGGTTTGCTTTTTCATTCTGATAGTATTTTCTATTTCTCAAAACGGAATGCTCTTCTTGCAGGTCTTTTTCTAAGTCCCTGATCTCATTCTCTTCTTCTTCAAAATAATATTTCTTTAATGGCACTTTGTTGAAAAGCGTAAATGCGGAACGGTTTTCCCTGAAATTGCGTTTTGTCAGGTAAGAATAGAGTAGCAGATCGTTGGGATCATTTCCACCGCCGTTTTCCCGGATGTCCACAATCAGGTTCTGAATGTTCCTGGTCTTCAGGTCGGTAAAAACCGAATCAAGAAAGGCTGCATAATTTTTATGTCCTTCGCTTTTTGGTCCTCCCATACCAAAGGTGTTAACTGTCAGTAATGCGGCTTGGCTGCTGTCAATGTAATGAAAGGAATAATCGGCTGTTTTGTTTTTTTCGTACTCCGGAACAAATCGCTTTTTATAGTTTTCCCGGGCGTTTTTGTAGTCAAGGGATTTCAGAACTGTTTGTTGAATTCCCATGCTGTCTTTGTAACGAATGGTGAAAGCAGCTTGTTCTCCGTAAGCCAGGTAAATATGGAAAAAAAGGGCGCCAGTTTCAAGGAAAGCATATTTACCGCTCATGTTATGTCCGTCAGTGCTGGTGTATTTTGCAACTTCTGTCGCAAATTCGAAAGCATCTGCTCCATTGATCGAAAGGATTTCACTGCCTGCCGGAATGGTTTCGCAGGTGAGTGTTGAATACAGTTTGTTATTCAAAAACTTCAGAGGAATAGGGAAGAAGAGCTCTTGCTGACGAAGCTCCTTTTTCAGGGAATCGGGATAAGTCAGATCGTTGTGGCAGCTTCCCGTAAAGTCGATGACATTCCAAACCAGCTTGTAAAACTCGCGGTAGGAAGTTTGCTTCTTAATCTGCTTTCGATTTGCGGAAAATACACTGTCAATTTCCAGTTTCGTGTGGTATTTGTAAAGGCCTGCATTTGCTTTTTCGTAAATGCTTTGAAAAACATCAAAATCGCTTAAAAGGTTTCGTTTGCTGAATTGCTGGGCTTTGCATTCAAGGATTAGGAATACGAATATTATTGCTGAAAATAAATGCTTCATTTCACTTCTTACTGGAAGTCAAATTTAAACGAAGTAAACCGGCTTTACTTGTATAATATTGGCAATTTCAGGCTTAATTGATTTCTGTATTCTTTTGGTGAAATGCCTACATATCTTTTGAAGCTGTGGGAAAAGTGCGCGATATCTGTAAAATTGTAGGCGTATGCCAGGTCCGTAAGATCGCAATCCGGACTGATTTTATTTTTCGCAGAAAACACTTTTTTCATCAAAACATAACTCATCGGGGTCATCCCGGTAAGTGTTTTAAACTTTTTGGAAAAACCGAATTTGTTCAGATGAATGATTTTTGCAAGTTCATCCAGGTAAAGTTTGTCCTCTAAATTTTGCTCGATATAAGTGATGAGTTCTGTCAGGTAATCGGATTGAAAAGAAGAATGTTTTTCACGTTCCGGGGTTTGTGAATGAGGATAAAGCTGGTAAATGAGGTTCTTTAAAACTAATCCTGATTGGGAATGATCACCGGATTTTAGTTGCTTTAAGAGTTGAATAAAAGTGCTGTTGATTTGAGGATCGCGAATCTGCCGGTTTTTGAATTCAAGGTCTTTTCCGTTTAACAAATGTGATAGGAAGTCGCCGGAAATATAGAGCGTATCAAAACTGACTTTAGCATCGCGGTCAACCACCGGATTGGCATGTACCTCATACGGATTGGTAATTGAAATGCAGTTTGCCTGGCTATATAGAAAACCATCTTCCAATTCAATTTTTTCTATTCCGTTCCTGATCAGAGAGATACAAAATGTCTCATGGAAATGTTTGGGAAAATCCTGGTTCTGATTTTCAATGGAAATAAAACTGATTTCGTTTGATATTGTCACTTTGTAAAAGATTACAGGCACTAACTTTCCGTAAACCAAGATACAAATTCTTTTGTATGTTTATTTCCTTTTAATCTGCAAAAGCCTGACCGTAGAAAATGATAAATGTGTTGTTTCTCTTATCGTATTTTAGTGCTTCCCAGTTGTTGTAGACACTGCTTGTTGCAATACAAAGTGAGTTTGCAGTTTTCTTTTGGGAGATTTTTTTCGAAAAGCAACCCTCCTTTAAAATGAAATCGCCGTCTTTGGCAAGGTCTGTAATTCTCACCGGTGGATATTCCGTGTAGCTTTCAGGGTTTTTGATTAGTGATTCTTCTTGGTAAATGATCTCTCCGGCCAACTGGTAATCAATTGTTCCGAAAGAAGTGTAATTGCAATCTGCATGTTCAAGACCGTTCTCAACTTTCAGCTCCCGGAATAACTCGGAATAAGCGTTCTTTGCTTCCCGGTAAACCAAAATGGAAACCCGCTGATTCTTTTGATCATAGACAATAAACCCGGAGTCGTTTTTGTTTTCCTGGAATAGGTTTCCGTTTGCAACTGCCAGGATTTCGTAATTGGATTTTGTTTTAAAGTACTCCTGGTGTTTTTTTGCCAGCTTTTGGATCAGCTTTGTATGAATGACAGCAAAAACGTTCTTGTCGGAGAGTTTTTTTAAATCTTCCTGATGCTTTTTCACTTCATCTGCAAATTCCGGATCATCGTAAGTGGAAGTTTGGTATTCCGCTAATGTTATTTCACCTTCACTTTTAATTTCTTTCTTTCCGGAGTTTCCAGGAATCCTGTGTTCTTTTGGACTTTCCGATATTTCTAAAGAATTTGTTTTACTTGTTTCCTGAGAAGAACAAGCAATGAGAAAGGTTAAAATGAAAAACACAACAAATTGCTTCATAATGAGCGGTTTAATGTTAGAGATTTAAGAGGTGTTTTGAATTTTGAATTAATCCAGCAAACTTCTCAGCTCAATCAATTCGTTCACTTTCTCCAGGTTACCTACCTGTTGGAAGGAAGAGACCAAGTTAGTAAGCATTCTGCGAAGAATATCAGAATTGGAACACGGCTCGAAGTGACTTGCCTGCGGGGCAACCTGAATGCTGGATAAAAACTGAACAATATCGTCTTTCTGTAACATACTTCCTTTCGAAAAAGCATTGATATAGAACAGGACACCATATTCGTTTCCATTGGAGATAAACTGGTTTACTCCGTTGTTATCCATGTATGCCAGAATAAAATGATTGGGAAGGTTCACTCCATAGATCGGGAGTTTCAGTTCCTGGGCAACAATGCTGTAAAGAATACTTAAGCTCAGTGGATTTCCCTTCTTCGTTTCAATGACTGTATTGATGAATGAATTGAGCGGTGAGTTGTAGTTCTTTGAGTTTCCGGAGAACCCGTACTGACCGAAAAGTACTTTATTGATAATCCGGATGGATTCGAAAGCGGTCATATTCGGATTTAACTCCAGCCAGCAGTCCCTGCGAACGCGCTCAATGAACTCGTAAACATGTTTTTCATCCAGGCCTGGGTACTGGTATTTCGCAACGATTATAGCACCTTTCAAAAGGTCTTTGGTGGAACTGTGATACCAGGAAACAAGTTGTCGTTTACATTCTTCGAATTGAATTTCATGGATCAGCGTTTCAATGCGCGATTGAAAAAGTAATCCGTAATCTTTCTCTTCCCAGGAAGATTCCAGGAGTTGAACAGCATCAGGTCCTATTTCCAGCAAACGATCTCTTACATGCGCATAAACTTGCTCATCCGGGTCATCCATGAGTGCAATTAGGGCTTGTAAAGATTTGAGATCTTTCATAATACAAAGATACGGGAAGCATTAGTGAGATATTTGTTCCTTCTCCCCAAACTATTAATACTGAAATGTGAACAACAAAATGAAGCATCCCCAATGAAGGGTTTTTGCTCACTAAATTTTAACAGAACGTGTAACTTTCCGCCAAATAATCGGTTAAAAGTGATAAATACTCATTTATCTGAAAAACGTTTGGTATGTTATTTGTTATCAACGATATTCGCAACACTTAAACTACAACAACATGAAACGATTCTTAATTTTAAGCCTTTCTGTAGCAACTCTTGTACAGGTTGCATCTTGTAAAAAGAAATGGCAGTACGACGAAAGCAACGCCCCGAAAACAAACGCAATTGTAGAGAATGCTTTTGCTGAAATGGGAAACATGTCCGATCAGGCATATAAAGGTGGAGCCTTTGTATATGGAATTGACAAACCGATTTACAAGTATCAGGATAGTCATACGGTTACTGAATCCGAAAAAGCAAATTGCAATGTGATCATTACAATTGACACGGTTGGTTCTCAGGATACCATTACTATTGATTGGGGAACGAACAACTGTACTTGTCAGGATTACAAACAACGCCGTGGAAAGTTGATTATTTCTTACAACGGACCATATTACAATCAGGGAACAATTATTCGATACACGCCGGTTAACTATTACGTGAATGATCACAAAGTAGAAGGCTTGATGACTATCGAAAATATGGGAGCAAACAGCCAGGGTCAACCATATTACGATGTGGATATCGATGGGGTGGTTACTTTAAGCACTGGTGAAATTGCAACTTATGTTTCCGATCAGATCCGGACATTTACAACAGGATACAATACTGTTTTGAATATTTATGACGATGAATGGGATGTTACCGGAACAGCTACGGCACAGGTAGTGAATGGCGATGGTTACGTAGCTAATATTACGAACCCGCTGCATGTGAAAGTCGGATGTGCATACATCACAAAAGGTACCTTGGAAATTACACCTACAGGAAAATCAACGCGTACGATTGATTATGGAACAGGTGCTTGTGACGGAACGTTCACCATCGAGATCAACGGACATACATATACGATTGTCGTGTAAGAATATAAGTGATAAAAAAACAGAAAGGGACGCAATGCTTTGCGTCCCTTTCTGTTGATACTTGTTTTTATTAAAAACGTTGTTTACGACGGTACTGCCGCTTGTCTGTATCGAATCGTCAGCCTTGGCTGACTCTCATTTCATCAATTCCGTAATGATGCGGTCATTTGAATATCCTTCTGCTTCTGCCCGGTAGTTCCGAACGATACGGTGTCTCAAAATTGGTAAAGCTACAGCCTTCACATCATCAATATCCGGTGAAAACCTACCGTGCAATGCCGCATGACATTTTGCACCGACGATCAGGTATTGTGATGCTCTCGGTCCTGCTCCCCAGGAAACAAAGTCTTTTGTAAGTTGCGGAGCCATCGGATTGTCCTTGCGCGTTTTTGCAACCAATTTGACAGCGTATTCCAATACGTTATCGGCAACCGGAATACGGCGGATCAATTCTTGGTATTCGGCAATTTTTTCTCCCGAAACAATACGGTTTAAGGTGATTTTTGTATCTGAAGTAGTGCTTTTTACAATGGCCAGTTCTTCTACAAACGTTGGATAGTCCACCCAAATATTAAACATAAAACGGTCTAACTGAGCTTCGGGTAAAGGATAAGTTCCTTCTTGTTCTATCGGGTTTTGAGTTGCAAGTACGAAGAATGGGTGAGGAAGGGTATAAGTTGTCCCTGCTGCAGTTACTCTTCTTTCCTGCATTGCTTCCAAAAGGGCAGACTGTGTTTTTGGAGGTGTACGATTGATCTCATCCGCCAAAATGATATTGTTGAATAATGGCCCTTTAATAAATTTAAACTGACGGCTTTCATCCAGGATTTCAGAACCCACAATATCCGAAGGCATCAAATCGGGAGTAAACTGTACCCGGTTGAAAGATAAACCTAAGGTATCTGCGATGGTATTTACCAAGAGGGTTTTTGCCAACCCGGGAACACCTACCAGCAAACAATGGCCTCTTGAAAAAATAGAGATCAATACCTGGTCAACCACTTCTTCCTGACCAACAATTACCTGGTGAATTTCGTTTTTGAGAGCTTTATAGTCTTTTACTAGTTGTTCAATAGCAGCTACGTCTGACATAGTTTTATAGTTTTTCTTTAAGGTGCTTTGGGAATCCATTGATTTTCAAAATCGCAATCTTTGAAAGAGTCATCGATGCGAATATAAGCGGTTGAAATCTTGGATTTTGTCCAGGCAGCAATCGCTTTTTGTCTTTTCTCTTCCAATGCCATCATGCGGAACAAATTGTAGTCGTCCGTTAAATTCCCGACGTGTGGTTTTGTTCTCTCTGCAACCCGGACAATCCGGATGGCTTCTTTTCGCTCATTGAAATCGTAATATAAGATCGGTGAAGTAATTTCATTCAATTCTAATCCATCTGTTAACTGGAACATCATCGGATCAACCTGGTTCACTTGTTCTACGCTCCATTTGATCTCTCCGGTAATAGGATTGGTGATAAAACCTTTGTTTTCTTTCGTGTTTACATCATTCGAATAAATCTTAACCGCATCTTCCCAGGTCAGTTTATTCTCCTTTAATTCTTTGTAACACTTATCCATTCGCTTGCTGGAAGCATCTAAGCTGTCTAAACTGAATTTTGGGATAATAAGGATATGATTAACGATGTAATCGTCTCCTTTTCTCTCGACCAGTTGCATGAAGTGATAACCGAATTCGGTTTCAAACACCTCGCTGATCTCACCGACTTTTAAACTGTAAGCTGTAGCTTCGAAAGGACGAACCATCGCTCCACGTGTTGCTTCAATCCTTCCGCATGTTTTTGCACTTCCCGGATCTTCAGAATAAAATGAGGCAGCAGAACAAAAATTGGTTTTTCCCGAAACAATCTGCTTGCGTAAATCCGTGATCTGCTTAAAAGCAATTTCTTTGTCTGCTTTGGTGATCTTAGGGAAAATGGCTATCTGCTGGAAGGAAAGCTGGGAGTTAATGTAAGGTAAACTGTCTTTCGGGATAGTGTTATAGAAATTCTCTACATCCAGTGGTGAAACATCGATAGCTGATGTGATCCCGCGTTCAACTTCCTGACCCTGTAATCGCTTCTTAATAGTCGTCCGGAATTCTTCTTTGATCTGCAATTTTGTTTTCCCGTAGAAAGACTCGATAGTAATTGGATTTCCTTTATCATCTTTCACATTCTTCATCTGGCCTTCAATCATTCGAAGCCTGTTCTCCATCTCAGCGTCAACCTGTTCGTCACTGATCTGGATAGAGTCTAATTCAGCCTGATTAACCAGCAGGAAATTATAGAGCATTTGCTCCAGAATTTGACAGTCATTGATCTCTTCCGTAACAACTCCATTTTGTTTCATGGATTGTTTTTGCCCTTCGATCTCCGAATAAAGGACAATGTTATCACCTACTTGAGCAACTACTTTATCAATTATTTTAGGTTGGGCAAAGGTCTGGGTAAATACCAGGGTGAAGAGTAAACTAAGGAATATGCTGTATTTCATGTTCTTTTTATCAAGCGAATGAACTGCTAATTTCGTGTTCTTTTTTGAGATTCAATCAATAACGGTTAGCAAATTACATTATTTTAAGAATTAACTTTTTTTTAAAAAAGAAAAACCGGTCTAAACCGGCTTTTCATTATTTTATTTTCCCAGACTGTAAAGGACTTGTTCGTGTATTACAATCGGATGCTTTTTTGAAATTTCTGCTAACCATTCTTTTTCCAGGTAATTCTGATAATCGGAAGTTGCAGCTCCTTTTGCTTCTGCCATCGTTTTGGCAGTCGGAGCCAAAATTTCATCAACTTTTACAATGTAGTATTTGCCGTCAAATTGGTAAACAGGGTTCACACCTTTTTTCAAATCATGACCTTTCAAATAAGGAGTGGATTCAACTTCAAATTTACCGGTTCTTACACGCAGGTTTAATTCGGAATCTTTATTGATCGCATTGATAACCGTGCGTGAAGAAATCGTATCGCTTTTCAGCATTGTGGCAACTTTCTTGGCGATATCCTCATTTAGGCATTCATATACATATGCGTTGTATCTTTTTCCCCAGGTATAATTGCTGTTGTGCCCTTCAAAGAAAGTTTTCAATCCGGAAGTGTCTTTGATAGCTTTGTTCCAAACTTTGTCGGACATGATTTCATAAAGCAAAATTCCGTCGTGGTATTCCTGCATCAAAGCTTTGAAATCAGGATATTTATTATCTAATTTGCTTTCTTCGTAAGCAAGGATCTCACTGGTCTGCCACGCAGTGTATTGTTTCTGAACCAAGGTCTTTGCTTCCATGTTTTTGTAATTTCTGAAATTCTTTTGAAGGTAGGCAGCAAATTCTTTCTGTGTAAACCCTTTTTTATCCAGGGTAAACATGGTCGTGTTTGTTTTCAAAGCATCAGCTGTCCAGGTTCCTTTGAAATAGTTTGTATCGATGTTTTGAACAAACCACTTGCTTGTTTTGCTGTAATTATCCTTGAAAGTGTATGATTTTTTCAGTTTTTCAATGAATGATTGCTGTGTTACTATCGAACGCTCATCTTTGTTCACTTTCCCCTGAATTTCTTTTTTCAATTCGTCAAAAGTACGCAGTGGAGTCAGATCAAGTCGCTTAACAATATGATAACCATAGGCAGTTTGTACCGGTTTGGAAATTTCGCCGTTTGCTTTTAAAGCAAAGGCAGCTTCTTCAAATTCAGGTACCATACGTGTGGTGGTTCCTGTTCCGAAAAGTGGCAATTCACCTCCTTTTTCTGCTGTTTGCGCATCATCCGAAAATTCACTTGCCAATTTTTCAAACGATTCTCCTGCCTGTAATTTGGCATAAATTTCATCTACCTTCTTACGGGCCGCTTCAATCTCTTCAGGTTCTGCCTCTTTTCCGGTTGCAACCATGATATGTGCTGCTTTAATAGTACCTCTCGCTGGACGCAGATCGATTACTTTGATAATGTGGTATCCGAATTTTGTGCGAACAGGATTTGAGATTTTTCCTGCCGGAGTGTTATATGCCGCCTCTTCAAATTGATATACCATTTGGAAAGCAGTAAAATAACCTAAGTCTCCTCCGTTTCTTACGGCAGATGGATCATCGGATCCGTTTTTACCTTTGGCAACAGTAGCGAAATCCTCACCGTTTTCAATTCGTTTCTTGATTGCCATAATTCTGTTGTAAGCAGCAAGAGTATCTTCCGGAGAAGCGTTCTCGGCAATTTTTACCAGGATATGTGCAGCATGAATTTCGTTTTTCATGCGTTCATATGCCTGTTTCACCAAGGCGCTGTTTTTTGTGGAATCTATTAAATAGGGTTGTGAAAGTTGTTTCCTGTAACCGGCTAATTCCTTTTTCAATTTTGGAATGGTATCGTATCCAAGAGCTTCTGCTTCTGCAACCTTTAATTTGAATTTTTTAAACAATTCCATGTACTCGTCCAATGACTGTTTGTCGTACTTCGGATTGTTATTGTTCTTCAAATAAATTTGTAAAAATTCGGATTTAGTAACTTTCTTTCCGTCAATCTCCATAACAACGTTATCCGTCTGTGCCATGGTATTTAGGGAAAATAGAATTCCTAAGGCTAATATTAGTCGTTTTTTCATGTATTGTAATACTTTGTTCAAACCAAGAACGCCAAAAATAACACATTGTTTTGGGTTTGAAAGTAAAATCGAATGATTTAAGAAAAAATTAAGGTTTGGTGTTCTAAAGACACGGACCCTGTCGGCTTTTGGAGGAACAGAATAGAAGATAGCATTAGTCAGCGGTGGTAGATGGAAAGCAGAGTGAGTTTGCTCGCTTCATATTTCGTATTCAAAGCATATTCATAGCATGAATAAAGCATAAATGAAGCATAGATATAGTTACGATTGTACCTGTATTTAACATGGAAGTAAAAATATACACAACTGTCATTTGGGTAACATTCGTGCTAAATAAAAACGGGTTAATCTGTAGACTAACCCGTTTCTGAAAATTATTTCAAGCTGTAATTCGGAGCTTCCCGCGTAATCGTTACATCGTGTGGGTGCGATTCACGCATTCCGGCTGAGGTGATGCGAACAAATTCCGCTCCTTTTAGTTTTTCGATAGAACCTGCTCCGCAGTAACCCATTCCGGCTCTCAAACCACCAACGATCTGGTAAACCACTTCGAATAAATTTCCTTTGTATGGAACTCGTCCTGAAATTCCTTCCGGAACCAATTTTTTGATATCATCTTCCGCATCCTGGAAATAACGGTCCTTAGATCCTTTTTGCATGGCTTCCAAAGATCCCATACCACGGTAAGATTTGAATTTTCTTCCTTCGTATATAATTGTTTCACCAGGAGATTCTTCAACTCCTGCAAACATGGATCCGATCATCACCACATCAGCTCCTGCAGCGATTGCTTTTACGATATCTCCTGTGTAACGGATTCCCCCGTCTGCAATAACAGGAACTCCTGTTCCTTCAAGTGCCAGGGCAACGTCGTTTACTGCTGTTAACTGCGGAACTCCAACTCCTGCAATGATGCGGGTAGTGCAAATTGATCCGGGTCCGATTCCTACTTTAACTGCATCCGCACCGGCATCTACCAGGTATTTAGCTGCAGCAGCAGTTGCAATGTTTCCTACAATTACATCCAGTTTCGGGAACAGGGATTTTACTTCTTTTAATTTTATAACGACGCCTTCGGTATGTCCGTGGGCAGTATCAATAACAATTGCATCGACACCTGCTTCTACCAAGGCTTGTACGCGCTCAATCGTATCGTGAGTAACACCGACTGCGGCAGCAACACGCAATCTTCCGTATTGGTCTTTACAGGAGTTCGGATGTGTTTTCACTTTAATAATATCCCTATAAGTGATCAAACCAATCAGGGTATTGTCTGAATCAACAACGGGTAATTTCTCTATTTTCTTTTCTTGTAATATTTCTTCGGCAGTTGAAAGACTTGTTCCGTCTTTTGTAGTGATCAGGTTTTCAGTCGTCATGATCTCTCTAACCGGACGCGAATGATCTTTCTCGAAACGCAAATCGCGATTCGTAATAATTCCTTTTAATTTTCTGTTTTCATCGATTACCGGGATACCTCCGATTTTGAATTCCGACATTAAGGTAAGCGCGTCTTTTACAACTGCATGCTCGGAAAGTGTAACCGGATCCAGGATCATACCGCTTTCGGAACGTTTTACTTTTCTTACTTCCAGTGCCTGGTCAGCGATGGTCATGTTTTTGTGAATCACACCAATTCCTCCGTGTTGCGCCAGGGCAATTGCCAGGCTTGCTTCCGTAACAGTATCCATTGCTGCAGAAACGATTGGAGTGTTAACCTCAATGTTGCGCGTAATTTTACTTTTTAACTGAACGTCGCGAGGCAGAACTTGTGAAAATGCGGGGACTAAGAGTACATCGTCGTATGTGAGACCTTCTCTAACTGAATTAAGATTGGACAGTGCCATGTGTGAACCTATTTTTGAAATAAATTCTCGCAAAAGTAATTATTTTCAACCAGAAACAAATCGGTTTAGTTAAAGTTTCTGTTAACTTTCTGACTTTTTCCTGATAATTAATGTTAAAGGACGTGAAAGGTTTTATTGATTATCGAAAAATCCGTAACCTTGTGATATGAATAATTGGTTGAAATACGGACTTATAGGAATGGTCTTTGCCATTTCTCTGAACGCAAATTCTCAAAAACAGGAGAAATTGGTTCAATTGTCGGGTGTGGTTGTTTCTTCAGATAGTTTGCAGGAAATGCCATATGCCGCTGTTTATAATAAAACTGTTCACAGAGGAACAATTGCTGATATCTACGGATTCTTTTCCCTGGTAGTTCAGCCTGGAGATACCATTATATTCAGATATTACGGACATAAGCCATCTTCCTATATTGTACCGGATACTTTGAGTGAGGACCGTTATTCAATTATTCACATGATGACCATTGACCCGATTCAGTTGAATGAAGTAGTCGTTTATCCATGGCCATCCAAGGAAGCATTCGCGCGTGCGTTTGTAGAGATGGATCCTTATGAGGACGCGATGCTAAGGGCACAAAGGCAATTATCCGGACAATCTTTGGCACAAATTGCGTCACTTGTTCCGAATGATGCATCTCTTTCCTTCGGAAATGTGGTGAACCAAAATAACACGCGTTTGTATACCATGGGGCAATCTCCTGTGAATAATCTCCTGAACCCGTTTGCATGGGCAACTTTCCTGCAGAAATGGCGATCAGGTGAGTTGAGGCGTCAGTAAGAAGACAATTGGTCTTTTGGGATTTTTTTTCTAATTACTGGCTGCGAACAAAAAATCTTAAGTTTTTAATGCTTTTTTATAACGTTCCAAGACCCGTTCACGTGCCCATTTGTGTTCTACGATCGGATCAGGGTAAGACGAAGTGCCAAACTCAGGAACCCAGTTTTTGATATACACGAATTTCGGATCAAATTTTTCCTGCTGACTGGTTGGATTAAAGATTCGGAAGTAGGGAGCGGCATCCACGCCTGATCCTGCTGCCCATTGCCAGCCACCTGCGTTGCTGGCTAATTCGAAATCCAATAGTTTCTCCGCAAAATACCGTTCGCCCAAACGCCAGTCGTGGAGCAAATGTTTACACAGGAAACTGGCAACCACCATACGTACCCGATTATGCATATGTCCGGTTTCATTCAGTTCACGCATTCCGGCATCTACCAGCGGGTAACCTGTTAAACCATTACACCATGCCTGAAACTGAACTTCATCGAATTCCCATTCGATTCGATCGTATTCTGGTCTGAAAGCATGATCAACACTTTGCGGATACCAATACAAAATCATCTGATAAAAGTCTCTCCAAATCAATTCATTCAGGAATTTTTCATTGTTTAGGGTGATAACTTCTCTTATTAATTCCCGGATGGATAGTGTACCAAAGCGCAGGTGAATGCTCAAACGGGAAGTTCCCTCAATGGATGGGATGTCGCGCGTATTGTGGTAGTTCTTAATGATTTCCCCCGGGATTTCAGCAGCAGTAAATTCCTGTGTTTGTTTTTCACTGAAACCCAATTCAGCGATGCCCGGAATAGGAATCTCTATTCCTTTATTCAGATTGGAAACGTATTTTTCTACCGGATAAGAACTTAAATAAAAATCGCTTAAGTTTTCCTTCCAGCGTTTCATATAAGGGGTGAAAACATGGTATGGCTTTCCATCCGGTTTTACAACCTCATCTTTTTCAAAAATAACCTGGTCTTTCGATCCGGAAAAGCCGCAATTCAATTTTTGAAGTTCTTCGTAGATGATTTTATCCCGCTTGATGGCATTGGGTTCATAATCCCTGTTGCAGAATACCGTTTGAATAGCATGTTTCTTAACCAGGTCCGGAATAAGCATGATCGGATCTCCGTGGAAGACCCATAAACTGACTCCCAGTTTTTTATAGGAAGCATTTAGTTCTTTTATTGTCCGGTAAATGAACAGTACACGTTGGTCGTTTTTTGGAAGCTGATTTAAAATCCGGGTGTCAAAGATAAAGATAGGCTGAACTTTCCCTCCGTGTTTGAGTGCTTTGAAAAGACCGGCATTGTCGGAAATCCGTAAATCTCTCCGATGCCAGAATAATGCTAATTGTTCCATGATTGAATTCAATAATTGTTAAACAATTAGCAATTCGTGTTTAGTACCAGGAATGAATAATTCCCATGACCGCAGCCAGTAAGCCAAAGATGGTGCCCATTAAGGTCATCCGGGTTCTTTTTCTTAGGTAAACAAGTGAGCAGAATAGAACGGAGAAAACGCCAACAATAATACTGATCGTACTGATGAATAAAAGTTGTGTTTCATATTTTTGCCTCAATGCTGCCGTAAATTCATTGTCGAGGATTTCGTTGCTTCCGTTGAGGTCAGTTAAAAACGGAATGACAGCAAACTGGTTATAGCAAACCAAAAGCAAACCGATGATACTGATAACGAAACCTACTGCTGAAAGAGCTCTCATGATTATATGTTTTTAAATATATTTACTTCCGTTTAAACTTTAGTTTCCATCGTATTCAACTCCATTTTTCGGAGTTTCCCATAAGCGGACTTTTAATTTTAATTCCGCCGGTAATTTGTCGCGGAGAATATTCCAGCAAACGAATGCAATGTTTTCCGCCGAAGGGATCAGATCTTTGAATTCAGGACAGTCGAGGTTCAGGTTCCGGTGATCAAAACGTTCCAGGATCTCCAGTTTCATGATGTCGGAAAGTTTTTTCATGTCCAATACATAACCCGTTTCCGGATTAATGGGGCCATCTAATTCTACTTCCAGTTTGTAATTGTGTCCATGGAAATTGGGATTGTTACACTTTCCGAAAACACGGTCATTGGTTTCATCATCCCACTTAGGATTGAATAAACGATGTGCTGCGTTAAATTGTTCGACACGAAAGATTTTCATGAGAAAAGTATTTTTTCTATGGTTTGTTTGTGATCAGCCACCAATATTTGAAGCCAGGCGGTATAACGTCCCGGATTATGTGTAATGTCTTCGGTGAATTCAAACCAATCCATCCATTTATAATCCATTACTTCATCCGGATTCGGATGGATTTCCCCCTCGTATGTGCCAAATAGAACGTGATCCAGTTCATGCTCAATTAAACCATTGTCAAGCTGAGCTTTATATATAAAATGAAAGTGCGGCTTGACGCTGCAATCGATTCCCATTTCTTCTTTTAATCGACGGCTTCCTGCATTGGCCAGTGATTCATCCATTCGCGGGTGCGAACAACAGGTATTGGTCCATAATCCGCTTGAATGGTATTTATTTAGACTCCTTTGCTGAAGGAGTATTTTACCTTTTTGATGAATGAGAACAGAAAAGGCGCGATGTAATAAACCTTTTTGGTGTGCTTCCATTTTTTCCATGGAACCGATCACCTCGTCCTGCTCATTAACCAATACAACTGTTTCCAATGCTACAATAAATTCAAGTTATGGCGAAGATAAGAAGTAAAAAGCAAACGAACCTTTTTATTGTCCCGAATCCGGATGCGTTTTCCTAAAATTATCTCCGCATCAGTTTTCTGAATCTTATGAAATAATTTGATGTAATAGCGATAAGCCATATAAACTCCAAAACGTGCGTCTTTCGGAAGTAGTTTGATTCCCTCGTATCCTGCTTTAAAATCCAGTTCGATTTCCTGTTCGATCTTAGTTTTCATTGCCCGGTCAAAGAGCTCAAAGTTCATTTCAGGAAAATATGTCCGTCCCAATTGGTAGTAGTCGGCATTCAGGTCGCGCAGGAAGTTGATTTTTTGAAAAGCAGATCCTAATTTCATTGCCGAATCTTTCAGGCTTAGATAATGGTCTTCGTTTCCTCTTACAAAGACCTTTAAACACATTAATCCGACGACTTCTGCTGAGCCGAGTATGTATTGTTCATATACTTTTTGTTCGTAGTGTGTTGTTTCTAGATCCATTTCCATTGATTGGAGAAAGATTTCAATTAGTTCGGGGTCGATCTGGTATTTATTTACGGCCCATTGAAAACTGTTTAAAATAGGGTTCAGAGAAATTCCGCGTTCAAGTGCCTTGTATGTTTCCGCTTTGAATTCCTGGAGTAATTCTTTTTTTTCATATGCGTGAAAACTATCGACAATTTCATCTGCAAAGCGCACAAACCCATAAATCGCATGAATAGGGGCTTGTAAATCCTTATTCAGGAAATGGATTCCAAGTGAAAACGAAGTGCTGTACTTTTTGGTGGTTAGTGCACTCATGTCGTGAGAAAGCGTGTCGAATAATTGTTTCATAGTAGAGTCTTAATGCAGTTTTTCAATCCGTTTGATCACATGTTTTGCGACAACCTCTCCCGAAATAATTGATGGTGGGACTCCGGGACCCGGAACCGTCAATTGCCCTGTATAAAACAGGTTTGATAAATGCTTGTTTTTAATACGGGGTTTAAGCAAAGCAGTTTGTTTTAATGTATTTGCCAATCCATAAGCGTTTCCTTTAAACGCATTATAATCACTTACAAAATCGGAGATGCAATAACTACGTTTATAGACGATATGCGGATTGATATCAAAACCAATTTTTTCAAGTAAACGGTCTCTCAGGATTTCAAAGTATTGCTGCCGCTTTTCTTCCGTGTCTTTTAAATCCGGCGCGATCGGAATTAACAGGAATAAGTTTTCACCGGTTTCAGGTGCTACGGAAGGGTCTGTTTTTGAAGGACAGCTTACATAGAAAAGTGGTTTGCTAGGCCATTTCGGATTTTTATAAATTTCAGAAGCATGCGTATCAAAATCTTCGTCGAAAAATAAATTGTGGTGCTTTAAATTGGGGACTTTACAATCGAGACCTACGTAAAACAACAGGCAGGAGGGAGCCATAGTTCTTTTCTCCCAATAGGTGGAATTATAATTTGCCTTATTCTCCAGTAATTGTTCTGTATGCTGATAATCGGCTCCTGAAATAACGTAATCACATTCCATTTCCCCTTTTGAAGTGTTGATGGATTTGATCTTTCCGTTTGAAGAGTTAAATCCGAGAACACGGTTGTTAAGAGAGAAGCTGACTCCTTGTTCCAGTGCAATTTTTTCGAAGGCCCTCACAAATTCAAACATTCCTCCCATCGGATACCAGGTTCCTAATTGGATATCCGCATAATTCATTAAGGAATAAAGAGCCGGAGTGTCTTTTGGTGTTGCTCCGAGAAATAAAATAGGAAACTCCAGCAAGGAGATGATTTTCGGATTGGTGAAATATTTTCGGATGAAGGATGCAAATGAAGTGAACAGGTGCATTTTGAATAAACCGGCCAAAATCCTGGTGTCTGCAAATTCGCTTAATCTCAGGCTGGGTTTGTAAACCAGGTCCTTCATTCCAATTTGATACTTTTTTTCTGCATCGGCTAAAAACTGTCTCAATTTGATACTGCTTCCTATTTCCAGCTTTTCGAAATATTCTTCCAGTTCTGCTATGGAAGCAGGGATTGGATCAATATCATTGTTTTTCCAAATCACTTGGTAAGATGGGTCCAGGCGAATGAGTTCGTAGAAATCCGAAGTGGTGTAGCCGAATTGTTGGTAGAAATTTTCAAAGATATCGGGCATCCAATACCAGCTTGGCCCCATGTCGAATGTGAATCCGTTGTCTGTTTTAAACTGTCGTGCCCTTCCTCCAATACTATCGTTTTGTTCCAGAATAACAACTTCATGCCCTTCTTTTGCAAGAAATGATGCGCAAGACAAACTTGAGATCCCCGAACCGATAATTGCTATTTTTTTTACTGACATCTCGCAGTTTGTGTTGGTTTTTAGGCAAATAATGACCGGAATCTTACCTGCATTGAAATATACAATTTAAATTGATTCAACAGAATGCCTCTTTATTGTTTAACAAATATATAAAAAGATTAAACAAAAATGAATTGAGTTAAAGAGGATTTTCCAAATCCGAAAGTTTTTGGATTCGTTTAATTGTTTTTGGAAGCAAGGATTCCAGTTGGTCTATTTGATAACCGCCCGCCATAATAGTTAACGAACTGAGGTCTTTTTGAATTTGTTTAAAATAATCCAGGATACTTTGGGGTTCGATGGCGGTTAGCCAGCTGGATATTATTAATTGCGGTTTCAGGATTGTTACTGTTTGAAGCAAAGAATCATAAGGCAGAGCCTGTCCGAGATAAATACTGTTCTGACCATTAGCCCGGAGGTGATAATGATAAATCAGGAGACTTATTTCATGCCATTCGTGTTCAGGCAGATAGAGAATGATTTTGGGTTGTTTTGAATCGGGAACAGGCAATGCATCAATAGCTGCAATGATTTTTTGCCGGATTAAATTCGAAATGAAATGTTCTTGCGCCGGATTAATTGTTCCTACCAGCCACATAATTCCGATTCGCTGAAGAAAAGGAATGATATGTTCTGAGAAAACAATGGACAAACTGGTTTTTTGAGTTAATTCGTGGAAGGTTCGCTGGAAAAGCCGCTCGTCAAGTTGCAGGACACAAAGAATAAATTGATCTATGGCTGTGTCTGTGTCTCCCTGGTCCTGCAGTGATTTAGAGGCATCAAAGATTTGTTCCGGATTCATTCCGGCAATTCGTGAAATTTTATATCCTTTTTTATTTAAAAGTGAGACATTTAAAAGGAGTAAAAGTTCTTTGTCGGAATAAGTTCTTATTTGTGTATCTGTCCTTTGAGGTGTCAGCAGTCCATATCTTTTTTCCCACATCCTTATTGTATGTGCTTTGATTCCAGTCAGAATTTCTAAATCCCGGATTTTATATCCTGCCATATGAATTACTTAACAATCTAAACGAATTGATTCGATTCAATAATGATAAACTAACATTAAATGGAACCGTCAATTTTAATCCAAAATTGATAAAAAAACTATATTTGTCCTAATTACTTCTCCATTTGGAGTCTATATACATGGATTATTAAAAATAGGTATGAAAAAAATTTCAATCTTTTTATTGCTTTTAGCGGTGTCCTTGGTTGCGGTTCGCTGTGGTGATTCAGAGGAAAGTAAAGAATTGACAGACGAAGAATTGTATGAATTCCAGGGGTTTTCCATGAAGCCATATGATATTCCGATTATGATCATGCTTCCGGATGAAACCGCGAATATCGGTGCATCGACACAGCCTGAAATAGTGCATGTGGAAGATGATTTCAAGTGGGAGTTAATGGTTGGTCCAAACTTTCATATGATTATTGATGATTGGGGTTCTGATCGCGAGATGGTTTCTTCGGAGAAAAAACGTTTGGCGGGTTTGAATTTCTATAAGATCAAATATATAGTGGATGAGCCCGATTTCATCCTATACGAACGCGAGTTAAAAGTAGATGGAAAAAAGGGAGCTTCCCGTTCAGTAGGAGTTGAACATAAGACCTATCATGTTTACGGACAGAAAGTAATTGATGGAATCACTTATGTTTTCAGAAGCAGGGATGATGGCTTTGAAAAGATAATAATCGATTTAATGGCGAAATCAATCAAATCGGTCAAATCATTAAAAGGAAATTCATAAAATAAATGTCATAAAACAGTAGGCACGCCATTAATCGCGTGCCTATTGTTTTTTATAGAATGTGGCTTCCACTCTTCTGTTTGCCTGTCTATGTTCTTCGGAGTCTTCAACAAACAAAGGCTTCTTATTGCCGAATCCAATTGCAGTGATCCTGCTTCCGGAAATATTTCCTTCCATTACCAGAATTTGTTTGATTCGTTCTGCACGTTTCCCGGAAAGGTTTTGACCGTCTGTTCCGCAACAAACATGACCGGCGAGTGTTACGTTTAAGGACTTGTCAGCCTGGAGTGTTTCCATGAGAAATTGAATATCACCATACGAACTTTTGAGAACCTCATCGCGTCCGTAGACAAACTGAATCTCTAACTGGATCGGGACTCCCAATTCGAAACTTCGGGTCTTGCTGTTACTGGGAGTTGTTTGAGAACTTGAGACCAGGATGTCAACCCGTCTTTTATCTGCGTCTGATTTCGAAGAAAGGTCTTCACCAAGTGCAATTTCTGTACGTATGGAAAATTGTCCAGGGAAGTTCTCCTTCAGCCATTTATTGGTGGACGACAAACGTGTTTCTGCCAGTTTAAGGTTGTATTCTTTTGAACCTGTTGAATCTGTGTACGCCCGTAAAACAAGGAATTGATTCCTGAGTTTTGAAAGTTTGGTCTTCGTTTCTGTGTTGCGTTTGTTTTGAAGGCTGATCTCGTGACTATTGAATTCAAAGTAGAAAGACATTGAATCTGTGCTTGTTTTCGCTTGAGAGAACGAAAGAATAGGTACGAGGATGAAAAGTGAATGTAAAAGTCCTTTCATAAGTTTCAAAGTTAATAATGGAGCCTGTTTTGATTGGTTACAAAAAATCCCTTCTGCGCTGCGGAAGGGATTGGGAAATTATTTGTTTTTCATAACCATTCGAATGGTTTGCCGTGTTCTTTGTTCCAGGAGAATTTCTTTGGAGATTGTAACCCTATCGATTGTTGCCTGATCGTAATGCCGGATGGTAACCAATTCTAATCCTTCATTGTAGCGGATGGAGTATTGGTCTTTGAATTTCTCTACCAGTTTCATCGGGTCCGTTTTTGAGCGGTCAAATAAAATGGAAAAACTTAAGGCAGAATTTTGCATCAAATTGATTTTTACACCGAAAAATGCCAGCTGCTGGAATATGTCGCCTAAGTTTTCCTCTACAATAAATGAGAAATCTTTCGGGGTGAATGACATCAATACCTGGTCCATTTTGAAAATGAAAGAAGGTACCAGGTGATCGTAATCGGTTGATTCCTGGATTACGGTTCCTTCAGCATTCGGCTCAATAAAAGATTTTACATATAAGGGAATCCCTTTATTTTGAAGTGGTTTGATTGTTTTTGGATGAATCACACTTGCTCCATAGTAAGAAAGCTCAATAGCTTCTTTAAAAGAAATCTTTTCAAGTTTGATGGTGTCATCGAACCATTTCGGATCTGCGTTCAACATTCCCGGAACATCTTTCCAGATAGTCACTCCATTTGCATTTGTGCAATATGCCAGAATTCCGGCTGTAAAGTCAGAGCCTTCTCTTCCAAGTGTTGTGGTGAATCCTTCAGAAGTGTGACCGATAAAACCCTGTGTGACAGCAATCCGTTTTTCTTTGAATAGAGGCAACAAACGTTCATTCACAAGAGCTTCTGTTTTTGCCCAATCAACTTCAGCTTCTCTGTATTCGTGATTCGTGCGAATGATCTTTCTGCAATCAACCCAGACTGTTGCGTGTCCTTCTTCCTTCATAAAAGCTTCCACGATCATCGTTGAAAGCACCTCACCTAAGGATACAATCTGGTCGTATTCAAAATTGTAATTATCTGAAATCGGAAGATGGTAACGTTTTTTCAGCGATTCAAACAATTCTTCCATTTGCTGATAAATGAAATAATGCTTTTCATGAAATAATTCCGCAACGATCAATTGATGGAATTGATAGCGGTCTTCAATCAGTTCCATGTAACGTTTTTCATTTCTGCTCCACAAAGAATCCACAATTTCTTCCATTGCGTTGGTTGTCTTACCCATTGCGGATACTACAACAATCAGTTGGTCTTTAGGGAAAAGGGAAAGAATGTGAGATACATTCCTTACTGCATTGGCGTCTTTCACGGAAGCTCCACCAAATTTGAAAACGTTCATCTGAGAATTAATTTGTTGGCAAAAATAACTCAAAAATCATTCTATCGATCTGCTGTAATTAAATAATCACAATTTTTTAAATAAAAAACCGAATGTGTGAAAAATGCGCGCTATTTCTTATAGTTGTTAAGGATTGGCTTATATAAAGAAACAAAAAAGGCTTCCTTTAATTTGGAAGCCTCTCATTAAGTTTAAATAAGCTTATTCTCTTGTTTTTTCGGCTTTCATAACTAAGTTCAGATCAAAATCTACCCCTGGTTTGATGTATTGATTCTCTTTGCCTTTCTCTTTACCGGGCTGGAAGCCTTCTGCATTCATTGCAGAAAAATCAATAATGAATTTTCCTTTTGCAGTAAGTTTTTTATCCGTTCTTTTAACTTTCACAGGCATCTTTGCAGGAACTTCTTTACCGCCAACCTTCAGCGTAGCATTGATTTCCGTATCGGAAATACTGTTTACAATTACTTCCACGTTTGGAAATTGTGCAGTGTTGAACAATCCAGGACCGCTAATGGATTCCTTTAAATCATTCGCGCCTGTTTCCGGGGTCAATTCGCTTTCAATTGTTTTCATATCTACTATAAAGCTTCCGGATTCGAACGTATCACCTTTATAGCTTATAGATCCTTCCGAAATTTTTACAGTTCCGTTGTGAGAGTGTCCGTCCCCTGCATAAGTACCTTTCCACTTTAAAGTCGTTGCTTCTTCGTTTAACAGGTAAGTTACTGCCGTGTCTTCAGCGGTGTCTTCTGTTGAAGCTCCGCATGCAGTCATTCCGAAACCAATAAATGCAAGCGATGCTGCGTAAAAAAATGTTCTTTTCATGTGAATCTTAATTAAAGTTGAGTTAAATATACACTAATTCGCTTACCGTGGTAGTGAATTGATAAATCGACGAAACATTTGTTCATTTCTTCGTTAATAGCTTCTCAAATTAATAAAAAAGGATGTAACTAAAAAGTGTAATTTCGCATAGATGAGTAAAGGAATCGAAAAGACAGGAAAGAAGGGGCTACGAACTAGTTACATTTCAACCGTGATTGGAATTTCGTTGGTTCTGTTTATGATAGGTTTGGTTTTGGCAGGTGTAATCGGATTGGATTCACTGCAGAAACAAGCCCGGGAAAATCTGCACGGTGATTTGTTCTTTAAATCCGAATACAATACCGAAGATATTAAACAGGTAGAACAAGAATTGAAATCGTGGGATTGTTTCAAAGAAGTGGTTTTTGTTTCTCCTGAACGGGCAATTGAAGAATTTAAAGGTGCAGATCAGAATTCAGATGAGATACTTGCAATTTTTGAAGGTGAAAACCCACTTCCTCCAACCATTAATTTCAGACCGGTTAGTTCTTATGTGACGAAAAAAGGAATGAAAGAAATTGAAGAACGCCTCACTACTAAATACGGGGATATGCTAGCTGAAGTTAATTACGACAAAGTAGCATTGGAAGAAGTAAACCTTGGTTTTAAGCAGTTTGTTTTCCTGATCTTGCTGGTTGCGTCTTTGCTGATTATTATAGCGGTTGCAATGATTAACAATACGATTCGTTTGGCACTTTATTCGAAAAGATTCACGATCAAAACGATGCAGTTGGTTGGTGCTACTAGCGGATTCATCAGAAGACCCTTCCTGAAACAGGCGATTTATCAGGGTTTGGTTTCCGGAATTATTGGAATGGCATTCTTAATGACTGTTTTTTTTGCTCTGAATAATGTTCTGGATGTAGTTGAAATTGATTTGAAATTAATTGATATTCTGTTGCTTTTTGCTTCACTGCTTGTGATTGGTTGTGTTTTAACAATTGTTTCGACCTGGTTTGCACTGAACAAATATTTACGTGCGAAATTGGATGATTTATATTAATTTAGCCCCACATTCATTTATATCATGAACAATAAATTCGACTTTCCAATTAAAAAAGAAAACCTACGAATCATTTTCATTGGTTTGGCAATTAATATTATTGGCTATATCTTGATGATTGGCGGTGGTGCAGATAATCCGACAGAGTTTCATGAAAAAGAATTGTTTTCTACAGTTCGCATTACAGTTGCTCCGATATTAATTGTAGCAGGTTTCGTAGTAATGATCTACGGAATCATGAAAAAAGCAAAAGATTCCAACTCTCAAGAATAATCCATGAATTGGTTTGAAGCAATTATATTGGCTCTCATTGAGGGCCTAACTGAGTTTTTACCTGTTTCATCGACAGGGCACATGATCTTTGCAAGCTCTATCGCAGAGATTCAGGACAGTGCATTTATTAAAATGTTCCAGGTATCGATTCAATTTGGAGCAATTCTGGCGGTTGTTGTTTTATACTGGAAAAAATTCTTTAAAGAAACCTCTTTTCAGTTTTACCTGAAATTGGGATTCGCAGTTATTCCGGCTCTGGTTTTAGGTTTATTCTTTGATGATTTAATCGAAAGTGTTTTAGAGAAACCTATTCCAATTGCAATCACCTTGATCCTTGGTGGGATCGTTTTGATATTTATTGACAGGTTCTTTCAAAACCCGAAGATTTTGCGGGAAGAAGACATTTCATTTCGCAAAGCAATTACAATCGGTTTTTGGCAATGTTTGGCAATGATGCCCGGAACAAGCAGATCAGCAGCTTCAATTATAGGAGGAATGCAGCAAGGCTTATCCCGGAAAACTGCGGCGGAATTTAGTTTCTTTTTGGCAGTTCCGACGATGTTTGCCGTAACGTGCTATTCTGTTTTCCTAAAAGATTGGGAAGTCACTCCTGTACTTGAACAGAAAGGATATGAAATGATCTTTGCTTCAAGTGAGTCGTTATGGTTTTTCATTATTGGGAACATTGTTGCTTTTGTCGTAGCAATGTTAGCCATTAAGTTCTTTGTCGGAATCCTGAATAAATATGGTTTTAAAGTCTGGGGCTGGTACCGTATCGTAGCCGGAAGTTTATTGTTGCTTTATTTCTTATTATAAGATGATTACCGAATTTGCTCAAGGAAGTACCATATTGGTGGACAAACCTTTGAAATGGACTTCTTTTGATGCTGTTAACAAATTGCGTTGGCATTTGCGTCAACGACTCGGGGTTAAAAAACTAAAAGTTGGACATGCGGGAACGTTGGATCCGCTGGCTACAGGTCTATTGGTTATTTGCATTGGAAAACATACCAAACTGATTGAGGGTCTTACTTCGGATTCAAAAACCTATACGGGAACTTTCTTGTTGGGAAAAACAACACCGTCTTATGATTTGGAAACCGAATTCAATTCTGAAAAAGATACGCATGGAATAACAACAGAACAGATGGAAGAGATTCGCATGACTTTTTTAGGAGTTCAACAACAAGTTCCTCCTTTGTTTTCCGCAAAGCAAATTGACGGCAAACGCGCTTACGATTATGCCAGGGCAGGTATTGAGAAAGAATTGAAAGCGAATACAATTGAAATCATGGATTTTGTCGTGGATAGCAGTAGATTTCCTGAAATTGATTTCGAGATTTCTTGTTCAAAAGGAACATATATTCGCTCCATTGCACACGATTTTGGGCAAAAATTAGGATGCGGTGCAACCCTGATTGCATTAAGAAGAACCAAATCGGGAATTTACGATATTAAAGATTCCAGGACCGTAGAAGAATGGATATCATTCATTGAAGAACAACCTTTGTAAATCCCCTGATTTTTTATACTTTTGCGCTTTTGATTTAAAGCGCTAAAAATACAGCTTGTATGAATAAAATGAAGCTTTCTGAATTCAGTTTTGACCTTCCGGACGAACTGATTGCTGAGTACCCAAGTGAGAACCGTGATGAAGCACGTTTGATGGTGGTCCACCGCGACACCGGAAAAATTGAGCATCGCTTGTTTAAGGACATTATTAATTACTTTGGAGAAGGTGATGTAATGATCATGAACAACACACGTGTATTCCCTGCTCGTATGTACGGAAACAAAGAAAAAACCGGTGCTAAAATAGAGGTATTCTTATTAAGAGAATTGAACCGTGAAAGTCTTTTGTGGGATGTGTTAGTTGATCCTGCCCGTAAAATCAGAATTGGAAATAAATTGTATTTCGGTGACGATGACTCTTTGGTAGCTGAAGTAATTGACAATACAACATCTCGCGGAAGAACATTGCGTTTTTTGTTTGATGGTCCATACGAAGAGTTTAAGGCAAAGATTACTGAACTTGGAGAAACTCCACTTCCTAAATATATTAAGCGTGATGTGGAGGAAGCAGATGAAGAAAGATACCAAACGATTTATGCAAAAGAAGAAGGAGCTGTAGCTGCACCTACTGCTGGTTTACATTTCTCTCGTGAGTTATTAAAACGTTTGGAGTTAAAAGGAGTAAACTTTGCTGAAGTTACACTTCATGTTGGGTTGGGTACTTTCCGTTCTGTTGAAGTCGAGGATTTGACAAAGCATAAGATGGATTCCGAACAAGTTATCATTACCGAAAAAGCAGCGAATATTGTTAACGAAGCTAAGAAAAACAAGAAACGTGTTTGTGCAATCGGAACAACTTCTATGCGTGCGGTTGAAACATCGGTTTCTACAGATAATATGTTGAAGGCGTTTGACGGGTGGACAAATAAATTCATTTTCCCTCCCTACGACTTCAGTATTGCAGATAGTTTGGTTACAAACTTTCATACACCGCTTTCCACCTTGTTGATGATGATTTCTGCTTTCTGCGGTCATGACCTTATGATGGAAGCATACCATGAAGCTATTAAAGAAAAATATAAGTTCTATTCGTACGGCGATGCGATGTTAATTTTGTGAAAAAATTCCTCGAAGTGATTCGGGGATTTTTTTTAACCCGAAAAATTGACTAAATTTGTCTATTTAATAGATGTCAATAATGAAAAATTTAGGGGATTTACTGAAAGAAGCTCGTACAAACTTCAATTTAACATTGAAGGAATTGTCGTATCAGTCAACTATAGATGCTGCGTTATTGAATAAATATGAGAAAGGGGATAGACAACCTTCTGAAAAACACTTAGCACTTTTAATAGAGCATCTTAATTTGGATGAAGATACCGTTCGGTCAATATGGTTAGGTGAACGCATTTATGCTTTATTTGAAGAGGACAATCATTTGTTTGACCAGGCAATGAGTTTTGCTGAGAAGCGAGTAAAATATAATACACTCTCTAAGAAAAAGCAGGAAAGCTTTATTAGTTCCGAATTATCTGAATTATTGCAAGAGTGTTCGCGTTTACAGGGGATTTGGGCATCCAAAAAGCCTTTAAACCAGCTTCAGTTGCGTAAAATGGAAGAATATTTCAACCTGAATTATACTTATGAAAGTAATCGCATTGAAGGGAACACCTTGACCTTGCAAGAAACGTTTTTAGTGGTGAATGATGGAATTACCGTTGGCGGGAAATCTGTTCGGGAACATTTGGAGGTCATCAATCATACAGAAGCTATTCATTATTTGAGTGAGCTCATTCAGAAGAAGACCCTATTTTCAGAACGTGTTCTGAAAGAAATTCACCATTTAATTTTAAAAGGAATAGATCGTGAAAATGCAGGAGTTTACCGATCAATCGGAGTTCGTATTTCCGGGAGTTCTTATTTGCCTCCAGAGCCTTATATGTTACTTCCGCTTATGGAAGAGGTATTTGTGTTTTACAAACAGAATAAGCCAGTGCTTCATCCCGTAATTCTTGCAGCTGAAATGCATGAACGTATTGTTAGAATCCATCCATTTATTGATGGTAATGGTAGAACCTGCAGATTGATCATGAATTTTATTCTGATGCAAAATGGATATCCAATTGCAAATATTAAAGGAGAATTGGAAAACCGTTTACGCTATTATAATGCTTTGGAGACTGCTCCAAATGACCAAAAAAATGTATTTCATTGTCTAATTGCAGAAACTGTTATCTCTGCTTTAAAGGAGCATATTTCCCTTTGTGCTTAAGAACGTTGAATATTCAAAAAAAACCTTGCTTCAATTAAGCAAGGTTTTCTATAATTAATATGTACCTATTGATAACATCACGAGCGTGCATCCGATTTCAGGATGTATTTTAGCGGCTCTCAATTTTTCAATAAATCGCGGATTCTCAGTTCCGGGATTGAAGATCACCCGATTGGGTTTCAAGTCCAAAATCTTGTCAATATATGCTTCCTGGTTTTGTGGATTCAGATATAAGGTAACTGTTTCGATATTCCAATTAGGATCCCATTCTGTTTCGATCTCTACGTCTTCTACTGTTCCTGCTTTTTGCCCGAAGGCAACGACCGGATATTTGCGACTTCTTAATGCGCGAATGGCTCTGTTTGCGTATCGATCTTCTTTTGTTGTTGCTCCTATGACCAATGTTTGTTCCATGACCTGTGTTTTAAGACATTAAAATACTAAGATTTTAGGACATTAAAGACTCCTAAGTGCTAACTAATCTTAATATTCTAAAGTCTATAAAGGTCTTGAAAATTAGAATCTATTTTCCGTCTAAGATTTGATAAAGCTCATTTAAGTTAGGGGAAATAATTACCTCAATGCGTCTGTTTTTAGCTTTGTCTTTCACATCCACCGGGTGATATTCTCCTCTCCCGGCAGCCATCAATTGCATTGGATTCATTTTACTGTTCCCAATCATTATTTCCACAACGGAGGTAGATCGAAGTACACTTAGCTCCCAGTTGTTTTTTGGATGTGAGGCACTTGCTAATTTGTCTGTGTCAGTATGTCCTTCAACAATGATTTCTAAGTCTTTTTCGTTTTCCAATACCTTGGCCAGATCTACCAAGGCTTTTTTTCCATCTGGTTCTACAACTGTACTGCCGGATGCGAAAAGTAATTTAGCCTCCAATGAGACATAAATTTTCCCGTTTTTTTCAACTACAGTTAAACCTTTATTTTCAAATCCTTTTAGGGCGGTGGAGACGCGTGTCTTTAATTGTTTCATCGCGTCATCTTTGCGCTTAATCATTTCTTCCAGCTCGGTTACACGCTCTTCACGTTCGATGAGGAGCTTTTCTTTCGCTATCAATTCACTTTCCAAAGTCTTCAGCGCATCTTCCTTTCGTTGAAGTTCTAAATTCTTCGCATCAATATCAGCCTGGTAGTTGGCAGATTCTTTAGCTCCTTTCATTCGCATTTGATCGAGCTTTTGCTCATAAACCTCGTTCTGTGAAACCATCAGGTCGTATTGCGTCTGAAGAAAACGCAGATTGGAACCCAGTTCAAGAGTATCTTTCTTTAATGAGATTATGTCTTTACGAAATTGATCAGCCATTACCTGTAAATCCTTCGCTTTTCCTTCATTTTCGATACTTGAAGTTTTGTACTTATTCAATTCTTCGCTGCAAATCTTTTCTTTTTCGAGAAGCTCATTGTATTTTTTTGCAGGTACACATGCTGCGAGTGCACAGGTAAGTGCGATTATGGAAAGTTGTTTTTTCATTAAAAAATGCTTTATCCTCAAATTTCGAAAGAAAAAAGCCGGGATGGATAAGAGAAAGAGATACTTATAAACAGTGAAATCTGAATAGCTGAAAGAGTCAGTCGAAATCGGCACAACCTGAAGTGCTCTCCACGCGTTGTTTGCATGGAGAAAAAGAAAGGGTGATTTCATGAGAATGGAAGGTGTTCGGTCTTAGTTTGGAAAGAATGAAATCATAGGAATAGCACAGTTTCCATTTTTCTTTGAATCGAAATCCAACCATTGCGATTAGGGCATCCGTATTCCTCAAACCCAAACCGAGATTAAACTTTCGTTGGAACTCGATTATTCCATGAACTTGTAATTCTATCGGTGTATTCTTGGTATAAGCCACGTAAATTCCAGGGTATACATCTACCTTCGGGTTAATGTTGAATTTATATCCGCCGGTAACCATTGCGTGCATTTGTGACCCAGCGTTCATTCCAATAACATTCCACTTTTGAGGAATTAATTCATATAAAGTGAATCCTGCAAAATAATTTTTTCCATTCCACCAGGCACCAAATGTTGCAGTTGGAAGAATTTGTGAAGCACTTCCGTTGATTGTCGGATCCGGAGTTAAGGGTTTTGCTTCATTTAAGTCAAAAGAAAGTTGCCTTGCACCAACGGCTAAACCAAGAGATAAGCGATTTGTTAATGAGAAATTGAAATGTCCTGCATACGATAGTTGTACACGGATATCCTGAAACGGTCCGATATTATCTAAATAGACCATTCCTCCCAAGCCGTGTCTTCCGCTCAGGAATTTTCGTCTTTTTGCCTGTAAGGGAGCATGAACACTTACCCAACCAGTATATGGCGCACCATTAACTTTTACCCACTGGCCCCTGAAGGTTGATTGTGCTTCCAGACAGGTCTTGATTCCCGTATAGGCCGGATTAATAGCATACTGGTGGTGCATCCATTGTGACATATGACTCACTTGCTGTCCGTAGGAACTGGCAGCTACCAAAACAAGTATGCAGAAAATCGTATTTTTCATCAGTGGATTACGGTAATACTTCCTTTTAATGGTTTGGTGTCATTGTTTTGTCGAAGATCCAGGGAATAAAAATAAACACCGTCTGAAACCGGTTTCCCTTTATTTGTTCCATCCCAGGCTTTGATCAGGCTATACCCGGCGATTTCTGCGATTTTTTGTCCCCAGCGATCATAAATAACTACTTGTGCGTCAGGATAAAAACCAATTCCATCAATGATCCATTTGTCATTATGACCATCTCCATTTGGCGAAAAACTTCCCGGAATAGTTAGATTATTAGAAACAAAAACAGTCATTTCATCGGAAAGCGAACAATTGGTATTTAATGCAGTCAGTGTATAAGTAGTTGTTTCTTCGGGTGTTGCATATGTTGTTATTGAAAATGGAGTATTTAGCGTTTGAACGGGACTCCATGAGAAATCAGTGCCATTCGAGGTGCCGACAAGCTGTGCACTACTTCCTGCCTGAATCGTCAAATCGGGGCCAGCATCAACCGTCAAGGGGTCAACCGTAACAGCCGGATAGGAATAATTAAGTGTATCCGGGCAGATATCAAAGCAGCTGCAGACTACAGAAACCACATCTCCGTTTTGTAAGTTGCTTGTTATCCACAAAGAGGTAGAAGTAACTGCTGTTATTACACCATTTACAGACCAATAGAAATCGCTGGTATCGGTGCAATTGCTTAAATAAGCTGTGAAAGAGGTAGGTGACTCAGGGCAAACTGTGATTGTTGGTCCTCCAATTGACAAGCCTGGAGCTGGTCTGTCAAATCCTGTTCCTGACCCTATTAAATCAAATGTTGCTTCGGCCGGTAAAGTTGCTCCACCATTTGTTGCACCATTAATTACCATGTAGTAAGTCGTATTTGCCGGAAGTCCAAAAGCAGTAAGAGTAAACCCACCTGCAGCTCCGGCTTCACAATTGCTCACCATGGTGTAAGTTGCTGCGTCACATTGAACAAGGGCCTGAACAATAGTTGCTTGCAATTGCGTTCCGCGGGTTGGCTGTATGTTGAATGCTAAGTTGCTGAAATTAAAAGTAACATCACCTCCGGTTACATTGGTGTTAAATTGATACCAAACACTATTGGTTCCCGAAAAACAAAACGTAAAATCGTCCTCGCAGCCAGGGCATACAGTTGCGGTGGCTCCAATGTTAGAACCTGAAACACTAACATTCGGACATAAAGGAATAGCCGTCGCACAAGCATCATTTGTCAACTGGGAAAACCCGGAAGTAATACTTAAAAACGAGATTAACAATACTTTAACAGCTTTGAGATTCATGTGCAAAAGATGCGTATATGATTGTAAAACTAATACATTCAGGGATATTTTGATCGTTTTTTCGTAGTTTCGCGCCGTCAATTTTGTTAAATGGAATTCTTTTTGTGCTTTTTTGGCACAATGATGGTTAGGGCACAAAATAGATTAAACTTGAGACTATGAAATATTTTTACACACTAATTGTAAGTCTGCTATTATCCACGACCTTATTTTCCCAGAAAGTGAATTACGACAATGATAGTCGTTGGTTTTGGGGTTTAAATATCGGCGCTACCTGGACTAAAACAGATATTCCCCATAAACTGGATTTAGGATACGGTTTGATGTTGGGACATCAATTCAATTACAACTACGGAAAACCGATCAGTTTTGATGTGCGTTTGCGTTATTTGACCGGACTTTGGAAAGGATATAATTCCGATTCAACGAATGTTTCTTCAAATCCTGTTTATAATGATTACAACTCATCGAACCAGCCTGTAGTACTGAATTTCGGTACAAGGTTGCATGAGTTAAGTTTAGAATTGGCAATCCATTTCAATAAACTGCGTGAGCGGACAGGTTGGGACCCTTATATTTTCGGAGGTGTTGGTTACACATGGTACCAAGCCAAAGGAGATTTGTATGGATCTGATGGATTTGGATATGCTTACGATTCAACGAAATTAGCTTCAGGTTCATATTCTCAAAATGAGATTTATTCATTGACGGATAAGAAATTCGAAACAAACCTGAATTCACCTGCAAGTATGGGAAGATTTATGCCGAGTGTGGGTATTGGTCTTGGATACCAGGTCGGAAAAGGAGTTTCTTTAGGAATCGAACACAAAACTACCTTTACAATGACTGATAATTTTGATGGTCATGTGCAAGCGAAAGGAAAATATGCGAATGATTGGTATCATTATACGAGCTTCTATTTGAAGTTTCACATACGCAGTCATTACGATCACACAACTTACCAGGATACAGTTCGTCAGCCGGTAGTTACGAATCCTCAGTATACACAAGCAACAAATACTCCCCCGGTTGTTGATTTTATAAATCCGAGTGTGAGCGGAACAACTGTTAATTCAAGTAACTATGTGATCAGGGGAAAGATTCAGCATGTTAAATCGAGTTCAAATGTCGTTTTCAGACAAAACGGGAATTATGTTACAAACTTTACTTTCAACCCTTCTACACAAGAGTTCCAGAGTATCGTCACCTTGGTTCCCGGACAAAATACTTTTGAATTAACAGGAACAAATGATGCCGGTTCGGATATGGATCAAACGGTTATTAATTATATAAGAGAAACCCCAACTCCACCGGTAGTGACCTATTCAAATCCGGGTTCAAATCCAACAACTGTTCAAGCCCCGGTTTATAACCTTATTGGGACTGTGTTGAATGTTACAGGAAAGGATAAGATCACGATGACTTTAAATGGAAATCCGGTAGTCTTTACTTACGATCCTTCCACCAGGGGAATTAACTCAACTTTGAATTTAATTACAGGTTCAAATATTGTGACAACCACAGGTACAAATCAATATGGATCTGACAGCGAAACAGCAACGATCATTTATCAGCCGCAGCAAACGATCCAACCTCCGGTTGTTTATTTTGTGAATCCGAACATCAACCCGTATACGGTCAATCAAAACACTTTTGCTTTGACTGCTGATGTATTGAATGTACAAGATGCGCAGCACGTGAGTTTCAAACAAAATGGAACCATTAATAATAACTTTGCTTACAATGCCCAAACGGATAAATTCACAAGCAATGTGATTTTAAACGCGGGTCAAAACGTGTTTGAAGTTATCGGGACAAATGCTGCAGGTTCTGCTTCAGCAACAACGATTATTATCTACAACCGCATTGCTCCAAAACCTCCGATTGTTACAATTACAAATCCGGGGACGAACCCGTATGAAACATCCAGTAATGTGTTTAATTTGAATGCAACGGTGTTGAATGTAACTCAAAAGAGCCAGGTAAAAGTGAGCTTGAATGGAGTGAACTTACCTAATTTCACATACAATGCTGCTTCTAATGGAGTAACCGAGCCATTGAATTTAGTTACCGGAGCAAACGTGGTAAAAGTTACCGGAACGAATGCAGACGGAACAGATTTCAAACAAACAACGATCATTTACAAGCCGGCTGCAACTGTTCAGCCACCACTTGTTCAGTTCACGAATCCGAATGTTGATCCGTATACTACCTCTACCGGAACACACAATGTTGTAGCATCTGTGCTTCATGTGACTAATCAGAGTGGGGTGAATGTAAATGTAAACGGAACAAATGTTACCAACTTCACCTTTTCAAATAGTGCAGCATCTTTTCCTGTAACATTGATTGAAGGAGCGAATATTATCACGGTAACGGGAACAAATACTGCCGGAACAGCAAGTGAAACACAAACGATCATTTACAGAAAACCTGTTGCGGTTCAACCTCCAATAGTTTCATATATCGACCCGAGTTTGAACCCTGCGACTTCATTGAATGCATCTTATGCAGTAAAAGCACGTGTTCGCTTTGTAACTGCGGGTAATCAGATTGTATTGAAGATCAACGGACAAATCTCAACAAACTTCTCATACCTTGCTTCAAGTGAACTGATGGAATTCACCACTGGTTTGGTTAATGGTGCAAATGTGATTGAAATTACAGCAACAAATGCTGCAGGTTCGGATGTTGAAACAACGGTGATTAACTATCGGGCACCGAATCCTACACTGCCTCCGGTTGTTACAATTACTTATCCTGCCCTCAATCCTCAAACGGTGAACGTGGCAAGCAGCAATGTCAATGCAACAGTTTTGAATGTGGATAATCAACAGCAAATTCAGGTGTTGGTAAATGGAGCTCCATATTCGGGGTTCACTTATTCTACTGCTACAAAGGTGCTGACGATGAATTTGTCTTTGAATATAGGAGCAAACAATGTGATGATCACCGCAAGTAACAGTGCAGGAACAGCATCTGATGCAACGCAAATTATCTTTAAACGTGATGAGGTAATCAAACCTCCGTTTGTTACATTCATCAATCCGGCAGTCCCGGGTCAGGTAGTTTCTTCTTCTGCATTTGTTATGAAGGGTCATGTGACAAATGTGACTAACCAGTCTCAGATTGTGGTGAAAGAAGATGGTTTAATTGTTAATCCGAGTTTCTGGACATTTGATCCGGCAACTTTGGAAGTAACATTTAATCACACTTTAAATGCAGGTAATAATATTTTTGAAATTACAGGAACAAATGCAGGAGGAAGTCATACAGCATCTACTTCAGTTATCTATAAGAAAATTGAAGTTCCGTGTAATAAACCTGTCATTACATTCATTAATCCTACAACTCAAAATGCAAGTGTAGAAAACGCTGTATTCACTTTGAAGGCAAATGTAACGAACATCACTTCTGTGAACCAGGTTGAAGTATATCTGAATGGAAGCTTACAATCTGTTGGAACTTTGAATACAAATTCATTTGAATTTGAGAAAGCAGTAACTTTAATTGAAGGGGCAAATTCGATTGAGATCAAAGCAAGCAATTCATGTGGTGTAACAACCAATATGGTGGTTGTGATTATGAAACCAAAAGTGATTCCTTGTGTTGCTCCGGAGATTGTTCGCTTAAAACCTGCAGCAGAGGAAATGATTACGGAAAGTGAGTCTGTTTCAGTTACTGCAGCAGTAAGTAATATTGCACAAGCATCTCAAATCCAGGTCAAAATTGATGGAA
This sequence comes from Fluviicola sp., assembly GCF_029266855.1. Lineage (GTDB taxonomy): Bacteria > Bacteroidota > Bacteroidia > Flavobacteriales_D > Crocinitomicaceae > Fluviicola. Next base: position 166,869 of record NZ_JAQSWB010000003.1, read on the forward strand.
ATATTGTTCCGTTCACTTATGATGAGGGTTCGCATACAGTGGTTGCAACAGTAACTTTAAGTGAAGGAGAACATACCATTACTCTTTCAGTGAGAAATGAATGTGGGTCCAAACAATTGAGTTGGAAAATAACGCGTACGGTTTGCAGACCTCCTGTTGTGATTATTACAGGCAGCTCTGCTCCAAATAACTCGGTTGTTACTTCAGATGGGTTTAACTTATCCGGAACGGTATCAAATGTAGTAAGTCAGTCAGATATTTCTGTTACTCAAAACGGGCAAGTGATCGGATTTGTTTATAATCAGCAAACCGGAGTAATTACAATTGACCGAAACCTGGTGTTAGGGGCAAATGCATTTGTGATCCATGCGAAAAACAAATGTGGTGAGAACAGCAAAACAATCAATGTTTTAAGAAATGAGCTTGTAACCGTTGCTCCTCCGACCATTCAAATCACAACTCCATCTATAAGCCCGTTGGAAACAGACCAGTCTGCACAAACGGTTCAAATAATGACCACCGGAGTTACTTCTGCATCACAAGTTTCTGTTACGCTGAATGGTGTTGCTACAAACTTCGAGTATAAAGCTTCGGGAGGAGTTCGTTTCAATGCTTCGTATGTAAGCGGAGAAAATGTGATCGTAGCAACTGCAGTTACACCCGGAGGGACGGCCAGTGATACAAAAACGGTTATTTACAACGCTCCCGAAGTGATTCCTGCACCGGTTATTTTACTGACCAATCCTGGTCGTTGTCCTGCAACATTCCAGCCTGGAAATGTGACTGTTTCCGGCACGGTTCAACATGTTTCAAATGCCAGCCAGGTAAGTATTTTGTATAACGGAACAAATGTGGAATTTACTTCAAGTATAGAAAGTAATGTTTTGACATTCTCCTTCGTTGTAAATGTTACTTTATCAACCGTTTCGGTTCCTTTAGTTATTACAGCAACGAATCCAAGCGGTTCTGATACCAAATCTTGTCTGATCAATGTAGCCAGACCTAATGGGAATAACGGGCATGGCAACAATACAGACGGAAACGACGAATCGAACCCGGGAAATGGTTCCGGAGGTCCAAATGGTGAAGAAGGTGGCTCAACAGATGATGAAAATGGAAATGGAAAACCAAAAACCACTACAACACCTGTTAAACCAGGTACGGGTGTAAAACCAACAACACCAACAACAACTCCCGGTAGACCGGTTGTAAGACCATAAGCTGATAAATAATTTAAAAAAGTCCTCCGATATGAATTGTCGGGGGACTTTTTTTTGCTTTTAAGAGGAGTTCCGGGAACGAATGGCTATTTTTGCACTGTAAATTAATTACAATGACCAAGGAAGCAGTTTTGGAAGTATTGGGAACCATTTTGGAGCCCGATTTAAAGAAAGATATCGTAACGCTCAATTTTGTAGAAGACCTGCAAGTTGAAGATTCGAAAATTACACTTACGATTTATGTTTCTAATCCGGCCTTGCATGCGAGAAAGCGGATGCAGGAAGCTGTAGAGTTTAACTTGAAGCGTGTATTCGGAGAGAATCTCGAAATCACATGTATGGTTAAAGGCTTGCCTTCTGAGGCGCGTGAAACACATCGTAAAATTCTTCCTGAGGTTAAAAATATTATTGCCATTGCTTCCGGAAAAGGAGGAGTGGGAAAATCTACTGTCACGGCCAACTTAGCAGGAGGGCTTGCGAAAGCAGGATTCCGGGTTGGAATTGTTGATGCAGATATTTACGGTCCAAGTATCCCGACTATGTTCGATGTAGTAGGGGAACGACCGACAATGATCGATGTGGAAGGAAAACCAATGATCAATCCGGTAATGAGTTACGGGATTAAGATCTTATCTATGGGTTTCTTTTCTCAAAACGACGAAGCAATTGTTTGGAGAGGACCAATGGCGGCAAAGGCAATGACTCAATTGTTTACAGATGCTTATTGGGGAGAACTGGATTATTTATTAATTGACCTTCCTCCGGGAACAGGTGACATCCATCTGTCTTTAGTACAGACTGTTCCACTGGATGGTGTTGTGATCGTAAGTACACCGCAGGAAGTGGCGCTTGCCGATGCACGTAAGGGAGTAAACATGTTCAAATTGGACACGATCAATGTACCGATCGTCGGATTGGTAGAGAACATGTCCTGGTTCACACCGGCTGAGTTGCCGGATAACAAATACTACATTTTCGGAAGAGATGGAGTGAAGAACCTGGCTGCAGGAATGAATGAAACTTTCTTAGGACATATTCCATTGGTTCAGGGCGTACGCGAATCAGGTGACGTTGGCAGACCTGCTGTATTTCAGGAAAATACACCAACAGCATTAGCATTTGAAGAATTAGTGCGTATCTTTGTAGAAGAGGTGAACGTGCTCAAAGCACGTAAAGCATTAAAAACACAAAAAGATGGTGTTAAATAAAGCCGAATTAACTGATAAAATAAATCTTTCATTGAGTGAATTAAGACCTCACTTAAATGCAGATGGGGGAGATATGGAATTGGTTGATATTACGGATGAAGGTGTCGTACAAGTGAGATTACTCGGAGCTTGCAGCGACTGTTCAATGAGTGTGATGACAATTAAAGCAGGGTTGGAAGAAGCAGTGAAAAGAGTTGCTCCTGAAATCACCGCTGTTGAAGCAGTAAATTAGTTTTTTAGTTGTTGAAAAAATAGCTGTGCAACTTTTTTAGAACGAGTGGCGTCTAAGTCATGTCTAAAGAAAATGACCCGCGCTATGAAACAATTGAAAACTTTTTTTGCATTTACTCTCTTCCTCACTTATTCCAATTTTTCTAATTCCCAATTAATTTATTCCCCGGTCTCTGATCTGGAAGTTTTGGTCACTAATATTTTTGGTGTCCAATGCCAGGGAATCACTAATGTGGGAATCCAGGGTGCCCAGCCACAAATTGCCCGTTTTGAGAACGGACTTGCATTAGGTGTAAACAGTGGTTTGGTCCTGTCGACAGGATTTCCGAATATGTCAAATGCTCCGTCGGCCACATTCTCAAGCTACAATTTGAATATGCCCGGAGATTACGACATCATTCAATATGGTAACTTGACCGGACAAGGTGCATCGAGCTACGATGCAATCGCGGTTCATTTTGATTTTACACCGATCATTACAGATACGATTCGATTCAATTACATTTTTGCGTCGGAAGAATATCCTGAGTATTCAAATACTCCGTATAACGATCGTTTCTTATTTCTTGTTTCTGAAAACGGGGGTATTCCTGTGAATATTGCGAATGTTCCGGGAACCGCTATTCCGGTAGAGATCAATTCGATCAACCAATTTGTAAACTCACAATATTATATCGATAATATGAGCGGTCCAAACTCTGCAAATTTTGTCTTTGATGCTTACACTGTTCCTTTACAGGCAAAATTCTTCGCACAAGTTGGAAATACTTACCATATCAAACTGGTGATCTCCGATGTTTCGGATGGAATCTACGATTCTGCAATCTTCCTTGATGAACAGGAATCTAATAATGATATTTCCGGAAACCTGACAGTAAATGGTCAGCCGGCCGAAGGAGTATTGGAAGTGTTCAATTTTGTCCAGGATACATTAGTTGCAACTCCGGTTGAAACAGTGAATGTAACGAATGGAACATATGTTGCCGATAGTTTGCCTACGGGACTTTACCACGTTCGTTTTACACCGGATCCGGTTTTATTCCCTGGTGCAGTTCCGCTTTATTTTGCTACGAGCTCTACTTGGACAAGCGCAGATGCAATCGGATTGCCATGTTATTTAAACAATGCCAATATCAATGCAGATACCCTGGATGTATTGGACGCTACCGGAAGTGTTTCGGGAACAGTTGTCGTAGATACATCGTATTTGAAATCATTGAATGTACCATTTGAAAGAGCTTTAATGCTTTTAAAGAACGCACAGACACACGAAACAAGAGGTTTTGCATATACAGCTTCAGATGGAACTTATACAATTGATCATGTGGAAGCGGGATCGTATTATTTATTGGTGGATGTTCCTTATATTCCTCATACGGACAGTTTGTTTTTCGATGTTCCGCTTGATGGCGAATTATTGGGAGCAGATTACGCCATCCTTCCCGAGGGAATCACCGGAAATGGAACTCCTTATTTGGGATTGGATGAATACAAAGAAGTTCAATGGAGTATTTCTCCGAATCCGGCGAGTAAGGTCATAGAAGTTGCTTCCGATCAGGAATTGAAAGTAATTCAGGTAATTGCTATCGATGGGGCAGTAGTAATGGAAATCAATCCGTCAGTTAGCGGATTAAAAACAAGCTTCGATATCAGTCAATTGAAACAAGGTGTTTACCTGGTTCGCTTGAATCAGTCAGCACCGAAACGATTGGTTGTAACGAAGTAATAACTTAGTTATAGTTTATTTACGTTCAACAAAAATCCCCGATTTCGTATTTACGGAATCGGGGATTTTTCTATAATTTGATTTACGAATTACTTCGCCGCGTTGTATTTTTTAGCAACCGCATCCCAGTTAATCACATTAAAGAATGCATTGATATAATCCGGACGACGGTTTTGGTAGTTCAGGTAATAAGCATGTTCCCAAACGTCCATAGCAAGAATTGGTGTTCCTTTGCAACCTTCTCCCATTAATGGATTGTCTTGATTTGCCGTTGAACAAACTACCAGTTTTCCTCCCTCAACGCATAACCATGCCCATCCAGAACCAAAACGTGTTGTTCCTGCTTTTGCAAACTCATCTTTGAAATGCTCGAAAGTTCCGAAAGCGTCATTAATAGCCTGTGCTAATTCACCTGTTGGAGTTCCTCCGGCATTTGGTGCCATGATTTCCCAAAACAAGTTGTGATTCCAGAATCCGCCACCGTTGTTGCGAACAGCCGGTTTGTCTTTACAATTTTTCAAAATCTCCTCAATAGATTTGCCTTCTAAATCCGTTCCTGCGATTGCATTGTTTAAGTTTGTTGCGTATGCCTGGTGATGTTTTGAATAGTGGATCTCCATTGTACGAGCATCGATATGCGGCTCAAGCGCGTCGTATGCATATGCTAATTTTGGTAATTCAAATGCCATGATATTATATTTTATGTTCTCAAACAAAAATAGGAAACAAAATTGATAAAGCCCGTTGAATCCAAAAGAAGCTTTTGTTAGGAAAGGTTAAAACAAATTCAAAATGATGAATTCTGAATTCAAAAAAGGAATTAGGATCAAATGGTTAATTGGGACCTCCAATCTTTATTAGTGGTTTCTGTAAAAAAACAGTTTCACAAACGTTTAGAAAATCGTCTCCCAGATGATAAATTCCGTCATCACCCAATAAGTAAAATTTACCTTTGAAAGAAACTAATAATCCTAAATGATCTGAATGAATACTTCCAATTGGAAGTAGATTATCAGCGACTATTTTTTCTAAAACTGCTAAATATTCACTATCAATAAATTGGAAACCGGCATCCGGATTAATTCGAATATCAGAATAAGATTCATTATCATTTCTGAATTCTATTCTCAAATTTCCATATTCCATCAAAAAGCTTTGAATGAAATTATTTGGAATTCTGAAACCAAGTTGTTCGTATTCACTTATCATACAGGAAATATCGATATTCCTATTTTCGTACCAACCTGCTTGCTCCAAATAAAGTCTTACGTTTTGCATTTTGAATTCATCATTTTGAATTTAAACCTACTTCCCGTATTTCGCCTTATACTTCTGATACAGCTCCGTTTGAAAGTTGCTGGTAGGTACAAATTCCCCATTAATGAGGATCACAGAAGCCTGGTTTCCTTTCATTTCCAGCGCAGAGCCAAACGAACCGAATAAGGTTGCTCTTTTTCCGATCTCAATACTTCCGTAATTTTTGGAAATTCCCATGATCTCGCAAGCACTTAGGGTAATGGAGCGAACGGCTTCTTCTTCTGTTAAACCGTAAGACATAGCGGTTCCGGCAAGAAAAGGAAGGTTGCGTGCATTCATTGCCTCCATATCACCTTCATTCTGAAGACAAAATTGAACTCCTGCCTGCTGTAACAGGAAGGGAAGTTTATATGGCAGATCGTATGGGTCATCCTCGTGTTGTGGCAGTGAATGCAAACGGCCGATCATAACGGGTACTTTTTTGATCTTTAATCGCTCGGCTACCAGGTAGCTTTCATAACCACCGACAATGACAGGGAATTTAATTTCCAACTCCGAGATCAGGTCCAGGATATCATTGATTTGTTGTACTTCATTGGCGTGAAAGTAAAAACGTTTTTCTCCTGTAAAACATTCGCTCAAAGCAGTATATTGAAGCGGTGTATTCTTGTCCTTGGCATTCGTACTTGCTTTAGCGTTAGTTAAGTAAGCGATCAATTCACGTTTTTGTTCTTCATACGTTTCATTGGGTTTTGTGATAGGATCTCCCCAGGAACGGCTATAGGCAGAAGGCCATTCAATGTGGATTCCATCATCCGGTTTTACCGTTCCGTCCTCCCAGTTCCAGCAAGAAGTCGTCATCAGGCTTGACTGACCGGAGATTCTTCCGCCACGAGGAGTGGTTTGGACCATTAAAACACCATTTGTACGGACTGTTTCAATTACATCCGACTCACAATTGTATGCGATCTGTGCGCGGACATGCGGATTGAATGTTCCCATTTCGTGAAAATCCCTGGAAGCTCTTACCGCGTCAATTTCCGTTAAGCCCAAAGTAGAGTTCGGGGCAACGAATCCCGGGTAAATATGCTGTCCGCTTAAATTGATGATCGTGTCCCAATCGGATTTGTTGTAGGTATATGCCAATGAATTTCGGACGATGGTAATAATTCCGTTCTCAATTCCAATCGCTCCGGTGCTGATCACTTGTCCGTTCCCGATATGCAATGTGGCACTTTCAAGGAGGATTCTATTGTATTTCTTTTGTCCGTAGCTATTTATACTTGCAAGCAGGATCAAAAAAGTAGATATGAATGTTTTCATGTTCAATGTTTTGGGTGCTTAGTGTTCGTTTGCTTCGAATGATTCTTCTTCACCAAGCGTGTTGCAATGGAAATGGCCTCTGCGTTTGCGGTTGAATGGTTTTGTAGGTTCACCTTTCTTTCCTTCTTCCGTCATTTTTGCAATAATTCGTGCTCTCTCTGCTGCAATTTCCTGCTGTATCAGAAAGTCTTTTTGTGCATCGAACAAAATTTCTCCGTCTACGACTGTATATAGTGGTTTTGCAGTAATACTCAACGGATTATTTGTCCATAGAACGAGATCTGCATCTTTTCCAACCTGTACTGTTCCCATGCGGTCATCCAAATGCAACAATTTAGCAGGGTTCAGTGTGACCATTTTCCATGCCTGATCTTCTGTTGCACCACCATACTTAATGGTTTTTGCGGCTTCCTGGTTCAGGCGGCGGCCCATTTCTGCATCATCCGAGTTAATAGCAACGATCAAACCCATATTCGTCATCAGGGAAGCATTCTGAGGAATTGCATCCATTACTTCGAATTTGTATGCCCACCAATCGGAAAAGGTGGAGGCTCCTACGCCGTGTTCTTTCATTTTATCGGCTACTTTGTAACCTTCCAATATGTGTGTGAAAGTATTTACTTTAAACCCGAATGAATCAGCTACGTGCATCAGCATATTGATCTCGGATTGTACATAACTGTGGCACGTGATTCTACGTTCACCGGAAACAATTTCGTATAAAGCTTCCAGTTCCAGATCAACAGCCGGCGGAACAGTATTTTTGTCCTTGTGTTTTCCTGAGGCATCGCTTTTTGCCTGGTGATAAGCCAGAGCTCTTGAAAAAGCATCAATGTAAACCTGTTCAACTCCCATTCGGGTTTGCGGGAAGCGATTGCTCACACCCCAGTTACTTTGTTTTACATTTTCTCCAAGTGCAAATTTTACAAACTTCGGTGCATTTTTAATAATGTATTCATGCGGGTAATGTCCCCATTTCAATTTTATCAATGCAGATTGACCACCAATTGGATTGGCTGATCCGTGCAACAGTTGTGCAGCAGTGACTCCACCTGCTAATTGATGGTATACATCAATGTCTTCCGCATTAATGGCATCTTCCATGCGTACTTCACATGCTACGGCTTGTCCGCCTTCATTTACTCCTCTTGTCAGGGCAATGTGGGAATGTTCGTCAATGATCCCGGTTGTAAGAATTTTCCCACGGGCATTAATAACGACTGCATCGTTCGGTTTCATGTAGGTTCCCGAACCTTTGTGAATAGCTTTGATCTTTCCGTTTTCAACAATCACGGTTCCCTCCTGAATAATTCCTTCATCTGTATTCGTCCAGATTGTTGCCTGCTCGAAAATAATAACCGATTGTTTCGGTGATGAGGTAAAACCAAAAGCACTGTTAGGAAACCGGGCCCCAGGAATGGTTAATGTATCTGCTGTCCAGGCCTGTTTGTTTTCATCCTTTGCTTCAAACTTTTTGTTTCGCAAAGCACTCCATTTGATCCATTTCCCTTTGTCGTTGGTTCCTTCTCCTTCGAAAATGTAAACCCGAGGATTGATATCGCCTTTTAAACTGAAACTTTGTTTTTCGCCATCCAATTGCTGGATGAAGTGAATAGAGATATCGTTGTTGACAAGCGAAATTTTAGCGTTTGAAGTTAATGTGTCGGATTTATTTGCCAGTGTCAGTGAATCCTGGATCGTTCGAACCAATTTTACCTTTCCTTCCGGTTGGTTAGCTGTTCCGCTTATTTCCAGCCAGTATTTTGCACCATCAATATTCAAGCTATACGTTCCGCGAATATCTGAAACGGGAGTATTCTGATAAACTTTTCGTTCTCCTTTCGAAAAAACTTCAAGCACTTTTGCCTGGTGTAAGAAGGGGTTTTGATCATACAGGGTGAAATTTGCCCATTTATCCGTTTCAATTGTTCCCAATTCTTTTTGAACTCCAAGTAAGGTGGCCGGGGCAACGGTCAATGAACGGAGCACGTCGTTTACAGACCAGCCCATTGCCAAAGCCTGGTGAATGTGTTTCCAGAAATCGCCTGCAGAATTATGACCGGCTGCGGAAGTAATAAACGGAACTTTGTGTTTGAACAAAAACGCAGGATTTCTTGGAGCCATTTCCCAAATTTTCAATTCGCTGTAAGGAATTTCATGTGCTAGATAAGGGTCTTTCAAATCAAATGCTTCAGGGAAGTTGATTGGGATTACGAGTTGAACTTTCAATGTGTCCCATGCATTTCCTAAAAATTGTTCCTGTCCCGTTCCGATAACTGTAAAATCACGTTTGAATTCGCGCATAAAAGACTTTACCCGAAATACATCTGCTTTATCGTCCAGAACAAAAAATGCCGGTTTCTTTAACTGCATTGTTAGAGCATCCAAACTGTAATTGGCATCCTTTCCATATTCGGAATGCCATTGTGCATCATAAAAGGACTGTCTGAGCAAGGCAATAGAACCAACTAGGGAACTTGGGTAATCCTGTTGAGAAGTTCCTTTTCTGAATGAATAAAAGGAAGCAGCCTGGCTCAGGAAGGGTTGATTGTTTGTGCTGCTCGTCCCCAATTGCATTAGGGCACCATAACCCTGTGCCAAACCATCATTCCGGTGAATCAGAACCGAGCCGAAACCCATTTTCTGATATTCTGAAATCATTTTCTCATCTGACTTGTACCAGTCAATAGCGTCAAATTCCGAGCGAATAGCGTGGTTCCAGTAATAAGGACCGGTTTTGTTTTCCGCTTTTTGATCCGAAGGAATTCCCATTGTGGAGTTGACTTCAATAAATGAAGGAACAACCACCGCATGATTTCCATCGATGACCATCAAATCTTTCGGAGTTGTTAGAAGAATCTTGTCCACAGCTGTGATCTTTCCATCTCTCACTGTGATCGTACCATTTTCAATGGTCTTGTCAGGAGAAATAAAAATAGTCACATTCGTAAGTACAAATGAGTTCTGATTGGGAGCTTTAACCCCATTTTGAGGCCTTTCAGCTTGTGAAAAAACGCTCAGTGGAAATAAGAGAGCAAGTATATAGCGAATCATTTTTTTAACGACTTCTTGTTTAAGGGCTGAAAAATAGTGATTCTATGTGGAAATAAGTGATTCACTTAGACCAATGAGGTCATTTTTTCGGTAATTTTGCCAAAACTTACTTATTATGGGTGCATTAATACACGGACATTCGGGATTACGTTGGGTAGCTTTAGCTTTATTGGTTTTTGCAATTGTGAATGCCATATTGAAACTGAAGAGTGGAAAATACGAAAAAGGCGATAAGATGCTGAACTTGTTCGCAATGGTTATGTTACATATCCAGATTACTTTGGGAATCATTGTGTCTTTTGTTTCGGGGAAAATTTCCTATGCAGAAGGCTGGATGAAAAACCCGCAGTATCGTTTCTTCGGGCTGGAGCATATTTTACTGATGGTAATCGCGGTGACATTGGCAACGATCGGAAGAAAGAAAGCAGAGAAAGCATTGGATCCGGCCAAAAAACATAAAACCATTCTTATTTGGTATACTATCGTGCTGATTATCATTTTTGCAGCTATTCCTTGGCCATTCAGAACAGCATTGGGAGGATCATGGTTTTAAAGAAGAGCATACCGTTTTTTCTATCGGTTTGTTTACTTGCGGCTTGCGGAGAAGAAGCAAAACCTGTTGAAAACACCAAACCGGTTTCAAATGAGCCTATCTCGCTTGAAGATGCAAGAGCAGTTTACACATTGAATTGTGCTTCTTGTCACGGACCTGACGGAACATTGAAAGCTTCCAATGCAAAGGATTTGTCGATCAGTAAAATGAATGAAAGCGAAATAGAGCAGATGATCCGCAAAGGAAATGACAAAGGAATGATGCCTTACGAAGAGATGCTGAGTACAGCTGAAATAAAAGGATTAGTAAAATTCGTTCAAAATTTACGAAAATAACACATGAGTGAAGGTCACGTTTTAGTCGATGCAGTTGAAGAAACTTGCGTACTTGTTGGGATAATTACATCTACCGTGACGGACGAACAAGCTCACGAGTACCTGGACGAACTGGAGTTCCTTGCGGAAACTGCCGGTGCTACTACAGTCAAACGATTTACGCAGAAACTTCCAATGGCAAATCCGAGAACTTTCGTGGGAACAGGAAAGTTGCAGGAGATCAAAGAATATGTGAAGGAACATGGAGTTGAGCTGGTCATTTTCGATGATGAGCTTTCACCTTCCCAATTGCGAAACATTGAGCGTGAACTGGAGTGTAAGATCCTGGACCGGAACATCCTGATTTTGGATATCTTCGCTTCCAGGGCCCGGACTTCTCATGCAAAAACGCAGGTCGAACTTGCCCAGATGCAATACATGCTTCCCCGCCTGAAACGACTTTGGACTCACCTTGAACGGCAGAAAGGGGGAATTGGACTGCGTGGTCCGGGGGAATCCCAGATCGAAACAGATAGACGGATCATTCAAACACGAATTGCCCTTCTGAAGGAAAAACTGAAAGAGATCGATAAGCAAATGTCGGTTCAGCGAGGTAACCGTGGACAATTAGTGCGGGTTGCTTTGGTCGGATATACAAACGTGGGTAAAAGCACCCTGATGAACTTATTGAGTAAATCGGATGTTTTTGCAGAGAATAAATTATTCGCGACTTTGGACACGACCGTTCGAAAAGTAGTGATCGAGAATTTACCCTTCTTACTTACAGATACCGTTGGATTCATTCGAAAGTTACCTCATCAGCTGGTGGAATCGTTTAAATCGACCCTGGATGAAGTACGCGAAGCAGATTTGTTAATTCATGTAGTCGATATTTCTCATCCGAATTTTGAAGATCAGCTCCATATTGTAAACGAAACATTGGCTGAATTGGATAATAAAGACAAACCGATGATTCTCGTCTTTAATAAGATCGATGCATATCAGTATAATCCTGATGATGAGGATGGTGCAAACATGACTCTTGAAGAATTAAAGAAAACCTGGATGAGTCGTATGCCTGCTACCAAATGTGTATTCATATCTGCCACGGATAAAGAGAATGTAGAAGAGTTGAAGGAAACGATGTATTCTGAGATCAAACGTATTTTCGCAATCCGTTATCCCCGGAATAATTTCCTTTACTAGTGCTTAAGTATTATGCGTTTTGATTCCGATAAAAACAGGAATTAATCACAAGTCATACTCAGATTTTAATTTTCTACCACAAATCGCGAAGTGTCGGGACCTGAAAATTCAGGTGATTTTTCCATCTGAATCCCATTCAGACAAAGGGCTGTTTGTCCGCCGCGGCGGACGAACATGCAACTTCAGAAGCGATTAAAGCAACTTCTAACGTTCAAAAAACGATAATCTGTAATCACTTGGTTTAAGTATATAATTTCCACCGGTAAGCGCCTCTAACATTTGTGCATTTGTGGGACATATAACGCGATGGTATTTTAAAAAGTGGTTTGGGTGCGAATAATACATGTGCCCATAGAAATCGTACTCATTTGAATTCATATGAACCTTTCGGTTGATTATTCCGGTACATTTTCTGAATTTTTCCGTTTGAATTTTGAATTTCAGTATCTTCGACCATGCGAAGTTGGCTTTTGGTAATTACTCTGTTTACATGCTCTTTGGCGAATGGCCAAACGACATACCTGGACAGCTTAAAAAGCTCGCTTCAAAAACCCGTTTCTTCGGATACTATGCGGGTATTTCAATACAACGAAATTGCATGGACTTACCTCGATTATTCGCTGGATTCAACCTATCTCTATCTTCAAAAAGGACTTGCTTTAGCTAAAAAAAAGAATTATTCGAACGGGATAATGGATGCCAAAAATGTTCTGGGGATTTATTACCGTTTGACCTCACGTTATCCGGAAGCAATTCATATTTATGAAGAATTGATCCGTTTGCGTAAAAAATATCACCAGGAAGATAAACTGATTGGTGCTTACTCGAATTTAGGATCGGTTTATTACGAAAAGAAAGAGTTTGCCAAGGCATTGAAAAATTACCAGAAGTCCTTGGAGCAAGCTCAAAAATTAAAGGATGATGAGCGGGCATTGGTTCTTTACACTAACCTGGGAGTTACCTACAAAGCGATTGGTTTATATGATCAGGCAATTGTTGCGTTCGAGGATGGTCTGAAACTGAATAAAAAAGTCAAAGGAGATGAAGGTTCTCTATATCTCAATTTGGGAACAGTTTATCATGACCGCCAAATGTATCATCAATCCATTAAGTATTTCCTGATAGCAAAGAAGGCAGTGGAAAAAGCGGGAAACTACCGTTTGCTGGAAACGATCCTGTATAATTTGAGTTTGGATTACCGGCATACCAAGCAATATGCTTTGGCAAAAAGAATGCTCGGAGAATTGAAAGAAGTTGCTCAGCGTTTGGATGAAGATGCTGTTTGGTTTACTTATTATCGTAGTGAAGCAAATTATTTGTCGGATATCAAGAAGTATCCTGAAGCACTTAAATCTGCAGAACAGGCAGAGCTTATGTCGAATAAGGAAGCTGATCTGTTGAATTATGCGGAAATCCAATTGACCAAAGCAACGATTTACCAGGAAATGGGGCAGTCCAAATTAGCGATTCAGCATGCTGAGACAGCGCTGGAGGCGTTTAACGATAGCGAAGATGTCAATGCCCGGATAAGAACTTATAATTCACTCTCAGAGATCTTAAAAAAGGCGGGGGATCACAAGAAGGCCTTGGAATATTTCGAAAAAGCCAATTCTCTAAAGGAAAAAATGGACCTGGAGGCAGTGACGAATCAAATAGCGACTTTAAATTCCCTGAATGAATTGGAACGAAAGGAACAGGATCTGGCAATTTCCGAACAAACGAACCAATTGATCAGAGCGGAAAACAACCGGAAAAGCAACCTGATATTGGGTTTATTCCTGATCGGAGGACTGATTGTGATTTCCCTAGGAATCAGTTTTAAATCCAACCGGCAAAAAAAGAAGGCGAATACTTTGTTGAATGCGCAAAACGAGGAGATCGAAAACCAGAAATCGCTGATAGAAGAAAAACAGACCGAGATCCTGGATTCGATCCGTTATGCAAAACGTATCCAGGAATCATTATTGGTTCAGCAAAAATTGTTACACGAATCACTTCCGGAGTCCTTCATTTTCTTTCAGCCGAAAGATATCGTTTCGGGAGATTTTTACTGGGCAACAAAACGGGACGGTAAGTTTTACCTCGCGATTTGTGATAGTACCGGACATGGCGTGCCGGGGGCATTCATGAGTGCATTGAATATTACTTTTCTAAGTGAAGCCATCAATCAACTGGGAATTAGCGAACCGGGAAGGATCTTTAATCATGTGAGAAATCGCCTGGTAGAATCTATTTCCCACGACGGGGCAAAGGATGGAATGGATGGCGTTTTATTCTGCTTTGATGAAACGAGTCGAAAATTGACTTATACAGCTGCTTATAATTATCCGGTTATTATTCGGGGAGGTGAACTGATTAAATTCGCGGCGGATAAAATGCCTGTGGGGAAAAGCGATATCATGAATGATTTTCAAACTTATGTGATTGATATCGAACCTGGAGATGAATTGTTTGCATATACAGATGGTTATGCAGACCAATTTGGCGGAGAAAGCGGGAAAAAATTAAAACTGGCAAATCTGCATGCGTATTTACTGCGTATCTCTGATAAAACAATGACTGAACAACATGCTTTGTTGAAAGAATATTTCCATTCCTGGAGGGGTGACCTGGATCAGGTAGACGATGTATGCTTGTTTGGAGTTAAATTAATCTGATCAATGAATCCTTCAAAAAAACAAAACCTTCTCTTAGTCGTTTTAATTATTTTCTACACGGTTGGACTGATAGGTCTTCATACAAGTTCACGCCTGAGTTTTTTGGCACTGACACCATTTAACTTAATATTATCCTTTGCTTGTCTTTATTTGTCATACAAGGATTACTCCTTAAGAAAGCATATCGATATACTTCTGATTGCAGTTGCAGGATTTACAATCGAATGGATCGGTGTTCACACCTCGCTGCTTTTCGGTCATTACCAGTACGGAACATTTTTAGGTTACAAAGTAGGTGGAATCCCGTTAACAATTGCCCTGAATTGGGTATTACTTACATTTACTTCCACAGCAATTGTCAATAAATGGCAAATCCCGCTGATTTTGAAAGCATTGATTGCAGGAGCATTAATGACCGGTCTGGATTGGTTCATTGAACCCGTTGCCATTCGTTCCGGATTTTGGTCCTGGCAAAATAACATCATCCCAATTTACAATTATATTTGCTGGATGGCATTCTCATCGGTGTTTTGTTATTGGGTTTTAAGCAGAAAAACAGTAGAAACCAATAAAGTTAGTGTCGGATTATACCTGATACTGGTAATATTTTTTGCAATTTTAAACCGATGATTCCAACTTGGACCGGCATATTGATTTTTATCGGAACTTTTTTCCTTACCGAATTTGCAGCGTGGTCTGCCCATAAATTCGCAATGCATGGATTTATGTGGTATTTCCACAAGGACCATCACCAGGGAGAACAAGGTTTTTTTGAACGCAACGACGTCTTTTTCCTGATTTTTGCTATTCCCAGTTGGTTGGGGATTATGCTTGGCCTGATGTATAAACAATATGGTTTTGTTTGGATGGGATTTGGGATCATGGCGTATGGATTCACCTATTTCCTCATCCATGATGTCTTTATCCATCGGCGGTTTAAATGGATTCGTGAAATCAATACTCCTTACTTTTTAGCGATCAGACGTGCTCATAAAATGCATCATAAACATCTGAACAAAGAAGATGGCGAATGTTTTGGTTTGTTAATTGTCCCTTTCAAATATTATCTTGAAGCAAGACGTTCGTACAAACAAAATCAAGCTTCCAAATGAGTTTGTATTTTTGGATCATCCTGGGAACAATCTGTTTTCCTTTTTTGCTGAGCTTTGACAAGAAAATTCATTTTCATACACACTGGCGCACGATTTTTCCGGCAATTTTATTGGTTGGCTTGTTTTTCCTAATCTGGGATAATTATTTTACGGATCATGAGATTTGGGGGTTCAATCCAAAATATGTTCAGGGTATTTACCTGTTCCGTTTGCCCTTGGAGGAAGTATTGTTCTTTTTGGTAGTCCCATATGCCTGCCTTTTTGTTTACGAGGTCATTAAAGGTTATTTCCCGGATTTGAAACTTGCGCTTTTAGGCCGTGCTTTTGCTTTTTCGATGGTGCTTTCCGGTTTGTTGCTGACTACCTTTTATATTCGGAATTGGTATACCTTAACCGCTTGTTCACTATCTACTTTACTGATTATTGGAATCCATTTCAGGGCCAAAGCACCCTGGTTCAATTCATTTGCACTTGCTTTCCTTGTTTGCCTGATTCCTTTTTTGATTGTGAATGGCGCTCTGACGGGTTTATTTACAGATGAACCGGTTGTTTGGTATTCAGAAAATCACATCATCGGAATTCGAATAGGAACGATTCCTTTGGAAGATCTGTATTACAACCTGAGCATGTTGTTGCCAATTGTTTTGATTCACGAAGTCCTGAAACAGGCTAAAATGAAGAAATCCGAAACGTAACAGTTGATGTATTTTAAAAAACGAAACGTTAGAGATAAAATTTAGTGCAGTATCTTGTTTTTCCGAGCATTTAATCATGTAGACCAAGTATTGGTATAGCATGGATTAAGTATAGATAGAGCATAGATACCCCACATTTTACACTGCGAAACTTCAGTGCTGAAAGTCCTGACCAAAGCGTCAGTGGAAGCAGTGTTTACGTTCAACCTGCGAAGCTCGAAAGAGCGAAGTAGGGAATAACCTGCGAAGTCGACGACAAAGTAGGTTTCATACTACGAAGTTCGCAAGAACGCTGAAAGCCTTGACCGAAGCGTCAATGGAAGTAGGTTTCACATTCGAAACTCAAAAGAGTGCTGAAAGTCCTGACCGTAGCGTCAATGGAAGTAGTATTTTGCACTACGAAACTCGAAGAGTGAAGGTGTACTTTTTAATTTTCAAAGTTTGTAAGAGCAAAGGCGTGCCTCTAAATTAACTCCCAACTAATTTTAAAGTTTTCTTGTAAGCAGGAATTTTGCCAGTTCGCGAAGTGTATCTGTTCTCAGTCCCTTTTGTTCCAGTTGCTGTAAGTTTTCCATCGCCTGGTCATAATATGCATTCATTGTTTGCTGACTCGCGTTTTTAGCACCAATTTCTTCAAACAAGGTCTTTGCAAATTCAATTTTATCATTTGCAGGCTGCATTTGTACCAGTTTGTCAAATCTTGAATCATTTGTTGACAGCGCAATCTCCTTGGCTTTTAGAAAAAGCAGTGTTTTTTTATTCGAAAGGATATCTCCGCCAACTTGTTTACCGAATAATTCCGGATCTCCGTATAGGTCCAAAATATCATCCTGGATCTGAAAAGCTATTCCCAATGAAACACCAAATCCGTATAAGTTCCTTCTTGCTTCTTCGTCCTGATTTCCCAAAATGGCTCCGAGTTCCAGGGCACAACCTAACAAAACGGAAGTTTTCAGACGGATCATTTCAATGTATTCTGATTCCGAAACATCGGGGAGGCTTTCGAAATCCATGTCGAATTGCTGTCCCTGGCAAACTTCAATGGCAGTTTCATTGAAACGCTTCAGTAAAAGCGGAAATCGGTGGTCCGGATATTTTGCAAGTTGCTTAAAGGCTTCAACAAAAAGAACATCTCCGCAGAGAATAGCAGTTTTAGAATCCCATTTGATATGCACCGTCGGTTTTCCTCTTCGAACAGGAGCTTCATCCATGATATCATCGTGGATCAGGGAGAAGTTATGAAACAGTTCAATGCAGAGTGCGGCGTGGATGCTTTCTTCCTTGGGAATATTAAAAATCTCTCCGCTTATTAATGTTAAGATTGGGCGCATCCGTTTTCCTCCCAATGAAAGGAAATAACGCGGGGGATCGAACAAATTACGGGGCTCATCGTCGAGCTTTAGGTTCTTAATTTGATTTTCAAGGTATGCGGCGTATTGAGAAAGATCGTTCATTATTTTTTCAATAATTGCATCAAATATGCTCCGTACCCGCTTTTTAAAAGGGGCGTGGCAATTTCTTCAAGCTGACTCGCTGAAATAAACCCGTTGCGATACGCAATTTCTTCAATGCAACCCACTTTTAAACCTTGTCGTTCCTCAATAACCTGAACAAATTGTCCGGCTTGCATCAATGAAGGAAAAGTTCCCGTATCCAGCCATGCTGTTCCTCTGCTCAAAATTGCAACTTTCAATTTCCCCATCTTTAAATACGCAGCATTCACATCTGTGATTTCGTATTCTCCGCGTGCGGAAGGTTTCAGGTTCTTTGCAATTTCGATTACATCGTTATCGTAAAAATACAAGCCCGGAACTGCGTAATTGGATTTGGGGTTTGCCGGCTTTTCTTCAATTGAAAGCACATTCATTACCTCATCAAATTCAACAACTCCGTAACGTTCCGGATCACTAACATGATAAGCATAAACAACTCCGCCGTCTGGTGATGCGTTCTCTTTTAATAATTCATCCATCCCAACTCCATAGAAGATATTATCTCCTAATATAAGTGCTACCGAATCAGTTCCGATGAAGGATTCCCCAATGACAAAAGCCTGTGCCAGTCCGTTTGGTTCTGCCTGTTCCGCATAAGAAAACGTACAGCCCAGTTTACTTCCGTCGCCTAATAATTTTTTGAACTGAGGTAAATCGTGAGGAGTTGAAATGATCAATATTTCACGAATACCGGCCGTCATCAAAATAGATAAGGGATAATAAATCATTGGTTTATCGTAAATCGGCATTAATTGTTTGCTGATTGCCAATGTCAATGGGTGGAGTCTTGTTCCAGAACCTCCGGCAAGAATGATACCTTTCATTACCTCTTATTCTTTTGTTTCGTTGGATTTATCTTCTTCATCTGAAGTTCGTTTTTCCTGGTCCGAATCTTCTAATTTTTCAATTTCGAGCAAGTCCCAGTTAATATCAGAGTCTTCATCGTAAATTTCAAATAATGGCTCTTCAAATGATTTTGTTGTCAGTCTGCGTTCGTAACTTAAAAGCAAACAAGGAAGTAAGATCAGGTTTGTGAAAAGTGCCACGAAATAAGTAATGGCAGATAAATAACCTAAGGCCTGGGTTCCCCCGAAATCTGAAAATACGAATACAATAAATCCAAAGAAAAGAATCACGGAAGTGTAAATGATACTTAAACCGGTTTCACGGATAGAGATCGCGATACATTCTTTGAGATCCCATTTTTTCATTTTCAGTTCATTCCGGTAATGGGCCAGGAAGTGAATGGTATTATCGACCGTAATCCCCAGTGCGATAGAGAAAATCAATAAGGTAGAAGGTTTTAACGGAATTCCGAAGATTCCCATAATTCCGGCAGTTACCGCCATTGGAATCAGGTTCGGAATCATGGATACAACTACCATTCTGAATGAATAGAATAACAAGCACATCAATGCCGCAATGGAAATAGTTGCGAAGACAATACTGGAGGTTAAATTACTTACGAGATACTTTGTTCCCTCAGATGCGACAACTGAAGTTCCCGTGAGTGTTACATCGTAATATTCCTTATCGATTGCTTCACGAAGTGTATGCTTGAACTTTGGTTTGCCGAAATAGCTTCTTACCAATTCCGGATTAGAGTCAAAGGCATATTGTTTCTTGTCGTTTCCATTTGAAAGCAGGGCAGTGACATTGTTGTATACGCCACTTGATAATTCAAAAATGGAATCAATGTATTCTTTCTTCCCTTTTTTGAATTGGGCATAATAGGTCTCCAGTAAAGGTTTGTCAGGATTCATGATGCTGTCAATGCGGTGTTCAATTAAATGAACCTGATCTTCTACTTCATAAGATCCCAGATCTTTCATGGAAGTTCTGATTCGGAGAATATGATTGGTCGTATCAACCAGCTCTTTGATGGAAAAAGTAGCGTTGTTTGTTGTCGTGGACAGATTCTTTAAATAAGAATTCAGTCGCAGTTTGTCTTTTGTTGCAAAAATCTTGTATTGCTCCGGATTGTTGTTGTAATAAGCCATGTTAACGACTTTGACGAAATCAACAATGGAAAGACTTTTAGCAAACAGGGTGTCTTTTGAAAGCATTTCCTGAACCTGTTCTACACTTTGCATGGTGTTTTTCCCGAAGAGGCGTCCTTTTTCTTTGTAGTTGATCAAAACTTCAAAAGGAACAGCTCCGCCAAAATTGGCTTCCATGAATTGGATGTCTTTCAGAATAGGATCCTTCGCAGGTAAATCTCCTGTAATATTTCCGGTAACTTTCATGAAGAAAATACCTATTCCCGTACCAACTGTTAAAGCAATGGTAATGATATAAACTGTACGACGATTGTTTGTTGTAATGCTTACTAATTTTTCCAGGAACCTTACTGCAGCTTTTCTGTCCAGGTGTTTTAAATGACGCAGTTTCGGTTTTTTGGAGAACGAAGCGAAAATCGGAATCAAACACAATGAAACAACATAACAAAGCATGATGTTTAAAGATGAGATAACTCCAAATTCAAAGAATTTGGTCGAGTTTGTAAACAGGAAGGTCATGAAACCAATTGCTGTAGTAACGTTCGTTAGCCACATTGCGGTTCCCGTTTTGCGGATTACCTGTGTCAGTGCTTTGATCTTGTTTCCGTGCTGCCTGAATTCAAAATGGTATTTGTTAAAGAGATAAATACAGTTCGGAATCCCGATAACGATCATCAGCGGAGGAATCAGTGCCATCATGATGGAAATATTATAGCCCATCAAACCAATGGTTCCCATCGCCCAGATTACTGTGATCATTACCACTAAAACACTGATTAGTGTTACCCGGATGGACCGGAAGAAGAAATACATGATCCCGAAAGAAACCAATAATGAAAGTATCACAAAAATGTACATTTCGCTCATTACACGTTTCCCGATTAAGACCCGCATGTGCGGTAAACCAGCAAAATGGACCTTATTGAAATGCTTTTCATAAGTTTTAGCCAGCTCTTCAATTTCGACAACTACTTTCTGCTTTTCTTTATCAACCAGGAAGTTTTCGTCCAGGGTGACCATCATTAAACTTACGTTTGCAGAATCGTTATACAAAACTCCATTATAAATCGGGTTTCTCCTGATCTCATTTTTGATTTGTTCAATGGATTTTTCTTTAAACGAAATATCGGAGAAAATAGGTTTAATGATGAACTGACTTGAAGCGGTATCATTGATAAGGTTAAACAATTTTGCTTCTGAGATTACCGAAATTACGCCGTCGATCTGAAGAATCGAATCCCCCAAGTTTTTCCACAGTAAGAATTTCTCTTTCGTGTAAAGGTCTTTATCCTGTATGGCAATAATCAAGGCAGATCCATCCTCACCAAACATTTTTTTGAACTTCAGGTAGGTAACCTGGGTCGGACTGTCTTTCGGAAGCATGTTGCCATACTTATTGTCGATTTTTAAACCTGTAATGGCATAGTAACCGAACAAGACGGTCAATAAGGCCATAATGGCAAGAATAATAAAACGATTTCTTAGAATGATATTGGCAATTCTATTCCACATATCTCTTTGTTTTTATTTTTAATCGGACCGCATTAACGTATCCATTTTTTGTTACTTTCTTATGACCTGGACAATCCTCAACTGGCGATCTTTTGTCAAAAACCGTACTTATTTTAAATAAGTATTTAACCAGTCAAAAAACTCCCTGTTCCACAACATACTGTTTTGTGGTTTGGTAACCCAATGGCCTTCATCCGGAAAATAAAGGAATTTGCTTGGTATTCCTTTCAATTGAAGAACTTGAAATGCCTGCATACCTTCAGATTCCGGTACGCGGAAATCTTTTCCGCCATGAATCACCAGCATGGGTGTATTCCATTTGTCAACGAATTTATGCGGGCTATTTTTTGAGTACAATTCTTTATTCTCCGGCAACCAGTATGGCCCGCCGATATCCCAGTTTGCGAAGAATAATTCTTCTGTTGTGCCGTACCAGCTTTCCAGGTTGAATAGTCCGCAATGAGAAATAAAGGCTTTGAAACGATTTTCATGTATTCCTGCCAGGTAGTAAACAGAATATCCTCCGTAACTTGCTCCAACTGCTCCTAATTTATCTTTATTGATAGAAGGTATTTGTGCAACACAACTATCCGTTGCAGTTAAATAATCACGCATTGCCTGTCCGCCCCAATCTTTCGAAATAGCATCATTCCATTCCTGACCAAATCCGGGCAAGCCTCTTCTGTTCGGTGCAATAATGATATAGCCTTGTGAAGCCATTAAGCGGAAATTCCATCGGTATGAAAAGTATTGAGATACCGGGCTTTGCGGTCCGCCCTGGCAATAAAGCAAGGCAGGATATTTCTTCGTGGGATCATAGTCCGGAGGGTAGATCACCCAAGTAAGCATTTTTTTTCCGTCCGTTGTAGTAATCCATTTTTCCTGCACGGTAGGTTCCGCAATACCTTTTAACTCTTCTTTGTTTGCATGAGTCAGTTGCTCATTCAGGTTGGTTTTTGGTGTAAAGATCCAAATATCCGTCGGATGGATCATGTCTTGTTTCTCAAGCAAAACACGGTCTTTCATAACACTGAAGCTTACATAATCGCAACGGTCAAAAGTCAATTGCTGAACCTTCCCGGTTTTAATGTCGATGGAATACAATTGCTTTGTTGCTTTCGTAGTCGCAGTAAAATAGATGAGCTCTTTTGAAGGATGCCACGCGAAGTCGTTTACGCTCACGTCAATACCTGCTGTCAGGTCTTTCTCCTGTCTGCTTTCCAGGTCCATGATGCGGATCCTGTTTTTGTCAGCCTCAAATCCGTCTTTCTCCATACTCAACCATGCAAGTGTCTTTCCTGTGAAATTGACAGCAGGATTGGTATCGTATCCCTTGTGGGCAGAGGAAAGAATTGTTGTGATCTTATCAGATGTGCGATAAGCGTAAATTTCTGAGTTTGTGGATTGAGCAAATGTTTTCCCGGCCATTTTCTTGGTTGAATAAAAAATGGTTTGTCCGTCTTTACTGAAGCAAACGCTTTCTATACCTCCGAATGGACCTGTAACTGACGGATAATTTTCATTATCCATTACATCGGCCTTTTTCATGAACTTACCTTCCGCTGATGATTCGTACCAATACAAGTGAAGTGCTTCGGGTGAAGACCATTGGTTCCAGTGGCGGTACATTAAATCGGTTTCCACTCTTCCGGAAGTCTGGGGCAAATCAGAATATTTGTCTTTTACGGTTTGTTTCAGTTTCAGGGGTTCCAAGGTTGCGAATCTTTTTCCATCTGAGCTAAGAACGAGTCCTTCTACCTGAGTTGTGCCGAAATTATGGATTACTTTGACTGCTTTATTTGAGGGGTTCAGACTTTTCAATTCAATTTCGGAACCTGCAGTTTGAAGGAATACCAAGTGGTTTTCAGAATTCCAGCAGAAGTTCCAGGCTCCATCCAGATCTAACACACTTTTCTTCCCTGTCTTTAATTCAACCAGTATTGTATTGGTTGTTCCTTTATTGATTGTGTAATCGTATTTGGTGCTCTGATAAATCATCCATTCTTCGTTGGATGTACCCAAAGTTCCTGAAATTCGATTGAGCGACCACATCTTTTCAGGAGTAAATTCTTGCGCTTTTGACTGGAATTGTACAAAGGCGCCCGCAATCAGCGCAAGGAAAATAGAAAGTTTACCCATTAGCTTTTTTTCAAGTTGTTCAAAAATACCTAAAAAAGTCAATTTGGGGACTATAAAATACCGGAAATACTGGATTGTTTTAGGATTTAAGCTTCACCTTCTTTCTGCGGGAACTGTTTTGCAAGTATACGTAGGTGAATACAAATAAAGTGACGATTCCCGTAAAGATAAACGCATTGGAAAGAATGTCGGGCAACGAATAAGAACGCGAACTGGAATAGAAAAGCGAATTAATGGCTGCTAACAAAATTATTAGTGTTCTCTGAAATCGTTTTATTCGAATCATTAACAAACTGGTTTTAAACGAATTTATTAAAAAATCGGATTGATTTCTATCAAAGTTAATAATTAAACAAAATAGATTTGAACTTTTGAAGTTCTATACTGTACGGTTCAAAAAACACACTATGAAAGCAAAATCCATTCGATATTCAATCCCAACGCCGTGTCATGAAAGTTGGAATGATATGAAACCTGAAAACAAGGGGCGGTTTTGCGGATCCTGTGAAAAATCAGTAGTTGATTTTACTAGTATGCCTGATTTCTCAATTGTGAATTACCTTGAAAATCACAAGAATGAGAAGGTGTGCGGAAGATTTACGAAGCCACAACTTGACCGTGTGTACCGCTTAAACCAACCAGTATTTTCCTCTAGTTTTGACTTGCGTACAGTTGTTCTGGGTTTGGCATTGACTACTTTTTCTGCAGTTCATAGTTATGGTCAGACGGAACCTGCTGTAAAGCCACTAGTTATAGATACTTTAAGGGCTCCAGCGCCGGTTGTTGGAACCGTGCAGCAAGTTGAACCAATGATCATTGAGCCGGTTGATTTCATGGAACCCATGTTAATAGAGCTTGCAATGACTTATGACCACAGGTCGGAAAAGAAAGCGACTGGAATAATAATTACCCGGAACAAAAAATTCAAGGGAATTGTGATTCAATTAAAAGATGATAGCGGAAAAATTTTAAAAACGTACTATCCGGATTCAAAAGGGCGTTTCGTTGTGAAACTGAATTGGAAGTTAAAGCCAGCTTACCTGGATTTTTGGGGGGAAGGTAATGAACAGGAAACTATTAAGATCCGATACAAACAATCTATTCAGGATATGAAAATTGAATTAGGTGAGGAGCAGGGTGAAATGATCCGTGGTGAAGTTATCCAGGGAGATGTGAAAGCTACTGAAGACGCGTTCGATGATCTTATCCTGCAAAAGATATCTATCGGGAATGTTAGCATAGAAACAGAAGAAAAATAAAAAAATGCCATGAAAAAAGAAAAGATCATTTGTCAAACGACCAAACCAGCAAGCTCTTTTTCAATATGCGATCCCAGATTTATAGCGAATAAAATGGTTCGTGATTCGGACTTTGACTTGCGTGCAGCGCTCCTGGGGGTTACCTTAATTGTTTTTTCAACGGTTCAGGGATTTTCACAAACAGGATCTTCTCAAACGACTTTCAAGTTTGAAATCAAAGATACGAGCAACCTTCACACAGAACTTCTCAAAACTTCCTCCGTTGAATGTTTTGATCATCGTGAAGATTCCAGTATAAGTGGAACAATTCATGCTTCAAAGAAAGATTTTCAACAGATTACCATTCAATTGAAAAATTCGAGGAGAGAAGTCTTAAAAACACTTCATCCAAATTCTAATGGGAACTTTGAACTGGATTATAATTGGCAATTGAGTCCCATGTATTTGGAATTTTCTGGCCCGGATTATAAAACGCTGGTACTTTATATTCCTGGCCTCCGCTCTTTTTCGAACATTGTTGTTGAATTATTACCCGAATAAAGTCAAGCTTGCATCAAAACTCAACGAAATTTGAACGTTTTTCAAAAACTGCTGAACTATTTTCCGTTACCAATGTATTAAACCGAAAAGCGCCATGAAACCGAAGAAAATAAACTACAAAATTGAAGAACCTTGCCATGCAGACTGGGACCAAATGAAGCCGGAAGCGAAAGGACGGTTTTGTTCTTCCTGCAGTAAAACGGTGGTTGATTTCAGTACAATGTCTGATTTTTCAATTGTCAGTTTCCTGGAGAATAACAAACACCAGGCGGTTTGTGGTCGTTTTACGGAAGATCAATTAACTAAAACCTATTTATGGACGAAACCTCATCAATCTGTATTTCATTTCGATTTGAAAGCAGTTGCCTTGGGTTTAGCCTTGAGTACTTTTTCTGCTTTGCCATCTCAGGCACAAAATTCGGTACGGATCGAACAACACAATACGGCAACGGTTGAGCCGGTTTCAGTAAAACAGGGTGAAGTTGCAGTGTTTTATGATCACACAGATGAAACATTTGTAGGTGGAAAGATTAAATTCGAAGGAAAAGATTATAGTTTGGTGAAGATCACTTTGATGAATGGTGCATCTACTGAGCTTACATCCATCAAGCCACAGAAAAACGGAACCTTCAAAATCCCATTGGATTGGACAAAGAACCCGGTTTCCATTCGGGTAAGTTCTCCCGGCTACGGTTCTCAAACAGTTTATTTCAGCAATCATGAGTCTTTGGGTAATTTGACGATTACCTTGTATGAGAAAAGAATGAAAATGGGAAAAGTTGCTGTTGAAAAATAAATCAGACCGACCATGAAAGCGAAAACAGTCAAATACAGTATTGAAGAACCCTGTCACGAGGATTGGAACCAAATGAAACCCGAAGCAAAGGGGAGATTTTGTTCCTCGTGCAGTAAAACGGTTGTGGATTTCAGTTCCATGTCCGACTTTTCCATTGTCAGCTACCTGGAAGGAAAGAAGAAGGAATCTGTTTGCGGAAGATTCCGACCGGATCAGATGGATAAATTTTATACCCTTCCAAAACGAAATCATTCATTTTCATTCGACTTAAAGGCAGTTGCTTTGGGCTTGGCTCTGAGTACCTTTTCCGCTATTCATGTGGATGCGCAGGTTGCTCCAATTGACACTTCACAAGTGATTCAGCAGGAACCACTCGATGGAATGGTAAGTATGATTGAATACTACGACCATTCGGATGAGAAGTTTGTGAGCGGGACCATTTTGGTAAACGGGAAAGGTTACGGAATGGTAACGATTGAATTAATAGACGTTGCCGGAAAGGTACTCTTGAGGACGAGTCCTGACAAAGAAGGGGGATTTAAAGTTCCGGTTGATTGGAGTAAAAGTGAAGATCCACATTCTTTACTGATAAGTGGTCCGGGCCTGATTTCTCACAGTTTGTTTTTCCATGAAAAAGAATCTATCAAGGATATGAAAATCACGCTTTACGAAGAAATAATGTTGAAAGGGAATGTGATATCCCGCTAACTAAGTTCTACCAACCCCCCAAATATGAAAAAGAGAAAGGATCATTCGCGTATGGCTAATGATCCTTTTTTATGTCAAAACTAAAGACGGTCGAAATCTTTTAGCGGCTCCACTAAATCAATTTTTTTTAAAAGATAATCTATTGGGGTTCTACTTCGTTGATAATTATTCAGCTCCTGTTTGATACAATTTTTAAATGTCGATTGATCCTCGGAGGTGTCAAAGTATGATTTAATATTTAAAGGTTCGTTATCATTCACTTTTATTTTTTCTTCATAATCAAGATATTCATTATAACAAGTAAGTAGCATAGCCTCAATATTTATTCTAAAGTAATACCTGTTATTCTTTACTAAATCACCTTTTAACACTTCTGCGCATTTGTCGATAAGTTGTTGATGGGTTAATTCTCGTCTCCTAATTTGTGTGTAAAGATTATTATAGAAAAGTTTAAGATAAACGAGATATACCAATAGTTCGGGAATTATAAACGCATTTTCAAGAAAACTTCTTAAAACG
Organism: Fluviicola sp.; assembly: GCF_029266855.1. Taxonomy (GTDB): domain Bacteria; phylum Bacteroidota; class Bacteroidia; order Flavobacteriales_D; family Crocinitomicaceae; genus Fluviicola. The sequence goes on from NZ_JAQSWB010000003.1 coordinate 194,391, forward strand.
ACTCCTGTATGGCTCAATATTTTTTCTTGTTGGCGTAGAGTTAGATTTTTAAGTTCAAAAATAAATTTAGCATATTCAATAAACATTTTAGTATCTCTGGCTAATACATCATGTTTTCTTTTTCCAAGGTTGAAAAAAGAATTTAATCCACATAAATCGATTAAATGAATAATATATTCCTCGATTTCTGGTTCAGGAAGCGAATATTCAACATCAATAAATCGTCTTAAATATTCGTTTGCATCAATTTTATCACTTCCATATGCGCCGCAAATAGCATGTCCAAGTTGCTCCTTGTCAATTGAAAGCACGAATACAATTCCTTTTACGGAAAAGAGGTGTTTTACATTTTCTAAGATTGCCACTGCATAATTCGGTCTGCATCGATCCAATTCATCGATAATAAAAACAATTGGTTTTCCGTTCGAATTCTCTTCTATATAGTTCTGAAGTTCGTTTCGGAAATCTGACATTGTTTGTTTGCGATCGATGTATGAGTCAATATCTTCTTTAAACGCCTCAAGTACTCCCTGGCTATAACTTTCCATTATTTCCGCTGCATCCTCACCGGCATATTTTTTTACCACAGATTTTATTATGGAAGGGATGGTTGCTTGGGCGATTTTACTTCCCTTTTTTAGAATCTCTTTAAAAGTATCTGAACTCTCACTTTTCAGAAGTACTTTTAATTCTGCGGTTAATGCTATAAATGGATTGTTTTCGAAATCGTTTTCCCAGGCATTGAAATAGAGTGTTTGAAATTCTTCATTTTCTAAGTGTTGTTTCCACATAGAAATAAAAGTTGTTTTTCCAGCACCCCATTTATTATCAATTGCCAATACAAAACCATCCGAATTTGTTCTAACAATATCTGTAAGAACCTTTGCATATGGCTCTCTAGCCAATTTGCAGTTTAAAAAAGGGTTTTCTTTAGGGGTTTCTACAGCTGTGATTCTAGTCATGTGGTTAAGGATTTAATGGAAGTAAAAAACCAACAAGATTGCTTGTTGGTTTTTAATAATTAGAATTTATCTCATTTACTCTACAGTAACCGATTTCGCCAGGTTTCTAGGCTGATCCACGTTACAGTCTCTCATTACCGCGATGTGGTAGCTCAATAACTGGAATGGAATCGTTGCCAAAATAGGAACCAGGTGCTCATCCGTATCCGGAATTTCAATTACATGATCAGCCATGGCTTTTACGTCTACATCACCTTCTGTAACGATTGCGATGATCTTTCCTTTACGTGCTTTTACTTCCTGGATATTGCTGACTACTTTCTCATACGAAGTTCCTTTGGTTGCAATTACGAAAACCGGCATTTCTTCATCAATCAATGCGATTGGGCCGTGTTTCATTTCTGCGGCAGGATAACCTTCTGCATGGATGTACGAAATTTCTTTCAGTTTTAATGCTCCTTCCAATGCTACCGGGAAAGAACTTCCTCTTCCAAGGTAAAGTGCATTGTTCGCATCTTTATAGATCTTCGCGATCTCTTCTATCTCCGCATTTCTTTCCAAAACACGTTTCACTTTATCCGGAATTACTTCCAGTTCCGAAAGCATTGTTCTGAATTTAGACTCGCTTAAAGTTCCTTTTTTATGAGCTAAAGAAAGCGCCATCAAAGTCAAAACAGTTACCTGAGCAGTAAATGCTTTTGTAGAAGCAACTCCGATCTCCGGTCCTGCGTGTGTGTAAGATCCTGCATCCGTAATACGCGAAATAGAAGATCCTACTACGTTACAAATTCCAAGAATAGTTGCTCCTTTTGATTTTGCAAGTTCAAGAGCGGCTAATGTATCGGCCGTTTCGCCTGATTGAGAAACTGCGATTACGATATCATTTTCGTTGATGATCGGATTTCTGTATCTGAATTCAGATGCGTATTCTACTTCTACATTGATACGGGCCAGATCTTCGAATAAATATTCTCCGACCAAACACGCATGCCACGATGTTCCGCAGGCAACCATCACAATGCGCTGAGCATTGATCATTTTTTGTTCGTAATCTTTTATTCCTCCCAAGGAAACCCACCCTTCAGATGCATTTAAGCGTCCGCGGAAACAGTCTTTAATGGAACGTGGCTGTTCGTGGATCTCTTTTAACATGAAATGCTCATATCCGCCTTTTTCAAGTGCTTCCAGTTGCATTTCCAATTCCTGAACATAAGGTGTTTTCGGCTGGTTGCGGAGGTTTGTAATGTTTAATCCTGTGACAAGGTCTACTACTGCAATTTCTTCATCCTCCAGGTAAACAACCTGGTTGGTATATTCGATAATTGGAGTAGCATCAGATGCCAGGTAAAAATCATTCTCTTTACCGATTCCAACCACTAAAGGAGAACTCTTACGAGCCGCGATCAGTTGGTTTGGATTATCGGAAGAAATAACCACGATGGCATAAGCTCCGATCACATTTTGCAATGCCATACGAACAGCTGTAGCCAGATCAACATTTTCTTTCTTTTGAATATCATCGATTAAGTGAACCAATACTTCCGTATCCGTCTGACTTTTGAAATGATAACCGCGAACGATCAATTCTTCTTTTAAACTGTTATAGTTTTCAATGATCCCGTTGTGGATCAAAGCCATTTTTTCGTTGTTTGAAAAGTGCGGATGTGCATTGATGTCATTCGGGGCTCCGTGAGTAGCCCAGCGTGTATGCCCAATTCCAGCATGCCCTGCCAGATTTTGTCCGGCTGCAAATTCTTCTAAATTGGATACTTTTCCCTGACGTTTGTACAGATTTACTTTTCCTGCGTCCAGCAATGCAATACCTGCACTGTCATACCCGCGATATTCCAAGCGCTTTAATCCTTTAATTAAGATTGGATAAGCTTCTTTCTTTCCGATATATGCTACAATTCCACACATGTCTATTTGAATTCAGTGTATTTAATAACTAATTTAGGTTTTGCCTTAAAAGGTGAGGCAGGACCATTAAAGACTATTCGTTCCGCCGTACAATTAAAGTACAGGGAAGACTGATAAAGGTATAAGCCCCTGTTTTCTGCCTTTCCAGAAACAATGTCCTGGATGTAATCTCTTAAATCAAGAATAAATGCTTTCTGATTATTATCGTATGATGCAGTTCTGAAAGTTACAATTTTCCCACTATCCGTTTTGTATCCCAATTCCAGAGTTATACTCGGATAGTAGACGTCTTTGTTGTGATAGGACACTGGAATGTAAAGAAGTGCATTGTTGATTACAGAATTACTTTTCAAATCTTTAACGGATGGAAATTCTATTACTGCTCTGCTGTCAAAAGACTGCGTGTAGAATTGAGTCTGACCATTCAACGGATTTGCAAGAACATCCGCAATGTGATATGAAAGGTGATTAACCTCTACATGATTGAAATCACCGCATGAAGAATTTACTACTAATTCAACTCTGCGCTGAGTTGTCGGATTTTCTGAATGCTTAAAGTAGATGGTCATCTTCGTATCACTGCTTCCCAGGTTGAAATATAAAACGGCACCTTTACCGATCCCGGGTGATGCATTTGCAACATTTATTTTAAATCCTTTGAAGTAACCCGAGTTCAGAAATTCGTCACCGCTTACAAAAGCGCCGTTGCCGGCAATAATATCGTCTACGAACTGCTGGCCCAAGGTATTGTCCAGTTTCAATCTGAGCTGGGGTCTCAATGCGTCAATATCACCGTCGCCATCTTTATCAATATGCACAGAATCGGTGGTGTTTGGTGTCTGCGTAGCAGATCCCGGATCAACCAGATTTGATCCCATGGTTGCTTTTGTAGTATGTCTGTAATAAGTGGAATCTTTATGTAATTTTTCACTAAGCTGATGAATCTCAAAAGTTTGCGGGTCTAGTTTGCCGTAATAACCACCGTAAGCCAAACTTAAAACTACAGAATCCACGGTAGCTGTTCCATCTGGAAGCGTAACTGTTCCGCTGAGCGACAATTGTGTGTACAGGGAAGTATTTACAATTCCGAATTTCGGGTCATGGTAAGCTCCCAAAGTTCCATAAATCTGATTGTCGGTGGGTAAAGAGTCTTCCAAAACTGTATATGTTTTCAACTCGAAAGTATCCTTGCCACCTGCGGCCAATAAGTCATTAATATCCAGCACTTCTGTCCCGAATTCGGAGGATGTTTTTTTACAGCTTGGCAAAACGGAAACTGTAAATACAAAACAAGCGGAAAGTAAAATACCTTTCCGCCAGTTATTAGTTAGTTTTTTTAGATTCATCATTGGATCAAAATACCTTCTTCTATCACTTTATCAAAGAACTCTGATAGTCCTTTTGTTAAATGTTCTTCCGGCAAATAATTTAGTTTTAAACAAGTTGCGTCATCATAAACCTTCTGTAATTCCGGTTGAATTACCTCACTGCCTTGAATGACTCCATCGGAGAACGTTACTGCAGCTTTGGTTATTGCATCCAGCGTAGGCGATTTAACTAAATTTGTGACTTCCTCGTCAAATCCATCGAATTTCAATTTCTCATGGAAACGTTCGTTCCATGGAGATTCAAATCCTTCTTTGTTGTCATAAATACTGTAAACCACTTTTGTATCTGCGAAATGCGGATCCTTATTGTAGATTTTTTTGATGTACAAAGGCATTAAAGACGTCATCCAGCCGTGGCAATGGATTACATCCGGTTTCCAGCCAAGTTTTTTAACAGTTTCCAAAACACCACGACAGAAGAACATGCTTCTTTCGTCATTGTCACTGAAATCAGCTCCTTTATCATCAGCTACATTTGTCTTGCGTTTGAAGAATTCATCATTATCGATGAAATAAACCTGCAAGCGGGCAGCCGGAATTGACGCAACTTTAATGATCAAAGGGTGATCATTATCGTCAATTATGATATTCATTCCCGAAAGGCGGATTACTTCATGAAGTTGATGTCTTCTTTCATTAATACTGCCAAAGCGAGGTGTGAAAACACGGATTTCTTTACCGTTCTCCTGAGTTCCTTGCGGAAGTTTGCGAGCGTTGTGAGAAATTTCTGTTTTAGCAAGAAATGGGTATATTTCCTGAGAAACAAAGAGAATTCTTTTCTTTTCCATAGAATTCGATAGGGGAATTTTTGAATATTATAAGTGCAAAATTAAGAAAAAAAGACGGAATCTTCAAGATATTAATATAGTTTTGCCTGCTTGTTTTGAACGAAAGGGTAGAAATTTGGAAATAATCGACAAGGTAGAGGTGTTAAAGCAAGCTTTAAACTCAGCCCGAAAAGAAGGTAAAAGTATTGGTTTTGTGCCAACTATGGGTGCTCTGCATCAGGGGCATATGGACTTGGTAAGTCGCGCCAGTACTGAGTGTGACCTTGTTGTTGTTAGTGTTTTTGTTAACCCGACCCAGTTCAATAACTCAGCGGATCTAAAGCATTATCCGCGCACTCCGGAAGCCGATGCAGAATTGTTGAAAAAATTCGGATGTGATTTGGCTTTTTTTCCCTCAAATACAGAAATTTATCCTGAAAACTGGGTATCTCCCCGGGTAGATTTAGATGGATTGGACCTGGTAATGGAAGGAAAATTCCGTCCCGGTCATTTTAAAGGAGTGGTGGAGGTTGTTTCCCGCCTGTTTGAAATTGTAGAACCCGATAAAGCATTCTTCGGTTTAAAAGACTTTCAGCAGGTTGCAGTTATAAAAAAAATGGTGGAAGAACTGAATCTGCCACTGGAGATCGTTGCGTGTGAAACTTCCAGAACCGAAAAAGGACTTGCCATGAGCAGCCGGAATAAGCGTTTATCCGAAAGTCAAAAGGAGGAAGCCCTCATTATTTTCCGGACATTGTCGCAGGCAAAAGTTGATGCGGGTAAATTCTCTCCGAAAGAAACAACAGCGCGGGCAATTGAAAATTTTGAGACAGGAAGTCTCAAACTGGAATACCTGACTATTGTAAATCCTGATACCTTGCAGGAACTCACGGACAATTGGGTTCCCGGAGCTACTATGTGCATTGCTTGTTTCTGCGGAGAAGTAAGATTAATCGATAATTTGACATTAATTCCTAATTCCTAATGCAGAACTGAATTGGGACTGTAATTTAGAGTTTGGCTTATAGGTGGTTAAATATATTTCTTTGGCGTTAAAAATATATACAAACGTCGCTATATCTATGCTTTATCTATGCTTTATTCATGCTTCATTTATACCTGATTCATGCATTAAAGTCGGTTCAATGCTGTTCGAAAATCGTGATTAACTTTAATTAATTACTGATTTGAGGAATAGTGACGTTCCAGATTCGTAATCAGGGTCTTCATAATTCGTAATTTTTCCCAAATCACTTCCGTATTAATCCGTCAGCTGACGGATCGGGATTTAGTCTTTCCGCCGCGGCGGACTATCGCTTTTTCTTCTTATCTTTGCACCTCGATTTTTACAAACATGTTGATACAAGTAGTCAAATCAAAAATTCACCGGGTACGTGTTACTCAAGCAGAATTGAATTATGTTGGAAGCATTACCATTGATGAAGCTTTGATGGAAGCGTCCAATTTGGTTGAAGGAGAGCGCGTTCAGGTTGTTAATATCAATAATGGCGAGCGACTTGAAACTTACGTTATAAAAGGTGACAAAGGAAGCGGTACAATTTGCCTGAATGGGCCGGCTGCGAGAAAAGTTGCTGTTGGTGATATGATCATAGTGATCGGTTACGGATATATGACTCCGGAAGAAGCCCGATCATTTAAACCCGCTTTGGTTTTCCCGAATGAATTGACTAATTTGATAGTCTAATGAAAAGAGCAGCAGGTATTCTTCTAAAAACAGTTCTTCCACTGGCTCTAGGTGTTTATCTGATTTGGTATCTTTTCAATTCTATGGAAGCGGATGTGAAAACTGCTTTTTACAAAGCTCTTCGCGAAGCCAATTATTTCTGGATTTTCCTGTCCTTAATATTAAGTTTCATTGCTTTGCTTTCAAGAGCTTATCGTTGGAAATATCTATTGGAGCCAATGGGGTATAAAACCTCTTTTTGGAATCGGTATCATGCAATTATGATTGGGTACATTGTGAATCTCACAATTCCCAGGGCTGGAGAAGCCTCCCGTGCAGGAATGCTTTATCGTTCTGATGGGATTCCTTTCGCCAAATCGTTCGGAACTATTTTGGCAGAACGTGTTTTTGACTTGATTATGCTTTGTTCTGTTGCTCTTATAGCTTCTATAGTTGGAGCGGGAGATTTTTGGAAAATCAAAGCATTAATAGAGACCACTGACCCGGAGTCTGCATCCAAAGTTCAAGTGATTAAATGGATCATTATTGGAATTGTTCTTACGGTCCTTGGAGTCATATTTTCCATAAAAAGCATTCGTTTAAAAGTGATTGGTTTTGTGAAAGGTTTGTTCGCAGGCATTTTATCAGTTTTCAAGACAAAGAATCCAGGAGCATTTATAGGTCATACCTTGTTCATTTGGAGCCTGTATATTATTTATTTCGCGATCTGCTTTTTTGCTCTGGATGAAACATCAAATGTCCCATCGACCGGAATGTTACTTGCCTTTTTAGCCGGTTCATTAGGGATTACGCTCACAAACGGAGGGATTGGGGTTTTTCCGATAGTTGTGGGACTTGTTATTGAATATTACTTAAGAGATCAATACGGCAGCGAGGCGAAAGGAATCGGATATGCTTTAGGAATGATCATCTGGTCTTCGCAAACCGTATTGATCATTAGTCTTGGAGTATTGTCCTTTTTTCTCTTACCAAAAAACTATTCAAAAGATGGGGAAATTCGAGCAAATCAAGAATAAAGTCACTTCATTGGATGAAATGTCACAGCGGATCCGGGAATGGAAACAAGCCGGTGAAAAGGTCGTGTTTACAAACGGGTGCTTTGATATTTTGCATGAAGGACATGTTACTTACCTGGCAAAAGCTGCGGATTTCGGGTCCAAGCTGATCATTGCGATTAATACGGATGCTTCGGTAAAAAGGCAGGGAAAAGGTGAGGAGCGGCCAATTAACCCGGAATCTTCAAGGGCATTGATCCTGGCAGCTTTGGAATTTGTAGACGGCGTGGTGTTTTTCAATGAAGACACTCCTGTTTCCCTTATCGAATCACTGAAACCCGATGTTTTGGTGAAAGGTGCCGACTACGATGCGAATGAATCCGATCCTTCAAATAAAAAATATATTGTTGGCAGAGAGGCCATGCTTGCAAACGGAGGAGAGGTGAAAACCGTTGCTTTGGTTGAAGGTTTCAGCACAACGAATATTGTGAAGAAATTAAAAGCTTAGGACGCAGTTTATTCCACGTCCCAAACTTCTAATCAGTTCCAGAACTCAAAATCAGATCGCGATCGTAAGTACCAGCACAGTACTTGTTGTGTTGGAAACAGTTCCGGCTGCAGGAATTTGTGCCTGAATTGGTAATCCGTCTGCTGTTTCTTCATCTGTAATCACTTCATCATCCGGACTTCTTAATTCATAAGTGAATCCTAGGTTCTGAATCAATTCTTTCGTTTCTTCATTCCAATTTTTAGTAGTCAGGTCAGGAACGATTCGAATTTCAGACAGACTCTGAGGTGGTGGAACAGGAACTATTTTGAACTTCAGTTTCGCCATTGCATTTGATTGTAATCCGAAGCGGTTGACATTTCCTGCATTTAGCGGCGTTGCATTAATTGCATATTTGGACAGGGCATAACCCGCAACCGGACTGGATTGTTCGGATTTCAAATCAAGCGACAGGGAAATCTGTGCTTCAACTTCTGTTTCGGGAATGGTATAAAAAGTGGGTTGATATCCCATTCCACGAATTAAATTCAGGAGTTTCAGTTCTTCTTCGGTTCTTTCATCGTCTTTACTGAGGTCATAGATTTCCAAAGTTTGCTGAAGAGCTCCCTGATCCAGGGCAGCCTGGGCATCTCCGACTCCCTGACCTACAGAACTGATCAATTCTCCCAACGGACTGCCGAGCAGCTCGCTGAATAATTGTACTGGGTTGTTAGTATCACTCATGTTTGCTAAAAATTACGGTTATTAATTGATTGGGCTGAATGCTGTCTCCTGGAGCCGGTGATTGTTTGAAAGAATCGCCGTTCACGACATCCGTGTTATTTTGATACACGGGGTTCAATCTTAAATTGAGACTTTTCAGTACTCTTCGAACAGCTGTTTCGGTTAATCCGCTCAGATCAGGAAGCGTTGCCATTGTGGTTTCTCCACTTTGCGTAGGCGTGATATCAAAAGTGAGTTCACTGATGGCATTGCCGTTGATATTGTCTGAATTGGCAATATCCAATAAAGCAGCACTTACGGATTCTCCGTCTCTCTGAATTACTGCTTTCAATTTCAGTGAAATATTTGAAAGTTTGAATGCGGAAGATGCAGAAGCTCTTGTTGCGTTCTCTATTTCAGAAACAATATCGGTATACAGTTCATTAATAGGAACGGCAGTTGTTTCCGGCGTTTCCGGGCATTCACATTCAAAAGGAAAGTAGCTTGCAATAGGCTGAAAATCTTTGAAATTACCTGTAATACCGGTGATAGCGTCTTCTGGAGCCAGCCAGAGCGCACCGAAATCAAATTCATAGATATCACCGTCATAGACATTAAAGGCGAAAGTACTTGCAATGATCTTCGGAAGTCCGCTTCCAGTAGGAGGTGCAGCCGGAACAATGATCAACGGCGGGATCTGCTCGCTTCGGAGACGGTCAAAATAAGGAGCTTCTTCCGGAGTGGCAGTATTGATGGATCTTTGAATATAAAGTCCGCCTTTGGTGATCGTTTCTGCATAAAGTGTGACCCAGGTCTTACTGGAAGATTCGTAATACTTTACCAGAACAGGATAATTATCTGCTAATGATCCGTCTGAATTGCGAAGTGAAAGTTTGGTTAGGGTATTTTGAAAATCTATCATGGCTTACTAATTGCGATTGATGAAAAATGTGTTCCGCTGTTGGTTACAAAAACAAATGTTTTATCCGTGTCATAATCGGTATTGTCAATTTGAACGGAAACGGTGAATTTCCCGGTGCTGTCAGTGTAACCATCTTTTGCACCCAAAAAAACGGGAGGAGTAACAGGAGTGTCGGAATTGAAACCCAGTGAAGTTTGCTCATCAAAGTTAATTTCGATGCGTTGTCCCGCTACAGGTTCATTGTTTGCATTGACAACGTTGACTACTAATTGGTATTCAATGATATCCGGATCCTCATCGTTCAGTTCCGCAGAACAATTCAAAAAGATCTGCGGTAAGCCTTCATTTGGCATTACTGCAACAAATCTTCCCGAAATATTACTGGTGATACTCCCCAGGTTTTTTGATGTTGTTTCGGTACTTCTAAAGGGGGTGAAACGAATGGCATTCAGGGCTAAAACCGGTGATGTTGCCGTTCTTCCGGGAATCTCAAGTGTTCCATCAGTTCCACTTGTTTGTGTTGATTCGAATTGCGAAACAACTTCCAGGTTAAAATCCAGGTAGGGAAGCTGGTACAGGGTGTTAGGCCGTCCGTATTCGTCATACGGAGGCATACTGCGCAACTGCTGCTGCGCTTCGTTCAGGCTGTCGGCGATGCTGAGAACTATTTCATGCAAGGCCAGTGAATTATATGCTGATTGACTCATTTTAAATGTATTTATCTTTTTTACGTTCTTTCATTCTCTTTGACCGTTCTTCTTCTTTTCGTTCGGCCTTTTTTTGGGATAAGCGTTCGGCCTTTCGTTTTTCCCGGAGTTCGATTTCCTTTTCGGTCTCTTTCTGTTCGGATTTTTTAGAAGAGCTATCTTCGCGAACTTTATTTTGTCGGTCTTCCATAGACAATTCTTTTTTCAGGTTATCAGTCAGTTCTTTGATCTCAGGAACTTTTGATTCCAGGGATTCCAGTGAATCTTTGATGTCTGATTTCACTTTCTGACCGAAGCGTTTTGTTTCTTCCAGTTTTTCCGAAAGTTTTTTCAGGCTTACTTTTTCCCGGAGCTTTTCTGTTTGGGCTTCACGTTTTTCGTCCCAGTCATCTTTTATCCTGCGAATGCGAGTTGGAATCTCTGCAGCTTTTTTTACCTGATCCGGTTTCTTTTGAAACTTCACAAGATCCTTCTGTCCGAAAGAGTCTGATGTTTTTTTGAATTCCCTGATTTTGTCAGGGATCTTCTCTGTCTTTTTGACTCCTTCGGTTAGCACTTTTTTCTTTCTTTCTATTTCATCTTTCTTTTTCCGTATGAAATCGGTGTCAAACCGTTTTCTCCCGGAACTTTTGTTTACTGATTTCGGTGCTTTCAGGCTGGTTGAAGGATCTTGTTCCGTTTCTTTTTTCTGAAGCAGGGTTTTTCTTTGGAGAGCGAGCTTTTCTTTCAGACGGTTCTGATTTTGTTCCCATTTCTCCAATTCCCTGTTCTTTTGTAAGAGCCGCTCTTCGAGTTTTCTTTTCTGAGCGGCTCTGTTTTTTTCTTTCTCACGTTTACTCTTAAACGATTCGATAGTACCGGTGAACCGAGGATCTTCTTCTACAGGATTATTGGATTGAAGTAAATTGCCCATCTCATTTTCCAAAGACTTCCGTTCCTTCAACAATTCATCCAATTCCCGGTTTTGCGATGCAATTTCATCGAGGGTTAATTGGATACTACTAAAAGAGTTTTCGCTTCCGTTGTTTGAATCGGAATCAGTGGTTTTGACGAGTTTTTTCCAGCTTTTTGTCATAATCTGTGAATAGGGTTGTTATTTAATCTTCGTTCTAACCTTCCACTTCTTCTTCAGGTGGAGGTGGCATTTCGGCCTGAACTCTGGCGATTTCTGTTTCGTCCATCAATTGTTTCAAACGACTTTCAAACATGGCCGGAGCCGGAACCGTTACTAGTTTGGTACGCATTTCGGAACTTCCGCTTGCTTCATATTGGTATTTCTGGGAATAACTTGCGTTCACAGAGGCTGCAATGACACCAAACGGTGACCAGGCAGCTCCTCTGATAGAAGATTCAGCACTTACTTCCTCTTCTTTTTTCATCGAAATAGCCAATTTGAGTTCAATGTATGTTTCTACGAACTGGTAAAATGTAGGTGTGAAACCGAGAGCCAGTAAGCTCACTCCTTCATCGCCTTCTCTGAGTTTGATCAGCGAGGTTTCATCACGTTCCAAGTTTCCCGAATCATTCGTTACAAATCCCGCCATTAATTGCGCGATTCTGATAGAAACACGATCGAGAGCATATTGAGCCTCGGCAATCCCTACACCAAGCGTTCGAACCAATTCAGGAAACGGAGCATTTAATAACTCTCTTCCAACATTTATCATAAGCTTATTGATTAAGGGTTAATAGAGCAGCTGCCACTGTGACAGCTGCCCGGGTTAATTATGCCGTCGGTTGTGGTGGAGTGTTGTTAAACTCTTCCTCCATCAAGCGCTGAATACGTTGTTCCAGAACTGCAGGAGCAGGAATCGGCACCAATTTGGTGCGAAGCAAACTGGATCCTTCAGCTGAGTAACTGTACTTCTGAGCGTAGCTGGCGTTCACCTGCGTGGTTTGAACGGATCGTCCGAATTTGATTCTTCCCAACCCAAATCCAATGCGAGCTGCACTTGATCTTAAGTTGTTGTTTACTGCGGTGTTGGTAGATCCTTCTTGTGTGTAACGGATGGAAATTTTCACTTCAATGATCGTATCCACGAATTGATAGAAGGTTGGGGTGAAACCACATTCCAACATCGAGATTCTTCTTGGAAGGCTGACTGCCGTAGCAGGATCATTCGTACCGGCAAGAGCAATCTCCAGGTCCCCATAGGCTACCTGGACAGAGCCTGTTCCGCCTACGGTACCTACATGGTAAAAACCTTGATAATCGATATAAGTATCCTGTGGAATTGCTGCTCCAGGAGTAAATCCGGTCGGAACAGTAGTGGTTAACGTTGGTTTGTAACTGCTACCCAATACTCCACGAATCTCTGCTTTTTGCTGAATGTTGGATGTAGAATTGTGACGAGCAATCGCTTCACCTTTTGTGATGCTTTCCGTTCCGAAATACACACGGCTGTCCTGGAAAGTAACGTTCCCTGCTTCATCCGTAACGGTTGTTAAGCCGCCCATCATTTCGGCTACATCGATAGAGTTCTGATCCAGAACGATTTGTGCTTCTGCAATTGCAAAAGCCATTTGGCGAATCATGTCGCCCATAGGCACGTCAAGAAGTTCCTGACCAATGCGTGGTTTGTTGTTAAACATACTTTGTTGTTTTTGTGATTAATGATTACGTTGTTGTGTTTCCTTCTGAGCTTAAATTTTTCAGAAGTGTAACTAGGTTTTCGGGTGGAGGCAGTGAAACCATGCGGGCTGCAATACTCGAAGAGGCCGAAGCCGATTGATCGAATTTACGTGCGTAGCCTGCACTTACGGTAGTTGAAACTACCTTTGTTTCAACTGAAACCACACCATTGACATCGAAAGCAGTCGATTCTGACATAGCGAAGTCCATTTTTGCATCAAAACTTGCTTCCGTAAAAGCGTAGAAACTGGGAACGAAACCTAGATTTAACAGGCTTACTTGTTTTCCTCCGATTTCCACGGTGCTGGAAGCGATCTCCTTGAGCATTTTGATAGAATTGCCGTCTAAAGCTGCTTGCGCTGTTGCTATTGAAAGTCCCATGTTTTCGATCATGGATGAAAGCGGGGAGTTCGTTAGCGTACTTGTAATTGTTTCAATTGCTGCCATTTACTAGAAGTTAATAGGTGAATATTATTCTTCCGTAGAGCTTCCGTATTTTCTATCCAGAAAAGCACGGAACGCATCTGGTGCAGGAAGTGAAACCAATCTTGCTGACATGGAGGAGTTTCCTTCCATAGACATTTCAAACTGGCGCGACATTCTGAAATCCACACTTGCTCCGAAAGCGAATGACTTACTTTGAGTAGTGTTACTTGAGCTTTCGCTTTCTGTAGCACTTTCACTCTTGGTTTTCGCCCACAAGTAGGAACTTTGGTTTTCGCTTCCTTCGATTCCGCTTTCAGAGTTTTCTTCAATGGTAATCTCTTCTGCCGCATTGGAAAGCAAATGCAATTTGACAATTGCTTCGTTGTCCAGGGAGTAATGAAATCCTTCTGTCGTTTCTTCGTGCTTGTGGTTAGTCAATTTAATCTTTGCAGAATTCCAGATTTCCGTAAAATCGGAATTGGTAGCTACCAGACTAATTGAACCGTATTGAACATCCAATGAAGTAAATACACCACCTGGTGCCGTAGAGTCATCCGCATAAACGAATTTATTAACTCCGGTAGTTGGTGTTGCTTCTTTTTTCACATTACCACCGATAACGATCAGATAATCTGCATCCAATTCGATAGTAGCATTACGTTGCAGCAAATTACTTGGACCTGCAGTATTGGTAATCGCACCAATTTCTACATTGACCGGAGCTGAAGATCCGAAGATATGGTTGCATAGCTTTTCAGCACGTCTTTTAGCCAAACTTCTGTTTTTCGGATTGTCTCCACCTTTCGGATCTGTCATTCCTGTAATGGTAATTGACGCACCAGAATCGTGGCTTTGGATCAAGCGAAGTACTTTATGGATCAGTTTATGCTCCGGGTAGTTCTGATTATCGACAGCAGTGGTAGGAGCTTCATACGGAGTATTGTAATCCAGGACACTTGTTTCTGCGGGTAGTTTCAGATCTTCATTATACGTAATCTTATCGCTGTTGTACGGGAAGTAAAACTTACTTGAAATTTTCATCCAGCCTGTTCCATCATGCATGTGTAAAGTTCCACCTTTCGTCAAAGCATAAACAGCAGCTCCGGCTCCGGCTCCTGTAACAGCATTGTTTAACAATGTGTTATCAAAGGCAGTAGGCAAATTGAAAGGGGTAGCAGCCGTTGGTGTTGGACCATCAAGATCAATGGAAATGGTAGGTGCGTTAAAGTCTGTAATCTTTAATACTCCGACACCCTTCGCTGTTCCTCCAAAATGTAAACTTGGTTCAATTCGAATGAATCCTCCGTCTATCCAGACATCCACCCCGCGGCTTTTATTTTCGGTAAGCGTTCTGGACTGGATTTCTTCATACACCTGGTCAACGGATGCTTCGGTTTGGATTTTGTGTTTGAAATCCTCCAAACGGCTTTTTGAATCAAGGTACTCACTTTGGCTGACGAATTTGTTGTTGATCTTGATTGCCTTTTTTTCTTTTGCGCGAAAGTTCAATTGTCGAACAGATTTGTATTCTTCGGAAGTTTCCGAATAACTGTTTGAACTCAGGAACGTTCGGCTGGCTGAGGTGTATCCTTTTTGGTTGGCCAATTGGACATCGAGTCCAAATCCGAATTCCAACGCTTCTTTCAGACCCATTCTCAAGTTGATACTGGCACTGATGTCCGCATATTGGAATGCGTAAAAGACAGGAGCGAATCCTAAAGACAACAAGGATTCACCGTCGATGTTGGTTTCTGCCAATTTAATAGCCTGGGCTATCGAATTGTCATCTAGTTTCTGTTGAGCTTCTGCAATTCCCATTGCAAGGTTTGTAAAGATGTCGCTGACATCGACCTGCTGAAGAATGGAAGCCCCTTCACTGAATTTGGTTAAATCACTCATAAATTAATTGTTTTTAATGTTTTACGAAATGCAGGTGAATCGCTCTTGCCTGCCAAAATTTTTGGCGTGACAATCCTGGCCCGGTTCTTTTCAGGGAGGGAAGAGACAGGTGGATATTCTTAACTTCGCGCGCAGCTAAAACCGCCTGCGATTTCGTATAAACGTTTGTTTTAGAACGGATTGATCATTTCCGGCAGTTGAACTGCTATTTTTTCGTTGACATTTTCCTTACGAACAGTAAAGTAGTGATGCCTGTTTTGTAAATCACGCACTTTTTGGTGAGTAATTGCATAACCTCTTCGAAGCCAGTTTAATAGTTCTTTGCTTAAGGGCATATTAAAACCGGTTGCCTCTTTGAGCGCTGAATCGAAAGCTTCGATCGCCTCTGTTTTTTCATCCAGGTAGATGCACTGGATTCCTTTCCGTTCCCAGAGTGATGCGAGGTTTTTCCTGAACCAATCATCGTTTCGATCGACTTTTTTTGGTGTCAGGAAATCAATGCTTTTCTCACAAAAAGTGATGATTTCCTGGTGTGCCTCCATCAATTCCAGTGATTCCATTGCACACAAACTGTAATGCTGCAGGAAAACTTCTGAATTTTCGGCCGTTTGACACATGCGCATAGCCTCTTTGTAATGGCGTAATGCTTCTTTGTGATCTCCTCTTAAAGCGAGTACTTTTCCGTTTTCAGCGATTTGGAGATGGAGGTTAGGTTTGTTTTCGTTCATAGTGCTTAGTATTCGTATTCGATTTCACATCCAATGTATTCCAGCTGTTTTTCAAGCAGTCGGCTCAAAGTACCACCGAGGGGCAGAGGGGCTTTCCAGACATCTGTGATTTTGTCTAAACTGACATCTTTGTAAAATTTGCTCAGGATTTCCCTTGCTTTTCCTGAATCGGTAATGTTACTTACAGTGAGAAGATACTTTCCGAATGGGATTTGTTCTTCGGAACAATCCAAACCGGCTTGTTTGTAGGTGGCTAATTTTTCCTGAAGTGTTGCGTAGTTGACTGATTCGTCGAGCAGAACTGGAAGATTAGCGTGAATTTCTGCGAGTACTTCCGTCGGCATGCCGATTTCGCTGACCAAAAAGTTGGTCTGGGAAGTATTCGTCAGGTCAAAGTTATCCAGGAGAATACGAAACCTGGAATAGCTCTGATTGTAGATCTTAACCTCGTGCTGGGATCGGTAGCGTGTGAGAAACTGGTTCATTTGTTCGTAGGTTAAGTTGCGAACCCATTTTGTTTCTCCCTCAGGAATGGTAATTTCCTGATTTTTGAAGAGGTTAATTAACTTCAAGCGGTCATTTTCTGATTCTGCAGTGAATTCAATGGTGTACAAATCCATTTTCGGGTTACTTGCAATCACTTCGGCATCTACGCGTTTTTGCAAGCTTTCTGCTGTGGCCATAGATACTCCACCCAAAACCACGCATGGTTCCTGGAGCAAGAGTTGCAGAGATTCACTTTCATCGCAGCCCAGAAATTCTGACAGCTGTTTGTTAACGGTGCTTAATTTCACCGGATCATTGATGTGGATGGCGATATCAAGGGATTCTGTGGACAGAGGTGCTTTTTCATTCACATTTTGTATCTGAACTTCCAGCCCGAGTTCTGTTAAAATGGTGAATGCCTTTTCTGCCAGCGTTTCATCTGCATTGTCCAAAAAGACAGCAGGCGCATTGTAAAGAATTTTGAATAATAACTCCTGATTGATTTCAAATGCTTGGGAAAGCGCTTTGATAATTTTAGGGGTTGCCGTACCAACGGAAAGGATGATAATTCGTTTCACGATTCGATTTATAATGGTTAATAATAGGTTGTTTTTGCAGCTTTTTCTTTTACCGATTTGCTACCTTACAAAGATAAGAAATCTTTATTGATCTACCAAACTTTTTTGCAATTATTTTGATTATAATTTAATCTTTTTTATTAAATAATCAATATTTACAGGGATTTAAGGATGTAAAATAATTAATATTTATTGATTAGTTTTTAATCAAATCGAATTATTCTTCTATTTTCAATAGATCGATTTTAATCAAAAAAAAGCAGGAGAGTAAATTTTACTCTCCTGCCGGAATGCATCTATTTTTAGCCTTTTTACAATCCCAACCTGGATTTTAAATCACTGTATGAAGAACGTGAGATCGGAATGCTTGTACCGCTCTTTAAAATGGCAACGTAACTGTTTTTCTCGTAGGATTCGATTTTAGTTAATTCGTTTACATTCATAATATACGAGCGGTGGATCCGGATGAATTGATCTTTGGGTAGAACCTGTTCGAAGTGATTCATTGTTTGTTTCTTCAATACATATTTTTTCCCCTGATAGATTTTCACGTAGTCATCATATGCTTCAATATAATCCACTTCATTGATCGGGATGATCTTGATCTCGGTTCCGTCTTTAACGACTATCCGGTTTTGCTCGTGAATTATTTGAAGCGGAATATCTTTTCTTGAATCAGGATTCAGTTCAATGTTCCTTTTTTTGCTGATCGCCGAATCAAAACGTTCTTCCGAAAATGGTTTTAACAAGTAATCCAGTGCATTTACTTCAAATGCTTTTAATGCAAATTCGTCAAAAGCGGTGGTGAAAATAACCGCCGGATTTTCCGATAGCAATTCCAATAATTCAAACCCGTTGATCTTTGGCATTTGAATGTCGAGGAACAACAAATCCGGTTTTGCTTCGGGAATTAGCTTCAATGCTTCAAATCCGTCATTTGCCTCTCCAACGAGAAGAATGTCCGTGTATTTTTGTAAATGCTTTTTAACAAGCTCTCTTGCCAGTGGCTCGTCGTCTACAATGAATGCCTTAATCATTTCGGGATCAAAATTTTAGTAATGAATAGCTTATCTTGTTTTTCGGTGGTTAACAGATCGTATTGATTAAAGAGCAGCATGAGTCTGCGTTTGATACTTGTGAGTCCAAATCCTTTTCCGGCTTTGTATTGCGTGAAATCTGAATCAAAAGGATTTCTTACTTCGATCAGCAAACCATTTTCCTGGTGTTTCACGCCGACATAAATAACAACTTCTTCGGTAGAGCCGTATAATCCGAATTTAATCGCATTCTCAATAACAGGCTGAAGCAGCAGAGGAGGTACCAATGTCTGCATACAGCCTTCATCAATGTCGAATTCGGTTTTCAAACGATGTCCGAAACGGATCTTCTCGATTTCAAGATAGCGTTTTACCTGCTCGATTTCTTCTGCGATCGGCACTAAGGTTTGGATGTCTTTGCGCAGGGTTCCGCGAAGGAAATCACTTAATAATAAGATCATCCGGTTGGCTTCCTTCGGATTTATTTCAGTCAAAGCTCCTATTGAATTCAGACTGTTGAACAAGAAATGGGGCTGTAACTGCTGATGAATATTGTCCAGCTCTGCTTTGGTCAATGCGCGTTCCTGTTCGATAAGCTGCTGATGAACCTGTGACTGGATCTGTTGATTTTTATTTATCCACCAATACAAACTCACCGAAATGAGAATAAAGAAAACGATAAAGGCCCGTGCTCCTTCAAAGGGGCGAATGTATTCTGTCCATCTTTCATTCCCTAAGACCAGTTTGAATGCGCTGTTAATCAAAAGTTGGTAAATTGCTGTTAAAACCAATACCAAACCGAAATTGTAAAAATTAACTGGTCTTTTTGCATGGGAATAAGTCTGAATGAAATACAGGATCTGCGAAATAATCGAAATGATCAGTCCGGAAAAAAGTGAATCCTTCCAGGCAATATCAACCGGAAAACGATTCACTAACAGTAAAAAGAAGAGTACAAGACTTGCAATCACCGTCCAAACGATGAAAAGTAACTGCACTTTTGTACTGGTTCTTAAAAACATGTGCTTTATTTACTGAAACTGTTTACTTCAATTCCTCCGAACATACAGGTTCCTCTGAGTACCATGACTTTGGTTTGTTCACCGGCATCTCTTTGGTACTGTGGGCGTTTATCTTCGAATGATCCAAAGATGCTGGCAACTTCAGAAATTACTTCCCAGTTATTGGGGATCGTTAAAGTTGTTCCGCCGAAAACATTGGTTACATCAACTACGATCCGATCCTGAAAGTCTGCCTGCGAGAGATTTACGTCGGTTCCGCCGAAGAAAGAAACGATGTCAGCACCTTTGAAATTCTTGCTTACGACCGTTTTTGTAATGCCGCCAAAAAAGCTGACACTGTCGATGAAATCTTCTTCGTTCACATTGTAAGCGGCATAACCTCTTTTATGAGCTTCGTGGATGTGTTTCCAGTTTTCCTTTGAAAATCGCTGTCTTCTTTTGTTCTGTCCGCATTTCCTGTTTTTTGAAAAAACAATAAACAGACCGATGAGGATTAGTGCGATCGGGAAAATAATTTTGCCATTAATTAAATTCGGATACCATTCTGCCAAAAGGAAAAGTTTACCAACAATGATAAGCAGGTATCCATGAAATTTTCTGAATTTGTGTTTGATCAGTACAATGATCCCGATTACGATAAGGATCATTTGCCAGCTAAGTAAGTAAGATGGGATTTCGTAACCCAATTGTTTCAATAAGTAAACTACTCCAAAGAAAACAATGGCTAATCCACCTGCAATTTTTCCGCGACGATGACTTTTTTGTGCTTTTAAAATTTCGTGTTCGATTTCCGTGCGAATATCTGTTTCCATAATCTGAAAGATTTATGCAGCAAAGTTAAGAGACTAATCAGGAGTTGAATAATCAAAATCGGTCAACGGTGGACGAAAATCGGTTAACGCATGTATTTCCAGTCTTTTGATTTTCCTTCGAGCAGGTTTTCAAGGGTTTGCTGTAACCTTCGCTGCCTGGTTTCTTCCCGTTTAGCTTCAGTTATCCAATTGATGTATTCTCTTTGGTGGGAAGGTGGAAAGGAATCAAATGACGTTTTGGCTTTGGGATTTTTTTCGAGTAGTTCGACTAATTCCGAAGGAATTTCTGCAAGCGGTTTTTTAAACTTCGGATTTAGTTCACGGGGTATTGCTCCCTGCTCAATTAAGGACATTGCTTCCAATATATAAGCACCCAAATGTTCGCGTTTTGGCAGATCATCCAGTGAGGTGATCTTTCCCAGGCTACCCATTCCTCCTTCTGTAGAACGTTTGAAAATCCCATGCGGATCACTCATCTGAGAATGAAGCCAGAACCCGAAGGAACAGTGTTCTTTAAAAGAAGCTGTACTGCACAGGTTTTTACCGCGGTACATAAAATAGGGCATGCTCCATTTCATTCCTTCTTCAACATCGGGGCAGAAATCATGAACCAATTCCCTCAGGTAATTCATGATCGGTTGTGCAAAATCCGCTGATTTTGAAATGTATCGGGTTATTCTTTCATCGCGCCGTTTCATTCGTGTCCTTTTTTCGAATTAAAAAATAAGCAAGGTAACCTATCGGGATAAATACCAGGAAACTGGTGATCCACATCCATTTCGGGTGCGGGAATATGAACAATTGAATAAGTGTCAGAGCGTTCAGAACACCAACCACTGCAAGCATGGGCTTTGGAGAATTTCTTCCTGAAATGTAAGTGCTGACAATTGCGGCAACGAAAGCGGAAATGATCCAGTTGATAACAACCGTCACCTTGGAACCTAAGGAAACATCATTTTCGATATAATCAGCCATTAAGGTATGGTCTGTGGGGACCGGTGTTTCTACCGGGAAAACATACGTTGACAAAGCCTCACCAAGAGCTATGAATAATCCTCCGATAATAATTCCTGTTACAATTGCTAGTGTTCTTCGTTTCATGATTCGATTCTTTGTAGTAAATATAAGAAAAAGCGACAGCTTTTGAAGACTGAGATACGACAAACGTCAGTGCGGAAGTATCGATGGATAAGCGCTAGTCCGCCGCGACGAAAAGACCAAAATTACGATCCCGGACGTCCGGGATCAGTGCGGAAATAATTTAGGCGCGCTAGTTCGTTAAAACGCGAATTCTATAACTTTTGAAGACCAAATCACGATCCGTCAGCTGACGGATTAGTGCCGAAGTGTCGAGGGATAAGCGATCAACCGGGCCTAATCGCTGGCATCACTATTGTAAGAATAAAATTTAAAGATAAATTTGAAAAGGGTTCTTAGTATTTTGTACCCGAATTAATTTTTAGCGTTAGAACAAAAACTGAAAAATGATCAAGCTGTATTTTATTGCCGTCCTCTTATTTGTGTGCGCATGTACCTATAACCAGGCGCAAACCGCTCAACTAAATGCCAGTGAACCCCAAGAGATGCCTGTTGAATCTGATTATGATTCAAGCCGTTTTTTGCAGGTGCTGCCGCGACAGATCGAATCGCTTAAGAATTATATCAAAAGTAAAGGGTCGGTCTATTCGAACCGGAAGGCCATTTTGATCGATATGAAGATTCCATCCAACTATTATCGTTTGTTTGTAGTGGATTTAAAAACCAATAAAGTGATTTCCAAAGGACTTTGTGCACATGGTTCGGGATCGGAAATTGCCGGTACAGATTCTCTCCAGTTCAGCAATATTCCGAATTCCTATATGACTTCGCTTGGTTTGTATAAGATCGGCAGTTCATACCAGGGTAGTTTTGGAAAATCGTATAAGCTGGCAGGATTGGAGAAATCAAATGATAAAGCAGCGGCAAGAGCAATTGTACTGCACCGGTATAGCTGTGTTCCAGATGAAGAACAGTATTATCCTATCTGCAACAGTTTGGGTTGTGCCATGTTATCGGAGAATTATTTCGAAGAGTTGATCCCGATTATTGATAACGAACCGAAACCAATGATTATGAAGATTTATTATTAATTACGAATGATAATTAATTAGATCTTCTTTAACGTTTCCTTAATTTCCTTCATAAAGTCCGAAGCGAATACAAAATCATTGATTTCCGGGTTATCAGTCGTAATGATGGATTTACGGTCTCCCTGCCACCAGTTTTGGCCCTGATTAATGAAAGTTACGTTGTCACCGATTTCGATTACAGAATTCATATCATGAGTGATCACAATGGTTGTGATATCGTATTCGTAGGTGATTTCACGGATCAGGTTATCAATAAGAATGGAGGTTTGAGGATCTAAACCCGAATTCGGCTCATCACAGAATAAATATTTCGGGTTCATGGAAATTGCACGGGCAATAGCAATCCGTTTCTGCATTCCCCCGGAGCATTCTGCCGGATACAAACCGTTTTTACCAGTAAGGTTTACCCGTTCCAGGCAAAAATCCACGCGTTCCTGCATTTCCTTCTTGCTCATTTTGGTAAACATGGTCAAGGGAAACTTAATATTCTGTTCAACGGTCATGGAGTCAAAAAGTGCTGAACCCTGGAAAAGCATCCCGATTTCCTGTCTGATCTCCTTGCGTTGTAGGCGGTCCATTTTTGTAAAATCTCTTTCGTCGTAGAGAATCTGTCCGGAATCTACTTCATGCAGACCCACAATACATTTTGCAAGTACGGATTTCCCGGATCCGGATTGACCGATGATGAGGTTTACTTTTCCCTTCTCAAAGGTTGCGCTGACATCTTTCAGGATTTGGTTATCACCAAAAGTTTTATTGACATTGATAACTTCGATCATTACAGCAAGAACATTTGGGTTAGGAAGAAATTCGCGATCAAAATCGCAACACTTGCACTTACTACAGCTTCTGTAGAAGATTTACCCACGTCCAAAGATCCGCCTTTGGTGTAATAACCTTTGAAAGACGCGATGGAAGTGATTAAGAATGCAAAGACAACCGTTTTAGTCAAAGCGTAAACAATATCACTGTCTCTATAAAAGAAACGAATCCCGTAAATGTATGTTTCAGTTGATGAAAGTCCGGATAGTTTCAGGGATAACCAGCCTCCGATCAAACTTAAACCGATAGAGAAAATAATCAATACCGGAAAGAAGATCATTGCAGAAGTTACTTTTGGAAGAACCAGGTAACTTAAGGAATTTACGCCCATGATTTCCAGGGCATCAATTTGTTCCGTAACCCGCATGGTTCCTACTTCAGATGCAATATTCGAACCCACTTTTCCTGCCAGGATCAGGGAGATAATAGTTGGTGAGAACTCTAAGATGGTAGAAGAACGGGTGATATATCCGACGGTATATGCCGGAAGAAGCGGGTTGTCCATATTCGAAGCAGTCTGCAATGCAATTACAGCTCCCATAAACGCAGACATCAATGCAACAATTGGAATAGATTTTACTCCAATCAATTCCATCTCTTCAAAAAACCGTCTACGGAATATTTTCCATTTTTCTGGCTTAGAAAACACGATGTACATCATCATGAAATACTTGCCAATGTTTTGTATTATCCCCATTTCGGATATAAAGTTAAAAGAAATATGTTTTCAAGCGAATTCAAAATGCAAAATGTAGAATTCAAAATTTTCAGTTGTTCACTTTTGAATGTTCTTTTTGAATTTTACCTTTTGAATTTTGCATTAAAAAATGCCGTTTCTTTGTAGCGTTGGAAGCAAAATTGACAAAAAAAGAAAAGTATATTCAGCAGCTGAAAGCCTATTTGCCAAGTGGTTTCGAGGTAATGGTGGCGGATTTGCTGCTTAGTCATCCCGTGCGTTTTGCAATTACCAATCCGAGAACCACCAAACTGGGTGATTACCGGGCTCCGCAGCAGGGAGAAACCTTTCATCGGATTTCGGTAAATGGAAATTTAAATCCGTACAATTTTTTGATTACAACCCTGCATGAGTTTGCGCATTTGCGTGTGTACATCCAATTCGGATTCCGGATCAAACCACATGGTGAGGAATGGAAAGCTGAATTCCGGAGCTTATTGTGGCCGGCCATTCAGACAGGGTTACTTCCCAAGGATATTGAGATTGCCCTGATGACCAGTTTAACCAATATGAAAGCGTCTTCCTGCACGGATACACAATTGTCGCGTGTTTTGAGACAATACGACAAACGCGAGGGCGGGGAGATAATTCTTGAAGAGATTCCAAAAAATGCTACTTTTGTTTTGCAGGGAAAAACCTTTGTGAAAGGAGAGTTAAGACGTACACGCTTTTTATGTACCGAAGTGCCTTCGAAACGTCAGTTTTTAATTCATTCTCTTGCTACTGTTCAACTTTTAGAAAACATACATGAAAGATAATTATTGCGTTATCATGGCTGGTGGAATCGGAAGCCGGTTCTGGCCTATGTCAACTGTTCAACGTCCGAAGCAATTTTTAGATGTCCTGGGAATAGGTAAATCATTGTTGAGAATGACCTTCGAACGCTTATTGCATATTGCCCCGGCTGAAAACATCTATATTGTTACCAATGCAAATTACTTTTCTTTGGTGAAAGAACAGCTTCCCGAGTTAAGCGACGGTCAAATTCTGACTGAACCGGAAAGAAAGAATACTGCTCCATGCATTACTTACGCCGCCGCCAAAATATATGCGATCAACCCAAATGCAACCTTGGTTGTAGCACCTTCCGATCATTTGATCCTGAAAGAAGATAAATTCACCGAAATAGTGAATACGGCTATTGCAACTGCTAATGAAAATGATCGTTTGGTTACTTTGGGAATCAAACCTACGCGCCCCGATACGGGTTACGGCTACATCGAATTCGTTGAGGACGGGGATATTCTTCCGGGCCAGGTGAAAGATGTGAAGCATTTTACCGAGAAGCCGAATCGCGAATTGGCTGAGATTTTCCTTAGAAGCGGAAATTATTACTGGAACTCCGGAATCTTTATCTGGAGAGCAAAAACAATTCTAAATGCTCTGGAGAAATTCAAACCGGAATTGTTCCATTTGTTCACGGATGAATCTGCCAAGTATAACACTCCGGAAGAACAGGCCTATGTGAATGCTTCATTTGCTGCCTGCGAAGATATTTCGATCGACTTTGCAGTAATGGAAAATGCGAAGAACGTAGATGTAGTATTGTCAAATTTCGATTGGTCCGATTTGGGAACCTGGGGAAGTTTGTATTCGCATCTTGAAAAGGATTACAACGGGAATGCTGTTATCGGGGACAATGTACATATGATCAACTCTGAAAATTGCATTGTAAACTTGCCAAACGATAAATTGGCTTTGATCCAGGGCCTGGAGAATTATATCATTGTCGAATCGGACAATATGTTAATGATCCTGAATCAGCACGATGAACAGAACTTAAAGAAATACATGGCTCCGATGGAAGAATCGAGCCCGGCATTTTTTCCGAAATAATTTTAATGAAAAAACACGTAGGGCCGAGATTAATCTCGGCCCTACGTGTTTTTTGTAAAGGTTGGTTTACGGTCTGTTATTGTATTCGCGAAGTAAGTCGAAATAGCTTAAAGTTTCCATCACTACTACTCCGCCTGTGGTGTCTCCGTATTTTGCAGGAATTGCTCCTGAATAAACCATCACATATCCCAATGCTGCACTCGGTACATTCTGAACATCATTCATTTTTACTCCGTCGATGTAGTTGATCACGTCTCCTTTTCTTGCTCCGCGGAAGATCAGTTGTCCGTCATCAGATAGTTTTACATCAGAAGAAATAGAAGTGATCATTTGTTTTGCATCAAATTTATTTGCCATGTGTTTGATGTCTTTCGCTGTTAGTTTAATTTCAGGAGTTACACCTAATCTTAAACTTGGAAGCCCAGCATAGATGACCGGTCCACCAGTAATTTCATTAACTTTTGTCTGAACTACAACTCCGGTATTTCCATAACCATCGGGAGCCACATCTACCATATCCGGAGCAATAGTTGTGTCACCTTCCGCCGTAATAAAAAATACTTTATAGCTTCCTGCCGGAATAGCAGAGATCCGAAAGCGACCTTCTTCATTGGTGTTTGCCCCGAAAACCTGTTCACCTCTTGTGGTGACAACCCGAGCACCGTAAACCCCTTCTTTTTTGTCTGCGTCTACAAACGTTCCGATAATATCTCCAAATGTGTTTTGTGCGAAAGTTATTCCTGTAAGAAATAAGGTTGCGATAAATGTGATTGTTTTCATGATCTAAATATTAATTGATTTCTATAGAGATACAGGAGTTATAGAAATTCCATAAATGAACATGAAAAAAATAAAATGGGTGTAAACATGTAGGGGACGCGATTAATCGCGTCCCCTACATGTTTTTTATTTCTTCTAAGGATTACAATGATTCTGCAACCACTTCTTTAACATCCGGTAAATGCTGTTTCAATAAGTTTTCGATTCCACCTTTCAATGTTGCCGTACTGGAAGGACAACCTGAACAAGCACCGCGAAGCGCAACAGTTACAGTTCCTTCTTCAAATCCTACGAAATCGATTGCGCCGCCATCACCTTCTACTGCCGGACGAACATATTCATCCAATAGAGAACGGATCGCATCATCGTATTCTGACGGGGCGTATTCTTTGGCTGGTTTTGCATCGTCACCGCTTGCTTTTGGTTTTGCAACAGGCATTTGAATTAAAATGTCTTTTCCTTCAACGATCCAGTTTTTAATGAACTCGCGTAGTTCCATCGTTACGAAATCCCACGAAATCGTATCGTTTTTAGCAACGGTCACAAAATTTGCCGTGATGAAAACGGTTTTAACGAATGGAAAATGAAATAATTCTTCTGCTAATGGTGAATATCCTTTGGCTTCTGCGCCGGAATGAAATTCAACCGACTCCCCGTTAATAAGCAAATATTTGTTTGCTACGAATTTCATCGTGTTTGGATTGGGGGTCATTTCAACGTATACTGTAACTGGAACTGATGTCATGATGTTTGTCTGTTTATTTTTACAAAGATAGTTCAAATTGAAAATGTAGAATTGAAAATTGAAAAGGGAATGAAATAAGTTAGAAAGTTTAACAAGCAATAGTCATTTTTTGATGAAAACCGAACGTTCATTTTTTCAATTTTCAATTATTCCGAAGGTTCCACATGCACCAAAACATCTTCGATCTCAGGGATTTCATCCATTAAGTATTTTTTCAGATTGTGAGAGATAGTATGTCCTTCGTGAACACTTAGTTTTCCATCAACATGAATGTGCAGATCTACCCAATAGCGCATTCCGGATTTTCGAACCCAGCACTTTTCAGTTGTATGGATTCCATCAACTTCTTTTGCTTTCTCACGGATTACCGAAATAAATTCATCATGAACGTGTTCGTCCATGATTTCTCCCAATGCGGGCCGGAATATTTTGTAAGCATTGTAAAATATGATCAATGATGCAACCAGGGCTGCCCAATCGTCGGCTTGTGCCCAGGTGTCTCCCATGTAAACCGCAATTGCGATTCCGACAAAAGCACAGGCAGAAGTAATTGCGTCGCTTCGGTGATGCCATGCGTCAGCCTGTAATGAAGTGCTTCCTACTTCTTTCCCCGATTTGGAAACGAAGCGAAAGAATAATTCCTTGACAATAATGATTCCCCCAATAAACCAAAGTGTGTAAGAAGCTGGCGCTTTGTGAGGAGTTTGTATGTTGTGAATACTTTCAATAATAATCAATGTGGCAGAAGCGACCAGGAATCCCACGACCACAAAGGTGATTAAGGGTTCTACTTTTCCGTGTCCGTATGGATGATTTTCATCCGGTGGTCGTCTTGCATAACGAAAACCCACAATTACCAAAGCAGAAGCAAAAACATCGCCTGTGGATTCGATCGCATCGGCAATTAAAGCATAAGAATTACCGAAATAGCCGACCAAACCCTTTACAATGGCCATAATGAAATTGCCAACTAAACTGAACCAGGCAGTTTTTTCTGCTTTTTCGTGGTTAACACTCATTTCTCAGAGTCTTTGCAGTTCTTACAAATTCCGGAAATAGTAAAAAAGCTCTCTTCTGACTGAAATCCTCCGGGAAGAGCAAAGGAAGGAATCACCTGGTCAAGGCAGGTCAGTTCACCGCAAATTCTGCAGCTGAAATGAATGTGCTCATGATCGTGCTGATGATTGTGATTACAGGAATTGCAGGCAGCGTAATTTACAACGCCATTTACATTGACGATTTTGTGAATTAAACCGTCATCCAGTAAGCGATCCAATACCCTGTAAATAGTCACCCGGTCGCACAAGCCATTCAATTTGTGCTGGATAGCAGGTTGAGACAACGCCACGTTTGAATCGTTAATGAGTTCCAGAATAGCACTTCTGGCTGCTGTGTTTCTTGTTGTCTTCATTTTGAATTTCAGGATAACAAAAGTACGAAGTTTAATCCTTGGCATTTCAAGTTAATTGTTTTTTATGAATTTATCCGTACTTCTTTTTTCGTACTTTTGATTTCGATGAAACAAATACTTCAAATAGGAATGATTGTGGTAGTACTGATGGGAACCATCGGGATTCCATTTTATCAGCACACCTGTTTGCATGAAAACCGGGTGTTACAATCTGTTTTTGTTCCGTCGAATGAATGCTCCGAAGAGCATTTGAAAACCGAAACACCGGATTGTTGTGCAACTAAGCAAACGACCACGTCTTCCAATGAAGAAACAATTTCTGATAATTGCTGCCTCGATGAGGTTTCGAATTGGCAATTCTCTTTTTTCTTCTTCCAGGATGTGCATCCGATCTTTTCAGAATCTTTGGAAGAGCTTTCCGTTCTTTCATTCTTTTCGCATTTCGAAGTACTTTGGGTAAACGAAGATAAAGAGTTGTTTTCAGGATCCGATCCACCCACCTTAACGATTCTCGAACGATTAACTCATTTGTGTATTTGGCGTCTGTGATTCTCTTCCTTTTTTTGAAAAAAAGTGAAGTCGAATTAAACGTTAAAAACAATGAAGTATATTCTATTCGGGTTTTTCCTGTTTTTTCTTTCTTACAGTCAGGCCCAGCTTCAGGGGATTGTATTTGGAATTAAGGATGGTGGAAAAATCCCGCTTAAACAAGCAAAAGTAATTTTAAGAAAAGCTCAAACCCGGGTGTTCACAGAAGAGAACGGACGATTTGAGATGATACTGCCGAAAGATCTGCCGGATATGCTGGTGATTTCTGCTCCCGGCTATGAAACAGATTCCGTTCCGGTAACAAAAAATGACCGCTTCGCAGGCCTGGAGGTCTTCCTTTTTGAGGTAGACGAATTGGATGAGGTGATCATCGAGTTCAAACAAGATTCCAAAACTTTTTCACGCTTAAAACCTCTCCAGGTGGAAAATCTGGGGGAAGGAGAATTGAAAAAGGCAGCTTGCTGTAATTTGTCCGAATCTTTTGAAACCAATGCCACGGTAGATGTGAATTTCACTGACGCCGTTTCCGGTGCAAAGAAGATCCAGTTATTAGGATTGGACGGAGTTTACACTCAATTACAAATG
Source organism: Fluviicola sp. (assembly GCF_029266855.1). Taxonomy (GTDB): domain Bacteria; phylum Bacteroidota; class Bacteroidia; order Flavobacteriales_D; family Crocinitomicaceae; genus Fluviicola. The sequence goes on from NZ_JAQSWB010000003.1 coordinate 224,180, forward strand.
GAAAACATACCGTTTCTAACAGGTTTGGAAAGCAGTTTCGGATTGAATTCTGTTCCGGGAACCTGGGTCGAATCCATCCAAATTACCAAAGGAACCGGTTCTGTAGTGAATGGTTATGAATCCATGGCCGGATTGATCAATGTTGAATTTCGCAAGCCGACAACCATGCAGCGTGTTTTCGTAAACGGTTACGGATCCAGCCTCGGAAGAGCAGAGCTGAACGTTCATGGCGGACAAATCATCAATGATAAATGGAGCACAGGAAGCTTTGCCCACGTCTCAACCCTTCAAAGTGAATGGGATAATAACAAAGATGGTTTTCGGGACGCGCCTTTGAGTAAATCGGGTTCCTTCATGAACCGCTGGGATTATCAGGGGAAAAAGTTTGAAACCAAATTCGGTGTAAACGGATATTACGATCAGCGATTGGGAGGACAGCTTTATGGAGTCGCAAACAGGTACAAAGCGGAAACAACAAATCAGCATGCGGAGTTTTTTGCAAAAACTGGTTTCTTATTCCCAAACAAACCGTACCACAGTTTAGGTATCGTCTACCAATTCAAATACCATCAATCCGACGGATTGTATGGCCTGAGAGATTTTGGGGGAAGAGAACTTCGCGGGTATATCAATGCAATTTTCGATGGTATTTTCGGAACAACAGCACATAAATACAAAGTGGGAATCTCGGCCGTCGGACAGGATTTACAGCAGCACATTGATTCGGTAAACTTTAACCGGAATGTGATAACACCGGGAGCTTTCCTTGAGTATACGTACACGGGAACGCGATTGGTATTGGTAGCAGGGATGCGTGCAGACTACCAGACTGCTTTCAGTGATCAGACCGAAAAATTCCAGTTTTCACCACGTGTTCACGCAAAATATACTTTGGATGAATTTACAGATCTTCGCGTTACAACCGGGAAAGCCTGGAGATTACCGACGATTGTGATGGATAATTCGTCCTTAATGGCTACTTCAAAAGCCTGGATCGTAAACAGCAGTAACGAACAGGAAGAAGTTTGGAACTCGGGAATCTCAGTGATCCGGACCATGAGATGGTGGAATCGGGCAGCGAGTATTTCAGCGGATTTCTATCATGCGCGGTTTACGAAACAACTGATCATTGATCGCGAACAATCAACGGATTCTATTTTCTTCGGATTTCAGCGAAATGTTTCGAGAAGCAGTACGTTCCAAACAGAGCTGAGCTTTATGCCCTGGAAAGCGATTACTTTCCGTTTAGCATATAAATTCCTGGAAGTAAAGGCCAATTATGCCGGAAGTTTGAGACAGCAGGTAATGATTCCGCAGCACCGGGGCTTGTTTAATGTGGCCTTCGCGAGCAGAAATAAGAAATGGGAGGTTGATGGTACGATTTCTGTATACAGTCCAATGCGTTTGCCGGATGTTACTTTACCGGACGGATCGCGTTTAACGAATGAGAAGAGTAAAGCGGTACCGGTTGGATTGGCACAGATTACACGTCACTTCAAAAACTGGGACGTATATGTAGGAGGAGAGAACCTGTTTAACTTCACACAGAAGAATCCGATAATCAGTTCGAATAATCCGTATGACCCGACTTTCGATGCAACACGCGTGTGGGCATCTGTAATGGGGACAGTAGTTTATGCAGGTTTTCGATATGAAATTAAAAGAAAAACAGAAAAAAAGTGAGAGTCAACCACTACGGATTGACAAAGTTTTAAATTAGAATAATATGAAAAGTAGTTTATTATTATTAGCCCTTTTGTTTGTAAGCAGTCTTGGATTTAGTCAAAAAACAAGCGCTAAAACAGAAACAGTAGTCATTATGACAAGTGCCGAATGCGGTGAATGCAAAGAGCGTATTGAAGGATCTTTGAATTATACAAAAGGTGTCAAATTCGCAGAATTAGATGTAGATTCTCGAAAACTGACCGTTAAATTCAAAAATGACGTGATTACTTTGGAAGAGATTAAAAAGCAGGTTTCACTTCTTGGTTACAACGCAGATGAAGTACTTGCAGATCCGATCGCATTTGAAAAACTTCCGGCTTGCTGCAAACCGAATGGAATGGAGCATAAAGAACATGGCGGACATTGATTTGACCGAATAGTTATATCCAAATAAAATTCGAGCCTCGTGCTCTTCGCGTGCTTCGTGGTTGAATGAACCATTAAGACCACGAGGATCACGAGGTTTTTTATTTCTGTTACCCGCCGATTTTGAATGAAGCATTACTGATCATCAGCAGAATCAATAAGGGAAGAACTAAAAGTATACTAGTCTGTGCCATGTCGATCAGAAGGGATTTCATTTGCCTGCTTTTAGCGTGTTTTACTATAAGTGCAATGTTCGTCCATAGCCAGAACAAACCAACGGAAACAGCACTGGTAATTAAATGACCCAAACCATTCAGGTAATCGTGCTGAAGCATAAGTGAGAATATGAAACAAACAATGACACTGGCCAGATAGACCATAATTACAGGAAGAATCAATTTGTTGTTTGCTTGGTTTATCAATCGATGAAACCAGATAATACACCCGGTAAAAGCGATGAGGTTCAGAAGAATAGCCATGGTTGTTTTAAAAGATTAAAACTAATTAAAATTTTATTAGTGTAAATTAGAAACGATATATTCGCTTATAAGTTGCTCTATAATGACAGATTTTTCCACACTTCATGATTATGTGATGTCACTTCCGGAAATAACGGAAGAGCCTCATTTTGAAAAGAGATCTTACCGGGTGAAAAAGAAAATAGTCGCTACTGTAAGTACGGATGAAGGCTTTTTTGTTGTCAAACTGACACCGGTTCAACAATCTTTATTTTGCAAATGGGATGAAAGTGCCTGCCACCCGATTCCGAACAAATGGGGGCTTCAGGGCTGGACCAGGGTTTATTTTGAGAAGGTAGATCCAGACTTTTTAAAAGACATTGTGAAGACTTCCTATTCGAATGTGGCTCCGAAAAAACTGGTGGATTTGATTGACTAAAATTCTGCTTTAGAGTCCTAGTTTTTTATAACCTTCGAATACTTTTGTTGTTTCGAAGTAGTATGTTTTCTTTTTACCTTCAACTTTCACGTCCATTCGATCGCATAACCCATCTTTACGGTCAATACTTTGTTCTTGTAATTTTGCATCCAACATCTGGAGAATAAAATATTCTTCAGTTACTTGAACAACTGGCCAGGCCGTAGCACAAGTTTGGCCATCTCCGTTTTTTACGATAGAGTTTAACAGCCCGAATTGAATGGTTTTGTATTTGCTTGCATTCACTGTATCGCCAATATTTTTGTAAGTCTGACGTAAAATTTTGTGTGCCATCATATCAGTATAGTCAATACTCAGAATTTGTTTTGTAAGGTTGATAATTTCCTGTGAATTGGAATTTCTCATTTGAGTATACATCTCTTTTTTGAGACTGTCCATTTCTTTGGATTTCCCGCTTGCAATTATGAATTGTTCGCTTTCAATAAAACTATAACGAAAATCCTGGTAATTGATATTTGTTTCGCCGGCTTCTAATTTTTTCACCGATTCAGAGTATTTATCTTTGAAAGTTGGGATGACTATTTCAACTGAATTTTGGCCGAAGGAAAGAAAATTTACAAACAATAAGCCAACTAGTAGTAATTGATTTTTCATGGTTTTGTTATTTCGGGATGAAGATATGGAAGTTTGACGAATTTTTATTCCTCATTCTTCTTAAACATTCCACCAACTTCTTTCGATAGGCGCTGGATGGTTTCGACACCTGCGGCAATCGGACTCCCGCTCATATCGTCATAAGCTGAATAAGACAGATCAGCCACACTTTGAGAAGGGTAAATATAGATGTGATCCAGGTTTGGATTTTCTTTCTCCATGCGCTGAGGTAAAGATTCCATTCCTGTAAATGCGGAAACAGATCCTGAACGGGCAAAAACGGATACAAATAATTGATTTTCACTGAAAGCAGGAAGTTTTTCCAGCATTTCTTCCGGCGATTCAATAGAAGTATGTGTCAGATCCGCACTGAATTTTCTGTAAGTCCGGTATGCCTTGAACTTTTCAAAGGTTTCGCGTGTGCTGTACACATCAATATCCAGGTTTAATTCCTTCGAAATGCGCATAATGCGTTCCAGCCATTGGTTACAATCCTGTTCCAGTTCAGCATAAGGCGGACAAATAACAGAGATCTTCCGGTAACTTGGGAAAGGATGATTGAAATGACAAAAGAAAACTGTTTTCTCACAGACATTCAACAAATGTTCACGGTCATCACCAATGAGGCGTTTGAGCAAACTGACTTTTGAATTGTCATTGATCAAAACGATATCAGCTACCAATTCTTTTGAGACGCGTGCAATCCCACTCGATAAATTATGATCGATTGTTGCCATGGCGTGTACATTGATTTCGCCGCTGTTGTAGTGTGTTATAAAGTCGTCAATGTGTTTCCTGGAACGGCGAATACGCATTTCAGCCTCTTCATCGTTTTCCAGAACACTGACTACCGAAATCGGGTTCATGACCGTTTTATCTGTGATCAGAACCGAAAAATCAAGCAAAGATTCGTTTCCCTTTAATTCATTTGCTGCAACCAAAACATGCTGACTGCGCATAGACGGGCCTTCCAAAGGTTCGTGCCTGGTTTGGGAGATCAGCAATTTCTTCCCGGCATTTTCGGTAACGAAAGAAGCTGTCATACTGGTGATCAGGATCAAAATAACAGTTCCGTTGACAATCTCAATATCCAGGATTCCCATTGTATATCCTACATTGATCACGGCTAAGGTTGCAGCTGCATGTGCGGTACTTAATCCGAAAATGATTTGCCGTTCCGGTCTGCTCAGTTTGAAAATCAATTGCGTGATCAAAGCGGCCAGGAATTTACTGAAGATAGCAAAAGCACTTAAGATTCCGGCTACTGCCCAAGCCCATGGTTCATTTGCCAATGCTTTTACATTTACCACCATTCCGATAGAAATCAAAAAGAAAGGAATGAACAAGGCATTTCCGATAAATTCGATCCGGTTCATCAAGGTGGAGGAATGGGGGATCAGGCGATTCATTACCAATCCGGCAACGAATGCTCCGATAATTCCTTCAATTCCGGCTACTTCCGCAAGAAAGGCAGCGAAGAAAAGAATAGACAATACGTAGATAAACTGGGAGGATTTTTCCGATTCAAGTTTACTTAGGAACCACCTGGAAATTTTGGGAACTCCCCAAAACATGATGAGACTAAAGATCGACAAGGTAATTGTAAGATGAACCAGTACACTGCCGTTAATTACTCCGTTGTCAGATCCTGAGATAACTGCAAGAATGATCAAAACTGCAGTATCCGTGAGAATTGTTCCTCCGATTGCAATTGCAACGGCTTCCATTTTCGAAATCCCGAATTTGGAAACGATCGGGTAAGCAACCAGCGTGTGAGTTGCAAACATACTTGCGGTCAATAAACTGGCCATTTCATTCAGCCCTAGTGCATATCTGCAGGTCGGGTAACCCAAAAGGAGCGGAATGAAGAAGGTGAGAGCGCCAAAAGTCAGGGATTTATTCCGGTAACGTTTGAATTCCTGCATGTCCAGTTCCAGTCCGGCCATGAACATGATATAGAGCAAACCGATTTTAGCAAACATGTTGACAAATCCCGTTTTCATGTTGGCTTCTGAGATCAATTGAAAGCCATTCGGGCCGATGATCACCCCGGAAATAATTAGGCCGATCAGTGCAGGAATCTTTACTTTTCTCAGGATAATAGGAGAGAAGAGAATGATTAGAAGGAGGATCGAAAAAGTAAGAATCGGGTTTTCTAAAGGCAATTTAAACTCACCGATCAAGTTTTGAAACTCTTTAGAAAATTGTTCGAATAACCCGTTCATTTATTTGGAATATCGCAACAAAAGTAATCGCATTTTTCACGAATCTATGCGTATTGCCTGCTTTGGATCAAAAAAACTTATTTTCCAATGGTTGTTTGGTGAATATTTGATGCGTTTTACTTTTATGGATCCCCGAAAATTCTCATTGTTTACCTAGTTTTGCGAACACGTTAAAGTAAGTTAATATCCTTTGGCATCGTTTTTGTCTTGGGCTTCCAAAATTTAAATTTAATTACTATGAAACAGTTATTTACCTTATTAATCTTAGTATTCATTTCACAGTTGTCAATCGCGCAACAGAATACGAACTTGGTCTTCTTTTCAGAACAGGGGCAGCAATTTTACATTATTTTGAACGGGATTCAGCAAAATGCAAACCCGGAAACAAATGTGCGGGTGACAAACCTCATTCAGCCTTATTACAAAGTGAAAGTGAAATTTGCGGATGGAATCACTCCGGATATAGATAAAACGATCAATTTTAATGCAGGCACAGAAACAACTTATGCTATCCGAAGTTCGAACAAGGGAGAAATTGTTTTGAGATGGATGAGTGAAGTTCCGATTCAGCAAGCTCCACAGCCAATGGCAAATCAACAGGTGATTGTTTATCACAGCACGCCTCCCACAACTGTTACTCAGACAACTGTTATTTCCAATACGACCACAACTCCATCTAATTCCGAACAAATTAATATGGGGATCAACGTAAGTGATCCGGCAACAGGAGGGGCAAATATTAACATGAATATCAATGTCAATGAAACCGGGATGAATACACAAACACAAAGTACCACGACTTCGTATTCCACCACAACTACCACCACTTCAGGGAATGTGGGGACTGTACAACAACCGGTGTATGTGATGCCTGGTTATAACGGAAATGTTGGCTGCAACGGTTACCCGATGACTGAAGCGCGTTTCAATGAAGTGGTTCAATCAATCCAGGCTAAGAACTTTGATGATTCCAAATTGACCATGTCTAAGCAGGTAATCAGTTCAAACTGTATGACGAGCAATCAGGTAAAACGATTGATGCTGTTGTTTAGCTTCGAAGATACACGTCTGGACCTGGCTAAATATGCTTATGGCTACACCCATGATATCGGAAATTACTATCAGTTGAATGATGCATTTACTTTTGAGTCAAGCATCGAAGAATTGAATGAATATACAAGCGGATTCAGAAGATAATTACGTCCCGATAGCTATCGGGATACGAATGCCGAATTCCTAATTTGGTATTGTAGATAGTTATTTTGAAAAGGCTGTTCTTAATCAAGAACAGCCTTTTGTCTTTAAATCAACTTACGGTTTTAAAATAAGCACCGACGGGGTGTTTGTGAGCCACAGGCTTTGGGTCTCCACCGCTTTTCTCCAGCTGTCGTGGCTGATCAGCATTAAATCCTGCTGATTCATAAAATCTTTATCCAAACGCGGTTCGGTATGTAATGAAATATGATTCGGTGCAACTTGTTCGATCATGCGGATAGATTCTTTTAATTCCGGATGTGTTTTGACTATCCCCGAGGAATCGATGATCGTTACGCGCGCATTGCTGTGGTGGATCAGTTTCTGTGCGTAAACCAGCAGGAAGCTATCATGAATGGAGAAGATCGGGAGAAATACATTCTCTACTTTTTCCAGGTCTTTATCTATTACAATACCAACGGGTAATTTCGCGTTTTTGATCAGCTGGCGCGTCCGTTCGTCAAATACCGTGTTTTCAAACAGCGGCTCCTTACCGGTGATTGTTTCGTATAAACGTTCCGGGTTGATCAGTTTGGTTGTGAATCCTAAAATTCTTCCGAGAAGAGATCCTTCAAAAACGGAACTTCCGATCCCGATCAGGAGTAAATCAAAGTTTCCGGCATTGGATGTGTCCGTGATTTCCTTGTCAATATCTACTGTCGGTTTGAACAAAGTCACTACCGGCATTTGCAGTTTCTGTGATTCTTCTGTAATAGGGGCGAAACTTTCCCGTTCGTATTCTTCCGCGTTAAACTGATTCAGGTCATTACTCAGTGAAACATGCAGAGCCGTAACATTTGCATTTTCGGGTGATTTCCGAATAAAACTGTTGGCCAATCGGAGCAGGGTTCTTCCTCTTTGGGGGCTTCCGAACGAAAGCAAGATCGAATATTTGGTGGAAAGTTTCCGGTTATCGCTTAATTCCTCCTCTGTTTTCTTTTCGGGAATCAGCCAGTTAATCAAATCAAGCATCGGTCCGGTCATAAAGGTGGTGATTAGTGCCATAATTACCAACATAGCAAAGATCTCATCAGAAAGAACCCCGAGGTCATACCCGATGTTCAAAACGATTAATTCCATTAACCCGCGGGTATTCATCAAAGCACCGATGATCAAACTGTCTCTCCAGGATTGCCCGACGAATCTTGCTGCCAGTGCGGATCCAAGGAACTTTCCGGTAACAGCAACGGCAATAATCACAAAGGCGATGAGCCACAAATGCCAATCGTTCAATAAACCGATCTGTGTCCGGAGTCCGGTGAAAACAAAGAATAAAGGAAGAAGTAAAAGCACTGAAACATCTTCAATCTTTTCAATAAAGATCTTTCTGAAATTCATGTTTGACGGCATAATTACACCTGCCAAAAATGCTCCGAACAAGGCGTGAATTCCAATTACTTCCGTTGCGAAAGCAGAAATTAATAGGGTTATAAAAAAGATCGCAACCACCGGTTTACTTAAACTTTCCTTGTTTGAATGTTTGTCGCCCAGGCGTTTTAGGAAAGGTTGAACAATCTTGATCATCAGGAAAACATAGGCAATGGCCATGAGAATAATGTAGATCGCGCTCAAGACAGAACCTGCTTTCACGATTGCAATAACTGCAGCCAGAATACACCAGGCTGTAATGTCATCGGCAGCTGCACAGGTAATTACAATGGAACCGAGTTTGGTTTTGCTCAATCCGCGTTCCTGAACGATCCGGGCAAGGACCGGGAAGGCGGTGATACTCATTGAAATACCAATGAATAAAGCAAACGACAGGAAATTTACATTTGCCGGGGCGAATTCGGAATAGATAAAATATGCTAACCCAACACCTAATGTAAAAGGAAAAATGATACTGGCATGACTGATTACTACAGCGTCATTTGCTTTGTTTTTCAATGTTTTCAATTCCAGTTCCATTCCAACAACGAACATGAACAGGATCAACCCGATCTGACTTAAGAATTTCAGGTTGTCCATTGATTTTTCAGGAAAAACAAAGTGGGAAAACTCCGGGAAATACATCCCGATAAAAGACGGGCCAAGAAAAATCCCTGCGATAATCTCACCGATCACAGAAGGTTGTCCGATCTTCTTGCAGAAAAAGCCAAAGATCCGGGCTACAATGATAATGGTGACGATTTGAAGCAGGAGAATCGCCAGCGGATGCGTTAAGTTGTGGTAATAAGTTTCCGTGAATTGCTGCCAGGTAGATGCGGTAGCCTCCGGTTTGAAAGTGGTTACTTTTCCAGCTTCCAGGGGTTTTCCTGATAAGATTACACCAAAAATGACGGCGGCGAATCCACCAATCGTTATAATGTAAAACAAGAGATTTCTGAGATTGCGCATAGCCTGAATTTTGAGCAAAAATAAGCTTGTAAAACAGGAAAGAAAACACCCTTTTTTAAGAATGTACTGAAACCTGTTTTAATTGTACCGAATCCAGTATTCTTATTGTTTGAAGGCTTCCAGGAAGGTTTTCCGGTAGTTTTCACTTAAACCGAATTCGCGGTATTTTCCGTCTTTGTTCCGGATCTTGCCCAGGATAATGTCTCCATGATAACCCTGAATAAATCCTTTCGAAAGCAATTCGGATTTTGAAATGCGAATGAAAGTAATTGTATCCAGTTCCTGCAGCAGCTGATCAAAGGATTTATTCTTTACGATCAATTCATCCCCGTTTTCCAAAAGCATCAGTTTATCTCTTCTGTCGTAGGTGTCTGATGAGAAACTCACAATTTTTGAAAGCTGGATCGAGAATTTTCCTTTATTGGTATTTACTGACCAAACAGCCTGGTTTTTGGATTGATTGATCCGTGTGCGAACTTTTTCGATGGCTCGTTCCAGGCGTTCTTTTTGCACGGGTTTTCTCAGGTAATCAATGGCTTCGATATCGAAAGCATCCGCAGCATATTCGTTATGTGCTGTTGTGAAAATGATCGGTTTCGAACCGAGTTTTTCAGCAACTTCCAATCCGCTGAGATGCGGCATTACAATGTCTGAAATACAAAAGTCGAATGAAAGATTGGAGACCTCAGACAGGAATAACAAGGGATTATCGAAAGCCTTCACGACCTCAATGTCCGGGATGCCTTCACACAAAGTCCTCAGGTAACCGAGTGCAAGTAATTCATCGTCCAGCAGAACCACCCGAAGTATTGATCTATCCATTGAGTTTCAGTTTGAGCCGGGCATGAAAAATGGGTTTCTCATTTTTCAGAGAAAGTTCATATGCATTAGGATAGGCGATCTCCAGACGTTCTTCCAGGTTTTTGATCCCTAAGCCACTGCGCTCTTTTTTCATCGGAGTGCTTTCCGAAATGCGGTTGCTGACTTCGAGAACAAACTCATTATTTACTATTTCCAAATGAATGGAAATAAATGATTCGCTCTTTTGAAAGTCAGTATGTTTGAATGCGTTCTCGATTAAGTCGACGGTAATCAGCGGCAGAATTTTCAGATTACTGATCCGTTCGTCCTGTAAATTAATGGTGTTGCGAATACGCAAATCAAACAGGGGACTCAATTTCAAGCGATTGATTTCAATGAAATTCGCCGCAAAATCCATTTCTTCGCGTAAGCTCACCAAAGGTTGGTCACTTTCGTACAGAATGTAATCCAGGACCCCTGAGAGCTTGTCCATCGAATAATACGTTTGATACGCATGTGATTGAATGGAATTCAGTGCGTTTTTAAACAAGTGCGGATTTAATTTATAGCGGATCGAACTCAGTTCATTCGAATGAACGAGCGCATTCAGTTCGTGATTTTTGCCTGAAAGTTCGGTGTTGTTTTTCCGTGCTTCCTTTAATTTCAAATACAGGATCCTGCAATAGACCATCAATGCTAAAGCGAGGACAGAAATAATGAAAAACAGGATCTGAAATATCATAACGGGTCGAAGGTAAGGAATTTGTGGTTTCGAAGATTCTTTCGTTTAATTCTTATTTAAGACTGATTTTAAGGTCCATTTCGTTTTTCATATAGAGTAGAACTTCAGCATTTCCTCTTGCGTCATCTACCGGATTGTGGGTATGTTCCGTTTTTCGCAAATGTTTCCACTGTGCAAATGTGTCTTTGACCAGTCCGCAATACAGATCAGATATTCGTCTCGATGAATAGCCGAAAGGATTTCTTTTGATGAAATGATGAAAATACCAACAGATGAACATCCAGTCGAAGCCATTATTGTCGCTTACAAAGATTGGACGTCCTTTCGAATTGGTTTTAATCCACTCTTCAAATTCGAGCATTGTTTTTTCCGGATCATCAAATTCCAGAGTTTCCTCCCTGGTAAAGCCGGAAATTGCTAACGCATCAGGATTGTAATTTTCAGAAATAGGTTTGATTTTTCCGTAAAAAGTTTTGTCAAGCTTATCATCTACCAGAACGGCGCCAAAACAAATCATTGAAAAGTCACCTGGGATTGGACCGTCGGATTCGATATCTACTACTATGTAACTCATGATTTATCTTTCTTTAAAATCCCTTTTTCCACACTGTCATTGATTAATCCTTCGGCAAAGTTCCAAAGTGTTTCGGATCCTTCTTTAATGATTTGCTTCTTTTCGTACACTTTATCGTAATTGACTCCAAATTCATTCCAGGTGCCACCGTTGTTAGAAATATTTTGAAGTAAGGGTTCCAGGCGGTCCATTGATCGGGCAAACTTTGCCTCGGGGCTTTCTCCGGCTTCAAATTCTTCCCAGATCGCAATGAGTTCATCCCTTTGTTCCTGCGGAAGCAGGCCAAATATTCGCTGTGCTGCCAGTCTCTCTTCGTCTGTGTTGGAATGGTTTTTCTGAGAATCGTAGATGAAAGTGTCTCCGGCATCGATCTCCACGATGTCATGGATCAGAACCATTTTGATGACTTTCAGAATGTCTATCCGCTCATTGGAATGTTCGGTGAGTATCAGTGCCATCAATGCCAAATGCCAGCTGTGTTCCGCGTCGTTTTCATTCCGGTCGCTGTTAAACAATTTGGTTTTTCTTTGGATGTATTTGACCTTGTCAATCTCTTTAATGAAATCAATTTGTTTCGCTAGTTTGTCTGAAAGCATGTGGATATTCTTTAGTGAATTGCAAAGTTAGGGTATAATTGTTAGTTGGTAGCATGAGCGCGAAACTGGTTTGGAAAGTGATGAGGGACTAATTGTCTACTAATTTAATAGAATATTAACACCTGTTTTTTCAACATTCGGGAATCAGTTTCTTTTTTTTCACTAATTTCGCACCCAATAAATTTTATAATCAAGGACTATGTCATATTTGTTTACCTCAGAATCGGTTTCTGAAGGACACCCTGATAAAGTAGCGGATCAGATTTCCGACGCGCTAATAGATAACTTCATGGCTTTTGACCCGACGTCGAAAGTTGCTTGCGAAACCTTAGTAACAACAGGTCAGGTTGTTTTGGCTGGTGAGGTAAAAACAAATACTTATTTGGATGTTCAGGCAATTGCTCGCGAAGTAATTCGTAAAATTGGTTATACGAAGTCTGAATACATGTTCGAAGCGAACTCTTGTGGGATTCTTTCTGCAATTCACGATCAGTCATCGGATATCAATCAAGGTGTTGACCGTAAAGTTTCCAATGATGACTTCGAAGCGAAAGCAGATGCTCAAGGAGCTGGTGACCAGGGAATGATGTTCGGTTACGCAACGAAAGAAACGGAGAATTATATGCCTTTGGCTTTGGATTTGGCACACAATATCCTACAGGAATTGTCTAAAATTCGTAATAACGAATCTCATATCATTGGTTATTTACGTCCGGATGCAAAATCACAGGTAACTATCGAGTATTCTGATGACAATGTTCCGCAACGTATCGATTCAATCGTAGTTTCTACACAACACGATGATTTCGGAGCAGAAGCAGACATGTTGAAAAAGATTAAAGAAGATATCATCAGTATCGTAATTCCTCGTGTAAAAGCGAAATTGAAACCAGAATTGCAAGCTTTGTTCAACGATCAGATCACTTACCATATCAATCCAACAGGAAAATTCGTTATCGGAGGACCTCACGGAGATACAGGTTTGACAGGTCGTAAGATCATCGTTGATACATACGGTGGGAAAGGTGCTCACGGTGGTGGTGCATTCTCCGGAAAAGATCCTTCTAAAGTAGACCGTTCTGCTGCATACGCAACTCGTCATATCGCTAAGAACTTAGTGGCTGCTGGTTTGTGTGATGAGGTTTTGGTTCAGGTTTCTTACGCTATTGGTGTAGCTAAGCCTTGTGGTTTGTTCATCAATACTTACGGAACATCTAAATCAAACATGACAGACGGAGAAATCGCTAAGAAATGTGCGGAGATCTTCGATATGCGTCCTTATGCTATCGAACAACGTTTGAAATTGAGAAACCCGATCTATTCTGAAACTGCTGCTTACGGACACATGGGGCGTAAGAACGAAGTAGTGAAGAAAACATTCAGTGCTCCGGACGGATCACAAGTTGTGAAAGAAGTGGAGTTGTTCACTTGGGAAAAATTAGATTTCGTAGATAAAGTAAAAGCTGCTTTCTCTTTGTAAGAAATAGCTGATAACTATATTACAATTTTAAACCCCGGTCATTGAGCGTAGTCGAAATGTCGGGGTTTTTTGTTTTTGTTACTTTTTGCGCTTATTGTATTCTATTGGAGAACAAAGTCATTTGAGTTGGTTGAATGACGAGTGGTTACTGGTAGTTTGGTGAAATCACAGATTCGCTTGCGGACTGTGATTTTTTTTGATACCATGATATTATGAATTCGTGATATAACGAAGGCCGGACAGGCTAAGTCTTGAAGGTCTGTTTTTACAACATCTTCGAAGCCTGGACCAGTTTTAATTCCCCATAGGTCACTTTATCTCCCAATTCTTCTTTCAAAGTTCCCAAAGTCTTTCCTTCTGCATCTTCCAGGTAGGATTCGATCTCGCTGATGCGTTTCGGATCTAAAATGTCCGTGATATCAATTTTCTCCTGCTGGACCAGCTTGGCGAAATGCCCTTCAATAGTGGATAATCCCAATTGACGTTCATTGGCGATTTCTTCTATGGTTTTTCCCTGTTCAAATAACTCGAAGGTGATTTCGTAAGTATTCTTCTTAATGACTTTCTCCTCCTTGACCTTTTTGGGTTTCACCAATTGAATAACATCTACAAAATCTTCTTCAACCATTTCCTCCAGCATAGATCTGTTAGCCCTCAATTCCTGTTGAATACTATGTGTTTTTGCAATTACGTAATTCAGAATTTCCGGAGATTTGATTGTCTCTTTTGTAAATGGTTTTCCGTTAACAATGGCTTCCATCAGCAAACGGCCTTTCATTAGACGATGAACCACGGCAACTACTTCTTGTTCCAGCTCTTCCAGTTCTTCAAAATATTGCTTTGTTTTTTTGATTTTAGCTACCTCATAACGTCTTTTCATGATGGAATAAACCTGTGCGTCCAACGGTTTGTAAAAATATTGGTAAGCAGCCTGTACGCGTTCGTGAATAAATTCCCATTCCGGTTTTTCTTTTGAGAAAAGATTTGAAAGCTGATTCTGAAATTTCCTTGCCGCATCAAAAGTAGACTGAACAGTCTGCAGCTGGTTTGCCACCCATGACTTATCTTTCCCTTTTTCTGTTTTTGGTCCCTGGGATTTAAAGCCCAATTCAAAAGTTGCCCATTTGGTAGTATAGTCATACCAATCAAAAGCCTGGATAAGGCTGTTATAAACGAAGCGGGCTGTTTCCTGATCCAGGTACAATTTCATCTGGTCTTCCGGGGCTTTGTTCGAGGCATAGGAAACAACCTGGTGATCATTTACCAAACCATTCATGGAGAGCGGCTTTAAAAGAACCAATCCCTCGAGGCTGCGAAGCCTGGATAAGGCAACATATGCCTGGCCCGGAGCAAAAACGTTCGAGACGTCCAAAACCGCTTTATCGAAGGTTAAACCCTGGCTTTTATGGATTGTTATAGCCCAGGCCAGTTTGATCGGATAATGAACAAAAGTTCCCAAAATTTCTTCTTTGATTTCTCCGGTTTGATCGTCAAGTGTGTATTTAATGTTGTTCCATTCGTATTTCTCTACTGTAATGCTTCGTTTTTCATCCGTGAAAAATACTTCGATCTCATCCGGTGTTAAGGATTTGATAACTCCCATCTTGCCATTGTAGAAGTTCTTCTCAAATGAAATGTCATTTTTGATGAACATGATCTGAGCACCCACCTTCAATTCCGTTTCTTTCTCCAGGGGAAAAAGATGGGGAGGAAAATCTCCTTTGATCTCTGCAGAATAGATAATTGATTTTTCATTCAGCGAATTCAACGCTGTGGCATTCATCTGATCTGCTTTTGAATTGTGAGTGGTCAGGGTAATATAACCTTCTTCTTTCGTAGAATCGAATGCCGGATTGACATATTTTTCAAGCAGTTTCTGATCCTCAGTCGTTACCTGGTTGTTCCGCAAGTTGTTTAAAAGGTCGATAAAGAGCTGGTCATCCTGCCGGAAGATCTTATCCAGTTCAATATAGACGGGGGCTTGTTCCTGGAGAACCTGCGCATTGAAAAAGAAAATTCCGCGGTAGTATCTTTGCAAAACACTCCATTCTTCGGGTTTGATAACCGGTGGAAGCTGCAACAGATCCCCGATAAACAGTACCTGAAGCCCGCCAAAGGGGTTGTTGTTTTTGCGTACATTTCTGAGTGTCCAGTCAATTGCGTCCAACAAATCGGCGCGCAGCATGGAAACTTCATCAATGATCAGTAATTCGACATTCCGGATGAGGTTCTGTCTTGTTTTATTGAAATGAAAATGACGCTTCAGTGTTTCTTTCGATTCGAATTTGGTATTCCCTGCAACCAATCCGTCCGAAACAAATTCCGGGATAAAAGAACTGAACGGAAGCTGAAAAAAGGAGTGGATGGTCACGCCTCCTGCATTCAAAGCCGCAATTCCGGTAGGAGCAACAATGACCGTGTTTTTGTGAGTGGTCTCAACAATTTTTCGTAAAAGCGTGGTTTTTCCTGTTCCTGCTTTTCCTGTTAGAAAAACCGGACTGTTCGTTTGATTGATAAATCGTTCTGTAAATTCAGCAGGATTGCTGATGGATTCTGTATTATTTTTCATCTGTTACTTGAAGATAAGCAAAATTAGCGTGTCCGCAAGCTGAATTTTAATCTTTATCGATTCGTTAAATGTTGTTTGAAAATATAGTGCATACTCTGGTCCAGGTAATCCTTGTAAACATAGTAGATGAAATCTTTCCGGATCTGGATGTGCTCGGGATAAATATGGTCTTTGATCTGAACTACTTCTTCTGTTTTTCCCGTTGTTAAATTAATTTTTCTTAAGCTGGTGATTCCGTCTCTTTCGAAGCGTGCATATACATGTGTTTTCTCAATATTCGGGATCAGTTCATTTTTCCAGCCTCTGAAATATTGATAAGAAATGGGAAAACTGCGCACCCGGACACCGGATTTGGTGAATACAATGGCGGAATCATTCGGGTGATCAAATATGATAAGGGAATCGTTTAATTCAAATAGAGGAGCATAGATCGGTTTTAAAAGAATCAAATCGTAAAATTGCTGGGTGCTCCATCTTTCCCGTGCTTTTTTTAGCTCCTGGTCATGGTTTGAAAGTTTATCGCTGTGATTTGCATTCGATTCTCTCAGAATCTCCATAACGGTCTGTTTGTTTTCTCTTTGATAATCTTTCAACTGCCTGTTCTTTTGCCGGTCCTGGCTAATGTAAAGTACTTTGCTCGATTTCGTTTTTTTTGTGATCAGCTGGTATTCCAAATACTGTTTTTGATTCATGTATGAACGGATAATGATCGAGGTATCGTCGGAGTAGGAGCAATTGTCCAAAATTCCAATGGATTTGTAATAGGGGGAAGGAGAAAAGATCCCGACTGAATGTCCGACGATTGAGGTTTCGTAAATACTATCGGTATAAACCAGGTGAAACTTTCCGCCACAATCCTGTCTGATTTGCTTCGGGTGTTTTCTGATAGGGGCTTCATAAACCTTGTCTCCCATTTCATTCAGATGCCTTAAAAAATAACGATGCTCATCGCTGCAGCACAGCAGGATGTTTCCGTCGGGTTCCACTTTGAAATCCAAAACGTTTGCCTGCTTGCGTGGATAAACCCCAAATTTATTGGCTCCGTTAATGGTGACTTCTTCCAATTGCGTTTCTTTTGAGACCATAACCACTTGCAGTTTCATGGTATCTTTCCATCTTTCCGGGAATAAGAGAATATCCGTGAAGTCGTTGTATTGGTTGTTTTTTACAGTGATCTGGGCAGGGAAATTGCCGTTTCTGATGATGAAAAAACCATGGGAGTTGGTACGCGCATTATGAATATCTATCTGTACCGATGCATTTTTAACCGGACTTCCTGCTTCATTTACGACCTTTCCTTTAATGATAATATCTCCTTGTGCCCAGCCCGGATTACATAACGGTAGGAGGAAAGAAAAAAGGAATAAAAATCGAATTTTCGACAGGATCAACATAGGGTGTGTATATTGAAATTCATATAAAAATAAGAAGAAAAAGCGAGAGCCTTACTCAAGACGTTGTTTGAAAATATAATGCATGCTCTGGTTCAGATAATCTTTATAGATGTAATAGATGAAATCTTCGTGAATCTGCAGGTGCTCAGGGAAGACGTGTTTTTCGAGTTGGATGATTCGCTCTGTTTTCCCGTTTGTCGTGTTAATTTCCCGTAGGGTGGTTATTCCCTCCGAATCATACCGGGCAAAGATCTTTGTTTTTTCAAGGTTTGTAATAAGTTCCTTTTTCCAGCCGTCGAAGTATTGATAGACAATCGGAAATGAGCGTACACGCATACCATCCCTGGTGAAAACCACTGCTGAATCATTGACATGATCGAAAATGAAGAGCGAGTCATTTAATTCAAACAGTGGAATATAGACCGGATTAATCACAATGAGGTCATAGTATTGTTTTTCGTTCCATATTCCGCGGGTTATTTTGAGTTGCTCCGAAGTTTGAGAATGGAACATTTTTTCATCAGCCATGTAATGTTCGTATGCGTATTCCTCCATTTGTCTGTATTCTGTACGATCTTCCCCAACGTAAAGTGTTCTTGATTGTTTG
Source organism: Fluviicola sp. (assembly GCF_029266855.1). Lineage (GTDB taxonomy): Bacteria > Bacteroidota > Bacteroidia > Flavobacteriales_D > Crocinitomicaceae > Fluviicola. The sequence continues at coordinate 242,401 of NZ_JAQSWB010000003.1, forward strand.
GATTGGATATCGATGGCAAGGTATTCAATACGTTGGTCTTCATTGGAGTAGTTGTATTTTACCAGGTTCTTATCGTCTTTGTAGACACAGGATTTTAGTAAGTTGAAAATCCCCATTACCGCTTTTGCCTGGAAAATCCCGATGGAATTATCAATAAATGCAGTTTCATAGATGCTGTCAGAATAGATCAGGTGAATGGTTTCCATGCAATCCCTGTAGAGTTTTTTTGGATGGTTCCGGATAGGTATTTCGTTTGTTTTTTCTCCCTTTGCATTCAAACTTCGTATGAAATAACGGTTCTCATCACTGCAGCATAATAAAATCCCATTATCAGGTTGCACGAGAAAGTCCAGGACATTGGCCTGTTTTCTGGGATACACCCAGACCTTTTCGGCTGAAATGGTTACTTCTTCAAGCTCCTTTTCCTTTCCGGTCATTACTACAAACACTCGGATTGTATCCTGCCGCTTTTCAGGAAGCACCACCATGTCCAGGTATTCTGCATATAAAGAATGAGTTACTGTCAGTTTTGCAGGAAATGTACTGTTTTTGACGATGAAGAAACCTGAGTTGTTGGTTCGTGCATCGCTGCTTCCCAATTTCACAGAGGCATTCTTAATCGGTGCTCCGTTCTCAGTGACTACTTTTCCTTTAACGATTGCTTCGACCTGTGACCAAGTGGTATTGATTGCCCCTCCTGCGAAAAGCAATAAAAAAATAAGTCCGGTGTGATTTAAATGTTTCATAGTGATTCAGTAAAAGTGATTATTCCTTCAGCGGCTGCTTATAGAGATAATGAATACTGTTGTCCAGGTAATGTTTATACAGGTAGTAAGCGTAATTGTTCCGGATCTGAATTTGCAAGGGATAAATATGTTTTTCCAGGATATTCAGGTTTATTACTTTGCCTGTTGAAGGATTGATTTGCCGGAGCGCAGTTAAACCATCGGTTTCATACTTGGCATATAGCTTTGTTTTTTCCTCGTTGATGAGTAGTTCACTTTTCCAATTCTCAAAATAATGGTAACTGATTTGGAAGGAACGGACATAATTCCCGGAAATGGTAAAAACCAAAGCGCTGTCTTTGAAATGGTCATAAACAAATATGGAATCGTTGATCTCGAAAATGGGTGCGTATAAGGGTTTTTTCAAAATCTGATTGTAAAATTGCTGGTTGTCCCATTTTTGTCTGTCATTGGTAATCGTCATTTGAGGAGGCTGTCTGTAGTTCGGATTGAATAAAGGAACAGGAATATCATTTGCCATCGCGAATTCATCCAGATCACGCATCGCAGCTTGATCATTCGTAATATAAAGTAAATCGGGTTTTTTGGTGTTGCGGTTGATCTTCACATACTCGACCAATTTATTGTGAGGACCCAGTCTTTTGACGATGAAATTGTCTTCGCTTGAAATGACGCAGGGGCTTAAAATGTCCATTACTTCGATATAGGAGTTCCCCGAAAGCATGGCTGTGGAGTTTCCAATCAATTTTAATTCGAAAACGCTATCTGCATAGGTCAAATGTATTCCTCCGGTGCAATCCTCGAATAAACCGGAAGGATTTTTTTTGATTTGAACATCTCTGATCTTTTCTCCGACCGAATCGAGCCGTCTTAATAAGTAGTTATTATTTTCCCTGCAAACCAGGAGAATTTCATTATCTCTGAGTGCAAAGTCAATGATATGCGTGTTTTTTTTCTGATAAACCCAGATAACTTTTGAGGCACTTACCGTTACTTCATCCAGTTCGGTTGATTTGTTCTCAAGAATGATATCCAGAAATATAGTATCTTGTTTATTCACCGGAGCACGCACAACTTCGAGGTAGTCGTTGTAAAGCCTATGTTTGATCGTTAACGTCGTAGGGAACTTATTTACTTTGAATGTAAAGATGCCTTTTGAATTTGATTTACCGTTCAATTGCCCCAGTCTGACTTCAGCACCGGTTACCCGGAGGTTTTGTTCGTTTGAAATGGTTCCTGTAACAACGATATCCTGGGAGTAGGCGAGTTGATAAAACAAAAGAACTAAAGCCATTATTGAAATGGATTTACACGATCTTTTCGATATACATAAGTAGCTCATTAGCACTCAAGATATAGAAAAATCTTCATGGATCGCAACAGATTGATTAAAGTGTTGTCTTCGTTGATTTTAGATAATCGCTATCGATTTGTTCTTAAAACGTTCGAATTATTGTATTAGAAATTAGAAATTAGAAATTAGAAATTAGAAATACGCTATATACCCGAAATGCACTTTTGAGTCTCTGAATAAAACAGGATTGGAAAACTGTTGTCCGAGCGCATAGGTCAGGGAGAAGATCCCGATATTGGTTCCAAAACATAAACCTGCACCAAAACCTTTCGGGGAATCATGCCTATAGAGCTGAACATTGCGTTCGTACCAGCTTTGGTCGTAGAACACGAAGAGATACGAATTTTGATCCAAAATAAACCGGGGCTCAATGGTGAATGTCGCACGGAAAGTTCCCAATAACTCATCTTCCATAAAACCGCGCTGGGACAGGTTTCCTCCGAAACGCAGAAGTTCGTTTTGCTGTATGTTATTCGTGTAAAAGGATTCACTGATTAAACCGCCTTTGATGACAAAGCGTTTTCCGAGGGATTGATAATATTCGATCTGTACTTTTCCTCCATAGATCAAATAATGATTCGTGATGGAATCTTTGACAAGAGTTCTTTTCCCGACATTTCCTTCCAGGTACCAGATAAATCCTTTTCGCGGATTGGGTAAATAATCTACTGTCTGGTTCCGGAATGAGAGTCCGTAAAGATTGCTTTTCGAACTCCCGTAAGCCAGGCCGGTGTTTGCTGCCCCAAGTAAATTCGATTGTTGATTCTTATAGAAGCCTGTGAGTGTTTTTCCGCCGGAAACAAAGTAAGTAACTCCGATACTGGTTTTAAGCTCGAGGAAAGTCGAATCTCTTTTGAAGAGTGAGAACTGGCCGTCTAAACCGAAAGGTGTATTAAACAGGAAAGGATATGCCGCCTGGATCTTCAGTTGCGGGCTGCCCGGTTGAATGGAACGCCAGTTCAAATCGAACAATTCTCCGTGCTTGAATGCATTCTGAAGTTTCAGCCTCAGATCCCCGGTGAGCTGGTATTTTAATTTGACCGGATCCTGCTGAAGACCAATGGTACCGTTGAATAAAGAAACGGGTTTCGTTTCAATGTAAAGGTAGAGATTCGCTCCTTCGGGTGTGAACAAAATTTCTGCAGGTTTTGTCTGTTTGACAAAAATGAGCTGTGTGAGGCGGGTATTGATCAGGTCCACTTGATCCTGGTTGTACCAATCTCCCTTTTCGATGTTCAAAAAATTCTCCAGGTATTTTTTAGACAGTTTGACTTTCTCTCCCGAAACGATGAGGTCGTTCCACTTAACTCTTGAGTTGGGGATGACAATTAATTCTGCAAAAAGTGTTTCTTTCTCAACTCTCAGATCCTCAAATGAAATGGTAGCAAAGGGATATCCTGCAACCTCAAAATCGTGCAGAATGCGTTCCAGGTTTCTGGAAATCTCAAACGGGGTGGGAGGAAGTGTTTCAATGGTGCGAGGACTGATTCCTATTTCCCGCAGGGAACGTTTACTGTTGTCTGATAGGGAAAGCTTTAATTCCTTGTACCGTAAACCAAGTGTGAACCAGGCTTCGCTATTCAGACTGTCGGTAGGAATGATGGAATCTACCCCGAAAGTTAAATAGCCTTTTTTATAAGCCAGAAATTGAATTTCCTGCAGCTGATTTTTCAGTGAAAAGGTATCTGAGTAAGTGAAACTGTTTTTTTTACTGATCTTTTTAAATGCAGGATCAGAAAAATGAACGGTTTTTTGTGCGTGAAAAATTGTGGGTACGAAAAGCAGCAGGATGATCAAAAGACCAACCCTCCGTTTTTCCTGAGTAAATTTACCGAAATGCTTCAATTTCAATTATTTCCTTTGACAAATGTCAAGAATATTCTATAATATAACGCTGAAAGTAGTAAGTTTGTATAGAAGTTACAATTAGTATGAACCATTAAACTGGAGATCATGAAGAAATTATTGGGAATTCTTGCTATTGCCGTGTTTGTCGTTTTGGCAAGTGCATCCTGCAAAACAAAAGCAAACTGTGATGCATATAGTGCAATGGCGGATCAAAATCAGCATTCGGAAACAACAGACCGATAATTGTTCAGAACCTATCGTACTTAAAACATAGAAAAACAGGAAGTTTACCGGTTTTTCCCTGGCATTGGCGTTAAGAAAAAATAGCGATTTTCAATTAAATCACAACTAATCAACATTATAAAAAAAGGAATGTGGATAATATTTTATGTGAACTAACGTTAAAAAATGATAGCTTTGTAACCAACAACAACTAGTAAAACTAAAAAACAAGCAATAACTATGAAGAAATTTTTTTCCTACGCGGCAGTAGCTGCTTTCTTAGCGGTAGTTCTGGCATCTTGCGGATCCTCAAGAGGACACTGTGATGCTTACGGAAGTGTTGATAACACTGAAAACGCTGATTTAGCATCGAAATAACGAAACAAACCAAAAGTCTCTTCCCACGGAGGCTTTTTTTATGGTTACCTGTTTTTAGTGCGTAGAACAAAATTTTGACCCAGATAAACTTTGCGTACTTGTTCGTCTGAAGCCAGCTCTTCAGCTGTTCCCGATTTCAAAATACTCCCTTCAAACAAAAGATAAGCTCTGTCTGTAATAGATAAGGTTTCCTGTACGTTGTGATCTGTGATAAGGATCCCGATGTTTCTTTTCCGTAAATCGGAAACAATACTTTGAATATCTTCTACCGCAATCGGATCTACTCCGGCAAAAGGCTCATCCAATAAAACGAATTTCGGATTGGTAGCCAAGGCACGGGCAATCTCAGTTCTTCTTTTCTCACCACCCGAAAGCCTGTTCCCAAGATTTTTCCTCACTTTCGTAAGACTGAACTCTTCCAGCAACTGTTCCATTTTTTCCTTGCGTTCCACTTTGCTCAGGTCGGAAAGTTCCAGAATCGATAAGATATTGTCTTCTACGCTCAGCTTTCGGAAGACCGAAACTTCCTGGGGAAGATAGCCTATTCCTAATTGTGAACGCTTGTACATCGGATAATGTGTGATTTCCAGGTCGTCCAGGAATACATGGCCTTCATCCGGTTTTACCAAACCTACCATCATGTAAAAGGAAGTGGTTTTCCCGGCACCGTTCGGACCCAGTAAACCTACAATTTCTCCCTGGTTCACCTCAATGGAGACTCCTTTTACTACGTTTCGACCTTTATAGGTCTTTTTGATATCGTGCGTATGTAATTTCACCTTGCGAAAATAAGATAATTTAGTCTAGCTTGACTTATTTTGTATGCTTACCCTTTTCGAGTTCTTTTCTTTTGGCAATGGATTGACGAATCCAGAAGATGTGATTTCGTTTTCCTCTGTAGCCCATATTTCTTGATTCGTCAATGGCAGAATCTAAAAGTTGAGTTGCTTCCATAAATCGCTGCTGGTTTTCTAAGAAGCAAGCATAAGTATATTTCCCTTCAAAATCTGCATAGCGCGTATTGAATTGTTCGTATTCTGTTTCAGCTTCTTTATACTTTCCCAATTTCTCCAGGGATCTGGCATATGATAGATGAGCTTGTGAACGGATGAAGTTCGGATGTTTATTTACCAGCTTGGCTAAGTCATTTACTTTTTCATACTCGTTGACTGCGTAATTTGAACGCATCATAGCAGTAATCAATTCCGGTTCATTGGCAAAAAGTCCGTGACGGTTTTGCTCATACAATGCAAGCGCTTCTTCATCTCTGCCAAGGGCTTGGTAATAATTAGCAAGAGACATTCGGTTTTGAAATGTGTCAGAGAACTTTAAATTGCGCTCAAGCTGTTTCAGATTGCCATGCGGACGAACCACTGTATTCACATTGGAAGTCACTGAATTTAATTTGTCCCGGGTTAGAACAATTGTGAAAAGATAAATCAGGCTGCCAATAAACGGGAGAAAAATAATAAGCCATAACCACTGGTTTGAATGGCCTTTACGCATACAATGGAATACACAAAATCCCTGCAGGATTAAGGATATAAAATAATTGGAATACAATAAGTGTATTAGATTCATGGCTGAAAAAGAAATTAAAAAGCGAAGGACCAACGTGCCCGGATTCCCAAAGGAGAAATCCCTGCATACAAATGGGTAATTCTCCAGACCAAATCGACCCGGCCCAGTTTGAAAATGTTTTCAATCCCCACTGAAGCCTCTGCATATGGAATGTTCCCGAATTGTTTGGTAAAAGATGGAATGATCATTACTTCATTATGTCTTTGACTGATGGCACCATAAGTTATCCGTCCGGTTGTGACTAAGCGCCATTTCAACTTTTTGATCAAAGGAATACGGTCGAATAATAATCCCTGCCAATGCTGTTCGATAAATCCGCCAACGTACCTGTCTGAAATAAATTCAAAATAAGACATGCGGTTGAATGAATTCGTATACAGCCAATAGGATTGACTTCCTTCGTGAACTTTTAAAAAAGGATAAGCAACTGTTCCTAATACGACACCGGCGTTAACTCCATAACGCAGTCTGCCTAGAACTCCCACATTCCGATTGTGCTCCAATGCAAATTCCAGTTTCTGGTAATTGTAGTCACTCCCGAAAACACCTTTCATCCCAAAGATCCCCTGGATGGATAAAATAGGATATTTGGAAGGAAGTGTTGTACGGTCAAAATTTCCTGAAATAAACTCCTCATCCTTACACCATCTGAATCGCAGTGTTACTTCAGAACTTTGAACGTGTCTGATCGTATCTAAGCCTCCGGATTCATTTCTTCGTTCGTAGGTGGCAAGACCCAAGGGAGTATATTCTTTCCATTCAAAGCCACCAAAGATCACAAAATCTTTCCCGAGATCTTTTTCCAGGTTAATCCCGGCCTTGTCGACAAAGGTTAGTTTGTCTAAGGGGCCTGTGCGTAAAAGCGAACTGAAAGTGGACCCGACGGCTGCCGCAGTAGGTGAAATCCCGATTTGTTCGATATCCCTGTTTCCATAGAATATTAAAAGTCCACGCTTCTTTGGGGTAATATTGATCCGGGTAGTTAAGCCGTATTTGAATCGTTCGTCGCCAAACCCATAATACAATCTTCCTCCGAATTCAATCCGTTTGGAAAAAGCGTTGGAAGTTCTGATGGCTAATCCTGTCCGGAATTTCTCTACGGGGTTAACAGAGATCAGGGAATAAATGGATCCCAGTTCTATTTTCCCTATCGGGTAATAACCGGAGGCAAGCATGTAGGTCGAGTTCTTCAGGAATTTAAAGAAGGGATCCTGGTTCAGGGAGTCAACCATCTGATCAATTCCATTTTCCTGTTCATTAAGTGGAATGTGCCTGTGTGCTATCCAATAATCCCTGCTCCGTGTTTTGGCGCTGTCGGCTAATTCAACGGTAAAGTCGCTTTTATAAAAGTCTTCGGGCCGGTCTTTGTTGATTACAAAATTCTTTCGGGATGAATATTTCCGGCCATAGAATCCGTATAATTTGGTCCCCTTGGTAACCTTCAGATCCAGGATCATTTTCTCTTCGGTAAGCATCCACACTTCGGGCATCACCTGGTCGAAATGATGTTCCATGTACATATCCTGCACATAATTGATGTTTGCCCAGGGCGAGAGTTTTGCTTTGAAGGATTTTACAGCATAGGTGGTGTCGTTGATCCACATTTCTCCTTCAAAGGTCATATCACCAGTCCTTTTCGGAGCAAAACGCAGCTTATAACACCAGTTGTTGTCAATAAACATACTATCTTCCAGGTAAAACTTATAATAGTTTCGGGCAAAGTTTGCCACCGGACTGATAAATGCTTTCTGGAAGATATTCAGGTAATTGTCGTAGATATTGAAATCCAGGTACATTTCTCCTAAAAACTGGTTCAGCTGCAGGTTCTCTATTCCTGAAATCCGGGTTGCAGAAACTAATTCGCGTTTCTTTTTGGGATTGTTTTTATAACTGAATTGCGAAATGTTTTCTGATAAAATAACCGGCAAATAGGTCTTTCCACCATCCACGGAATCTAAGTAATCCATAACCAGATCCAGTCGCTTTACAATATCGCGATCTTTGAACTTATCACCGATATTATTGAGATCGATTTGGATCTTGTTGTATAGCTCGTATTCGTAGGAACTTAATTTTTCCTTGTTGTTGGCGTCCTTATGAGCGATCACTTTCTTATGCAGGGTTGTGGAAGGAAACTCATCGGGAGGTTTGATGGTCACTTCGGTAATATCCGATACTGATTCCGTGAGTTGTACATCAATAAGCTGCTCATGGTCTTTTTTTACGGCTTTTGTAACCAGTTTAAACTCAGGCATGAAATAGGTGACACTGTCTGTAGCATAGTAAGACTGCAGGACATAAAATCCAAGACTGTCCGTGAGTACACCTATTTTCGAGTATTGAAACTGAACCCGAACGTCAGGCATTCCTTCTCCGGTTGCTGCGTCAACAACGCGTCCTGAAACCTTCGTCTGTTGTGAGTAGACAAAGCTGTGAGTCAGGCAGAGGAAAAATAGAATCCTTAGTTTGAACATAGATGGCATAAAACTAAGAAAAACTCAAAGTAAAAACAAGACGAAGGTTACAGCTTTATTCTTCATTTAACCGTGTTTTTTCAACACGTTTCACAACAATAATACCGATTTCGTAAAGGAGTAAGATCGGGATACTTACGATCACCTGGGAAATAATATCCGGGGGAGTAATAATTGCTGCTAAAATAAGTACAACCACTATGGAGTGTTTACGGTACTTTTTTAAGAATCCGGATGAAACGATTCCCAGTTTCCCCATCAGGTAAGCTACTATCGGAAGCAAAAAGAACAAGCCGGAATAAAATACAGTAGAAAGAACCGTACTCATATAAGAATTGATCGTAAAGTCATTCTTGATTTCTTTGGTAATCTGGTAAGTTCCGAAGAACTGGACACTCATCGGGGCTACAATGAAATAACCGAATAAAATTCCAAGAAAGAAAAGCAGGCTCACATAAACGACAATTCCTTTTACCATTTTCTTTTCATTCTGCTTCAATCCCGGTTTTACGAAAGACCAGAGCTGGTGAAAGATATAGGGAAATCCGATCACCACACCGCCCAGGAAACTCATCCAAAGCGCATAAGAGAATTGGCCCCCCATGGTGGTTGACTGAAAATTGATTGGAATTTCATCCACGCACATGAAGTTCATGTACCTACAAAAGATATCGAAAGTAAGGAAGTCGGGTTTACTCATGGAAAGGAAAACATGACGCATGATCCAGTCCTGGTTCCACCAGAGAACAACCGCTAAAACAATAATTACAGCTGCGCATCTGACCAGTCTCCATCTCAATTCTTCGAGATGCTGTAAGAATGACATATTTTTTTCCTCTTCCATACTTCGGCGCAAAGTTAATAATTCATCAAAATTTTCAGGTAATGAAATGTTAATAGTTGTTTTTTATTGATTTATCTTGTATTTTAGTGTAGTTGCCGATTTTATAGCGCTTTTGCGTTTTATTATCTGTAATTTCGATTTATTAAATTTAGGTAATCCTCTAATATTCAAACTTTATGGATCAGAATGATCTAAAAGAAGCACTAAGGAAATTCTTTGGTTTTGATCAATTCAAGGGACAACAGGAAAATATAATTACAAATGTCTTACAAAAGAAGAACACGTTTGTAATCATGCCCACCGGTGGTGGGAAGTCTCTTTGTTATCAGCTTCCGGCACTTTTATCAGAAGGTACAGCAATTGTAGTTTCTCCATTGATTGCACTGATGAAAAATCAGGTAGATGCAATTCGTAATGTGAGTGATCACAATTCGATTGCACATTTCCTGAATTCTTCTCTCAGCAAAACTGAAATTAATCGGGTGAAGGATGATATTCTCGCCGGCAAAACCAAATTACTTTATGTAGCCCCCGAATCACTCACCAAACAGGAAAATATTGATTTCTTAACTTCTGTGCCAATTTCTTTCTTTGCGATCGATGAGGCTCACTGTATTTCGGAATGGGGACATGATTTCCGTCCCGAATACCGGAGGTTAAGAGAGATCTTTGAGAAAATTTCGGATGTTGCGATCATTGCTTTAACAGCTACCGCAACACCAAAGGTCCAGGCGGATATCCAAAAGAATCTCAACATGATGGACGCGAAGTTATTCAAGTCGTCATTTAACCGGGATAATTTGTATTACGAGATCCGGGCAAAAAAGGATGTTGAAAAAGAGATTATCCGGTACATTCGTCAGCGCCAGGGAAAATCCGGGATTATTTACTGCCTTTCCAGGAAGAAAGTAGAAGAGATGGCGGAGTTGCTCCAGGTGAACGGGATCAATGCTTTGGCTTACCATGCCGGTTTGGATGCAACAACGCGTGCGCGCCACCAGGACATGTTCCTGATGGAAGAAGTGGATGTGATTGTTGCTACAATTGCTTTTGGAATGGGAATCGATAAACCGGATGTGCGATTTGTTATTCACCACGATATTCCAAAATCACTGGAAAGTTATTACCAGGAGACCGGTAGAGCCGGCCGCGACGGAGGAGTAGGTGAGTGTATCACCTTTTATTCCTACAAGGATATAGAGAAACTGGAAAAATTCCTTCAGGGAAAACCGGTTGCGGAACAGGAGATTGGAAAACAGCTCTTAAGCGAAATCGTTTCTTATTCTGAAACTTCGGTTTGTAGGAGAAAATTCATTTTGCATTATTTCGGAGAAGTATTCGATGAAAAAGGATGCAACGAAATGTGTGACAATTGTAAGTACCCACGCGAAAAATTAGAAGGGAAAGAATTTGTTCACCAGTTGCTTCAGGTTGTTGATTTCCTTCAGGAACAACAAAAGTCGAAACACGTATGTGCCTTTTTATCAGGTGGCATAACAGCCGAGATTAAAAGTTACCGGCATGACCAGGCTCCTTTGTTCGGGGTCGGGAAGGAGCGCGATGAGCATTTCTGGAATGCTGTAATCAGGCAAACAGTCGTTGCTGGTCTTCTTTATAAGGATATTGAAACTTACGGAACGCTGAAATTTACAGAGAACGGGAAAGAGTTCTTGGCAAACCCGGTATCGTTTACCTTGTTGAAACAACACGATTATTCTGCTTCGGACGAAGATGAAGGAATCGTTTCTCCCGGAAAGGGTGGTGCTTTCGATGAGGTGTTATATGATATGCTGATCGATCTGAGAAAGTCGCTTTCAAAACAAAATAACATTCCTCCCTTTGTGATATTCCAGGAACCATCGTTGAAAGATATGTGCTTCCAGTACCCGATCACAATTGACGAATTGACAAATTGCCAGGGAGTTGGAGCCGGGAAAGCACAAAGATACGGTAAGCCCTTCGTTGAATTGATCCACAATTATGTGGAGGAGAATGATATTGACAGACCGCAGGATCTGGTGGTTAAATCACTGATCAATAAATCGGTTCTGAAAGTTCAGCTGATCCAGAATATTGACAGAAAATTACCCCTGGAAGATATTGGGAGAGCTCAGGGAAAATCAATGGATGAAGTAATTGAAGAGATCGAGGCAATTGTTTCTTCCGGAACAAGGGTGAATATCAATTACTACATCGATGATATCCTGGATTCGGATAATCAGGAAGAGATCTACGAGTACTTTTCTGAAGCTGAAACAGATGATCTTGCCACGGCTTATCATGAATTCGACGGTGATTATACCGAAGAAGAATTGCGCCTGATGCGGATCAAGTTTATGAGTGAAATGGCTAATTAAAGGATTAGTAGACTACAACACTAAGACTTTGAAATTGCTTGCGTAAAAAAAGACATATGAAATAAACAAGTAGGGGTGAAAAATTTTTCACCCCTACTTGTTTTATACCGCTACTGCCGCCTTAATATGCGGATGCGGATCATAGTTTAATAATTCAAAATCTTCGTATTTAAATCCGAAAATGTCTTTTACATCCGGATTGATCTTCATCGTTGGAAGCGGTCTGAAATCGCGTTCCAGTTGCAATTTTGCCTGGTCCAAATGATTGGAGTACAAATGTGCGTCACCAAGTGTGTGAATAAATTCTCCGGGTTTCAGATCGCAAACTTGTGCTACCATCATGGTTAATAAAGCGTAAGAAGCAATGTTGAAAGGAACCCCTAAAAAGGTGTCCGCGGATCGCTGGTACAATTGACAGCTTAATTTTCCTTCGGCAACATAAAATTGGAACATGGTATGACATGGAGGTAAAGCCATATTGTCTACATATGCGACGTTCCATGCATTCACGATCAGTCTTCGGGAATTCGGATTTTTCTTGATCTGCTCAATTAAATTGGAGATCTGATCAATGGAACCACCGTCAGGAGTGGGCCATGAACGCCATTGGTAACCGTAAACAGGTCCCAGGTTTCCGTTTTCATCCGCCCATTCATCCCAAATAGAAACATTGTTTTCCTTCAGGTATCGAATATTCGTATCACCCTGAAGAAACCACAATAGCTCATGTATGATCGAACGAAGGTGTAATTTTTTCGTTGTCAGGACAGGAAATCCATCTTCCAGGTTGAAGCGCATTTGATATCCGAAAGTGGATAAAGTACCTGTGCCGGTGCGGTCTCCTTTGAAAGTTCCCTTGTCCAGAATGTGCTGTAATAAATCGTGATATTGTTTCATTTGAGTGTTGAAATGAGCATTCGAAAACTAATCCCGAAGTTAGGAAAATTAATCGCTGGCATCATGATTTGGTTGATAATTCGATCGCTTTGTTGATTCCTTTATCTATTTTTGCCCAAAAGGAAGACAATGCGTTTTTATTTATTACTTCTGGTCTTTACTTACTCCTTTAGCGGAAATTCACAGGAAATCAAAAAGAAATATTTTGGAACATACGCCGGTGAAATTCCTTCTTATGCATTGCAATTGGGGGAAGAAGTTTTCGAGGTTCAGGCTGCTCCGATTGAAGTTCAGTTGAAACCGGAAGGGATACTGCTGGAAAAAATAGCTTCAAACGAAATTAACGGAACTTATCAGTTTATAAAAGAGGACAAGAACAGAATTTACTTTGAAGTAAAGCTTGAGGGACAATTTATTCCCGAAAGTTATGTTCTCTACAAAAAAGATAAGCGCCTGGAACGGAAAGGGATTTACCCGCAGCCAGATGTCTTCCTGAGAAAGATTTAGCACAAGCTCTTTTTGACCGCAAGGATCACAAAGCACACGAAGAAATAATTCCTCATTAATATACAGTTATAAGTTATAGTCTTTCAAACGGATATTTCATCCATAAGCTATAACATTCACAAGTCATATAATCCTAAAATAAAAAGCCTCGTGCTCTTAGTGTCTTCGTGGTAAAAATCAATTTTTCACCACTTTTATTCTGCTTATTGAAGTTCCTTCCTGGATTTCCACCCAATAGATTCCACTGCTTAATGCACTTGATAATGTGTTCAGTTTGACTTCATTCATTCCGTATGCCGGAGTTTTTTCCATGGAACTGATCTCACTTCCGTTCAGATCAAACAGTTTAATCCGTGTATTGCTGATCCCTGCCGAAAACCACGATACATGCAGATCTTCATTAAAAGGATTCGGATAAACGGATAAGGAAGCAATTTCCTGCTCAATAATTCCCAAGTGACATGTTCCGGGAATGTTATTATCGATCCATGTTGCACGGTCGAGGATCCACGCTTTTAGCGCAGCAACTTCTCCGGGATAATCCGCTGGAATCGGGCTTGGATTTGGCCAGGTGTAAACTCCCAAAAGCGGCCACTTGTCAAAATGACGGTCTTTTGCAAGCCCGATGTATTGTGCGATGGAATCAATTTTACCATAAAGTGAATCGTTGGATAGAAAGCTTTGACGAAGTGTTGTCCAGCGACATTTTAATTCGTCCTGGAACCACGGATCTTCAAGCATACGTGTCCACCAGGTAGGTACCTGCCATCCGCCAGGACAGGTGTTGGGAAAGTCGTATTGCCATCCGGTAACGTTGTCACCGCTGCAGTAATCTGCATTCCACCAGGATAAATTAAAGTCCCACATCGGGCCCATGCGCAGTTTCCCGCCATTGGAATCTTTCTCTTTATGAAGAAATGTGCTCAAACGGTAACCGTCTACATTCTTGCTTATTTCATTTAAGATCAGGAAATCAATAAAGGTTTCCGGAATAGTGTACTTTCGGTAACCTGTGTTCGGATCTGCAAAAGACGGGCCAGCCAAGGCTGTTTCAAATGAATCTACATATGCCTGGATATAGTCTTTTTGCTGCTGTACGATCTCATCGGCTTTCGGATAGTGGTACAGGAAAGTAATGTCCGAATTGTCCTCGGATTGATATGGGGAGGTCCAGCCATCGTTATTTGAGCCGGTTGTTTTGTCGATTTTAATAATGTATCCGCCCGTCACGTCATCACCGGAAATATCAGTTGGGAGCAATTTTGCAATATCCACCCGGTTCGGGTCACGCTTTATTTTTTCCATTAAAGTGTAAATCCCCTGGTATTGTCCGTTGAGTACCAATTCACACAGGATCGTTCGCGAAGCATAATGCTGCATTTTGTTTGCTAATTCGTAGGTTAAAATATTGCGCATACAACTTTTGTCATTGTACGGAGCATAGAGGATCCAATCGTGCTCCGAAGGCATTCCAAGTAGGGTAGTGTCTTTTACGGTACCATTGATGTCGCGGGTTTCAAAACCATAGGATTTCTGCGGGAAATCACCTGATGAAGAACCTCTGCGTTCAATTCCGATCTGATTGTTGTAAGCATTCGGAAAATCACTTACATAATTGATGTTCCCCGGACCATTATCAATAAGCTTCATGTGAGCATCGATCTTGGGTTCGTCCGGAATCCCCTGGTTGTTTGTGTTCAGGATAACAATTGGAAGATTGCTGCTTAAAAAGGGCTGATAAGTAGCCGGATCATTTCCAAAAGTGATCGACCAGGAATCCAGTGTTCCTTCATCCCCGTTTGCCGAATCGTAAACTCTCAGTTTCCAGGTTCCGTTGGGATTTTGATTGTTGTTTGCAGCTCCAAGCGGATTCATGGGTTTGAATGTTCCGCTAAACGGGGCGTTTTGAGTAACGATGGAAGCACTCGCGTCTTCGCGTAAACAAGTTCCGTCAAAATCGTCTCCGTCTCCGCCTACAGCAGAGAAAAGGGCGATTTGAGTTCCGTCCGGAGCTTCGAGTGTAACTGTTACATCTGCGTCCCAGGAATGGGTAATGCTTAAACAAACCTGTTCCAGACCGAAGGTGGTTTGATTAATGGAAGTTGGCAATCCGTTTACGTTTACGGATCTTATCAATTCCTGGTTGTCCTGGATGTTTCCGGATGTACCGTTGAAAGTTTGGCCAAAAGAAATGACACTTACTAGAAGTGCAAGAGAGGAGAGTGTAGTTTTCATTCAATGTTATTGAAACATTAAATTACTATTAAATTATTTAGTAAACAATTTAGTGTGAAAATTCCGACAATTCTGCCGGATTATGTTTATGTCTGAAGAATGCTGCAAAAAGAATGGATACGACCAATGCATATCCTGCGAAACTTAACCAGATGTGGTACCAGTCTTTCGCTCCGTTTTCAAGGATAAAAAACTGTTCGATGATCCATCCACTGATATAACTTCCCATGATTGCTCCGACTCCGTTGGTCATCATCATAAAAAGTCCCTGTGCACTGGATCTGATTTTGGAATCGGTTGAAGTTTCAACGAAAAGTGAACCGGAAATGTTGAAAAAATCGAATGCCATGCCATAAACAATGCAGGAGGTGATTATCATCCATAGATTTTCTTCCGGGTTTCCGAATGCAAACAGTCCGAATCTGAGCACCCAGGCAAACATGCTGATTAACATTACCTGTTTGATTCCGAATCGTTTTAAGAAGAACGGAATAGCAAGAATGAACAGGGTCTCCGAAATTTGAGAAATGGACATGATTACCGTAGAGTATTTCACAACCACCGAATCGGTATACCGGGGAATGTTTTTAAATTCTGAGAGATACAAATCACCATACATATTGGTAAGCTGCAGGGCTGCTCCCAATAGCATGGAGAACAAAAAGAAAAGTGCCATTTTATAAGTTCCGAATAACTTAAATGAATCCAATCCCATAATTTCTACAAGCGATCTTTTTTCCGCTTTGGTAGTATTCGTTGGAGGGCACTTTGGAAGGGTAAAAGAATAGATGGCTAAAGCAATTGCGGCTATTCCGGCAATGACAAATTGATTTGCCGAAGCTTTGTTTCCTGTCAGGTTGGTAAACCACATTGCTGCAATAAAGCCGATGGTTCCCCAAACCCGGATTGGCGGGAATACTTTTATGACGTCAAACTGGTGATTTTTAAGAACTGTATAACCAATTGAATTGGATAGTGAAATGGTTGGCATATAAAATACCATTGCCAGAAAGATGACCCAAAAAAAATGATTGGATGTTTCGACAAATGGTAAGAATAGTAATACGATGCCTCCGAATAAATGAAGTATCCCGTAAAGTTTTTCCACATTGATCCATCGATCGGCGATAATACCTGTAAGTGCAGGCATGAAGAGGGATGAAAGCCCTAAAGTAGAAAATACTCCTCCGAACTCTGCTGGTCCCCAATGTTTTGTGTCAAACCAATAATTTGCAATGGTAATTAGCCAGGCTCCCCAAACAAAAAATTGGAGGAAACTCATGACAATCAGTCGAAATTTGATGGATTTCCCCATAATAGTAGTAGCTTAATGCCGAATTATTCTCCGCGTTTTTTGATCTCGTCCCGGATTTTAGAAGCTAACTCGTAGTCTTCATTATCAATTGCGTTTTGAAGCTGTTCTTCCAACTCCTCTTTGTTCATTTTGGTGAATTCGTTTTCATCCGTATCTGCGATCTCAACTTCGTCATCGTCTTCCAGGAACTCATCGGAAAGGATTCCTGCTGAAGATAAAATGGATTCAAAGGTGTAGATCGGGCAGTCGAATCGAACGGCTAATGCAATCGCATCGGAAGTTCGTGCATCGATGTCTGAAAACACACCTTCTTTTTCGCAAACCAGTTTGGCAAAGAAGATTCCTTCCTGTAAATTGTAGATTACTACTTCTTTCAGCTGGATAGAGAACGTTTGAGCAAGTGATTTAAACAAATCATGAGTAAGCGGTCTTGTCGGAGTCATCTTTTCCAGCTCAATGGCTATTGCCTGGGCTTCAAATCCCCCGATAATAATCGGCAAACGGCGTTTACCGCCTGATTCTGCTAAAACCAATGCATAAGCACCACTTTGAGTCTGACTGTATGACAGTCCAATGATATCGAGTTTAATCTTGTCCATTCGAACGTTTTCCTTACGAAGGGTTTAAATAAGGAGGGAAGCATTTGAATGTGCTTCCCTCCTTCGGATTACTTTACGTAAAAATAATTAATTTGATTAATCTTAGTGCGGTGTTGAGCGGAATTTTTTTACAGCCTCCGTTAATTTCGGAAGTACTTCGAAAACATCACCCACTACTCCGTAATCAGCAGCCTTAAAGAAAGGGGCCTCAGGATCAGTGTTTATAACTACAATTACCTTCGAACCGTTTACTCCTGCCAAATGCTGGATTGCTCCCGAAATACCGGCTGCAATGTATAAATTCGGACGAATGGCAACTCCCGTTTGTCCTACGTGTTCGTGATGAGGTCTCCAGCCAATGTCAGCTACAGGTCGCGAACATGCTGTCGCTGCACCCAATGCTTTCGCTAAATCTTCTACGATTCCCCAATTCTCCGGACCTTTCAATCCACGACCCGCAGATACAACCAATTCGGCTTCCGGTAACGGAATTTCACCTTCTGGTATTTTCGTTTCTACTACTTTGATTGCTGCAGTTCCTGCTGCTCCGTCAAATGCTTCTACCGGACAAGCTGAACCTGTTTTTTCCGGTTGGAATGAATTCGGAAGAAGTGAAATGATTTTCTTCGGAGATTTTACGGAAACAAATCCGAATGCCTTTCCTGAGAATACATTTACTTTCACCGTAAATCCGTTTGCTGTGTTCGGAACATCAACGGCACCTGAAATCAAACCTGCTTTCAAACGAACCGATAAACGCGATGCAACTGCTTTGGCAACCAAGTCATGAGAGAAAATGATTAATTCCGCTCCCGTCGATTCTGCCGCTTTTGCAATCATGCGAGTCACTTGCTGCGAATCTTCAGTTGCAACCGAACGGTCTACCAGTACTCTTTCAGCACCGTATTCACCTAAAGTTGCTAAAGTTGAATCATCTACCGATCCGGTAGCAACAACTGTGATTGTTCCACCAATTTTCTTGGCATAAGTAACAGCTTCAAGCGCACTTTTTGCAAGGTGATTGGATGAATTGATATAAACTAAAATATTCATAATTCTTTCTTATCGATTAAATAACTTTAGCCTCGTTATGTAACAAAGCAACTAATTCGTCCATATTGTTCGGATCGATCATCTTCACTGCAGATTTAGCAGCCGGTAATCCATATTCAACATATGCTGTAAGGTCCTCTACTGCTGCCGGAGCCACTACTGTAAGCGGTTTTGTACGTGCGGCCATAATTCCGCGCATGTTCGGGATGCGTTGTTCTGCCATCCCTTTGGCACAGGAAACTACTAATGGAAGACTCGCTTCAACAACCTGAACACCACCAACGATTTCCTGCTCCATGCGTGCAGTTGTACCGTTAATGTCCAGTTTCGTTGCCAATGAAACAAATGGAAGATCCATCGCTTCTGCAATCATTCCTGCTACTTGCGACCCATTGTAGTTGATTGTTTCTTTTCCTGTAAGGATCAGATCAAATCCGTTTGTTTTTGCATATTCAGCGATTTGAACTGCCGTAAAATACGCGTCTTTCGGATCAGCATCAATACGAACCGCATCATCAGCACCAATTGCCAGTGCTTTTCTGATGATAGCCTCATCAGCAGCGCTCCCCACCGTGATGATCGTTAAGTTTCCACCCAACGTTTCTTTCAATTCCAACCCGCGAACAAGTGCATACCACTCATCGTATGGATTGACAATGTATTGAACCCCATTTTCGTCAAATTGCTTGTTCCCGTCCGTGAAAGCAATTTTCGAAGTAGTATCTGGAGATTTACTGATACATACAAGAATTTTCATAATCTATTTTATTTAAACGTGAACTGCATGTAGTAAAATTACTCCACACAGTATTTGCTTGTTAAACTTAGTTTCGGTCACAAAAATAATCAAATCATCCTAGGAAATAAAATGTTATGCATACATAGTAAGGCTAGGTTTTAAACAATTTGTTCACTATTTCCTGAAAATGTGTCTTCTTACTCCTCATTTTGATACGCCTGAAACGAATTTTGATTAATTTTGACCTGCTTTAAAGCGAAATAAAAAAAGATAAGAATGAAGACTGTTCAATTTAGAGAAGCCCTTCGTGAAGCTATGTCAGAGGAAATGCGCCGTGATAAGGGTGTTTTCTTAATGGGTGAAGAAGTTGCTGAATACAATGGAGCGTACAAAGTATCTCAGGGAATGTTGGATGAATTTGGTCCACAACGTGTCATTGACACCCCGATTGCTGAATTAGGATTTGCAGGTATTGCTGTAGGAGCTTCCATGAATGGCCTTCGCCCGATTGTTGAGTTCATGACATGGAATTTCGCAATTTTGGCTGCGGATCAGATTATCAACTCTGCTGCAAAAATGCTGCAGATGTCTGGTGGTCAGTACGGTTGTCCGATCGTTTTTAGAGGAGGGAACGGTACTGCGGGGCAGTTGGCTGCAACTCACTCTCAAAGTTTCGAGGCGTTTTATGCGCATGTACCCGGATTAAAAGTAATCACACCATCCAATCCATACGATGCAAAAGGTTTATTGAAAGCTGCCATTCGCGATAACGATCCGGTTGTTTTCCTTGAATCGGAAAAAATGTATGGTGATAAGGGAGAGATTCCGGAAGGAGAATACATTATTCCAATCGGAGTTGGAGATATTAAACGCAAAGGAACGGATGTAACGATCGTTTCTTTTGGTAAAATCATCAAAGTGGCTTATGAAGCAGCGGAGGTTTTGCAAAAAGAAGGAATCTCTGTTGAGATTATCGATTTAAGAACCATTCGCCCGATCGATTATCCTTTGATCGTTGAATCCGTTAAGAAAACAAACCGTTGTGTTGTATTGGAAGAATCATGGCCTTTAGCTTCTATCTCTTCTGAAATTGCTTACCATTTGCAGCGCTACGCATTTGATCATCTGGATGCACCCGTGATGCGTGTGACTCAAACAGATACTCCATTTGCTTTTTCACCGACATTGATCGATGCAGCATTGCCAA
This sequence comes from Fluviicola sp., assembly GCF_029266855.1. Classification (GTDB taxonomy): domain Bacteria; phylum Bacteroidota; class Bacteroidia; order Flavobacteriales_D; family Crocinitomicaceae; genus Fluviicola. Next base: position 262,757 of record NZ_JAQSWB010000003.1, read on the forward strand.
ATGTGGAAAGATTGATTAAAGCGGTAAAAAGTACATTGTACCGAAATTAATTTAATATAGATTAATAAAATAAAGAAAGGGACGCGATGCATCGCGTCCCTTTCTTTATTTTCTCGGTTCCCTTCTTATTTTGCCGGGTCCTTTTCTTTTTTATGCCTGATTCTATTTTAGATCTCCGCGCTTGATGTTGGAAATGCACGATCCACCTTTTTGAAAAGCCCTTGTAATACTTTTCCTGGACCGACCTCGATCACTTCTGTTGCACCGTCAGCGATCATTTGCTGCATCGTTTGGGTCCAGCGAACCGGTGCTGTTAATTGCTCGATCAAATTCTTCTTGATCTCATTTGGATCTGTTACCGCAGATGCTGTTGTGTTTTGATAAACCGGGCATATCGGCTTGCTGAAAGTAGTTGCTTCAATCGCTTTGGCCAATTCTTCTCGTGCCGGTTCCATCAAAGGTGAATGGAATGCGCCGCCAACCTGAAGGATCATAGCGCGTTTTGCACCTGCTTCGGTCAATTTGGCACAAGCTTCTTCCACTGCTGGAATAGCACCTGAGATTACTAATTGTCCGGGACAATTGTAGTTTGCCGGAACCACGATTCCATCAATGGATTTGCAAATATCTTCCACGATATGGTCTTCCAGTCCCAGGATAGCTGCCATCGTTGATGGAACTGCTTCACAGGCAGCCTGCATTGCCAGGGCTCTTTTGGAAACCAGGCGCAAACCGTCTTCAAATGAAAGTGTTTTGTTTGCAACCAAAGAAGAAATTTCTCCCAGGGAATGTCCAGCAACCATATCCGGTTTAAAACTCTCTCCCAAACACGCAGCCAGAATAGTTGAATGCAGGAAGATTGCAGGTTGTGTCACTTTCGTCTGTTTCAATTCTTCGTCTGATCCCTCAAACATAATTTTTTGGATATCAAAACCAAGGATTTCATTCGCCTGGGCGAGTAATTGTTTTGCCAGATCAGAGGAGTCGTAAAGGTCTTTTCCCATTCCTGAGAATTGAGCACCTTGTCCGGGGAATACATATGCTTTCATAATTTGTTTTTTCGAGGGGCAAATATAAGAAAAAGCGATAGCTTTTGAAGACTGAGATACGACAAACGTTAGTGCGAAAGTATCGAGGGATAAGCGATAGTCCGCCGCGGCGGAAAGACTAAGATACGACACTTACGAAGTATGCACTGCAGGTAAACGTTGCGCCTACGCTGAAGCTACTGCGTAAGCGCTAGTGCGAAAGTATCGACGGATAAGCGCCAGTCCGCCGCGGCGGAAAGACTGAGATAAAAAAAGCCCGGACGATGAATGTCCGGGCTTTTCCAAATATTAGAAAGAAGTTTAGTTCTTAACAACCATTTTCTTAGTAACTGTTCCTTTTTCAGTAGCAACATTCACAGTGTAAACTCCTGCAGAGAAGTTAGCTGTAGAGAATGATACTTTAGAAGTGCCTTCAGTTGCGTTTGTAGTGTAAACTACTTTACCTGCTACGTCAAGAACAGTGATTGAAGAAGCAATAGCTCCGTTCACTTCAATTGTAGCTTCACCCACAACCGGGTTAGGATATACGTTTACATCAACGTTTGCTGCATTTTCAGAAACAGATAAGTTAGTACTGAAGTTCATACGAACCATTGGAGTGGAAGTAGAGTAGTACCAAGTACCTGTGTTCTCATTTCCGTCCAAATAGAATGTCGTTTGTGCCTCAGAAATACCTGAAGTTCCAACAACGAAATCATCTGAAACACCACCGTCTCCGTATGAACCAACAACCAATAGGTACGAATTACCCGCAGTTAAGCCGAATGAAGAAGTTAATGGAAGTGTAATCATTGTTCCTAGTTCTCCTGAAGTAACTGTATGCAATGCTGTAGGCTGACCGTAAACAAAGTCACCTGTTCCTGCATCAATTGTATACAACAAACCGTAGATTTGGCAACCAACTGTTGAAGTTGAAGCAACAAATACGTCAACACCTGTTAAAGTTGCATTTGAAGTAACATCAAAAATGTTCCCCATTTCGTAACCTTCACCTTCGTTGTAAGATCCTGCCTGAAGAACTTGTGCATCACGTGCGTAAGTTGTTTGAGTTGTAGCGAATGCCAATGCCGGAGCTACGTTGTCAGCTGGGTTAGCATCTGTTTGACCTGAAGTTGTTCCGCCTGTAACAGTGAAATTTGCAACAGAAGCAGCTGGTGTAAATGTAGCTGCAATGTCAAACGTATCGCTTTGGTTCGGAGCAAGAATTCCTTGTGGGCTTGTTCCAGTATATCCTGCAGAAGCAATTCCAGCAGTGAATGTTACGTCAGATTGAGACATAGCACCTTTGTTTTCAACAAGTCCTGCAAAGTGAATCGGGTTGATTTGAGCAATTGGAGTTTGGTAGTACGGTAAACGTGGTCCCCAAGTTCCTTCAACACCCCAGTAATATCCTGTAGCTGCCAAGTCATAGTTGTCAGTCTCTACTAACTGTACGTCATCAACTGCCCAGAACCAGTCATAAGCACCAACATAACGGAAACCAACTTTTACATTCGCCTGGTTAGCTGCAACTGAAGAAATATTCACCTGAGCCAAAGAAGGGTTTGCAGAGTTTGTGTTAACCGCCATACCTGTATTTACCTGGAAATCTGTCCATGTTGTTCCACCGTCGTTCGATACAACTACAAAGTATAACTCCTGGTAATGACGTGTAGATTGTTGGAAAATGATAGAAACATTTGCTTTTCCACTACAGTCAATTGCTGATGCTGTTACGATTCTGGCATTTTGAGTCTGACCGCTTCCTGCTGCATCCGAGTTAATCAAAGCATAACCTGTTGCTGCTGTTGTATGTCCTGCCGGAGTCAAAGCTGCAACCGGAATAGCATTCACGTTCGTTGTGATAGTCCAGTCACCCGCTGTGTGAGCTGGTGATCCTGCACCTCCTGCATTTGAAATAACCCAGTCAGATGCAACTGTAAAGTTGTTCTGCCAAAATGGAACTGCCTTCTCAAGGTTGTGATTAACCTTAGCAGGAACTTCTCCGATGTTTTGGATTTTCTGCGCACTACGCAAATTTTTGTTCATTAGCTGAGCCGAAGCTGAACCAGCGATTACAAATACAAATAAGCCTAAGTATATTTTTCTCATAGTTTTTTTATTTGATGTAAAAATAGGGATTCAATTATTAAATAAAAAATTTTTATGACTCATAAGCGGTAAAATCACTGGATAATAGGTTTTTATAAGGGATATTCACCTGCTTTTTTAGGGGTTACATAGTTTGGGGGTAGAATGTTAATGCATAATTGAACAGACTATTCTCAAACGAAAAATCAAAAAATCCTCAGTTAAGTTCTAAAACCTTGATTTAATCCCTTTCATAATTCGGTTCAATTTATTTTGATGCTTTCTTGTGAATTCCCGTTCAAGTGATACCGTATGAAATTGATATTCTGAATAATTATATATTCTTTTCCTTGTATTTGGATTATAATAGGATCCTTGCTTCCATGCATCTTCTCTTTTTAATGGCAGCTTACATTTGTATCTATAACCGGCAATTTCTGCATAATGGGGACGGGTAAGAAATACCCTGCGTTGCTTGTTGATGTAAACGGTGTCGATCTCTATTCTTTGTGATAATTTCTTATCTAGTTCATTCCAAACAATTGTATCCATTGAAATGCGTATAACACTTATCGTTCCCTGTATAAAATGTATTTCCGACGAAAGGTTTGGCTTTTTATAAAAATAGCTTGAATGGTTTTTTATTCTGTTTTCGTATACTTGATGTCCTTTCTCACCGAATAAATCAACATACTCCTTTTCTTCAATAATTTCTTTTTTGAATCCAAAATTGATAAGACTTTCTTCTGAAACATTTTCGGGGATATCAAATAGACTTTTTACTGTTATCACCTCTTTTTTATCAGAGCAACTGGATAAAAAAACAAGAAGGATGCAACTGATAAATAATTTCATATTGATAGATTTCTTTTCATATATAAGATATACAAATATATCAGGATAGAATTGATCTTTCATTGCTTTATATGCTGTAGCATAAAATGAAAAATCCCGCAGATGTAAACACCAACGGGACTTAACTTTCCTGTGAAAGGTGGAAGCCAATTCACAAGCTTTTTAGAATAAAAAAAGGAAGACCAAAGTCTTCCTTCAATTCTCTTGTACTCGGAGCGGGACTTGAACCCGCACGCCCATACAGGCACAGGATTTTAAGTCCGGCGTGTCTACCAATTCCACCATCCGAGCGGACTTTAAAGAATAAAGGCCATTTCAAAAATGACCTTTATTTCTTTGAGCGGGAGACGAGATTCGAACTCGCGACCCCAACCTTGGCAAGGTTGTGCTCTACCAACTGAGCTACTCTCGCGTATTTTATATTACCGTTCCTCTTTTGGAATCGGGTTGCAAATCTAATAATTCCTTTGTTCAATTTGCAAGGTTTGACCGACTTTTTTTTAATTTTTTTTAATTTCAGTAATGAATTCGGAAAAAAGTAAGGATTACCCTCCCGTTAACTTCTTGATTTCGTTTAATTTCATCAGTGCCTCCACCGGGGTCAGCGTGTTGATGTCTATCGAAATTAATTGGTCGTGTATTTGTTCCAAGACCGGGTCGTTCAACTGGAAGAAACTCAATTGCATATCTTTCGACTGACCGGCCTGTACTACTACTTCTTTGAGTGTTTGCACCTCGCTTGACCGGTTATTCAGTTCCAGCTGCTCCAGCATGAGTTCTGCCCGTTGGATCACTTTATTTGGCATACCGGCCAACTTGGCTACGTGGATACCGAAGCTGTGTTCGCTTCCGCCTTCCACCAGTTTCCGCAAAAAGATTATCTTTTGTCCAACTTCTTTTACGCTCACATTGTAGTTGTGAATGCGTGGGAATTGATGGGCCATCTCGTTCAATTCGTGGTAATGTGTCGCGAAAAGTGTTTTTCCTTTGGCTTGCGGGAATTCGTGAATGTATTCCGCGATCGCCCAGGCAATCGAAATTCCGTCATAAGTACTTGTTCCGCGGCCGATCTCATCCAGCAGGATCAGGCTGCGATCCGACAGGTTGTTCAGGATGCTGGAAGTTTCGTTCATTTCCACCATGAAGGTTGATTCACCGGAAGAAATATTATCCGACGCACCGACGCGCGTAAATACTTTGTCTACTATTCCCAGGATTGCAGCATCAGCCGGGATAAAACTTCCCATTTGAGCCATCAGCACAATCAAAGCGGTTTGACGCAGTAAGGCACTTTTACCCGACATATTTGGCCCCGTGATCATAATGATCTGCTGTTCGTCCTTATCCAGGTAAACATCGTTGGGAACGTATTCTTCCCCGGGTTTTAACTGGCCTTCAATAACAGGGTGTCTCCCGTTTTTGATATCGATCACATAACTGTCGTTGACCGTTGGTTTTGAATAGTTTTTTCTGATAGCAAGGTCTGCAAAGCCGGTAAGGCAGTCAAGCTGTGCGATGAGGTATGCATTTCGCTGGATCGGACCAACATAAGAACCCAATTTTTGAATCAGTTCGAAGTACAATTTAGCCTCAATAGCAGAAATTTTATCTTCTGCACCCAGGATCTTGGTTTCGTATTCCTTTAATTCGGGTGTAATATATCGTTCGGCACTTACCAGGGTCTGTTTGCGGATCCATTCTTCCGGAACTTTGTCTTTATGTGTATTTCGCACTTCCAGGTAATACCCGAACACATTATTGAATGCAATTTTTAAACTTGGAATCCCCGTTTTCTCGGATTCCCGTTCCTGCATGGCTTCCAGGTAGTCTTTTCCGCTTTCTGAAATGGCGCGCAGTTCGTCCAGTTCAGCATGAACACCGTCCGCAATGACAGGCCCTTTCCCCAGCATAACTGCAGGATCTTTAAGCAGGAATTTTTCAACCAGCTGGATAAACTCCTCGCAAGGTTCAATGTGTTTTGAAAGCTGGTTCAGTAAATCGCTTTCACTATGCGAACAGGCATCTTTCAGCGGAGTCATGTGTTCCAGGATGCGCGAAAGAACCCGCAGTTCTTTGGGATGAATTCTCCCGACTGCAACTTTGGAGATCAAGCGTTCCATATCGCCGATCTCACTCAGTTCGTGTTCGATTTCCGAGCGCAGTGCATTCTTTTGTACCAGGTCTGCAACGGCATTGATCCGCAGACTGATCTGCTCGGGATGTTTTAAAGGCATCACGATCCAGCGTTTCAGTAAGCGGTCACCCATTGGGGTCTTTGTTCCGTTAATTACATCGAACAAGGTTTTCCCGCCTTCATTTAAAGGATTGATCAATTCCAGGTTGCGGATGGTAAAACGGTCCAACCAGACATATTTTTCTTCTTCGATGCGCTGGATTTGAGTAATGTGACCCAGTTTATCGTGCTGTGTCTCTCCCAGGTAATGCAAAATTGCACCGGCAGCAACAATTCCGTATTCCAGGTCATCGATCCCAAATCCTTTCATAGAGTTGGTCTGGAAATGACTGGTCAGCCGTTCTTTTCCGAAATCAGCTGTAAATACCCAGTCTTCCAGTCGGAAAGTATAGTATTTGGTTCCGAACAGTTCCTGGAAAAGCTGGTGTTTATTTTTTTGATAGATGATCTCACTCGGCTCAAAACCCTGGATCAGTTTATTGATGTATTCGGTATTTCCCTGTGCTGTGAAAAATTCACCTGTTGAGACATCCAGGAATGAAATCCCGTGAGTCTCTTTTCCGAAATGGATTGCTCCCAAAAAGTTGTTATGATGACCGTCCAGGATCTTATCACTGAAAGCAATTCCTGGAGTTACCAGTTCGGTTACCCCGCGCTTCACAATTGTTTTGGTCATTTTAGGGTCTTCCAGCTGATCGCAGATTGCTACCCGGTGTCCGGCACGAACCAGTTTGGGAAGATAAGATTCCAGTGAATGATGGGGAAATCCTGCCAATTCAATTTCAGAAGGAGATCCGGCACCGCGTTTGGTTAAAACAATTCCCAGTGTTTTTGATGCGGTTATGGCATCTTCACCGAATGTCTCGTAAAAATCTCCGACGCGAAAAAGCAATAAAGCCTGGGGGTGTTTGGCTTTAATCTGGTTGTATTGCTTCATTAAAGGCGTTTCCGCTGGATCTTTTTCTTTTTTCGACACGTGAATAAGTTTCGTTCAGGCCAAAAATACGAAGCGAACTTTGAGTTTGGAGAATTTTACCCGTACGAGTTTTCAACATAACTGTTCATTTGGCACATTGTTTCCTGATCCTATGCCTCGGAATAGATCAGTTGATAATTGGTTGCATCATAATTTAACAAATCGCTGGAATTGCCTCGTTCCGTCTTTATCGAGTATCAAAATGTAATTTCCTCCTTCGAGCTTTGAAACATCTATCAGTGTATTCGGTGAAGCGGAAAAGGTCAGAACGCAGGAACCGGCAGTTGAATAGATTTCTAGACGGTCATAATTTACCTCGCTTAATTGGAGATAGTCATTCACAGGGTTGATTTGAAGCAATTCATTATTTTCAAGGCTTGTTTCGGAAATGCCTCCTGGCCAGCAATTGATAATCACAATCACATATTTGGCTGAATCATCCGAACAGCCTAAGTCCGATACGATGTACCTGTAAGTGTACTGTCCGGGAAAGATTAACGATGTGGTAGTGGATGACATGGTATCACCTGCCGGATCAATGAATATCCCGTTAAGGTCCGCGTCGGATGAGCGAAGATTTGCGAGGTCAAAAACCTCTTGTTTGCAATAGCTGGTTGTGCTGTCACGTCCTGCTATCGGGCATTGAGCGAAAATAGTTCCAGAAAGAACCAGGAAAAACAAAATGATTAAGGTTGTTTTCATAATGTGAAGTATAAGTGATTTTTCTGCTTCACTAAAATAGGTATTTTTGTCAGATGAACCGAAAATTAAAATTGTGGGAACTCGATCGCGTAGACGAGCAAACGTTTAAAGGACAGGAGAAATTCCCCTTGATTATTATTTTAAACGATATCCGCAGCCTGAATAATATCGGTTCATTTTTCCGCACTGCGGATGCCTTCAATGTTGAAAAAGTTTATCTCTGCGGAATTACCGCTCAGCCACCGCACCGTGAAATTCATAAAACCGCATTGGGTGCCACTGATACGATTAACTGGGAATACCGAAAAGACATTGATTCCCTGGTTTCCGAGCTGAAACAGGAAGGAGTTGCGGTTTGCAGTATCGAACAGGCAGAGAAAACGGTGTTGTTGCATGAAATTTCCACATTGAATAAGCATAAATTCGCCCTGGTATTTGGAAACGAGGTGGATGGAGTGGATCAGTCCGTAATAGATGCATCCGACTACATTATAGAAATCCCGCAATTCGGAACAAAACACAGCCTGAATGTTTCTGTTTGCGCAGGAATCGTTTTATGGGAATTCGCTAAGAGATACATTTCATAATTACGAATGCCGTTTTTTTTAAAAATTCCGGACTCTTTTCATAAATGCAATTAAGCTCCTGGTTTAAATTTCTAATTTATTGAACATGGCAATATTGCAATGTTGCAAGATTGCAATATGGCAATGTTGTTATTTTGCCATTTCTTAAGTAAATAAGTCTTCGGCCTCATGTCACCAGTCCTAAAATCCTGATCTCTTTAAGTCTTCAGTCTAAAGTCTCAAAATCTTAATATCTAATTATTTTTCTCAAAAGTGTAAACCTATCCCTCAAAAAAAAATCTTTTAAGTAATTCGTAATTATTCCACTATAGGCTCGTACCAGGAATAAGTCAGCGGATTGTCCTTTCTGTAAATCACCCGGAACGATAAAATGTGCAGAGGCTTTTTATCCCGGTTCCAAACATAAGTATTCAAAGTTGGCTTTTCGAACTTCGTGTGTTTTGAATCGATGAATTTGATCGATTGAACCAAAGTCACCGTGCTGTCTTTCAGGTTGATAGTGTGCTGGGAAACCGAACTTGAAGCGTAATGGATGATCGAATCATTGGACTGAACCGCGAGCACCAGTAAAGGATCTTGTGTCAGATCCGAAAGTTTCAGTTTTACCACTACATCCAGGAGATCGGAAGGTCGTTTTACGAGTTCTGTCATTGGCTTGGAATAGCCGGGACCCCATTCTTCGTCTTTTTCGAAATGATAGGCGCCATCGTAGCGTTTTCCGGGATTGTAACCGTTAAAACTGCCTGGGTTTTTGAAAAGATCTGCAAGCGGCTTTTCGCTTGGTTTACCTTTCCCTGCCAATAAGGTTGAGGCCGAGAAATAGTTTCGCTGCCAGATAATATGTGGATATTTTTGCAAAATGATCGCCCTGAAGGAGGCGGGCATACTGCTTGTTGCCGCCAGGCAAATAGTTTCTGCCGAGTCGTAATGTTTTTCCAAAAGTGAATCCAGGCTCTTCTCCGTGAATTCCGGAACGGTAATAAACAAGTAGGAATCCGGAATTGTGAGTTCCCCTTTTTCGGAATAGAACCTGGTTTTAGGCTCGTCTGAAAAAATAATCGTCAGTGTATTGGGGTGATTTTTTCTTGCGTCATTTGCATCCAGGACTAATTGTTTGAAAGGGGTTTTGTAAAAAGTGATATAATGTTTTCGCTGGGAAATAAGCACGAAGCAATTCAATAAAACAAGCGCCACTATGAAAACCAGGTTTATCTTTTTGGTCTGTTCTTTTGCCCATCCGAACAAAAAAATCAGTAAAAAAGGATAAGCAAAAATCAGAACGGATGTTTGCAATACAGGCGCAACTTTGATCGAATAGAAATAACCGATAAAGTATACCGAAAAGAAAAGGATTCCTGAAAACAGGATGGCCTTTGATTTTCGTTTGACCTCCTGGCCTGAAACGCGTGTCCAGATAATGATGATAAGATAAAGACCAATCAAAACCGAAGAAAACTGGAAAATATAGTGGATGTAATGAGGCAGGAATCCTGAATCAGGTTTTCCCAGCCAGCCCGACAATCCGCCCATGTTGAGTTGAGCCTTTAAAATGCCGAAATGCGGAGAGTAGAGTACGAGGGCAGTCAGACAAAGCAATAAGTACTTCCACAAAAAATCTTTGTAAGTATAAGCGATCCCGAACAATCCGATCAATCCTGCAGTGAGCATACTGAAATGGTGGTTGTAAGCACAAAGTGCTGCTGCAATGGGGAACCAAATGAGGTGTTTTCGGGCGTAGTTCTTAAAGAATACAATTTCTCCCCAGTGATAAGCAAATAGTAAAGTGAAGAAAAATCCGGAAGTGTAAGGTCGCGCGATTTGGCTGTACATGACAGGGTATTGACTTGTTGCAATAATCGCTGCTACGATCAGTCCTGTTGTTACATTCGACCAGCGTTTCCCGATCTTGTAAGCGAAATAAACTCCACCAACTCCTGAAAGGATGAAAGGTAATTTTACTACCCATTCTGCAGTTCCGAATAGCTTCGTCCAGTAATAAAGGAAAACTTGCACGAATGCAGGATGTCCATCCACTTTCACCCCTTTGACGATCAGCTCACCGAATGAATCAAATCGGGTGCGGAGCAATCCGCTTAATTCATCATGGGTATAAGGAATGGAAAACAAATCATAGCATCTGAGTATAAGCGCAAGAAGAAGAATTCCAATAATGATGAAATGTTCTTTTACAAAATTTGAAAACCGCTTTTCTTCTGCTTTAATCACCTTAATACGCTTTACTTTTATTATTTCCGTGGATGCGCAGATGCTGGCTCACTTACCGAATCCGCTGATTCTAAGCAAGACGTCCGGTAGGCGTCTGTAAAATCTGTGCATCTGTGATAAAACGACCATCTGGTTATTCGGGTGCTTTACTTAGCAAAAATAGCAAAGCTTCCCAATTACTCTTTGAAAATATCTCTGTTTGAAAGTTCAGCAAGAAGAAAAACATCTAAAGAACCCAATTTGTCAAAAAGATTGATCTGATATTGGCCATTCTCCAGAGCGAAAATTTCAAAGTTGATAGTCTTACTTCCCAGACCGCTGGGAGCAAGATAAAAACTGGTTTTTTCTCCCGTTTCGGTTTTCGTTGTGGTATAGTTTTGTACTAATCCTTGATAAAAAGTGACTTTGCCACGACTCCGGTAATTGATGACCGCCTCACCATTTTCTATTTGAAGGTAATTGATGTCATTGTCCATCGGGAATTCCTTCGGACTCTGTTTTCCTTTTACGGAAATAAGGGAATAAATGCGATTTTTGATTTCCTGGTCCTGGGCTTGTGAAAAAAAGCTGAATAGGACGATGGTTAAGAGTGTAATTGATTTCATGTGGTGTATTTTGGTGAAATATAGTAAATAAGAAGAAAATGTGAAAGCACTAATTTCTGTTTTCACCCAGAACATTTTCCGAATTTGGTTTTGAAATGTTGCATCTGTATCAGTGTATGAAAATCAGATCGATTTACCATTTTTTAGCGATGCGAATCTGAGAAACAATCGTTATTTTTGTGCCGGCGCTGAAGCCATTGCATAAGCGTTGCAGCACTTTTAACAGGAATAATGATTGAAACTGATATAATTATAATTGGTGCAGGTCCCGTTGGACTTTTCACCATATTTGAAGCCGGATTGCTGAAATTACATTGTCATTTGATTGATTCATTGCCTCAGCCGGGCGGACAATGTTCGGAGATTTATCCCAAAAAACCGATTTACGATATTCCGGGATTCCCATCCGTTTTGGCCGGCGAACTGGTAGATAATTTAATGGAGCAGGCAGCCCCGTTCAAACCGGGGTTTACTTTGGGTGAAGCTGCAATGACGATCGATAAGACAGAGGATGGAAAATTCATCGTCACAACGGTTAAAGGAACTAAGCATTTGGCTCCGATCGTTATGATTGCAGGTGGATTGGGTGTTTTCGAACCGAGAAAACCACCTATTTCAAATCTTGCCGACTTTGAGGATAAAGGAATTGAATACATCATTAAAGATCCTGAGTTTTATCGGGGGAAACGTTGTGTGATTGCAGGTGGTGGTGATTCTGCCTTGGATTGGTCGATCTTTTTGGCTGAAAAGAAAATTGCGAAGGAAGTGGTCCTGGTACATAGAAGTGCCTCTTTCCGCGGTCACCTGGATTCTGTTCAGAAAGTAATTGATATGGCTGAAAGCGGTCAGATCAACCTGATTACTGAAGCTGAGGTTGTTGGTGTGGAAGGAAACGGAGCTTTGAGTCATGTGAAAATCCAACACAACACGCAGGGAGAAATTATTCGCGAAACGGATCACTTTATTCCACTCTTTGGTTTGAAACCGTCTTTAGGTCCTATAGCTGACTGGGGATTGGAGATCGAGAAAAATGCAATCAAGGTAAATACCCTGGATTATTCCACGAATATCCCGGGAATCTATGCAATCGGTGATGTAAATACCTATGAAAATAAATTGAAATTAATCCTGTGTGGTTTTCATGAAGGTACCTTGGCTGTTCAGTCTGCATTTGCACGGATTCACCCCGATAAGAAAAATATCCTGAAGTATACAACGGTAAACGGAGTACAAGGATTTTAAATAGAAATTATAATTATTATTGTAGGGACGCGATGCATCGCGTCCCTATTTTATTTACAAACCGCGTCCCCTATTTTACGCATCTCGTCCCCATATTTTTTATGGAACAATTTTTGGTATTGTCAAACGTTAAAATGAGCAGGCTGCTAAACCTTCTTTATTCTGCAGCTCTCATACAATTGAAATTAAATCATAAACTATGAAAATCAGTATTGCAATCGCATTAGTTATCAGCACGAGTTACCTGACAACTGCTCAGACCTTTGGGAAAGTCCTTTCAAAAGGAAAAGAATTGACTACCACAACTCCCAAAACTTCATTGACAAATGATGAGGTGGTAAGTGGTTTGCGTGAGGCCTTAACTACCGGTGCAAAAACGGCTGCTGGTAATGCCGGAGTAACGGATGGTTTTTATAAGAATCAAAAGATCTTTATTCCCTGGCCGGCAGAAGCGAAGGCTATGAAAGACAAGTTAGTCATGCTGGGTATGCAAGGCCAGGTTACTGCGTTTGAAGAATCGGTGAATCGTGCAGCGGAAGAAGCTTCCAAAAGTGCGTTCGATGTATTTGCTACGGCTGTTAAAGGAATGTCCGTTGGAGACGGTTTCGCTATCCTGAATGGAAGTGATACTGCCGCAACACACTACCTGCGTGAAAAAACAACTGCTTCTTTGACGGAGAAATTTACCCCGATTGTGAAAACTGCAATGGAAAAAGTACGTGTTACGGAATATTGGAATCCACTGGTTACCAGATACAATAAAATACCGGGTGTTACAAAACAAAATCCGGACCTCGAGGCATACGTTACTGCAAAAGCGATCAACGGTCTGATGTTGCTGATCAGTGAGCAGGAAGCTAAAATCCGTAAAGATCCGGCTGCACAGGTAACAGATCTGTTGAAAAAAGTATTCGGGAAAGGCTAAAAAACAGTTAAACCGCTTGAGAGTGAATGTTCTTTAGTGCTTATTAAGTAAATTTGTAAAGCGATCACTTTGGTCGCTTTTCTTTTGAGGTTACCTTCGACTCCGTTCAGGCAACTTTCAGTTAGGTGGCAGAGCGGAGTCGAAGACACATTATAGAATATATGAAAAGTATAACAGTTACAGAATTGAAATCCTGGATGGATGGGAACGAAGACTTTCAATTGGTTGATGTACGCGAACCCTACGAAAATGAAATCTGCACCCTGAATGGAGTGTTGATTCCTATGAATGAAGTTCCCGCAGAATTCGGACAGATTGATAAGGATAAAAAAGTGGTTGTTCACTGCCGTTCCGGAAAAAGAAGTGCAAGTGTGATTTCTTATTTGGAACAGAGTCACGGCTATACAAATCTTTACAACCTGGAAGGTGGGATTTTAGCCTGGATCGAACAAGTGGACCCTTCAATGGAAGCTTATTAAAAAGACACTTCAACTCCGCTCAGTGTCCTCCTTTATTTTAGAAAGTGATTGAGCGGAGTCGAAATCACCGATTTACATGAATCGTAAAACAATTAATACCGTAATTATCCTGGGGATACTCTCTTTGCTGAGTGTTCTGAGTATTCAATTGTTCTGGATTCACAAAACAAATGAGGCGCAGCGGCTTACTGTTCAGATCCAGGAAAGAGAGGATAGTTTGAATCTGAAACAGTTCTCGGAAAGAGCACACATTGCTTTGAGAGATGTACTGGAACAACTCAATACAAAGGATGATATCAGTGCGAACTTGTATGGGGCAGTAAAACAGATCAGGCCAAATTATTTCTCGGTAGATATTGAAGAGGAATTACATCCCTTCTACCTGGAACAGCTGTTGAAACGGGAGTTCGATAATCAAAGTCTGAACCAGGATTTCGTTTATGGGATTTATGATTGCTACTCTGACTCAATAGTTTTCGGCAACCTGATTAAATACACGAAAGATTCGTCTTATTCGGTAACAAAAAACGATTCGCTAGGTAAGACATCCAATCAGTTGAAATGGAAGAATGATGGACATTATTTCACCGTCCTTTTCCCAAACGTTAGTTCGTCTTCGATTGAAGTGACCAAAACAGATTTCTATCCATGGTTTTATTTGGTAGTTCTCTTGCTTCTTTTGTTTTTATTCTTTGTGTTTACGCTGAATGTTATTCTTAAACAGAAAAGACTTTCTGAAGTGAAGACGGATTTTATCAATAATATGACACACGAATTGAAGACACCGATCTCAACTATTGGTCTTTCAAGTGAATTGCTTTTGAGAGGTGATTTTAAAGAGGATCCTGATCGCTTGCACCGGTATGCCGAGATCATTTACAAGGAAAATAAACGCTTGGAAAACCAGGTTGAACGTGTCTTGAATGTCGCAAAGCTGGATAAAGAAAAGTTGACATTGAAGAAGGAATCCTGTTCTATCCATGATTTGATTTTGGAAGCAAAGGAAAGTTTTGACATCAATCAGACTGATCAGGGGGGAGAAATTGAACTGGTGCTGGATGCAAAGCGTGAAACGCTGATGATGGATGAGGTACATATCACCAATGTAATTTATAACCTGCTCGATAATGCAGTGAAATATTGCAGTACCGTTCCGCATATCAGCATCCGGACCTGGAATGATTCTCAATGCTTTCATTTGTCAATTACCGACAATGGAATTGGAATAAAGCGGGAAGACATCAAGATGATCTTTGATAAGTTTTACCGTGTACCAACAGGGAATTTACACGATGTAAAAGGATTTGGTTTGGGGCTTTATTACGTGAAGTTAATTGTGGAAGAACACGGAGGGAACATTCAGGTGAAAAGTCAGCCGGGTAAGGGAACTACCTTCTCGTTGAAGTTTCCTTTGAAGTAAGAGAAAGCACATCTGTCTTGGCAGAAAGACTGAAGAAGTGTAAGGCTATTCTGAAAGAAAAACAAGCTATCTTTACAAAGAATAGAATTCGGGAATTCTCGAGCTTACCTGTGGTTAAACAATTGATTTTTAAAACTTTTCAACTATGTTGAGATAAAAAACACCAATGCAAGGACTTGTCGATCGCATCTTTTCAATTCAAACAGAACAGGATTTTAATCACTGCGCTTTGGAGGTGTTTCATTTTCAGAAAGATCAGGTACCTGTTTATAAAACTTTCCTGGAACTCATTAATCGAGCGGATCCGACGCATTATTCGGAAATCCCGCATTTACCAATTGCTTTTTTTAAAACACATCAGATTGTTGCAGGGAACAAACCGATTCAGCAGGTTTTCAAAAGCAGTGGAACGACGGGCATGGTAAGAAGTGCTCATTATGTTTCCGACCTTTCTGTTTATGAGCGCTCTTTTATTCCAACATACGAACAATTCCTGGGTAAACTGGAAGATCAGATCATTTTTGCCTTACTACCCAATTATGTTTCGCAGGGAGAATCCAGTTTGGTCTATATGGTTGACAAATTGATCGCGGAAACAAAAAATCCGTTGTCGGGTTATTTTCTCGAAAATACCAAAGATTTATTGGCAGCTCTTGCAGAGGGAAGAAAAACCGGGAAGAAATTGGTGCTATTCGGTGTATCCTATGCCTTACTTGATTTGGCTGCCTTGAAACCGGATCTGCACGATGTAACAGTGATCGAGACGGGTGGAATGAAAGGAAGACGGAAAGAAATGACCAAAGAGGAAATGCATCGGGAACTGCTTGCAGGCTTTGGTTGTGAATACATCGCGTCGGAATACGGAATGTGCGAATTACTTTCCCAAGCTTACAGTGATAAGAATGGTTTGTTCGAATTGCCTGCATGGATGAAGATCTCCCTGAGAGAAGTAAATGACCCTTTTGCCTTGGTGACGAAGGAAAAAACGGGAGGTGTAAATGTAATGGATTTAGCCAATATTTATTCCTGTGCCTTCATCGAAACGCAGGACTTGGGAAGAATGGAAGCCGGGAAACTACGTCTTATGGGGCGTTTTGACCATTCGGATATCCGTGGTTGCAACTTGCTCGTCGCAGAATAGGTAGTAAGTCAAAGCCAACTTTTCATAATTCGGCATTCATATCCCGATCCGCCGCGGCGGATCGGGACGTAATTCGTAATTGTTTTAGTATTTTTGATTAACAGTCATAACCAAGAAATGGATTCAGCAATTCATCACATTATCCGCACACGCTCCACGGAATTATTTGATAAGGTCAAAGGATACCGCGAGCACATGCATCGTTTTCCCGAATTATCTTATTCAGAGTACAATACGATGAGTTTCGTTGCGGAACAATTGGCAAAGATTGGAATCCCTTATCAAAAGGAGGTGGCAGGAACCGGAGTGCTGGCAATAATCCGTTCGGATAAGCACAAAGAAACCGATTCTTGTATTGGTTTGCGTTCCGAATTGGATGCCTTACCGATCCATGAGCAAAATAATTCTGCTTACAAATCAACCAATGATGGTGTAATGCACGCTTGCGGACACGATGTACATACTGCCATTTTATTAGGGACTGCGGAAATTCTTTGGGAAAACAGGAACTTATTGAAGCATCCGGTAAAGTTATTCTTTCAGCCGGGTGAAGAAAAAAACCCGGGAGGTGCTTCTCTGATGATTGCAGATGGTGCATTAAAAAAACCACCCGTTCACGAGCTTTTTGCCTTGCATGTTTTCCCGGAAATGGAAGTTGGAAATGTAGGATTCAGACCTGGTTTGTATATGGCATCCTGCGATGAGATCTACATCACGATAAACGGGAAAGGTGGGCATGGTGCAACTCCGCATCAAACAATTGACCCGATTATGATAGGAGCACATTTATTGACGGGGCTGCAGCAGATCGTCAGTAGAAAGTGTGATCCGAAGATTCCTTGTGTATTGTCTTTCGGACATTTCGAAGCGCTTGGTGCAACGAATGTAATTCCCGAAAAAGCAGTGCTGAAAGGAACTTTCCGTACCATGAACGAAGAGTGGAGAAAAGAAGCTTTGAATATGATTGCGGGTCATGTAGATGCTACCTGTGAGCAATTCGGGGCAACTGCAGACTTGGAAATTTCCAAAGGATATCCTTATTTGGAGAATGATCCGGCACTGACGGCAAAAATGATGAAACGAAGTAAGGATTTCTTCGGGATAGAGAAGGTAGAGGAATTGCCTATTCGCTTAACATCAGAGGATTTTTCCTTCTATGCGCAGGAGATTCCGGTGTGTTTTTTCCGCCTGGGAGTCAGAAATGAAGAATTAGGCATTGTTTATGGAGTACACCATCCGAAATTTGATATTGACAGTAAGGCACTGATTGTTGGAATGCAGGCAATGTGCTTAGCTGCTTTTGAATAAGAACCATGAGAAATAGCTTGTTTTTATGTCTGGTTGTTTTATTGCTTGCTTCTTGCGGAGACGAAAAGGAAGTGCATGAAACTGAAATATACCAGATTCGTGCAATCGGTACGCTTTCCACCACGGAATATACTCTGGGTAAGATTATTCATTGGAATGATGAGGGGGAATGGTACAAGTTCGGTGACCGGAAAATTCTAATGAGTTGTAAAGCTACGGTTAAAGCCGGGGTAAACTTAAATTCCATTAGGGAAGAGGATATCGAGGTTAAAGGAAACAAAATTACTATTCAGCTTCCTCCTCCGGAAATTGTTTCCTTTGAAATGGACCCCGAGTTGGTCAGAACCGAAATGGTCGACGTAAATGGTTTCCGATCGGATTTTTCCCAGGTTGATAAATCAAAAGTCCTGAAGAAGGGAGAAGAATCAATTCGTAAAGACCTCAAAAAATTACATATTCTCGATGAAGCGGAGCAGAATGCAAAGATCTTTATCATCGATTTTTATAAGAACTTAGGATTTGAACAAGTAATCGTACATGAGACGCCAAAAGATAAGAGAAATACGAACGTTGATCGTTAGATTGGGGCTTGTTGCAGCAATAGCCTTTATAGGGTATTGGGTGTATCAGTTGTTCTTCAAAGGCGAATCTGCAGATGAAATCGTCTTGGAAGAAACTCCACTGAAGGTCGAACAGATTCGTTCGATCCTGGAATTAAACACCTTGAAGTTCCAGGATGAAACCGTAGTGGATTCTGTTGAATATTACAAATCTGAAAGTGATGCCATTTGGGGGACTTTGGATAAGTTAACCGATCCCGATCAATTCAAGCATGGCATGAAGCCAAGCGCAATAAGAAGACGTTTAACACTTATTGTAAGGGGGGAATTGCTTTATGGTGTTGATCTTAAAAGAAAGGATTTTCAGTTTATTCCGAAAGGAGATACGCTCACGATTATTATTCCTCAGCCTGAATTACTTTCCATTTCATTAAATCCGAAAGGAACAGAAGTTTATTTGGAAAATGGTGATTGGCAGGATTACGAACGTACTCACTTGCAGCGGAAGGCGCGAAATAAAATGATTGCTTCCGGAAACCTTTTAAAATTACCTGAACGTGCAAAAGCCCCTTTGGAAAAAGCTTTGAGGTCTTTGGTGAAAACAGACAAAACATTGGTCATTAAATTCGAAAAGTAATATGAGTAAATTTCTAAGTGTCCTGCTGACGATTTTCTGGTTTTCCCTTTCATTCGCTCAATCGGATTCCTCCAGTTTGAATTTCCTGTTTGTGGGCGATATCATGCAGCATGGCGGACAAATAGCCGGAGCATATAATGTTAAAAAAGATGCTTACGATTACCGCGATTGTTTTCAGTATGTGAAACCGCTGGTAAAAAACGCTGATATTTCCATTGCGAATTTGGAAGTCACCCACGCCGGAAAGCCTTATAAAGGTTATCCGCAATTCTCAGCTCCGCCTGAGTTGTCTGAAAGTTTGGTCGATGCAGGGTTTAATGTCATTATCACTGCCAATAATCACAGTTGTGACGGAGGTTCGAAAGGTGTTGTTAAAACCCTGGATGTCCTGGATAAATTAGGGGTGAAGCATACCGGTACTTTTCGGAATAAGCAGGAACGAAACACGAATTATCCTTTGCTTATTGAGAAAAACGGAATGAACGTCGCAATTCTAAATTATACTTACGGAACGAATGGATTGTCAGTAGCTGCTCCATTGATCATCAATTATATTGATAGTGCGGTTATGCAGGCTGATTTTAAGAAAGCAAGGGAAATGAACGTGGACTTAATCGTTTGTACTTTGCATTGGGGAACAGAATACCAGTCCCTGCCGAACGCATACCAAAAGAATTGGGAGAAATTCTGTTACGATCAGGGAGCCGATATGGTCATTGGTGGACATCCGCATGTTTTGCAGCCGGTAGAAGTGAAAGAAGTGAAGGGTGAGAAGAAGCTCACTGCCTGGTCACTGGGGAATTTTGTTTCCAACCAGCGCGACCGCACCAAAGACGGAGGAATGATCCTGATGGCGGAAGTGAATAAAATTGCCGGAAAGGCGGTCCTTGGGAAAGTAGAGCACGTATTTACATGGGTTTATCCAAGACAGGAGGCAGTGGTCAAGCCATTTTATATCTTACCTGATTTTGACTACAACAAATACCGTCCGGGCTTCATTGATGCTGAATCCAAAGTAAAATACGATGTATTCTTTTCTGATTCACGGGCTTTGTTTAAAGAACACTCCAGAGGAACTTCAGAGTTTAAAGTTTCGGGAGACGCGGTTATTGAAGGGTATTATGGGAAGTTATTGAAAGGGTATTATGCCCAGGAATATCCTTACGAAGTTTTTAAGAATGCGGAGATTATTGATTCCGGATTGAAGCCCCTGATCCATAAAGTTCTTGGAGCAGACGGTGAATATCACTGGGTTGTAGGATATTTTGAAACGGAATCAGATGTAAGAAAGGCCCATATTACGGAGGCATTTATTGCCCGGCCTAAATTCGTGTTTATTTCACCAACAGAATATAAAGTTATTCCATGAAAGTATCATTGATCGTTGCAATGGACAGCGAAAGAGGAATAGGTAAAAACAATGATCTGATGTGGCATTTGCCGGCAGATATGAAGTTTTTTAAAGAAACTACAAGCGGTCATATCATTGTTACAGGCCGCAAGAATTACGATTCCATCCCGGAACGGTTCCGGCCTTTGCCTAATCGGGAGAATGCTGTTCTAACCCGGAATTCGGATTATGATGCTCCCGGAGCGGTAGTTTTTTCTTCTTTGGAAGATTGCCTGGAGCATTATCGAAATGAAACCGAGCGAACTGTTTTTATTATTGGTGGCGGACAGATCTACAAGGAAGCAATGGCTTTAGGTATAGTGGATGAACTATTCATTACACACGTCAATCATACTTACGGTGCAGATACTTTCTTTCCTTCCTTTAATGAATCAGATTGGAAGATAGAGACTGTTTTTGAGCAGGAAGCCGATGAGAAGCATGCGGTGAGTTTTCAGGTGAAGAAGTATACCAAAAAATAGTCAGGTATCAGGCAGCTTACAATTGTTGAAACATTTCCTCATTTTGTTTAAGCGACCTTACGACCGAATCTCAATAAAAAAACCGCACCAGATTGATGCGGTTCGCGTGAAAAGTATTTTAAACTCAACCTTTAATGAATTTACTGCGTTTCAAACCGTTTTGGATGAAATATGCACCTGCTTGTAAATTTGCTATATTGATAACAGATGTCGGCTTTAAGATTGCTGTGAGTAGCTTTCCGTTGATGTCGTAAAGATATACGGGTTGAGAAAAATCAACTTCCGATAATTGTAATTCGTTTTGAGCCGGATTTGGATAAATAAACCAGGTGCTTTGATCTTGTTCGTTTAATCCAGCATAGTTTAATTCACCTAATTTAATAGCAAAAGGATTGTACACTCCTTGTGCACTTGCATAGTTGTTGACATTGTTGTTGATGTTCAAGTCTGCCTGGCCGGAGTAATGTCCTCCAACATAAGTTGATCCCGCAGCACTGTGTGTAATGTTGAAAACCGATGTGATTCCACTTCCAAGTAAGGAAAATTGTTCCAAAAAGATTCCCGTATTCGAAAGTTTACAAATGAAGGATTCTGATGTTGTGGGACTAGTCAGCGAGTAATTTAAATCCGGATAGCTGATTACTTGTTCGAATCTTCCGGAAGCGTACACAGTGCCGTTTGCACTTAGATCAATTGAACGACACGATTGATCACCTGAGCCAGTAATAGAATTAACCCAATTGAAGTTTCCATTCAAATCCAAACTTAAAAAATAAGCATCTATACCGTCAGAAGCAATATTTTGTACACCGGTCCCGAAATCGAAATCAAAAGATCCGGAAACGGGTGTATTGAATTGTCCGGCAAAAACTACTGAATTACCAATGCTTTCACAATCATAGCCGGAACCTTGCGGAATAGTGTGAACCCAATTTAATGAACCATCTGGAAGCAGGCTCAAAAGAAATGCAGCGCCATCTGGCTCAGTTACATTTGAAACGGATGCTGAAGGGTCAAAGTCAACTGTATTCGTGAATTTTCCAGTTACATAAACCTGGTCATTTCCTGCTACACATAAACCTGCTACCTGGTTGCTAAACTCCTCTGCAAATTCGATTTGAGAAAACCAAACATAGTCACCTGTTGCAGAAAGGTGTAAAATGAAAAAGGCTCTGTTGCCGGTTATAGTTACATGTGTTTGTGTTCCAGTTGATGGATCCCAATCAAAAGACCCGTTAAACTCACCCGATAAATAGACGTCTCCGGTTGAACTTACCGAAATCTGTCGCGGAATAATTGAACCTCCAGCTGTATTGGGTGCTTGAATCGACTTGGTCCAAAGTAAGTTTCCGGAAGCATCGAGTTTAAAGATGAATATTCCTCCTTCATCAATTGGGGTGGAATTAATTGCAGACCCCGGATCTAAGTCAATGCTATTTGTAAATTGTCCTAACCCATAAATATTGCCATTTGGATCTGTATCAACCGAAATCAGATAAGCCATATTATTTGATTCCCAATGTTTGTACCAGTTCAGATTTCCTATACTGTCGTATTGGACAAGGAAAGGATTAGGCTCTATGGATGTTGCAGAATCACCAATGTGAGATGGATTAAAAGAGGTTGCTCCTTCAAACCACCCGCCAAAATTTAAGCGGCCATTTTGATCTGCTGAAGCAGCATAACCATGTCTGGGGGAATTGATCGTTCGAATCCAACCATATTGGGCAAACATGGAAAATGGAAGGCAACAGACAAGTGAAATTAATTTAGATGTTAAGTTTTTCATTAGGTAGATTTTTAACCAAATCTACAAATAAAAGCAGATTTGAACAAGTGGTTTTGTTTCTGGACTTTCAATTCGATTATCTTTGTTCTTATGAAATTGTGCATCGCCGAAAAACCCTCCGTAGCTCGTGATATCGCAGAAGTCATTGGTGCCAAACAGCGTCATGATGGCTTTTACGAAGGAAACGGCTATTGGGTGACCTGGACGTTCGGGCATCTTTGCACACTTAAGGAGCCCCACGATTATCACGAGAAATGGAAGTATTGGAAGTTGGAAGACTTGCCAATTATCCCTGATAAATTCGGGATTAAACTCATTGATGATTCCGGGGTAAAAAAACAATTTTCCATTATTGAAAAACTGGTTGCTTCTTGTGAGGAAGTCATTAATTGCGGGGATGCCGGGCAAGAAGGAGAATTGATCCAGCGCTGGGTTCTTTCAAAAGCAAAATGTAAAGTTCCGATCAAGCGCTTATGGATCTCTTCTTTGACGGAAGAAGCTATTCGCGAAGGATTTCAAGCTTTGAAAACCGGTGAACAATATCAGAATTTATATGCTGCAGGGAGTGCACGCGCAATTGGAGACTGGCTTTTGGGGATGAATGCAACCCGCTTGTTCACGAAGAAATTTGGCCAAGGGAAAGCAACCTTATCTATTGGCCGTGTTCAAACTCCGACACTGGCAATGATTGTTAATCGTCAGAAGGAAATCGATGCTTTTCGCTCAGATGAATATTGGGAATTGAAAACGCTTTATCGGGAAACTGAGTTCTCTGCAACTATTGATCGTTTAAAAACACAAGATAAAGCCGATAAGGGTTTGGCTTACCTGAAAGAACATCCTTTTGAGATTACCTCTTTTGAAAAGAAAGAAGGAAAAGAGGGGAATCCGCGTTTGTTCGACTTAACATCTTTGCAAGTTGAATCCAATAAGAAGATTGGTAATTCTGCGGAAGAAACCTTGAAAATGGTTCAGAGCTTGTACGAAAAGAAATTGGTTACCTATCCGCGTGTCGATACCACTTATTTGAGTGAGGACTTACATCCCAAGATCGAAGGGATTATGAAAGGCTTAACTTATTATTCCCGTTTTACCGAACCTGTTTTAGGGAAACCGATCCCGAAATTAAAAACTGTTTTCGACGATAAGAAAGTAACCGATCACCATGCGATTATTCCAACTGGAGTTCAGCCAAGTGGTTTGAGTCACCCGGAGCAACAGATCTATGATATGATCGTTCGCCGTTTTATTGCGGCATTCTACCCGGAATGTAAGGTGTCGAATACTACAGTTTTAGGTAAGGTAGGACAAATTGAGTTCAAAGCTACCGGAAAACAGATTCTTGAACCGGGCTGGCGCGTGGTTTGGGAGGAAACAAAGGAAGAAGAAGCATCACTTCAGAAGACGGAGGCTGCATCTGGCAAAGATGAAAAGCTGAAGGAACAAACCATGCCTCACTTTGAAGAAGGGGAGAGTGGTCCGCATGCTCCGTTTATTCACCAGGGAAAAACAAGTCCCCCGAAACCATATACGGAAGCTACATTGTTGAGAGCAATGGAAACTGCCGGTAAAATGATCGACGACGAGGAGTTGCGGGATATGATGAAGGAAAATGGAATCGGGAGACCGGCTACACGTGCCAATATTATTGAAACTTTGTTTAAGCGAAAATACATTGAAAAAAAACGTAAAAATCTGATTCCAACCAGTACAGGAATGGGATTGATCGATACGATCCAGAATGAGCTTTTGAAAAGTGCAGAGCTTACCGGACAATGGGAACGGAAATTACGCTTGATTGAAAAAGGAGAATACGACCTGGAGCAATTCAAACGTGAATTGATGATTATGGTGCGTGAATTAACTGATGAGGTGATCTTTTCACAGGCACCTGTTCGGATTCAGCTGCATACAGATCAGCCGGTTGAAGTTGTAAAGGAGAAGAAGGAGCGTAAGAAGGTTGAAAAACAACAGATGGAAGACCTGGATTGCCCGAAATGTAAGTCTAATAAACTGATGACCGGGAAAAAAGGCGTAGGCTGCAGTAATTTTAAGGTATGTGGATTTATGGTTCCCTTTGAACTTTTGGGGAAGAAGTTAAGCGAAAAGCAGCTTACTGATTTGGTGTCCAAAGGAAAAACAGGAAAAATGAAAGGCTTGCTCATTCCGGGATCTCACCAGGTAATTGAAGGCTCGATCGCCTTGGATGAGAGTTTCAATATTACTGTTCTTTAAACATGCATCAAACGCTGCATCAATAGGTCTTTTCGCGATTTGGATACCGGAATTTGAACTCCGTTTTCCAAAACCAGGGTGTTGTATTCCTTTTGAAATTTCTTGATGTATTTCAAATTCAGCAAAAATGAGTGGTGGACCCGCATGAATTTGGATTCCGGAAGCATTGTTTCAAAAACCTTTAAATTTTTAGAGCTGGTAATGTGCTCCGTGGTTGTTTGAATCATGGTATATTTTCCATCAGCTTTGAGATAAACAATATCGTCAATTTTCAGGAAAATAATTGCATCTAAGCCGGTAATCCCGATTAGATCCGAATTGATTAAGTTTTCTTCGTTTTTATCCGAGTTTGACGGAATGCTCTGGACATCCGCTGTTTGAGCATCCACATCCTGGATACGCTGAATACAATTTCGCAGATCTGAAGAATTAATCGGTTTTAATAAATAATCAAATGCACCTTTTCGGATGGCAGCAATAGCATGTTCGTCATAGGCAGTAATAAAAACAACTTTGGTTTCAAAAGGGATTTCATCTACCAAATCGAAACTGGTTCCGGATTGTAATTGAATATCCAGGAACGCCACATCAATACTCATCTCATCGAAGACTTGCTTTGCTTCTTCCACAGTTGCGACACTTGCAGCAATTTCAATTTTCGGATCGATCTTATTCAGCAATGTTGCCAAACCTTCTCTACTTATCCGGATATCATCTAAAATGAGAGCTTTCACTTACTTCAAGGATTAAATTTCTAGCATTTCGTCGGGCATCAATGGAATTTTAAAAATAACAGTTGTTCCACTGTTGTCCGGTTTATCTATAATTTCAAAGATAACGGAATATTGATACTTTGCCTTTAATAAATTGATCTTGTCAAGAACCATATTCCATCCATGTGAAATGTGATTTGCACGGTAAGTATTGATTCGTTTGGCTTCCTCTCTGCCAATTCCATTGTCTTCAATCTTCAAAAGGATCGTGTCGCCTTCCTGGTATCCTTCAATAATTAATTTTTTATCACCTTTTTTATGTGCCAAGCCATGAAGGATCGCATTTTCAACAGTTGGCTGGATCAAAAGCGTCGGGATTTTCAGGTGGAGTAGGTTTTCGGGGATGTTTACTTCCACATTCAGACTCTCCTCAAAACGGAAACGCTCCACTGCAATATATGATTTCAATAGTTCAACTTCATCGCGGAGTGTAATGAATGAATTGTCACTTTGCTGTAAGAATTTTCTTAAAAGACTTGAAAAATCACTTAAAGCATATTCAGCTTCCTCTTGTTTTCCCATGACAATCAGGTATTGAATGTTGTTCAGACAATTGAAGATGAAATGTGGATTCATTTTAGCTTGAATTGCCTTTAGTTTCAGTTCGAACATCGTGTTTTTATGTTCACTGTCTTTTAATTCCTGGTCTTTGGATATTTGAATGCGTTTATAAGTTATCAGGAATATCAGCAAGAAAACCAATCCGAAAGCGAGGAGTCTGAACCAAAGTGTTTCATAAATATGTTTCTCAATTTTAAAGTCATAAACAATTTCGTCCGGGTTATGATCATTGAACCCGTCAATTCCACGCATGTAAACTTTGTATTCACCGGGAGGAAGCATTTTGAAGCTGATTTCTCCTTTTTTAGTAGGAATACTCCACTCTTCCTTAATGTCCGGACCAACTAATTTGTATTGATAGTGCAGGTTGTAAAACGGAGTAAAACTGGGGCAATAATATCGGATGTTTATGGTGTGTGTATTCCGTGGGAAAATGTGATTTGAGATTTTTTGAATTTTATCATTTACCACGACTTCTTTCAAAAACGGTCTCAATTTCCGGTATTTTGGCACTTTAAAGAAGCTAATTAAAACTCCCTGGATGGTTGGGAAGTAGAAATGTTTGTTATCGCCTGTATAATAGTTGTTTTGGAATCCGCCATTAAATTCGGTGTTTAAAATGCCATCGTCATGCCCTAATCGAAAAGGGATTAAGAAATTAGCTTTGTGTGAGATGAAATCCTCGATTTTACGCTCACTGATAACATATAGTCCATGATTGGAAGAAATGTATAAATTGCCCTTATTATCGGGTGCCAGGGTGAAAATGTCATTATCAAGCAAGCAGTTTTTCATTCGGTTGAGCGGACGAAGCTTTTTATAATCCCAATAGTACAAACCACCGCCATAAGTCCCGATATAAAATGTGCCGTCTTTCTTTTCATAAAATGCACGCACTTCTTTTCCATGCAATCCATTTCGGATACTGAACTGCCGTTTGAGTTTTAAATCCTCTGAAATTATGAAAACCCCATCTTCCCCTCCAACCAGGATGTCTCCGTTTCTGAGCTGATAGAAGCAGATCACAAACCCGATGTTTAATGATTTGAACAGGGGTCTGAGCTTGAATGGTGTTTCTCCAAATGAAATACCGTCTTCTTTTCCGATCCAGATTCGTTTCTTTCGATCCTGAAAAATAGCGTGGATTGATTTTTTGTAAAACCCTTTATTAATGATTCGTTGAAGTTTACGGTTCTTCAGAACAAGGATTCCCTTTCCCCATGTTCCAGCCCAAATTTCCCCGTTGATATTTGCAAGACATGAGAAATCAGTACGGTGCTTATAATTATAGTAAGATGAAATTGATTTCAGGTTAAATTTGAAAATGTTAGAGTAAGTTCCTGAAACAATTAGTCCATTATCAGGAGATTTAATGATTGAACTGAATGAGGATTCCTTTAATGTAGGTTCATTATAAACTGATAAGCACTGCTTTACTTTGAGCTGTAAAAGTCCCTTGTCATTACTTCCTGCAAAAAGAAAATTCTCCTCCGAATTATAGAACAAAGACAAGATTATTTTACTGGGGAAATTGGCATTTTGAGATTCGAAAGGGGAATAAGGACTGTTTTTGTAAAAAATCCCTTTGTGTGTAGAGAGAAATATTTCATTGTGCGGACTAAAGGCAATATCGGTAAAGTGGACGCCTGCCGTACTTTCTTTAAACGTTTGGGGGAATAGTTTACCTTTATAAAAGATTGAAACCAGGTTGAAACCAAGTAGATAATTTTCGCCCGTATAGGGATTTTTTTTTGCTTTGTAATAAATTTCCTTGGTTAATCTGTCCCATTTGGAGTTTCGAAAAAAATAGGTTCCGGTTGAATCGGAATAGAAGGGTGTTTTGCCAATCAAGCCAACCCCGCAGATTGCTCCTTTACTTGCTATTGTTGAAATAAAGCGGTTTTTCCTTGAACCAAGCCTGGAAATCCAAACTTCTTTCTTTTGATTGATATAAATGATAGAGTCATGGTAAAAAGCCGCGTTTAAGTTGTCTTCTTTTGATAGACCTTTTGTAACAGGAGATATTTGAAAAAGTCTGTTCTTGTTGTTTAAACCATAAAGAATGTTTGATTTTGGATCAAGGAACATTTTAGTGCAAAGGATCTTCCTGCTTTCATCTGTGGGATTGATATCTGTAAACGTTTGCCCGTTGAACTCCACCAATCCGTTTGCCGTACCAATGATCAGGTTTCCCGTTTTATCGGGAGTCATTGTTGAAACCTGGTGTTGGGGAACCCCATCTTCCGTACCGTAAACCCGAATAGTAAAAGGAGAAGAGCTGCTTAAAGTTGATTCGATCAGTTTTCCAAGCAGCTGGGCATGAGCAAAATTGCTCCCAAGGAAGATGAAACAGGTAATACCAAAAAGTAAACGATAAGCCGGTTTGTAATAAAGGTATTTCTGTTTCAGACTCATATTGCGAATTTAATACTACTAAATCAATTTTACCGGATAGATTTAAATGTAGTGTATACCTTTTCCTTGTGAGAAAGTGTTCTCAATTAAATTTCGGGCTACTTTCGAAGCGTGAATACCCCTGTATTTTTTTGCTTTGCCTACTAATAAAGGGCTTATCAGAAAGAGAAGACCTTGAATGATTTTCTCGCTGAAACGTTTTTCCTTTCTCGGGCCAATTAAAAACGAAGGTCTGATGAAAATGGTGTGTGGAATTCCGAGTTGAATAACTCCCTGCTCCATTTCACCTTTTGTACGCAAATAAAAGTTCGAAGATTTTTCATTTGCTCCGATGGAGGAAACAATACCGATTTTTTCTACACCGGCTTTTTTGCAGAAACGTCCGAATGAAATAACATATTCTCTGTCTATCTCCTGTTGCCGTAGCTTGCTTCCTGCTTTTTTGAGAGTAGTTCCCAAAGCACAAAAAGCGACGTCTATTTTCTCCGCTACTTCCAATTGATCCAATTGATCGAAGGAAACAAGTACAACTTGCATTTTGGGATGACCGAAACCCAGAGGATTTCTTGCGAGAACGAGCACTTTTTCGGTTTGTGGATCATTCAAAATTTGGATCAAAATTTCATTTCCCACCAGTCCGCTGGCTCCTGAAATACAAATCGTCATGAGTTTAGCTATTTTTTGGAAATATAAATTTCAACTTCTGATTCTTCTCCTAACCGGGACCTGTGATCGTAAACTTCATAATCGTAGGTATAACTGCGATTTAATTTGTCGTCCTGGCTCCAGATCGTATGCCATGCGTCGATGATAGCCTGGGGTAAATCACCCTTAGCCAAAAATGTCTGGAAGTTTCCACCATCGAATTCACGTCCAACTAATCCGGAAGGAATATGATCCAGGGAAGAAACTTTCAGACCAAGAATACAGGTGTATTTTCCGGTATAATTAC
Organism: Fluviicola sp.; assembly: GCF_029266855.1. GTDB lineage: Bacteria > Bacteroidota > Bacteroidia > Flavobacteriales_D > Crocinitomicaceae > Fluviicola. The sequence continues at coordinate 292,330 of NZ_JAQSWB010000003.1, forward strand.
TTTCATAATCGGTGTAAATGCAGACAATGTCAGAATCGAGACGATTCGGAATTTTTTCCAGCAAATTCTCTGATATAAACTGTCCCCAGAGTGCACCGATTGCTGTTGAAGCTTCTCCATCTTTATTTGAAGTTTCTGTTGAAATGCCGATAATTTTGAATCCTTTTTGCTGTGACATAATGAATGCTGTTTCTGAAATATATCGCTTATTGGATGACTAATTCATTTTTACTGTCCAGATTGACTCTCCGATCGAAATGAAAATCCACATATTTTGCCTCATCCTTTTTTCCTTGTACTTCCACACTTGATCTGCCCATTTCCAGCTTTTTATCGTCAAAAGCCTTAGCTGTTAATTTTCCTTTGAAGTTTTGATTGAAAATGACATAAACAGTCAATAAGTTATCCGTTCCCGCAGAATCACTGGCAACCTGTGTTTTTCCAACTTCAATTCCTTTGGTTTTTAGCTGTGGATCAATGGAGACTTTTACATCAAATGCTTTTTGAATACCTTTTGTAGCTCCTTCAAAGAATTCACCTGCAGTTTGACCCGTAGCGTCACCGGCGTCATTAATGGATTCTTTGATTTCGCTTGTTGAACAAGCGGTCAATAAAATGGAGGAAATGATAAATACAAATGGTTTCATGTTGTTGAATAATAATTTGAAGTGAATTTAATTATTTCCTGCGAAATGAATTGACTATTTAGTTTACACGAATAATGTGGATATCGAAATCGGTGAGATCAGTTATTGAATCACTCAACTGATAGGCTTTCTCTTTGTTATTCTTTTCATCGTTCAATTTATTCTGATTGTTTGAGCAGCCAAAAATCACTAAAAGAGAAAGGGAAAGGATAAATGATCGGCACGTAAAGTCTGAAGATTGATAATTAAGACGAATATAATCATTCGAATTTGAAAAAAATTCAGTGAATTAACATATTGAATATCAGTTACAAAAACGATTTCAATTGCTTGTAAGTGAAAAATAGTCGACAGTAAGTAGCTAATAACCGAGTTTGATTTTTCCACTCCCACAACTTTGCATCATCAATCGGTTGAAGGTCAATCGAATCAAATTTTTACAAACGTTTAAAACAAACAAGTATGAACACACTAAAAAACAAAGTGAATTTAATCGGACGATTAGGGGCAAAGCCCGTAGCACAAACTTTTGACTCGGGAGCAAAAAAAATCCGCCTGTCAGTTGCAACAAACGAACGCTTCAAGAATAAAAAAGGAGAGTGGGAGGATAACACCCAATGGCATACGGTAATTGCCTGGGGCAGGTTGTGTGATCGCATTGAGAAAGTTTTGGATAAAGGTTCGGAGGTCGTTATTGAAGGAAGAATCGTCAATCGATCATATGAAACCAAAGAAGGTGAGAAACGCTTCTCAACAGAAATTGAACTCAACGAGTTTGTATTGTTGAATGGAAAAAAACAAGAGAATAACTAATAGGAATAGCTATGAATACTACTATTAAACAAGATCAGGTTTTGCATATGAACCATGTAAACATTATCGGAAAGATAAGTTCTGAACCCAAAGTGAGTCTTTTGCCGGGTGGAAGAAAGGTGGTTAATTTTTCTCTGGCTACCAAGGAACATTACCTGGATAAGGATGGAAATCTTCAGGTCAAACAAGATTGGCACCGACTAACCGCTTTCGGAAGATGGGTAACCATTCTGGAAGAATTGTGTGCGAAAGGTATTAATGTTGCGGTGGAAGGCAGATTGGTTAGCCGTTTTTATAAAACAGAGTCGGGAGAGCGTAAAATGTTCTCTGAAATTGAAGTCAACGATTTAATTATTTTATAATATGTTGCGAAACCAAGTTACGTTGGTGGGGCGTCTGGGATCAGACGCCACCATCACCACCTTTGAAAATGGTTCTATGGTTGCCCGCTTTCAATTTGCGGTAGATAACCAGCTAAAAATAGTTGAGTCTGATTCCAAAGCGTTATACCGGATGTTTGCATGGGGGAACACTGCTGATTTTCTGACTAATTATTGTAAAAAAGGAAACAAATTGGCTGTCTCGGGGAGATTAGTGAACAGAACGTATGTGGATAAAGAAGGACGTTCGCAAAGAGTTACTGAGGTGGAAGTCAGACAAGTCGTTAAGTTTTAAAGGGTCAGATGATCATTGTTCTTAACGATATGCAGTTGAACGGGGGTCATTTTGGCTCCCGTTTTTAGATTCCGTTAAACTGAAATCTTAGCCATTCATCTATAATTAAGTAACCTTTCGTATATTTTTCATTAAATCCAAGAATTTCCGGCTAATTTTGTATCATCAAACTTGACACATTGAAAAAAATTGTACTTCTATTCTTCTTGCTCATCTCGTATTTTGGTAATTCCCAAACGATGACTATTAAGGCGAATGTCATTGACACAAATTCGCAAATGATTGTCAGGAGCGCTGTTGGTATTGTAAAACGCGTTCGTGATTCCGTGTTATTGGATTTTAAGCGATCGGATAAATTCGGTCATATAGAGTTTACGCTACCCATTGATACTGTAGAGTTTACCGTTATTCATCCCGAATATGGAGTTTTCAGGGCATTCTTTTTTGGTTCAAAGGAAAATAATTCCTTTGTGATGGATACTTTGGTAATGCCTGACAAGAGCACTGCATTGGATGAAGTGTTGATCTATGCGAACAGAAATCCTATTTATTATCGTGGGGATACTTTGGTGTATGTTGCAGATTCCTTTAAAGTAAAGGAAAATGCAGTGGTTGAAGATTTGATACGGAAATTACCCGGGATGACCATCGATGAAAACGGAAAGATCAAGAACCAGGGAAAGGAAATCGGACAGGTATTGGTTGACGGAGACGAATTCTTTGGAAATGATCCGACTATTGCGACGAAGAATTTAGCTGCAAAAGGAGTTGAAACCGTTGAAGTTTATGAGAAGGACGCTGAAGACGGGAGTGATGATAAAGTCCAGGTGCTTGATCTGAAACTCAAGGACGAGGCCAAGAAAGGATATTTCGGGAAGGTCAGTTTAGCTGGAGGGATTAATAAATTCACGAGCCCTAATCAGGGGTTTTACGAAGGCGAAATGCTGGTGAATTCATATAACAAGAATCAAAAACTTGCGGTTTATGCTTTGGGTTCAAACACTCCGAAAACCAATCTTAACGGCAGTGATTTATTTAAATTTGGATTGTCAGAGGGAATGGATTGGATGGCTGAAAATGATGATATCCAGTCATATAGCCAGGATGGGCAAAATGAGAATGAGGGGATTCCAAATACTTTTAAAGCCGGGTTCTATTTTGATCAGAAATTCAAAAAAGGAGCGAAAATCCGTTTGAATTATGCTTTTAATCAATATGAAGTAAAAACACAAACAAACAGCAGGTCTCAATATTTATTGACAGATACTTCCTATACAACAGATTTGAATAGTTATACAAGAGAGTCGTATATGCAACATCAGATCGGAATTAAGTATTCTCAGCAAATAGATTCTCTTACACGTTTCGAACTAGAGCCTAAATTACAGTTGAATGATAACGATCAGAATTCATTTTCCAGAACGGATTTCTTATCTCAAAGAGATACGTTAACCCGCTTTACGACAATTGATAACAGAAATAAGGCAAGTGGAGCAAATTTGAATACAACTTTCAGATTGTTTAAGGATTTCAAGAAGAAAAACAGAAAGTTAATTGCCCGGTATAATTTCGTTGGGATCAATAACAGCTCAAATGGTAATTTACTTTCAACCGATACAAATGCAATTACTTATTTGTCGAATGACAGCTTGAGGTTTGATCAATTAAAGGAAAATAGAAGTAATTCTATGGCACATACTGCTTATGTGGATTATTTTGAACCTCTTGGAAAAAGATTCAAATTAGAATTTGATTATGAGTTTTATGGGAATAACAATAGTCAAAGAAAGACGACATTGAATCCAATTAATGGAGAATATGTTGATGTAGATACAACTTATTCCAATCAATTTAAAACCAACAGACAACAACACAGAGCTGGAGCCTTCCTAATCTATGAAAATGCAAAATTGAGAGTATCTGTAGGTTCGAGATTCAGAACAATTTCGATTGACAACCGAAACATCTTTACAGATTCATTGATCAATCAAGACTTGAATAATATCTTGCCTCGGGTTGTATTCAGATATAAGTTCAGTCAAACGACCCGTGTAATGATCCAATACAATACAAATTCAAGTCTGCCTTCAATTGATCAGTTACAACCGGTTCTGGACAATACGAATCCAAACTTTATACAAATCGGTAATTCGGCATTAAAACCGAATTATACACACAGTATCAATGGTAACTTCAATACGTGGAAAGGACTGAGTGGTTTCTATATGTATTCCGGTTTCAGCTATTCACATATTAAGGACAACTTTAGTACGAATACCATCTTCGGTCCGAACGGAGGATCCATCTCTCAGGCAATTAATGTGAAGACTTCCGATTTCCTTTATTATTGGGCAGGAGCCGGAATCCCAATGAAAGGGGTAAAGAATTTGAACTTAAGAGTTAATGGAAACGGTAACTTCACATCTTCCATGAATCAGATCAATTCGGTTGACAATGACACCAGAAACACAGGGGTTGGAATAGATTTGGATCTGGATTATAACGGAGATTCATTAAGAGCAGTTATCGGTGGGGGAATTAATTATAATATACCTTACAACTCTTTAACTACACAATCTAACCAGCCATATACTACCTACAATTTCAGAGCGGAAATTGACTGGACCTTACCATACCGATGGTTTATTCAATCAGATGCTACTTATAATATCAATACAGGTAGAACAAGTGGTTATAATATCAATTATGTGATCTGGAATGCTTCCATTCAACGTTCATTCCTGAAAACCGGCAACCTGTTGTTTGGTATTGAAGCTTACGATATCTTAAATCAGAATATCAGTAACTACAGAACGGTTAACAATAATGTGATCGTCGATCAGAGAACAAATATTATTCGTCGTTATTTCATGGCAAAAATGACACTTAGATTTAATAATTTTAAAACAAAAGAAAATGATTTCGATGGCTGGAATTAGAACGTTGATCCTTTTGGGATTCCTATTTCTGGGAGGATCGATCCAAGCTCAGACACAACTTGTGCGGGAAGGTAAAATTACTTACGAGCGAAGAACGAATGTTTGGAAAATCTTTGAAGATGAGCGAATGAGACAATTCATCGGTGAAAAAAACAAAATTAAAATAGAAGAATTTACTTTGTACTTCAATGATTCGTCGTCTTTGTTTTCTTATGTTGTGCCAGATCAACCGGATCCTCAAAGTTGGCTAACAATGAAGAATACGGTATACAATCAGTTCAATAAAGGGCAGCGTTTTGTATACATGGATATGATGGGGAATTCAATGACTGTTGGTGACAGTTTGCTGAAGCATACCTGGAAAATTACAGACAAAACACGTAAGATTGCCGGTTACGAATGTACCCGTGTGATTTGGCAAAAGGATGATACAACCCGCATTTATGCATGGTATACAACAGATATTATTGCAACGGTGGGACCTGAGAATATTCAGGGTTTACCCGGAGCAGTTCTTGGATTGGCAACTGAAGACGGAAGTATTGTTTATTTTGCAAAAAAAGTAGATGTAATTACCCCAACTGCAGAGCAAATCGCACAACCGAAGAAAAAAGGAAAGCAATATACCCAGGCAGAATTGATTGCTGATTTGACAGAGAAACTGAAAGGTCAGCCATACGGTGATCGAATAATTACCGGAATGTTTTACTGGTAAGCATTCAGATAAGGAAAATGATTGAAAGGTATTTGGTTAGCAAATACCTTTTTTTATTCTATATCCAGAATAGTAAGTTTGGCAAATTTCAACAGCAAGGTTTTGGCTCCTGCGTGAGGGAAGAAGATCGTTGCTTTTCGGTCTACGCCGCTTCCTTCCAATTTCGTTACCTTTCCTTTTCCGAATCGTTCATGCTCTACATTGTAACCTACTTTGATATCAATGTTGGTATCTCCGGTGCCGGATTTTGAATTTAATTCCGACATACTTTTCAAACCTCTTGGGGCTGTTGTTTGAGTGCTTGTTGATCCCGGCATACGGTTTAGTCCCCCGGTGAAAGGTTTGTCAAAACCACCTCGACCGGAATTTAAAGACCGTCCTCCGCCTTGAGAGGCACCATAAGCGGTTTCAAAGCTTAAATAATCAGGATCGATTTCCGAAATGAACCTACTAGGTTCGGAGGAAATTAAATTCCCCCACTGAAAACGGGATGCTGCATAAGAGATCGTGCAGTTCTTTTCTGCTCTCGTAACAGCTACGTAAAATAAGCGTCTTTCTTCTTCCAGTTCCGTTCTTGAATTAATAGAAAGTTGAGAGGGGAATAGATTCTCTTCCAAACCAACCAGGTAGACATGTTTAAACTCCAAACCTTTACTGGAGTGAATAGTCATCAGGCTTATTTTGTTTTTGTCCTCTTCTTTTTCATTATCAGCATCTGTCAGGAGTGCAACGTCAATCATGAAATCCGCTAAAGTAGCGGGATCGTCTTCTCCTCTTTGAACTGTGAATTCTTTGATCGCTGCCAATAATTCTTCGATGTTCTGGTAACGTTCAACCTCTTCCGGACCTTTGTCTTTTTCAGAATAGAGCTCTTTCAAAATCCCCGAACTTTTTGCAATTGTCTGAGCCAACTGATATGCATTTTGAGAATTTAATTGCGCTGTGAAACTTTGAATCATGATCACAAACTCGGAGATCTTTTGTTTTGTGGCTGCCGGAATGGAAACCGGGTATTTACCAAATTCAGAAATAACATCCCAAATGGCCACATCGTGATGATTTGCTGCAATAATGATATTCTCCCAGGAAGTTTTTCCGATTCCGCGTTTCGGATAATTGATCACACGTTTAAGAGCTTCTTCATCTTTTTGGTTGGCGGTTAGGCGGAAGTATGCTAAGATATCTTTGATCTCTTTGCGCTGATAAAATGAAAGTCCGCCGTAAATCTTGTAAGGAATATTCATCTTTCGAAGTGCTTCCTCGAATGCACGGGATTGACGGTTGGTTCTGTAAAGAATAGCAAAATCTGTCCAATCCCCGCTCTCCTGATGCTTGACATCAAAGATCTTATTTGCAATAATTCTACCCTCCTCATTATCCGTCATTGCGCGAACTACGCGAATCAGGTTTCCCTTATCATTATTTGTCCAGACACTTTTTTTGATCTGGTCTTTATTCTTCGAAATAACACTGTTTGCGGCATCCACAATGTTTTGAGTACTGCGGTAATTTTGCTCCAGTTTATATAAATGATAATCCGGGTAATCGTTTCTGAAATTCAGGATGTTTTGAATATTCGCTCCACGGAATGAGTAGATACTTTGAGCATCATCCCCAACCACACAGATATTTTCATAAACAGCTGCCAATTTCTTTACAATCAAATACTGGGCGTAATTGGTGTCCTGGTACTCATCCACCAGAATGTATTTGAATTTATGCTGGTAATAGGAAAGAACATCCGGGAAATCGCGCAGAAGCACATTTGTTTGGTACAACAAATCATCAAAATCCATTGCCCCGGCTTTGAAACATCTGACGGCATATGCTTTATAGATCCGGGCAAGATCCGGGCGCTGACTGATCTTGTCTTCTTCCATTATCTCCGGATTCTGAGCGTAATCATCTGCAGAGAGCAAATTGTTCTTTGCTGCCGAGATGCGTCCGTAAACCATACTTGGTTTATAAATCTTATCATCCAGGTTGAGTTCCTTGATAATATCCTTCAGTAAGCTTTTCGTATCCTGAGTATCGTAAATAGTAAAGTTTTGAGGATAACCCAAGCGGTCTGCATTAATTCTGAGAATGCGTGCAAAAACCGAGTGAAAGGTACCCATTGTAATATTTTTCGCCTCGCTGGATCCGATAATTGAACCGATTCGTTCGGTCATTTCTTTTGCAGCTTTATTGGTGAAAGTAAGCGCTAAAATATTGAAGGGATCAATTCCGTGATCAATCATAAAAGCGATCCGCATGGTAAGTACCCTTGTTTTTCCGGATCCCGCTCCGGCGATCACCATCGTTGGTCCTTCAAAGTTCTCTACTGCAATGCGTTGACTTTCGTTTAATCCGTCCAAATAATTCATGTTTACAAAGTTAGAACATTGAAGCTTTTAAACTAGAATATCGGAGGTGTAATTTCCTTAAAAGTTTAAACAGGCAGCAGTTATTAGTGAATATGCAATAGTTAATTACGATTAATTGAAGTTAAATACGCCTGGTCATTGTTAAATAAATATACAAACGTCGCTATATCTATGCTTCATCTATGCTTCATCTATGCTTTATTTATACTTCAATCATGCTTCAATCATGCGTGAAAAGTGGGGTGCCTATGCTACAACTATGTTATGTCCCTCGGCTATTCAGTCTTGACCAAAGCAGATCAAACAAATGATCGCTTCGGATCGAGTGAGCCAGAGCCTCAGTCTTCGTCCGCCGCGGCGGACTATTGGCTTTTACTTAAAAACAAGGAATATTGATCAGCCGCAGCGAACTTGCGATTGATTTATGCGGTATTATGGATCTTCGTAGTGGTGATTTCGTTTCTATTTTTACTTTTGGCAGGATTAAAGAAACGGATGATGAATTTAAAGAAGCGTCTTGCTATTGGAATAACTTGTTTGACAACCTTGAGTACATGGGGACAAGTTGAAGGGATTCATCCCATTTCAAACGATTATCAAAAGCCTTCTGATCCCTTGGTGCTTCAAAAACTGGATCAATGGCAGGATAAGAAATTCGGAATTATTATTCATTGGGGATTGTATGCAGTACCCGGAATTATTGAATCGTGGTCTATCTGTTCCGAAGACTGGATTACGCGAGATTCAACTTCCAATTACGAAGATTACAAGCGTTGGTATTTCGGATTGAAAGATTCGTTGAACCCTGTGCGCTTCAATCCTGAAAGATGGGCTGATATTTCGCGCAAAGCTGGAATGAGGTACCTGGTTTTTACAACGAAACACCACGATGGTTTTTGCATGTTCGATACCAAGCAAACGGACTTTAAAATTTCGGACGGACCATTTGCTTCCAATCCGAAAGCTGATGTATTGAAGCACGTTTTCTCAGCTTACAGGGACCAGGGATTTATGATCGGGGCGTATTTTTCCAAGCCCGACTGGCACAATGAAAATTATTGGTGGCCTTTGTATGCAACTCCGAATCGGAACAACAATTACGACACGCGAAAACACCCCTGGCGCTGGCAGCAATTCCAGGATTATACATTCAGACAGATCCAGGAGATTGCGACCGGTTACGGAGGTGTAGATATTTTATGGTTGGATGGCGGCTGGGTAAGACCGATGAATACCATTGATGAAGAGGTGTTGATGTGGGGAGCGCCAATCCCGCAGTGGAACCAGGAATTGGATATCGCTAAAATTGCAAACATGGCCCGTTCAAATCAACCTGGATTGATCGTGGTAGACAGAACAGTTCAGGGGCCTTTTGAAAATTACCAAACTCCTGAACACACGATCCCCGAAAAGCGAATTGAGAATCCGTGGGAAACCTGTATGCCATTGGGGAACGATTGGGGGTATGTACCGAATAACAATTGGAAATCTTCGGACCGGGTGATTCGCACGTTAGTTGAAGTAGTTGCCAAGGGCGGAAATTTATTATTGGGAGTAGGTCCGAAACCGGATGGAACATTTCCTCCCGAGGTGGAAGAAAAGTTGTTGGAAATAGGGAAGTGGCTGGATGTAAACGGTACTGCAATTTATGAAACGCGCAGTATGTATCATTACCAGGATGAGAAAGTGTTTTTCACCCAGTCCAAAGACGAGAAAACGGCTTATTTATTCATTCCATCAGATTTAAATCCCGGGAAAGTAAGCTGGATAATCAATCTCCCTAAAAAAGGTTCCAAGATGATTTTTGTTCCAACAGGAGAAGTTATTCCGTATAAAATTATAGATCAGGAAGTAGAATTGACTTTACCACAAAAATGGATTCAAGCAAACAAGAATAACCCGGTTTGGGTGTTCAAATTTGAGCAGGCTACCGAATAGTTAAAACTGTTCTCAGTTTCAGGTCTTTGGAAGAAGAACCGATAAGCAGTTCATAATCACCTGATTCAATCAATTCTTTCAGATCAGCAGAAACATGAGTGAAAAGTTCGGGAGTCAACGTGAAGGTTACTTGCTTGCTTTCTCCGGAGTTTAGCAGGATGCGCTGGAAACCTTTTAATGCGATGACAGCTTGGGCTTGTTTGCTCAATTTGGTTTTCAGGTACAATTGAACGACTTCTTCACCGGATCTTTTTCCCGTATTCGTTAAGGTGAAAGAGAGGCTCGCGGATTCATTTTTTGCGATCTGTTGTTTATCCAATTTCAAATCAGCGTATGTGAATTGCGTATAACTTAAACCGAATCCGAAGGGAAAAAACGGTTCACCACTCAAGTTGTAATAATCATCACTCCTTCCGGTTGGCAAATGATTGTAAGTAAGCGGGAGCTGAGCTTCAGAAACGGGGAAGGTGACCGGTAAACGTCCGGCAGGATTAATCTTTCCCGTAAGTAAATTCGCCACTGCAGGTCCACCTGCTTCGCCAGGATACCAAATGCTTACAATGGCATCTGCATCATTGATCCATTCATTCATTGTTATTGCACTTCCACCAACCAGTAAAACAACTACCGGTTTTCCTGTTTTATGCAATTCCCGGATCAAACGTTCCTGGTTCCCGGGTAAACGCAAAGAAGCGCGATCCTGGAACTCTCCTTCATGAATACCGGCAACAATTACTGCCAAATCTGATTTCCCGGCTATTTTGACAGCATTTTTAAGTTCCGAATCAAACGAATCGTTCGATCCGTAATTCCAGATCAGGCGAATTTTACCGTTTCCTTTCGGCTCTTTGAATTCAATCCGGATGGGATAACGAGTGTCTTTTTTGAAGTTGAACGGAACCAAATCTTTATGATAGCTGACTTTTTCCCAGCGGTCGATAAATAACTCGTTATTGAGATAAAGCCGGTACCCGTCATTTCCTTCCAGTCCGATTTCAATCTTTCCCGTTTGAGGCGCCAGCAGGTTTCCTTCCCATTTTGCAGAGTAGAAGTGATTATCCAATTCATTGGAAGGACCATACAATGTCCAATTGAAATCTACCTCCAAATCGGTTCTGCTTACAAGAGGTTCACCCGAAAGATCGACGTTGTTGAAATAGGTTCCGGCCAAACCGCTTTTCCCATTGTTTTCGAGGTAATTGTTGGCAACGGGAAAATACAATGTATCGGAATAACTTACCAGTTCCCGGTAGTTTATGTGAATGGAATCTCCAAAGGTTTGTTTTAGTCCGTCCAGGATACTTACCGGTTTATTCCCCGGCCCGCTGTATCCACCTAATCTGACATGGCTTGCATCCGATCCGAAAAGTGCTATTGTGCGGACAGATGAATTCAGGGGCAAGACCTGTTTTTCGTTCTTTAATAAAACAAAGGATTTTTCTGCTGCCATTTGGGCAATTCTTTTCCCCTGAGAAGAAACAGAATCCAATGATACAGGAATGGCGATATATGGATTTTCAAACAATCCCAATTCAAATTTCGCACGTAATACCCGCGAAACCGCATCGTTCAGGCGGTTGGTATCAACCTGCCCCGATTCGAAAGCAGGATAGAAAAGTGCTGCATGATTATAGTCTGTTTGGAAAATGACATCCAAACCACCTTCGAGTGCATGTTTTCCGCTCATTGCATAGTCGGCGGCAGTTTGATGTAAAACAACTTCACCACCAACTGCGTTTGCATCAGAAATCACAAAGCCCTTAAATCCCCATTCTTTTTTGAGTTTTTGATTCAGCAGCCAATCGTTTGCCGAACAAGCCGTTCCATTAAGTGAGTTATATGCCGTCATAATCGAACGGGCACCACCTTCCTTTATCAACTTTTTGAAGGGGATAAAATGACTTTGCTCCAGGTACCATTCGCTCAGATGGATTGGATAACTGTCGCGACCACCTTCGCCCACATTTGCAACGAAGTGTTTGGGAGTTGTAATAATTCCAAGCTGTTCGAACGAGCGGATAAAAGCCAGTCCGATCTCAGTGCTTAAAAACGGATCTTCTCCGTAAGTCTCCTCCGTTCTTCCCCAGCGAACATCTGTTGCCAGGTTTACAACAGGTGAAAGGATTTGCCGGATCCCACGGATTTTGCATTCAGTTGCGATTTGTGTTGCAACCCGGCGAATAAGTAAAGTGTCCCAGCTTGCGGCTAAACCGATAGCCTGTGGAAAAGCCGTCGCACCATGTCTTACCAATCCGTGTAATGCCTCGTCAAAAGGGATTATGGGAATTCCCAAACGGGTCCTGGTAACGAAATAGTTTTGCAGCTCATTGATTTTTTTGGCGAGAATAACAGCATCTTCAGTCGTATTGTAAGAGAGGAGTTGTCCGCCTGCATCGCCTTTTGACCCGGCACTGACCTGCAGACCGAAGATCCCGTGTTTTAATTTCCCACCGGTAGTATCTCCGTCCGAGGGAATCATGAATACCTGCCAGAATTTTTCTTCAGTCGTCATCCGGCTCACCAGATCCCTGACGCGAAGTTCAACAGCTTGAGTCGAATCTCTGTAAAGTTGCGCGAATCCGACCGTTCCCGGAATCAATAAGAGGAAAAAGAGGAGAAGTTTCATGTGATAAAATTACATTATTTGATTGATTTCAACATGAACCCTTATTCTCACTGATGATTCAGGATGAATTAGAGGTGAAGCGGATTTTCTTCTTTGAAAAGAAAAGTATATATTCGATCAATCAATCAATCAAATTGTTGCCATGAAAAATCTTTTACTTAGTTCCATTCTCTTGTTTTCTTCCATCAGCTTTTCGCAATTGATGCGCAGTGAAGTGTATGATTTTTCTGTGGGGAATTATTACGGAGTAGTTAGAAAATCTAATGCTCCTTCTAGTGGCATACAATCGCCAATTATATCAGGTTATCAAATGTTTCATATTTTGACCAAACAACTTTCAGTTACAGGTGATTCGGTTACTTATTCAGCTCAAAGACAATCTTATATTCCGGCATTACCGAACGGATCCGGTGGAGGCACGCCCCCAAGTTATTCGATAGACACGTTTACGTTTATACACACGGATTTAAACACCCCGTTTTCACCTGAAATTTGGGATCATGTTTTTGGAAATACTGCTACCCATTTTTGGGACGCAGACACGAATGAATGCTATCTGTCACTTGATACCCTAATTCCTTCTCCATGGTGTTTCAATAATTCCGGACAGGCATATCATTTTGGAATGCATCCTGACAATATAGATTCTTGCGACCTTGAGTCACTGATTTCTGATTACTATGCTTATTCACATGCGGGTGGTCCTTATGGGGGGAAGCAACGTCCCGGAGATCCCACAGAATTCACTATTTTGTATGAGTTATTTTATGTAGTTCACAACGGTATTGAATGTGGCCAATTTCCTGATTTCTTTTTAGGACTGGGAGATTATCAGCAGTTATCAATTGAAATTTATCCTAATCCGGTTAACGATAAACTTACAATCCGGGGAGTTGAATCCATTCAATCGTTTTTAGTAACGACTTCAGACGGAAAAACGGTGGGGGAAGTGACTCTTGAAAATGGGACTGTTATTGATGTGAGCAATCTTCAGAAAGGAATTTATTTTTTACACCTGACAGATTTCTCAGGGAGAAAGGGAACTATTCGTTTTGTGAAATAAGTTGCTGTCAGGAATTCGCATTCGTCAAAAGAAAGAATGATTTCTTGACTTTGTAAATTGAAACAGTTTATCAAATGATATTCAGATGGTTGGGTTCTACTGGTCTGAGGTATTCACAAATAAATATTTTCGAACGATCCGATTAACGGATTATTTCCCTCCGGAAACCTTCCATAAAAAAGATTAAAAAAAATTTCATCCAATTAAATTGTTCTTACCTTTGGTATAGCGCCCCACTTCTGAGCGGAAAAATAAAACCCCGGAAGCTTCTGTAATTATTTAGTTAAACCTTTAAGTTTTAAGTATTAAGCATGAAAAGTGTAATTACAGGTATCGGACGATACATTCCTACAGTAGTTAAAACAAACAGTGATTTTGCACTTCATAAATTTTATGATGAGCACCAGGAAGCTATTCCATTAAGACCCGAGGTTATTGCAAAGAAATTCGAAACCATTACCGGTATCGAAGAAAGAAGATATGCCACTGCTGATCTGAACTGTTCTGATATGGCAACGATCGCAGCTGAGGATGCAATCCGGGATGTGAATTGTGACCGGGAAACGATCGACCAGATCATAGTAGCTCATAATTTTGGTGATGTTATTAAACACACCATTCAAACGGATATGATCCCATCCATTGCATCACGGGTAAAGCATAGTCTTGGGATCAAAAACCCCAACTGTGTGGCGTACGACCTGATCTTCGGTTGCCCAGGCTGGTTGCAGGGCTTAATCCAGGCACACGCATTTATCCAGGCAGGAATGGCAAAGAAATGTTTGGTGATCGGTGCGGAAGCATTGAGCCGTGTATTGGATCAGCATGACCGGGACAGCATGATCTTTTCGGACGGAGCAGGGGCAACCATTCTCGAGCAGCAGGATTCCGACTCCGGGATACTTTCCTTTAGTGCCCAAAGTCACTGCGAAGATGAGGTAACTTATCTGAATTTGGGCAAATCCAATTTCCCCGAATCGGACCCACGGATTCGCTACGTGAAAATGAAGGGACGTAAAGTATATGAATACGCGATCAAAAATGTGCCCGTTGCCATGAAAGATTGTTTAGATAAAGCAGGTGTATCCATCCGGGATGTAAAGAAAATATTCATTCACCAGGCAAACGAAAAGCTCGACGAAGCGATTGTCCGGGAACTATTCAAACTTTATGACATCCAGGAAATGCCGGAACACCTTATGCCGATGAATATTCATAAGCTTGGAAACAGTTCGGTGGCAACCATTCCTACCTTATTAAGTATGGTGAAACGGGAAGAGATGAACGGGTATAAAATTACAGCGGGAGATATTGTTTTGTTTGCTTCCGTCGGAGCAGGTATGAATATCAATGCGGTTTGTTACCAGGTTTAATTCCAACCTTTTTGACAACCCGTATCTATGAGGTATTAACCTCATAAATCATCCACATGAAAAAAAGTTTACTATTCATTTTTGCATTGGTCAGTTTGTCTTCGTTGGCACAATCCAACTGGATCCATGGGAATGCTGTTTGGCACTATAAATATTTTAATTTTAGTATGCCTGGATCCGGCTATATTAAAGTGTGGGACGACGGTGATACATTGATTCAGAATAAAGTTTGCACCAAGTTGAAATCTGTTAAACATGCTTTTGAACCAATCAATGCACAATGGGAACTAGCTGAATATATTTCAGATTATATATCCGGAATCGTTTATTATTCCAATGACACGGTTTATCGCTGGTACAATAATGAATTTCAAGTGTTGTATAATTTTTCAGCTCAGACAGGGGATTCTTGGATTTTATCTACCGGAAACGCTCCTTTTGGCTGTAACGATACTTCATACTGTGATGTGGAATCTGTAGGAAGTGTCAATCTGGGAGGTAATATGTATAACGAATTACAGGTGAATTATACAATGGATGCGTATGAATATTTTTATGGGAACATAAATACGCGTTTCGGACCAACTCAGAGATACTTGTTTCCATTAACCAGAGTGTGTGATAGTATGACGATTCTCGATATAGACCAGATCACATTTATCTGTTTTGAAGATGACAGTTTGTATTACAACCCAACGAATGAAGCTTGTGAGTATTATTTAGGATTAAAGGAATCTGCGTTGAATCCCGTCAGTATTTTTCCAAATCCTTCTTCCGGAAAGGTCGAATTGTTGTCAGCTATTCCGTTAAAGACTATCCAAGTAATGAATTTGCTGGGATCAACTTTGAAAGAATTTGATACAGATCTTACTTTGAAAGAAATCGATTTAACAGAATTGCCGCAAGGAACGTATTATTTGAAAATTGAAAATTCGAAGGGGGAACATCGTATTAAACGCATTCAACTTTCGGGAAGATAATTGATTAAATTTGTTCTATAAATTAAAAGCGGCTTTCGGGTCGCTTTTTTCATTTAATGTTTTCCCTGGATAAATTCATCAACATTAATTTGTTCAAAAACAGCACTTTTTTAGCAATTCGTTTGCATCCTAAGAATTTCTATCTATCTTTGCACCCCTCAAAGTGTGTTCTTTGGGGAAAACTATATTTATTAATTATCAAAATTTGAGTACTGTATGCCAACTATACAACAGTTAGTGCGAAAGGGAAGGACTGCGGTAGTAAAGAAGTCAAAGTCAGCGGCTTTGGACTCTTGCCCGCAGCGCAAAGGAGTATGTGTACGTGTGTACACCACTACACCTAAAAAGCCGAACTCAGCTATGAGAAAAGTAGCGCGTGTTCGTCTTACCAATGGTAAAGAGGTGAATGCCTATATCGGAGGAGAAGGTCACAACTTGCAAGAACACTCTTTGGTTCTTGTGCGTGGTGGAAGGGTTAAAGATTTACCAGGGGTTCGTTACCACATCGTTCGCGGTGCGGAAGATACTGCGGGTGTTGAAGGCCGTTCACAACGTCGTTCTAAGTACGGAACAAAACGTCCAAAAGCTGCTAAGAAATAATAAAACTTTGAAGAGATGAGAAGAAGAAAAGCGAAAAAGATAGCCATACTCCCAGATCCAAAGTTTAATGACGTTGTAGTAACAAAGTTCGTCAACAACTTAATGTATTCTGGTAAGAAGAATTTGGCATTTAAAATTTTCTACGATGCTTTAGAGATCGTAGATAAGAAATTAGAAGATCAAGAAGGATTAGAAGTATTCAAAAAAGCATTAGATAATGTAACTCCATCTGTGGAGGTTCGTTCTCGTCGTGTTGGTGGAGCTACTTTCCAAATCCCTACTCCTGTTCGTGAAGGACGTAAACAATCATTAGCTATGAAATGGTTGATTGGTTACGCTCGTAAACGTAATGAGAAATCTATGGCTGGTAAATTAGCCTCTGAAATTATTGCTGCTTCAAAAGAAGAAGGTGCTGCTTTCAAAAAGAAAGAAGATACTTTAAGAATGGCTGAAGCGAATAAAGCATTTTCACATTTTAGATTCTAAGAAATGGCAAGAGATCTTAAATACACAAGAAATATTGGTATCGCAGCTCACATTGATGCTGGGAAGACAACCACTACCGAGCGTATTCTTTACTATTCTGGTGTAAACCACAAGATTGGTGAGGTTCACGACGGTGGAGCTACAATGGACTGGATGGAGCAAGAGCAAGAGCGTGGTATTACCATTACTTCTGCTGCAACAACAGTAAATTGGAAATACAGAGGAGATAATTACCACATCAATATCATTGACACACCGGGACACGTTGACTTTACAGTTGAGGTGAATCGTTCGTTACGTGTATTGGATGGTTTGGTATTCTTGTTCTCGGCAGTTGACGGTGTTGAGCCTCAATCTGAAACAAACTGGCGTTTGGCGAACAACTACAATGTTCCCCGTATCGGATTCGTTAACAAAATGGACCGTCAGGGAGCTGATTTCTTAAACGTGTGTGCACAGGTTAAAGAAATGTTGGGTAGCCATGCTTTACCATTACAAATTAATATTGGTGACGAAGATAACTTCAGAGGAGTTGTTGACTTAATCAATTTTAAAGGAATTGAGTGGAACGAGCACGATATGGGAATGACTTTCCAGGAAGTTGAAATTCCAGCAGATATCGTTGACGAAGCAAGACGTTTAAGAAGCGAATTATTAGAAGCAGTTGCTGAATTTGATGAAACTTTGATGGAGAAATTCTTCGAAGATGAGAATTCATTAACTGAAAGAGAGATTTTGAATGCATTACGTGCAGCTACGATCTCCGGGAAAGTAGTTCCGATGATGTGTGGTTCATCTTTCAAAAACAAAGGTGTACAGGCAATGTTGGATATGGTAATGGAAATTCTTCCTTCTCCATTGGATAACGGTTCTATTGTTGGGATCAATCCGAAAACAGATGAAGAAGAAGAGCGTTTACCGTCTTACGATGCTCCATTTGCAGCATTGGCATTTAAAATTGCAACTGACCCATTCGTAGGTCGTTTGTGTTTCATCCGTGCTTATTCTGGAAAATTACCTGCAGGATCATACGTTTACAATACACGTTCGAACAATAAAGAGCGTATCTCACGTATCTTCCAAATGCACGCAAACAAGCAAAATCAGATTGATGAGCTAGGTGCAGGAGATATTGGTGCAGTAGTTGGATTTAAAGACATTCGCACAGGAGATACATTGTGTGCTGAAGGTCATCCGATTATTTTGGAATCAATGAACTTCCCTGAGCCGGTTATCGGTATTGCAATTGAGCCTAAAACTCAGGCAGATGCTGACCGTTTATCAAATGGATTGAATAAATTGGCTGAAGAGGATCCGACGTTCCGTGTGAACACAGACGAAGAATCAGGACAGACAATTATCTCAGGAATGGGTGAGTTGCACTTGGATATTATCGTAGACCGTTTGAGACGTGAGTTCAAGGTTGAAGTAAACCAGGGAGCACCTCAGGTAACATACCGTGAGGATATTACTGTTGGAGTTGAACACCGTGAGCAGTATAAGAAACAATCTGGTGGACGTGGTAAATTCGCGGACATTTTGGTTAAGATTTCTCCACAGACAGATGCGGAAAAAACAGGATTGGAATTCGTTAACTCGATCAAAGGTGGTAACATTCCTCGTGAATTTATTCCTTCTGTAGAGAAAGGTTTCAAAGAATCTATGAAAAACGGAGTTTTAGCTGGTTTCCCTGTTGAAGCGATGAGAGTAGAATTGATTGATGGTTCATTCCACGCTGTCGATTCAGATTCATTGTCGTTCGAGATGGCAGCGAAAATGGCTTACCGTCATGCATTGAAAAACTGTAAACCAATCTTGTTGGAGCCAATCATGAAGTTAGAAGTGATTTGTCCGGAAGAAAACATGGGAGATATTGTAGGTGACTTGAACCGTCGCCGTGGTATGATGAAGGGTATGGATGACAAAGCAGGAGGAAAAGTTGTTAAAGCTGACGTTCCTTTGTCTGAAATGTTTGGATATGTAACGCAATTGCGTACGTTATCATCAGGTCGTGCAACGTCTTCAATGGAGTTTTCGCATTATGCAGAAGCGCCTAAGAACGTAGCAGAAGAAGTGATTGCAAAAATTAACGGAAAAGTATCCGCTTAATACAAACGAGTAATGAGCCAGAAAATTAGAATTAAATTAAAGTCGTACGACCATAACTTGGTTGACAAATCGGCGGAAAAAATCGTTAAAACGGTTAAAGCAACAGGAGCAGTAGTTAGTGGTCCAATTCCACTTCCAACTCACAAACGTATTTACACTGTATTACGTTCTCCACACGTTAACAAAAAAGCGCGTGAGCAGTTCGAATTGTGTTCTTATAAGCGTTTGTTGGACATCTACAGTTCTTCTTCTAAAACTGTTGATGCGTTGATGAGATTAGAACTTCCTTCAGGAGTTGATGTAGAAATTAAAGTGTGATGACCCGGCAGTAGTCCCGATAATCCTATCGGGACACTGCGGATACCATCACTTTAATAATTTATAATTTATAATTAGTAAAGTATGCCTGGAATTATTGGTAAAAAAATCGGAATGACTAGCGTCTACAGTGCCGAGGGTAAGGCAACACCATGCACAGTAATAGAAGCTGGTCCTTGTGTAGTAACTCAGGTTAAGACACAAGATCGAGATGGGTACGAGGCAATTCAATTGGGATTCGGAGAGCGTAAAGAAAGAAACACTCCGAACGCATTGAAAGGTCATTTCAAAAAAGCTAAAACAACACCAAAATCAAAATTGGTAGAGTTTAAAGGTTTTGACGGACTTAATCTTGGAGATGTAGTAGATGCGACAATCTTCGAAGAAGGAGAATTTGTTGGAGTAGCTGGAACATCTAAAGGAAAAGGTTTTCAAGGAGTTGTTAAACGTCACAATTTTGGTGGTGTTGGACAATCGACTCACGGTCAGCATAACCGTTTGCGTGCTCCGGGTTCAATTGGTGCTTGTTCATATCCTGCACGTGTATTCAAAGGAATGCGTATGGCTGGACAAATGGGTAACAAACGCGTAACAGTGGAGAACTTAGAGGTATTGCGAATTTTGGCTGACAAAAATTTAATCGTAGTTAAGGGTTCTATTCCAGGACCTAAAGGTTCAACCGTAACAATTCAGAAATAATGGAAGTAAAAGTAATTGATAGCAAAGGAAAGGCTACTTCCAAAAAGGTAACCTTGTCTGACGGAATTTTTGGAATAGAACCAAATGATCACGCAATTTATTTAGATGTGAAGCAACACCTGGCAAATCGTCGTCAGGGAACTCACAAGTCTAAAGAAAGAGCTGAGATATCTGGATCTACCAGAAAGATTAAAAAACAAAAAGGTACGGGTGGTGCTCGTGCTGGTAGTGTTAAATCTGGTACTCGTGTAGGAGGTGGACGTATTTTCGGACCACGCCCACGTAACTACCACTTCAAATTGAATATCAAGTTAAAGCGTTTGGCACGTAAATCTGCTTTCGCATACAAAGCAAAACTGGATTCAATTTTAGTAGTGGAGGATGTAGCTCTTACAACACCAAAAACAGCAGAATTCAAATCGATGTTATCGAACTTGAACTTGTTAAACGAGAAGGTGTTGATGATCGTTGGAGCGGGTAATGACAATGTTTACTTGTCTTCACGTAACCTACAACGCGTTAAGGTTGTATCTGCTGATTCGGTTAACACATATGATGTGTTGAATGCGAAGAAAGTTGTATTAACAGAAAGTTCAATCGAAGTAATCGAAAAGATTCTAAATTAATTGATGATGAGTACTATTATCAAAAAGCCAATTATAACAGAAAAAGCAACTGCCGCTAATGACAGAGGTAGTTTTGCTTTCGAAGTTGATCGCAAGGCGAATAAATTGGAAATTAAAAGCGCTGTCGAAAAGATGTACGGAGTTCACGTTGTGAATGTACGCACACTCACTTATGGCGGTGGAAAACCCTCTACGAAATTTACGAATAGAGGTGTCGTTGAGCAAAAGAGTCGCGTATGGAAAAAAGCCATCGTAACCGTTGCTGCAGGAGAAACGATTGATTTGTTTAATAATTTTTAAGTAAAAACTGATGAGTCTTAGAAAATTTCAGCCTATTACTCCAGGGCAAAGACACAAGATCAACAGTACGTATGCTGAAGTAACAACGAACGTTCCTGAAAAGAGCTTAGTTGCGAAGAAAAGCAAGTCTGGTGGTCGTAACAATGATGGTCGTATGACCATGCGTTACATCGGTGGTGGACACAAGCAAAAGTATCGTATCATTGACTTTAAACGCGACAAGCACGGAGTGCCAGCGGTAGTAAAGACAATTGAATATGATCCAAACAGAACTGCGCGTATCGCGTTGCTTTATTATGTGGATGGAGAGAAACGTTACATCGTTGCTCCAGAAGGATTGAAAGTTGGTGATACAATCGTTTCAGGTGCAGGTGCCACTCCAAATGTTGGAAACGCATTATTTTTATCCGATGTTCCTCTTGGATCTGTGATCCATAACATTGAGTTGCAGCCTGGAAAAGGTGGAGCAATTGCTCGTGGAGCAGGAACATATGCTCAATTGAACGCTCGTGACGGTCGCTTTGCGATTATCAAATTGCCTTCTGGTGAGACTCGTATGATTTTGACTACTTGTATGGCAACTATGGGTGCTGTATCGAATGGAGAACATTCATTAGTAGTTTCTGGTAAAGCTGGTCGCTCACGCTGGCTGGGTCGTCGTCCACGTGTACGTGGTGTTGTGATGAACCCGGTAGATCACCCGATGGGTGGTGGTGAAGGGCGTAACGCCGGTGGTCACCCTCGTTCACGTAATGGTATGCCTGCTAAGGGATACAAAACGCGTTCGAAAAAGAAGTATTCAGATAAGTTTATCATCGAGAGAAGAAAGAAATAAGGTATGAGTCGTTCGTTGAAAAAACCACCTTTTGTACACTATAAGTTGACAAAAAGAGTGGACGCAGCACAAGAAAGCGGAAGCAAAGCAGTTATCAAAACATGGTCGCGCGCTTCTACAATCACTCCTGACATGGTTGGGTTGACGTTTGCAGTGCATAACGGGAATAAGTTTATTCCTGTGTTTGCAACAGAGAACATGGTTGGACACAAGTTAGGGGAGTTTTCTCCAACTCGTAACTTCCGTGGTCATGGTGCTAACAAAAAGGATAAAAAAAGATAGTTTAAAATTCAAGTGACATGGGCGCTAGAAAGAAATTAAGAGCTGATCAAATTAAGGAAGAGAATAAGTCAATAGCTTTTGCTAAGTTGAATAATTCTCCGATTTCTCCTCGTAAGATGAGATTGGTTGCAGATCTTGTAAGAGGAGTTGAAGTAAATAAAGCTCTAAACATATTGCAACACAATGCGAAAGACGCATCGTTAAGTTTATCCAAGTTATTGCGTTCAGCAATTGCTAACTGGGAAGCTAAAAACGAGGGTAAGAGCATTGAGGATGAAAAATTAGTGGTGAAATCTATCGAAGTAGGTAGCGCAGGAATGTTGAAACGTATTCAAACTGCTCCTCAAGGTAGAGCTTACCGAGTTCGTAAAAGATCAAACCACGTGACTATCGTTGTCGATGGTTCAAAATAATTGAAGGAAAATGGGACAAAAAACAAATCCAATTGGAAATAGATTAGGTTTCATCCACGGATGGGAGTCTAACTGGTACGGTGGAGATAATTACAAAGATAAGATCATTGAAGATGATAAAATCCGTAAGTATTTACACGCCCGTTTATCCAGAGCAAGTATTTCGAAAATCATCATCGAGCGCACCCTCAAGCTCGTTACTGTAACAATCAACACGGCTCGTCCGGGAGTGATTATCGGTAAAGGTGGTCAAGAAGTAGACAAATTGAAAGAGGAGTTAAAAAAATTGACGAAAAAAGAGATTCAGATCAACATTTTCGAAGTGAAACGTCCGGAATTGGATGCTCGCTTGGTAGCTGATGGAATCGCTCGTCAAATTGAAGCTCGTATTTCATTTCGTCGCGCAATCAAGATGTCTATCGGTTCAACCATGCGAATGGGTGCTGAAGGGATCAAAGTGAAAATTTCAGGTCGTTTGAATGGAGCTGAAATGGCTCGTTCAGAGATGTACAAAGATGGACGTACTCCGTTACATACGTTCAGAGCTGATATCGATTATGCAGTAGGAGAGGCATTAACTACTTACGGTTTGATCGGGATCAAAGTATGGATCTGCAAAGGTGAAGTTTACGGTCGTCGTGATCTTTCTCCAAATGTTGGAATGGCTGCTCAGGGAGCGAAAGGTGGTGCGCCATCCGGAGACCGTGATAGAGGCAATCGTCGTCCGGCTGGAAAAGGCGGAAACCGTAAAAAGAAGTAAAAACACATTTAAAATTTTCAGAAGATGTTATCTCCAAAGAGAACCAAATTTAGAAGAGTTCAAAAAGGTCGTAATCGTGGTGAAGCACAACGCGGAGCTACAATTGCATTCGGATCTTTTGGACTAAAAACATTGGAGCCAGGATGGATTACATCACGCCAGATCGAAGCGTCTCGTATCGCGGTAACGCGATTCATGAAACGTGAAGGTAAGGTGTGGATTCGTATCTTCCCTGACAAACCGATCACATCGAAGCCTGCAGAGGTTCGTATGGGTAAAGGTAAGGGAGCTCCTAGTCACTGGGTGGCAGTTGTTAGACCAGGTCGTATTATGTTCGAAGCTGATGGAGTTCCTTATGAAGTTGCTAAGGAAGCACTTCGTTTAGCTGCTCAAAAACTTCCAGTAAAATGTAAGTTCATCGTTCGTAACGATTATGTTGTACCAGGAAAATAAGAGAAGATGAAACAACAAGAAATTAGTAAACTTTCAGTTGATGATTTGAAAAAGCAAGTGTCAAGCGAAACGGAAAAATTGGCGAAAATGAAATTAGGACATACAGTGACTCCACTTGAGAATCCGATTCAGATCCGCGACGTTCGCAAGCATATTGCTCGTTTAAATACAGAATTGAGAAAACGTGAAATTCAAGCTTAAAGGCTTGAAGTAAAAAGAAGCTTGAAATGGAAAAGCGTAATTTAAGAAAAGAACGTATTGGGACTGTTACCAGCGATAAGATGGAAAAATCTATCGTAGTTTCTGTAGAAAGAAAAGTAAAACACCCGAAATATGGTAAGTTCGTCAAAAAAACTACTAAATTTGTGGCCCACGATGAAAATAACGATTGTAACATTGGTGACACCGTTAAGATCATGGAGACTCGTCCCTTGTCTAAAAACAAGAATTGGAGATTAGTAGAAATTTTAGAAAGAGCTAAATAATAATTAGTTGCAATGATACAACAAGAATCAAGACTTGCAGTTGCGGATAACTCCGGAGCAAAAGAGGTGTTATGTATCCGCGTATTAGGCGGGACAAAACGTCGCTATGCTTCAGTAGGAGATAAGATCGTAGTAGCTGTTAAGAGCGCAATGCCCTCTGGAGCCGTAAAAAAAGGATCGGTTGCCAAGGCGGTTGTTGTAAGAACACGTAAGGAGGTTCGCCGACCAGACGGTTCTTACATTCGTTTCGATGATAACGCTTGCGTTATCTTGAATCAGGCGGGGGAGATGAGAGGAACCCGTATTTTTGGACCAGTAGCTCGTGAGCTTCGTGAAAACAATTACATGAAAATTGTTTCACTTGCTCCCGAAGTACTTTAATTAGTGAAGTCATGCAAAAGAAATTACACATCAAAGTAGGCGACACTGTTAAAGTATTAAGCGGTGAGTCTAGAGGTCAAGAAGGAACAGTATTGACTATTGACAGAAACAAAGAACGTGCTACCGTAGGTGGTGTGAACATGGTAAAACGTCACACAAAACCAAGTGCGTCCGAGCCACAAGGCGGAATCGTCGAAAAAGAAGGAACTATTCATATTTCCAACTTAATGGTGGTTGTTAAAGGACAAGCTAGTCGCACCGGCCGTAAGGAAGATGCTAAAGGTAAGTTAGTTCGTTATTCTAAAAAATCAGGAGAGGAGATCAAGTAATGAGTTATTCACCAAGATTAAAAAAACAGTACAGAGAGGAAATCATTCCTGCACTTACTGAGAAATTTGGGTACAAAACCATTATGCGTGTACCTAGATTACAAAAAATTGTTATCAGCCAAGGATTGGGTGATGCAGTTGCTGATAAGAAAATCGTTGACAATGCGGTTGCAGATGTTTCTCGCATCGCAGGTCAAAGAGCAGTAGCTACGATGTCTAAGAAAGACGTTTCGAACTTTAAATTACGTAAAGGAATGCCAATTGGTACGAAAGTTACTTTACGTGGTGATAAAATGTACGACTTCTTAGATCGTTTCATCTCTGTTGCTTTGCCTCGTACACGTGATTTCCGCGGAATTAACGCAAAAGGATTTGACGGTCGTGGTAACTTCAACTTAGGAGTTAAAGAGCATATCATTTTCCCTGAAATCGATATCGACAAGGTAAGTAAGATTTTAGGAATGGATATCACTTTTGTTACATCAGCTGAAAGCGACGAAGAAGGAAGAGCATTGCTTGACGCATTCGGATTCCCTTTCATAAAAAAATAAGAAGATGGCTAAGGAATCAATGAAAGCGCGTGAGCGCAAAAGAGAAAAAATGGTAGCTAAATACGCAGCAAAAAGAGCTGAGTTGAAAGCTGCCGGAGATTGGGATGCATTACAACAATTGCCTGCGAACTCATCTAAAGTTCGCGTACACAATCGTTGTGGTTTAACTGGTCGTCCTCGTGGTTATATGCGTCAATTTGGTGTTTCACGTGTTACTTTCCGTGAAATGGCATTGGCTGGTAAAATCCCGGGAGTTAAAAAAGCAAGTTGGTAAAAGTCTCTGTCAGTTGACAGATTGAAACTCTACCGAGTAATTAATAAAAGAAAAAGGACATGTATACAGATCCTATTGCAGATTTTCTTACACGAATTCGTAACGCGAGTATGGCTCGTTTGAAAACAGTTGAAATTCCTGGTTCAAACACAAAGCGTGCTATGACAGCAATCTTGTTTGATCAAGGTTATATCGCGAATTACAAATTCGAAGAAGATGACAAACAAGGTGTGATTAAAATCGCATTGAAGTACAACCAATCAACAAAAGTTCCGGCGATTACTAAGATAGACCGTGCGTCTCGTCCAGGTCTTCGCAAGTACTCCAGCGCATCAGAAATGCCGCGTGTATTGAATGGTTTGGGAATCGCTATCGTTTCTACTTCTCGTGGAGTAATCACGGATAAAGAAGCAAGAAAAGAAAACGTTGGTGGAGAAGTTCTCTGCTACGTATATTAAATTAATGTAGAGATGCAGATTGTGTGAAGTTCGCTTCATCTTTCGTAATCCATAATTAAAAAAGTAATGTCAAGGATAGGTAAATCCCCAGTAACAATCCCGAGTGGAGTTGAAGTAAAAGTGAACGGTACTACAGTTACCGTTAAAGGTCCGAAAGGAGAACTGACACAAGAAATTGATTCTTGTATAACAATCCAGATTGAAGATTCAACAATCACTTTTAGCCGCGCGTCTGATGCGCCAGATCATAGAGCAAAACACGGTTTATACCGTTCGCTTTTGTTTAACATGATAGCTGGAGTATCCGAAGGGTTCAAAAAGGAGTTAGAAGTAATCGGTGTAGGTTACCGTGCAACAGCAACTGGTCAGCAGTTGGAGTTAGCATTAGGTTATTCTCACCCGATTGTTATCGAGCTTCCTAAAGAAATTAAGGTATCTGCAGATACTCAAAAGGGTAAGGCACCATTGGTAACATTGGAGTCTTACGATAAACAACTTTTGGGCCAGGTTGCTGCCAAAATTCGTTCCCTTCGTAAACCAGAGCCGTATAAAGGAAAAGGTATTCGCTTCTTGGGCGAAGAGATTAGAAGAAAAGCTGGTAAATCTGCAGGTAAAAAATAATTTTAAAAGTTATGGCATTTAGTAAATTAAACAGAAGAGCAAAAATTAAGAGAAGAATCAGAAAGAAAATTTCTGGTACTACTTCAGTGCCTCGTCTATCTGTGTTCCGTTCAAACAAGCAAATTTATGCTCAGTTGATCGACGATACAAAAGGCGTTACATTGGTCGCTGCTTCTTCTTACAAAAACAAAGCTGCTGATAAGAAAAACAAATCTGATCAGGCTGCTGTTGTAGGAAAAGAAATCGCTTCTAAAGCGGTTAAAGCTGGCGTAGAAACAGTTGTATTTGATCGTAACGGGTATTTATACCACGGTCGTGTTAAATCATTAGCTGATTCAGCTAGAGAAGGTGGACTTAAATTTTAATCATCATGGCAGCAATTATAGGAAATAGAGTAAAAGCCTCTGATATAGAGCTTAAAGATAAATTGGTATCTGTGAACCGTGTGACTAAAGTAACAAAAGGTGGTCGTACATTCAGTTTCTCAGCTATCGTAGTTGTTGGGGATGAAAACGGTATCGTAGGTCATGGTCTTGGAAAGGCAAAAGAAGTAACAGAAGCGATTACAAAAGGAATCGATGATGCGAAAAAGAACCTTATTAAAGTTCCGATCTTACGAGGTACAGTTCCTCACGCTCAAAAAGGAAAATTCGGTGGTGCAGAAGTTTTATTGAAACCTGCAACAAATGGTACAGGAGTTATCGCTGGTGGTGCGATGCGTGCAGTTTTAGAATCTGTAGGTGTTCACAACGTATTGGCAAAATCTCAAGGATCATCCAATCCACATAACGTTGTTAAAGCAACAATCAATGCATTGGCGTCTATGCGCGATGCAGCAGCTGTTGCACGTCAACGTGGAATTAGTATGGACAAAGTGTTTAACGGTTAATAAAAAATAGTATGGCAACAATTAAAATAAAACAAGTTCGCAGTGCTATCAAACGCCCGGCTCGTCAGAAAAAGACGATCATTGCGTTAGGATTTAGCCGTTTGAACCAAGTAATTGAGAAAGAAGCAACTCCGCAAATTCTTGGCATGATCAAGAAAGTTGAGCATTTGGTACAAGTTGTAGATTAATACTTTAAAACGAATTATCCATGAATTTAAATAATTTAACGCCTGCGAAAGGATCCGTTCTATCTGATAAGAGAATTGGTCGTGGACACGGTTCTGGTGGCGGTGGTACTGCTACGCGCGGTCACAAAGGAGCGAAATCTCGTTCTGGTTATTCTAAGAAAATTGGATTCGAAGGGGGACAAATGCCGTTACAACGACGTGTTCCTAAGTTCGGATTCAAAAACATCAACAGAGTTGAATACAAAGCAATCAATTTGGATGCTATTCAATCTATTGTTGAACGTAAGAATATAACTGATATTACTATCGAAGTACTACGTGAAAACGGTTTGGTATCTCGCAATGACCTGGTAAAAATCCTTGGTCGCGGAGAGCTTAAAACTAAAGTAACAGTAAGTGCTCACAAGTTTTCTTCTTCTGCAAAAGCAGGAATTGAAGCTCAAGGTGGTAGTATTTCAGAAATCTAATTAACTTTGCCGACATTTTTTTTATGAAACGGTTTATACAAAACATAAAAAACATCTGGAAAGTAGAAGAGTTAAGGAAGCGTATCTTATTGACGCTTTTCTTAATTCTTGTATACCGTATCGGATCGTTTATCATGTTACCTGGCGTGAATGCTGAGGCTGTAATGGCTAATGCATCCAGCAAAGGAGGTGACAACGTGCTTGAATCATTGTTATCGATGTTCTCAGGGGGTGGATTTACCAACGTGTCAATCATGGCACTGGGGATCATGCCTTACATTAGTGCATCGATTATTATGCAATTACTGGGAATGGCTGTACCGGCTGTTCAGAAAATGCAGAACGAAGGTGAATCTGGCAGAAAACAAATCAATACGTATACTCGCGTACTTACAATTATAATTTGTGCTGTTCAGGCACCAAGTTATATTTCATTGTATGCGTCTAGTATTAAAGGTGCATTGCCTGCCGATCAATCCATGTTATGGTGGACAACGGCAGTGTCTTGTATGGTTGCCGGTTCAATGTTTGCTGTATGGTTAGGTGAGCGCATTACAGATAAGGGAATTGGGAATGGTATTTCATTATTGATTACCGTAGGGATCTTATCCCGTCTCCCATCGTCTTTCCTTGCTGAAATGGCTGCTAACAAAGATTTCCCGCTTAAGATTGTTTTGGAGATCATCGTATTCATGCTTATTGTACTTGGAACAATCCTTATTGTTCAGGGGGTACGTAAAGTTCCTTTAAACACTGCAAAACGTGTTGTAGGAGCAAGAGCTGTGGATGAGCAGGGTGCCAGAAATTATTTGCCTTTGAAGGTGAATGCTTCAGGTGTAATGCCAATCATTTTCGCCCAGGCGATTATGACTATTCCCGTGATGATTTTCTCTCAGCAAGATCCCAAAGGGGGAGGAAGTGTTATTCAATATGCTTTAGGTGATACACATGGTATTCCTTATAACGCATTGTTGGCGCTTTTGATTATCGTATTTACGTACTTCTACACTGCAATTATGATCAACCCACGTAAAATGGCTGATGATTTAAAGCGCAGTGGAGGCTTTATCCCGGGTGTTCGCCCAGGAGATGAGACTGCTGAGTATATCGACTCGCTGGTATCCCGCATTACTTTGCCAGGATCTATGTTCCTTGCATTGATTGCAATCCTGCCTTCGATAGCATATGCTTGTAATATTACTTCTGGTTTTGAGTATTTCTTCGGAGGAACTTCGTTGTTAATCATGGTGGGAGTAGTTTTAGATACCCTTCAACAAATTGAGTCTTATTTATTGAATCGTCATATGGATGGTTTGATGGAAGGTTCACGAGTTAGAGGAAGAAGAAGTGTAAACGAAATGTCATCAGGTTTCTAGATTATGGCTAAACAGGCATCAATAGAACAAGACGGAACGATCATCGAAGCATTGTCAAATGCAATGTTTCGTGTCGAATTGGAGAATGGACACGTCATTACGGCGCACATTTCAGGAAAAATGAGAATGTTTTACATTAAGATTTTACCTGGTGACCGTGTAAAGGTGGAAATGTCTCCATATGATTTAACTAAAGGACGTATTTCTTTCCGCTACAAATAATTTGTAAGAAAGAACTCCGATAAAAAAGCAAAATATGAAAGTAAGAGCTTCAGTAAAAAAACGATCTGTAGATTGCAAGATTGTGAAGAGAAAAGGAAGAGTTTACGTGATTAACAAAAAGAATCCTAAACTAAAACAAAGACAAGGGTAATTATGGCACGTATCGCAGGTATTGATCTACCAAAAAACAAGAGAGGTGTAATCGGTTTGACATACATCTTTGGAATTGGTCGTAGCACGGCTAAGAAAGTACTAGTTAATAATGGAATTGATGAAAACATCAAAGTACAAGATTGGAATGACGATCAGATTGCTTTGATTCGTACATCTATTTCAGAGATTAAGACAGAAGGACAATTGCGTTCTGAGATCCAATTGAACATTAAACGTTTGATGGACATCGGATGTACACGTGGAATTCGTCACCGTGCTGGTCTTCCATTGAGAGGTCAACGTACGAAAAACAACTCTCGTACTAGAAAAGGTAGAAGAAAAACAGTTGCTAACAAGAAAAAAGCAACTAAATAATAGTTAGAAATGGCAAAAGCAAATCAAAAGAAGAAGAAAAACGTCAAAGTAGACGCGGCGGGTGAAGCGCATATTCAAGCTACCTTCAACAACGTGATTATTTCTTTGACGAACAACGCAGGTCAAGTTATTTCTTGGTCTTCCGCTGGAAAAATGGGCTTCAAAGGTTCTAAAAAGAACACTCCATATGCTGCACAAATTGCTGCTGAGGATGCATCTAAAGAAGCACATGACTTCGGATTACGTAGAGTGCGTGTATTTGTGAAGGGACCAGGTGCTGGTCGTGAATCAGCAATACGTGCGATTCACAATCATGGTATCGAGGTAATCGAGATCATTGATGTAACTCCACTTCCGCACAATGGTTGTCGTCCACCAAAAAGACGTCGCGTTTAATAATAGTAATTTAATCTTAAGGGGAAAAAATGATTATCGAAGGACAAGCCTTAATTCATAATCCCCCTTTTATAGTTTTATAGTATGGCAAGATATACAGGCCCAAAATCGAAAATTGCCCGTCGTTTTCGCGACCCAATTTTCGGTCCAGATAAATCTCTGGACAAAAGACAGTACGGACCGGGACAACACGGACCGAACAAACGTAGAGGAGGAAAACAATCGGAATATGCGATTCAGTTAACTGAAAAGCAAAAAGCGAAGTACACTTACGGAATTTTAGAGCGTCAATTCTCTAATTTGTTTAAAAAAGCACAACGCATGAAAGGTATTACAGGTGAAAACTTGTTGCAATTATGTGAAATGCGTTTAGATAACACTGTATTCCGTTTAGGAATTGCTCCTTCTCGTCGTGCTGCTCGTCAGTTGGTAACTCACAGACACATTGTAGTAAATGGTGATGTGGTAAACATTCCATCTTATACTTTACGTATCGGAGATGTTGTAAGCGTTCGTGAAAAGTCAAAATCGTTAGAAGCAATTACTTCTTCGTTGACTACATCAACAAACAAGCGTTACGATTGGTTAGATTGGGATTCAGCTTCAAAAACCGGAAAGTTCTTAAGCATTCCTTCTCGTGATATGATTCCTGAGAATATCAAGGAACAATTAATCGTCGAATTATACTCTAAGTAATAAATCATATTGAAGCACAGCTAAAGGGTTTGATTGACTTTCTTCAATCTTTCAAACCGCGCAACTGTGAAACAATTAAAAGAAGAAAAAAATGGCAATTTTAGATTTTCAAAAGCCTGACAAGGTAATAATGATTCAGTCGGATGAGCGCAAGGGACAATTTGAATTTCGTCCTCTTGAACCTGGCTATGGAATTACAGTAGGAAACGCATTGCGTCGTATCTTACTTTCTTCTTTAGAAGGTTATGCTATTTCTTCTGTGCGTATCGAAGGTGTAGACCACGAGTTCGCAACGTTGAAAGGTATCGTTGAAGACGTAACTGAAATCGTATTGAATTTGAAACAAGTTCGCTTCAAACAACAAATCGAAGGTACAGATAACGAAACAGTTGTTGTTTCTATATCCGGCCAAGATAAGTTGACTGCTGGTGACTTAGGTAAATTCACTTCCGGATTCCAGGTTTTGAACCCGGATTTAGTGATCTGTAACATGGAATCTTCTGTGAAATTGGAGATGGAACTTACAATCGTTAAAGGTCGTGGTTACCTTCCTGCTGAAGAGAACAAAACAGGTAATTCACCATTTGGAACGATTTTTATCGATTCAATTTTTACTCCGGTTGTAAACGTTAAATACACGATTGAAAATTACCGTGTAGAACAAAAAACGGATTACGAGAAACTGGTTTTGGAATTGACTACAGATGGTTCAATTCATCCGAAAGATGCCTTGAAAGAAGCTGCAAAAATCTTGATCCATCACTTTATGTTGTTCTCAGATGAGCGTATCACTTTAGATAGTGAGGTGAAATCTGAAACTGAAGAGTTTGATGAGACATCTTTGCATATGCGTCAATTGTTGAAAACAAAATTAGTGGATATGGACCTTTCGGTTCGTGCTCTAAATTGTTTGAAAGCAGCAGATGTTGAAACACTTGGTGACTTGGTTTCTTACAACAAGAACGACTTATTGAAGTTCCGTAACTTCGGTAAGAAATCATTGACTGAATTGGAAGACTTAGTAGATTCTAAAGGATTGAACTTCGGAATGAATGTAGCTAAGTACAAATTAGATAAAGACTAGAATCGCAGATACAATTTAATAATGTCGTAATAGGTGGTAAGAACGATGCGATTATAGTTCTTACTAACCGTTACTTACGAAATTTCAAGAAAAATGAGACACGGTAAAAAATTCAATCATTTAGGTAGAAAAACTGCGCACAGAGGTGCAATGTTGTCTAATATGGCTTGTTCGTTAATCGAACACAAACGTATTTCAACTACAATCGCTAAAGCAAAAGCTTTGCGTGTATATGTTGAACCTATTTTGACTAAATCAAAAGACGATACAACACACAATCGTCGTACAACTTTCTCTTACTTAAAAAGTAAAGAAGCTGTTACTGAGCTTTTCAGAACAATTGCTCCGAAAATTGCTGACCGTCCGGGAGGATACACTCGTATTATCCGTACAGGTTACCGTTTAGGTGATAACGCTGAAATGTGTTTGATCGAGTTGGTTGACTTCAATGAAGTTTACACAGCTGGTGAGAAGAAAACAACAACACGTCGTTCTCGTCGTGGTGGTTCAACTGCTAAGAAAGCGGATGCAGCTCCGGTTGCTGAAGTAGCAGAAGAAGCAGTAGTTGTTGAAGAAGTGAAAGCGGAAGAAGTTGCTCCGGCAACAGAAACACCTGCTGAAAACAACGAAAAAACTGACGAAACTTCAACAGAAGAGTCGGAAGAAAAATAAGATTTTCGAATCGGAAAGGAATGGACAGTAAGTAATTACTGTCCATTTTTTTTTGGATATTTGTATAACCATTATATAAAAGTCTTATGAAACAATTTTACTTAATTGCAACTTTATTTTGTTCCCTGATTGCTAATGTTGGTTTTAGCCAGGAGACAGGACAAAAGAAACCCTTTAGTTCCACACAACACCTTTCGCCTGGACATTCAACAAACAAATCCACTTCATGTGGTGTTGATACGATTGTCTATCCTTATTTGAAAGAACTTACTTTTGCTTCGCCTTCCGATTCTTTCTTCGTAGATGCGATGGTTGGAAATGTTCGTACAGCGGCTCAGGCATATCATATAGATGATCAAATCCAGATTCACGGTGTACAATTTTGGGGTGGAGCATACAGTACTTCCTCCGCACCTCAAACTCTGCAGGTTCGTGCCTACCTGTATTCGGTTGATGCCAGCAATATGCCGTTAGTAAAGCTTGATTCTGCTGATGTAAACATTACGAATACGTATGATTATTATGAGGCGATTTTTGCAACACCTTACGTTTATGGCCAGAATTTCGCAGTTGCAGTGAGATCCGTACCGAATGACACGCTGGCTGTGATAACAAATAACGCAGGCAATACATGGACTGCTACTAATTATGGGGAAAGCCTTTCCTGGCGTCGTTTCGGATCAGGTGCGTGGAACGCGACATTGGCCTTTTTCGGTCAGGATCTGGAATATATGATCTTTCCAATCGTAAGCTATGATATCACTGCCGATTTCACTTCAGATGATCCAAGTTGTACGAATACGGTATCTGAATTTTACAGTACCTCCTCTTCCAATCTGGGCAACCGGATGTTGAACCTCAACGCCTTTGATGCTTACTGGAATATTGCGACAGCAGACTCGACCTTTACCTGGACGAATAACAGTATGGAGCAAATCGGTGAAGAAGCAACTTATACGTTTACATCACCAGGAGTAGAGACGATATCCCTGACAGCCGAAGTGCAGGGTTATTATACCAGCTGTTCGGATACATATTCGGATAGTATTATTGTGACTGAAGTGCCTGTTGCACAAACGAATCCTTCAACTCCAATCGTTATTTGTGACGGTGAGATTGCAGAGATATCGGCGCTGCCTTCAACAGGGGTAAGTTATCAATGGCTTATGGATAGTGTTGCGGAAGTTGATTCTACAAATGCGAATTATTCTACCGGTATAGCAGGTGGTTATGCTGTTATTACCTCAAATATTTGTGGTACCGACACGAGTGATGTGGTGAATGTTGTCGTTAATCCATTACCGCCAACACCAATCATTACCGAGTCCGGAGTATTTTTAATTGCTTCACCGGCCGGTGGGGTGTACCAATGGTATTTGGATGGAGCAGAAATTCTCGGAGAAACGAATGACTCTCTTACTGTTCTGCAAAACGGTACTTATACAGTGGTTGTAACCAATGCATTCGATTGCTCT
The DNA here is from genome assembly GCF_029266855.1 of Fluviicola sp. Lineage (GTDB taxonomy): Bacteria > Bacteroidota > Bacteroidia > Flavobacteriales_D > Crocinitomicaceae > Fluviicola. The sequence goes on from NZ_JAQSWB010000003.1 coordinate 327,438, forward strand.
TCTGAATCTGCAAACTTCGAAGTCGATTATGTCAGTTTAGCGGAAAATTCCCTGGATTTGATTTCTGTTTTCCCAAATCCTTCTTCCGGTCAATTTACTATTAAAGCGAAGACCAGCGGATTGATTTCAATTACTACTTCTGAAGGGAAACTTATTCATTCAGAACAATTGAGTGAAAACTCAGACATGTCAATTAATCTTTCCGAATACGGAAGCGCGGTATACTTTATCCGTTATTACGGAGAGGAAGGAGAGACAAGACTTCGTCTCGTTGTAAGTAAATAAGATCCATATAAGATAGGTCTTAAGTACCGAGCTGTAAGCATTTTTATCCGACCTGATGTTTTAAAAAAAACTCATCTTTCCAGACATGCCCTCTTATTACAAGGGGGCTTCATTTATTTCATGAATGAAATTCGTGAGAAATGGTTTTTTAATCCTAATTTTGCAGAAAATTATCATTGCATGGAGGAACGCAAACCAGCTTTACTGGTCCTGGAAGATGGAACAGTATTTTATGGAAAAGCAACCGGGAAGATAGGTACAACAACCGGAGAAATTGCTTTTAACACGGGAATGACCGGTTATCAAGAAGTATTTACAGATCCTTCCTATTACGGACAAATACTAGTCATGACAACATCCCATATTGGTAATTACGGTGTGAACTCGATTGAGGTGGAATCCGAAACTGTGAAAATTGCAGGCCTGGTGACCAAAAAATTTGCCCATAATTTCTCAAGAAGTTCAGGAGAGTCAAATTTGCAAGATTATTTAGTTGAAAATGACAAGGTTGGTATTACAGATATCGATACGCGATCCCTTGTTCGTCATATTCGACACAAAGGTGCAATGAACGCCATTATTTCATCTGAAATTTTGGATGAGAAAGCGCTTCAAAAACAAGTAAAGGAAGTTCCATCTATGGATGGTTTGGAATTGTCTTCAAAAGTGGCAACGAAAACTGCATATGAAGTTGGGGATCCCAACAGCTCATTACGGGTAGCATTGCTCGATTTTGGTGTGAAGAAAAATATTGTACGCTGTTTGGCTGACAGAGGATGTCTGGTAAAAGTGTTTCCAATGAATACTTCTATCGATGAGATGAAAGCATTTAACCCGGACGGTTATTTATTGTCCAACGGTCCCGGAGACCCATCTGCAATGCCAACTGAAATTGCGCTGGTAAAAGAATTGGTCGAAGTCGGAACCCCGATATTTGGGATCTGTCTCGGACACCAGATCTTAGGTTTAAGCCAAGGCTTGAAAACAGAGAAGATGTTTAACGGACATAGGGGGATTAATCACCCGGTAATGAACCTCATAACAGGGAAAGGTGAGATCACTTCACAAAATCATGGATTTGTAATTGATAAGGAAAGCGTTAAATCAAATCCTAGAATTAAAGTCACTCACGAACATTTGAATGATCAGACGATTGCAGGTATTATGTTGACTGACAAACCTGTCTTTTCAGTACAATACCACCCGGAGGCATCTGCCGGACCACATGATTCCCGCTATTTATTCGATCAGTTTATCACCAACATGAAACATGAGAAGCAGCGCTTCGAAGGGGACAAACGTTAGTGCGGACCAAATAAGAAACAAACAATTTCAAATAAAAAACATGAGTTATATCGCGCGCATTGTCGGAAGACAAGTTTTAGATTCAAGAGGTAATCCAACTGTTGAAGTGGATGTTTACACAACAAACGGTGCAGTCGGAAGAGCTGCTGTTCCATCGGGTGCTTCGACAGGAGTTCACGAAGCAGTGGAATTACGTGACGGAGACAAATCCATGTACCTTGGTAAAGGAGTTTTGAAAGCTGTTGAGAATGTAAATACGATGATAGCTGAAGAGCTTCTTGGAATGGATATTTTCGATCAGAAATTGATTGACCGTGTTTTGATGGAATTGGATGGTACTCCGAACAAATCAAAATTGGGGGCTAATGCCATTTTGGGAACATCTTTGGCGGTTGCTAAAGCCGCAGCGCAGGAAGCAGGATTGAGCTTATTTAAATACGTTGGGGGTGTTGGTGCTACTACCATGCCTGTTCCGATGATGAATATTTTGAATGGAGGATCCCATGCAGATAATTTAATTGATGTTCAGGAATTCATGGTTATGCCATTCGGAGCGTCTTCTTTTTCTGAAGGGTTGCGTTGGGGAACTGAAATATTCCACCACTTAAAATCTGTTCTGAAAGAAAAAGGAATGTCTACGAATGTTGGTGACGAAGGTGGATTTGCGCCGAACCTTGGGTCAAATGAAGAGGCTATCCAGGTGGTGTTACAAGCGATTGAGAAAGCAGGATTTAAACCGGGACATGATGTGCACATTGCTTTGGATGCAGCATCTTCTGAATTTTATAATGCAGAAAAAGGATTGTACTTATTTGAATCGACCGGTGAGGCGCGCACTTCTTCTGAGATGGTTGATTTCTGGGCTGACTGGTGTAAAAAATATCCGATTGTTTCGATCGAAGACGGATTAGCTGAAGATGACTGGGCCGGTTGGAAAGAAGCAACTGATAAACTGGGGAATAAGGTACAGTTAGTTGGAGATGATTTATTCGTTACAAATACAAAACGTTTATCACAGGGAATCGAAAAAGGAATTGCCAATTCAATTTTGGTTAAAGTAAATCAGATTGGTTCGTTAAGTGAAACGATTGAAGCAGTTCAGATGGCGACACGCAATAGTTATACATCTGTCATGTCGCATCGCAGTGGTGAAACGGAAGATAATACGATTGCAGATTTGGCTGTGGCTTTAAACTGCGGACAAATTAAAACAGGTTCTGCATCCAGAAGTGATCGTATGGCAAAATACAATCAACTTTTAAGAATCGAAGAAGAATTGGGAGAAACAGCTTATTATCCGGGAAAAAACTTTCGTTTTTTGTAGGTATAAAAAATAGGAATCATCTGATTATTGAGGGAGTTCGCCGAAGCGAGCTCCCTTTTTCTTTTATATTTTAACAAAATGTTTATAATTAGTGTGTTTTTATGAAGTGAAAGCAACCAAATTGTTTTTAAATCGTTTACAAATCAAAGCACTAATTATGAAGAATTTAATATTAAGTTTTGTTTTTGCGATGTTTGCCTTGTGGGGGAACACTCAAACCACTACTTCCCCAACAAATGCACCTGCTTTCTTTGCTCAATGTATGGTGAATTTGAACAATCAAAACGATTTGACAACATTGGAAAATCAATTGCGATCCATACCTTATGTTAGCGTAGTTCGAGTTGATGTTCCAACACACAGGTTGTTCTTAGTTACAAAAGATATCAGCAGCTTTACAGCGGCAGAATTTACATCCTGGATGGGAAGCTACTCTTCCTCTTACAGTTGCCTTCAAATAGGCTTACAAGGAGTAGATCCAATCAATCCATATCCATTTACTAATTGTTCTGAAAACTAATCCGATGAAAGCACTTTTATATTCTTTAATATTGTTTTGTTCATTTGGAGTTTGGGCTCAACAATTACCTGTGAACTGTAACCTGGCAGTACCTGGCTGTTCGACACCACAATTTCCGATTGTAGGTCAGCAACCTCCGTACAATACTCCTGATTTTGGTACAGGAACAATTTCTAACCCAAGTACAAATCCTCAGAATGGAAACAGCGGGTGTTTGTTATCCGGTGAAACAGTTTCAACATTTATTACGATCAATGTAGTAACATCCGGAACCTTACAATGGTCCCTAATCGGATTGAATCCTAATGGAACTCCATCCGGAAGCGGATGTTTCGACTGGATCATGTGGCCAAATGTGAACAACAATGGTTGCGCAGGAATCAATGGAAATACCCTTCCTCCGGTTGCCTGTAACTGGAATGGTATGTGTAACGGGAATACCGGGATGTCTACACCGGCAAATTATCCGCCAAATGCTTCCAACACAAGTTATCAGCCACCATTGAATGTAACAGCCGGGCAATCATTTATCCTTTGTCTATCAAATTATAGCTTTACAAATCAAAATGTTGACCTGGATTTCTTTGGTTCGGCTCAGGTTGTATGTGGAGTATCAGCTGCAGATCAAACAATTTGTCTCGGAAACTCAGCATCAGTAACAATTGCAACACCAGGGTATACCAATCCTGCATTCAATTGGCTGGTTACGACAGGTGTAGCTAATCCTACAGCAGGTACAACAACAGTTACACCAACAGTTACAACTACTTATTCGGTAGAAGTTACACAGCCGGCTATGGGATCGACTCCTGCATTGCGGGATACGGCAACATTTACAATTACAGTTGTGAATCCACCGGCACCGAATGCAGGTCCAAATCAAACAGTTTGTTTGGGACAACCGATTCAATTGACAGGTACTGTCGGCAGTCCGACAAATACTGCAAACTGGCAGGCAATTGTTCCAACTGGTTTAACACCTCCGGCAACAGCTTCCTTTTCGCCAAGCTTTAGTTCAATGAACCCGACAGTTACAGTAAACCAACCGGGTATTTATAAATTCGTATTGAGAGAAACAAGTACTATCTGCGGTATTATCAGAGATACAGTTGTAGTTACGGTTTCACAACTTCAAATTGCAGCCGCTACGACAAATCCAATTTGTAACGGATCAAGTGATGGTACAATTACGATTACCAGTGCAGGTGCAAGTGAATATAGTTTTAATAACGGTACAACCTGGCAAGCTTCAAATACCCTTGGAGGTTTTAGTGCAGGAACATACACTGTTTGCGCAAGAAATACTTTGGGATGTCAAAAATGTACAACGGTAACTTTGACTAATCCACCACTGATCGTTATGTCGGTTTCCAATGACACACTTATCTGTCAGAACGGTACTGCAACGATTTGGGCTTCTGCAACGGGAGGATCAACATATTCTTATCACTGGGATCACAGTCCGGCTTTAGTTGCGGTAACACAAGTAAATCCTTCTGCGAATGCGTATTATCCTGTTCAGGCTGAAAGCAACCTGGGATGCTGGTCAAACAGGGATTCGATCTATGTTATGATGAATCCTGTTCTTTCTGCAACGATGTCAGCGGACGCATTTACTTGTCCGGGATATGAAGATTCACTGACGGTTTATGCCTCAGGGGGAATCGGTGCACCTTATACAATTACCTGGTCAACCGGACAAACGGATGTGGGTACAGAAAGTACTTTGAATGATTCACCATTGCAAACGACTACTTACAGTGTGACGATTGACGATGTTTGTGAGACAACTCCTGTAACAATCTCCGGTATTATTAATGCATACCCGGTTCCTGTTCCGCAAATTGCTGTGGATCAAGCTACAAAATGTGAGCCTGCTGTATTTACACTGTATAACTTAGATTCGTTAAATACGGTGAGCACTATTTGGAGAATTAGCAACGGAGACGAATTTGTTGATATGGATTCGATCCTTACTTCTTCAACTATGAACGGAGCCTACGATGTTCAATTGATTGTTACATCTCCGGATGGCTGTATTGATTCAACAACATTCCCTGCTTATTTAACAGTAATGCAAACTCCGGTAGCTGATTTTAAATGGAGCCCGGATCCGATAACTATGTTTAATACACAGGTATTGTTTACACAGTACTCATTGTATGCAAATACTTACGAATGGAGTTTCCCGGGAGCATCACCGAATTCATCGACAAATGATGATCAAACGGTTTTGTACCCTGATGGTCAGACAGGAAGCTATTATGTTACTTTAATTGCGACTTCTTATTTGGGCTGTAAGGACACTGTCACGAAAGAGGTGAGAATTCTGCCGGAAGTAATTATTTATGCACCGAATGCATTCACACCTGATGGAGATGAATTCAACCAAACATGGAGAGTTCACATTGAAGGAATCGATAAATACGATTTCGACCTTCAGATCTATAACAGATGGGGAGAACTTATTTGGGAGTCACATGATGCAAATGCAGGCTGGGATGGCACCTACAATGGAAAACTTGCTCCTCAGGGAACATATACGTGGGTCATTCGAACCAGAGAACTGATTTCCGATAAGAAATATACCTGGAACGGAACGATAAACATGTTTAAATAATAATTGATCCGTATGGTAAGGGGCTGTTTGAATTTCAAATAGCCCCTTATTGTTTTTAAGTGAAACGACTTAAGAACCCTTTGTAATTTCGTCTTTCCGCCGCGGCGGACTATCGCTTTTTCTTCTTAATTTCGTAACATAAGTGGTACTTTATGAATCTGAACGAATTTCAAAACGATATAACAACAGGGATTCCTGCAACTCTTCCTTCAAAGAAAGAATTTGAACCGGCAATTAATCATGCTCCGAAACGAAAAGAAATTCTTTCACCCGAAGAGAAAATCTTAGCTTTAAAAAATGCCCTGCGGTATTTTCCAAAGAATCAGCATGCTGAGCTCGCACAAGAATTTTCCGATGAATTGGAAAAACATGGGAGGATCTACATGTATCGTTTCAGACCGGATTATAAAATGTATGCCCGCCCGATCGATGAGTATCCAGGTAAATCATTGCAGGCAAAAGCAATTATGCTGATGATCCAAAACAATTTGGATTATGCGGTTGCCCAGCACCCTCATGAATTGATTACCTATGGCGGAAACGGTGCTGTTTTTCAGAACTGGATCCAATACCGCCTGACGATGAAATACTTGTCTGAGATGGAAGATGATCAAACATTGGTCATGTATTCCGGACATCCGCTCGGACTTTTTCCTTCTCATAAAGACGCACCAAGAGTTGTCGTAACAAACGGAATGATGATCCCAAATTATTCGAAACCCGATGATTGGGAGAAATTCAATGCTTTAGGAGTTACGCAATACGGTCAAATGACAGCCGGTTCATATATGTATATCGGTCCGCAGGGAATTGTTCACGGAACAACAATCACTGTGTTGAACGGGTTCCGGAAAATTAAAAAAATGCCTTTGGGTTCTCTTTTTGTTACTTCCGGTTTGGGAGGAATGAGTGGAGCTCAGCCAAAAGCAGGAACAATTGCAGGTTGTATTACAGTTTGTGCCGAAGTAAACCCGAAAATTACGCGGATTCGTCATGAACAAGGCTGGATTCATGAAGTAATTGAAAACCTGGACGAGCTGGTGAAAAGAGTCCGCAAAGCACAAGCCGATAAAGAAGTTGTTTCGATCGCATATTTAGGAAACGTGGTCGATGTATGGGAGAAATTCGACAAAGAAAATATTCATATTGATTTGGGATCAGATCAAACATCACTTCATAACCCATGGGCAGGTGGTTACTATCCTGTCGGAATTGATTTCGATACTGCAAATGCCATGATGTCAAGTGATCCGGATTTATTTAAAAAGGAGGTTCAGCGATCACTGATCCAACACGCAAACGCCATTAATGCCCATACAGCGAAAGGAACTTATTTTTTCGATTATGGAAATGCCTTTCTGTTGGAAGCATCCCGTGCGGGAGCAGATGTTATGGCAGAAAATCAGATCGATTTCAAGTACCCTTCCTATGTTCAGGATATTATGGGGCCAATGTGTTTCGATTATGGATTCGGGCCATTTCGTTGGGTTTGTGCTTCAGGCAAAGTGGAAGATTTACAAAAGACAGATGCGATTGCATGCGCAGTTCTGGAAGAGATGAAACAACGAAGTCCGGAAGAGATTCAGCAGCAGATGGCAGATAATATTCAATGGATCAAAGGCGCACAGGAGAATAAACTGGTTGTTGGTTCACAGGCTCGAATTCTGTATGCTGATGCTGAAGGAAGAATGAAGATCGCTGCTGCATTTAATGAGGCGATCTCAAAAGGCATTATCGGGCCGGTTGTGCTTGGACGTGATCATCACGATGTTTCCGGAACAGATTCCCCTTATCGCGAAACATCTAATATTTACGACGGTTCGCGCTTCACTGCTGATATGGCGATTCAGAATGTAATCGGGGATGCCTTCCGCGGAGCAACCTGGGTTTCCATACATAATGGCGGTGGAGTAGGCTGGGGAGAAGTAATCAACGGCGGGTTCGGAATGTTACTGGATGGTTCCGAAGATGCATCCAGAAGATTGAAATCGATGTTACACTGGGATGTGAATAATGGAATTGCCAGAAGAAACTGGGCACGGAACGAAGGTGCTATTTTTGCAATTAAACGTGCTATGGAAGCAGAACCCAAGCTGAAGGTAACTATTCCTGAGTTTGTGGATGAAGAGCTTTTAAAAGGCTTAAAACAATAAAACTGGACTCAGGTTCGTTTCCTGAATTATGTTTTGGAATGGAAAGGTGATTAAGAGGGAGTTGAACTCCCTTTTTCTATTTAGAGTACCTTGATTTCCACTCTTCGATTACTTTGTTCCTCCGAAGCGAACTTTGCATTGGGGAAAATAGGCATTGTATTTCCGTACCCAACAGTTGTTAAGCGGTTTTTATCGATTCCGTTTTCAACCAGGTAATGAAAAACTCTTTTTGCCCGGGCTTCAGAAAGTTTTTGTGCTTCAAAAGTATTTTCTCCATTGGAATGCACGTGACCCTGGATTTCTACTCTTATTCCGGCGTTTAAAGCCAGGAAATCTTTTAGCCTTCTTAATTTCGGTTCTGCACTTTGAAGAAACTCCGAGGATCCCGGAATAAATTCTATTTCATCAATCTGCATGCTCTTTCCTTCCCCCAGGGGTTCGATCCAAACCACAATTTCTGTTTCCGTATTAGCGGATACAGGCTCTTCCCGGTCAACAAAGAAATAACCTTCAGCATCAATTTTCAATTGTACTTTACCCGACTTTTCTATTGAGAAACGGAAGTCTGAACCTTGATATGCGGCGGTGATACCTTTGATTCCGCCAATGGTAATATTTGCAATGACCGGTTTTCCGGTTTCGTAATCACGAACCAGGATTGATAAACCCGGTTCTTTCTTATCTGTTCTAAGATCAAAAAGCTTACCGCCTTCCGATGTTTCCTGAAGTTCACCATTTATTGGTTCAAAGGTGAAGTTGACATCTACATACCCTTTCATCTTTGGCGTACCAATGAAACAAATAATCAGTTCCTTTCCTGAAGCCAGGTCAATGGGATATAATGTACTTGCCGAAACGACCAAATCCAGTCCAAGTTCAAGTGAGGGTTTAGTGATAATTCTTCTGATCTCCGCAGAACCCTTCGCAATTTCTTCACAAGGATATTTTGTTTCGCCCTCAAAAATGATCATTTGAATGGGTTGGGGGCATGTTGCTTTCAGTGAGAATCTTCCATTGTAGGAAGCTTTAAATGAGCAGAATAGAGAGTTTTTTTCTTCGAGATCGCTTAACATGTCGTAAGCCTTGAAGTCATTTACTTTTCCGCCTTTTCCGGAGAATTGCATTCGGTATTCTCCTGTCTGAAGCACATTCGTAGCGCCCGTACAGTCAGAAATAGCATCTGAGCTTTCAAGAATCTGCTGGCCAAAGGCATTTATGGCAAAAAAAGAAATAAATAAAAGGAAAGCAGATTTCATCAGACTGCAAAGATAGTTTTTTCATCAGTTTTGAAAAAGATCCTTTTTTTCGACTTTCTGAATGGGCTGAATGAGCGTATTAACTGTATTTTCTGGTTATTGTTTAACATTTAGCTGCGCTTTAAGGCAAGTTCTAAGGTACAAATGATCCGTCGTGGGGAAAATATGTACAACGCTTACATCATGTGTTTTTCCTTGTAAACTGAAGTCTCCTGTTTTCTTTTGGAGATTCCGGTCTATGCTTTTCTTTAATTCGTTAAACTGAGTGCTTAAATCCAATTTGGTGGCTTTTTCCAGCTCCGAATATATTCGGTTTGAAAACAGCCATTTTGCGCTTTTGAGAAGAATGCTTTTTGTTTTTAAATCGTACTCGAGTTCGGTAAGTTCCAGGATCTTTGTCTTGTTATCAAAACTAGGAATCCCCTGAAGGTATAAAATTCCTTTTTTTGTTCCGCTGAATTGGATTGCCAGGATTAATTTCTTTTGATCCAATCCGCTTACTTTCACCCCAAGAAATTCAAAGTGATTTTTTTTGAAATCAATGGTTTTACCTTTGACTTGTTCGGTGAATAATTGTGATATTGAATCGTAGTTTAATTCGAAATCAGTGAAAAGATCAAAGGTATCCTTCGGTGTACTTGGGATTATATTCAACCTAGGAAGATCTGATACCGGAGTTTTAGCTGAACTTTGATTCAGGTAAGTTTTGCAATTCAGTACAAGTGTAGTATACAATTTGTTTTGGTCTAAACGGGGTTTAACCAGGGAAAGCGAAATCGGTTCGAAATGAATATAACCCAGATAGGGGATTCTGACAGCTTGATTCATATTCTTCCATAAATCCCCAGCTTCTTTCTGGAATGAAATAGCAGACAATTGTTTGTCGGTCTCTTCACACTGTTTTTTCAATGTTTTCTTAACCTCTTTAATCACTTCATCCGTGGCATCGAATCTGAAAAGTGTTACTTCACAAGGATTTAGGGATTTTAATTCATCAATAGTTGTGTGTGTGCTTAGTCCATAATTTTCATTAACGGATAGTTCTGTTGCGAAACGAATTCTTAACGAGGGTCTTTTTTCGTTGATTCCGCAAGAAAACGGAATGGGCGGGTTTAAACAAAAAGGTGTTTCACTTAACAATCCCGAACATGCAGCGCAATATTCCATCTTGATCCAGTAGGAGCCATGTAATTCGGATAACAGGTGATTATTAATTGTAGTGATATTGAACGAATCTTTTTGAAACTGAAATTCATAACGGATCCCACTGCACGGTTTGTCGGAGCCGGTAGTAAATTCGGGAACATTTTTATTGGCTTGCTTAAAATAAGTTGAAAGATTTATTTCCACAGGAACAACAATGCTGTTGATCATGGAATTGATTTCAGGTGGGCTGTCAGCTAAATTAAGACTCGTTGGGGCTTCCGGCTGAATAGAGCGGCAGGAACTGCTGAGAAATAAAAGAGAAATAATCGCGATTTTGAATTTTAATACGTGCACAATGTCGAAATTTCATGATTGACATTTTCAAAATTAGTATTAACTTCAGGTTATGAAGCCAATTTTTTATTTTGTTATTGCATTATCAGGACTTCTGTCATGTACAAAGTCGAGAACCTGCGAGTGCTCGGATGGATACAATTACGCTGTTAATACCTCAAAAAAAACAGCCGAGGATGCTTGCGAAAAGTATTCAACGGAAGAAGTTGATTGCAGTATCAACTAATCAGATTTTCTTTTTGAATTTTACATCAATTAAATGAATAGTTGTTCATTTTTGGATTTCCATAAAATAATCAAGGCTTATTTCAGTGAGTTTTTTTTGATTAAAAACAGCCAGAGAGCTCTGTAATCGGGGTTTTCGCTTTTTTGATATTGAAAAATCGCTGTAGATGAAAATATTGCATTCTAACAATTGTCTTTATAATCGTTTGTTGAATAAAAAAAAGAAACTATATTCGCGGTGTTAATTTATATTTTATAACCTTCATCTCAAATTAGTATGAAAAAATTTATTTTGGTTGCTGCAGTAGCAACATTCGGATTGGCTTCTTGTAAAAAAGATTATGTATGTACGTATACAGATGCTAACGGGAATACTCAAACAACAAGCTACAACGGATTGAACAAATCTGGTAAAACTGCAGCTGAGGCTTCATGTGCACTTTCTGGAGGTACATTGTCTAAAAAATAATAAATATTCTCGGAATATTATTATTCAGGTATTCAAAAGGGCTGTTTCGAAAGAAGCAGCCCTTTTACTTTTAATGGGTTTTTGAATTCCCCTTAAATTATTCATTCAAAAAAAACACCCACTAGTTGCGGGTGCTTTTTCTGTTTATGAATAGATCCGTAAAATCAAATCGTTTCAATAATGTTGTTGAATGTTTCGCTGGGTCTCATAGCTTTAGTTGCTAATCCAACATTTGGCTTATAGTAACCACCGATATCTGTTTTTTTGCCTTGAGCCCCGATCAACTCGGAATTTATTTTGGTCTTGTTGCTTGTCAGTAATTCAGCTATAGGCGTGAATTTTGCTTTCAATTCGGCATCATTGTTTTGGTCAGCCAAGGCTTGGGCCCAATAAAGAGTCAAAAAGAAATGACTTCCGCGGTTATCGATCTCTCCAACCTTTCTTGCAGGAGATTTATCGTTTTCCAGGAATTTTTCAGTTGCTGCATCCAAAGTTTCAGCCAATACTTTCGCTTTTTTATTTCCGGTTGTATTGAACATATGCTCGAAAGAAACTGCCAATGCTAAAAATTCTCCTAATGAATCCCAACGCAGATATCCTTCTTCTAAAAATTGTTCTACGTGTTTCGGAGCGGAACCTCCTGCACCGGTTTCAAATAAACCACCTCCATTCATCAAGGGAACAATAGAAAGCATTTTTGCAGATGTTCCGACTTCAAGGATAGGGAATAAATCCGTTAAATAATCACGAAGAACATTTCCGCTTACTGAAATCGTATCCAAACCTTTCACAATGCGTTCCAGAGTAAACTGAGTTGCCTGATCCGGAGAAAGAATGCGAATATCCAATCCCGATGTATCGTGATCCTTTAAGTATAATTCCACTTTCGAGATTAGTTCCGCATCGTGAGCACGGTTTTTATCCAGCCAAAATACGGCTGGAGTATTGCTCAAACGAGCTCTTGTCACAGCTAATTTTACCCAATCGCGAATTGGAGCATCCTTTGTCTGGCACATTCTCCAGATGTCCCCGTTTTCAACAGCATGTTCCAGCAAAACGTTACCATCTGCATCGATTACACGAACTTTACCGTCGGCCGGGATTTGGAATGTTTTATCATGCGAACCATATTCTTCTGCTGCTTGTGCCATTAAACCAACGTTGGGAACAGATCCCATTGTAGTTGGATCAAGCGCACCATTTTTTTTACAGAAATCAAGAACCGTTTGGTAAACACCGGCATAAGATCTGTCGGGAATGATCATCAAAGTATCCTGCAGTTGTCCGTCTTTGTTCCACATTTTACCGGAAGTTCTGATTGCTGCGGGAACTGATGCATCCACAATCACATCACTGGGAACATGTAAATTGGTGATTCCTTTTTCGGAGTTAACCATTGCAATACCCGGATTTTTAGCGTAAACCGCATCGATGTCCGCTTGAACAGCAGCTTTCTTATCTGCAGGAAGGCTTTCAATTTTGTCGTATAAATCCCCTAAACCGTTATTCGGATTAATACCCAATTTAGCAAACTCATCAGCATGTTTTTCAAACACATCTTTGAAGTAAACTGAAACAACGTTTCCGAATATAATCGGATCCGAAACTTTCATCATAGTCGCTTTCAGGTGAAGGGAAAGCAACAGGTTTTTCTCTTTCGCTTCTTCAATTTCCTTCGCGATATATTTACGTAAAGCCTGTTGGTTCATTACCGAAGCATCGATGATTTCACCGGCCTTTAAAGCTGTTTTATCTTTTAATATTTTGGTTGTTCCGTCATTTTGGACCAATTCAATTTTTACATCGGTAGCGTCAGGAAGCACCACTGATTTTTCACTTCCGTAGAAATCGCCCTCCGGCATACTTACTACTTTGGTTTGTGAATCGGCAGTCCAAGCCCCCATTGAATGCGGGTGTTTTTTTGCGTAATTTTTTACTGCTCTCGGTGCACGTCGATCGGAATTTCCTTCGCGAAGCACCGGGTTTACAGCACTTCCTTTAATTTTATCGTATTTGGCTTTTGCATTTTTTTCTTCCTCGGTTGCAGGAGTTTCAGTATAGTCGGGAACCTTGAAACCCAAAGCCTGTAATTCAGCAATAGCCTCTTTCAATTGAGGAATGGAAGCCGAAATATTGGGAAGTTTAATAATGTTTGCTTCAGGAGTTGTGGCTAATTTACCTAATTCAGACAATGAGTCCGGAACGCGCTGTTCCGCTGTTAAACACTCGGGGAAAGTTGCCAGAATTCGTCCGGCAAGTGAGATATCTCTTGATTCCACTTTAATTCCTGCCGTTGCAGCAAAAGCTTTTACGATTGGTAAAAAAGAATACGTTGCTAAAGCCGGAGCTTCATCAGTAAGTGTATACAGAATTGTTGAATTTGAATCTGCCATAATTTGATTGTTATAATTGATTGCTGTTAGGAATAGTTCCTAAACTGATGATGGCAAATTTAATGGTTGGGGATTGGAATATCAATAAATAAGTGGCTTAATTTTGAAGAGTTTGTAACAGTATCAATGGAATTGTTAATTTTCAATTTTAAATTGTTGGTTTTAAGGCTTTTGTATGTTTCGAATTCGCGAATTTACCTTAACCTATTCGTTTCAAGTATTCAGTCATTTTTTCTAAGGCTTTTCCACGATGGCTCATGGCGCTCTTTTCATCGGTGCTCATTTCAGCAAAGGTCTTATCACTTCCTTCAGGAACAAAAATCGGATCGTAACCAAAACCATTGGTTCCCCGCTTTTCCTGGATGATCGTTCCGTTAATCCGTCCTTCAAAAAGATGTATTTTGTGGTGAATCGATAAGGCAATTACTGTAGTGAAATAAGCGCTTTTATCCGATTGATGGTTTAATTTTTCGATAATCAAATCCATGTTATCATTAGCGTCTCGCTGGGGACCGGCATAACGGGCGGAATACACTCCGGGTTCGCCATTCAAGCTCGGAATGACTAGGCCGGAATCATCTGAGAAACACGGGACGTTCATTCTCTCTGCTATAAAAGTGGCTTTTTGAATCGCATTTCCTTCAATGGTATCCGAAGTTTCGGGGATTTCATCGTGAAAATGAATCTCTTTCAAAGAAATCAACTGTATACCGAGGGGTAAAATCGCTTTGATTTCAGCGATCTTGTGCTCGTTGGATGAAGCGAAAAGTAGTTTCATGCATTGAATTTTGATGTAATGTACGGTTTTTTCAAAAAAATAATGGTGGTACTATACTTATATCAGGGTGAAATGAATGATTTTTTTTCTTAGTATGGAGTCTGGATTACTAACAGTGATAAGAATGGAACATTTGGTTCCGGGTTTTAATTTTTTCAGTTTACGTATTACTGAGATGGGAATGATACTACCACCTCCATAATGACCCTTGCTTCCGGAATACCAAATTTCCCAACTGTGAATGGTAAAACGATCAGGTACTAAACACGGTTTCTCGTAGTGCATACTTAGAACAGATTCTTTATTTAGATCTGAAATTCTTAAAGTACTATCTAGAAGTTCTTCCTCGAAGTATAAAGCCGGAGGACTAAGATTTTTAAGATTGAAGATATACCGTTGGACTTGTCCATCGGCAGTTTCTACAAGCAGAGTGTCGTATTTTACGGATCCGGGAGCCCGGTATCTGAGTTGGATTTGATTAGAAGCCAGACAGCTGTCTGCTAAGTACAATTCACCTTTACTTTTAATCGAAATTGTATCTGTCTTGGCAAATGTTCCGTATTCAAGTGCGATGAGGTTGTTGTATCCTCGATAAAGTATTGTCGAATCAATATGCTGCAGGCCCGTGATATGAATGTCATTATGATTTACGGCTCCCTCTTTTTTAATAGAGATTATAAACTTCATTCCTGTTCGGCTAAAGTTTTCAAACGCTTTAAAGGAACAATATTCTGTTATGCAATTTGCAGTTTCCCGATAAGTAGTTTCCTTTCGGTACAGAAGATTGCTATATGCAGCATCTACTTCCTTGTCAAAACGTTCTTTCCAGTCAGAACCATATTGTGCTTCCAGTTTGAGGTAAGTTTTGTTGTTTAATTGTTCTATACTGTCAATAAATTCATCTGTTACTAAACAACCTGAAACAGGAAGGTACACGAGATTCCAATTTTTGGCAACTGAATCTATCGCGATATCATAGTCATCCCATGATTGAAATCCGTATGTACGAATGACAAAACGGGTGCTATCGTTTTGTGACAACAGGGAAAGATGAGTCAAAAGAAAACAAAGTGCGATAAGATGCTTCATAAATTATTCAAAAGTAAATTTCAGGAATTGGTAACCGTTGATGCATTGTAACCAAAGTAATTTTTAAAAGCATTCGAAAAATGCGAGAAATTCTCGAAGCCCACATGCAGGTAAACGTCGGAGGGTCTTAGCTTTGTGGATTGAAGCAGGTTCCTTGCCTCAGCCAATCGTTTTTGTTTCAACCATCTTTCCGGGGTTTCACCAAACGTTTTAGCGAAATCACGCTTAAAAGTGGAAAGACTTCTCCCTGATAAACGTGCAAACTCAATGATGGGGATATTGAACAAATAGTTCTTCTGCATAAATGCTTCCAGATCTATTTTGAAGGGTTCACTAAAATCGAAAAGGAAACCATAGAAAAACTGATCCAAACGCAGCAGGAGCTCTATAGCTTCTTCCGTTTTCAAAGCTGCCATTTTGGAAGTAAAGAAATCGGGTTTGTCAAAATAGGGAATAAGCGATTGGAAAAATCCGTGTATGAACGATTCCCGGGAGATCTCATACAGCGGATTTCCGGTAAAACGTTCTTGTACAGGGATGTTATTTTGCAGTCCGAATTGCCGCAGAAAATCTTCGGTCAGAAAGATCGTGAAAGACTTGAAGGGCTTTCCGTCAGCTGAAGGATGTTTACGTGTTTTCAGCAAAGTATTCTTGCGCATAATTCCCATTTCACCTTCTTCAAAAAAGCGGGATCCTTCCGGGGTGAAAATTTCCATTCTTCCGGATATCACAATACTTAATGCATGATGAATAACCATTTGCTCGGTTCCGAAATGCTGTTCATGTACACAGGAGAACAGCATGTTTTCCTGAAGTTGATCTGCCATTATTTGGGAAGTTGACTCAATAATATTTTATCCATTGTTTTATCTCCGACCCATTTGCGGAAAAACAGAGCTGGTTTTGCCATATATCCACCTGAATAACGGGTCTTTGGTTTCTTTTCAGCAATGGCTTTTGAAATCAGGCGCGAAATAACTTCCGGTTCTGCATTTTTTGAAATCGTGGTTTCAAATGCTTTTTTGAATTTGTTGGCCATTTCACTGTAAGCTGTATCCTGGGTGGTTTTGATAAGGTTCTCATATGCAATAGTTGCCCATTCTGATTTTACTCCACCCGGTTCAATCACAACAACATCTATTCCGAACGGTTTTACCTCCATACGCAAACTATCACTCATTCCTTCAACAGCAAACTTGCTTGCGTGGTACCAGGCTCCAAAAGGAGTTGCTATTTTTCCTCCAATGGAAGAAATATTGATGATTTTCCCGCTTTTTTGTTTCCGCATGGATGGAAGAACAAGCTGTGTCATGCGCGCCAATCCGAAAACATTGACATCAAACTGACGTTTTGCTTCTTCGATTGAGACATCTTCTATGGTTCCATATGAGCCATAGCCGGCGTTATTTACCAGCACATCGATTCTTCCTTCTTTTTCCAGGATTGTTTTAACGCACGACTGCATGGATTCATCATTCATTACATCGAGCACGATGGTTTTCACTCCTTTTTGGGCAAGTTCTTTCAGCAGATCAACTCTTCTTGCCGCACCGTAAACAATGTGTCCTTCTTTTGCCAGGTCCTGCGCGAAGACTTTTCCCATTCCGGAAGAGGCACCGGTAATTAAAATCACTTTTTTCATACTATTGAATTTGATACCGCAAAGTTCAATTGAATATAAGGAAATGATTTTGTTTAGCAGTTCAAATTGTTTTGTTCACAAGTCCAGATTGAAATTGAAAAATGGTAGTAGGTGCGCAAAGCATTGCGTACCTACCATTTTTCAATTGAATTATTTCTGGTTCTCGTTGAAACTCATCATCCAGTTGATGCCGAATTTATCTTGCCACATACCGAAGTAATCTCCCCAAAAAGTTTGATCCATAGGCATGGTTACTTTTCCCCCGGCGGATAAACCATTAAACAAGCGATCTGCTTCCTCTTTGGTATCAGCATTAATTGAAATTGAAAAATTGTTTCCTTCTTTGAAACTGGCGGCCCATTCTCCTCCGGTATCACTTCCCATCAAACAGGTTTCCTTACTGATTGGCAGGGAAATGTGCATGATCTTTTCCGCCAACGCAGGATCCGCCTTGTTTCCGCCTTCCTGGGGCATGTCTTTGAATCTTCCCAAATATGGGAATTCTCCTCCGAAAACAGATTTGTAAAATAGAAATGCTTCCTCGCAGTTTCCATTAAAAGTTAAATAAACATTTACAGTTGCCATGTGATATTAATTATTGGTTTCACTTAATTCTTTTACTTTTTCCAAACTTTTCGGGAAGCGTTTTTTCATAAATTCAATGTGAGGATCCGTAACATCCACTTCTACTTCCAGTTCGGTGGTGTTTGCATTAATTTCTACCAGGCGGTAGATTTCAAAAGCACCTGTCCAGCGTTTCGTTTCTTCATTGATCTCCTGTTCCTGAAAATTATTGATATCTCCGATATGTTTGAAAACAACCAGTTCGTTTTCTCTGAAGAAGACGACATCACTATACATTCCATTTCCATCCGGCATTAAAAAATGAATCCGGGCATTTGGTCCCAGATCCCCGGAATAGTATGATCCTTCACCAAATGGTAAAGTCCAGATTTTATAGCTGTCTTTTTCCCAAAGTGTCCTCCATACTTTTTCTTTTGTTGCATTGATATTGATCGAAAAATGAAGTTTCTCTATCAGATACAGGTAATTCCTTAAGGATGTTTTAATGATAGCGTCCCAACCCATTTGATAATTTTCAGCAGAGAAATTTGATCCGGCATCGGAAAAAGATTCCACCCCTTCATGAGTTAAGGTTAATTTCGAGTGTTTCTCATCGATGGGTTCAATCAGCCAGCTTACAACGGATGAACCTTTCGATTGTTCCGGGTGTTCCCAGGTATGCACAAATTTCCTGCCTTTTTCCAGTTCAAGCACGGTGCAATGGTGCCTGAACTTCCTGGCTTCTGATTCGTAAAAATCAAAACTTTCACCAACTGTTGTGGTGAAGTGAGGTATATGGAAATACCATTTCTTAAAATGTGAAGGATTTGTAATTGCGTCCCATAGATCACGAGCGGGGACATCAAATTCCATGATTGTTTTAACTATCGTATTCGTCATAATCCCACTTTTTAGATTTCAAGTCCCGATAGAGATTCGGATTTCAAGATTTATCCCTAACTATCCATTAATTTATTTCCCCCATTTCTCATACCACATCAGGTAAGAAAGCAGATACCAGATTTTTACACCAAATTCTTTTTTTCCGGCTAAAAACCCGGTTTTTAACTTCTCAATTTCTTTCCAGTTGAAAAGTCCGGTTTCATTAATTTTATTTTCAGACAAATAAGTTTCCAATAAATCGCGC
Organism: Fluviicola sp.; assembly: GCF_029266855.1. GTDB lineage: Bacteria > Bacteroidota > Bacteroidia > Flavobacteriales_D > Crocinitomicaceae > Fluviicola. The sequence continues at coordinate 346,708 of NZ_JAQSWB010000003.1, forward strand.
AATTCATTTTTTAACCAGGATTCGATTGGAATTGCAAAACCCATCTTTGGCCGGTCCATTATTGATTTGGGAACGTATTGATGGACAATTTCTTTCAAAAGCCATTTTTTTGAACCGTCGCGGTATTTTAATTCATCAGGCAACTGAGCAACATATTCAATCAATCGGTGATCCAATAAGGGTTCCCGGCTTTCCAAACTAACTGACATGGATGCCCTGTCTACTTTTTGGAGAATATCATCCAATAAGTAGGTTTGATAATCCATTGCTTGGGCAAAAGCTAACGGACTGTAGTTTTTTAATTCCGTGCTGTCAAAATAAGTGCTTAGCTTTTCGAATCGTGTGTTACACAGTGCATTAATTTGGTCTTCTGTAAATAATTGACTCACACTGAGCATGATATTTTGGTCACTTGTGTTTCGAAGGATTGATTTGGTTTTTTCGTAGCGCTGTGCAAAGTTGTACTTGTTCTTCAAAACCGGTATAGATTCTGCAGCAACCAAATTCATTACTCCAGCCATACTTTTTCGTGCAAAGCCAGGAATTTTATTCAATTTTCCTCCGTACTTGATAATCATTTCGTACCGGTTATACCCGGCAAAAACTTCATCACCTCCATCAGCACTCAATGCTACTGTAACGTGTTGCTTGGCAATTTTAGAGACTAAAGTTGTTGGTATTGCGCTGGAATCCGCAAAAGGTTCATCATAGAAATAGGGAAGTTGTGCGATCAGATCAATTGCATCTTTTGCAGTGCATTCCGTTTCCGTATGATTTGTCTGTAATCTTCCTGCAATTTCCTTCGCATATGGAGCTTCATTTAACCCGATATCCGGGACGGAAATAGTGAATGTACGTAAAGCCTCCGTTCTTTCTTTCTGAAGTAAGGCTGTTACACAGGTACTGTCATAACCGCCACTTAGAAATACTCCGACCGGCACGTCAGAGATCATGCGGTATTCACAAGCGGATTTTAAAATGCGTTCGGTTTCCTGTTTTGCTTCTTCAACGGAAATTGTCAGTTTGGGTTTGTTGTAATAATCGTAAACGTTCCAGTACTGTTGAGGAGTGAAATTGAAATTTTCCAAGGAAGTGAGGACATAGTGACCCGGTTCCAGTTTGGAGCAATGTTCAAAGATGCAGTGCGGAGTAGGAACACTGCCATATTGCAAATAGGCCTGAACTGCTTTGGTATTGATTTTCTTTTCGAAACCCGAATGTTTGTGGAATGCCTTTAACTCGGAAGCAAAAAGAAACAGCCCGTCTTTATGATAAATAAATAATGGCTTTATTCCTGCGCGGTCCCTCGCAATAAATAATTCTTCCGATTTCGAATCGTAAATAACAAAGGAGAACATTCCGATAAAGCGATCCAGGCAGTTTTTACCCCATTCACCGTAAGCGTGCAAAATGACTTCCGTATCTGATTCAGACAGAAAAGAATGACCCAGGTTTTCAAGTTCGATTTTGATCTCGGAAAAGTTATAGATCTCCCCGTTAAAGACAATGGTAAACTGATTCCATGACATGGGTTGTCTGCCCAGTTCCGAGAGTTCAAGAATGGAAAGCCTCCGGTGGCCAAAACCGATTTTATAAGTCGATGTTCCAAGAATAAAGGTCCCGAATCCGTCCGGTCCGCGATGCTCAAGTGCGTGAGTCATGCCTTCCAGTTCCTGTTCTGAAGAAGCTCCATTGAAGTCAATAAATCCAGCTATTCCACACATGCCTTTGTCTTGTTTTTATTCACTTTTGAGTAGCTAGTAAAGATATGAAAAAGACTTTAAGATATTAGGATTTTAAGACATTAAGACTGTAAAATAAAAGTTTAGGATCTTAAAATCATGAAGTTCTGATATCTGACGTAAGCCTGTTAAAAACTCTGCTGATAAGTCTTGAAAACAAGCCCGTGATCGAAAAGACTAATTTTTTAATTTTCTGGAATCATTTTAAACCCTTCAAAAATGGAAAACACACAAAAATTACAAGAGGAAATCACAGTGCTTGAAGCACAGTTGACGGGTGACATGTTTGCAGATATGGACATCAAAGACAAAATCCACAATTTGAAAATGCAGGTAGAAGGGGTTCGTCCGATGGACAGCTACATCGAATGTGTTGGTTGCGGTTCTTAGAAAAAGTCACGTCAATTATTTAAAGCATTCATCTGGTGGTGGATGCTTTTTTTTATGATTTCATCCTGAGATCTTTCTCATCAAAGATTCAAATGGCCCATGGTTGAATCTTTTTCTCCAAAGAACACTGAAAAATACGGAGAAAATATAAAACAAAACGGCGTAAGCAAAGATATAAGCAGGAGGAGTCGGTTTCTCATCTTCTAATAAGCCGGTATATGTTTTACCCGTTAATAAACCCAAAATAATCATACCAAGTGTCAAATGAATTACATAGAGTGAAAGTGTCATTTGACCGGTTTTTTGGAGTGCCAGAATGAATTGATTGTTGGAGAAACGTTCTCCCAAAGCGATACAAACCGGGATTACCATCAATGCAAAACCAATTGTGATCAACATAAAAGGTAAATAAGGCGGGAAATATTCAGCCAAAATGTAGTTTGTCCAAAAAGGATCAAAATAATCATGGAATGCTAAAAACCTACCGAACTTGATTAGTAAGAAAAGGCCTAATCCAATTAAAAACACCCTGCGTTTTAGAGCGATGCCATTCCAGTTTAATTTCCCCAACCACATCCCTAGCAGAAAATACGCAACCCATGGAAAGAATGAATTCCACCCATTGTAAAATGTATTTCTGAGGAAGCCTTTCAGAGACCAAAAATCAGTGTATAGAAAAAAGTTGAAACCCCAACCCGTTTCAATCGGGATGATGAGGAGAAGAATATGAAAAACGATTATTGCTAAAAATGCAAACAAAAGATATAAGCGTTTGTTCAGGAATAGCAAAAATGCTGCAAGATGCATATAACCTCCGTAGAAGTGTAAAATATCACCCGACCACCAGCTGTAAAGAATCAGTCCTAATGCAAATAGAAACCAGGACCGCTTCAGTACTTTGGACTTAATCTTTCTTTTTTCTTCCCGGGTGGAAATATCCTTTGAAGTCATTAATGACAAGCCCATCCCGGCACAGATAATAAAAATTGCCGTAGAATTTCCGGTAAAGATATTCAGGAAGCGTCCAAATGAATCGGTCGGACTCATTAAAGACCCAAAACTGAAATTGAAGTTTACGATGAACATGCCAAAGATGGCGTAAGCTCGTGCCAAATCAAAACCGATTATCCGTGAGTTCATGTGAAGAAAAAATTACTGGAGTAAGTTCAAATACTTTTCTTTCCATACATCCACACTCCATTTCTGTTGAATGGATTCGAGGGCATGATTGCCCAATTCGGATCTTAATTGCTTATTCTCCAACAAAAGCCGAAGTGCATCTTCCCATTCCTGAGTTGTTTCTGCAATAAACCCGTTTTCGGTATGCTGAATGATTTTGGTATTTACACCAACCGGAGAAACAATGGCAGCCATTCCCAGGGCCATGTATTGCAATGCCTTAAACCCACATTTTCCTTCGGACCATGCGTCAAGAACGAGAGGCATGATCCCGATCTGGATTTCTGCCAAATCTTCCATTTCCGTTTCTTCCTTCCAATCCTGATAGAGTAAGGATTTCAACTGGTAATTTGGCTTTTTATTCGAGATTACCTTGAATATGAAATCAAATTCATTTTCCAGTTTTCGCAAAATTGGAATTACAAAGTCGAGGTAATGCATGGTGGAATGGGTTCCTGTCCATCCGATCACCATGGGTATTTTTTTGTGGTCGACTCGTTTTGTATGCTGGTTTTTTGTGTCAATGGTTGTAGGGATCACTTCCACACGGGAGTTGAACTGTTGTGCGTAAGCAGCAAGGAAATCATTTCCTGCACTTACTTTACTTGCCCATTTGATGAGGTAAGGAACTTTCCAATAACATTTGAGTTTTTGAAAACGTGCATTAGCCGAGCTGTAATTCGGGATCCAGATCGCATCATCGAAATCATAGACGTATTTTTTGCGCATGATCTTCACCAGGATCCATTCAAATACCGGTGGGCCGAGATGTGTCATTTCCCGATGCATGAAGATGTGTTTTGCACCGATCAATTGAAATAAAAGAATCCAGCGACGAAGGAAATTGTAGTTCAGATCCACGAATTTCTGAATAAACCGGCCTTTCTGATAAAGTCTGTTCCAGCTTTTTGGGGTGTGAAAAGAATGATACCGGATTTCAAAATGATGCTTCTCCAAAAAATGAATGTATTGCTCGAATCGAAATCGTTGGGAAGGGGCTTCTCCTTTTGGATACGGGGCAATAATATGGAGTTTTTTCACTTTCACGGAAGCAAAAATGAGCTTTTTTTTTGAGATTACAGGCAAAGAAATTAACCTGCGAATTTATCGTAAATATCAAAGTAGGATTCAACTCCACGATCCAGTCCAAAATATTCCCTCGCTCCAAGCATTGTTTTTTTTCGGTCAAAAGTTGTGAAGTCCAGGGAGAAAGCAGAAAGCGTTTCTTCAGAAGTGTCTTTTAAAACCACCCCGGAACTGTAACGGAAAACGATTTCATCGGTGTCGCCAACTCCGGCATTGCAAATAAGCGGGATTCCCATGGCCATAATCTCGCCTTGTTTCGTTGGGGAGGAAGCTTTTTTGGAAAAACTCGGACGGATAAAAAAGATTGAACAATCAAAGAGAGCGAGAAAAGAAGGAACTTTCTGATGCTGCACGGAAACGATCCGGATTGAATCTGAATTGATACCCAATTCCTTTGCTTCCAGGTGAACAATGGATGGAGCTTCCTTCGTGACAAATAAAAAAACCGCATTTGGTTTCAGATGAGTAATGCGTTTGAAGGCCAGAAGCATTTCTCTTAGCTGGTACCAGGTTCCTATGGATCCGACATAACCAACCACAAATTTGCCATTCAATTGATATTCCAATTTCTTTTTATGAACCAGATCCGGATCTGTTTTTTCAGGGTCGAAGAGTTGCAAATCAACACAGCAGGGGATAACCTTGATTTTATCCGAAGTAACATTTTTCAGGTTCCATGACAGAATCTCAGCTTTTCCGATTTCAGTTAAACTGACAATTGCATCACTTTCTTCGAGGTAAGCCCGCTCTTTCTTTTTGAAATAGGAATAAATAAACTTGTAAAGCGGATTTTTTAAATTCCAGATTTTTCCTTCTACCCGTTCATCTGCCCAAAAACCACGCATATCGAAAAGAAATTTCACGCCCTTTTCCTGCTTCAGCTTCAATCCAACCAGGGCGCTGATATAACTGCGGCAGTGCACTAATTGAAAATGTTTTTCCCGGTGTAGGGCAAAAGCGGTTTTTCTCATCTTCCTGATATCCAGGATCGTTGACAGAACCGGTGGATTTTTGGTGTAGAGGAGCGGTTTCCAATGAATGTTGTGTTCAACGCAAAGTGCTTCAATTTTATTTTTTTCCTCGGAATACCTGTCTGGTTTTTCAAAGCTGATGAGCGTGATCCGGAATCCTTTTTTACTTAACCCGGCTAAATAGGGAAGTACCTGACTTTGTCCAAGGGGGTCTGTCATACCATCATAAGACAGGTAAAGTATATTCTTCATTTTTTCAGGATTCAGTTAGATGCCTTCCGACACATTCACATCATGTCAAGATACACTTTAAACAAGATTATTCAAAATAATTTGAATTCCTTCTTCGAGGCTTGTGAAAGGTTTTCCCAAAAGTTCATTCATTTTAGCAATGTCCGGCTGTCTTCTGGTCATATCACCTTCTTCCAGTGGGGGTAAATGAACGATTTTGGATTGAGATTTTGTTAGCCGGATAATAATTTCAGCAAGTTCTAAAATGGTAACAATGGTTCCGTTTCCAATATTTGCTACATCATTCACTATCAAATCTGCTTCCATAGCCTTTGTGCAGGCATCCAAATGATCTTCGATGAAGCAGAATGTTCTGGTTTGCGAACCATCACCGTAAACCGGGATGTCCTGATTTGCGAGGGCCAGTCTGATGAATCGGGACATTACAAAATCAGTACTTTGTTTTGGTCCGTATGTATTGAAAAAACGGAAAATCGTGTAATCCAGGCCATATTCCTGATGATAGGAACGGAAATAAGATTCCCCCACATTTTTCACAACTGCATAGGGAAGTCTTGAGTTTAAGGGAGTGATCGTTTCATGTTGCGGCAAATGTACCGGCTCACCGTAAACTTCCGATGAAGATGCATAAAATACCCGTGTTACACCGGTTCGTTTTGATAAATCTAAAATGTTCCGGATTCCATAGATGTCATCCAAAACCATGATGGGGTTCTCCAATGTTCTTTTTACGCCAACTACTGCTGCATAATGAAAAACATAATCAAAATTGTATAGACTGAAAACGGGTGCAATGTCATCGAAATTATTGACATCTCCATGAATAAACTTGCAGTTCTCATGCTGAGGAATGTTTTCCTTTTTTCCGGTTAGGAAATTATCCACTAAAACTACAAAGTAATTGGGGTTTTGGAGAAGTCTGTCGGCTAAGGATGATGGTATAAAACCGGCTCCTCCGGTGATCAGAATATTTTTTTTTGACTGAGTCATTGTCATTTTTTTTGAAATAAAAAGCGATAAACACTGTATACGAAATTAATCCGCTTTTTTGAATTTGGGAAATCTTTATGCGTTAAAGGTCTTTGAGCGAGTATTAAATCAAATTCTTCGACGGAAAGTTGTAGTTTTTTTCGGATGAATAACTTCTCTTTTTCAATCGTTTCCGGATCGTATGGAAGAGATTTGAGTTGTTCCAAAGCTTCTTCACGGGTAATTTGCCCGGAGCATATTTGTGTGGAGAAAGTGGCCAGGCGGTAATCAAATCCATACTTTACAGGCATAATGTAGGATTGCCAAAAACGAGTATAGCGCGATTCGTGATGTTTTCTATATGGGAATTGACAGCCTAATTCCTTTTCTAAAATCAATCGGGCTTCATCTTTGTGATAATTAATGAAATTTAAGGGATAGTAAGTTTTGATTCCCTTGATCATTTTATAGTAGAATTCTTCCCAAAGACCGAATCCGGGTGTTTTCTCTCTTTTTACTTTACTGAATTTGCGAACGATGTATTGATAAAGTTTCATGTCTTTCATGACATGATATCCCCACTGTAGCGGGAGAATCCCTTCCGAAGAATAATTGCCTCCCGAGAGAATTGTTTTCACACCATATTTTTCTGCCATTTGATGAAGAGCCGCCGGAATCGCCAAATCGGTAGGGATTTCAATATCCACGATGGAAGATCTCAAAAAGGCAAGTTGAATTTCTCTGAATTCCGACCAGTCAAGTACGATTGTTTCCAGGTCAAGATCTAATTTTGTAGCAATAGTATGAATGTTTTGAACAGCAAGTTCTGTATTCCATCCGTTATCCAAATGCACCAGAAGTGGGTTCAATCCATTGATTTTGGCATAATAAGCAGTATAACAGCTATCAACACCACCACTAATTCCAATAATTGAATCGTACGATTTTCCTTTGCCTTTGGATTTTATCTGATCAATAAGATTACGGACCTTTTCCTCGTTTTTCTTCGGATCATCAAAAAGCGGATTAATACGCAGCATATAATCGGTGCAATGATTGCACGTGCCATCTTCATTAAAAACAATATCAGGATCACTTGTATCCATGACACATCTTACGCATTGTTGATATTGGGAATCAAGCATACGACAAAATTAACAGCATCTGCTTATGAAAGGACATTTCTTGCCGACTAAAAGAATAAGTAGATGCAACGAATGAATATTTGACAAGATCAGGTGAACGTTTAGAGGAAATCAAAACAGGAGATGTTTTAATGTTGCCCAAAATACTCGCTGTAAAACAGCTTGTTTACTGTTTTTGAATGCTTTGAAAAGATACTTCCTTGCCTTGTGCCGATGTCCTTTTGATGCCAGATCCACAGCAAGAATTAAAAAATTTCGCATTCTGAAGTAAGCCAGTTTGTCACCGATGAATTGTGTTACATCTTTATTAGTGCTAATAGAATCGATAAATGTGTTGAATCTGATTTCTAACTGATCCAGCTGTTTCATAGTTAAAACACTCCGTTCAGGGTGGTGGACAATTACTGAGGTAACAACATTGACTCCCAATATCTGGTGATTTGAAGCCAAACGCAGCCATAATTCATAATCTTCACTTGCACTCAATTGCCTGTTTTCATTGAAAGGATTGTTTAACGCCACAGATGTTTTAACCACAACAGCATTGCAGGAAAAGAAATTTCCTTTGATCAGTTGTTTATTGGAGATGTTGATCTGACCAGGCTGTGTATGACTCTTTGAATAGGATTGAGTGGAAGTGAAATAATTTTTGTAGTCAAATACCAGAACATCCGGAAATTCATTTTCAATAGCTGATTGTTTTATTTGAGAAACATGATTTGGTAACAAAAGATCGTCACTATCCAGCCAATTGATGTAAGTTCCTCTGGCTTTGCTACTCCCGAAATTTCGGGCGGCACCGCGTTCGCTGTTTTCAATCCGGTAATAATGGATATTGTCGGATAAGTAGGAGGAGACTACTTCCGAAGTGTTATCGGTACTTCCATCATCAATAATGAGCACTTCGTAATCCGGGGAGGATTGACCAAGTACACTTTTCAGGGTGTCCTCAATCAAATGCGCGCGATTGTATGTTGGGATGACGATAGAGAGAAACATGCAATATAAATTTCTGGTACAATATAATCATCAAAACTAAACAATTCAGAGACGTATACCGGACAGGTCAGCTTATTTCTCATTAATTGCTTGTTTAAAAGGCGTTTTACGAATTAAGCGAAAGACCATCTAAAATGATAATTTTGTGTTACAAAACTGAAGGAATTAAATGAGCGGGAATTATTTACCGGGATTGCATGGGATTCGGGCAATTGCAGCAATTGCGGTTATTTTTTCTCATACGACTGTAGGTCTTCAAAGATTCGGGTTGAATAATCGCCTGTTTGGGGTCGATCGGTTTGGAAATATTATTTCAACAGATTTAGCGGGTTTTGGAGTCTCCATGTTTTTTTCATTGAGCGGTTTTCTGATCACTTATTTATTGCTCAAAGAAAAAGCTGCCGCGGGTTCAATAGATATTAAGCGATTTTATATGCGCCGGGTATTGCGAATTTTTCCGCTCTACTATTTGTACCTGGGATTAATACTCCTGGTATTGAATTATTTTCAGATGGAAATTAATTCCGAAAGCTTTCTCATGTATGTGTTTTTGCTAGGGAATATTCCCTTTATATTGGGCACTTCCATTGATTGTGTCGGACATTTCTGGTCGCTGGGAGTGGAGGAACAATTCTATTTGTTCTGGCCGATAATCATAAAAAAAATCAGGAAGCCTCTAAAATGGGTATTTGTATTGCTGATTTTTTTACTGGCTCTTAAACTGGGGGCGAGAGTCTGGGATATTTTGTACAACGGATCCCGGCCTTCAGTTTTTTACACAATTCTTCATGTAAATAGATTCCAGTGTATGATGATCGGGGCATTGGGAGGAATCTTATTCATCCAAAAACATCCGATCCTAAAAATTGTCAGAAATCCGATTGCTGAAATCATTGTTTGGGGAATATTAATCCTGGTTACTTTTAATCAATTTCATATTGCATCTGTTTTCGACAATGAATTTATTGCATTACTTACACTTGTATTGATTATTCAGCAAATCTCTTATGACGGAAAACGGGTTAATCTGAACAAAGGAATTTTTAACTGGTTGGGGGATATCTCCTACGGATTATATATTTTTCATCCTTTAGTTCTCTTGCTCGCTTCCAAAATGATTCATTTTAACGGAAAGAGCAAGCTGACAGATTATTTGATCTGTTATGGAATCGTTTTTTTGGGAACGATACTCGTTTCCTATCTGTCATATATCACATTTGAACGATTCTTTCTTCGAATAAAGGAGAAAAGATTCAGCGTTTTACAAAAGAAATCAAAATAGTCTGACCCTTAATTTTGTTTTTAGAAATACGGACGCTCCATTCAAAGGGTTTGTACATTTTTAATTTCCAAACAGCCTTCGTCAGAAAGTGATTTTTGAAAAGCAAGCGATGAACCAGATTCCATGTGTAGACAGAAACATTATCGTTGACCATAGGTTCGTATTTTACGTCTGTATATTCAAGTTCAGGGAAGATTTTTTCCAGCGAACGTAAACTTTCATAAGTCCATCTTCCCATATGGTGTGGAGGTTCGTTTAAAATACGGCTCAAATGCAAATTCGATCCGATAAAAGAATCGTTGTTAGGCACACCAATTATTAATTTTCCTCCTGATTTGAGTAACTCAATTTGCGCTTTAAGAAATTCATAGGGAGTTGAAACATGTTCCAGGACCTGAAAGGAACACACAAGATCAAATTGTCCCGGATTCTCTTTGGCATATTCTTCAACAGGTGTGTTTGAAACATGAAATCCGCCGGAGCGAAGTTGCTTGACACTTTCCGAATTAAGTTCCAGTGCTTCGATAGCACAAGAGGTTTTGGATACAACATTTTTCAAAAATGCCCCGCTTCCGCATCCTACTTCAAGTATTTTTTCGTTTTTCAATTCTTTGATGACTTCAATGTGTTCCCATCTGTCAGGATGGTAATACCATGCCTTTTGTCCCAGTTCCTGATAATAAACATCATCTCCGGCAATAGTTAAAGGCCAGAAAAATTCAAATCCGGATGAATTGCAACGGTATAGTTCGATTGTCTCTATTCCCGGAAACAAGCGGGAAATATCCATTTGTTGGTCCAGCCTGTAAGTGTCAACAATTCGTTTAACAGGGATTTTAGCAACTAAACTCACATCATTTGAGTAGGTCATTGGACTGAAAACAGTTTCCATTAAGGTTGTTTTAAAAGTGAAAAATAAGCGTTTAAATTGAAAGATTGAATTCCGAATTTTGTTTGAACTGTTTCTCTTAGTGAATTTCCGTTTTCTTTCAAAGATTCAGGATTTTTAAGAATACGATTCAATAGTTCTGCGGTTTCTTCTGTGCTCTGAGTAAGTTCCATTTTCCAACCGTTTTTTTCTGAAACAATGTAATCATCGAAATCTCCGACTCCAGCTGTTACTACGACGGGTTTGCCCAATAGACCCATTTCCTTAACAGTACTACTCGAAGTTTCGGTTAAGGAGGGATGAAACAAAAGATCTGAAGCCGCCATGTAGTTTACAAACTCTTTCGTGAATCCGATGATCTCAACATGATCATTGAGTTTAAGTTCACTGATTGTCTGCTTTATTTCTTCCAGAAGTGGTCCGTGATCAAGTAAGAGCAATTGAATATTCCATTGATACTCTTTAACTAAAAGCGATAAAACTTCTAAAGCATAGCGGTGGCGTTTACTTGCTACAAACCTGGAACACATAAGTAATATGAAATCGCGTTGCTCATACCTGGATCTGATGATTTTAACACGTTCGGGATCAGGTTTCGGATATTTGTCAAAATCATAGCAATACGGAATCACACGATATTTTTCGACATGAATTGACTCGAATTTTTGAATGTTTTGCAAGACACTTGGTGAAGCTACAACGATTTGTTTTCCAAAACGATCAATTATCCAATCAAAGAGTTTCTCAATCCTTGAAATTTTTTCAACTCCCGGAATTGTAAGATGGTGTCTAAAATAAGTTGTCGGCTTTTTGTGAAAATAATAAGCGATGACTGCAATGAAGTTTGAGTGCTGTAAATGCGAAAACAGGTGATCAATTTGATGCTCTTTCACGAATTTACTTAAGAATCGAATATGCTTCCAGTAATACATCAGACGATTTTTCGAATGATATTCGACCGTGTAACAAGGGATTCCGGATGCTTCCAGGTTTGAATGAAAATCACCCTTTTCACAAGAGGTTAAGACAACAATTTCAAGCCCGTTTTCTTTTAGCAGCTTCAAATAAGTTTCAAGTGAATTTGTCTGGGCATTTGAAGGATAATAATGCAGAATTCTCATGACCGAATATTATAGTTACAATACTTAAACATGATTCAAATGTGTCGTGATATAATCCTTTAGTACCTGGTTCGGTCTCCAATTGAATGCTTTCTGAACTTTTTTGCTTGAAAGCTGGATTTGACAAACATCAAATTTCTTTTGGTCTTCAAAATTGCATTGTAAAGAATATCCTAGATCGCTTATCATTTTTAATAATTGTCTGGGAGTGTAATATTCTTCTGAGCATACATTGAAAACACCAACTCTTGTTTCATGGTCCTGAAGTGTAAGAAGTATTAAAGCGTTCAAATCATTGACATGAAGATATCCTTTGAGTCCATTTCCATCACCCCAAATCGTAAAATTCCGCTGTAGCTTACTGCAAAGGATTAAATGATTTACAATTCCGGTAATTCTATCTGGTTCCTGGTCGCCATAAACATTGGAAGGTCTTAGGATTAAAGTGCTGAAATCTGCGGTTTTACTGTTTTCAAGCAATAAATCTTCAATCCGTTTTTTAGATTCTCCATAAGCAGAGATCGGAGCCCTTAAGTGGGATTCATCCACCAGTTTTGTTTGAGGCAAGCCGTAAACCGCACCACCACTGGATAGATATACAAATTTTTTGCATGCTGATCCCTTCAATTTATTCAGAACCTGATTAATCAGCTTAAGATCACCATCCGTTTGCACATTGTATTCCCGATCGCCTGGCCGGTCATGGTGGGCTGTATAAATAACAAAATCAACTTCCTGCCAGATCCCATCATGCTGCAGGGCTTCATTTATCTCCATCCGATGCAGTTCTGCCGATTTTGAATCAAGCAGTGGCGGGTGCCTGGAAATAACTCTAACACGATACTCAGACCGCAGTAATTGGTTTAAGAGCGCTGTTCCGATAAATCCGCACCCAATCAAGAGAACCCTAGGTTTATCCGTTTCCATTTACTTTTGTAATAATGGATAAGATACGCCGATAATTTAGATGAGAATTCTTTTCGGTATAAGATTGAACGGCATTTTGCACTTTTTCCTGCAGGATTTTTTTCTCTGTAGATGTTAATCGGAAATATTCTTTGATCTTTTCACCACAATCCTCAATTTCGGTTTTGCAGACCAATAAATTTGTTGCTTTAAGAACAACTTCCCGGGTGCCTGTATCTTCCGAAACAAGACATGGCAAACCGGCGTGCATAGCTTCGATAGAAGTTGTTGGGAACGCATCACCGCGTGCAACATGCAGATAAAGATCTGAATTGGCATAATAAGCTTCCAGGTTTTTCTGATATCCTTCAAAAAAAATGTGTTCACGCGTGTTTGGCTGAAGCTGTTTTAGAATTAGCTCCCGATTAACAGTCCCGAAATCACCGATAAGAACGAGTTTTAAGTCAGGAAATTCGGACAAAGCAAGCTCAAAGCCCATTAGCATAATGTCAATTCCTTTGTAATTCCAACGAAAATCATTGTCTTCAACCTGGGAAATGTTTAACAGTGTTTTGCCATTCAGTTCGGGTTTAAGTTTTTGAAGTGCGGCCACTTTTTCTTCTTTGGGACCTAAAAAGGAATAATGTATATGTTGCTTTGAACCCACAATTTTCTCAGCAATATTTAGAGAGTATTCACCTTCACAAATAATCTCATCGTATTGTCTTAAGGCCCAGCAATGCAGTTTTGTAGCGAATGATCCAAAGAGATTCCGGGACATGAAGTACAAAGTATGGCTTCCCATATGGACCACCATCTTTTGATTTTTCTTTATGATACCAAGTTTTCGTGCGATAACCGGGGAGAAATGTAAGTTGTCTACCAAAATCACATCGTATTCGCGGTATTTTCGATAAGAAAAAGCATTCCGGATCCAAAACCAGGTTCTTTTCGCGGCAGACATTTTTTCATCTTGCCACTGAAAATCCTGATCTACGAAATAGAAATCTGCATCCCAGGTTTTTGCAAGGTCCTGATGAATATAATGTGCACTTGGTCTACCATGCAGATAGGCAACTTTCATAGTTTTTTCGCTTTAAGCAGAAATACATTTCCATAGTTCTTAGAAAGCATGGTTCTTTTTCCTAATGAACAAAAGAAGTAAATAAGAATAGACCTGATACTCTTACAATCTTTCCATTTTTCAGCAAAAGGCCAAAAACCCTCTCTTACTTCAAATGTGGTGATTTCTAATGGAAATTGACGAAAAAAATCAAGTTGATTTTGTCGATTGCTATATATTGTATGCGTTGGAGCATGGCTTGTTGAGTAGGAGGAACGCAATTTTTTTCGCAACTTCAAATATCCCCACTTCAACCAGTTGGTCCAGCTCCAATTCATTTCTATCGGACCTTCAATAACCAGATATCCGCCTGATTCCAATTTATCAATAATAGCTCCAAGTTCTTTTTTCGGATTCGTGAAATGTTCCAACACATTGCTCATCCTGATTACCCGGTAGGTTTTTGGATTTGCTAAAAAATCAGCTACTGTCGAGAAATTGGAACTCGGTAGTAATGATGCCAGTTTTTCTATTGTTTCGGGATTAAATTCAACTCCGTCAAAGGGAATTTGATGCTGCGCCATCGAACGAATAAAATGTCCGTCGCCACAACCGAAATCCAGATTGGGACCCTGAGTAATATTTGGGATTTCAGTGATTTGTTTTTGATAAGTGAATCGCAAGCCGGGAAGTACATAATCCAAAGGAAGAATTTCCGCCAATTCGACCTCGTGATAAGATTCCGAATGATACATCTTTGATAACAATTCGGGTGAAGGAATCGGATCAATTTGAATCAGCTTGCATTTCGTGCACTGATAATAATGAAAAGTCACCCCTTCAAATTGATTGGGAGGTAATTTGCTATACAGGCTTGCTGACTGATTACAGAACAAACAATTAAATGAGCTCATTTATTTTTTTTTCATACAATGTTAAAGGTTCTCCGGGCGCATACGCATAAGATTCCAGAACTGTTTGCCTTGCAGCATTTCCAAGTTTACTTCTTTTTTCGCAATCTGAAATTAAGATTTCAAGTTTGGCCGCGAGTTCTGTCGGATTACCCAATGAATAAACCAATCCGTTTTCATCGTTTCTGATAATACTCGTTAATTGAGGGATGTCGCTGATGACAACGGGAAGGCCATAAGCCATTTTCTCCAATAAAGCCAATGGTAAGCCTTCTGATTTTGAAGGGAAAACTGCTATGTCGGCATTTAATAATAATTCTGAAACGTCCGACCTGTTTCCCAGGAAATCAATATTCTCGGCAAGGTAGGGCGCTAATTCAGATTGATATTGTGAGTTTAGTTCATTCGGACCGATCAACTGAAGAGTGATCTCTTTTTTGTTCAGTATTGCCCATGCTTTTAGCAATTCCGAATGATTTTTCACGGTACTTATCCTCGCAACATATACAATTCGTTCTACCTTTTCGCGGTAGTTTATTTGCTGGGCAGGAAGAATTGTTTTATTGGGGCAATGGTACAGGTTTGTTAGTCTGTTTACCAACTTGAATTCGTGGAAAAAACGGGTAACACTTTCTGAAACAGTAATTACAGTTGTGTTTTTTAAATAAAACGAGTAACAACTCTTCTGAATTAAGAAATTAACCGGATTTGCCGGCTTACTTGAGATCAGCAAATGAGCCACAAAAATCACAGGAAGTTTTGTTTGCCTTAAATAAGGTACATACTGGATATGGCAGTGAGCAAATAAGAGGTCTAATCCCAAATCTTTCACGAAAGCGTTGAAAGCAGAGTCGTTCTTTTTTAGGGAGACTTTTAGCCGATTGACAAACTGACCGATGGAATTGCTCTCATTGTAATAGGGTATATTAAAATCAATAATTTTTATACCGGATTTTCTTAAAGAATCTTCAATGAAGGGATCTTTTTGTCCACCCAAAACAATGAGTTGATATTCAAAATCAGAGTAGTCTAATTGGTTGCAATAACTTAACAGAAACTGAGAAACGCCGCCTTGTATAAGGTCATTTACAACAATACCTATTTTCCTAGGTTTCATTAAGTATCGTTCCAGCGTTAATTCGTATTATTCGTTCATACAAATGTAACGAATTCTGTTTATGAGTAACTATGATTATCGTTTTTTCTAACTTTTTGAGTGCCTGGATTTCCTGCAGTAAGGTGTTTTCGGTTTCAGCATCCAATGCACTTGTTGCTTCATCAAACAGAAGGATTTCACCGCCGTGATACAAGGCTCTTGCAATGGCTATTCGTTGTTTTTGACCGCCGGATAAATTGGTCGTTCTTTCGTTGACCACATTTTTTAATCCTAAGGGAAGCGAGGCAATATAACGTGTAAGATTTGCCTGTTCAATCACTTCCCGGATACGTTGCTGGTTTCTTTCGCTGGGAGGAATTCCAAAACAGATATTGTCTTCCAAAGTTCCTTCAATCAGCTGAACCTTTTGCGGAACAACAGAGATCAGTGAGAGGTAAGATTCCTTATTGGATTCGTTTATGACAACTCCGTCAACTGAAAGACTTCCGGTGGAATGATCAGGAATATCTCCGTACAGCATACTTAGTAAGGTACTCTTTCCGCTTCCGGATTCTCCAATGATTGCTACCGATTCATTTTTACGGAATGTCAGTTCCGGAAATTCCAATACGACCCTGCCGTCAAATTCAATTTTGACATCTTTTAGCTGTAATTTATCTCTGAACTCTAAGGATGCTTGGTTTCTTGACTTAACATCTCTCCAAAGTTTTGACTCTAAAAACTGATCCACAATGTAGGCACTGCTTTTAATGTAATTGGTGTTCAGAACAACTTTATTCAATGAAGGAATTAAGCGGAATGAAGCGATGGCAAATACAACGAGAAAGTTGGCTATTTCAGGGATGCTGGTATGTGATATTTGTCCGAAAATATATACTCCGACAATTGCAAAAACACCAATAGTTTCAATGATTTTCGGGGAGATTAAATTCAGGAGATTAAATTGCTTATTGATCTCCGAAAAATTTTCCATGGAAGCTTTGAATTCCTTTTCAAAATAATCCCGTTTGTTAAATAATCGAATTTCCAGAAGAGATTCCAGGAGTTTATTTGTGCTTTTAAAGACAGCCTTGCTGGTGGCATCCTTTTCATTATTCAGTTTCAGCAGTAGTTTTCTGCTTCTCCAGGAAGACAAAAAATAGAGGGGAAGAATGAGGAGGATAATAGAAACAAACAAAGGAAGATTAAAAATTGCAATTCCTGCTGTTATTAAAACGATGAGAAAGAGTTCATTGATAAGATTAATAACCGGAAGTGCATGATAAATCATTAATTCGATAGGAAGTTGAATAATGTTTCTCATTTGTTCGGAAGTACCCTGGTTTACTTCGTGGAACATGGAATGGTTTAACTGTGTTTGCATTTTCCGAATGGCTAAATCATTTGCTATTTGGAACGTTTTGTTCAGTAACCAAAGATTGATAAAGTAAAAAATGATATTCTTTAAAATAAAGATTACAAGCACGGAAATGAATAGGAAGCTTAAAAAGGTGTTATTCGATTCGAAATGAAAGTAATGATACAATGAATTCGCCCAATTTGTTTCTTTTATTTTTTCAGGAAAGAGCGTAAAGTTAATAACCGGGAAAAGAATACTGATACTAACTGCGTCCAGCAAGGAACTAATGAAAGCTATCGGAAGTGCTCTCCAGATAAAGGAACCTATTTCCTTTGGAAGTTCTCTGAAAATACGTTTGATTAAATGTAATTGACTCTTCAAGGATATGAGATTATTTCAAGTAGATACTCGCTACCAAATTACGTAAAAATCCGAACTTGAATTAAGGAAATGTTACTGGGGAAGACATATTAGGTCGGTTTGAATTTCCAATTGTAAAATAGCGTTTAAGTCACGCACACCTTCTTTGGTACTTATTCTATAGTTTAATTCTGTGAGTTCAGCCAGAGCCTCTCGAATATTTCCTCCCTGGGCCAACATATTCTCTACACTGTATTCGAACACAAGGGCTGGTCTGAATTGTCGGATTGATTGCATGGCGCCTTTCAAAACTTGCAGTTCATATCCTTCGACATCGATTTTAATAAAATCAATTCGCGGGATTTTTTGTTCCGAAACAAATTCATCAAGTGACGTAACTGAAACCGATACGCTGTTCTGAGTATCTGCAGTCATACGGGTTGCTCCACTATTTGAAGGGCTGTGTTTCGCCATTTGCAATGTTCCTTTCTGATCACCTAACCCCAGGTTATATGCACGGACCCCCGTAATTTTATTATTCAGGTTTATGTTTGATTCAAATTTATCAAATGTCTGAGGATAAGGTTCAAAAGCATAAATGAGGGGATTCAACTCTTTTCTTGTTTGAGAATGATAGATATTGAAAGCTGTCTGACCAATATTTGCCCCAATATCAAAGATTATTTCTGATTTCCCCAGATAGTCCAAAACATGATCACTTGAATCTGATTTACAGTAAAAATAAATTAACCATTCCTGATAATCTGAAATATCCAATTCGTAATAAACTCCGCTTCGTTTCACTTTTCGCATAGTATTCACCGGGTAATCTGTGTTGGATGGAACAAATTTGAAAAACCAGGTCTGTGCGTTTACAAGCCGAATCAGAACCAGAAGAATTTGTTCTGCGAATTTATTGGTAAGAAGTTTTTTCATTCAAGTTAATTTTTTGGGCTTGTTTTCCGTCATTCGATGAAAAACAAAGAGCAGGAAGAAGGGGATGATCGGAGCTTTAAATCTTACCAAAGTTCCGAATAACCCGGAGGTTAATCCGACAAAGTAGCCTAAAATAAAAACAAAAACCAAACTGAAAAGGATATAATTTTTAAGATCGATGCTTAAGGGAATGGCATGTTTATTTCGTCTGAACAGGGAGAGAGTGAGCAGCAGAATCAGGAAATTTTCAATTCCATTTAAAAGCATGAATGGATTTTCTGCTTCCCAAATGTAAGGTCGAAATAAACTCACATTCAAAGCTGCAGGAATAACTTTGATCAAATTGGCATTCGTAAATTCTGTGATTCCTAGATCGTAACGTTTTCCTGTATATCCGGCGTTATTCATCATGTCTTTTTGAATGATCTCCGCAGTTTCAAAAACAGAATTCGCTGAGAACTCTCCAAAAGCAGCATCACTTCTGAAGTACAGAACCAAAGCAATGATAGAAATGCCAATGCCGACAAACCTGGTGAGACTGCGCACAATAAACGGTTTTTGACTATTCAGTTTGAATACGAATAAAATGAACATTGGCAGGTAACTGGCTAAGATTAGAAAGGGCCTGATCGATATCAGGAAATAACTGGATATAATAATTGCGACAAATGTCCAGAATAGCGAATTATAATCTTTCCGGATTAATTTGAATAAACTCATTGTAAGGACAAGAATGCTGGATAAAGCGACGGTATCTTTGATAATTCCGCTGCACCAAAAAGCCACTGATGGTACAAACAAACATGCGATTGCAATGAAGGATGTTTTTATTTCCAGCATTTTATTCATGTATCTGAAAAAGCGCCACGAAATCCAACTGGATATTATTGTGAAAAAAAGGTTTAGGACCAGGTAACTGCCAAAAGTGAAAAACGACAGGAAATTGGCTATTTTGCAGACGAACCAGGAGTTGGGTTCATTGTAAATCCAAATAGGAGGAGGCCCAACGTTTTTAAAATAGGCTGGAATAATGTCTCTTTTAGGAGTTGAAAATAACTCGTGAAAATAAGCTGATGGATTATCAAAAAATAACTCGTTTAGTTTCTGCGCTCCTTGCCAATAAAAGACAGTATCCCCATGTCTCTCGTAGTAAAGAATGTAGACCAGCCCAAAACCAAGTCCGGCAAATAGTTTGAAATAAAAATGATAGTAATAATATTTGAATTCGGGATTTGATTTGTTTTTTTGATAAACGAAAAAGGCCCCTATTGCAAAAAGGGTGAACCAACCTAAAAAGGAAAGGATATCAATGATGCTAAAAAAATCAAACATCATAAGCTACTGATGATGATAAGGTTCGTTCCGTAAAATGGTCATCGCGCGGTAAACTTGCTCTATGAAGAAGAGGCGGATCATTTGGTGGGAAAATGTCATTTGAGATAAGGAAATCATTCCGTTTGCCCGCTGATACACCGCGTCACTGAAACCATAAGGGCCACCAACAACGAAATAGATTTGTTTTCCTCCGCGATTGAATTGCTCCTGGAGATAAGCAGAGAATTCGGTAGAAGTGTATTCCTTTCCTTTTTCATCCAATAGGATAAGAGAATCCGTAGAGCCTATTTTTTCAAGAATCAGTTCTCCTTCCTTTTGTTTGATCTGATTTTCTGATAAGCTCTTGGCTTGCTTAATATCAGGAATAATGTGCAGTTGAAAAGAAATGTAATGCCGAAGCCTTTTTAAGTACTCTTGTTCTCCTTCTTCCAGAAATTTCTTTCCCGTTTTACCAATACAAAGTAGTGTTACCTGCATGCAACGAATATACGAAAATTGTGAATAGGCCGGAATTGAACTGCTGTTTCTCTTTTATTTCATTTTTTGTGCGGCTTACAGAAACAATATAATCTATAAAAACAGTAGAGAATTGACGCGATTCCATTTTAGGCACTATATTTGTTGTTGCGGTCAAATAATAATTTGAAATATGGGCTTTGTTTTATCATTGATAGCTTCTTTTATCTTATCGTTTCACTCTGTCTCAGATGCGAATTTCACTGCTGTTGAACAAGCATTTAACAGAGAGGATGCCGGCAAGATTGTTTCTTACGGAAAAGATAAATTATTACTGCAAATTCAAGGTAAAGAAGGCGTTTATGCGCAGTCTCAGGCCACACAATTGCTGAAAGATTTTTTTAACCGGAAACCGGTTTCAAGTTTTCGTTTTACTTTCAAAGGGAAAGAAAACGACGATTCTCCGCTGACTACCGGAACTTATATCTCTAAAAACGAATCTTTCCGGGTGACCATTAAATGGAAACACATCGGCTCAGAGCTCCGGATAGAATCATTATCTATCGAATAATTCAACATTCAAAAGCAATTGAACCGAATCTTTTCAATTTTGTCCCGATAGCTATTGGGATTTTCATTTTGACTTTTGAATTTTGAATTACCTTTGTCCCATGTTCGATGAAATTGTAAAAAATGCTCTGAGCGAGGACTTGGGAGACGGTGATCATTCTTCTTTAGCTTGTATTCCTCAAAATGCATCCGGGATTGCCAAACTATTAGTCAAAGATTCAGGTATTCTTGCCGGTGTTGAAGTTGCGAAAAAAGTATGTGAATTGGTGGATCCTGCCTTGGTTTTTGAGGAATTACTTACTGATGGCACCTCTGTGAAACCAGGTGATATCGCATTTTACCTGAAAGGAAGCGCTCAATCCATTTTAGCAGCTGAACGAACCTTATTGAATTTCATGCAGCGCATGTCAGGGATTGCAACTCAAACCAGGAGCTACGTTGATCTGTTGGAAGGTACGCAAACAAAACTGCTGGATACCCGCAAAACTACTCCCGGAGTCCGTTATATGGAAAAATGGGCCGTGCGAATAGGTGGGGGAATGAATCACCGCTTTGCACTTTACGATATGATCATGCTGAAAGATAACCATGTGGATTTTGCAGGTGGAATCAAACAGGCTATTTTGAGAACCCATGAATACTTGAAGTCTACAGGAAGGAAATTGAAAGTTGAGATTGAAGTTCGCAATTTGGAGGAACTTGATGAGGTGCTTGAAACAGGCATGGTAGACCGCATCATGCTGGATAATTTCACTCCGGACTTATTGGAAAAAGCGATCCTTAAAATAGACAGGCGTTATGAAACGGAAGCTTCCGGTGGAATTACGAAACAAACTATTCGTGCCTT
Organism: Fluviicola sp.; assembly: GCF_029266855.1. Classification (GTDB taxonomy): domain Bacteria; phylum Bacteroidota; class Bacteroidia; order Flavobacteriales_D; family Crocinitomicaceae; genus Fluviicola. The sequence continues at coordinate 368,573 of NZ_JAQSWB010000003.1, forward strand.
TGCAGAGACAGGAGTGGATTTCATTTCTGTTGGAGCTTTAACACATAGCTTTAATAGCCTGGACATGAGCCTGAAAGCAACATTCTAATTCAGGTCAATAAGCATCATACAGATATCGTCCAGTTGTTCTTCCTGTCCCATCCATTGAAACAAACCTTGTTCAATTTTTCGCAGGTGATTCTCCGGGTTGGAATCATATTGTTCCAGCACCATTTTTTTAAGACCGGGAGTTTTTAATTTTTTACCCGATTCTTCACCGAATTGATCGATACACCCATCCGAAAACAGGAGAATTCGCTGGTTTTCCTTATACTTCATTTCGTGAAGTTCAAAAGCCAGGCTGGATTCTGATTTACCCACCGGTCTTTTGGTTGGCGGTACAACCCGGATCTCGCCTTCATCTAATATCCACAAAGGATTATTCGCCCCGCAAAAACGCAGGATCTGTTTTTCGGAATTGTAACAGGCTACTGAAATATCCATTCCGTCAGACAATTCCAATCCATCGGTCAGAAGATAGTTTTTCAAATAGGAACTAACCCGTGTAAGCAGATCTGCAGGGTCCGCATCCTCAAGCAACCGGGCGGATTCATTTAAGGCATTCATGCATAAAACGCTCATCATGGCTCCTGGAACACCATGTCCGGTACAATCAGCAACGGCAACAAATTTCCAGGTATCTTCTCCGATCCTGATTCGTTTCACCCAATAGAAGTCCCCCGCCACAATATCTTTCGGATAGTAAAAAACATTCAGATTCGGAACCAGTTTTGAATAATAGGAACTGCTCGGAAGCAATGCGTTTTGAATCCGTTTCGCATACAAAATACTACTGGTAATCTCTTCGTTCTTTTGTTCCAGTTCATTCCGTTGCTCAATCACTTCTTTTGTTCTCAGTTCGACTTCCGCTTCCAATTGAATATTCAGATTTTCTTTCAGCTCATTCGCTTCGGCAAGTACAGAAATGGAAGCATCATTCATAAGTTTGAAACGCTGCAGGATACCAAATGTCAGAATGATCATTTCTACTGCGAAGCCGATTTGCAAACCATTGTCGGCAAGAAAGCTGTTTGGAATAACTCCGAAATTTCGAAGGACAAATGCAAATACCGAGATCTGTAAGATGGAGAATGCAAGTAAATAGGATTTGGCAGTTCGCGAACCGGTTCTTAAAGTTACGATCAGGGGATAAAGAATGAACAGGTTTAATACCAGAGTTGTTGCATTGACTGTGATCGCTGAAATGTTCATGAATGCAGTACCGGGAATCAGGCTGATACAAACATTGCTAATCAGAATAACCTGGAGCGCTCTTACGATGGGCTTGATTTTGGGCGTATTGATATGTAATTCAAGGTACCTGTATGTGAAATTCAGGAAAAAAAGAACTCCTAAAGATGCAAATACCGGATTCGCTCTGTTTGAAATAAAATAGTGATCTGTCCACAACCAAGTTGTTCCGAATCCGAGCAAGGATAGCTGGAGCAGGGTAAAAGAGGCTCCATATAAAGTGTAGATATATGCAATTCGTTGACGAAACAGGATTCCGATTGCCAGGTTGAGAATAATAATGAAGATCATGACTCCGAACAATAAACCATAGAACACTTGTTTGTTTCCATGTTTTACCTGGATATAGGAACCTTTCTCCAGTGAACTTTGAAAGTAGAACTGCTCGCCTCCGTTGTTTACCCGGAATAAAAAACCGTTTGTACTGTGCGGATCTAGTTTTAAGGGAAAAATTAATTCGCGGTTTCCGTTGTAACGCCAGGCAAATGGACGTTGATCCCCGCCTTTTGATACCAGGATGAAAGTACTGTTTCCAATTCGTTTGTATACATCTACTTCGTCAATGATGGGATTACTTAACTTAAGCATTCGGATAAGCCGTGCATCAGACAGGTTTTTAGTTTCAAAGTAAAACCAGACATCCTTTGTCTCAAAGCCTAAGTTCACCATCCTTGAATTGATCGGTTTGAAATCCTTCAGGTGAGATTTTACAGACTGGATTGTGGATTGATTCTCCGGAGCAATAAAATAGTTCAGTTGCTCGCCTTCCAATTTGAGAAAGTCATCGTGCTGGGTTATTGAAACCTGCGAGCTCGAGATAAAATGAATGAAGGAAAAAAGAAGTAGAAGGATGTAATTTTTCACAATGCTGGTTTAGTGCAACGTTTCAGTATAGTAAATACGCAACAACCAAGTAATTGGTTTACGCTAAATTAAAAATATTTTGAACAATGGTTGAGTTTGAATCAGTTATCCAAAAGTTCGTCTTCCTCGTCTTTATCCCGCTTGAATGGATTTACGAAAAATGAAAACCCGGTGATGGCCAAACCTGCAATTAAAATATATGTTGAATAATGCAGTCGCATGGTCTGTATCACGAAACCAATAAATAATACCAAAGATCCTATCCAGAATAAGAGATTGAAATCTTCCCATTTATCTTCGGGGAGAAAACGAAATTGCAAAAGACTTAGAATCAGTCCGGCACCTCCGAAAACATAGAACCCTATTCTTACGGCACTTGGGACTCCAAAAGTATGATGGGTGTAAAGTAAAACAGCACAAAGCATTCCCAGGAGATAACAAATCGTGGAAATAGTCTTTATTTGTTTGGCGAACATACTTTTATAATTCAGAAGTTTCGTAAAAGGTACAAATATCTTCGCAAAAAGAATCAAGTCTTGAGTGAGTGCCTTCCGTCAAAATGATTTTTTGGCATTTAGGTAAACTTTCGGCAATTCTTCTGATGGATTGAATTGTGATGGGATTTTTACAAAGTGTTTCTGCCTGATCAATAATAACCAGACTTAGCTGGTTCACATGGAATCCGTTCTGAGTGTATAATTCCAAAAGTCGTTTCGGGTTTCCGATTATGATTTCGGCACCTTCAAAAATTGCATTGCGTTGCTCAATGATCTTTCCCTTGTCGTCGGCAATTTCAATGGTTACATCCGTCCGTTTCATTAAGCGATGAAAGGATTTTACTTTTTCCCGTGCACTTTCCCAGTTTGGTGTAATCCAGAGAACTCTCGGGGAGCCTTCCAACATTTCCGGAGCTCTCATAAAAGAGATAAAATGCAGTCCGTCAATTAATTCCTGATCAAGGGAAGTGAAAATTAGTTGGTTTTTTCCTTGTTTGGATAGCTTGATTAATTTTTCCTGTCTTTCGGTATAGCCTTCATGGCCCAACTCGGTAAGCACCTTTTCCAGTCGATTATCTAATTCTTCAAACTTCATGCTACAAAATAAGACAATTTATTTTGTTTTCGGGCGGGTTAATGTAAAGACTCCTTTGTTTATTTTGTAATCCCAGCCTGTTAAGGTTTTAAATAATTGAACATATCTGAGAAACAGGATAGATCTGCGATTGGATAACTGATGGTTCTCCGAAACGGGGACAAATTCAATGCTTTGGCAATAAGGTGTTTGTGTGATGAAGTCCAGTAAAACAGAAATGACTGTAGCCATTACTTTGTAAACATCTCCGGTATTCATGGTTTGATACTCGTCCTGATCCTGATCGTAGTTTTTTAAGCTTAGATCAACGATATAGTTCATGATATGATTGTTTTTCTGAACAAACTGGACGCTGTATTTATCCCCATGTGAATTAACAAAACTGTATTCACGAATCCCAATAAACGCAGGTCTTTGAAATGGATATGGGGTAGCAAATGTAACACGATGGTTCATGAAGTGAAAATACTAATTTCCAGAATAATAAATATCGTTTGCATAAAAAAAGCCCCGACATGTATCGTCGGGGCTTTATATAATGTAAGTTGAATCTTAATTAATAAACTACTACACGGTGTGTAGATTTTGCAGCTCCCTGAACAGCAGACAGGATATAACATCCTTTAGCAACGTTCATAGGAATGTTTACTGTTTGAACGCCTGAAGCAGCAGGAACCTCAGTAGTTGAGATAATCGCTCCTTTCAAATCCATTACAATCAGTTTCATTCCAATTTCCGTGTTCGGAACTTCAACTGACAAGTCGGACCCTGTAGCTACAGGATTCGGAGCAATTGAAATCGATGATAACATTCCGTTGTCCTCAATTCCTAATGTTCCTGAAACATTGAAGTTGTCGAAATAGAAGTTGGAAGACAAATCAGAAGCAATAAACTCAAATTTGAATTTGGTTTTGTTATCAGCAGCTGTTGGAGTGTGAGTAAAACTAACTGTTTTCCAATCCAGATCATTATCAGGAACGAAGTCTGAATTTCCAACATATCCTACAGTTACCAAAGCAGCACCTGTATAAGATGTTTTCTGGATCCATGTTTTACCACAGTCTCTTGAGTAGTAAACTACCAATTTCTCAGTAATATCTGCCGTAGAAGTTGCTTTTGTACCGTAAGCATAATCAAATGAAATAGTAACATTTGAAGTACTTCTTAAATCAAGAGCGGGAGAGATCAAATAGTCTTTGGAGTTTCCAAGACGATCGTAATAATACCAATCTTCAGTAAACATTTGAGCTCCGGCAACATTTTTGAAGTTGTTTAACTTGAAACATGCTGAATTTCCTCTTCCGCCTGATGTTACACGATTAAATGATGCGAAATTGTCTTCCGGGTTGTGGCTGATCCAGAAGTTTCCGTTTTGATTGAAATCTTCTACTCTTGGACCAACATATTCCGCCCACTCACCTTGAATATAAATCATGTGATTAATTGTCTTGGTGTTTGAACCTGCAGAATTGGAGACAGTTAATGTTACATCATACCATCCCGGAGCAGCATAAGTTACTATCGGATCCTGATTTGTTGAAGTTGCCGGGCTTCCACCAGGGAAACTCCACGACCAGGAAGTTATTCCTGCCTTCCAGGAAGCATCTTTAAATTCAATCGGATTATTTACACAAGCAGTGATTCCATTTGCGTTTGGACCTGAGTTACCAAGAGCACCGTTCGCATCGACGTAAAAGTCCGCTACCGGAATACAAGTTACAGGAGTTAAAGTACTGGTTCCTGTTTCTTCCAGGTTATCAGCAGTGTATAAGTTATTACGACCACTTGTTTCCTGGTCCAATACGTTGTTCATAAAGTTCGCTTGCCCTTCAGTAAACATCACAGAACAGTATGAATAATCCATGAAATTTTGAGCATTGTCTACCGGATCATAAGAACCCCAATATGAATCTACTGAAAGAGTATCGTTACAAGAGTTTTGAGCAAGGTTACAAGAAGTCATACCAATACAATTCGGAGTATCGCGAACCTCGTCATCCTGATTACAGCTTGAAGCATTTCCAGGATCGTTGTCATTCCCCCAAGTGTGAGCCAATCCTAAGTAGTGACCGATTTCGTGAGTTAATGCTCTTGAATTATTTGCAGAACTAGGGAAAAGACTACTAACGTAATCATAAAGAATGATAATACCATCTCTGAAGAAACCAGTTCCTGTAGTACCTGTTGGGTAGTAAGCGTAACCGGCAACTCCTGCAGATCCAATAGTTTTAGTTAACCAAACATTTAAGTATTTGTCTCTGTCCCATTGGTTTAATTTGGAATAATCATCTCCCTGGTTGGTGTTGTGATTGTAAATATGCTCAATCCCATTCGTACAATTTCCCCAAGGGTCTAATGTTGCTAAGCGGAATTCAATATAAGCATCTCCGATAATAGTATCGAATGGGCTTATAACTACATTGGTATCAGCATTTAATTTACGGAAATCCTCATTGAGGATATCCATTTGATTATAGATATTCTGATCGGAAACATTTTCTTCTCCATACTCATGAACAATATGGAAAACAATTGGAATAATACGTACCGTTGTAGATTTTCCATTAACAACACGGTTTTCCTTGTAACGATTTACTAATTTTCTGTAGTCTTCCTCCAAACCTGGATTCTCGGCATACAATTTTTTCATTTGTGTATGACTTCCGCAACTGAAATGTGTTTCCTGAGCAAATGATTTCCCAGTTGAAATCACACCAATTAAAGAAAATACACCCAAAAGTAATTTTTTGCGCATGTTTAACAATTTAATAGATTCAACATTGTTTTTTTCAACTTAATTAACATTTTACAAGAAAATGTAATGTGCAATCTGTGTCGAATTTGAGAGTTTTTTTTGGCTTTGTTACTTAATTAATATGCTTATATTCAGGGTTTTAAATATCCTTAAAAAGCATATAACTCCTAGTTTTCGTAGTTCACACCTGGTAAATATAGTTGAATTATTTTTAACAATGTGATTAAACAACTTCTCATTTATTGAAGTGTCTTTGAGGATGATTAAACGGTATTTGATGTTTTAATCCTTTCTGCTTGAACTTTTCTGATAGATCTCAATATCAAGAAGGAAATCAATGTTTTCCTCGATTTTGTTTCCAATAACAATCACGTTGGCACCTGCTTTTTTGTAAGATTCGATTTGCTCCAGGGAACGGATTCCGCCGCCAACAATAATTGGAGTATCAATTTTTTTCTTTAGTTCAATGATTAACTCGGGTGGAACGGCTTGAAGCGCTCCGCTTCCCGCATCGAAATAGGTGAGCTTTTGCCCCATTAAATATCCTGCGATCCCTGTCTTTAAAGAAATGGAACTGTTTTCCCTCGGGATGGGAGTTGTTTGGCTAACATAAGCAACGGAAGTCATTTTCCCACCGTCAATTAAAATATAAGAGGTCGGAATGACTTCTAGATTCATTTCCAGTACTTCTTCTGCACAGGTAACATGATGACCGATTAAAAAATCCGGATTTCTTCCGGAAAGAAGGTTTAAGAAAAGCAATGCATCCGCCTGTTCTGAGAGTTGATTGCTGGATCCGGGGAATAAAACGATGGGGATCGAAGAGTTTTTCTTTAGCCTGGAAACCACCGATTCGATTTCTTTTCGGGTGACAGTGCTTCCTCCAACAAAAAAGAAGTCTATAAGTGCGAACTCAGCTTTCCGGATAAGCTCAAGCAGGTGATCTTCGTTTTTTGTCTTTTCGGGATCAATTAATAGAGCCAGTTGCCCGCTTTTAGATTGGATTTTATTCAGAATATTCATGTAGTAGTTTTCCTTTTCCTAAGTTGAAAGTTATTAAAATATTTTGATAGTTTTCAACATGGAGTTCGTATTCATAGACTCCGGATGTCTTTTTAATACTTCCGAAAAGCCGGTTTTCCCTTTTATAGACAAGGATGTCCTTTTTGAAGATTAATTTTTTCCGGTCAGAGAGTTTATACAGGCATTCTTTCAGTGACCAAAGCGTAGACATGTCTTTTTCATTGTGAATATCAAAAATGATTGCTTCGTTTTGTGTCGTGAATTTTGAAGCCAGAAGAATTGCCTTCTCACGGATTTCCTCGATGTCCACTCCGATCAAATGTTCTTTACAGGTAGCTAATACCACATGAGAGTTGCAATGTGATAGCGAAATGTATCCGACATCCTGAATTTCAGGTGCCCCGGTAGAATCATATTCAATATTAGCTTCACCGAAGAGGTGATGTTTCAGGTATCTTGAAGCGGCAAACTCCAGTTTTTTCTCCGGATGCTTAATCGTGTCCAATCTGGAATACTCCAGATCATTTAAGGAAGATTTATATGTTTCAAAATAAGAAAAATCTATTTCCATTAAATAAATAGAAACCGCATTTAAATTAATAATCGAAATGGTAGACATAATGCAAATGTAGGTCAGAATCGCCTAAACGAGTGACTATTCCATTTAATATTTAGTTACAATTCCTTAAAAATAAGGGCTTTTGGAAGCTTCAAAAGTTAATAAAGAGTTAATAGACATTGATTTGTTACAAAACATAAAAGTTTTTTAGGAAATGTTAACAAATCGAAAATTACTATATTTACAGGCTTTGTTACAATAAAAATGATGTAAAATTAAACTGTACTTATGTTACGTAAACTCAACTTGTTAATTGCAAGTATCTTGTTGACAGTGACTTACGGTTATTCCCAATCAGGTTTGGGAACGATCCGAGGTAGTGTTGTTGATAAGGACAGCAAAGAGGCTATATACGATTGTATCATAGTCCTCAAGCAAAATGGAACAGTTAAGGGGAATACGACCACCGATACGGATGGTAAATTCCAACTTAACTCGTTAACACCGGGTGCCTACGATGTTGAGATCAGTAATCCAGGGGAAGGCTATCAGCCAACAGCAATTAAAGGTGTTGTTGTAAATGCTGACCGCATTACCTTCTTGGATAATACTGTTCTGGGACTTCCTGGCAACGCCAAGGAAATCGAAGAAGTCGTCGTGGTGGCCTACAAAGTTCCATTAATTAATAAAGATGGTGGTCCTTCCGGGGCGACTATTACCCGTGAGGACATCTCGCGTCTACCGACTCGTTCTGCAGCTGGAGTTGCAAGTACAGTAGGTGGGGTTCAAACAGACGAAGGGACCGGAGATATTTCGGTTCGTGGTTCCCGTTCTGACGGTACGTATTTCTTTATTGATGGTATTAAAGTACGAGGGTCTTCTAACTTGCCTAAATCAGCAATTGAAGAGGTATCCGTAATTACCGGTGGTTTGCCAGCTAACTATGGTGATGCAACCGGTGGTATTATCGCTGTAACAACGCGTGGACCATCTGCTAAGTATTTTGGTTCATTGGAAGGTGTAACTTCAGGTTTCTACTTTAAAGGAAAAGATCCGAATGGTTATGACGGGAAAGTGATCGGATTGGATAAATTCGGATACAACTTAGTTGAAGGACTACTTTCGGGACCACTTTTAATGAGAAAAGATTCTACCGGTAAAAAAACAAAACCAATTTTAGGATTCTTATTGTCGGTAAACTACACGAATGAATTGGATAGTCGTCCTTTGAATGGTGGATCATACCGCATTAAAAAAGAAGCCAGAGATTATTTGTTGGAAAACCCGGTAAGAGCAAGTGCTACAGGTAACGGAACTTTCCACAATGCAAACTATTTAAGAGAAAGTGATTTCGAAAAGACTGCATGGAGAATGAACGCTGCTCGTTCCACAATTTCTGCATCTGCTAAAATTGATGTGAATACAGGGCCTTCTGTTAACTTAACGTTCGGTGGATCTTTGAATTATTCTTACGGAAGTAATTATAATTACGAAAATTCATTAATGAACTTCACCAATTTTGGAGTTTTCAATCAATTGGACTACCGTGTTTACGGACGTTTCACTCAGAGATTCTCTAACAACAAGGAAGGATCAAGTTCAAAAGTGAAATCAGCATTCTACTCCATCATGGTGGATTACTCGAAAACAAAAACTGAGATTTATGATAAAAATCATAAATACGATTTGTTTAGCTATGGACACGTAGGGAAGTTTTATAGATATTTCCGTCCAACTTACGAGTTTAGAGATGGTGATTATTACCAGACAGCTACTCCTCAAGAGTACCTTGTTCAATTCGAGGCTTCTGAAACAAACGCTGCCTTAGCTGCAATTACTCAAAGCTACTTTGATCTTTATGCAGGTAACCCAACCGATCATTACGAAACTTTATTGCAGGTTCAAAACGGACGTGCATTAAGAAACGGTGACGTTCCAACTTCAGTTTACGGAATTTGGAATAACATTGGTACACCAAATAATGGTTTCAGCAGACAAGAACAAGATCAGTTCCGTATTACAGGGTCAGGTTCGGTGAACCTCGGTGACCACTCAATCTCTTTAGGTTTTGAGTATGAGCAACGTTGGGATAGAGGTTGGTCTAGCGGAAATGCTGGTCCGATCGGACTTTGGACAACTGCTCGTTTGTTAGCAAACAGTCACTTGACAGAGTTGGATGATGAAGCTACTGTAGTTAATTTCGGTGCTTATCAGCAATACAGCTATGATCGTTTGAATACCGGTTATGCTTATACATCCGGTACGGGTGAATACGGTGGACAGGAAAATGATGACAAACAATCGTTCTTTGATTATAATCTTCGTCAAAAACTTGGATTTAACCCGGCTGGAACGGATTACCTTGTAATTGATCAGTATGATCCAAGTGTATTCTCATTGGATATGTTCTCACCGGATGAGTTGTTCAACCAGGGAGATAATTACGTTAATTATTTCGGTTATGATCATACCGGGAAAAAAGTAAAAGGAAATACAGATATTAATAAGTATTTCAATGAATTTGATGAGAATGGTAACTATAAAAGATTTATCGGTGCATTCCAGCCAGTTTATATTGCTGGTTATATCATGGATAAGTTTGCATTTAAAGACATCGTTTTCAACGTTGGTGTTCGTGTAGATGTATTCGATGCCAATCAACCGGTTTTAAAGGATAAATACTTGGTTTATACTGCAAACAATGTTACGGAAGCAAGATCGTTGATCGCCGGTGATCCGACAAAATATGCAAACATGACAATCCCTGAGTCTATGGGGGATGATTACGTTGTATATGTTGATGATGTTAACAATCCGACAAGAATTAACGGGTTCAGAAACGGAGATCAGTGGTATGATGCAAACGGTATCGCAATTGAGGATCCAAAATTGATCCGAGGTGTTACAGGTATCGCTCCTTGGTTGAAAGATCCTTCTGCAGCAATGAATTCAAGAGTAAATTCTGATGCATTTCAGGATTACAAACCTCAAATTAATGTGATGCCTCGTATTGCATTCTCATTCCCTATTTCTGATGAAGCATCGTTCTTTGCGCATTATGATATCTTGACAAAACGTCCTACAACAGGTAACCGTTTTAATCCGATTGATTATCAGTTTATCGAATCGCGTACAAATACGATCAACAACCCGGACTTGAAGCCGGAGCAAACGATCGATTACGAAATCGGTTTCCAGCAAGTTTTGACTAAAACTTCATCTTTGAAAATCTCTGCATTTTACCGTGAACAACGTAACAACGTGCAATTAATGAATGTATTTGAGGCTTACCCGAATACTTACCGCACATTTGGTAACCGTGACTTCGGTACTGTGAAAGGTTTGACAGTGTCTTATGACCTTCGTAGAACAGGAAATGTTCGTATGACTGCTGCTTATACATTACAGTTTGCAGATGGTACCGGTTCGGATGCAACTTCTGCAGCTTCATTGCTGACAGGGCTTCAAACTGCAGGATTACCTAACTTACGTAGTGTATTCCCTTATTCATACGATCAGCGCCATACATTTGCAATCACTTTTGATTACCGTTACGGTGAAGGAGCTGATTACAACGGACCAATGATTGGTGATGCTAAGATTCTTGAAAACACAGGTTTGAACTTAATTACAAACATCTATTCAGGTTCGCCTTATAGTTCTCAAACAGGTGTTACAGGTGATGCATTGATCAATCCGAATACTTCAGGTATTACCGGAACAGTAAACGGATCAAGATTACCTTGGCAGTATCGTTTGGATCTTCAATTGGATCGTACATTTGGAATTGATTTTGGAAAAGAGGGTAAAAAGAAATCAACGTATTTACAAGTATACGTTCGAGTTACCAACCTTTTCAACACAATGAACGTTCTTGGTGTATACAGAGCTACAGGAAACTGGAATGATGACGGATATTTGGCAGATGCTCAATACCAAACATCTATCCAAAACCAGCTGGATGAGCAATCTTTCAGAGATTATTACGCGATGAAGGTGGCAAATCCATTTAACGTTAGTCCGCCAAGAACAATTCGCTTAGGGGTTAAGTTTGATTTCTAAGAAAGAAAAAAATTAAAGTATGAAACGAACATTTAAATACTTATCGCTCGCAATTACGATGTGCTTCATTGGTCAGGCCAATGCGTACAATCACGATTTTGGGAAAGGGAAGTCGGCTGGAAACAAGCCGAAGCCCACGGTAACAACAAAGGCTGCGAACTGTGCACCTGCGAATTACCGTAAAACTATGGACTTTAATGATGTTAGCTGTCAGTTGGAAACAGGAGGTTTATTATTCCTGGATCGTGCTAATGGATTGGCAACATATACTGTTCCAAAAAAGAAAGGAAATGAAACGGTTGTAACAACCATTTATGCTGGAGCATTGTGGATGGGTGGAACCGATATTAACGGTCAATTAAAATTGGCGGCAGTTAAATTCCGGGAAGGAAACGATTTCTGGCCTGGTCCGCTTTCTGTGGATTACGGTACAGGGAATTTTGATCCGTCTGTTCCACAAGGAGATACTGCAAGACGTGATTATGGTGCAGGAACGATTGATCCGGACCAATGTTTGTTGTATGACAACATTTTCACGATCACGAAAGCTGGAGTTATCTTGTTCATTACATATGGCGAGTGTACAACAGGTGATTGCCCTCCTCCATCAAACGAAACTTTGGCTCAGATCAATGCTTGGCCAGGTAACGGAGATATCGGTCGTGGACAGGATCAGTTTTTAGCACCGTTTTACGATGTGAATAATGATATGTTCTACGAACCTGAAGAAGGAGATTACCCTTGGTATGATGATATCTTAGGTCGTGATGACATTGAATGTGGTAAAGACAGACGTGTGACTTTATTCGGAGATATCACCAACTGGTGGGTTTTCAATGATAAAGGAAACATCCACACTGAATCACAAGGTGAACCGATCGGAATGGAAATCCATGCTCAGGCATTTGCTTTTGCAACGGATGATGAGATCAACAAAATGACTTTCTATAACTACGAGTTGATTAACCGTGGTACTCAAACATTGTATGACACGTATTTCTCGCAATATATTGATGCGGATTTAGGAAACTACAATGATGATTATGCAGGATGTGACGTTACACGTGGTTTAAGTTACATGTACAATGGTGACTTGAATGATGAACCGAACTCAGGACGTCCGGGATTTGGTGCAAATCCGCCGGCAATTGGTGTTGACTTCTTCGAAGGACCTTACCAGGATGCTGATGCTGCGGACAATCCGGGACCTGTTTTTGATACAATCAACCAACAGTGGATTATTCCTACAGTAGCGAATGCTATTGCAAATAAAGGAATTGTCTATAGAGGTTTGGGAATCGGTTACGGAGATAATATCGTGGATAATGAGCGTTACGGAATGCGTAACTTTACGATCTATACAGGAACAAATGCACCGGCAGGTCAGTCGGATCCAAACTCATCAACCCAGTTCTATAACTATATGCAGGGGTTATGGCAGTTTGGTGATCAATTGTACTACGGTGGAACAGGTTTCCCTGGTGCACCATGTGTTGGAGCAATTGAAACAAACTATATGTTCCCGGCAAATTCAGATTCTTTGGATTGGGCTACAGCAGGAGTAGATCCGGGATTTGACTGGTCAGAATTTGAACCTTGCGGAACAGGATCTACATCCAATCCATCAGGTGACCGTCGTTTCGTTCAGTCTGCAGGACCATTTACATTGCGTCCGGGTGCTGTAAACAACATTACAGTTGGGATCGTTTACGCAAGAAGTTTCGAAGGAGAAATTTTCTCTTCTGTAGATGCATTAAAGACAGCAGATACAAAAGCTCAGGCATTGTTCGACAACTGTTTCCGTATTTTGGAGCCACCAAATGCTCCGGTTATGACTATCCAGGAAATGGGTAATGAATTGATCATTATGCTGGATAACCCTGTAAACTCGAATAACTACAGAGAAAAATACATCGAAGAAGATATCATTGGGATCGTTGATCCGAACGGTGCAGGCGATACTTTACCGAATGGTAACCCGATCATTTATGATAAAAACTACCGTTTTGAAGGATACCAGATCTATCAGTTGAAAAATGCACAGGTTGGTATTACAGATTTGGAGGACGAAACAGTTGCCCGTCTGGTAGCACAATGTGATGTTAAAAATGGTGTTAAACGCCTGATTAACTTTGAATTTGATGAAGAGTTAGGTTTTTCTTTCCCGGTAGAGAAAGTGAAAGGTGCTGATCAAGGAATTCAACACACATTTAGAGTTACTGAAGATTTATTTGCATCGGGTGACCGTAAGCTTGTGAACTTCAAAACTTATTATTACCTGGCAGTTGCTTATGGTTATAACAACTATAAGCCTTACGATCCAAGTGATGCACAATACCTTGACGGACAGAAAAAACCTTATTTACGTTCACGTATCAATGCTGATGGTACACCATTAGCAGGTGTGCCGGCAATTCCTCATAATATTGCTCCGGAATTAGGTGGTTCGATGGCAAATTCTGTTTACGGACAGACTCCACGTATCACACGTTTGGATGGAACAGGAAACGGCGGAAGAGAATTACAGTTGACAACAGCATCAGAGAATGCGATCATTGCCAACGGATTCAAGGATGAAGTAGAATACGACTATAACGGTGGACCGATCAATGTGAAAGTTGTTGATC
>NZ_JAQSWB010000004.1 GCF_029266855.1 Fluviicola sp.
CAAAGATGTAATTCCGGCTACCGGAGTCGTAACAATCGTTAAATCCAGGTTCTCAATACTGTCACAGCCATTTGCATTGGTAAACGCTACAGTGTAAAAGCCACTTGTCGTGAACGTTTGTCCGTTCCAAACATAGGAATCACATGCCATTACTAAAGTGGTGTCTGCATCCGCTGAATTGATGATCAAATTCAGTGTGATAATGCTGTCACATCCCATAGAATTAGTCAGTGTTTGTGTGTATGTACCACTTGCAGTATAAGTTTGACCGTTTAGGGTATAACTTTCACAAGCTGCATTAACAAGTGTTGAAGTACTTGAATTGTTAATTGTCAAGTTTAACGTGATTGTACTGTCGCATCCTGCGGCGTTCCCAATTACCTGTGTATAAACACCACTTGTAGTATAAGTTGATCCGTTCAATGAGTATGAATCACAACCTGTTTCTGTTAATGTTGATACAGTAGACATATTGATTGTCAAAATCAAGGTAAGTGTACTATCACATCCTGCAGCATTCGTAAATAGTTGAGTGTATGTTCCGGAAGTCGTATATGTCGTTCCATTCAAAGTATAACTATCACAAGCCGACTCCGTCAGTGATGCCGAAGTTGGTTGGTTGATAATCAAGTTCAATGTAATCGTACTGTCACATCCTGCAGCATTCGTCAATAGTTGAGTGTATGTTCCGGAAGTGGTGTATGTTGTACCATTTAAGGTATAAGAGCTACATGAAGTTGCGTTTAACGTTTCAGTTGTAGAATAATTAATCGTCAAGTTCAATGTAAGCGTACTGTCGCAACCTGATACACTTGTCAATACTTGTGTATACGTTCCTGAAAAACTGTATGTCGTTCCATTCAAAGTATAACTGTCACAAGAAGTTACAATAAGTGTATTTGTAATTGCAGCAGGTTGTGTAATCGTAAATGATTGAGATGCATTACAACCATTCGCGTCCATTACATTACAAGTCCATGTTCCAGCATTAAGGCCAGTTATAGACGTGGTTCCGTCACCTGTTGGAGTTCCCGGATCCCAGTCGTAAGTGTAACCCGGAGTTCCACCTGTTGGGGTGTTGATAGCAGCAGCACCTGTTGCATCGCCGTTACAGGCAATGTTTGTTTGTGTAGCAGCTGTTACCGAAAGAGCCGGTGGTTCTGTCACTGTAAAACTTTGTGAAGCAGCACATCCGTTTGCATCTGTTGCCGTTACAGTGTAAGTCCCTGCAGTCAGACCCGTAATAGCAGTTGTCCCGTCACCTGTTGGTGTTCCCGGAGCCCAGTCGTAAGTATAACCCGGAGTACCGCCTGTTGGTGTATTGATCGCAGCAGCACCTGTTGCACCGCCGTTACAAGCAATGTTTGTTTGTGTAGCAGCTGTAACCGAAAGAGCTGTAGGCTCAGTCACTGTAAAACTTTGTGAAGCAACACATCCGTTTGCATCTGTTACGTTTACAGTCCATGTTCCGGCAGTAAGTCCTGTTACGGAAACTGTTCCGTCACCTGTTGGTGTTCCCGGTGTCCAGTTGTATGTGTAACCCGGAGTTCCACCGCTTGGTGTATTGATCGCAGCAGCACCTGTTGCACCGCCGTTACAAGCAATGTTAGTTTGTGTAGCAGCCGTTACCGAAAGAGCAGTTGGTTGGGTCACGGTAAAACTTTGTGAAGCAACACATCCGTTTGCATCTGTTACGTTTACATTCCACGTTCCGGCAGTAAGTCCTGTTACGGAAACTGTGCCGTCACCTGTTGGTGTTCCCGGAGCCCAGTCATATGTGTAGCCTAGAGTTCCACCCGTTGGTGTATTGATCGCAGCAGCACCTGTTGCACCGCCGTTACAAGAAACATTTGTTTGTGTAGCAGCTGTAACCGAAAGAGCCGTTGGTTGGGTCACTGTAAAAATTTGTGAAGCAACACATCCGTTTGCGTCTGTTACGTTTACAGTCCATGTTCCTGCAGTAAGTCCTGTTACGGAAACTGTTCCGTCACCTGTTGGTGTTCCCGGAGTCCAGTCGTAAGTGTAGCCCGGAGTCCCACCTGTTGGTGTGTTGATAGCAGCAGCACCTGTTGCATCGCCGTTACAGGCAATGTTTGTTTGTGAAGCAGCTGTTACTGAAAGAGCTGTTGCTTGAGTCACTGTAAAACTTTGTGAAGCAACACATCCGTTTGCATCTGTTACGTTTACAGTCCATGTTCCTGCAGTAAGTCCTGTTACGGAAACTGTTCCGTCACCTGTCGGGTTACCCGGTGTCCAGTTATATGTGTAACCCGGAGTACCGCCTGTTGGTGTATTGATCGCAGCAGCACCTGTTGCACCGCCATTACAAGCAATGTTTGTTTGTGTAGCAGCTGTTACCGAAAGAGCCGTTGGTTGGGTTACTGTAAAAATTCGTGAAGCAACACATCCGTTTGCATCTGTTACAGTACATGTCCATGTTCCAGCTGTCAATCCTGTTACGGTAGTGGATCCGTCACCGGTAGGAGTTCCTGGTGTCCAGTCATAGGTATAACCCGGAGTACCGCCCGTTGGGGTATTGATAGCAGCGGCTCCATTCGAACCACCGTTACAAGCTACATTTGTTTGGGATGAAGCAGTTACGGAGATAGCTGTCGGTTGAGTTACCGTTATTCCGGAAACTGCTCCGGTACATCCGTTTGCATCTGTGATTGTCACTGAGTAAGTTCCCGCGGCAAGACCCGTTCTGTCTTCTGTTGTTGGTCCGCTGGCCCAATTGAATGTATATGGTCCTGTTCCTCCCGTAGGAGTAAGGTTAATGGCTCCGTTGGTTCCAGGGTTACAAGAAACATTCGTTACAACTGTTGTTCCGCTTACTGCTGCTGTAGGTTGTGTTACGGTAATACCGGTCACATTACGCGTACACCCGTTGGCATCGGTAATGATTACAGCATACGTACCTGCGGCAAGGCCCGTGCGGTCTTCTGTCGTGATTCCGCCACCCCAGTTATAAGTATAGCCTCCGGCTCCACCTGAAGCTGTGAGGTTGATCGCTCCGTTTGTACCTCCGTTGCAGGAAACGTTCGTTACTACAGTAGAACCGGAAATTGATGTTGGTTGTGTAACTGTTATTCCTGAAACCGTTCCCGTACAAGCATTCACGTCAGTGATTGTAACGGAGTAAGTGCCTGCAGCTATACCTACACGGTCTTCTGTTGTCGGTCCGCTGGCCCAATTGAAAGTATATGGTCCTGTTCCGCCGGTAGGAGTAAGGTTAATTGCTCCACTTGTTCCACTGTTGCAAGAAACATTCGTTACAACTGTTGTTCCTGAAACTGCTGCTGTAGGTTGTGTTACGGTAATACCGGTAACGTTGCGGGTACATGCATTTGCATCAGTAATGATTACAGCATAAGTACCTGCAGCAAGACCCGTGCGGTCTTCGGTAGTGATTCCACCGCCCCAGTTATAAGTATACCCCCCGGCTCCGCCGGAAGATGTAAGGTTGATAGCTCCGTTTGTTCCTCCGTTACAGGCAACGTTCGTTACAACGGTAGTTCCGTTAAGAATTGGAGGTGCAGTAAGATTAAATGTCTGAGTTTTTGAACAACCTAAACCGTCTGTTACAGTACATGTATACGTTTGAGCAGTGAGTCCTGTTACGGAAACCGTTCCGTCTCCGCTTGGATTTCCTGGTGCCCAGTTATACGAATAACCGCCTAATCCACCTGTTGGTGTATTGATAGCAGCCGCACCGTTTGATCCGCCGAAGCAGCTTACGTTGGTTTGTGTATTTGGAGTAACTACAATAGCAGCTACTTGAGTAATATTAAAGTTTACCGCAGCCGTACAACCGATGTTGTCGCTTACCGTACATGTCCATGTTCCGGCAGTAAGTCCCGATGCGGTAGTTGTACCATCACCTGTTGGAGTTCCCGGTGTCCAGTCATAAGTATAAGGCGCAACACCGTTACTTGCAGCATTTACCGTTGCAGAACCTGTATTGCCTCCGAAACATGCAATGTTTGTTTGGGAATTGGCGGTTAACAAAATACCCGTTGCTGGTTGGGTGATCGTTATTCCGGAAACTGTTCCCGGACATCCGTTGGCATCTCTGATAGTCACCGTGTAAGTTCCCGCAGCGAGTCCTGTTCTGTCTTCCGTTGTGGCTCCGCCTACCCAGCTAAAAGTATAACCGGGTGTTCCGCCGGAAGGTGTAAGGTTAATGGTTCCGTTTGCCCCGCCGTTGCAGGTATTGTTAGTAACAGAAGTGGTTCCGGTAATAGTTCCGCAACTTTTGAAAATATAAACGGAACCTGCATCCCCAAGTGTATTTGCTCCGGCAGCATCTTCATCTTCGTAAGGAGCGCCAACAATTGCATAATCTCCTGAAATGGCTACTGATTTACCGAAATTATCGTCTGCCGCTCTGTCGGAAGCCACAATTTTATTGCTCTGTGTCCAGATAGTTCCTGCTCTGCTAAAAACATAAGCCGATCCTGAACTGGAAAGTGTAGCACCTCCTGATGAATTCTCATCTTCGTATTGAGTACCCACAATGGCATAGTCTCCCGATATAGATACGGAATTAGCAAAGTTATCGTTTGCAGCTCTGTCTGAAGCAACGATTTTCTGTTGCTGTGCCCAGGTCGTACCTGTTCTTGTAAAAACATAGGCAGATCCTGCGCTAGAGGCTAAGTTTCCACCTGCCGCATCTTCATCTTCGTTTTGAGCTCCGATTATCAGATCGGCGCCGGAAATGGATACAGACCAGCCGAATGCGTCAAGAGTACCTCTGTCTGAAGCAACAATTTTCTGTTGCTGTGCCCAGCTTGTACCCGTTCTGAAAAAGACATAAGCAGATCCTGCATCCGTAAGTGTATTGATTTCTGCAGCATCCTGGTCTTCGTTAATAGCACCAACAACTACATAATCTCCAGAAATGGCTACTGCGTGACCGAAATTATCACCGGCGTTCCTGGCTGAAGCAACAATTTTCTGCTCTTGTGCCCAGGTTGTGAGCGTTCTTTTATAAATATAAGCAGCTCCTGCAGCTGAAATTCCAAGCGCGCCTGAAGCATTTAAATCCTGTAATAAAGCTCCCACAACAACGTAGTCACCGGAAATCGCTACTGATATTCCAAAGTAATCCCCCGTCTGTCTGTCCGAAGCAACGATTTTCTGTTCCTCTGCCCAGCTTGCGCCTGTTCGTTTAAAAACATAAGCAGAACCGGCATCCGATAAAGGACTTGCATTTACCGCGTTTTCATTATCATAAACAGCCCCGACAACTGCATAGTCGCCGGAAATTGCTACGCTGACCCCAAAATGATCATCGGAATTGCCGTCTGAAGCAACTATTTTTTGCATCTGTATCCAGTTTGCACCGCTTTTCTGGAAAATATAGGCAGATCCCGAGCCGTCATTGGGAGCACCAACAATTGCATAATCCCCCGAAATAGCTACGGAAGCTCCTAGGCGCTCACCGGAAGCCCTGTCGGACGCGACCGTTTTAATAATTTGATCCCAGTTTTGGGAGAAGGTGTTTCCGCTCCATAGAAATACCGCGAGCAGGAGTAAAAACATTTTTAGTCCTGCTGGGAACTCTTTTTTTCCGAATAATGGAAAAAGTACTTTTCTTTTCATAATGTATGTTTTTGTCTCAAACAAGAATGTGACAGTGGTTGAAACTATTTCCCCGCGAAGGTAGAGCTAAGTTCGGGGTAACAATTTTTCGGAAATTGTTTCAGGTAGGCTTTGGCATGAAAATCAGTGAAAATGATGGAATATACCCGCTGGAACCCTTACTGAGCGGATAGAGCAAGGGTAAGCCCCTGATTTCAAAAAAAATAGTTCGCCAAATGAAAATTACAGTGAAAATGTAGTTTTTCGGGGATAACACAATTGATCACAGCCAAAGCACGACGTGACAAAAGAGATCAAATAAACGCGGAAGGCCGGAATTTGATCGTTCGTGATCACCTACCAGAAGTACATAATTTACAGATAACCGCAGCTGCTACTTTTTGTCCTCCCAACAGGAAATGAAATATGCCTCTCCTTCCTGAAGAGAAGAAAAAGCTGTTTTTGATAATACAAATTTTAATGCCGCATTGCAATTACCTGTCTTGAGTGGTACAAAGCAAGCTTTTGCCTCAAGAACAAATGACCCTAACTAATCTTGTTTGATGAACCGGGCGGTTTTCATGCTGTCAGAACTACTCATTTCAAGGAAGTAAACCCCTGGGTGCAACGAAGATATATCTATACTTCCATCCGAACCGATCATCCCTTTCTGCATGGTTTCCGCACCATTAAACGAATAAATACGATAAGCAGTGAGTGGAAAAGCACTTTCTATCCGAATCTCTTTTGATGCAGGAATGGGAAAAACTTTCACTTCAAAATCCAAAGAGAGATCATCCAACGATGCAACAGATTGGAAAACGCCACATTCTCCGTGCTGAGCAGAATGATAATATATCAGTGTTTTTGAAAACCAATCCCCACCCTGGATCGGTGCAGTAGGATCAAATCTGTAATAATAAGGGCCGCCAAGACCCAGGTACAGATCGGAATACCATATTTGCGGTTCAAAACAGGAAGTATCGTGATTTGAATGCAACCTCTCGTATGTAACTCCGCAGGCAGACACGAGTAATGTATCAGTTACAGGAAGGCAACTGGTAGAAGTGAAATGTGCTGCCGGTGCATTTAAATTGGTAACAACCAGTGTATCAATATAATAATCATAAAAAGAGGGGGTTTGCATAAATCCCTGTACATAGTCCAGCCTGTTGATGACATAATACAGCGTATCCATCCCATTCGAATAATACTTAGCGATTACCGTATCCGTTTGGATCAAAGGGATTGGCGGACCTGGGTATGATCCCATAGAATTTACCTGGAACACATCCCCGATATCGAAATCGTAGATCTGTGCATTACTTGGTTGTGCATAACTCATTTTCAAGCTAAAGCAGGAAATAAATAAAAAGAGAAGTGTTTTCATGGTGTGGAGATTTAAGACCTAAAATATACAACTTTTTGTTGAACAGCAAAAAAAATAAGAACACAACTAACTTTTAATCAAGTCGTTAAAATTAATGCCGAAGTAATTTACTTGCAATTTACCTTAAGAGATTTGCATGCCCCGTCAAAACCTTCTTTTCGCTTGTATTGGCAGCTTTATATTCCAATTTCCATCCGAAAACACCTTCTTTGGCAGGCAAGCCGTTGTAGGTTCCATCCCAGCCCGTTCCGGCATCTTGAGAAGTAAATACGATCTCTCCCCAACGATTATAGACATCAAAACGGTATTCCAAAGGATCGTAGCCACAAACAAAAACAGGATTGAAAACATTGTTGTGTTCGTCTCCATTGGGAGTGAAGGTGTTGGGGACATAGTAGATGATTTCGTCGTCTGCAAGATTCAATTGAAGGTTGTCCCAGAAAATGTAAGCTTGCCCTCCGTTTAATGCAGTGTGTTGTTCAACATCAACATAACCACATTGACCTCCAAGCATAATAGAATAAATATCTTCTTGAGGTGTAAAAAACAAATAGGATGTACCCCATGACTCCTGCATTGTATACCTCATCCTTCCAAGTTCTTTCCAACCAAAACTTTCAGGACAGTCATAAGTTTGAAGCGGAAATGGATTACAACTGGTTTTTCCAAATATTACCAGATTAAGGGAAATAGGAGGTGTTTCTATTTCTGATAATGGAAGTGCTACATTTGCGGCAACATTGAATTCTAATAAATAAGATTGACCTGCTAATAAAGGTCCGTTTAAACAGGTTCCAAGGTATTCCATCCAATCCCAATGAAAAATAGTCGCTACACAATTGGTCCCATCAGGAATTGGTAAACTTACCAGATTAGAGATATATCCGTTGGTAGAGAAAAGATCAGTCGTTGCCAAAGTTGCTTGTTCCCAACCTTCTGCACAATTTAACTGGCTATAATCGGTAGGAATACAATTTGTGTTTTCAAACGAAGGATTTGGAATCAGTGAAATCTTGAATGTATCTGTACGAGTACACGGACAATCTTCTATATCATACAAATCAATTAACCGATCTCCATCATCATCCATGTTGTTGTTGCAAATTTCCTGACCAATCGAAAAACCGGTCGTAAAAACAAGGAGGGTGAATAGTATAAGTGAATGAATGAATGGTTTCATTTGAATGAATAGCATTTTAGATTCCTCAAATATAATCACTTTTTCACATTAATACACACATGTGAGCAATATTTATTCTTAATGCTGCTTACTGCTCGTAAAGATTTTACCTGCCCCTTACTCTATATTCCAGGTATAGGTAAAGTATGGATTAAGTATAGGTAAAGCATAGGTAAAGCGCAGATACCCCACCTTTCAAACTACGAAGCTCAAAAGAGCGAAGTAGTTTCAAACTGCGAAACTTCAGTGCTGAAAGCCCTGACCAAAGCGTCAGTATTGGAAACCTTGACCGTAGCGACTGTGGAAGCAATCTTACACTTTGCTGGCGCGAGCCTCAGGCTCGTGTCAATATTAGCCTTAATAAGCCAACAATTGCAAGTTTATCTCAGATTCCATTCATTCGTATCCCGATAGCTATCGGGACGTAATTCGGAATTCGGAATTAAGAATTATCTACCCGATTGCTCCACCTTCTTTGCGCCTTCCAATACCGTTTCTTTCATCGATTCCATGTAAGCACTAAGCTTTTGCTGGATTTCAGGATTAGTTGCCCCAAGGATCTTTGCGGCTAAAATTCCCGCATTCTTCGCCCCGTTGATTGCAACAGTTGCAACCGGGATCCCGTTCGGCATCTGTACGATGGAAAGTAAACTGTCCCAGCCATCAATTGAGTTGCTCGATTTGATCGGAACACCTACAACGGGAAGTGGTGTTAAACTTGCTGTCATTCCCGGAAGATGCGCTGCTCCCCCCGCCCCGGCAATGATTACCTGGATTCCTCTTGAGGCTGCGGTTTTGGCATATTCGAACATGCGCTCCGGTGTTCTGTGTGCAGAAACGATGGTTAACTCATAAGCTATTCCAAACTCTTTTAAAATATCTGCTGCATCCTGCATAATTGGCAGGTCTGAAGTGCTGCCCATGATAATCCCAACCATTTCCGTCAATTTTGTTTGCAAATCTAACGATTATTAAACATCGTTGAAAACTATTCCTTCATTTGAACTATTTTCACTCATTTTTATTGAATTTTCTGTTAGTTTTGATCTTCTTCCAATACACATTATGAATAAATCGATACTCATCTTTGTGTTCGCCATTTTTACCCAATGGAGTTCACAGGTACTTGCTCAAACCACTTTCATAACCGATAATTTCGAAGGAACTTTCTCCTGGAATACGGTAAGTACTTCCGGACCAAATCAATGGATCCAGGGTTCGTGTACAAACAATGGGGGAAGCTCTGCTTTGTATATCACACCCGGAGGAACTACCAATGATTGTACACCAACGGGAATTACGCATTACGGCTATGCAAATGCTGCTGCAGGAACACAAACCGCAATCGTTTACCGAGAAGTCAATGCAAGTTGTTTCAGCGCCATGACTGTTCTGGCCGACATACAGGTTGAAGGTGAAAACGGTTCGGACTATTTGGAATTGGTTCACAGTTCGGATTTCGGAGCAACATGGATTCCTGTTTCCACCCAACTATTTGCAAATGCAACTTATTCCGGCTTTAGCCAATTGCTTCCGGGAGCTTACGACAATACGGTCTTCTGGCTTGGTTTCAGGTTTACGTATAATAATACGAACATCGGGAATAAAGCTCCGGCAATTGACAACTTCAGAATCCAGGGAACATCGAATGATGTCACTCCGCCAACGATCACCTGTCCTTCACCGGCTACCGATTATACGGATGAATTATGTGCTTTGACCCTGATCAATTATGGCGCTCTTGCAACAGTAAACGACGGATGTGGGATCGTTTCCACCATCCAGAATCCTGCTCCGGGAACAGTTGTAAGTACCAATACAACCATTACCATCCAGGCAGTGGATCCTTCGGGAAACACTTCCAGTTGTAACTTCCTGCTGACGGTATTGGATACGGTTGTGCCCAAACCGGCTTGTCCCGGTCTTGATTCTGTTTATGCTTCCGCTGCCTGCAGTGCAATCGTTCCGAATCTGATCCCGGCAGTGACGGTAATAGAAGCTTGTACGCCTGCTGCATCCCTGGTTTTTAGTCAAATGCCACCTGCCGGAGCTACGATAAACGCTACACAAAATGTATTTGTTACTGTAACCGACCTGGCAGGAAATTCCGGGAGCTGCTTTACACACGTACTGTTTTATGATACCATTTCGCCCCAGGTAAGCTGCCCGGCCAACCAGACCGTTTCTACAAACAATGGCTGTACCTATGATATTGCCAGCTTTACATCCCAGGCAACTGTCACTGACAACTGCTCTACTGTATTCCTGTTAAATCAGAGCCCGGCTGTGGGCAACACCTTACCGATCGGTATAAACACAGTAACTATCGAGGCAATGGACCAGGAAGGAAATACCCAGGTTTGTCAATTCAGCTTAACTGTCCAGGACGGAACTTTACCTGTGATCACTTGTCCTTCGTCAATTACTGTTCCTGTTAATAATCAGTGTTTGGCACTGGTCGGAAACCTGGTTCCCCTGGTATCGGCAACAGACAATTGTACGGCGAGCAACCTGCTTGTATTGGCACAAAACACTCCTGCAACGCTTTTGTTTTCAGACAGCATTACAGTTTTAATGACGGCAACTGACCTGAATGGAAATATCGGAAGCTGTTCGATTTTTATCGAAGCAATTGACACACTGGCTCCGGCTGTTACCTGTTTAGGCACAACAAACCTGGCTGTTACAGGAACATGCTCCATGACTGTTCCGAATCTTGCGGGAACTCACAGCGCAGTTGACAATTGTGCACCATCCAATATACTTACCTTTTCTCAGAATCCCCTTCCGGGAACAGTGATTGCAAACCCGGTTGGAATCGTTATTTCCTATACTGACACTTCGGGAAATATCGGTACCTGTGTTACCCAAACCATTCCGATTGAATCTGTTGACCCGACAATTACTTGTCCACCGGCACAAACTGTAAATAACGGGGTTTCCTGTAACGCACCAATGACTGATATCACCGCATTGGCAACAGTAACTGATAATTGTACGGGATATTCCCTGACTCAGCTGCCTGCTGCCGGAACAAACCTGGTTGCGGGAACACATGTGGTAACTATCACAGCAACTGACCTGGCAGGAAATAGTTCTTCTTGTACTACCAGCTATACGATCATTGAAACCCAGATCCCTTTTGTAACTTGTCCGGGGAATATCTCAACATGTAACCCGCTTGTTACCTATACCAACCCGATCGGAACCGATAATTGTTTTTTCACTATTTCGCAAACCGATTTATCAGGACTTTCATCCGGAGATATTTTCCCGATCGGTACAACAACACAAACTTACCAGATCGAAGATTCTTCGGGAAATACCAACAACTGTTCTTTTACCGTTGAGGTTATTCAGTATCCGGATACGGCATTTATTCCAAACAGCCTGATCTACCTGTGTGATACTTATACAACAACTATTGAAGCGCAGGCAATCCAGTCAGGAACCGGTTCATGGAGTATGTTAAGCGGAGGAGGAGCGATCAGCAACCCGAATGCAACTCAGACGACTGTTCAGAATTTATCTTTAGGCAACAACACCTTCGAATGGCTTGTAACATCTCCAACCTGCGGATCGAGAAGAGATACCGTGCGTATTGTGGTGAATATGCCGCCACCCCAGGCTGTTCTGCAGGATTCCATGTATGCCTGTGCAACAACCAGCTTCCTTATCCAGGGAAATAATCCCGGAACCGGAGCGCAGGGAACCTGGTCCAGCGATGCTGCTCTTACTTTCAATAACATCCACGCTCCGGTAGCAACCATACTTTCTATACCGGACGGATACCATACTCTTTACTGGACTATTTCTGCCAATGGATGTCCGAGTACGGTAGACAGCAGCATTATTTATGCACCCATAACAGCACAGGTCCTCACAAATGACACAACGCTTTGTTTAAATCAGTTGCCGGTTAGTTTACATGGAAACCAGGCAGGAAATGATCAGACAACCTATTGGATTGAGCTCGCAGGTTCGGGTACTCTGACAAACAAATACAATGCAAATACCCAGCTTACAGGAGCTTCTGCCGGGGAATTGGTTCTCATTTACAGGCTTGTTCACGATTTTTGCGGCCCCACACAGGACACCCTGCGGATCCACTTAAATTCGTGCGGCGAAACTACGTTTGACATTCCGACTGTCTTTACACCAAACCACGATGGAGATAACGACCTGTTCGTAATTCCGAACCTGTATGAATCTTATCCTGACTGTAAGGTCATTGTTATTAATCGTTGGGGATCTAAAGTTTTCGAATCTGTCGGTTATGCCGAACCCTGGGACGGAACTTTTAAAGGAGATGATCTTCCGCTCGGGACTTACTTCTACGAAATCGTTTCATCGAATGGTGATTTTGAAGCAATTAAAGGATCAATCAGTATTATTCGTTAATCCCTGTTACTCATGAAAAAATTAGTATCTATCGTATTTATTTCAGTTGTAGGATTAACATTCGGACAACAGGATATTCAATTCACACAAACAGCATCTTCACCATTTTTGATCAACCCTGCCGCAGGAGGTCTCATGAACGTTGCTGAAGTTGTGCTCGGAAACCGCATGCAATATGCAGGCATTGACGGAAGACCGATGACCACCTTTGCAGGAATTCAAAGCATGGTACGCTTTAAGAAACGCAAATCGAAAGCACTGTTAAGCGAACTTTCTTCGATCGGACAGACTTTTTACAGTACACCGCAAAGAACGGTTGCTTACAAGCAGGTAGCAGGTTTGACTTTCATTAATGATATTATCGGTCCTTTTACACGAACAAGTGTCAAAGGAAACATAGGTGTTCATATTCCTTTATCCCAAAAACTGAGTGCCGGGATCGGTATTGGTATCGGGTGGTCGAATTTTGGAATTGATAATTCCAAAGTGACTCTTGGAACAGCGAATGACAAAGCATATGCCAATTACATTGGAATTGCTGCTTCACAAAACTACCTGGACGCCCAGGCAGGCCTGGTTGTTTATAATGACCGCCTACTGGTTAGTCTCAGTGGAAGCCAGATATTCAACAATAAAATGCGACTGAGTGATGTCACAACGGAAAGCACTTTCCAGCCGCATCTTTTTATGCTGGCAAGTTACCGCTTTGACATAGGTAAAAACTACGGTTTGGAACCGATCGTCCAGTTCAGATCAGTAAAACATGCTCCGGTAAGCTACGATGTCGCTATGCGCTTACATTACCAGCGTTTAGGCTGGCTAAGTCTTTCATACAGAAGACAGTCAGCAATCGGGGTTGGTTTCGGGATCAACTTATTGTCGCGTTTCAATGTTTCTTATTGTTTTGAATTCGGAAGCGGAGTTACCGAGAAGTTTGGGAATACTTCCCACGAGATCCGTCTTGGATTTATATTCGGACACAAAAGGAACATGAACAAAGAATTCAAGCAGGACGAGAAGCTAAACCCTGCCCCAACAGAAACAAAACCGGAAGAATAAATGCTAATTTTTAAGTATTGCTAATTTTGTAAAAAAGTACAGTTACTATGCGTCCGTTTTATTTATTGCTTAAAATCTCTTTAAATATTTCATTCAGACTCTTTTACAAACGTTTCCTCATATTAAACAAGCACAAAGAGTTATTCGGCAGCACGGTCTACGTTAGCAATCATCCGAATTCATTCATGGACCCGATTCTGATCGGATCGATGAACCGCCCGATTGTACATTTCATGACGCGTTCGGATGTGTTTGTATGGTGGTTAAAACCTATTCTCTGGGCATCACATATGCTTCCTATTTACCGTCAGCAGGATGGAAAAGACACGAAAGGGAAGAACTCGGATGTTTTCGATAAGGTCAATTCATCTCTTGGAAAAGGCCGCAATATCCTGATCTTTGGGGAAGGCTTCACAGATGACACCCCGATCAGGGGACTGAAGCCCGTGAAAAAAGGCCCTATCCGAATGGGCTTTGGCGCACTGGAAGCTATTAACTGGAGTAAAAAGATTTACATTTCCGGAATAGGGATCACTTATTCAGACAGAAACACGATCAATTCTGAGTTTGTCTTGGATAGTGGCCCGAAAATCTGCCTGAATGATTACAAAGAATCTTATTTGGCAAATCCAAGCAGGGTAATCAATGAAGTAACCCGGATCGTTGAAAAAAACATGCAGGAGTGCATTGTCTATGTTGCCGATCCTGCACGTTATTCCCTCCTGGAAGGAATTATGCAGATTACCCGGAAAGGGATCAATCATGCAAATCACGATGACCGTATTCCCTTATTAAAACGCTGGCAATACGCGAAGAATTTAGCAAGCTGGATCAATCAGCATGTTACGGGCGAAAGTACAGAGATCCTGGCGCTACAAAAAGACCTCGATGCTTATTTCAATCTGGAAAAAAGAATGAAGGTTGAAGATCGTTTTGTAGCTGCAAAGAAAGATCCCGGGCTAGTAAGCACTCTAAACAACTGGCTCTATTTAATCCTGATGTGGCCCTTTGCCATTGCAGGATTTATCCATGGTTTCATTCCTTATATCATCGCCAAGAAGATAACGGAAAAGATCATGAAACGCAAAGTATTTTGGGGGTCCGTAAAAATGATGATGGCTAAGATCTTCGGTTCTCTTTATAATATTCCTATAATCGTTCTAATTACTAAATGGTACCTTCCTCATTGGTCACTGGGGATTTTGTATTATTTCCTGATCCCGGTATTGTGGCGCTTGAGTTATGAGTATGCCCGACAGTTCAGGGAAATTCGCCTGAAGCAAAAAATGAAGTCTGTAGATTTGTCAAAGTTTGAAGAAAAACGTGCTGAACTGGAGGAACGTATTCAACAATTGATTCCTGTTGCTTAATCAATTAGAAAGCTTATCTTTACTTAGTACCGAATTCGAATAACTTGAAACTATTATCACTTGGAATATTACTTATTTGGATCAGCGTACCCTGCTTTTCACAATCTCCAGGTTACCATACCCTATTATGGAAAATCAAACAAACTCCAACTGACACAAACCTTGTAAATTCGTATTTGGAAAAACTAAGAGCAGATACTGATGAAGCAGATTCGCTAATTGCCAGGGCCGAGCGACTTTATAGCCTTATAGCACCAACGGACAATCATAAAAAAGTGGCTGAAACAGCTATCTTTATCGGCAACAAATCCAATGGAACAGGTGAATATTCACTAGCGCTGAAATACGAGATCATTGCTGAAAAACGGCTCAAACGTATTCCTCTTTGTCATTTATTAGGCAGTACTTACAGCCTGATGGGGAATACCTATTTAGGTTTGAAAGTTTCAAAAAAACAGGAGGAAAGCTTTCGGAAATGCTACCAGATCGGAGTTAAACTTAAGAATCCGATGACCATGGCTGTCGGTGCCACCGGATTGGGAAATTATTACTCCAGCGCTTTTGATTACCGCTCTTCCAACAGATGGAATTTCAAAGCATTAAAACAGTTTGATTCGCTCAACAATCACCTCGCCAGCGGCATAATACGCGTAAATATTGCAACGAATTACCGTAAGTTAAAGCAACTTGATAAGGCTGAAAAGATACTCGGAGAGGCTGAAGAAAACATCCGACTCAGCAATAACAACTATGCTAAACTGGGGTATTACATGGAAATTGGAGACCAGTTGATGTACAAACAGAAGTACAATGAAGCGATCCCAGCCTATAAAACTGCACTTGACCTGGCGCTTCTGGACAAGGCGAATCACAATATCTCGGATCTCTGCAAATCTTTGTCCGCTGCATATGAGAAAAATAAACAATTTGAAGAATCACTGAGTGCTCTGAAAATGCATCTGCGCTATAAAGACAAGGTTTTCAACGAGACAAGCAACCAGCAATTACTCGCAATTGAAGAGCAGTACAAAACTGAAAAAAAAGATGCCGAAATTCAATTGTTGAGCAAAACAAATGCTCTGAATAAAAGTGAACTCGAACGGAAACAATCCCTGATCTGGGCATTTGCATTTTCAGGGATCCTGTTTATTGCAATTGGTATCGTACTTTGGAGATCCAACAGAAGAAAACACAAAACCTATCAATTACTCGCTTTAAAGAACCGGATCATTGAAGAAAAACAGCAAGAGATCCTGAGCAGTATCAATTATGCGAAGCGGATCCAATATACACTCCTGGCACATGATCACTTATTACAGGCCAATTTAAATAAATACTTTGTGCTCTTTCTTCCTAAAGACATTGTCTCCGGGGATTTTTACTGGGCAATAAGAACCAAATCACACTTCTTCCTTGCCGTTTGCGACTGCACAGGACACGGAGTTCCGGGAGCATTTATGAGCTTGCTGAACATTAATTTTCTAACCGAAGCAATCGCGGAAAAACAACTGACTGACCCCGGGATGATCCTTGATTTCGTACGGAATCGCCTGATTGAAAACCTCGACCAGGACAAGCATTTTGATGGAATGGACGGAATTATCCTTGCTATGGATCTGGTAAGCCGCGAGATCCGTTACGCAGGAGCAAACAACGGCCCTGTGATTGTGCGGGATGAAGAGGTGATCGAATTAACCTACGACAAAATGCCTGTAGGAAACGGGATTCGGACAAATACCTTTCAAACGCATGTGTTGCCCTACCAAACCGGTGACTGGCTTTACCTCTTCACGGATGGATATGCAGATCAGTTCGGTGGTGAAAAAGGCAAAAAATTCAAATACAGTAAACTCAAGGAATTACTTCTCAATACAAGTAAGAAATCGGAAAAAGAACAGCAGGTCTTTTTGAGGGATACCTTTACCAAATGGAAAGCGGAATTGGAACAGGTGGATGATATTTGTGTGTTTGGAATTGAGTTGTGACTTCAAAGGTTGGTAATACCATTTAATCCAAATCAGGCAAGTAATTTTCTTCCAAAGTAAACCATCAAAATACAGAAGGCAACGGAAATCAAAATATTCAGAACAGCGATCAGCCACTGGCCCCGTTCCATGAGTTCCAGGTTTTCCTTTGCAAAAGTCGAAAAGGTACTGAATCCGCCACAGATCCCGATGATCCAGAATGCCTGAAAGGATTCCGCATTTGCCGGCTTGATTTTCATCATCAGCACCAGGAACATACCAACCAATAAAGACGCAATCAGATTGGAAGCCAAGGTTGCTATAGGAAAAACTGATTTCGGAAATTTATGGATCAGATGTGTCAACCCGAAGCGCATGATCGCTCCGATTCCCCCGCCTAAAAAAACATACAAAGTATTCATTCCGACTCTAACTTTCTGGTGAAAAACCGCTGATACAGCTTCCAAAATACAAAAGCCCAAAGTATTCCCCAAATCACGCCGCAGAGTACGTCGGATAAATAATGGACCGTTAAATAGATCCGGCTTAAGCCGATCAATGCAACACAAGCGATTAAGATCCACTTCAAACGCGGATAGAACCTGCGTAAAAAGAACCAGCTCAGGAGGGCTAATGCAGCATTATTGGAAGCATGTGATGAGAAAAATCCGTATTTCCCGCCCACATACAGGTCACCATTATTCTTCACAAAATAATGCAGTTGTTTTTCCATTAAAAGATTGTGAGATGGGCGATAACGCATCACGGTATCCTTAAAGAAAAAAGTCGTCGAACTATCTACAATTGCAACCATCAGCAAAGTCATTCCCAGGAAAATGAAGGTCGTCTTTAAACCATAATTTTTCCAGATGAGATAGAAAATGGCTAAATAAAAAGGAATCCAGGTGATTGTTTTTGTAACAATCCAGAAAAACTGATCCAGGAACGGCGTATTCCAGCCGTTCACTGTCAGGACAATGCTTCTGTCAATGGATTCCAGGTATTCAAACATGATTCAAATGCTTCCAGATCAGATCCTTCAATTCCGTTAATCCTTGCTGGGCAACAGAAGATATAAAGACATACGGTATTTTCGGTAAATCTTTACTAATCGCCTCTTTCAATTCATCATCCAGCATGTCTGATTTTGAAATTGCCAGCAAACGTTCTTTATGCAGTAATTCCGGGTTGTATTGTTTCAACTCGTTCAGCAGAAGTTTATATTCCGCATGAATATCGTCTGCATCCGCAGGAATCATGAAGAGCAAACAGGAATTGCGTTCAATGTGACGCAAAAATCGCAAGCCCAATCCCTTTCCTTCGTGAGCTCCTTCAATAATTCCGGGAATATCAGCCATTACAAACGAACGGTAATCGCGGTATTTCACAATCCCCAAATTGGGGCGAAGAGTTGTAAAAGGATAATCTCCGATTTCCGGTTTGGCTGAAGATAATACGGAAAGCAGGGTGCTTTTTCCTGCATTTGGTTTTCCAACCAAACCGATATCCGCAAGGATCTTCATTTCCAGAACCATCCAGCTTTCTTTTCCGGGTTCTCCGGGTTGCGCAAAACGAGGTGTCTGGTAGGTCGACGATTTGAAATGATCGTTTCCTAAACCTCCCCGTCCGCCCGGAACCAGGATTTTTTCCTCTCCGTCTTCCGTAATTTCAAAGAGCACTTCTCCGGTCTCAGCATCTTTTGCTAAGGTTCCAAGAGGAACTTCAATGTATTTATCTTCTCCCTGGGATCCTTTTTGCAATTGACCGGAACCATGTTCTCCATGACCGGCTTTCAGGTGTTTTTGAAACTTCAAATGGAGTAAGGTCCACAATTGCTTATTTCCGCGAAGTATAATATGACCACCACGTCCTCCATCACCTCCATCCGGACCTCCCTGCGGGATATACTTTTCGCGTCGAAAATGTGCTGAACCACCACCTCCGTTCCCGGAAGTACAATGAATTTTTACATAATCAACGAAGTTATCAGATGCCATATTTATTAGTTATTTAGTGAACAGGCACCAGGCAATAGTACCAACCTGTTCGAACAAAGTTCCAAAATAGTTCAGAGAGTTCAGGTTTTGAACTGTTAAACTATTTAAACCTTCTTAAAACGAAACTTCATTAGACTTGAAAACCGCACTCTGTTCGAATGCGGTTAACGTTTAATGTTGTTCCTGTATTAATTATTATCTATTGCAGCATACAGCCTGTCTGAAATATCATCGATACTTCCTATACCATCTACCGCAATGTATTTATCTTGTTTTTCGTAGTAATCTTTTACCGGTGCTGTTTCGTTTTTGTAAACATTAATCCGGTTTTGGATCACTTCCGGATCTGCATCATCCGGTCTTCCACTTACCTCTGCACGTTTCTTCAGACGCTCGCGAAGCTCTTCTTCTTTCACTTCCAAACCAACCATCATAGTAATTTCCGTACCGATAGAACTTAAAAAAGCATCCAGTGCCTGTGCCTGAGCGTTTGTTCTCGGGAATCCGTCAAAGATAAAGCCCTTTGCATTTTCATGCTTTAACACTTCACTTTTCAACATGTTGATTGTAACCTCATCCGGTACTAAATTTCCCTGATCCATATAACTTTTTGCCAACAAACCCAATTCGGTTTCACCCTTGATGTTTGCACGGAAAATATCTCCTGTTGACAAATGCACCAGATTGTATTTTCCAATCAATCTTTCCGATTGTGTTCCTTTCCCTGCTCCAGGAGGGCCAAATAGTACGATGTTCAACATACGTTTTTCTTTTAATGGGATTTTACCCCTTTAGTTGATAAATGTGTTCGGTATTCCGCCCTAATTCATCGTAATCCAGGCCATAGCCTACTACGAATTTGTCAGGGATTGAAAAACCAATATATGTTGGGGTATGTGTTCCTTTAAATGCTTCAGGCTTAAATAATAAGGTTGCAATCTCCAAACTTGCCGGCTTTTCCACCGATAGTAAAGTAAAGAGTTTTTCCATTGTAATTCCCGTATCAACAATGTCTTCCAGGATAACAACATGCTTGTCTTTGACAGATGTGGTCAAACCGATAACCTCATCAACACGTCCGGAAGAATGCATTCCCTGGTAACTGCTTACCTTTACAAAGGTAATTTCACAAGGAGCACGAAAGGATTTCATTAAATCAGCTGCAAACATAAATGCTCCGTTCAAAACAGCAATAAACACGATTTCTTTTCCAGCGTAATCCTGCTCCAACCTTGCAGCTAAAGAGGCTATCTCTGCTTGAATTTTTTCTTTTCGGATAAAAATCTCAAATGTTTTATCGTTTAGCTGAAGCACTTTGTTCTCTAATTTTAAGGGCAAAAGTAGGATTTTTAAGGGAATTATCGGCTTAAATCACAAAGAAATAGCTTGAACAGAATTATTTCGTTGAATCTAACGGAAAAATAGTTGGTCAAAACCAACTATCTTTGTGCCCATGAAAAAACAATGGAACGGAAACTCATATAAGGTTGGAATGCTGGGTGGTGGTCAATTGGGCCGCATGTTTATCCAGGAAGCACTTAATTATGATGTTCATGTCCATTGCCTGGATCCGGATTCAGATGCGCCATGCAGATACCTGGCAACTTCTTTTCAACACGGTTCATTACAGGACTACGAAACGGTTGTCCAATTCGGAAGCGATAAGGATGTTGTTACCGTAGAAATAGAACATGTGAATGTAGATGCGCTGTACACTTTGGAAAACAAGGGAGTAAAAGTGTTCCCTCAACCTGCCGTATTAGCAATTGTACAGGATAAAGGCCTGCAAAAAGAATTTTATCGGGAAAACAATCTTCCCACTGCCGATTTCACTTTGGTAAGCGGGAAAGAAGAATTGATTTCCAAAAACATCCCGTTTCCATACGTGTTGAAATGGCGCAAAGGCGGATATGACGGAAAAGGTGTTCAGATCATGAGATCTGCTGCAGACCTCGATAATTTGACCGATACCCCGTTTGTAGTTGAACAACTGGTTCCTTTCACGAAAGAGTTAGCGGTGATCGTTGCACGAAATGAGCAGGGAGAAAGTGTCGTATATCCAACAGTTGAATGCGAGTTCAGCCCGGTTGCAAACCTGGTCGAATTCCTGTTCTCACCGGCTGATATCTCCGCAGAAGTAGAGAAAAAAGCCCGGGAGATTGCTCTCCATGTCATCGAATCACTAAAAATGGTCGGAATCCTGGCAGTGGAGCTTTTCCTGACCGCAGACAATGAGATCCTAATTAACGAAATAGCACCCAGACCTCACAATAGCGGACACCATACAATCGAATGCTGTTACACCTCTCAATTCGAACAGCATCTGAGAAGTATTGTGAATGCACCCTTGGGTTCTACAAAACTGATCACACCCGGTGTCATGATCAATTTACTTGGAGAACCCGGTTTTGAGGGAACCGCCAAATACGAAAACCTGGAAAAAATCATTTCACAGGAAGGAGTGAGTGTTCATCTTTACGGAAAACAAACAACCAAACCTTTTCGAAAAATGGGACATGTTACCATTTACGGTCCGCACCTGGAAGAATTGAAAACAACCGGAAGAATGGTAGCTAAAGAATTAAAAATCAAAGCATAAATCATTTTATTCTCCCAGAATTACTACTTTTGAACCACCATTTAAGAAACTTTGAAACTACGCATTGTTATTTTCTTACTCTCAGTATTTGTATTGAGCCAACAGCTTAATGCTCAGCTGTATACATTTCAAAAATTCGGTCACCAGGATGGTTTGAAAATAACAACCACGCTTACCACTACTCAGGATGACCTCGGACATTTGCTTATCGGGACGGATGGAAATGGAATTGTCCGCTTTAACGGGACTACTTTCGAGTCGATTCACGGATCCAAAGGCCTCGACCAACCTTATCATGTTACCGGAATTTCGATTGTAAACGGGGAAATTTATTTTACAACCCTCTATGCAGGAATCCTAAATTATTACAATAACGGAATCCATACATTTTATAAGATAAACCCCAACCTCGAAGGCTCTGCTCTCAGAATCGGTAAATGTCAGAATAAGCTTGCCATTATTACAAATAATTCCATTATCGTAACGGATTTAAATGGCAAACTGCTTTTAAAGAAATCCTATCTGTCCAGGTATATCAGTAAATGCGTTCAATTACTGGAGACCCCTTACGGAAGTATTTTGATCACCGATAAAGATTCCTATTTCATCAGCTCAACCGAAATAACACCTTTGAGTAAGTGGCTTAACTCCCCCAAAGTAGATTTCAAACTGGCTTCCTATTATCAAAAAAAACTGGTTCTGTTTGATGAAAAAGGGAAAAACAAATACACTTATTACTTTTCCAACAATGGACATGTTTTCAGACAAACCAAAGAAGAAACCGGGTTTGAATTCTCACTGAATCCAATCCAAAATGCTTATTCAAAAAACAATCACATTTTATTCAACGATTCCGATAATCAGTTGTTTTCAATTCAAGATGGCAACCTTAAAAGAATTGCACGGAATTACGACCAGGACCTTGGCGGTATTTACCATCTTTTCATTGATAAATCAGGAGATTACTGGGTAAACACATCACAGGGGATCGTCAAAATAAGCATAGAACCATTCACAAAAGTGAAACTCGACCCCATTTTCGAGGATCATTTGATTCTTCGGATTTTCCGCACCAGGAACAATGAATTCCTGTTGGGAAACGGAAAAAATGAATTGTACTACGGACCACTGTACTCTAGCGATTTCAAACGGAAGATCAATTTTCGGGCGACTCATATTTTAGAATGCCCGATGGGTACGATCATTTGTGCTGAAACCGGAATCTATGAATTAAAAAGTGGCTCGATCAGGGCAACTTCTATTCCCAATCAAAAAGGCGAACAGATCAAATTTGCCATTTGGGACGGAGAAAAACTGTGGTTTGCACCGGTTGGAAAAGGCCTTTATTCTTACGATCCAAAACTTAGGACCTCCCAAAAATTAAAAATGAACTCATCCGCGGATTATTATTACTGCGGACAAAGATCTGCCGACGGGAAGTTCATTTATTTCGGCACCAATGAAGGAATCGAAAAATTAGACCTTGCCACAAACCGAATCAGTAAGCTCAAACGATTTAATATCATTGGGGCATATGCAGGTAACTCTACCATGGATATGTATGGAAATCTGTGGTTTACTTTAGATCGCGGGATTGCCGGAATTGACCGGGAACATCGCCTGATAGTGATCGATGACAAGAAATTCCTCCCTTCTTACCTGTTCTATACGCTTTCATCAGATAAGCTCGGAAACCTGATTTTAGGGACCAATTTGGGAATTCATATTCTCAAAATGAACAAAGAGGGAAAAGTTGTCCACCATAAAAACTACAATGAAAAGAATGGTTTCATGGGGTATGAAACCAATATGCGGGCAGTCTTCCAGGATGGAAACAAATCATTTGTCGGAACATCCGAAGGTTTATTTTTGATCAATACTGAAATCTTAAAAAATTATCCCGTCCCCCCAAAACCGATCATCATTAAGGGCCGCCTGTTCCAAAACGGCGTGATTCGCGATGTAGATCAAGGAAAATACCTAACCTTCAAAACCATTTTATCCAAAAACAGTGGGCTGGAATACTATTATAAAATCAGTGGATACCACAAATTTTGGATCAAACTCAATAGTTCTGGTGAAATGAAAATGCCTGAGCTGGAAAATGGTTCGTACCAATTGGAAGTGAAATCAACTTTTGACGGAATCAACTTTTCCGAAATCTCGAACTACCCCATCCTGATTCACAACCCTATCTGGCAATCCAAGTGGTTTATTGTGATTATCATCTTATTCCTGGGATTATTAAATATCGGTTACCTGGAATGGACACGGACCGGAATGCGGATCAATCTCTATGAGATAAGTTACAATTCACTGGATGCGAGATTCGTTCCCAAATTACTATTGTTCGGTGCGATCAGCAATTCATTGGTTGGGCTGATCATCCATTATTTCGTAGACAAGGGACTCGGTAACATGACCATTAACCTGGTCGCCAGTTCGGTTCTTCTTATCGGTTATTTTATTCATAAGATTTCGGGGCGCAGAAATCGTCTGGATACGATCAATAATTTAAGTTTGTACCTATCTCTTATGGTATTGTTCGTGCAGTTTTTCTATCTGCTCTTCATAACCAATATACATCCTTATCCAATCATTGCAATTACGCTTATCTCCAGCGCTTTGCCTTATATGCTGAACACGATCCGTTCAATCATAATTATATGCCTGCTGGAGATCTTTGTTTCCGTCCTGATGCTAATCTGGATTGAAAACCCGGTTTACGACAGTGTCCTGTTTATTCTGACGATCGGTGTTTCTTCTGCGCTGACCGTAATGGTTACCTATTTGAGAAACGATTCCCTGGAGAAGTTGTTTTTCGTCAGTAACATTTTGAACAAGGGAAACATGATGGCGATCTCTTTTGATCAAAAGGGCATTATTACTTACTGCAGTAAAAACCTGTCAACTTTACTTCATATCGATTCAAATATGATCGTCGGGAAATCCCTGTCTACTCTGAATCCAATTGTTGTCTCTGCCGAAATGCGTGAGTTTTCGCTGGGAAATGAATTTTCAGACGGAAAAATATTCCTGGTCCCTATGTATAACAAAAAAGGGGAAGTTGTTTGGATCGAGTGGTCCTGCAAATATTTCTCTGACTCTGTTCGGGTCATCATGGGGCAAGATGTGACAGAAAAACTGACACTGACAACCAATTATCAATCACTGGTAGAAAATGCACATGATATGATCTTCAATACAGATATCGATGGAAACTTCACCTATCTGAATGAAATGAGCAGCAGGACTTTTGGCTACAAGAATGAAAACCTGGTAGGAAAAGATTCTGTTACTATCGTTCACCCGGACTACCGGGACATCGTCAAGGATTTCTTCCGTAATCAGATCATTAACCGCATCCAAAACACCTACCTGGAATTCCCGATCCGCACGAAAGAAGGACGAATTATCTGGCTGGGGCAAAACGCATCCATCGTATTTGAACCCGGTTCCCGGAAAAGGATTATCGGGTTTACAGCTTTGGCAAGAGACATTACGGAGAAAAGGGCCAATGAATTGTTGATCGAACAACAAAACAAGGACATTACTTCCAGTATCAATTCGGCAAAACGCATCCAATACAGTTTGCTTCCGAAGGCTTCCGAGATCGGGAGTCACTTTGAAGATTATTTTGTGATCTTCAAACCGAAAGACATTGTCAGCGGAGACTTTTACTGGACACACCGCATCGGAGACAAGTTGATCCTTGTTCTTGCGGATTGCACAGGACACGGTGTTCCCGGGGCTTTCATGACCATTCTTGGAATCAACCTGCTGAATCAATTGGTAATCGAACGGAAAATTGATGACCCGGCAGAAATTCTGAACGGCCTGAATAATGAACTACACAAATTACTGCATCATGGTGCCAATTCCCTGACTACAGAAGGGATGGACGCATTAGTGACCGTCTTTGAAGGTGATTCCATTGAATTTGCAACTAGTGGAGTTGCCCTGATTCACATTCACGAAGAAGATTTTATGCTCTACCGGTCTACCAAAAAAGAAAGCGAAACAGAAATATTGATTTATGAAAACAGGCAGATTTCACTTGCAGACAGTGACCAGCTTTATTTGATTACGGATGGTTTCCAAAAACAGTTCGGATCGATCCGGAACAAAAAGTTCTCTTTCAAACGAATCCGGGAGCTCCTGGAAAAGATCAAAGTTGAATCCATGCCGCTGCAAAAGAAATACTTTGAGAATGCTTGGTCGAATTGGTCTGAAGGTCATGAACAGACAGACGACATTACAATTATTGGTTTGAAAAAATACCGGTCGAAAGAGTCATGTGAAGAAGTTTAAACCCCGCTGTTTTTCAAGTATCAATCAGTTAGTTCACACCAATCTCTGTAAACCATTTAGTTAACTTGCTAACTATCTGGCATTAATTCACTGAAATACAATTCTTTAGCTCAAAACTGTAAACCATTTAGTTAATTCGTTCACAATGACGCTCGATTATATCTCGTCGATGGTTCTCCTCACCAAATAACGCACCGGAAAATAAGCCGACAGAATACTTAAAATAGCCACCGTCCCGAAGATAAACAGCACATCTTTAACCTGTAGAATGATTGGGAATGCTTCTCCGTCTGAATTCGGCATCTGCAATAATCCATATTGAACCTGGAGCAAACAAACTCCAACTCCCAGGATCAATCCGATGACAATTCCTTTAAAAGCAATTAAAATTCCTTCAAAAAAGAAGATCTGAAAAATAAATTGTTTGGTAGCACCAAAACGTTCCATCGTTTCTATGTTGTCTTTTTTCTCAATGAACAACATATTCAGCGAAGCAACCAGGTTAAATGCTGCCAGTACGAAAATGAAAAGCAAGATTAGAACCACGATTTTCTTTTCACTTTCACTCGTTTTGAAAATTAATTCATTCTTTTCAGCAGCGGTTTTTATCTTAAAATTCTTTCCGAATCTGGCAATAAGAACTTCTTTAACACTTTCAACCTGTTCCTTATTCGCATGGAAATAAATTGCAGTAATATCGGTCCCATAATTCAGCTGAATTTCCGCATAATTGATCGGAACCAATAGATCTGAAGCATTTACATCTTTATTGTAATTCATTCTCCCCACTACTTTCAATGGAGAAACTTTGAAAGGACTTTTCAAACGGGCCATGGAAGCATCTCTCAACGGTGTATATAAAGTCAACTCTTCGTAGCCGTCCAATTCCGAAATGTACCCGTCGATCTTATCCAGCAAGCTTGCACCGATGACTGCAGTTGGTTCCCCGTTTTCTTCCAAATAAGGATAACCGTCAACCATGTGTTTGTCCAGGTTACAGGCTTCGACAAATGAATAATCCACACCCACCATGCGGGCATTTACCCATTTTTTTCCATGCTTAATAATTACGGTTTCTTCAATAGCTTTGGACAATGAAATTACACCGGGAATTTTACGAAGATCACTCAGATTTACAGTCGTGGAATCAAATGTTTTCCCTTCCAGTGAACGCATGGTAACTGTAGGATCATAGTCGGAATACAACTTGGAAACCATTTGTTCAATTCCATTAAAGGCAGACAAAATAATCACCAATGCAGCTGTAATAACTGCAATTCCCACAACGGAAATCCGTGTAATCCAATTTACAAGATTGCGCTGTTTCCTGGTATACCGAAGGTATCTTCTCGCTATGAAAAATGAAACCTTAATCTTTCAGCAGTTTATTAATGGTTTCAGCATAATCCAATGAATCGTCAATATAGAATTGAAGATCCGGAATTTTATGCATATTCTTTAAACGTTTCCCTACTTCCCCACGGATTTTGCGTGAATTTTGCTGAATATTTTCCAATACTTCTTTTTTATCGGGACCAGCAAAAACTGACAAGTAAATGCGCGCCAAAGATAAATCAGAAGTTACCCTTACAATCGTTACACTCACCATTGCACCAAGGCAAATTTCACTTGCATTGCGTTGAAAATAAGTCGCTAATTCCTCTTGAATTACACCCTCAATCCGGTTTTGTCTAATTGAACTCATGCTGCAAAGTTAAGAATTGTAAACTCGTTCATACACAAAGGACAACAAAAACATATCTTTGTACTGCATGAAATCGATATTAGCATTCCACAAATACACATTTTCGTATAAAGCTCCGGCGATACTTACGATTGTGTTTAACCTTCTTTTTGTGATATTCAATCTCCTGTCCATGGTGTTGTTTATCCCGTTCCTGCAATTGATTTTCCAACCGGATCTTATTACGAATTACCCAAAACCGGTTTATCATGGAGGATTTGTTGCATTTTTCAATTATTGCAAAGATTTATTTAATTATACCATGCAGGAAATGGTAAAGGAGGACCCGAAAGATGCGCTTTTCTTTGTGTGTGTTTCCGTACTTGCTGCCTTTTTCCTTAAGAATTTAACCCGTTACGGTGCAATCTGGCATCAGTCGCAATTACGAATGGCTGTTGTCCGGGATGTGAAAGACAAAATCTTCTCCAAAGCAATGAAACTTCCGCTTTCGTTTTATACGGAGGAGCGCAAGGGAGATCTGATGTCGCGAATGAACAGCGATGTGGGAGAAATTGAAATTGCCGTTGTGGCCATTTTGGAACTGATTTACAGAGAACCTTTTGCTATTATCACAGCGGTGGGAGCTTTGTTATATATCAGCCCGCAACTAACCCTTATTTCTTTTATCCTGCTTCCTGTCTCTGCCTTTGTAATTTCCAGAATCGGTAAAAGTTTGAAACGTACTGCCAAACTGGGACAAGAACAAAACGGGATTGTTTTTTCAACAATTGAAGAGGCATTGGGCGGAATCAAAGTGATCAAAGCATTCAATGCCATCCCATTCATGATGGAACGCTTCCGTAAAATTAACTTAAGACATCAGCAGTTGATAACCCGTACTTTCCGAAAGAAAGACCTTTCTCCGCCACTCAATGAATTTTTGGGTGCAACGGTTATGATCTGCCTCGTATGGTTTGGTGGTATCATGATCCTGGACAAGGATGTAAACAGTCTGACGGGAGCTGAATTCATTACTTTCATTATTGTCTTTTCTCAACTGC
Organism: Fluviicola sp.; assembly: GCF_029266855.1. GTDB lineage: Bacteria > Bacteroidota > Bacteroidia > Flavobacteriales_D > Crocinitomicaceae > Fluviicola. Next base: position 28,600 of record NZ_JAQSWB010000004.1, read on the forward strand.
TTAGACCAATCCAGGGAATCGCGACCGCTGTCGGTAACCTCAATAAAGCAGAAGCTTCCCGAGATCGTATCAACGCAATCCTCGATACGGATGAAAACATTTACGAAGCTGAAAATCCAAAAAGCCTGAACGGTTTGAAGAATGAGATCCGATTGGAAGGTGTCAGCTTTAAATACAAAGACGAATGGGTTCTAAAGAACATCAATTTTGATCTGAAACGCGGTAAAACAATTGCTCTTGTCGGAGAATCGGGGAGCGGAAAATCTACCATTGCCGATCTGCTTCCGCGCTTTTATGATGTTAACGAAGGAGCTATTTATATTGATGATATCAACATCAAAGAATACGGTTTGGAAGATTTACATAAAAACATCGGGATCGTATCACAGGAATCTATTTTATTCAATGATACTGTTCGAAACAATATCGCTTTCGGAAGAGACGAAGCTACCATGGAACAGATTATTCAGGCTGCAAAAATCGCACATGCACATTCCTTTATTGAACAATTGGAAAACGGATACGATACTGTAATCGGGGAACGCGGAAATAAACTTTCCGGGGGCCAGAAACAGCGTCTAAGTATTGCCCGTGCCGTTTTAAAAGACCCATCGATACTTATTCTGGATGAAGCAACTTCTGCACTAGACACAGAAAGCGAACGTATTGTTCAGGGAGCATTGGATGAATTAATGAAAGACCGTACTTCCCTGATCATTGCACACAGAATGAGTACGATCATTAGCGCAGACGAAATCCTGGTATTGTCAAAAGGTCAAATCATTGAACGGGGAAAACACCAGGATCTGATCGCATTGGGAGGCACTTATGCAAACCTTTGCGGACTTCAGGGAATCTTCAATTAATTTGTGAATTTTTCACTGATAAATCATTGATCCCTACCGTTTAATCAGTATATTTCCATTTTGGTTCGCTTTTTGTATTTGAACAAACAACTATTCCATTTAAGGAACGTTATTTACTATATGAAGCTAATTTGGATAATAGCACTTCTTTTTCCTTTTTCCCTGATGAGTCAATTGGTCACATCACCACAAAGTGCTGCGTCTTTGGTTCAAAACACACTTCTCGGGCCGGGAGTTACTGTTTCAAACATTAGCTACTCCGGAGCATCCGTAGCAATTGGAAAATTTACAGCTAACGGTACAAATCTCGGAATCAATTCCGGTGTTGTAATCACAACCGGAACCATCGCCAATAACGGAAACGGGCCACAAGGACCAAATAACTCGTCCAATTCAGGTTACGACAACAATTATCCCGGCTTCTCTGCTTTAACAAATTTATTAGCCCCTAATTCAAGTACTCACAATGCTGCAATCCTTGAATTTGACTTCATTCCTTATTCCGATACAGTTCGTTTCAAATATGTATTCGGGTCAGAAGAATACCCAGAATATGTCTGTTCCCAATTCAATGATGTTTTTGCCTTCTTCATTAGTGGTCCCGGAATTTCAGGAGCTCAGAATATAGCAAAACTGCCAAATGGGTCGACCGTTACGATCAACAATGTGAACAACGGGAATCCCGGAGGAACCGGAAGCGGGGTAAATGCATGCGGAGCTAGTAATCCAGCTTATTTTGTAAACAATGGAAATGGAAATCAAGCTCCTTACAACGGATCTTCCAGCTATATTCAATACGACGGTTTTACCAAAGTACTGGAAGCTGTTTCGAAAGTTCAATGTGGGCAAACATATCATTTGATCATTGCAATTGCAGACGCGGGTGATGGAATCTTTGATTCGGGAATTTTCCTTGAAGCAAACAGTCTTACTTCCAAAGTTCCGGTTGAAGTTGATTATGCAATGTCATTTGATGCTTTCAATGATGGCGTCACCATGGCAGAAGGCTGTGTAAATACCACTGTCACATTAACCCGCAATGGTTCTACAGCTGCTGCAATGACAGTTCCGATTACAGTTAGCGGGACTGCTACGGAAGGTATAGATTATTCCAATATTCCCAATTCAGTTACATTCGCTCCTGGTCAATCCACCGCTCAGTTCAATTTCAATGCATTGACAGACGGCCTCACCGAAGGAGTTGAAACCGTTGATTTGATTTTTGCGGTTCCGGACCCATGTGGTGGTTCTAATCCATTGGAAATTAATCTTAAAATTAATGATATTCAGCCTGTCCAGGTCACTGTAAACTCTGTTACTAAACTTTGTCCGCAGGATGAAGCAGAACTTACTGCTATTCCAAGCGGAGGTTCGGGACCATATACCATTTTGTGGAGTACGGGAGAAACTACGGCTTCTATTATTGTCAATCCACCTGCAACACAAAACTATACTGTTTCTGTCACAGATGCCTGTTTACAACAAACGGCGAATGCAACAGCTACGGTAACAGTTCCTGTCTACCAGCCAATCGGTTTAATTACAACTCCTGATATTACAGAAATCTGTCCTTATGTTCCGAAAGAACTGACTGTTCAGGTTACGGGTGGTGCAGGAAATTTTGTTTATTCATGGAGCCTGGCAAATGGAACTATTCTGGGAACAAATGATACGCTGGATGTTATCCCAAGTACCAGCACTATGTATTTTGTTGAAGTGACTGATCAATGTGGCGTTTCTGCCATTGACAGTGTTTTATATATCATTACAAGTCCTCCTTTGGTGCTTACGATGTCTCCTGATCAAATCATCTGTCCGGGAGATACTGTTCCGATCAGTGTAAGTGCGACAGGAGGATATGGTCAGTATTTTTACAATTGGCTGCATAGCGGAGAAACGACTTCCCAGGTTTTTGTCAATCCGTACACTTCAACGTCCTATACTGTTTCCGTTTCTGATGAATGTCAAACATTTACAGTTGAAGGAACGACCAATATAACAGTCATAGAACCGATCGCAAATTTTATTATTTCGAGTCATACTTTATTTGAAGATCTTCCCATTACTTTTCAAAATCTTACTTCGGGCGGGAATACCTACGAATGGGAATTTGGTGACGGACAGACTTCTACCCTGGTACATCCGAATAACACATACGATGTTCCCGGAACCTATTATGTTACTTTAATTGCAACCAATTACCTTGGGTGTAAGGATACAGCCGTAAGACCGATAACTATCCAGGAAGAATACTGGATTTATGTTCCGAATACCTTTACACCGGATGGCAATCAGTTTAACAATACATTCAAAGCCTCTATGATCAATATCAAAGAGATCGAGGTTAGTATTTACGATCGCTGGGGACTGCTGGTATTCCACTCAAACAGTATTCGCTGGGAATGGGATGGAACCTATAAGGATTTATTGGTTCCTGACGGAACTTACACGTATAAGATCAAATACACATCCAGATCAAATATTTCAGAACAAATTATCGGTCACGTAAATGTTTTAAAGTGATTTGGTTCTTCCACCGTCAACGGGAATGTTAATTCCATTGATATAACTTGCTGCTGGAGATGCCAAGAATACTACGGCAGCCGCTATCTCTTCAGGTTTAGCGATTCGTTTCATTGGTGATTCATCAGCCATTTCTTCGAAAATAGTATCTACCGAATCTCCTGTTTTTGATGACTTATTGGATGCAATTTCCTGAAGCCTTGTGGTATTAGTTGCTCCGGGAAGCACATTATTTACAGTGATATTAAACTGTCCCAATTCATTTGCCAGGGTTTTGCTCCAATTTCCTACAGCACCGCGAATCGTATTTGAAACTCCTAATCCGGGAAGAGGTTGTTTCACACTAGTAGAAATAATGTTCACAATTCTTCCGCCGCCTTGTTTTTTCATCCCCGGTACAACAGCCTGAACCAGGATATGGTTACAGATCAAATGCTGGTTAAAAGCTGAAAGAAACTCGCTGATATCCGCGTCAATGATGGGTCCTGCTTTAGGTCCCCCGGTATTATTTATTAAAATATCAATTGACTTTCCTTTTGAAAGATAGTCCGTGATTTTCTGTTTTAAATCAGAAGGATTTGTAAAGTCGCCAACTAAATAATCATGTGTTTGAGCATCTTCCCGGGGAAGTTCTTCTTTCACAAGCTTCAATTTTTCTTCATTACGTGCCAATAATACTACATTAGCGCCCATAGCCGCCAATTTTAATGCAACTGCTTTCCCAATACCTTGAGTGCTTCCTGCAACAAGAGCAACTTTACCGTTTAAATCTTTCATGAAACAAAATTAATCATTCTGGGCATTCATAGACATCTTACCATTGACGATTGCATTACCAGGAAATCATATTAATAATTAATTTATCGTAAGCTAAGCGTAAATTATTTAATTGCAATGTTATTAATTGATAAGGCAAGTGATTTTTTGTTAAATAAACAACTTGTTGATAAAAAATTAATGATGTGTTAATTACTCGATTGTTAATTGGAAACAATCAAATATTCATTCGCAAGTGGAAAATACAAAATCCGCCCCTTTTCACTGCACTTAATAGACTCACTATCTATTAGTTGAAACTGCCTTTTACGTTTTTTAACAATGTCAGTTTACCTATTTTTGTGGAAACTCTAAGATTATGAAAAAAAAATTACTCTGGCTGGGTCTATTCTGCCTGTTTAGCTGTTTCATTTACGGCCAAACGACGATAACCACGAATCATCCGAACAATAACGGAAACGGATCCGTTACTTTCAATGTGCAAAACACCAATGCTTTTGACATCATTATCACAGGTGTCCAATGTCATTTAGGGTCTACAACAACAAACAACATTGAATTACTTTATCGCACTACACCTTTTGTAGACAATGCCGCTCCATGGGATTTCGGAACTGTTGGAGCAGGACAAAACGGGTGGATCTCTGCAGGTACGGGAGTTGTTTCAAACTCCAATACTGCAAACGGGATCGTTCCTGCATTAACATCCTTGTCACTAACAATTCCTGCAGGAGCTACCTACCAGCTCGGTTTGTCAGCGACAACCATGCAATATTCTACCTTAACAAGCGGAGCGGGTACCAATACCTTTAGCGGTGGCGGTGTCAACTTACTTACAGGTGACGGGATTTCCTGGGGAGGGGTCGCATATCCATCCACACCGGCGAATTATCCACGAGGGCTTATTGGCGGAATTACTTTCATTCCGGCCGTACCATGTACATCACCTCCAACTGCAGGAACAGTTTCTGCAGCGAATAATCCGATCTGTCCTTCTGTAAACAATACACTTTCCTTGTTAGGAGGAACAGGAGGAACAGGACAAACTTACCAATGGCAAAGCTCTCCAACAGGAGCTCTTGGAACTTATACAAATATTTCAGGTGCTACGAACAGCACATACATTGCTAGTCAAACTGTTGATACCTATTACCGCGTTTATATGACCTGTGGCGGATTGTCCGATACAACAGCCGGACTTCTCGTGAATACAAGTAACTTCATTAACTGTTATTGTACCAGCAATGCAACCAGTACCTTCGATGAAGAAATTCTGAATGTAAGTATCGGAACATTGAATAATAGCTCTACCTGTTCAACAACCGGTGGTGCAGGATCTATGCTGAACCAATATTCCAATTACACTGCGCTACCGGCAACTATTCTTGCAAGAACCGTTAACTACGGATTGAATGTTCAGGTTGGTTCTTGTGGCGGTAGTTTTAGTAACATGACTAAAGTTTATATCGACTATAACCAAAATGGATTATTCTCAGATCCTGGGGAAGAAGTTTATGCTTCAGCAACTGCTGTAGTTGGCCCGCATAATGAAATCGGATCAATTACGATTCCGTTGACAGCAACTCTTGGAACCACCAGGATGCGTGTCATTAATGTTGAAACAACAGTTATTGGAAGCATCAGCCCATGTGGAACATATACATGGGGAGAAACTGAAGACTACTTTGTAAACATTGCTCCGGCTCCAACATGTCCTCAACCAACTGTATTCACAAACCTTGGTGCAACAGATACGGAAATTGAGCTTGGATGGACAGTAGGTGGTTCAGAAACGTCATGGCAAGTACAGTACGGACCTCCGGGATTCGCACTTGGAACAGGTGATTCTGTTATTGCTACGACAAATCCGTTTACACTTACCAATTTAACTCCAAACTCATTCTACCAGGTTTATGTGTTGGCAGTTTGTTCATCAACTGATTCATCTTACTATACAGGACCTCTTTCTTTCAACACTTACAATCAGGGAATTTACATGGATTGGTCTGATGACTGCCCTACTTCCGGATTCGTAGATATTTCCACTACAGGAACAAATGCAAACACAACCGATGATTCGGAATTCGGATTAGCATTACCATTCCCATTGTTATATCAGGGAAGTTTAATCAATGACATTACAATCGGTAACAACGGTGGTGTCGTATTAGGTTCTCAAACAGCACAAATAGGTTACAATATGGTAGCTGGAAACGGTTTATACCCTTATGTACAAGATATGAACACTCCATATGACGGTGTATATTATCAGACATTGGGTGTTGCACCAAATCGCAAATTTGTTGTAATGTGGTCGGATTTGGCTCATTTCTTCTCTTCATTGGGTACAGACGGAACTACTTTCGAATTAATTATCGAAGAAGCTACTCATGAAGTTTATTTTGTATATGAGGATGTAAATCATGACAATGCTTCATACGATAATGGAGCTGATGCAGAAATAGGTGCACGTGGTAATCAAAACATTAATGTTTCCATGAACAGTACGGCTTATTTGCAGGACAACTCATGTGTTCACTTCTACTATACAGATTGCCCGAAACCACAAAGTTTCGTAACAACTTTCCTTGGAGCTGAAGAAATTCAATTTGGCTGGACTCCGGGTTACTCGAATGAAACAAACTGGATCATTGAGTACGGTCCTGCAGGCTTTGCACCAGGAACAGGTAATATCTTACTTGAAACAAATAGTTTCTCCAGTATCTCTTCCCTAACTCAATTGACCGATTATACGATCTACATTTATGCAAATTGTGCAAACGGAGATACTTCATTGGCATTGATTCACGACTTCACAACATTGCCATATTGTTCTAACCCGGCATCAATCAATGGATCTTCAGATCCGGATTCATTGGAATTAAGCTGGTCATGGACAGAATCAAGTCCTATTTTCCCTATCGAGTCATTCAATATTCAATACGGTATGAGTGGTTTCCAATTAGGAAGCGGAACCATTGTAGAAGCAAATGGTGTTAATTTCTCTGATACGATTTACGATACGACTCTAATGGGGTCAGGAGTTTACCAAGTGTACGTACAAGCTGTTTGTACAACTGGTGACACTTCTGCCTTCTCAGGACCTTTCATTGTTGTTATGCCAGTTACAAATGACATCGTTTGTGATCAGGAAGCCCTACAATTAGGTGAAACATACACATTCAACAACAATGGTGCAGGTGTTTCATTAAATGAAACAGATATCGCTCCACCTGCAACAGGTGCTCAGGAGACCGACGGTTGGATAAATACAACTTTGAACGGAACCCTTTGGTACACGTTCGTAGCTCCTGCATCCGGTTCTGTAAGAATCAACTCAAATGCAATTTCGTATAACGGTCAGGCGGCAGTATATACAGCAACAAACTGTGCCGACTTTAACACATTTACTTTGCTTGCAGCAAATGATGATGAAATTGATGGAACAAGCTTGGCTCCAAACTTCACAGTTTGTGATTTAACGCCAGGGACTACCTACTATATCATGTATGACAAATTCAATGCTACTTCAGGAAATTTTAGCCTGAATGTAAGTGAAATTGTTCTTGAAGGTGGAGCAGCCAACCCTTTGACTGAAGTTTGTACAGGTACAGTTGTAGACTTGTTTACCACAATCAACGGTAACAACACCGGAGGAGAATGGTCTTCTTCAATTGCATCCGTTAATGCGAGTATTCAGGATTCCATGTTCAACACTGCGGGTCTTGCATATCAAACATTCGACCTTGAATATCGTGTAACAGATGGTTGTGCTTATGATTCAATTGTTTCGCAGGTGAAAATCTACGCATTATCAAATGCAGGTCAGGACGGTGTTATTACCGCTTGCAGAAATGAACCTATCGATTTATTGGCTGGTTTAAATGGTAATACAGATTTGAATGGTGACTGGTATGATCCATCAAATGCCTTATTGCCAAACTCGCAGATAACTACTGCAAATTTCCCTGGACAATATAACTACGATTATATTTCCGGAAATGGGATTTGTCCGGATGATACCGCGAATGTGGTTGTAACACTAGGGACTTGTGACTGGTTATCTGTTGATGAAAATGCATTGGAGCAAGTAACTATTTATCCGAATCCTTCAACAGGTGTTGTATTCATTGAGTCTACATTCAGTACAGGTAATTTTAACCTGACTGTAACAGACATCAATGGTCGTACAGTTCAAACCGGACAGAACATCATTTCTTCCGGAACAAATACTGTAAACCTGAAAGAAGTTGAAAGAGGAACTTACTTCTTTAAGCTTTCTACAGAGAATGCTGAAAAAGTATTCAGAATTGTACTGCAATAATCTGAAATAAGATTGATGTTTTTAGAGCAAAAACCCTTCCCTTGCGGAGGGGTTTTGTTTTAAAAAAAATAAATGAATAATAACTTGTTTATTTCTTAAAATTGAACGAAATTACCAACTATATTTTTAATCGAATTAACAAGCTAGTTAGTCGGAAAAATGAAATGTTTAATCGTTAAAAATAAAAGATCATCCCTTCAAAATTATAGTTATTGATTTGTCAATCAATGCCTAAAATTTAGCCAAGTCTAATCCCCTGAAATTATAGATTAACGAATATTTATCTTTGCTAAAACTGAAATTATGAAGAAAAATTACTATCACATTTTCTCCTGGCTTATGCTATGGACCTTTGTCCTTTTCGGAGAAAATGCGCAAGCTCAAGTCTCGAGCTATTTATTTAATCAATCAAGTGGAACATTCACGCCTATCACAGGGGGAACAGTCTACGGGACAATAACCTCTGCCGATCAGCGGTTTGTCGATCCGGCTGTCCCTGCAGGTGGAACAGCAACCACTGGTGTTGGTATTCCAATAGGGTTTAACTTTACATATAATGGAATTGTATTTGACCGTTTGGCGATTAACACAAATGGTTGGATCTCATTGGGTCAATCCTCCTTGACTCCCTCTGTGGATATCGCATCAACTAGTTCATATACAGCGTTATCATCGACTGCTACTAACACTCCAGCACTTTTGCGTAATCGTATTGCTGGTATGGCACGCGACTTACAAGGTCAGACTGGTTCCGAGATCCGTGTAGAAACTATCGGCACCGCTCCCAATCGTATTTGTGTGGTTCAATGGTTAGGTTACAAACGCAATGGAGCAACAGGAACAGGAGATATACTTGATTTTCAAATCCGTTTATTCGAAACTTCCAACTATGTACAAATCATGTATGGAGCTTGTACATTCGGAGCAACTTCTTCCACTGCAACACACGTTGGACTTGGGGGAACTACGGCAACTGACTATAATAACCGTACCTCCACGACCTCCTGGTTAGCAACAACAGCTGGAACAGCAAACAGTCAAGGTATTACTCTAAGTGCGGCTGTTACTGCACCTACATCTGGAAGTTATTTTATCTGGGGCACTGCTCCAACAGCTCCACCAACACCCGTTCAAGCAGCAGGAGCACCAACGTGTTCTGGAGGGTCTCAATTAAGTATGACAGGATCGCCAGCTAATACCGATGAGATTTGGTATTGGCAAACAACTGCCACTGGAACAAGTACAACAGAACCCGCTTCTACTCCGTGGACAGTTTTTGCCAATGGAACGTATTATGTGCGCGCATTCAATACGATGCTTAATGCATGGTCAACAGAATCTTCTATTACTGTATCAAACTTTCCTGTTGCAACCATGCCTCCTGCTCCTACTGCAGCAGCTAACCCTGCTTGTGTCCCGGGAACAACTATTTCGGTTCCGGCAGCACCCGCAGGTACTGAATATTACTGGCAAGGTACTACAGTAAATGGATCAAGTATGGCTAATAACGCTAGTACTCCATATACTGTTGCTACGACGGGAACTTATCATGTTGCTGCTTACGAAACAGCATCACAATGTTGGTCTCCGACAACCAGTTTAACTGTCACAATCGATAGTCAAATTCCAAACGACCCAACTGTTAATACTCCTTATTTAAATATTTGTACAGGAGCAACAACTGGTATGATCTCAGCAATAACTACATCGAATGCTGTTGGTTCTTTAGCAACAACTTCAGCGGGTGGAAACGGCTGCGGAGGTGGTGCAATGTTCAATATTACCACGAATACAAATGCTGTTAATATCACGAGTCTGGATATTATTCCAAACGTTAACGGCGCTCAAACTGTAGAGGTATTTTATAAAACAGGTACTTATGTAGGAAGTGAAACAACAGCAGGGGCATGGACTTCTATGGGAACTTATCCTATCACTGCAGTTACCGGAACTCCTGTAAACGTAAATATCACAGATTTGTTAATCCCTGCCTCTTCACTTTATGCTATTTATGTAAACTATGGAGCACAGTACACAACTATAGCAGGTGCAACGAATTACACAAACGCAGATATGACCATCACTGCAGGAGCAGGACTTTGTTCATTATTTGGAGGTGTAAATGCCAATAGGGCTTTCAACGGTACTGTCAATTATACCATTCCTATTGCCTCTTCTGCAACATGGTTTAATGCGGCTTCAGGAGGAAACGTTGTTGGAACCGGAACACCTTTTGAAACAGTTGGTTCTTCTGTTTTACCGACAGCTACTGCAGGTTCATACAACTTTTATGCAGCTTCAACACTGGGTGGTTGTTATAGCGTAAACCGTGCATTAGTAACAGTTAACGTAAACCCTGTAGTTGTACACCTTTCTCCGATTGATGTTTCTTGTAATGGATTTACAGATGGTTCATTCGCCTTAGACAGTATTGATTGTGGAACAGCTCCATTTTTATACTCTGTTAACGGTGGTGCTTTCGGGGCTATACCAACAAACCTTGTTGCCGGTACATACACAGTTGTTGCTCAAGACGCAACTTTGGCTGTGAGTGCTCCGAATACAATCGTAATTATAGAGCCTACTGCTCCTCAAAACCTGACTGCATTTAACATTAATTACTACAATGCTCAGTTAACATGGACAGCACAGGGAACTGAAACTTCCTGGAATGTAGAATATGGTCCTGCAGGATTTACTCCTGGAACAGGAACAATGATTTCTGCCAGCAATGATACAATATCCATTTCAGGTTTAACAGAAAATACGGAATATGATTTCTATGTACAAGCAGGATGTATCGCTACATCTGAATGGGCAGGTCCGGCTTCGTTTTCAACAGACCCTGAATTCTTAGCTTGGGACAATGAATGTCCGACCATCGGGTTTTTTGATATTTCAGGAACAGGAACTGATTTGAATTTAACTGATGATACGGAAACGGGAATAACACTTCCATTTGCTTTCCCTTATCAAGGAGGTTCAGTTACAACTTTGACAGTTGGAAACAACGGTGGAATTCAATTAAACACTCTAACGGGAGCTGTTGGTTATGGTGGAAACATGACGACCATAACAGGTGATTATCTTTTCGCATGGGGAGATGATATGGATGACGAAACAGGGAATGTTTATTATGAAGTAACGGGAACATCTCCGAATCAAATCGCCATTTTCCAATGGGATAATCAAAACAACTTCAGTAATGGTGCCGGTTCAGTTACGTTCCAAATCCAAATGTACGAATCAACAGGAGAGATCTATTATGTCTACGATGATGCTGTATTCGGAGGTACTGAAACTGCAGATGATTACGCTGGAAATGCTGACATCGGTTTGTCCGGTCCAACAACAGACATTAATGTCTCTAACAACAACCAGGCATATCTACAGAATAATTCATGTGTTCATTTCTACTATGCATTATGTCCAAATGTGCAAAACATGATTGTTATCCCATTCACGGATGACGCACAGCTAAACTGGGATGCAGGTCTTTACGGTGAAACTTCATGGACATTAATCTATGGTGAAGAAGGATTCGATCCTACAATTCCGGGACAAGCAATTGATACATTGGAATTGACATCTTCTGACACGAACTTCGGTGCAACATTGGAGCAAATGACTACTTACGATGTATATATTTATTCGGAGTGTCAGGCAGACAACTTAACTTCCGAAGGATTCTTCGTACAGTTTACTACAAAACCAAATTGTGCCGATATCACAGGTTTAATTGGTTCATCTGACCCCGATTCTTTAGCGTTGACGTGGGCTTGGACAGAAACCTCTCCTATATTCCCGGTAACATCTTTCAATATCCAGTATGGAATGAATGGATTCCAATTGGGTTCAGGAACTGAAGTAAGTGCAAACGGGATCAATTTTTCAGATACCATTGTTGATACTACTTTAATTGGTTCCGGAGTTTATCAGGTATATGTACAAGCAGTTTGTGCTGGTACAAATGACTCTTCTAATTATGTCGGACCAATTACGATTGCAATGCCAGGTACAAACGACATCGTTTGTGAACAGGAAGCATTGATGCTGGATACAGATTACACATTCAATACTACAGGAGCAACGGTGTCTCTGAATGAGACGGATATTGCACCACCTGCAACAGGTACTCAGGAAACTGACGGTTGGGCAAACTCTACATTGAATGGTACATTATGGTATTCATTTGTTGCTCCGGCAACAGGCCAAGTACGCATAGATGCGACAGCTATTAATTTCAATTCACAGGCTGCTGTATATTCAGCAACAAACTGTGCTGACTTTAATACATTTACCTTGATTTCAGCAAATGATGATGCGATTGGCGGACCAGGTTTTGCACCTAATTTTACGGTCTGTGAATTAACTCCAGGGAATACTTACTATTTAATGGTCGATAAGTTCGCTGCAACGAATGGTAATTTTGCAATCCGTATATCAGATATCATTCTGGACGGAGGTACAGCAAATCCGGTAACGAACGTTTGTACCGGTGATGTCGTAAATCTATTCAATACGATCTCGGGTTATGATACTGGAGGAGTATGGTCTTCTTCCATCTCTGCAGTAAACTCGAGTATTAATGATTCATTGTTAGTTACAGATGCGATTGCTTACCAAACATACAGCATCCAATATCGTGTAACAGACGGATGTGCATATGACTCGATTATGTCACAAGTGAAAATTTTCCCTCCTTCAAATGCAGGTATAGACGGTACGATTACAACTTGTAGAAACGAGCCTGTTGATTTGTTAGCCGGATTGAACGGAACAGCTGATTTGAATGGTAACTGGTATGATCCTTCAAATATTTTGATGCCAAGTTCATTAATCACAACTGCAAATTTCCCGGGTCAATATAACTACGACTATATCTCCGGAAATGGAGTTTGTCCTGATGACACTGCGAATGTAGTTTTAACTGTTACATCTTGTAACTGGTTATCAGTTGATGAAAATGCATTGGAAGAAGTATCACTTTATCCGAACCCTTCTACAGGTGTTGTATTCGTTGAATCAACATTTACAGGAAACTTTGATTTAGTGGTTACTGACATCAACGGACGTAGTATTCAAACCGGGAAAAATATTGCTTCCGGTACAAATACAGTAAACCTGAAAGAAGTTGAAAGAGGTACTTACTTCTTCAAACTTTCTACAGAGAATGCTGAAAAAGTATTCCGTGTGGTAATACAATAATTCATTTTACAACTTTAGTTTAAAAAAAAGGCTCTTACGTGTAGTAAGGGCCTTTTTTGTTGATTAATCAATAATTGAAACAATAGTTGATATAAAATTAACTTAACGATTGATTGATCAATCAAATTAATCCAATCTGACTAAGCTCTCAGAACCCAATAAATTCAAATGATTCAGTGAAAATATGCCGTTCATCAACTAAACTCTGCATATAAGAAACTCATATCGTTCTCTGAATAAAAAATAAAAGAAATTGGTATTAATGAACTGTTAATTCTTTACATTTGTTTGAACGTAAATAAATTACAACTTATGAAGAAAAAACTACAAAAGTATTTGTCTTTATTATGTTTGTTTGTGACGCTGAGTTACTCAAACATGACATTCGGACAAATAAATTACACCGCCAATTTTGATGCCGGCATGCAAAGCTGGACATCACCTGGATCTGATTTCAGCCAATACACAGGTGCTACGGCATGTGCGGTTGGAGCGGTCCGCACCAATCTTTATTCAGGCAACACAGCTGCAATTTTAGAATCTCCAACTGTTGGAACTTCTACAGGCGGTATGATTGTGATGTCTTATGACTACAAGGTTGCAAACTGGAGTGCAAATACTACAGGGACAACAAATCCATGGGGACAATTCACTGTTGAATATGCTTCATCTGCTGCTGGACCATGGACTTTAGTGCCCAATTCTGCAATCAATCAAACAAACCACGTAGTATCAGGTAGCTGTGTTACTAAACAAGTTGCATTTACTGCTCCGGCAGGTGCTGTTTTTGTTCGTTTCAACAGTACGTGGACTTCAGGAGATTATTACCTGAATTTTGACAATGTTACTTTAAGCGAGCTTCCAGCTCCTCCGGCTCCTGTTCAAGCAGCAGGAACACCAACTTGTGTTTCAGGTTCAACGGTTGACCTAACAGGAACACCTCCTGCTAACACAACCTGGTACTGGCAAACAAGTGCAAACGGTACAAGTACCGCAAATCCATATGTTGGTCCTCTTACGATTTCAGCAAATGGAACTTACTACGCAAATGCTTTCAATAGCACATATAATGGTTGGTCAAGTGCTTCATCCGTTGTGGTAAGCAATTTCCCTACGGCAACGACGCCAATGGCGCCAACTGCAGCAGTAAATCCTGCTTGTACGCCTGGGACAACGATTTCAATGCCGGCTGCGCCTGCCGGAACAGAATATTACTGGCAAGGTACTGTAGTTAACGGATCAAGTAATGCAAACCCTGCAACTGTTCCTTACAATGTTACTGCTACAGGAACTTATACTGTTGCGGCATATGAAACAGCTACACAATGCTGGTCAAATACATCAAGTGTTACAGTTAATGTTCATACAATAATCCCACCAAGTGCGGTTGTTAATCCTACGTATTTTAACTATTGTACAAGTGCTCCTGCAATGCCGGTTTCGGCTGCTACACCGGCACCGAGTACAAACGTATTAACATGTGTTTCCAATGCACTTGCATCAGGTCCTGATAACAGCGGCGTAACAGCAACAGTTAATAACTTCAGCTGTGTAACGGGAACTCCTATGAGTGCTACATTATCCGCTACAATCGGAAACCAATGTACTAACTGGTATTCTTACAACATTGTTGTAAACGGTGTTACTGTTGCAACAAACCAATGTAACCAGTCAAATTTTGATTTGACTCCGTATTTACCTTTAACATCTGTTTCTGTTGTTTCTGTTGATGAAGACGTTTTCGCGGATAACATTACAATGAACTTAACAGTTACGGTAACGCACATTGCACAACCATACTCTTTATCATGGTTCAGCGCAGCAAGCGGTGGTTCTTCTTTTGCAACAGGATCTCCTGTAGAAGCAATCGGAACTCCGGTATTACCTGTTGCTGCAAACGGATCTTACCAATTTTATGTTGCTAACAACCAAGGAGGATGTGAAAGTCCACGCACTTTGGTTACTTTAAATGTTACTGATGTACTTGCTGTTTTAAATCCTGTGAATGTTACTTGTAACGGATTGGATAACGGTACATTTACATTAGGTACAGTTACTTGTGGTACCGCTCCGTTTACATACTCTGTGGAT
Source organism: Fluviicola sp. (assembly GCF_029266855.1). GTDB lineage: Bacteria > Bacteroidota > Bacteroidia > Flavobacteriales_D > Crocinitomicaceae > Fluviicola. Next base: position 44,389 of record NZ_JAQSWB010000004.1, read on the forward strand.
GGTGGTGCTTTCGGTCCGATTCCAACTAACCTTACTCCTGGAATACATTCCATTGTAATGCAAGATGCGAACATGTTAAACAGTGCTCCGATTTCAATTACAATTACAGAGCCTTCTGCTCCAACAGCTTTAAATGCTTATAATGTTACATTCTTTAACGGAATGTTGACATGGACTCCACAAGGAAATGAAACTACATGGAACTATGAATTTGGTCCTGCAGGATTTACTCCGGGAACTGGAATCTTGGTAGCAAACAATGATACGGTTGCTATTACCGGACTTACTGAAGATACGGATTATGAATTCTACGTACAGGCAGGTTGTATTGCAACTTCTGACTGGGCTGGACCTTTCGCATTCTCTACAGATGTACCTTTCTCAGCTTGGGACAGTCAGTGTGGTCCTGGATTTACTCCAATCCATACAACAGGAACAGCTTTGAACCTTACAGATGACGCAACTATTGGAATTACAACTGTAAACCCTGTTAATTTCCAGGGAGTAACTTCAAACAACATTACAGTTAGCAACAACGGATGGATTCAATTCGGTGGTGTAACTCTAAATGCATGGCAAGTTGACATTGACGATGAAGAAGGGAATGTTTACTGGCAAGAAACTACTATCGGCGGTGACAATTATTTAATCGTTGAATGGTACAACAGACCTAAATATGTAACAGTTTCAGGTCAAAATGTCACATTTGAAATCGCAATTAACCAAACAACAGGTGAGATTTTCTACCTGTATGATGATAAAGTATTCGGTGGTTCTCAAAGTGCATACGATTACGCGGGGAATTTTGCAACTATTTCTGCATCAGGACCAATGTCTACATTGACTGTTTCTTACAACAGCCAAACATACTTACAAAACAATTCATGTGTTAGATTCTATACGGCTCTTTGCCCGAACGTTCAAAACATGGTAACACTTACATCTACCAATGACGGTCAGTTAAACTGGGATGCAGGTATGTACGGTGAAACTTCATGGACAGTAATCTACGGTGAAGAAGGATTTGATCCTGCAATTCCAGGACAAGCAATCGATACATTGGAAGTAACTTCTTCTGATGTAAACTTCGGTGGTACATTAGAGCAATTGACTTGTTATGATGCCTATATCTATTCAGAATGTCAGGCAGACAACCTTACTTCAGACGGTTTCTTAGTAAACTTCTGTACTAAGCCTTACTGTGCTGATATTACTTCCCTTGCTGGTACTTCAGATCCGGATTCACTTGAATTAACTTGGAACTGGGTTGAATCAAGTCCTATTTATCCTGTTACAGGATTCAAAGTTCAATACGGAATGACAGGATTTACAATTGGTTCAGGAGAAATCTCTCCTGCAACTGGCATCAACTTTGCTGACACAATCTTTGACGTAACATTAATGGGTTCAGGGGTTTATCAAGTGTACGTACAAGCTGAGTGTGACGGTACTAACGACACATCTAACTGGGTAGGACCGATTACAATTGTAATGCCTGTAACGAATGATGTTGTTTGTTCACAAGAAGCAATTCAGTTAAACAATACTTACACATTCAATAACAATGGTGCAGGTGTTTCTTTAAATGAAACAACGATTGCTCCTCCTGCAACAGGTACTCAAACAACTGACGGTTGGGCTAACTCTACATTGAATGGTACATTATGGTACACATTCGTAGCTCCTGCATCCGGTTCTGTAAGAATCAACTCAAATGCGATTTCGTACAACGGTCAGGCTGGTGTATATACAGCAAACAACTGTGCTGACTTTAACACATTTACGTTATTGGCAGCAAATGACAATGAAATCGGTGGAACAAGCTTAGCTCCAAACTTTACAGTTTGTGGTTTAACGCCAGGTACTACTTATTACATCATGTACGACAAGTTCGATGGTACATCAGGTAACTTTAGCTTAAGAGTAACTGAGATCGTTCTTGAAGGAGGAACAGCACTGCCATTAACTGAGATTTGTTACGGTGATAACGTGAATCTATTCACAACAATTACAGGTAACAATACAGGAGGTACTTGGTCTTCTTCTATTCCATCAGTGAATGCAAGCATTACCGGTTCAGATTTTGAATCAAACGGTTTAGCTTATACGACATTTGATTTGGAATACCGAGTTATTGACGGATGTGCTTACGATTCAATCGTTTCACAGGTAAAAGTTTATGCTCCTTCAAACGCGGGAATCGACGGTACGATCACAGCTTGTAGAAACGAGCCGATCGACTTGTTAGCCGGATTGAATGGAAATGCTGACTTGAATGGTGACTGGTATGATCCTTCAAATGCATTGATGGCAAACTCACAGGTTACTACTGCAAACTTTGCTGGACAATATAACTACGATTATATTTCAGGAAATAATGTTTGTCCGGATGATACAGCAAACGTTGTTGTAACTGTTTTATCTTGTAATTTCTTATCAATTGATGAAAATGCATTGGAAGAAGTATCACTTTATCCGAACCCTTCTACAGGTGTTGTATTCGTTGAATCAACATTCACAGGAAACTTTGATTTAGTGGTTACTGACATCAACGGACGTACTATTCAAACTGGAAAAAATATTGTTTCCGGTACAAATACAGTAAACCTGAAAGAAGTTGAAAGAGGTACTTACTTCTTCAAACTTTCTACAGAGAATGCTGAAAAAGTATTCCGTGTAGTAATACAATAACGTTAACGTTAATTATATGGAGCCCCTTGTAAAATTTACAAGGGGCTTTCTTTTTATAACACTTAATATTGCAAATAGCTCATTCATTTGGTACTTTTGATAAAAACACACGGGATATGTTAATGCCATTTAATTTACATCAGTGGATTGAGGAAAACAGGGAGTTGTTGAAACCACCTGTTGGAAACAAAAATCTCTATAAAGAGGCTGGTGATTTCATCGTAATGATCGTCGGAGGTCCAAATGCGAGAAAAGATTATCACTTTAATGAAAGTGAAGAACTTTTTTATCAAATCGAAGGGGACATTACAGTTGGTATCCAACATGAGGGCAAAGCAAAGGATATTGTTATCAGAGAAGGAGAAATGTTCCTGTTACCGGCCAGAATCCCTCACAATCCACGTCGTGGAGAAAACACCGTGGGACTTGTTATTGAGCGAGTGCGTAAGAACACAGACATGCAGGACGGATTGTTTTGGTTTTGTGAAAAATGCAATCATGAATTAAAACATTACCGTTTTAAGCTCGACAATATTGAAAAGGATTTTCTTCCACGTTTTAAGGAATTCTATAATTCTGAAGAAATGAGAACTTGTTCCGTTTGCGGACATCAAATGGAAGCAGATCCAAAATTCACTTAATCCTTAATCTGGGTTAATTGTTACTTTTACCCAAAAACGAATTCACTTAGAAAAACAATTGATATGCATTTTTTTGTTGGAATCATCTTTCCTATCCTAATTTCTATAATCTCCGGAGGAGGAGTTTTACTGATGGCTTACTTATTTTTAAAGAAAACCGGAGACCGCGAGATCAGAGCTAGCCAGATTGAATTAAAAAAAGAACGTCAAAAACATTTTCTTCCGATGAGAGTGGAGGCTTATCAGCGAGCTGCCCTTTTAATGGAACGCATCCATCCCGGAAGTTTAGTAATGCGTCTTCATAATGCAGGACTTCCTGCTAAAAAGCTTCAAACAGATTTATTACAGGCCATTCGCGAAGAATACGATCACAATGTTTCACAGCAAATGTTCGTTTCCCCGCAAGCCTGGGATATGGTAAGAAACTCCAAAGAGGAAACGATCAAGATCATTAATTTGGCAGGAAGCCAAATGGATGCAACAGCTCTTTCAACGGATTTAGCCGCAAAAATATTCGAAGTCGTAGCCGAAGTAGGTAAACTACCTACAGAAATTACCGTTGAGTATCTGCGAAAAGAATTGCAGGAATTATTCTGATATGAATCCCGGTCTCGTCCGGGATTTTTTGTTTTGGATTCTCTGATAAAAGTGAGAGATCAACAGGATTTATTTCAAAACAATCCGAACCTCGTCACCCACTTCAATAATATCACCGGAGACTAATTTTGCACGCTTTCTTGTTTCCAGTTCTCCATTACGGAACACTTCTTCGTCTTCCACGATCATTTTTGCATGACCACCCGTCTGAGCAATTCCGGTAGCCTTTAAAAGGCCTAGTAACTCAATAAATTCTCCGTTGATTGTAAATTCAATCTTCTCCATACTGCAAATATATCGCTTTAAATCATGTTTCCTGAAATTACGGACGATCCAAGCTTATTCTACACCTTTTCGATATAGACCATAAATTTCTTCTGCAGCTTCAAAGGCAGAGATCGTTCCATTTTCTACTTCCACTTCTTTTTCTTTGATTTTGGCACTTATTTTTTCATGAAGCCATAAGCCTTGAATTAATAAATCTTTCAAGGCTTCGTGCATCCAGTTCAAATCCTGGTGTTTTCGCTTGGAGTCAAAACTACCATTCAACCTGGTATGACGCTCGAAACGTTCGATCATCTCCCAAACGGTATCAATATTGGTGTTTTCCAACGAACTGCATGTTTTTACTTCCGGGATCCATCCATTGGAAGTTGGTGGGAAAAGGTGAATTGCGTTCTTTAATTCCCGCGCTGCCAATTTCGCCTTGTTTATGTTGTCTCCATCAGATTTTGTAACCGCCAACCCATCAGCCATTTCCATGATCCCTCTCTTAATTCCCTGGAGTTCATCTCCGGCACCGGCAAGAAGAAGTAAAAGGAAAAAATCGACCATTGAGTGAACCATGATCTCCGATTGTCCGACGCCAACAGTTTCGATCAGCAAAACATCATAACCCGCAGCCTCACAAAGAATAATTGTTTCCCGGGTTTTTCGGGCAACTCCACCCAAGGTACTTCCGGCAGCAGAAGGACGGATAAATACATCTTCGTTTTGAGACAAGGTTTCCATACGGGTTTTATCACCTAAAATACTGCCCCCTGTTCTTTCACTGCTTGGATCAATTGCCAGAACAGCCACTTTTTTACGATTCGTCAAAATGGTTTGTCCAAATTTTTCAATAAATGAACTTTTACCCACTCCCGGAACACCGGTAATTCCAATTCGCAGGGAATTTCCTGAAAATGGAAGACAGCGACGGATCAAATCTTTTGCGGTTTCCTGATCTTCTTCACGCGTACTTTCAAGCAAGGTTATCGCACCACTCAAGGCAGTCCGGTCTCCCAAACGAATAGCATCAAACAGCTTTGTCGCTGTACGATTCTCCCGTACTCTCTTCCGGGAAGAAAACCATTCTTCAAGACGTTTTTCGTTCATAACTGCTTTACCCCAAATGGAAATACTAAAATATCTTTAATACTATTGAAAACCCAGGTCTTGCCATCCTGTGCGACCAAAATAATCCGGATATCACCTTCCTGGCGCGATTCGGATTCTGCAATAACCTGTCTGCAGGAACCACATGGAGAAACGCATTCATCTTCCATGATTAAATCTCCTTCGGCCACAACAACAATTGTCTTGACCGTTGTATTCGGATAGTTTGCCCCTGCATAAAACAAAGCGACACGTTCGGCACACAGACCACTCGGATAAGCAATATTTTCCTGATTATTTCCTTTCACAATCGTGCCATCAGCCAGTAAAACCGCCGCTCCAACCTTGAAATTACTGTACGGAGCGTAAGCATTCTTCGCCGCTTCGTAAGCCTTCTCAATTAAAAGATATTCAGAGCCGGGAAGTTCCTTCCAATGATCAAACCATTCGTAATCAATCTTCAATTGCTTTTTCATACACTAACAAATATAACGAATACTTATAAGGGTGTTTTTTTACAGACTCGAAATTGTCTATCTTTGTGCCCTCAATTCTGCAAAAAAATGCAACAGTATAAAAAAGTCGCTTTTTACACCCTCGGATGCAAACTGAACTTCTCAGAAACATCTACTATATCCCGACTTTTTGAAAATGCGGGTTTTGCAAAAGTCGATTTTGAAGAAACACCTGATATTCTTGTTATCAATACATGTTCCGTTACTGAAAATGCAGACAAGAAATGCAAGCAATTAGTCAGACGCGCAAAAAAAATAAATCCGGAGGTTTACATCGCAATCATTGGTTGTTATGCACAATTGAAGCCTACTGAAATTGCTCAAATTCCTGGAGTATCACTTGTGCTTGGCGCAAACGAAAAGTTTAACATTGTTGAACACCTGGAGAAGCAGAATGAGATCGAGTCCCAATTGATATCCGGAGAGGAACAGGGAGCAGTTGTAAAATTTGAGAACATCAAACAAACGACCAGCTTTATTCCTTCCCACTCCATGGGAGACCGAACCAGGTCTTTTTTAAAAGTGCAGGATGGTTGTGATTACTTTTGTACTTTTTGTACCATTCCTTTGGCACGTGGTAAAAGCAGAAATGCCAGTATTTCAGAAACAGTACTGGAGGCACAGAAAATTGCGGATACTAAAATCAAAGAAGTTGTTCTTACCGGTGTAAATATCGGTGATTTTGGCCAGGGGGAAGATGAAAATTTCTTCGAGTTGGTAAAAGCACTTGACCAGGTTAATGGTATAGACCGTTACCGCATTTCTTCTATAGAACCCAACTTATTGAGCGATGAGATCATCCATTTTACTTTAAAGGATTCGAAACGCTTTGTTCCACATTTTCATATTCCGCTTCAATCCGGCAGTAACCGCTTGTTGAAAGCAATGCGGAGAAAATATCTACGGGAATTGTATGTGGAGCGAGTTCAGCACATCAAGAAACTACGTCCCGATTGTGCGATCGGTGTAGATGTAATCGTAGGATTCCCGGGAGAAACGGATGAAGAATTTTTGGAAACTGTGGATTTCCTAAAAGACCTGGATGTTTCTTATTTACACGTTTTCACCTATTCAGAGCGCGCAAATACAACAGCCGTAAAATTAGGAGAACCGGTTCCGAATCAGATCAGAGCACAACGCAGTAAACAATTACACATTCTTTCCGATAAGAAAAAACGAGCGTTTTATGAATCACAAGTTGGTTCAAAACGGACCGTTTTATTTGAAGCCGAAGAAGATGAAGGAATCATGTACGGCTTTACCGAAAATTATGTGAAGGTGAAAACAGCCTTTAACCCGGAACTCGTAAATCAGATGCAGAATGTACAACTTACGGAAATTGACCGGGATGGTGTTCTGAAATGTGAATTCATCTAAGATGAACCGGAATTCTCAAATAATCTACTATTTAGGGTTCATTCTTGCATTCAGTTACGTCGTCATTCGTGGATTTATCTTAGGAATTACACACGATGAAGCGTTGACATACAAAATCATCCAGGGTGATGAAATTCTAAAGGGAACGGCCAACCATCATTGGTTGAACACACAGCTGAGTTCTCTAAGCTCTGTAATCTTCGGAGCAAAGGAATTCGCTCTTCGGCTGCCAAACATTTTGTCTTTTGCTGTTTTTTGGTTTTTCCTGTTTCGCATTTCCGGGAATTTTCTAAAATCTTCATACACACAAGTTGCCCTGCTCCTGCTTCTTTGTGGAAATCCCTTCATTCTTGATTTCTTCTCACTATGCCGTGGATATGGACTTTCTCTTGCTTTTGTAACAGCTTCTTTATTTTACCTTTTTCAAATTACTGCGTTAAAGAGTGAATCCAGGCCTATTCATTATTACTTATCCACCGTTTTTTCAATCCTGGCTTTAAGTGCAAACCTGAACACTCTTAACTATTTTTTAATCCTTCAGGCTTTAATTCTCCTGAGTGCAATCGTTTTCAAACCAAAGAACCGGATCATTCTGTTGATTGTCATAATTATTCTAAGTGGAGTTTCCCTTTATTTTTCGTTGGACCGATTATTCTTCCTAAGAGACCGGAATGAATTGTATTTCGGAACAGGAGATTTAAATTCAAGCATAGACAACCTCATTTATTCCAGTTTCTATTTCAGAGAGGGTTTCGGGGGAGTCAGCATACTTCGTTATGGGCTTTACGCTCTGCTTCTTTTTGCAGGGTTTCTTACGGTCCGAAAAAAGCAATTATTCAATCCTGGTACAATTACTTTCATTGTTCTGGTCAGTATTTTTATTGCGTTGGTATCCGAACATTATTTATTCGAAGCACTTTACCCTATTAACCGTTCTTCCTTATATCTGTATCCGGTCATTCTTTTGGCATTCCTTTTAAATATTGATGGATTGAAAATAAAACTGGCAAGTATCACTGTGCTTCTTTGCTCCTGGGTTTTTATACTTGTAAGTCTGCCGGTTTACAATTTCAACAATACCATGACCTGGTCAGAAGATAGCGCAATTAAAACAGCCATGCTATTGATCAAGGACGATATTAAGGACAATTCAATACATATTGCGGAATGCTCGTGGTTCTACGAGCCTCTTATCAATTATTACCGATTGGAATATCAGGTTCCGGTTCAGGAAGTATTCAGAGATGAAATTAAGCACGAAGCTGAATATTTATTGATTCAGAATGAATGGACCCCAAACAAAAACTATAGATTACTTTTTTTGGATCGAAACAGCAGATTGACGGTTCATAAACGAAAGTCTATCGCAGCAAATTAACATGACCTACGATTTGATGTCTTTCATCTGAAATCATTTCACCATATTCGATCTTCCAGGTATAAACACCGTCAGGAGAAGGTTTCCCGGCATAGGTTCCGTCCCACATTTGAGAAAGTGCATCTCCGCTGTAAATAAGTTCGCCCCATCTGTTGAAGATCTCTAAACGGAAATCACGGATGTTTACTCCCAGAGCAAAGAACATTTCATTCGTCCCGTTATGGTTTGGTGTGAAGGTATTTGGAACATATATCAGGGCATCGTAATAAATGCGCACAATGTCCGTCGCAGAACAACCGTTGATATCGTAAACCGTGACCGTAAATGTCATGGGTTTGTTGGGCTCCGTAACCGGATTTTGACAAACATTGCAAGACAAATATTCTGCCGGACTCCATACATAACTGATAGCAGTATTCGAAATTGCATTTAACTGAACTTCTTCTCCGAAAATGGCATAAACATCGGGGTTTGTCTGTACAAACGGTGAAGGAAATAATTCAACTCTTACCGATGCAGTGTCCGAACAGCCATACTGGTCAACCCCAACCACTACATAGGTCGTTGATATTCCGGGCTTTACCAGAACCACTGCACCATTTGGCTGTAATAAGCCATACGGACCAGGTGACCAGGTATATGAAACGCCACCGGATGCAAAAATGGATGCAATTTCTCCGGGACAGATCGTCGTATCATTTCCTGCCAAAATAATTGGAACATTAATTTCCACAAAGATGCTGTCTCTGACTGTTCCACAGGCATTCGAAAAATCGCAGTAATAGTATTGGCTAGTTTGAGTGCTGATCGTAACTTGCGGGCCGGTAACAGGATTGATGTCTGTTTGTGGTGACCAGTTATAAGAAGTTGCTCCGGAAACATTGACGACTCCAGATGCTCCCTGACAGTATACCAAGCTATCCGGCATAACAGGATCAGGCATATCCGCATCTACATGAATATGAACATTCCCTGTCAATTCGCAGCCATCAGAAGTTGTTCCAACCACCGAATAAGTAATCGATTGCAAAGGGGTTGAAACCGGATTCAGGCTGGATGGATTATCCAAATAAGTGGCAGGACTCCATGTTATTTGGGTAACTCCATTCGCAAACAGATTGACCGAATTGCCTGCACAAATCGCGGTATCATTTGAAATACTGAGCGCTCCGTTTAAAATATTCACCTGGGCGTAAACCGTATCAATACCACAACTATCAGATATAACACAATAGATCTGTACATTTTGAGATGATGTCACAAGCGGATTCGAAATATTAGGATTGTTGAATAGTGCTGCAGGTTCCCAATGATAAACCGAACCTCCGAATGCCTCCATTTGGAATGGAACATTGGCGCAAGTTTCAGCAAGTGGATTTACGATTCCGCCGTTGAAATCTCCGATATTCACTATAAATTGTACGGTGTCGGGAGTGAAGCATTGAGTTGTATCTCTCACTATTAAGGTAACAGTGTATTGTCCTGGTCCGCTATAAACGTGTGACGGGTTTACCAGGTTGGATGTACCTCCGTCTCCGAAATGCCATTCAAATTCATTTCCGTTCGCACTGTTGTTATTAAATACTACCGGATCCGGCAAACAAACAAGAGGGTCCGGTGCCGCAACAACTGCTTCAATAGTACTCAATTCAAATTTAAATGCTGCGAGGTTACAATTCGGGCTTGGATTGCTTGGACCCCATACCCCCGGAGTGGTGGTAAAACCATTATTCACACTTCCACAAGCTGCACAAACAGCATGGTAAATATTTCCGTTCTTATCAAACCTGCTGGTTCCGCCGTCTACGTGATTACTTGAAGAATTGGTTGTTCCCCCGATAAAAGTTGCATAATTCAAGGCTGTTGCATCCTCTTCCAAAACTGCAAGCCAAAAGTTACTTCCATTAGTTGTGGACTGATATGCATCTGAGGTAACCGGCAATCCGGATGTTGTACTATTCACTGCACCCGGAGAATTAGCTACATTTACTTGTCCTCCCCAACCCGCAAGATAAATTTCATAGCAATTGGAAACCAGGAAAGCTGTAGGTGAAATTTCAATATGCCCGGAACCGGAACCGATTGGTGTAGTCCAAAGCACATTGGAAAGATCCGGCAAAAATTTAGCCACAAACTGACCCGAATTTGCAACTCCGTATTTTCCCGGTGAAATAGCGATCGAGCCTGCCGATTGTGCATAGATGTATACATTATCATCTAAATCCAGTTGGACAAAGAATGCCTGGTCGTATTCGTTCGTTCCGGAATAAGTACCTGACAGAACCGCACCGGCACCTGATAAACGCATAACATATGCATCAGCAATACCACCGTTGTAGGTTAAATCCATACCTGTAGAAAAAGGCATATTGGATGAAGTTGTTCCCCCGGCCACAAAAACTTCCCCTGTACTGGAAATTTGAATCCCATTCCCGGAATCATGGCCCGAACCACCAACAAAAGTTGACCAGATTAAAGAAGTCAAACCGTTATTCATTTTGACTACAACCGCATCCTGGGCACCATTTAGCACCCCTTGAAAGGCATTTGCCACCGGGAAATCGAAAGAAGCAGAGGAACTTGCAACATAAACTTCTCCATTCTTTACAACAATTTCTCCCCTAAAAGGATCTCCATAATTGAAATACAGGCTCCCGGCATTAATTCCGTCTGTACCCGCACCTCCCAAATAAGTCGAACCAATCAAATTTTCACCGTTTTCATCAAAATGGCAAACATACATATCAGCTCCAATGAAACCCAACTCGTTGGTTATAATGGTTGGTCCGCCATTAAAACTTTGATCTACACACCCGGTTATTGTTGGGAAATTTGGCGAACTTGTAACTCCGAGTGCGTATAAATGTCCTTGCGGATCAGTAACTAAACTATGTACCGATTCATTTCCGGAACCACCCAAATAGGTCGAATAAATCAAAGCCGTACCGGTCGTATTAAATTTGGTGATTGCTACATCAAACCCGGGAATTGTTCCTCCTCCAAGTGAATATGAATTCCCGCCATTAAAGCTTAAATCGTAAGATCCGGTGACAGTGGGATAAAAGCCTGGTCCGGCAAACACAATTCCTCCGGCATACAAATTCCCTTCCTGATCCGGTGTGGCTGTCATCCCCCAATTATCCATCGTAGATCCTGTAAAAGTGGAGAAAACGATATCGGGATCAATTACCAGCGTGTCCGTTTCCGAATAACCTTTTGGAAATTCATAAGAAACCAACCCATTTTCCAGCTTGAATAAAACCGGAACTTTTGATTTTCGTCCATTCTTTATATTCCAGGCAACCGGTTCTTTCTCAATGATCTCACCGAAATCAGTACGGGTTACCAAATCTCCTTCACGAAGAAAAACCTCTTTACTTCCTGAAATTTTAGTGATGATCTGTTTTACATCTGCTCCCGGGGCAAGGATAAAGGAATACTTCAGAAAATCAGCCTGTCCTTCTACGATCAGATCGATTCCGTTATAAACATCATCGTAGATAACCTTATCCGTACTATAAACTTTTGATTTCCATTTGCTCCGGTCACTTCCCTGGTAGTAATTTCGATAAGCCTGGCTGGGTTTTCCTTTTGATTTCGCTCCTTTCCAGGAAACATTGAGAAATTCGGATTTAACGATCTGGCAGTGAATAGCTGCTTCTTCTGCGGCGACAGATTCTTTTTCTTTCCCATCGTGGTGATGAGACATTGCATCGCTCAAAAAATAGGTGAATCCGGTTTCGTTGATTAGCACGGATCCCTGATGCATATCCACTTTGAAATGAACCCGAGAATCCCACTGTCCTTCGTTTGGGTGCAACAATACATTTTCAGTCTGCCCAAAAGCAACTGAATATAAGCACATTACACCAAAAAAAATGCGATAGAACATTAAACGAATTTACAAATACTAATCAAAATAAAAAAGCACAAAGAATGTTATTTATTTACCTGTATTTACTAGACTATGAATTCAATAAAAAGTTGTTTTTTGATAAAACATTTCTCACCTGAATCGATTTAGAATCCGTAACTTTGCACCAAGATTTTTGATGCCCATGAGCGATGCAATTAAACATGAATGCGGAATCGCACTCATTCGATTAAAAAAGCCACTACAGTATTATGTTGATAAGTACGGAACGGCTTTTTATGGTTTAAACAAGCTTCATCTTTTAATGGAAAAGCAGCATAACCGGGGACAAGATGGCGCCGGTGTTGCAAACATTAAATTAGACATGGAACCCGGAGAGCGTTATATTTCGCGCTACAGGAGTATCGATCCCAAACCAATCCAGGATATTTTTGATCATATCAATAAGCGTTTTTACGAAATCGGGGAAGAAAATCCCGAGTTACTAAAAGACGTGAATTACCTGAAGAAAAATGCCGGATTTACCGGAGAATTATTTTTAGGACATTTAAGATACGGAACCTTCGGTAGGAATTCAATTGAGAGTTGTCATCCGTTTTTAAGACAAAACAACTGGATCACCAGAAACCTGGTTGTTGCAGGGAATTTTAACCTTACAAATGTTGATGAGCTTTTCGAGGTGTTATTGGAAATCGGGCAGCATCCAAAAGAAAAATCAGATACAGTAACCGTTCTTGAGAAAATCGGGCACTTCTTAGATGTTGCAAACGATGAGCTGGTTCAAAAATACCAGTCTCTGGGTTACAATAGTCATGATGTTTATCAAAAAGTTGCGGAAAACATTGATATTCAGCAGATTCTGAAACAATCTTCGGAAGTTTGGGATGGCGGATACGCAATGGCTGGATTGTTTGGTCACGGAGATGCTTTCGTATTGCGAGATCCGAATGGTATCAGACCGGCATTTTACTTTGAAGATGAAGAAGTTTGTGTGGTTGCGTCAGAAAGACCGGTTATTCAAACAGCATTCAACTTAAAGTATGATGAGATCAGGGAATTAACTCCCGGACATGCTTTGATTATTAAGAAAAACGGTACCGTTTCCGAAGTTGAGATCAATGCACCGAAAGCTCCGGCAAAATGTTCCTTCGAACGCATTTATTTCTCCCGTGGAAATGATTTTGACATCTACCAGGAGCGTAAGAATCTGGGGCGTTATGTTGTTCCGAATGTATTAAAAACAATCGATTACGATTTAGATAATTCTGTTTTCTCCTTTATCCCAAACACTGCAGAGGGCAGTTTTTACGGAATGATCAAAGGTTTGGAAGATTATCTGAACGAACAGAAATACGAACAATTATTGGCTATAGACGGGAAACCGACTCCGGAACAATTGAAAGAAATCCTGAACCGCAGAGCACGTATAGAAAAGATTGCTATCAAAGATGCAAAGGCACGCACATTTATCACACAAGATGATGCGCGGGATGATATGGTTGCCCAGGTTTACGATATTACCTATGGCTCGGTCGTTCGCGGAAAAGACAATTTAGTTGTTATTGATGACAGTATTGTTCGTGGAACAACTTTAAAACATTCCATTTTACGCATTTTGGATCGTTTGGATCCGAAACGCATACTCGTTGTTTCATCGGCTCCTCAAATCCGTTATCCCGATTGCTATGGAATTGACATGGCTAAAATGGGAGATTTCATAGCTTTTGACGCTGCCATTACCTTACTTAAAGAAAGCGGCAGACAACATATCATAGACAGTTGTTACCGCAAATCAAAAGAGCAGGAGAAATTACCGAAAGAGCAAATTATAAACTACGTAAAAGACATTTACGCTCCTTTTACAGCCGAAGAAATTTCTGCTCAGATTGCCAAAATGCTTACTCCGGAAAACATCAAAGCAGAAGTTCATATTGTTTATCAAACAGTAGAGGATCTACACAGAGCATGTCCCGGAAACACAGGTGATTGGTATTTTACAGGGAATTACCCTACTCCCGGAGGGAATAAAGTCGTGAACAAAGCTTTTATTAATTATATTGAAGGCAAAAACGAACGAGCTTACTAAGAAAAATGCTTAAAAAACCAACAACTGTTTTCGTATACTTGTTGGGTGCTTATGTACTGATTCAATTCCTTTGGTGGGGTTATCATCTTATTGATTTAACCCGCGCATCGCATCATACAGACCAAACTGTTAACAAACGAATCATAATGATCATCGGTGAAGGATCAGTCTTCCTGGTTCTCTTGCTTTTCGGTCTTTGGAAAATAAAGCGCTCCATCAAGAAAGAAATTCAGATAGCCCGCCAGCAGAATAATTTCATGTTATCTGTAACGCATGAGCTAAAAACTCCGCTTGCAGCAACTAAGCTCTATCTTCAGACCATTCAAAAGCATAAGTTAAGTGAAGAAAAACAAATTGAACTGATCCAAAAAGCATTGGACGAATCAAGCAGGCTGGAAACCTTGGTCGAGCAAATACTTACTGCTTCTAGGCTTGAACAACAAGCCATGCCGCGCCTGATGACCTCTATTTCTTTGAAAGATTTCCTGCAGAAATTAATTGCAATTCAGGAGAAAAGATTCAACATTTCCATTCGTATGAATGACTTCAAAGACATTCAATTCGAAACAGATCCGCTTATTTTCACCAATATTCTGAATAATCTTATCGAAAACGCCTACAAATACGGGTATACCGAACAAGGTATTGATTTAACGGTTTCCAAAGATGATCAATACATTTCTATAGGTGTAAGAGATTACGGAAAAGGAATACCGGCAGAACAGCAGGATCTCTTATTCAAAAAATTCAATCGTTTAGAAAACGAAGAAACACGCAGCACAAAAGGAACCGGACTTGGGTTATTCATAGCCAAAGAATGCGCAAGAACCCTCGGGGGAAACCTAAAACTCATAAAAGTTGAAGGCCCCGGAGCATGTTTCCAAATACAAATGCCTTATGATGAGTAATCAGAAAGTTGGTTTAATAATTCTGGATGGTTGGGGAATTGGAGACCGTTCAAATGCCGACGCCATTTTTAATTCAAGAACCCCGGTAATGGATTCATTACTTGAAAAATATCCGCACAATACCCTGACAGCCAGTGGTGAAGCAGTAGGTCTTCCGGACGGCCAGATGGGGAACTCGGAAGTAGGACATCTGAATATCGGGGCTGGCCGTGTAGTTTACCAGGAACTAACCCGTATTAACAAATCCATTCGCGAAGGTGTCTTTTTTCAGAACCCTGTTCTGGTGGAGTGCTTTCATCAAGCGAAAAAAAACGGAACAAAAGTTCATTTTATAGGCCTCGTTTCAAATGGTGGAGTTCATAGTTCACAGGATCATTTGCATGCCTTACTGGATATGGCTAACAGTTATGACCTAAAGAATGTTTGGGTACATGCATTTACAGACGGTAGAGATTGCGATCCGAAAAGTGGTTTAGGGTTTATTGAAAAGCTGGAAGATTATATGAAGCTGTCTACCGGTAAAATTGCAACCATTGTGGGGCGTTATTATGCGATGGACAGAGATAATCGCTGGGAGCGCATCCAGGTGGCTTATGATGCAATGGTAAGAGGAATCGGTAAACCATTCTTTCATGCAGCCAAATCAATTGAAGCAAGTTATGAGGATGACATTACCGACGAATTTATCCAACCGCTCATTATCAATACCGGAGAAGGAAGAATTCAGGATGGAGATACCGTAATTTGTTTCAACTTCAGAACAGATCGTCCGAGAGAAATCAGTCAGGCCTTGACCCAGCAGGCATATCCTGAATACGGAATGAAACCCCTGCACCTGTCGTATTATACCATGACCAGGTATGATGCCAAGTTCAAAAACGTACATGCAATCTTTGAGAAAGACAACCTGCATAACACATTAGGTGAAATATTAAGCAAAATGGACCGCACTCAGGTACGAATTGCTGAAACAGAGAAGTATCCGCATGTTACCTTCTTTTTCAATGGTGGGCGCGAGCAGGAATTCAAAGGTGAATCCAGAATTTTGGTGAAATCACCCAAGGTTGCGACTTATGATTTACAACCTGAAATGAGTGCTCCTGAGGTAAAGGAGCGGATTCTGGAAAAATTAAGAACAGATGAACCCGACTTCTTTTGTTTAAACTTTGCCAATCCGGATATGGTTGGCCATACAGGAGTTTACGAGGCTATCGTAAAAGCTGTTGAAACTGTTGACTCATGCCTGGGTGAGATTGTTGATCTATGTTCCATTTTAAACTATGAATTAATAATCATTGCCGATCACGGAAATGCTGATGTAGCATTTAATGCTGACGGTTCACCGAATACAGCTCATTCATTGAATCCCGTACCGGTTATTCTTGTTACAAAACAGGAGGATTTGCGGTTAAACTCAGGAATTCTGGCTGACGTAGCCCCTACTATTCTCGATCGCATGCGTATTGCTGCTCCTTTAGAAATGAGTGGTAAAACGCTGGTGACTTTAAATCATTAAAAAACCGAAAATATACAAACAAGTAGGGCGCGATTAATCGCGCCCTACTTGTTTTATGAGTATTACTTATTATTGTCTGATCAATTGTAAAAATCCTTGACCTGTAAGTTCTCTGCCCATTAATCCTTTCACGGTGTATTGTACGAAATAAACTCCGTCCGGTGCAATAGTGCCATTGATTTTTCCATCCCAGAAAGGATCTAATCCTGTTCCTTCATATACCAAATTACCCCAGCGGTTATTGATTGTAATCGTTACCTCAGTTGCATTGGTGGTTGTCAATTTAAACACCTCGTTGTTTGCATCACCATTTGGTGTAAAGATGTTCGGAATGATAACCGTTGGTTCCGGGTAAATACAAGAACCGTCATTTTGAACTGCAGTCGGATCAAAGTTCGTTGCAAGCGGGTCAGTACAGCCACATTCAACAATTGCTACGGATGCATAAGCGGTATCTCTACATGGTCCGTTAATTGCGATCAACACCTGATCAGCTGAAACTGTAAAGGTTTGATTCTGGGAACTTAAATCGTTTACCATTGCTGAATTACCATTTCCAAAATACCATTCAAAATTCGTTGCATTCTGACTGTTGTTTGTAAAGGTTACATTCAAAGGATTACATCCGGAAATCGAACTTAAGGTAAAATCAGCGATCGGACCCGGCTCACTAGTCAACAATATGGAATCCGTAACCGAACAAACATTATCCGTAAGTGTGAAAACATACCATCCCGGAGGAAGATTTTGCATTACAGTAGCGTCGATTTCAAATGGTCCGCCGGTATTTGGTCCTTCCCAGTGATACTGCGGCTGGCCAGTTATTCCTTCTCCCATTCCACTTACGGCTCCATCCGGTGTACAGGCAGAGGCCGGGAACATCATCATCGTATCAATAGCTAAAGTTTGATTCATGGTTACCGTTACGGTATCCGTTCCGGTATTCCCACATTGGTCTGTAGCAGTGACATAATAATCAATTGATCCGTTTTGAAAAATCGGTACATAAGCCGAATTTCCGGTTTGTCCCAGATAAGACCAAAGATATGTGTATGGACCAAAACCTCCACTGGCTGTAGCCGTTACAGGCACAGAATCGTTGGCACAAAATACCGTAGGATTTGACTCATTAATTGGTAATGTTGGTCCGTCAATAATATATAGCGTTCCTGTTGTAATAATGGTATCTCCACATTCCGTAATTGTTGTAGCTGTAATAATTACAGTCTCAGGAGTCTCAGTAATTCCATCTCCGATAGGAAATAAGTTAATTACAATTGTATCCTCTCCGGGAAGGAAAGTAATCGGGTTTGGTAAATTATTATAATCTGCCCCGGCGTTTGGTGACATAATAGCTGTACCGCCGATATCATAATTCACCAATAAGGTATCACCCAATTGCGTTTGAGGACGGGAGAAGATGAATTGTGCACCTGTACAGTTTTCAATTACAGTAGTATCTCCGGTTACTGTTGCAACAGCGATATCCACAGCCTCTGAAGAGAATGAATCAGCTTCGAGAAAAACCCCTGAATCCCAACCATTATCAGCAATATTACAGATAGCAAGTTTAATGTGATAAGTTTGTCCGCATTGTACACTTGCATTCGCCGTTAAAACTACAGTAGTTCCGTCAAATTGAATAGCATTTCCATATGCTACGCCATTTACATTGTTAACGTAATAAGCAGAATTCGTTGATGGACTTACATTATCAATAGTTACAGGAGTTGCTGTTCCGGGTACCAAAGCAATATTTATTGCACCGTTTGAATACGGCCCGGCTATCCCAGGTCCTGAAAGGAAAAAACCAAATGCATCATTGAATCCCGCGTTAACAAATTCAGGATATTCTTCCGACCCGAAGATATATCTGAAACTAATGGTATCTCCGGATGGAACAAAGTCAAATTCCAAAACGACTCCGTTAGTTGGATTGTCATTTGAAATAGCAATCAAATCCGGATCTGTAGAAACATCCGGAGTTGCCGGAACATTATTAGAAAATGACCCTGAGTTATTCGGACCAACTGCTGCGTTTCCATTACCGGATGTTAACAATACTCCGGTTGAAATCGGGAAACTAGAACCGTTGCTGTTGAAAAAAGTAACATTCCCCTGTGGAGTCTGAGCATTCACTGCAGAACCATTATAGGTAATGTTCGAAGCAACAACTCCATTTCCCATTAAAATGTTTTGTACCAGTGTACTTGGTGATTGTGTATTTTGCACAACGATTTGTGCTTTTACATCATTCCAGATAAGAATGAGACCTAAAATAAGTATTGTAGTAATTTTCTTCATATCATAATCTTATGTCCTTTAGACTCAAAAATGTGTTAAAGGTTGCATTTAAGTGCCAATATTATTAAATTTTGTTTAACTGTTAAATTTTAATCACAATTATTCGATAAAAAACGCGGCGATTTAACCAAATTTGCCTGAGAAATATAAAAATCATGCAAAATACCCAAAAATATATACAAAAGTCCAAAGATAAGTTTTTAGTAGAACTAATTGACCTTTTGAAAATTCCGACAGTTTCCGCAGACAGTGCTTATGCCAAAGAAGTGATTCGCGGAGCTGAAAAGGTTGCTGAATTCCTTAAAGAAGCAGGAGCTGAAAAAGTGGAAATCTGCAAAACAGCCGGTCATCCGATTGTATATGGAGAAAAGATCATTGATTCTTCTCTTCCAACCGTACTGGTATATGGACATTACGATGTTCAACCTGCAGACCCGATCGACCTGTGGACTTCACCTCCATTCGAGCCTGTATTGAAAAAAACAGATATTCATCCGGATGGTGCTATTTTTGCTCGCGGAGCGTGTGACGATAAAGGTCAGTTTTTCATGCATGTAAAAGCTTTCGAAGCAATGATTGCAGCCAATGAACTTCCGTGCAATGTGAAATTTATGATCGAAGGGGAAGAAGAAGTTGGTTCTGTAAACCTGGGTGTCTTCATTAAAGAAAATAAGGAACGTCTTAAAGCTGACATTATTTTGGTGTCAGACACAGGAATGTTAAGCAACGATACACCATCTATCACAACAGGATTGAGAGGATTGAGTTATGTTGAAGTTGAAGTAACAGGGCCAAACAGGGATCTTCACTCTGGTCTTTACGGCGGCTGTGTTGCGAATCCGATTAATATCTTAACCAAAATGATCGCTTCACTGCACGACTCGGATAATCATATTACAATCCCGGGGTTTTATGCAGATGTAGTTGAATTAAGTCTGGAAGAGCGGGCAGAGATGGCAAAGGCGCCTTACAACGAGGAAGATTACAAAAAAGCATTGAACATAGATGCTGTTTACGGTGAAAAAGGATATACAACACCAGAAAGAGGTTCTATTCGTCCGACACTGGATGTAAACGGGATCTGGGGAGGATATACCGGTGAAGGTGCAAAAACTGTTATTGCTTCGAAAGCCTATGCCAAAATTTCCATGCGTTTGGTTCCGAACCAGGAGCCGGAAAAAATCACTGAATTGTTTGCCAAACATTTTGAATCCATTGCACCTGCCGGGGTGAAGGTTGCAGTAAATCCACATCATGGCGGAGAACCTGTTGTAACACCAATTGATTCGATTGCTTACAAAAGTGCAGCGAAAGCCTATGAAGAGACATTCGGTAAAACACCAATTCCGGTAAGAAGCGGCGGAAGTATTCCGATCATTGCTTTATTCGAGAAAGAATTGGGACTGAAAACGGTAATGATGGGCTTTGGCCTGGACTCAGATGCGATCCATTCACCCAATGAACACTTCGGTTTATTTAATTTTTACAAAGGAATTGAAACCATTCCGTATTTCTTCCATTATTTTAATGAAGCAATGAAATAAGATGAAGAAGATACTTTTTATATGTGCGTTCTTAATCACGGTATCCAGCTGTGAGTTTATAGAACCTGAAGTTTCCGGGTATTCCAATTTTAAATTTGGGAAATTAGAAGGAAAAACATTGAATGTGAGTTTCGATGCGACTGTAGACAATGAAAACGGTTACGGATTCAAGATCAAGAAAGGGAAACTGAACGTTTCAGTCAATGACCTGGAGATCGGAGTAATAGACCTGAACAACAAGATCAAAGTCAGGAGAAAATCTGAGCACGTTTATACTGTCCCGTTAAAGCTAAGTTTAAGTGACGGAGCTTTGTTCCGTATTGCAAAGTTGGCAAATGCTGAGAAATTCGAGCTGAAACTGGACGGAACGGTTCGCGGAAGTGTAATGGGATTCGGGAAGAATTTCGATATACATGAAACGCGCAACTTGTCCAGTGGAGATATTAAATTTGAGGGTTTACTTGAAGGTATAATGAAGGGGGCAAACCGGGATTGATTTTTTTACCAAATAGTATAAAACTAAAAAGCCCCGACTAGCAATTTCGGGGCTTTTCTATAAATTTAAAATAATGTACCTCGGTAAATGGTGGATAATCTTACACTTATCCCCAAATCCTGGATCCATCCGGCTAACACTTGTCGTTATCGAAAGCTTGCTTTCTCTTATTTTGCAAGTAGGTTTCTCCAACTTACCTTTCCTTCAATCTTTGCTCTCAACTCTGAAATAGCCACGCGTTCCTGTAACATGGTATCCCTGTCACGAATAGTAACTGTATTGTCTTCCAATGTCTGATGATCCACCATCACACAATAAGGCGTTCCGATCGCATCTTGTCTGCGGTAACGTTTCCCCGGAGAATCTTTCTCATCGTATTGACAATTGAAATCAAAACGCAAATCATTCAGGATATCCGTAGCTTTTTCCGGCAAACCATCTTTCTTGGTCAAAGGCATAATAGCAACTTTATAAGGAGCCAGTTGCGCCGGTAAACTCAATACGGCACGTTCGGAACCATCTTCCAATTTTTCATTTTTGAAAGAAGCACTCATGACAGCCAGGAACATCCGATCCAAACCAACCGAAGTCTCTACGACATAAGGAACATAATTCTGGTTCAATTCCGGATCAAAATACTGTAATTTTTTTCCTGAAAACTGTTCGTGTTGTTTCAAATCGAAGTCTGTTCTTGAATGAATCCCTTCCAATTCTTTGAATCCCATCGGGAAATCAAATTCGATATCACTTGCAGCATTTGCGTAATGAGCCAATTTAATGTGATCGTGCTCGCGGTAATACTTATCTCCCAAACCAAGCGCTTTATGCCAGGCCAAACGAGCCGCTTTCCAATGGTTGTACCACTTCATTTCATCACCCGGACGAACGAAGAACTGCATTTCCATTTGTTCGAATTCACGCATACGGAAAATAAACTGACGGGCTACGATCTCATTTCTGAAAGCTTTACCGATCTGAGCGATTCCAAAAGGAATCTTCATACGTCCGCTTTTTTGAACATTCAGGAAGTTCACGAAAATTCCCTGAGCAGTTTCCGGACGCAGGTAAATAGTAGCTGCATCACCCGCAACCGAACCCAATTCTGTTGAAAACATCAGGTTGAACTGACGCACTTCCGTCCAGTTTCTGGAACCACTGATCGGGCAAACAATTTCCAGGTCTTCGATCAATTTCTTCACTCCTTCCAGATCGTTATTCTCCAGTGTAACTCGCATGCGGTCTTCGATCTCTTTGATCTTTTCCTCGTTGCGCAACACATTCGGATTGGTCGCCCGGAATTGAGCTTCATCAAAAGCATCTGCAAATTTCTTTGCTGCCTTTTCTACTTCCTTATTGATCTTCTGACGGATTTTCTCAATATGTTCTTCGATCAATACATCCGCACGGTATCTTTTTTTAGAATCTTTGTTATCAATTAATGGATCATTGAACGCATCAACGTGACCTGAAGCTTTCCAGGTGGTAGGATGCATGAAGATTGCCGCATCAATTCCCACAATATTGTCGTTCATCTGAACCATGGATTTCCACCAATATTGTTTGATATTGTTTTTTAGTTCCGATCCCAGCTGACCATAATCATACGTCGCAGCCAATCCATCATAAATTTCTGATGAAGGGAAAACAAAACCATACTCTTTCGCGTGGGAAATGACCTCTTTTAGTAAATCTTCTTTCTGTTCCATGGCGCAAATTTAGTGGAAATAAGGGAAAATGAACTGCTTATCTTAAGATTTTATATCATAAAGGAACTCCCGCAGATCACGCAGATTACGCTGATTCTTTTTAAACATCTGGCTAAAAGAATTCATCTTTTAATATTTCCAGACAAATGAAATCTGCGTTCTTCTGCGAAATCTGCGGGAGCTTAATCTTCCCAAATTTCTAAATATGGAATTTATGTGCTTACTTTTTCGAGCTACAAACAAAATCAGTTGTGGGAATTCCTGCTTTTTTGATCGCAGCAAATCCTCCGGCAATGTCGATTAAGTTTTTAAATCCTTTTTGTTTCAATAATGAAATAGCGATCACGCTCCGGTAGCCACCAGCGCAATGCACATAATACGGATTATTGGGTTTCAGATCCCCCAGATCATCCAGCATGAAATCCAAAGCAACATGTTCTGCATTTTCCAGGTGTTCTGCTTCGTACTCTCCCGGTTTACGCACATCCAGAACCGGAAGTGAATCAATTTTAGAAGCAATACTTTCCGCACTTACTGATTCGATGGTTTCAACAGGTTCCCCGGCTTCAATCCAGGTTTGCATTCCGCCATTCAAATACCCGATACAATTATCATAGCCAACGCGGGCCAAACGCGTCACCGTTTCTTCTTCCTTACCTTCAGGAACTACCAAAACTATCGGTTGATTGATGTTTTCAATCAATGCACCCACCCACATGGCAAATGTCCCATTCAAGCCGATAAACAAACTGTTCGGGATTGCTCCCTTGATGTATTCATCCTGGTTGCGAACATCCAAAACCAGCACGTTGTCCTGAATGGATCTTTTGACTTCTTCGACACTTAAAGGAGTGATTCCTTTCGAGATCACTTCATCAATTGATTCGTAGCCATTTTTGTTCATCATGGCATTTTTAGGAAAATATTGAGGCGGAGGTAAAATTCCTTCCGTTACTTCTTTAATAAACTCTTCGCGGGTCATATCTGCCCTCAGGGCATAATTTGTTTGCTTCTGTTCTCCGAGTGTTCCCACAGTTTCAGAACTCATGCTCTTCCCACAAGAACTTCCTGCTCCATGTCCCGGGTAAACCGTTAATGAATCAGGTAGGATCATAATACGATTTCTCAAAGAATCAAAGAGCATTCCTGCCAAATCATATTGAGTCAAATCGCCTTTAATTGCCAGATCCGGTCTGCCGACATCCCCCAGAAATAAGGTGTCGCCTGTAAAAATGGCTGTTTCTTTTCCGTTTTCATCTATCAGGAGGTAAGTCACCGATTCCGGAGTATGTCCCGGTGTGTGAAGTACCTTTATGGTAAGCTTTCCAACTTTGAACTCTTGGTTATCTTCCGCAATAATGCTTTCGAAATTAGTTTTTGCTGTTGGTCCGTAAACGATCTTCGCTCCGGTATGCTTTGCCAGGTCCACGTGACCGGAAACAAAATCCGCGTGGAAATGCGTTTCAAATATGTATTTGATGCTTCCGTTCCATTCTTTGGCCAGATCCAGGTAAGGCTGAACCTCTCTCAAGGGATCGATGACTGCAATTTCTCCTTCGCTTTCAATGAAATATGCCGCTTCGGCTAAACATTTGGTATATAATTGTTCTATGCGCATGTGTGTATTTTTGTAGAACAAATTTCGTGATTATTTCGACGCAAAAAATGACTTAACTCATAAGAATTCAAAATGATGAATTCAAAATGTAAAAGTTAGCATTCCTCCTTTCTAGAGTTTTGAATTTTGAACTTTGAATTTTCATTCGATTTTGGACTGATTTTTGATTTTTCCGGTTCAGTTCGCAAAATTGCACTATTTTTAAACCCAAATAATTGAATATGAAAAAAGGACTTAGATACATTTCAGCATTAATGCTTTTATGTATTACTACCACTTCGCTTTTTGCACAAAAGGTCGAATTACCGAAAGACTCTGATCCTGGTATTTACGCTGCTTTTGTTACTACAAAAGGAAATATCATCGTAAAATTAGAGGCAGACAAAACTCCTATGACAGTTGCCAACTTTGTTGGTTTGGCAGAGGGAAACCTAACACTTTTTGATTCTGTAAAAATTACAAAACCGTTTTATGACGGATTGAAATTTCACCGTGTGATCAAAGATTTCATGATCCAGGGAGGAGATCCGCAAGGAACAGGAATGGGTGGCCCGGGGTACAAGTTTTTTGATGAAACAAGACCTGATTTAACACACAGCGGTCCAGGGATTCTTTCTATGGCGAACAGCGGGCCGGCAACAAACGGGAGCCAGTTCTTCATTACACACAAAGAAACTCCGTGGCTAAACGGAAAGCATACTGTTTTCGGACATGTAGTTCAGGGACAGGATGTAGTGAACAAAATTGAGGCAAACGATGTCATGACGAAAGTTGTGATTATCCGCAATGGAAAAGCTTACAAATCCTGGAATGCAACGGAAAAATTCAAATCTTCTTATGCTAAGGTACAGGCTGAACAGGAAGTTAAAAAAGCAGAGCAGGCAAAATTGGATGCAATCGAGAAAGATCGTATTGCAAAATGTGCTGCAATGTCTGAAGCTGAATACCGCGTTTACCTGTTGAACGAGATCCGTAAAAAATACCCGAATGCACAACAAACTGAATCAGGGTTGGTATACGTTATTCAAACTGAAGGAAACGGTACAAGAGCAAATAAAGGAGACAATGTTTCTACACACTATACAGGAACTTTCTTAAACGGCACGAAATTCGATTCGTCACGTGACCGCAACCAGCCATTGGATTTCACACACAACGTGGGACAAATGATCGCTGGTTATGATGAAGCAATTTCTATTCTGAGTAAAGGCGGAAGAGGGATTTTCGTGATTCCTTACTTCAAAGCATATGGTGCTGCAGGAAGACCGGGAGGAATTCCTCCGTATTCGGACTTAGTATTTGATATTGAGTTATTGAATATTATCCCGGCTGTTACAAGCCCTAATCCAAATGCGCCAATGGAAATCAAAGGCGGAGCGGAAAAGTAATAGCTGGTGAAGACTGAGCGAAGCAATAGCAAATTGCTTAACGCGAATGATGGAGCAGCGTTTGCTAAATGAAATTATTGAAGTCCCGGTGATCATTGTCGGGACTTTTTTATTACTTCTTTTTTCTATTTCAGGTGGATCCCTGCACACAAACGTAAGTATTTGTAGCGGTAATTGAAATCATAGTCTCCACCATAACCTGAACCGATAGTATTCCCGGAAAGCTGCTGGCCCTTTATCACTAAAGCAAATTCCGCTTTTAGGAATACATCTAAGCGTACTAAAAGTGGGAATCTTGTTCCCAGACCAATTGCCGGCGAAATAGACAGACCGTTATTATATGAATCTTTGCTTTCCTGGGTTGTGGTAGGATCGTTTGGAGAAGATGAGTAACTGGTATAAGTATATCGAACTTTTCCAGCCACACAAACTCCCGCATAAGCACCGGCTTCTAAAAAGACTTTAAACCGATCTCCAAAAGTAAGTCTCACAAATGCAGGAATCGACACCACCGCATACCGGTAATGCAGATCTTTTTTCGATGACATTTTACCGGAATAAATACCTTCATCCCAGGTATGGAAGTAATTCACTTCTATTCCTGTTTTAAAATTGAACAGGCAGGTATCGCGTAAAAGAATATTTGCTCCGATCCCCACTCCGTAGAATGTCCTGTCTTCTTTGCTGCTCAAAGGATGATTGACAGAGCAATGAAATTCAAAACCCGGTTTCTGTGCACTGACTCCGAAAGGAAGCAGGATGATTAAGATTAAAATTGATTTCATATTTATTGTGATTTGGTCAATTCTTTAGCCGTTTCTTCAATAAACGACCAGTATTTAGTCCAAGGGATGTCAAATTTCACTCCCTATTCTTTTATTTCAAGTGTATGCCTACACAAAATCTTCCATAGAAAAAACGTGTAATCTGAAACTTATCATTTTCCTGATTCAACACGAAAGCGAATTCAGGTTTCAGCATGAGGTCAATACCGTCTGAAAGTGGAAACCTACCTCCAAGGCCAATTGCAGGAGTAAGCGATAAGCCGGAAAAATAATCCCTGCTTTCCTGTCCTTTAACGGAAGGATTGTTATAAGCACTCCATGAGAAATAATCATACTTGATTTTGCCGTATCCAATTCCCAAATAAGCTCCCGATTCCACAAAGAATTTAAATTCTTCTCCAAAGGAAAACCGAACAATCGCAGGAATAGACAAAGCCACAAATTGATAATGCACATTCGTTTGACTGGTATAATGCCCAGCATACAAGGTAGGAGCCCAGAGGTGAAAAAAATTGAACTCCACTCCTGTTTTAAAACCGACCACCTAGTCCTCACCAAAAATAATATTACCTCCGACTCCTGCTCCGAAGAACGTTCTGTCTGAGGCATTAA
This sequence comes from Fluviicola sp., assembly GCF_029266855.1. Lineage (GTDB taxonomy): Bacteria > Bacteroidota > Bacteroidia > Flavobacteriales_D > Crocinitomicaceae > Fluviicola. The sequence continues at coordinate 71,802 of NZ_JAQSWB010000004.1, forward strand.
GACTAAAGGCATGATTCACAGAATAATGAATCTCAAAGCCTGGTCCCTGTGCACTGGCTCCCAAAGGAAGCAGGATGATTAAGATTAAAATGGTTTTCATATTTAAGTTGATTTAGTTGCATTTATTCTTAGGACGATCCTTTTTTATAAAACCGGAAGTAATCGATTTCCATGCTTTTCGGGAAATCATCACCCAAATTGGGATCGTTCCCATTTCCATGCTGGATCCCGAGGTTGAAGCGCACCTGCATTTTATCTGTAAAGGGCCAGGATTCATTTACTTTGTATTCAAGTCCCTCTTTAATGGTATTACAATCCGTGGGATTTCCATTCTTTGAATTAAAACGGTACAAAGAATGAACTATTTGTCCGTCGATCGACCAAACAATTTTGTAGTAATCCCATTCCAGTGTATAAATGTGATAGTCATCACTCAGATCCGTTTTGGAGTTTCCCCAATTACCGTAGCACGGATAGAGATCATCAGAACATTGAGAACTTCCGCGGTTTATACTATCGCCATGAATAGCAAAATGAGGATTCCGAGACAAGCGATTTTTCTTATATCTCCCGAGACAGTTGTACTCGTTCCAGAACTCGAAAATATCGATCTCGTAGTTGTGTTTTCCATTCTCCCCGTTAAAAAGCCAGAAAGCCGGCCACAGGCCTTTTCCCTTCGGGATCTTGATGCGAGCCTCGTACTTTCCGTAGCCAAACATACGCTGCGATTCGATCCAGGCAGAAGAATACAGGAACGAAGAAGAATCCTTTCCCGGAGTAGCTTTAGACCAATCCACCACGTATTTTCCTGCAATGGGAGTATTTTCTTTTCTTGCGATCAATTGGAGAATCCCATTCAGCGTTACCACATTGTTAGCAATAGGAATAGCGGGTGTAGTACCTGTATTGGCGTACCACGTTTTGGAACCATCGTTCTCAAAGTTAAAACCCGCCAGCACTCCCTGGTAAGGAAAGATCCAATTCTGAGGCGACAAGACCTTCCCGTCGAAATTATCTTCGTAGTCCAGTACCCAAGATCCGTCGCTGCACGGAATCAATTCTTTTGGGGAAATCGTTGCATAGGTATCGTCGAAACACTGAGCAAAAGCAGTATTCCAGGAAACAAGCGCTGTAAGGGCAAGTAAATTAACCGGTTTCAGGGGTCTTATCATTCTTGTTTTCAATCTTAGCATGAAAATAAACTATTATTGATCAATATAAGGATGCAGAAAATGAAAAAGGTTGTACACCGAAGCGCACAACCTTTTCATCTTTCAATCTTATTTATTAGCGGACAATTCCTGCTTCCAATAAAGCTCTGTTATCCATTACATTCAATTTTTTCTGCAATGCCTGGCGAGAAGAGTTAGCAATACCTGCTTTGATCTGGCTCAACATCTGCATTTTTTCCGCATCGTAGTTTTTCGCTGCAGGAGCTTTAACTGTTTTGTTTACACGGATCACATAAACTCCGGACTGACCAACAGTTGGTTTGGATGATCTTTTGTCCTTTACTTTACCTGAGAACAAGGCTCCGATAACTTCCGGCTCATAACCACCACCCTGAATACTTGGTGAAGCAAAAGTTACCTCTGCCTGTTTCACGTCCGTTTTCAATTTCTTAGCCAATACTTCCAGGTTTGTAACAGATCCGATCTTCTTCAAGATTGAATTTGCTTTTTTCTCGTTCAAAGCATCCGTTCTCATACGCTCATACGTATCAACCAATGCAGGTGCACCTTTTTCGCGGATAGAAGAAACGATTGCAATGATCAGGCGGTTATCGTCCTGGATCGGTGAAGAACATAGATCACCAACCTCAGCTTCATCGTTGTATGCCAACTCTAAAATTGACTGAGCAGCCATTTTAGTTGTGAATCCCTGAACTCTCGGAGACTCATCGAACATACGAAGTGGTCTGGAGTAGAAGCCTTCTCTGCGGGCAATCGTATCAAACAAAATGATCTTATCCGTAATGTCTTCTTTTTTGGAAAGTTCTCTGTCAATTTTCGAAAGCAAGCTGTACGCTTTATCTTTCAATTTGATTTTTGTATCCTCGGATGCAAGCAATGTCTTTTGAATTAAAGCTACAATCGGGAATTTCACATCGTTCTTTCTGTCCAAAACTTCCATGATATGGAAACCGAAATCAGTCTGAACAACTCCGATCGTTCCTACCGGTTTTTCTTTTGCAAAGTCAGAGAAAGGTGTTACCATTTCGTAATCCATGAAATCTTCGTATACACCTCCTTTGTCTTTCGATCCCGGATCTTCCGAATATTTTTTCACGAATTCTTCGAAATTGGTCTTATTCACCACTTTCACCAAACTATCAGCTAATTTCTTAGCAGAAGCAATTTTCTTGGTATCTCCTTTTTGAGCACTGATCAAAATGTGACGCACTTTCATCACTGTTGAATTGAACCCAACCACTTTCGCAAGGCGTGTTTTTCCTTTGTCATCGTATGGTCCAACCAATTGACCGATAGCTGCAGATTTAAACACAGTATCCATTGCTGCAGGATAAGTCAAATCCGGACGAGCTTTCGGATCGCCTTCAGGGCGTAAAGTCAACGCGCTACCGGAAGGATACGCTCTTGAGAAAGGTACTTCCGAGTTTTCAAGAATAAATACAGAATCATTTGTTGATGTAGCGAATGCTTTTTTCACCACGGACAATTCTTTATTGAAAACACTTGAATCTTTCTTTGACGGCAAGATTGTTACATCAAAATACTTCACATCGCGACCTGCCATTACCTGGTATTTCGGTTTGTCCTTGTTCTTTTCATAGAAAGCACGAACCTCTTTGTCAGAAATCTTCATCTGATCATCCGTAATATCGCGGTAAGCACCCATTACAAATGAAATAGATTTGGATTCGTTCTTAGCCAAATATTCATTTTTAGCTTCCAATTTTGTCACATATGAACCCTGGCCTAAATACTGGAAGTATTTTTCCTGCATGCGCTGTATACGGATAGCTTCTTTTGTCTTTTTCCAATTTTCAATTGCTGTCGGATCTGAAGATTTCTCCTGGTCCTGAACATATTTTTCCAATTGTGCAGCGTTGAACTGACCCGTAGCCGGATCTGTAAATGCCTGCTGAATTTCAGGTAACAAGGTAAAACCTTCTTCTCCATAAAGGAAAGAAGTAAATTCTTTTTCAGAAACGGCCAAACCAAGCGCTTCATATTCACGCTTAAGGATAATTTCATCTACAGTTGCAGACCATGCTTTATCAGCAGATTGTTCCTGGTCTTTTTCTGTATATTCACGTTGCTGCTGCTGAAACTGTTGTCTGTCCGAATACTCAAACTGATTCATTTTCGCATTGTAAATTGCAGTATCCACTTCGTTTCCATCGATTGTACCAAGTGTACCTCTATCAACCGAAGAACCGATTTTATCAAATAATCCTGTAAGAATAAAAGTCAAGAGAGCCAATCCTGTAATACCTACAAGCAGGTAACGCATGCTTCTTATTTTCCCAATAATTGCCATTCTATAATTTCTTTTAAGGGTGCGAATATAATCAGTTGAGCCGACTTTTTAAACCTTTCTACTTTTTTTTGTTGTTTCAGGGTCAATAATTTGTATAATCCGCTGCGGTGAAAGTTAGAGGGTGAGTTATTTTTGCCCGCAGATTTCGCAGATTTCCGCAGATGATTTGCAATTACCAAAACCTGTTTAACGGCATTACTTGACCTTCTTAAAACCCTTAAGAAAGGTTAAAAAGCCGGTGAACTAAATCCGGATTCGGAACTGTGTCGTAACTTGAAAAAAATATTTTATGAAACACATCATTTTCTTTTTAATCGTTACAGTTTTGTCTTTGAGTGCCTGCGGACAGAAGGATAAATCACAGGAAATCGCTAAAACTCCAAAAAGCAACAAGGAATTGTCCAAATACCAGGTAGCTTATTTCGGAAGCGGCTGTTTCTGGTGTGTCGAAGCCATTTACGAATCCGTTAAAGGAGTAGCCGAAGTGGAAAGCGGATACGCAGGAGGCCATGTTGAAAATCCGACCTATGAAGATGTTTGTACCGGAACAACGGGCCATGCAGAAACAGTGAAAATTTACTACGATTCAAGCATTGTATCATATGATGAGTTATTGAAAGTTTTTTACGACTCCCACGATCCGACGACACTAAACCGCCAGGGACCTGATGCAGGCACACAATACCGCTCTGCAATATTTTATCAAAACGACTTCGAGCGCGATCATGCCAAGACTTACATTCAGAAATTGCTACTGGAGAAAAAGTTTCCTTCCATCACCACAGAAGTAGTTAAATACACCGCTTTCTACAAGGCAGAAGAATATCATCAAAATTTCGAATGCCGGAATCCGAATAACGGGTATGTGCAGGCAGTTTCACAGCCAAGACTGGAACAGTTTAAGATTAAAGCTCCGGAAATGTTGAAAACGGAAGAAAAGAAGAAGTGAAAGCCAATACAGACTTAATTATAACCGCAAAGAATGAAAGAGCGCAAAGATCGGATTAATATTCCCTTTGTGTTCTTAGCGTCTTTGCGGTGAAAAATTCAATTCAAATTCTCCAAATAATCCTCTACTTCTCTTGTATGTACCATTGGGATGGAACACAATCCTGCGGCGCAAACGGTTGCTTCACTTTCCCGGGTATACCGAATGACTAAAAACGGGGAACTCTGTTTTCTGAACATATTCCATTCCGGAGTTAAGGGAAGCGTGAGTAAGCGCACCTCTTTTTGGAATCGAAGCAATAACAAAGCCCAGTTCGAATATCCCGAACCGTATTGTTCCATTCCGTCAATTACATTCTGAAGCATTTGCTTTGACTTTGCCTCGTAATCGAGATTATCGATCAATAATGAAAGCGTTAAGAGGTTATGTGCCATGATGCTATTTGTGGAAGGAATCACATTGTCGTTGATCTCCATTTTCCGGGCAATCAGGTCGTGATTATCCGGTGTAAAATAGAACATCCCGGATTTCTCGTCATAGAAATGTTCCAGGGTGTAAGTACATAAGTGCTTTGCAAAATCCAGATCTTCTTCATCACCCGTAATTTGATAAAGCGCAAGAAAGGCTTGGATTGCCGTTGCATAATCGTCTAAAAAACCGGTGATAAACGAACGGTTGTTTTGCCTGGTATGGAATAATTGAAAATCACCTGCTGCCTGGTACTTCCGGAGCCACTTAGCGATTTGCAGAGCTATTTTCAGGTATCCGTGATCTTCCGTAGCCTTAAATGCTTCAATCAAACCGTTTATTGTAAGCGCATTCCAAGCTGTTAAACATTTCGTATCCGTTACCGGTGCAATGCGTTTTTTGCGGATATGCAGCAAAGTATCCAATTGTGCCTGAATCTTTGCTGGATTTACAGACGGGTTCATTTCACAAAATTCCTCCCATGTCTCATTTCTCAAGAGAACCCATTGCTGATGTTCCCAGAATCCTTTGTTTCCAGGATTATATAATTTCCAAAACCAGGATGCATCTTCACCCAAAGCTGCTTCGATCTCTTCCTTTGTCCAAACATAATACTTGCCCTCTACTCCTTCTGAGTCAGCATCCTGCGCAGCAAACAAACCTCCTTCTTCGCTCTGCATTTCGCGTTCAAGCCATCCGAGCGTTTGATCCAATACCCGCTTATATTCCGGAGTTTTGGTTTGAGCATAAGCCTGGGCATATACACTCAGCAATTGTCCGTTATCATAAAGCATTTTCTCGAAGTGAGGGATTTTCCACAACATATCAACTGAATATCGCGAAAAACCACCACCAAGCTGATCGTAAATTCCTCCCAAAGCCATTTTATGGAGTGTCAGATCCACGTACTTTTGAATGGACTCGTTTTTCTCCAATGTTCCGTAATGCAGTAAAAACTCTATGTTACTCGGAAGAGGAAACTTAGGAGCAGAAGTGGGACCACCCTCCACCATATCCATCCGTGGCTGCCATCTCCGAACCAATTCCCATAATTTATCAGCTGGAAAAGGTTGCACTGGTTCTGCAACAGCAATGAGATCCGATTGCTGAACACCTTCAGAAAGTTCTTTTGCATATTCCAACACTTTTCCCGGCTCAGAAGTATAGGTATGATGTAATGATTTCAATACATGCATCCATTGTTCTTTCGGGAAGTAAGTTCCACCATAAACCGGTTGTCCGTTCGGAATGGTGAAACAATTCAATGGCCATCCGCCTCTTTGAGTCATCAATTGAACAGCCGTCATATATACTTGGTCCACATCCGGACGTTCTTCGCGATCCACTTTGATACACACAAAATGCTTGTTCATCAAGGCAGCCACTTCTTCATCTTCAAAACATTCGTGCTCCATCACATGACACCAATGACAGGCAGAGTAACCAATGGAAACAAGTACCAGTTTCTGCTCTTCTTCCGCCCGGTCAAAAGCTTCCTTCGACCACGGGACCCAATTTACGGGGTTATGGGCGTGTTGCTGCAAGTATAAACTGCTTTCGTGAATGAGTTCGTTTGTGTACTGTTCCATAAGATAAAGTTACGAAAGTCGGGGAATGAATTCGTGGATTTCCAGAAGGATTTTTGCAAACAATAATTAGTTACCATGGTAAATGGGGGATAATCTTACTCTTATCTCAAAAACTAAAAAAAAAGCTCTGAAAGCTTTATAAACATTGGCCTGTTCGCAATATCGCGAACTTGCAACCAGATGCTGTCCTGAGCCCTCAAATAATTCCCAAATGATCGCAGATAATAAACAATCATTTGTCTATTCCGGATTTGGATTAATTTTGTACCTCAATTTTTAATGTAAGTGAAGCAATTACAACCATTTCATGTTCTTATTTACCTTGCCGGAATCCTGGTATTACTCACCGGCATTAGTTTTTTGGTCAAAGGAGACAAAATCGACCTTTTTGGTATGGATGTCCGGTTCCTTACATTCAATGAAGCATTAACTCCTCCAAAACCGGTAGAAAAGAAAAACATTACCAATATTGTACAAGTAGATACCTTGGATATTGAAGGAGCTTCAGCCGATACAACAATCAAAAACACCTTCGAGTCTGACGGAAAAATGGGAGCTCCGGCAGGAGGAACTTTATCTGCAGAGGCCGCAACAACCATTCAGTACAATGAAAAAGGCCAGGAAGCCCTTTATACTTTCTTCGAAAAACTGGATGCAGCAGCAAAGGGAAAAAAGGTGCGCATTTTGCATTATGGTGATTCACAAATCGAAGGAGACCGCATGACATCCTATATCCGTCAGCGCCTGCAAACTCAATTCGGTGGATTCGGGCCGGGAACAATTCCTGCCAAAAACGAATACAACACCATTACTTTCAAACAAACCTGTTCACCTAATTTCATCCGTTACACGGCTTTTGGCGGTGCCAGTTTAAAATCACGCAAATACGGATCGATGAATACTGCCGCACGCTTTACCCCGGAAATGGATAGTGCACAAATGGCAGCTTCCACAACTATTAAGGAAGCGTTCATTGAAATTGAACCAACTAAAACAGCCTATTCGAGAGCCAGATCATACAACAATGCAAAAATGTTCTATACCAGTTGTTTCAAACCCTGTAAAATTAAAGTTTACAGCGGCACCACACTGGTTCATGAAGACAGTCTGGAAAATGATGGAAAATACCACGTTCTTTCGCTGCAATTCCCTTCTACGCCAAGCAAGTTGAGGTACGAATTTTCAGCATCGGTGAGCCCGACCATTATTGGTTTCTCATTAGAAAGTGATTACGGAGTTTTTGTAGATAATATCGGAATGCGCGGTTCCAGTGGTACTTTCTTTGGTAAAATCGACCACAACATGGCATCTAAAATGTATGCAGACCTGAACGTCGAAATGGTTATTATGCAATTCGGAGGAAATGGCGTTCCATATATGAGCGATTCTTCTTCTGTGCGCAGATATGCAAAACAATTCAAAGGTCAATTATACACTATAAAAAAACTACGTCCATCAGCTTCTATTTTGGTGATCGGACCAAGTGACATGTCTATGCAATCAATAGCCGGACGGGTTACTTATAAAATGCTGCCTTTCCTGGTGCAGGAAATGACAAAAGTTTCAAAAGAAGTCGGTGCCTGTTACTGGGATCTTTTCAGTGCAATGGGTGGAGAAAATTCCATGCCCAGCTGGGTTGAAAAAGGCTTAGCCGGGAATGATTACATACATTTCACGAACCGTGGCGCCAGTATCGCGTCACAGCTTTTCTTTGATGCTTTAGCAGCTGAGTATGTCAAATGGAAACAAAGAGCTCAATAAAAGCGGCATGCTCATTGCACAAATGAAATATTGGATGAAGTTTAGTTTTTATACCGCATTATTAGTTACTTCCCTTATTGCCTGCAACAGTCAGTCGCAAGTGGAGATCCTGCGCGATAAAACTCCATTGGACACTTATATCTATTCCAATTTTCATCATCTCGACAGCAATTTAAAACACCAATACCCTTTCATTAATTTTGAAAACAACTGTTTCCGGTTTTACAGTGCACAAAGTCCCAATTGGGAGCATTTGTTCCAGGATTTCAGAAACATGATCACTGAAAAGAACTGCAAGCTGAATTTTTACCACATCGGCGGATCGCATCTTCAGGCAGATGTTTATACTCACGATATCCGAACCTATTTGCAAACACATTGGCTGGATATTCCCGGAGAACGGGGACTGATTTTTCCATTTGACCTGGCAAAGACCAACAATCCGTGGAACTACGAATTCAAATCAAGAAATCATTGGAATACTTATCGAAGCGTAAACTTCAATAATCCGGAAAGAATTAACTTCGGACTGCTTGGTGCCGTAGTTGAAACACCCGATTCCATTGTTGAAATTACTTTTAAGTATGATAAAACGGACGTCAAGCCCGGTTTCACCAGGTTACGCGTGTATCACAACAAAGGGATTTTTCCCTATGAATTGAATTTCGGTCCGGATGAGATCTTAATCGTCAATAAATTCCGGAACGAATCCCTGGGTTATACCGAAGCGGTTTTTGCAGACGCGGTTGACACTTTCAATCTTCAATTTACCAGGTTAATCGCAGGACCGTATAACCTTCAGCTTCATGCATTCCAGTTAAGCAATGCTGCACCGGGAATTTCCTACACAGCAATCGGCATCAACGGTGCAGGATTATATACCTACCTGGGAAATGAGAATTTTGAAGAACAGCTGAAAGAATCCCCGCCGGATTTCTTTGCGTTTTCTGTTGGAACCAATGACGCCAATGTTCCTTACTCCTCTTTTAACCCGGAAGTATATAAGAAGAATTTGGAAGCCATGATGCTCAAAGTATTGGCTGCAAACCCGGATTGTGCTATTCTATTGACTGTTCCGAATGATGCAGGCTACAAAAAGAAATACCTCAACCAAAACGTAGCCCGCGAACGTGAAGTAATAATCGAACTGGCAAAAAAATATCAGTGTCCTGTTTGGGATTTTTACGGAATCATGGGTGAATTGGGTTCTTCCCGTATTTGGAAAGGTCATGGACTGATGCGAGGAGATTTAGTTCATTTTACAGTACCGGGGTACCATTTAAAAGCAGACCTTTTTATAGATGCTTTTGAAAAATGGCTGGAACAAATGGAGAAGAGAAAATACATCAATTAAAAAATAGTTTAAGTCCCTTTATGGAATCGTTGCACCGCATTTTTAGTTTCACACCTATGTCAGCCAATGATCTGGCGTTTAACCGCCTTGATTTTTGGATCTTCTTTCTGGCGTTCATGGTGCTGTTTAGTTTTCTACACAAACATCAATTGGTGCGAAGCATGTTCATTACTGTAGCCAGTTTGTTCCTGTATTTTAAAACTTCCGGTTTTTTCGTAACACTTTTGATTCTTTCGGTGGTGGTCAACTTCTTATTCGGGAGATGGATTTTCCGGTCTGAAAGTAAATTGGCCCGCAAATGGATCATTGCACTTTCCGCAACATTCAATTTATTCTTCCTGGGTTTCTTTAAATATGCACATTTCTTTACCGATTCCTTTAATAAGATGTTTCATACAAAATATGAAGTATTCAACACCTTTGCTCAATGGGGGAACGGATTTTTCGGCGCCGGGACTTTTGAAGAAATGATCCTGATGCCGGCAGGTATAAGCTTTTTCACCTTCCAGTCGATTAGTTATGTGGTTGATATTTACCGGAAGGAAATTGAGCCTGTGAAGAACATTTGGGATTATGCTTTTTACGTGACTTATTTCCCGCACGTGCTTATGGGCCCGATCGTTCGTGCACGTGATTTTATTCCCCAGATCTACCAAAAATTCAAACTGAGTCAAAAGGAATTCAGTGAAGCGGTTTTCCTGATCATGAAAGGCCTTTTCAAGAAAATTGTACTGGCTGATTTCATTGCAACACATTTTATTGATGCAATAGTTGATAATCCGGATGTTTACCCGGGATATTGGAGTGTTATTGCTATGTGGGGTTATTCTTTGCAGATCTACGGTGATTTCTCCGGTTACACAGATATTGCAATCGGAATTTCCAAACTGATGGGTTTCGAATTGTTACCGAACTTCAATTCTCCGTACAAAGCAAACAGTGTTGCAGATTTCTGGAGAAGATGGCACAAATCATTGGGATCCTGGCTGCGGGATTATTTATATATTCCATTAGGAGGAAACAAAAAGGGAACTATTGGAACCTTCATTGCGATTATTGTCATTTTCGTTTTCCTGATTTTCATCACCGGTTGGTTTGAGTTGATCTTCGTTTATATCGGTTTGATGAGTTTATATGGAATTGCAATCCTTATCAGCCCGAAAGTAAAAACATTCATGTACCGCGATTTAAACTTATTGATTACCATGATCCTGGGCGGTCTTTGGCATGGAGCTTCGCAAAACTTCGTAATCTGGGGAGCAATGAACGGTCTGGCACTCGTCATTTACAATCACTGGAAAAAAGTTTCACCCTATGAAAAGAGTTCCTGGTGGATAGTCCATTTCTGGAAGATCTTGCTGACCTTCAACTTCATAACATTTACACGTATCTGGTTCCGCTTAAAAACCGAAGGAGCACCCGGTAATATGCTGGATCGCATTTTCAATAATTTCAACTTTGGGTGGGAAACCTTCCAAGCCATGATCAATACTTATTATCCGGCACTTTTGGTCATGCTTTTAGGATTTTTCATTCACTGGATGCCCCAAAAATGGAAAGATTTTATGGTCGCAAGTTTTGTAAAAACGCATATGGTTGTCCAGATGTTAATAATTGCAGTATTTATCGTTATCCTGTATCAGGCAGCTTCCGATTCGTTCCATCCTTTCGTATATTTGGAGTTCTAAAATTGAAAAGGTGATTTCGACTCCGCTCAATCACCCTTTTATTAAAACAAGTAGCGAGATTTAAAGATATGTTACCTGAAGTACGCTTTCAAGATTTGGGACTGATTGATTATCAGGAAGCCTGGGATTACCAGGAAAAACTCTTTGGAGCAACCATTGCGCTTAAAATTGAGCGCAGAAATGAAACTACTACCGAAGAAACTCAAAATCACCTTCTTTTCTGTGAACATCCACATGTTTTTACACTTGGAAAAAGCGGTACGGAAGATCATCTACTTTTAAATGAAACCGGGCTGGAAGAACATGATGCAAAGTTCTATAAGATCAACCGCGGCGGAGATATTACTTACCACGGACCCGGGCAATTAGTAGCCTATCCCCTTTTCGACCTGGACTATTTCTTCACGGATATCCACAAGTACATGCGATACCTGGAAGAAGCAGTCATCCAAGTCCTGGCACATTACGGAATTAAGGGCGAACGTTCACAAGGATTTACCGGTGTCTGGATCGATGCTGACAAACCAACTGCCCGAAAGATTTGTGCAATGGGTGTGAAATCATCACGCTGGGTTACGATGCATGGAATTGGTTTCAATATAAATTCAAATCTTTCCTATTTTTCTCATATTGTGCCTTGCGGAATTGAAGATAAATCTGTAACTTCCTTGCAACAGGAACTTGGAAGAGCTATTGACATGCATGAGGTAAAAGACCTCTTGAAAGAAAAATTAGCCTCTCAATTCGGATTTACTTACGCACAATAGTCATGAAACACACCCTGCTCAAATGGTTAAAACGAACCGGTTGGTTTGTCTTAATCCTGTTTTTATCCGTCAATATTTTTATTCTTCTAAGTGGCCGCTTCTACCTTTACAAGGGCGTCTATTATACTTATTTGCAGGGAGAAACCTCTCCAACCATCTATGATTTGAATAAATTTTACAATTCAACCGTAGAGGCTCCCAAGAAAACTCAGCCCTGGGTTTTTAAAACGTCCAAAAACGAATTGCTCGATAAAAAAGACCTGAAATACATGGAAACCTGGATGACCTCTTCCTTTCTGATTGTGAAAAATGACCAGGTCATTTATGAAAGGTACTGGGACGATCATCATCCTGAAACTGTTTCCAATTCTTTTTCCGCAGCCAAAACCATTGTAAGTATCCTTATAGGAATTGCACTCGAAGAAGGCGACATCAAAAGCCTGGATGAACCTGTTCGAAAATACATCCCCGAATTTTCAGGAAAAGGAAAAGAAAAAATCACCATCCGGCATTTACTCGCCATGTCTTCCGGCTTAGACTGGACGGAAAGCGGTAAAAATCCCTTATCTGAAAATGCCGAATCTTATTACGGATGGGATTTAAGAGGTTTGGTTACGCGCCAGCATGTTGAGCGGATTCCGGGAAAAGACTTCATTTATCAAAGCGGAAACTCTCAGCTTCTCGCTTTTATTCTTGAAGAAGCAACTGGGAAAGATCTTTCCTACTATGCTTCCGAAAAATTATGGAAACCAATTGGTGCAGAATCTGATGCCTTTTGGAGCTTAGACAAGGAAAACGGTGCTGAAAAAGCCTTTTGTTGTCTTTACAGTACCACGCGTGATTTTGCCAGAATCGGAAAGGTATTGGCCAATCATGGGAAATGGAATGACAAACAAGTGATTCCGGCATCTTACTTTGATGAAATGGTCAAAAACCCGGAAATGACCACAGAAGAAGGCGTTCCGAATACCCGTTACGGCTTACATATCTGGACCTATGTAAGTAATGGCCACCCCGTTTATTACTGTCGTGGAATCAAAGGTCAATACATTATCGCAATTCCCGGCGAACAGTTAGTGATCGTTAGAACAGGCCATATCCGGGCTCCAAATATTGAAAAAGACATTCTGAAATCTGCCAACACAAAAGAAAACCAGGAAAAAATCGGGCACCCTTCTGATTTGTTTGAATACATTCGAATGGCAAGAGAAGCAGCAACTGCCAACAAATGATTAACTTTGCAATTCAAAATCGGATGAGCAATGCGAGAAGAATTGAAAGGCCCTGTAGTTGAAAACGTAAAAGTTGTAATCGTTCCCGAAATCAATGAAGAAGGCGGTACACAGCATTACGTCTATCTTTTGAACTTAAGGGACGATATCATGGAAGGAATTATAATCACCAGCCGTGGTTATGGAGAAGATGTGAACACGGGCGAGAAAATTAAAACTTCCACATTGCGTCATTCTTTGGAAGTCCTTTTACCAAATGAAGCCGCTAAAATCGAACCTATCATGGAAGAAGTATTTGGTCTTACAAATGAGTATTGGGTATCTTTCTGGGCAGACGATGTGATGTACGACAAACGTTTTATTTTCCTGCCGGAAACTATTAACGAAAAGAACATGACGACAATTCCTATGCTTGGCGGCAAAGGTGTTATGATCGGATAGAAAAGACTTTAAAGACAAAAGACTCAAGACAGATTTGTTAAAATTCAAAAACCTCGACAATCCATCAAATTGGAGTCGAGGTTTTTATCTATAATCTCTGTCTTTTGTCTAAAGTCTATTATAACGTTCCACGCTTCTCCTGCTCTCTTTCGATTGATTCGAACAAGGCTTTGAAGTTTCCTGCGCCGAATCCCTTGGCCCCCATTCTCTGGATAACTTCGAAGAAGACAGTCGGACGATCTTCTACCGGTTTGGTGAAAATCTGCAACAAATAACCTTCTTCATCCGCATCGATCATAATACCAAGCTTTTGTAACTCTTTAATATCTTCCTTGAATTTCGACATGTGATCTTTCAAACGCTCCGGAATTGCATCGTAATAAGCTTGAGGAGGAGTTGATAAGAATTCAATTCCACGGGAACGCATATCTGCTACTGTTGTAATAATATCATCTGTTGCAACAGCTATATGCTGTACACCTTCACCTTCATAAAAATCAATGTATTCTTCGATTTGAGATCGCTTTTTTCCTTCCGCAGGTTCGTTGATCGGGAACTTAATGCGTCCATTTCCGTTCGACATTACTTTTGACATCAAAGCGGAATATTCAGTAGTAATTTGTTTATCATCGAACGATAAGAAATTGACAAATCCCATGACATCCTCAAACCATTTTACAGCTTCATTCATTCTATTCCACCCGGTATTTCCAACCATATGATCAATGAACTTTAATCCAACCGGAGCCGGATTATAATCTGACTTATACTCCACATAACCCGGCATAAAAATACCTGTATAATTTTTGCGTTCAACGAATACAAAAACCGTTTCGCCATAAGCTCCATAAATTCCGGAACGAACAACTTCTCCATGCTCATCGGATTCAACAATTGGCTCAAAGAAAGATCTCGCACCTCTTTTGGTCGTTTCTTCGTATGACTTTCTGGCATCTTCTACCCAAAGTGCAATCACTTTTACTCCGTCGCCATGCTTTTTTACGTGTTCTCCAATTGGTGAATCGCTCTTCAGTGCAGTTGTTAATACAATTCTGATTTTGTCTTGTTTTAATACATAAGATGCTCGATCCTTTATACCAGTTTCCAAACCAGCATAAGCTAAATCCTGGAAACCAAATGCTGTTTTATAAAAATGCGCAGCCTGTTTTGCATTTCCTACGTAGAACTCTACATAATCGGTTCCCAACAAGGGTAAAAAATCTTGTGCTCCTTCAAATATCTTTTCTAATCCGTACTCAACGTTTTTAATCTCGTTACTCATAATGTTATTCTTTAAATGTTTAATCTTTTCTCCCTTGAGGGGAGATCAAGAGGGGTGGCCATTCCCCTAAGTCCCCCTTCAAAGGGGGAAATAATTTGTAATTATTTATCCAGCCAGCTTGTCGCGTAGGAATCATCTTCCATATCGACAGCTGCCTGTGTTAATTTTAGCGGTCTGAAAGTATCTACCATAACAGCCAGCTCCTTTGTTTCCGTTTGTCCGATACTTCTTTCATAAGCTCCCGGATGTGGCCCGTGAGGAATTCCTCCCGGATGTAAAGAAATATATCCTTTTTCCACATGGTTTCTGCTCATGAAATCGCCATCCACATAATAAAGCAACTCATCAGAATCAATGTTACTGTGATTATACGGTGCAGGAATCGAAAGCGGGTGATAATCATACATTCTCGGCACAAACGAACAAATCACAAAATTGTGGGCTTCAAATGTCTGATGAACCGGAGGTGGCTGATGCACGCGTCCGGTAATCGGCTCGAAATCGTGAATGGAAAATGCATATGGAAAATTGTATCCATCCCAACCAACGACATCGAAAGGATGAGAAGCATATTCCAATTCATGCAGCATGTTTTCCTTTTTGATCCTGATTTTAAATGTTCCCAACTCATCGTGTGTTTCCAACTCGGAAGGGGCTCTGAAATCTCTTTCGCAGAAGGGAGAGTGCTCGAGCAACTGTCCGAACTTATTGCGGTAGTTTCGGGGAGTATAGATCGGAGAAAATGATTCTACGATAAACAACCTGTTTTTCTCCGTCTCAAATTCCATTTGGTAAATCATTCCGCGGGGAACAACCAAATAATCACCGTAGCTGAACGGGATGTTGCCCAGCATTGTTCTCAACTTTCCGCTTCCTTCGTGAATAAAAATCACTTCATCTGCATCCGCATTTTTGTAGAAATAACTTTCCATCGACTTTTTAGGTGCAGCAAGTGCAATATTCAAGTCGTTATTAAAGAGAACTATTTCGCGCGACTCTAAAAAATCATCTTTCGGAGTTACATTAAATCCCTTCAACATGCGGGAAGTAATGTTTTTATTGACTGCAGGAACAGGTGTCAGATCTTTGAATTCTTTGACGGATCTTACCATGGTAGGTCGGTGCACATGGTATAACAAGGATGAAAATCCATGAAAACCTTCTGTTCCGAATAACTGTTCATAGTACAAATCACCGGATTCCTTGCGGAACTGAGTATGTCTTTTAGGCGGGATTTTCCCCAAATTATAGTAAAAAGGCATCTTTTATTTATTTAAATGTTAACTGTAAAACGATCAAAAAGATGCTCCTCTCATTCGGGTTTTCGAATAAGAAGCCACATGAGTTTTATCGTCAATTCCAACCACATAGTATCTGAAAGTTACGCAAAAATACCGACAAAAAGAGTTATAAAAAATGAGAATTGTCAGTTTTTATACCAAAGTGAACACTTTTATTGGTGGGAAAAAAAAGTATATTTGCGGACAAATCGCACCCCATGAAAAAAATTCTGGTTTTAGGTTCCTGTGGACAAATCGGTACTGAATTAGTACTTGCGCTAAGAGAAAAATTTGGCTCTCAAAATGTTGTCGCAGCCGATTTAAAAGACGAATGTCCTGAGAATCTTTCAAACGGACCTTACATTCAGCTAGACGCCTTAAATAAGGAAGGGGTTCGTGCATATATTATCGAACAGAAATTTTCGGATGTTTATTTACTTGCTGCATTGCTTTCAGCAACTGCAGAGAAAAACCCGGATTTTGCCTGGAAATTGAACATGGAAAGCTTGTTCATTATACTTGACCTTGCAAAAGAAGGACATATCTCAAAGATATTCTGGCCTTCATCCATTGCTGTTTTTGGTCCCACAACTCCACGATTTAACACCCCTCAATATACAGTCATGGAACCGAGCACTGTTTATGGAATATCCAAACAGGCCGGGGAAAGATGGTGTGAATACTACTTTAACAAATTTGGCGTGGATGTGCGAAGTATCCGCTACCCCGGATTGATCTCTTACAAGAGTTTACCGGGAGGTGGTACCACTGACTATGCGGTCGACATTTATTATAAAGCAAAAGCAGGAGAACATTTTACCTGTTTCCTGAAAGAAGACACTGCACTTCCAATGATGTTTATGGATGACGCGATTCGTGCAACTATTGAACTGATGGAAGCCCCTGCTGAAAAAGTAAAGATCCGCTCCAGTTATAATCTTTCCGCTTTAAGTTTTACCCCAAAACAGATATTCGAAAGCATCCAAAAAGCAATACCTTCATTTACAATAAATTACGAACCGGATTTCAGACAGGCAATTGCAGATTCCTGGCCTGCTTCAATAGATGATTCATATGCACGCGAGAACTGGGGCTGGAAAGAGAGCTACGATCTGGACAAAACCACTAACGAAATGTTAAATAACTTGTGATTTTAGTTTAAAAAAATCAAACTATTCATTGTTAATCGAAAAAAAAAAGCACTTCAGCGAAATTTTAAAGGTATTTGGGTAACTATAACAAAATAATTCTATCTTTAAAATGCGCTACAAAACTAATTCAAAACATGTGGAAGTATAAACAAGCCGGACTCGTTGTTTTTTTCCTGTCACTACTTATGACTGCCAAAGCATCTCCAACCACAGATCAAGATGGCAAATTGAATGTTACAGATGAAAAGGGAAGAAAACAAGGCAAGTGGATTTACTACGGTAAAGACCGTCCAGATTCTGGTATTCCTGCAAACGGTAAAGTCGAAGAAGGCAAATACGTAGATGACCGTAAAGAAGGCATTTGGATTAAATATCATACCGATGGAATGACTCCATCTCTCAAAGGAAACTACGAAAACAACCGTCCGAAAGGTCAGTTTACCCGCTATTGGGCAAACGGCAGACCGAAAGAAAAGGGTAATTTTGAAAAGAATATTTATAAGGATTCGCTTATTCGTTATTACGAAAACGGACAGGCTTCTTACCAGGGATATTATAACGAAATAGGAAAAGAAAACGGAAAAATCCGTTATTACTATCCGAACGGTCAACTGGAATACGAATATGATTCTAATAATGGAGTGATTTCGGGAAAAGCAGTCCGTTATTATGAGAACGGTGATGTAAAAGAAATCTCTTACTATGACGGTTCAGGTAATCAGACAAAATCTGAAGCTAAGGATCCTGTAAATCCGATGGTTAAAGTGAAAGACCCGGGACAATCAAAAGAAAAAGCTCCTATGATTGGCGGTACACCAAAAACACAAGGTGTAAAATGGGCTCCGAACGGCTACAACAAAGTTTATAACAATGACGGAGAAATCTGGCAAGACGGAGAGTTTAAAAACGGTGCTCTTTGGGATGGAAAAGTATATGTCTACGACAATGACGGAATTCTTCTTAAAGTAAAAGTTTACAAAGGTGGTGTCTATCATTCCGACGGACAATTATAACAATACGACGATCTTATCTTAAAGGCTTCCATTTCCGGAAGCCTTTTTTATTTGGAATAAATAGTGCAAAAAATTGGATATTATATATCCCCTCACCAAGCTTTTTCAAAGCACAATATTTTATCTTACCCACAGACGAACACTGAAGAATACAAAGTTTCACACTCTGATCAATAGAAATAAGGCTTAGATCAGATAAAGCGTTTATTTTGCCCGGACTAAATTTATTCCGTTTTCTGTCCTCCCCGTGTACCTCTTAGAAGAAAACATGAACATTGGGCAGTGTGATTAATTCCCAAAATTATCCCGAACTGCTTTCATAAATCTGTCTTATTTATTGAATGTGTTAATTCTCAAAGTAAAAATCCAATTTCTACCTGGCGCACTGATATTGGAGGCAAACGTTCTATAGTTCGCATCAAAAATGTTTTCACAAGCAGCCTGAACGGAGAAAAACTTGTTGATCTGCCAACCAACTTTTGCATTTAAGGTGAACCAAGCGGGCATTCCGTCAGCAGTGGCATACGGTAAATTATCTTCACCACTGTTCGAATAATCTTTTAATCTTTTCCAGCCATTGTACAAGCTATACACTTCAATTCTGAACTTTTTAATGATCTGCTGAATACTTGTTTTTCCGTAAAGAGGCGGAATATGATCCAGCGGTTGCTGGGAACCATTAAATGTCAAATGTCCTTTTGTATAAGTTATGGAGGAAGTCAGGATCGTATTTTTAAAGGGCTGGATCTTCAATGTACTTTCAAAACCATAAATACTTCCCTGGTTTGCATTCTGAGCAGAATATACATTCACATAATTGTTATTGTATAAAATAGTATCGCTGCCATTAAACGTACTTGGCAAAATAGCAATTAAATTATTGATATACGTGTAATAAGCCACAACTGAAAACTGATACTTTTCATTGAATCTTAAGCCAATGGAAAATTCAGTTGAATAGGCATATTCCGGTTTCAATTTAGGGTTAGGCATGACCAATTTCCCCTGTTCGCTGTTAGTCTCTATAACAGATTCAAATACTTTCGCCAGATCATCAACATTCGGAGCTCTGAATCCGGAAGATTCCGAAAGTGAAAATCGCAGGTTCTTATTTGCCAAATAAACAACTCCGACATTTCCGTTTACAGCAAAATTAGATGTGTTTGCTCTCTCAAAAGGAAACGGAAAAAATTCTTTACTCTTAAAAGCGGCTTTCAGATTGACATAGTTTGCGCGAACACCTCCGTTAACGATCCATTTATTATTTATATGCCATGCATCAGTCAGATAGGCTGCAATACTTGTCATACTTGAACCTCCGTCAGGATATCTTGTGTCCAGGTTTCCTGTCGTATCGTTAATGATATCCTCAACAAATGCGGTGGATTTAACGTCATTATAACTTCCCGAAATTCCATACCGAACTTCCTGCTTCTTAATCCGCTTTTCAAAATCAAGGAGCAAGGAACTTACCGCAACCTGCTCATTCCGATGATTCAAAAAATCAGAGTTAAAATTGCGGTCATGGCGGCTTTCCTTAACCAACTGCTGGCTCAAAATCACTTTGAGACGATCAAAAATTACTGTTTTCTTACTGTAATTCAGTTCATAGCTTCCCATTACTCTTAGTTGTGGGCCGTAATACCATTCTGCAAATCTTGGCAAACCGTTTTTAGTCTGTGTTAACCGGTCGTATCTTGAAATATTGGACGAGTTGGAAAACTGAAAATTCAATTTATGCTCAACAAAGTTGTTTTGTTTGAAGCCAATTTTCTGGAGAATATCGTATTGAGAATAGCCCGAACCAAGCTGCCGGTTTTTATTCGGATTGTTCATTACAGAATCCGTGTCATTCATTCGTTCCACATAAAAACTTCGCTCACCAAAATCAGGGTATTTTGACTTTCGTTTACTTCCCTGCATAAGATCATCGAATTGAGAGTAGCTGAAACTGGTAACAGACGACCACTTTCTCGACCCGAGTATTAAAGTAGAATTTGCTGAAAAGCCATTTGCAGCTGAAAAGTAACGTCCATAGCTTCTTGATTTGACAACAAGTTTCGAATCCGTTGAATACTCCGGTGATTGCGTATAGAAATGCATGACACCACCTAAGGCATCCGAACCGTAAACCACGGATCCCGGACCATAGACAATCTCAATTTTTTCCAGCGAAGCCTGATCGATTGTAATGACATTTTGCAAATGGCCTCCTCGATAAATGGCGTTATTCATCGGGACACCATCCACCACAAGCAAGACTTTATTGGTTTCGAATCCTCTGATTACCGGAGAACCTCCTCCCAATTGGGATTTTTGCACGAAAACGTTTCCACTGGCAGTTAATACATCCGCACTATTTGACTGATTCATCTCATCCAATTCGGTCTTCCTGATGATTTCGATTCTTTTGGAAACATCCTGTTTCACTTCTCTAAACCTGCTTGCAGAAACCACCTCTTCATCGAGATCAATCACTTTTTCTCTAAGCCAAATTGTATCTGTACTGTTCAAATCATTTTTGAGAACCTCAATTGTAAAATAATTCGGATGGTACACTTTTACAGGCTTATCAGTTTTCAGATTTTCCAAAATGCACTGCCCTTTTTCATCCGTGGTAGCTAATAAAAGTCCGTCCTGAACAAAACGAACCTCGAAAACGGGTTGCCTGTAATATTCGTCAAAAACAGAAATCTGCTGGGAGAATCCCACATTTACGAATGCTATCAAAAAGGATGTTAAAAGAGCTAACCGATTTCGATGAAACAGGAATGATTGTGACATAGCTTCTTAGGTTTATTTATTGTCCTAAAACTATGCATATTTCCAATACATAAATAAAAACATAGAATCTTTTTGAGATTGTATAATTGCATCTAACCTTAAAAGAATTATTTGAGATGTCTGGCTCTAGCTGCAATAATAAATTCAAGGGCACGTTTTAAGCAAGCCCATCCGTTATATTGGGGAAATTCGTTATTTTCGTTCCATGTCCAGTGAAATCAGTAAACTTTCAATCATCATTCCTGCTTATAATGAAGAAAAAACAATAGCAGAAGTATTGAGTCGAATTGCAAATCTACCTTTATATAAAGAACTTAAACGGGAGATTCTCGTTGTGAACGATTGTTCGAAAGATCAAACTGAAACGGCTATTCAACAGTTTATTGAAGAAAATCAAAGCGGTGAAATACGCTATTTTAAGCAGGAATACAATCAGGGAAAAGGTGCTGCTATTCATCGCGGAATCACGGAGGCAACCGGAGATCTGATCATTATCCAGGATGCTGACCTGGAATTGATACCGGAAGAAATTAATGACCTCTTAAAAGAAAGTTTAGAAGGTCCGTCAAGAATTGTATATGGTTCCCGGTTCCTTGAAGATAAACATACAAAAACCAAATATGTCTGGCATATCCTTGGAAATGGCTTTCTAACCCGATTGTCCAACCTTTTTTCAGGATTGAGACTTACGGATATGATGACTTGTTATAAACTGGTTCCACGAGAGATTATCCAGGACTTAAAACTCAAAGAAAAGCGTTTTGGTTTTGAACCGGAGATAACCATGAAATTGGCTAAAATAAAAGGCTTAAAAATCACCGAAGTTCCTATTTCATATGAAGCACGGTCAAAGAGCGAAGGAAAAAAAATATCGTGGAAAGACGGGATGAAAGTTATCTGGTGTGTTATTCGTTACCGTTTCGGAAACTGACCTGTCTTACTTCCGACTGTCGATCTTTTTAAGCTGTATCCGGAAATCATCCACTTTAAACTGTTTCTTCCCTTTGTTCCAGATGTACACGATCATTTTGTGACTTGAATCAAAGAAGGGATAGTACTCTTCCTGAATATCAAAAACACTCCATTCTTTCCTGCCTTCTTTATAAAAATGGTACATCGGGAAAGAGGAGTAGTGAACAATTTCTCCTGCTACTGATTCACCTACAAAAACGACATTCACACCCTTCCAATCACCGTCGTTCAGCAATTGTTTATTGATATGTACTTCACAGAAGTAACGAATGTGTTTGCTTTTATCCGTGAAAAAATAATCTGTCCCGGAACCGAATTCTTTATTCTCATCAAATTCTTCGTAGCGGAGTTTCTCCGGAACCAGTTCTTTGGAAGAAACAACTCTTCCGTACGGCTGGCAATTTGCAAAAACATAGTATTTATCACCAATCCTGCTATTAAAATCAAACATACTTTTCCAGTATGTATAAGCAGTAAACCGCTGTTGATTATAAATTCCCGTGAGTTTTTGATAGGAACGAATTCCCATATACATTAACACCAACCCCAAAAGGGTGTATTTCAATCCCGAACTCCTGATCACCTGAAATGAAAACAGCAGTGGAAAAGAGAACAAGAACTGGAATTCGGTAAACCCACGATGCCCGAAGAAAGACTGATAATCCCAGCACCACCAGGAAGATAAGATATAAGTGATCGCAACAAATGGCAGCAGCCAGGTAATAAACAAGTAGCTGTTTTTCCGCAACCAATGAAACAACCCGACGAGCGCCAGTAAAGCAAGTGGTGTTAATACGAAGATTCCCACACGATAACTGAACCAGGTATCGATCAAATGCTTTCCCTTAAAATCAAAACCTTCACCCTGATACGACCAGTAAAAAAAATGTCCGGTTTGCCAATAAGTAATGAATGGTAATATTGATAAAACCACAGCACAGGAAATCACAAATGAGATCAAATGGGTGTTTCTAAACTGAAGCAAAAGCTTCCATACTTTCACAAAGGATTCCCAGCTTCCCAATAAAAAAGGAAGGAAAGCCAAAACCATTACGTTTGTTGGCCGAACCAAAAATAACAAGCCCAGGATGATACCGGTATATACGAGGTGTTTCAAATGGGGATCGCGCTTATAACGAAGGACATTCCAACAAAAAACGGAGAACAGGAAAAGACTGTAGTGATGAGATAAACCACAATAAAAAACTGCCTGATACCAAACATTTGTCCCGAAAACAAGCAGAATACTGATCAGCCAGGTATATTTAACAGAACCAAAGAACAGAGCGAGACTTTTCTGAAAAAACACCATGCTGAGAAAAACATACAGCATTGAAGCCCAGAAAAAAGCCAATAAGTGAGTATCGGAATAAGCATTAAACTCAGCTCCGCTTAAGTAGTCTAATCCAGTTGCAAGAAGGTAAAAAGGACTTTGAAGAACCGCAACACCTGGATAACACTTATTGGTGTATTTTCCCTCATCCGTTTTAAGGATGTATAACTGTGGTGCTGAATTTCCAACGATTTGTTTTTCAGATTCCAGTGTAGACTGATATGTTTTATCCGCTGTACTTAATGCAGGCAGGAAATAATAATATCCTCTTCCATCCGAATTAATGATACTCTTTTTCCAATTCGGGCCGTTAAAACGCAAGATGACAAGCCCAAATAAACACATCGCCACACCCAACCAAAAAATCGGGTTTCGAAACAGTGCGGCCAGTGAAAAGGAAGTTCTCATATTATTTGGCGGGTTTGTCCCAGAAAGTGGGTTCCGAAAATCGAATGATCGAAATAAAATTCGTACTGACGTCCCGGATTATAATGGAATATAACAAACCTGTTAATCCGCTGTAAATAATCTGGTACTCCGTAATAAAAACCCCGTCTTTGTAAATTAATTTGGATTGCAGATTCCCAAAAGTATCGTAAGTAAAATGTGATTCAGAAGTTGGAACCTTCTCGGTATTCTTAAAGACAGAGATCTTCTCGATCCATCCCTTGTCCGAATACTTATAATTGGTGGTGATTCGATTACGGGTAATCGTAAATACTTCTTCTTCCCGAGCCAAATAACCCAGACTATCCAGGTATTTCGTCACTTCAAGGTACTGATTCCCGTAGCTGTTGAACACTTTCTTTTTATACTGTCCTTCATAAAGCTGGTAATCCATTGTTTCCGTATTCCAGAGAATACTTCGTTCGATGGAAGGGTTCAACAAGCTGTTCATGGTGTCAATATCCCGGTATACTTCTTCCTTTACGATTTGTCCGTTGGAATTATAGGTGTAATAGGTTGAAAGAAATCCCTTCTTCTGACTGATTCTTTTTCGAACGATTCTTCCGTCCTGGGTATAATCGTAAAAACGCACATTCGTATCGGCTCCCAAATCTCCTTTTGAAGTTTGGTAATGTCTTACCAGATTTCCGAGTGTATCAAAATTGAATACATACACGTAATTCGATTCACGCATGATATCACCTTGTTTCTTAAAGGTAAACTTGCCATGAATTTCTTTGATCTTACTTCCTTTTACAAAATGGGTATTAAAGAAGGGAATATCAGTGAAAGCAAGACCTTTCGTATTCTCCAAAAGCTGCGCGGAAGACTGTAACCCAATAAAAAAAGAAAACAAAAAAAAGCTATACTTCAAAAACATAACACAAAAATGGTGTGAATTTCGAAGCATAGCTAGTATTTTAAGATAAATTGGAATCTAATTAAAGCAAAGGAAGCACAAAGCTAAATCCGAGCATGCCTGCCAATGCGATTACTAAAACAGCTATTGTTAAAGGTGATAACTTAATTTTCTCTTGTTCCTGATCCGCGGGAGAAGCAATAGCAACGATCACTTTCAGATAATAATAAATACTGATCCCTGAATTGATTAATGCAATAATCACCAGCCAGGCAGCACTTTTCCATGCTGCTGAGAATAAAATATATTTTGCGAAGAATCCGGATGTTGGTGGAATTCCTGCAAGGGATAGCAAGGAAACAATTCCGACTATCGCCAGGAATGGATTTCTTTTGCCCAATCCTCTTAGTGCATCGATCCGATCTTCCGAATCATTTACAGCGATTGCAACCGCAATGATTCCCACAATAGAGAATCCATATGCAAACATGTAGAACCACAAGTATTGAGAAGAGAAAAAGAAATCAACCTGAGACACGAAAAGAAGCAAAGTATATCCTACGTGTGTAATCGAAGAATAAGCCAATAAGCGTTTAAATCTCACCTGTCGCAAAGCAGATAAATTACCAACGAACAAAGTGATAATGATCATTACAACCAAAGCGCCTTTCCAGAACAGGAATAATTCTCCTTGTCCGAAACAAAGCGCAAACATTTTAAGGAATGCATAGAATGCAGCGATCTTCACAACAGATGCCATAAATCCGGTTACTGCCGGTGGCGCTCCGTCGTATACATCCGGGCTCCAGAAATGGAATGGTGCCGCGCCAATCTTGAAGATAAATGAAGCCATGATCAACAAAACACCGATCATCAGGATTGGACTTAAGGTATCCATTTCTTCGATCTTCATCTGAATTTCCTGTAATTTAAATGTGCCGGTTGCTCCATACACCCAGGCCAATCCAAATAAGAAAATACCTGTCGCAAATGAACCTGTCAAGAAATACTTCAAGGATGCTTCAGAAGATCGCACGTCTGCCTTGTTACTTCCGGCCATTACATAAATCGGAATGGAAAGGATCTCCAAGCCCAGGAAGAACATGAACATGTCCGTATAAGCAGTCATGATCATTGCACCTGTAGCAGAAAACATCAATAAGCCGATATATTCTCCGGTATGTGTTGGATTTTCCTTAAATCGTTCGTATCCGATTCCAATAATCAATAGTGATAAAACGCAGATAGCTAAGCTAAACAGTAATGCAAACTGATCAAATGACAATCCTTCATATGTCAGGAAGTCAAAAAATGCCTTTCCTGTCTGAAGCTGAACGATAATAACGATAATGGCAGCCAAAAGACCAGCCATTGCAGAGCTTACAACTAACCAAGGTTTCTTTGCAAAAGCAGCAAATAAGGAAATCAATCCACTGGCAAAAACAATTAATAATGCATCCATATTATAAACCTGAAGGTGTTGAAACTGTTTCTAATACTATTTTTAAACTTGGATTTACAAAATCCGTGATCGCAGCCGGGTAAATACCCAGAATCACTACCGCAATAACAATAATTGCCAGTACGATCAATTCTGACCAATGCAGATCTGCAAACTGATCTCTCGTAACCGGACCATACATACTCAATTGGTAAGCTCTGAAGGTGTAAACCGCTCCGAGGATCAGCGTTGTTCCAGCAATAATCCCGATAATCATATCAAACTGAACCAAGCCTTTTAACATCAGGAATTCCCCGATGAAACCACTTGTTAAAGGAACAGAAACGGAAGCAAATGCCAAAACTGCAAACCAGAAGGCAAATTTCGGAGCTTGTTTCGCGAATCCACCCAAATCAGCTAAATTTCTTGTCGCCGTTCTTCTTTCAATGATCTCAACCGCAAGGAAAAGGCCAACTGCCACCAAACCGTGGTTGATGATCTGAACCATACTTCCCGACAATGCATCGAAATCCCAGGTCATGATCGCAGCAGCAATTAAACCAACGTGAGACATGGAGGCAAATGCGAATACGCGCTTCATATCTTTTTGCTTGATTGCAATAACTGCAGCATAAACAACCCCGATCGTCGCCAACACAATAATTGGATATTGAATACAAGCCATTGCTTCCGGGAACAAAGGAATCATCCACCGGATCATTCCATATAATGCCATTTTCAGCATAATACCTGAAAGCAACATCGTACCGGCCATCGGAGATTTTGTATATGTATCCGGTTGCCAAGTATGGAAAGGGAAAATCGGAATTTTAATTGCAAAAGCCAGGAAGAAACCAAGCGCTAACCAACAAGCCGCTTTGGAAGTGAAAACAACCGCTTTCAGATCTTCAATGTAGAATGAAGCAGCGTTTACCTTGATACCAATCAAAGCCGCCAGCATTGCAAGAGATCCTACAAAAGTGTAGATGAAGAATTTCATCAATGCCGCCTTTCTTTCCGGGGCACCAAACCACCAGGAAATTAAGAAGATCGGAATTAATGTGATCTCCCAGAAAACGTAGAACCACAATCCGTCCATCGAAATAAATACACCGATCAAACCTAATTGCATGAAGAAAACCATACTTGTAAACAAGCGGTTCTCAGCCAATTCATTCTTGAAATTGGAAACCAATACCAAGGGAACCAAAACGGCTGTTAATAATAACATCAGTAAAGAGATCCCGTCGTACCCGAAACTCAGAGTAATTCCCGAGAGCCAATCCTTTTTATCAGCAAAAAGATGAACTGTTCCATCGTTGCTGTACTGCATCATACATGCTATTACAACACCTAAAACGGCAAGCGAACCGATAATTCCGTATGCACGAACGCCCTTTTTCGGGACAATTAATACCGATAACGCAAAGAAAACTGGTAAAATAAATAAAAGTAGTTCCACGTCTTAGTTTTTATAATAGATAATGTAATAAACGATCAACCCGATGATTCCAAAAACCATCCATAAAATATAGTTGTCTGTTCTTCCTGTTTGAATTTTGCGCACTATATCGCCCGATTTTCCAATCGCTTTTCCTAAACCGACTACGCCGCGGTGCAAAAATGCTCCCTCAAAGTAATGTGCTCCTTTTTCTGAAAGCCAAAGAACCGGTTTTACGAATAAGAAATCATAGATCTCATCAAAGTATAATTTCATTGCAGAAGCTTTCTCCAGTCCTTTCAATTGATCATCGGCAACCGGAACGCTATTTCTTTTCACATATACAATGTAAGTGATGATTGAGATAATTACCGCCATAGCTCCGGCAGCAGCCATCAACATCAAAGTCGTATTCGGATCTCCGTGTTCACCAAGCTCCATTCCAGGACCTGTTACATTGAATGCATAATGATGAGAGAGCCAATGCGTTCCGCTGTGAAGGAAAACTCCAGGTAAGTTCAACAAGCCTCCAAAAATTGAAAGAACTGCCAAAATAATTAAAGGCAAAGTCATAGATGCAGGTCCTTCATGCAAATGATGTTCTTGTTCGTGTGTTCCGCGGAATGTTCCGAAGAAGGTTACGAAATACAAACGGAACATATAAATAGCAGTCAACGCAGAACTGAACATTAAAGCAAAGTATACAAACTTATGCGATTCAAATGCATGACCGATAATCTCATCTTTCGAGTAAAAGCCTGAAAGTAAAGGAATTCCCGAGATGGCCAAGGTTCCGATCAAGAAAGTGAAATGCGTGATTGGAATTTTCTTGCGCAGACCACCCATTTTGCGGATATCCTGTTCGTCAGACATAGCGTGGATCACACTTCCCGAACCTAAGAACAGTAATGCTTTAAAGAATGCGTGAGTTGTAACGTGGAACATAGCAGCTGTATAAGCTCCCATTCCCAATGCTACAAATAACATCCCCAACTGAGAAACGGTCGAATAAGCCAATACTTTCTTGATATCGTTTTGACGCATTGCAATAATTGCCGCAATGATAGAAGTTGCCAAACCAACATACAGCATAATGTCTTTTGTCAGGTGCGCTCCATCGAGTTCGAATAAAAAATTCGAGCGAACCGTTAGGAAGATACCAGCCGTTACCATCGTTGCGGCGTGGATCAATGCAGAAACGGGAGTTGGGCCTGCCATTGCATCCGGTAACCAGGTAAATAAAGGAATCTGTGCAGATTTCCCGGTTGCACCGATAAACAAACAGATCGTAATTCCGAAAATCAGGTATTCTGAAATTTCGAATCCTTCCATCATTACTGCCTTCGCAACTTCCACATATTCCAGGGTTCCGAATTTTCCAAGGATTAAAAATAAACCGATCAATAAACCTAAGTCACCAATACGGTTCATGATGAATGCTTTGCGCGCAGCTAATGTGTTTTTGAAATCCTGGTACCAGAATCCGATCAGGAGGTAAGAACAAATTCCTACACCTTCCCATCCGAAGAACAACATGAAGTAGTTGCTTCCCAAAACCAGGGTTAACATAGCAAAGATGAAGAGATTCAAATAAGTAAAGAACTTATAATACCCTGCATCGTGTTTCATATATCCCATGGAAAACAAGTGGATCAATGTTCCGACACCTGTTACGATCAAAGTCATCCATAAGGATAAATTATCTGCGAACAAACGCGCATTCAAAGAAAAACCGCTTGTTTTTATCATTGTAAACAACTGAACCGTCACGGGTTCACCGTGCTGAACACTCATAAAAGCCATTACTGCAAGCACAAAAGAAATAGCCATTACTCCGGTTGCAATTGTTCCAACAACAACTTTCGAAAGTGATTTTCCAATTGTACCGTTAATAAAAGCCCCAATTAAAGGAAGCAGCAGAATCAAAGGAAGTATTTGTGATACCGACATGTTTTAGTTTTTTAATTTATTAAACAATCGAATATCCACTGAGCGGGTATTGCGGAAAAGAAGCACGAGGATCGATAAACCAACCGTAGCTTCAGCGGCTACAACCACCATGATGAAGAATACGAAAAGCTGACCGTCGGCCTGTCCGAAATAAGTTGAAAACGCTACGAGTAACAAATTCACCGCATTGAGCATTAATTCAATACACATCAATAAAATGATTGCATTCTTTCTGTAAAGCACTCCAAAAACACCAATGACAAACAATGCCGTAGCAAGTACCATGTAATGTTCAATCTTTACTCCTGATTCAAATAATGTCGCTAATAACATATTACTCTATAGTTTGTTTTTCTTTTTTTGCTAAAAGAACTGCTCCGACCATTGCGGCCAAGAACAAGATGGAAGAAACTTCAAAAGGAAGCACGTATTTTGTAAATAGAACCTGACCCAAATTTTCGACCAATCCCACTTTTTCGGAATTTGTATCGATCATCGGAGTAGCCAAAATTGCTTCCCGCATTGCTGCAACGACTACCAGGAACAGAGCTCCTCCGGCAATGGCCGCACCAATGGTCATCAAAGGAGAATGTTTCGGTTCGTTTTCTTTATTGAGATTTAATAACATCAACACGAAGAGGAAAAGTACCATGATCGCTCCTGCATAAACAATGATGTTTACAATTGCAATAAACTGGGCATTCATCAATACGTAGTTTGCTGAAATCAGGAAGAACGTAAGTACGAGGTACAAAACACTTCTTACCGGGTGTTTACTTAAAACAACCATCAAAGCTGTTCCGATTGTTAGTCCACCAAGAATATAAAATAGGATATCTAAACTCATTACGCAGGTCTTTTTCCGGTTAATTGTCTTTTACTAATATCCACACGCTGATCCACCGGTTCAACCAATTTATCCTTTCCATAGATAAAATCGTTACGCTCAAAAAAGGTAGGAACCATTCTATCCGTCAGGAAAATTGCTTCTTTAGGACATGCTTCTTCACACAAACCACAGAAAATACAACGCAACATATTGATCTCATAGGTAGATGCGTATTTTTCTTCCCTGTATAAGTGCTCTTCTCCTTTTTTACGTTCCTCCGAAGTCATTGTAATAGCTTCAGCGGGGCATGCAACTGCACACAATCCACAAGCAGTACAATTTTCACGGCCTTGTTCGTCGCGTTTCAGTACGTGCTGACCACGATAAACGGGAGCAAACTCACGTTTTACTTCCGGGTACTTAATAGTATTGTGTTTCTTGAAAACATGCTTCAATGTGATCCACATACCTCCCAAAATTGCCGGGAAGTAAAGTTTCTCCATGAAGCTCATCTTCTTGTTCGAAACAACTTTTTTACGATTTGATAAACTTTCCATTCGAATATTTATAAGCTATTTCCAGTTTTTGTCTTTTCAAAGGATGTATTCACACCTAAGGGTTGCTCTGTTTTGGCATTGCTTGCAGATTCAGCGTCCTTGCTTTTGGAAAACCAGCCTTCCGTATAAGCAATCACAACTCCGGTGATCAATAAGTTGATCAATGCAATCGGAATCATTTTCTTCCAACCAATGTGCATTAACTGATCGTAACGGAAGCGTGGTAAAGTCCAGCGGATCCACATGAATACAAAGATGAAGAAGAATGTTTTTACGAAGAAAGCCACTCCGCCAAGAATAGTCAGTGTAAGTCCAGAAAAATGGTCCATTCCCGGGAAGTTATACCCTCCAAAAAACAAAGCTGATATCACTGCACAGGAAATGAACATATTTACATATTCTGCAAAAAGGAAGAATCCTAATTTCATTGCACCGTATTCCGTGTGGTAACCCCCGATCAACTCCGATTCACACTCCGGTAAGTCGAACGGAGCGCGGTTACATTCTGCCAGAGCAGTAATTAAGAATACAACGAAACAGATCGGCTGTTTGAATACATTCCAGGTAAACCATCCGTTATCCCAAAAGCCATGCTGCATATCAACGATTTTAGTCAGGCTCAATGAACCCGTCATCATTACAATTGTAATGACTGAAACTCCCATTGCCAATTCATAAGAGATCATCTGAGAACTTGCACGAATTGCTCCGAATAAGGCGAACTTGTTGTTGGAAGACCAGCCCCCGATCATGATTCCGTAGACCCCGACGGAAACAGCTCCCATAATAAAGAGAATTCCAATATTTACATCCGCAACCTGAATTGCAATTGTTTCAGTTGCCGTTTTTAAAGCTGGTGCCCACGGAATTACCGCACCCGTAATGAGCGAGGTAAACATGGCAATTCCCGGCCCGATAATAAACAACCATTTATCTGCATTTGTCGGACGGAAATCTTCTTTAAAGAACATTTTTCCACCATCTGCAAGCGGTTGAAGCAAACCGAAAGGTCCGGCTCTATCCGGTCCGATACGATCCTGCATCCAGGCAG
The DNA here is from genome assembly GCF_029266855.1 of Fluviicola sp. Lineage (GTDB taxonomy): Bacteria > Bacteroidota > Bacteroidia > Flavobacteriales_D > Crocinitomicaceae > Fluviicola. The sequence goes on from NZ_JAQSWB010000004.1 coordinate 103,945, forward strand.
CAACCTTTCGCTCCATTAGAGTCAGATAAGCTGCAATCCCCAGTGTAATTGCGAATAAGGCAACAACTATGATTAATTTTATGATCATCTTACTTTCCTGTTAATTTTTTGGATTCGATTCGCTCGTCAACAAGGTATTGATTTTGAGAAATCACCGAATGACGATTAATCACACGTGGTCCTGCAATATTCCACATGCTTTTATCTTTTTTGTCGAAACGGCATTCATTACAAATCCAGGCAGTTTTTCCGTCGATGTCTTCGATCTCTCCGTATCTGTCTTTACGACCCGTAACGCGGTAAATCTCATCACCAAACATCCAAACAACCGCTTTACCTGCACACTTCGTACATTCACAAGATGCTTCCATTGGTTTCAGGAACCACACACGGCTTTTGAAACGGAATGTTTTATCCGTCAATGCTCCAACCGGGCACACATCAATTACGTTCCCGGAGAAATCGTTATCAATTGCCTGCTCGATATAGGTTGAGATTTCCGCATGATCTCCACGGTGCATCACACCATGAACACGTTTATCCGTTAATTGATTTGCCACGTAAACACAACGGTAGCACAAAATACAGCGATTCATGTGCAACTTGATCTTATCACCGATATCGATCGGATCAAACGTTCTGCGTTTCTCTTCGTAGCGTGTTCCTTCTTTTCCGTGTTCAAAACCAAGATCCTGTAAATGACATTCACCTGCCTGGTCACAAATCGGGCAATCCAGGGGATGATTGATCAACAAGAACTCTGTTACAGCTGCGCGATTATCGTAAACGCGTTCTGAGGTTTTGTTTTTCACAATCATTCCATCCATTACCGGAGTGGAACAAGAAGCAACCAATTTGGGCATCGGGCGCGGATCTGCAGCAGAACCGGCGGCTACTTCAACCAAACACGTTCTGCATTTACCTCCACTTCCCTGCAGTTTACTGTAATAACACATTGCAGGAGGAACTACATCTCCACCGATCATACGAGCAGCATTCAAGATCGTTGTTCCCGGTTCTACTTCTACTTCGATATCGTCAATGATAACTTTTACCATAATGGAATCTCTATTTTATACTAAAGGCATGTGACTTGACGCAATTCCGAAGTTGCGTTTTACAGCTTCATCCGGGTGAGTTACGTGCCATTCAAATTCTTCTCTGAAATGACGAATCGCCGCCGCTACCGGCCATGCTGCTGCATCACCCAACGGACAAATCGTATTTCCTTCTATTTTCTTATTGATCTCAGCCAATAAATCAATATCGTGCATGTGACCCTGCCCGTACTCCAAACGACGAAGAACTTTCTCCATCCATCCGGTTCCTTCACGGCAAGGTGAACATTGTCCGCATGATTCATGTGCGTAGAAACGTGCGAAATTCCATGTATTTCTTACGATACACTGATCTTCATCAAATACGATAAAACCTCCGGAACCCAACATCGATCCTGAAGCGAAACCACCTTCTGCCAAACTTTCGTAAGTCATTAAACGATCCGTTCCTTCCGCTGTCTTTGTGATCAGGTTTGCAGGCAAAATCGGAACTGATGATCCTCCGGGCACACAAGCCTTGATTTTCTTTCCGTTTGCGATTCCACCGCACCATTCGTCAGAGTAAATGAATTCCTCGACAGACAATCCCAATTCAATTTCGTAAACACCCGGTTTTACTAGGTTTCCACAAGCAGAAATCAGTTTTGTACCGGTACTTTTTCCAATACCGATCTTTGCGTATTCAGCTCCTCCGTCATTTACGATCGGAACAACTGCTGCGATGGATTCTACATTGTTTACTACCGTCGGGCATCCCCACAAACCTTTTACAGCCGGGAACGGTGGTTTGATACGCGGATTCCCACGTTTTCCTTCCAACGATTCGATCAATGCAGTTTCTTCACCACAGATATAAGCTCCGCCACCCGGACAAATTGCCAGGTCCAGATCATATCCCGAACCCAGGATATTTTTCCCCAGGAATCCGTTTGCGTACGCTTCAGCAATTGCTTTCTCCACAATTTCCAAAACCCACATGTATTCTCCGCGGATATAAATGTATGATTGGTTGCATCCCAAAGCATAAGAAGAAGTGATCATTCCTTCGATCAGCAAATGCGGGATCTTTTCCATCAGGTAACGGTCCTTAAAAGTTCCCGGTTCGGATTCATCCGCGTTACATAATAAATAACGTGGAACTCCTTCCGGTTTTGCCAGGAAAGACCATTTCATTCCTGTTGGGAATCCTGCCCCTCCGCGACCTCTCAATCCGGATGCCTGAACTTCTTCTACCACATTTTGCGGTGACATCGTTTTCAAAGCCTTTTCTACAGAACGGTAACCCCCGTTTCTGCGGTAGACTTCAAAAGTTTCAATTCCGGGAACGTTTGCATGTTCCAATAATAATTTTCTTCCCATTCCTATTTCTCTGAATGTTCTTTACGCAAGGTATCCAATAACTCGTCTACTTTAGCAGGAGTTAAGTGTTCGTGGTAGTGTTTCCCGCATTGCAGCATCGGTCCGTAACCACAAGCTCCCAAACATTCTGCAGTTTTTAATGTAAACATTCCATCTGCCGAAGTCTGACCAACTTTGATATCTAATTTTTGTTCGATGTGTTCGATGATCTGATCCGAACCGACCAACATACATGGTCCTGTTCTGCATACTTCCAAAACAACTTTTCCAGGTTTCTCAATATTAAACATGGTATAGAAAGTTGCTACTTCATACACTTCGATCGGTTGAATATTCAACAAGCCGGCAACGTAATTCATTGTAGGCACACTCAGCCATCCTCCGAACTCTTCTTCTGCCAAATGAAGAATACGCATCAATGCACTTTTCTGCTTCCCTTCCGGAAACATGTTGATGATACGTTGTACCTCAACCAATTTCTCAGCACTGAATTGCGGTTCAGCCTGATCTGTATTATTATGTGTAACTGATATACTCATCTTATGCGTCCAATTCTCCTGCAATCACGTTCAAACTACTTAATGTCAATACGGCATCTGAGATGGTTTGACCGGTAATCATTTCCGGATATGCTTGATAATAAATAAAACAAGGTCTTCTAAACTGAAGTCTGTATGGTGTTCTTCCTCCATCTGAAATCAAATGGAATCCCAATTCTCCGTTTCCTCCTTCTACTGCATGATAAACCTCTCCGACCGGAACAGGTGTTTCTCCCATTACGATTTTGAAGTGGTAGATCAATGCTTCCATTTTCGTATAAACATCTGCTTTCGTAGGCAAATAGAATTCAGGAACATCCGGTGAGAAATAGCTTCCTTCCGGCATGTTGTTATATGCCTGTTCGATGATTCTCAAACTTTGGCGCACTTCTTCCTGGCGAACACAAAAGCGATCATAAGTATCTCCCTGCGTTCCAACCGGAATTATGAAATCGAAATCTTCGTAAGAAGAATAAGGTGTCATAACGCGTACGTCATAATCCACTCCTGCCGCGCGCAGGTTAGGACCTGTGAATCCATAATCCAAAGCGCGTTCTCCTGAAATAGGGCCTGCACCGATCGTACGATCCATGAAAATACGGTTGCGCAACAATAAGTCGTCGAATTCCTGGAAGTGCTTATTAAATTCTTTGAGGAACTTTTTCAGCTTTACGTGGAAAGTCGGAGAGAAATCTCTTTCGAAACCTCCGATGCGACCGATGTTTGTTGTCAAACGTGCACCACATACCTCTTCATACAATTCATAGATCAACTCGCGCTGCTGGAACATGTAGGTAAATCCCGTCAATGCTCCGGTATCCACACCAATTACCGAATTACAAACCAGGTGATCTGCAATGCGCGCCAATTCCATGATGATCACACGCATGTAATCTACTTTCTTAGGAACCTGCACCCCGATCAGTTTCTCCATTGTCATTTCCCAACCCATGTTGTTGATTGGAGAAGAACAGTAGTTTAACCGGTCTGTAATAGGTGTAATTTGATTGTAAGGTCTTCTCTCCGCCAGTTTTTCAAAAGCGCGGTGAATGTATCCTACAGTTTGAACCGAACCCAGGATCTTCTCTCCGTCCACTGTCAACACGTTCTGGAAAATTCCGTGTGTTGCAGGGTGAGTTGGCCCAAGGTTTAGTGTTGCAATTTGCCCGTCGATGGTTTCATCGGCAAACAAACTTTTATTTTTATTAGGAGTATCGCTCATAGTTTCTTTATTAGCTACTCAATTTCTTTTTGGTTTATGTCTCATTTCCCTCGCATAACGCAATGTGCGATTGCTATTGCCCGGTCTTCGAAAGCTGCGCTTTCTCACCTACCGAAGTAGCGATCATCCTTATCTTCTCTTGTTGCGTCTTCCAAATGATATTCTTTTCTCATCGGGAAGTAATCCATTGAGTCTTCGTTCAGGATTCGAGTCAGATTCGGATGTCCTTCGAAGATCACTCCGAAGAAATCGTATGTTTCACGCTCCTGCCAATCTGCACCGATGTAAATATCAATAATGGATTGAATACTTGGGTTTTCGATCGGAAGAAATGCCCGAACGCGCAAACGCACATTATTCACTAAGGAATGAAGGTGATAGTTTACACAGATCTCACGGCCTTTATCATTCGGAAAATGAGCTCCACCGATCAATGTCAGAAAGGACATTTTTAATACCTCATCCGTTTTCAGCCAAGCGATCAGATCGTGTGTTTTATCGGATTGAATTTCGATCGTCAATAATCCGTATGGTTCTTCATGGTTGCGGATAGCATCGCCAAACTTTTCCTGCAGACGAGCTAAAACCATTTCGTTTGTCAAATTACTCATCGTTCAAATCATATTTTTTCAACAAATGCTTGTATTCGTCCGAATAACGACGGCGAAGTGATTCGCTTTTCACCAGGCGGTGAATATTCATACAGCCTTCGATGATTTGTTCCGGTCTTGGCGGACATCCGGGAACGTAAACGTCTACCGGAATAACGCGGTCAATTCCCTGCAACACGGAATAAGTATCAAAAATTCCACCTGAACAAGCACAAGCACCCACAGACAAAACCCATTTCGGTTCAGCCATTTGTTCGTAAACCTGTTTCAGGATCGGAGCTAATTTTTTCGAGATCGTACCGGCAACGATCAACAGATCTGCCTGGCGCGGAGAGAAAGACATGCGTTCCATTCCAAAACGAGCAACGTCGTAGTTACTTCCCATCGTCCCCATATATTCGATACCACAGCAAGAGGTAGCAAACGGCAGAGGCCAAACAGAATTTGCACGAGCTGCTCCAATGACTTTGTCAAGCGATGTCAATTGAAACCCTTCTCCGTTAATGGTTTCTACACCATTGATAATTTCTACTTTTCCCATTCTAAAGCACCTTTTTTAAGTACGTAGAAAAATCCTGTAAGGAAGAATGCCACGAAAACAATTACCGCTATCAGACCGTCTGACTGTAAAACTTTGAAATTCACAGCGTAAGGATAGAAGAAGATTACTTCCACATCAAACAGAACGAATAAAATTGCGGTTAACAAATAACGGATGGAGATCGGAAAACGAGCGTTTCCAACTTCTTCAATACCACATTCCCAGTTGGCATCTTTCTTTTTACCTCTTAGTCTTGGCCCAAGCATAGGAGCCACTACTAATACAAGTATAACAAAACCCAGGGCAACACCTGCCTGGAGTAATATCGGTAAGTAATCTTCTGCAGAAGACATAATCTCTAGTTTTTAAGACACGCGAATTTAATACTTTTTAACAAGAACAAATGGCGCAAAATCCTATTTAGATTTAATCTAAATTACAGGTAAAACACATTTGAAACCCAGTAAAAACGTTGGTCGAAGAAAAGTATTTGTAGAGCGATGATAAAGGCTTATTGATGAGACAGCTAGTTCCTGTTTTGATTCTAAAATTAAAATGTTAAAAGTGATCTTTTAAAAAATACCCGGTTCAAAGACCCTTCATTATCAGTGGAAAACTAATAGTTAAGTTAAAATAGTCATTCCCTAAATTGAAGGGATCATTATTGAATCCGAAAGTGTGGGCATAAGTTAAGTCGGCAAAACCAAGCAGGGAAAATCCGATCTCTGCAGAAACCCGATTTTCAAATGTGCGGTTGAAATCAGTGTAATAGAGATAAGTGAGCCTTACTATCCCGACCAGGTACCTGTACTCTAAGGTAATTTTCGGGGCCATAAGCAATGAGTTGGACAGTTTTATGTCCGAACCAATTGCAAATCCAACATGTTTAAGCGGAAGATAACCCGTTTCATGCCATCCCAGATTAAACGCAAGTCCCAGGAATCCATCTTTTCCCTGCATGTAATTGATACGCGGCCCTCCAATCAGATCATCCGGGGAAACCACTAATTCTCTAAACGCATTCTGTGCACTTACCTTATTGAGAGCAAGACCAAAGAATAAAAAGATAAGGATACTAAGCTTCATCCGTTCCAGCATAAGATATTAGACAAAGAAAGGTCCTTTGATTGGAATGTGAGTTGCGATTTTCCGTACTTGTAATTATTTAAGCACAAAGCAAACGATTCCGATAGCCATCGGGAGCACGAGGTTACAATGTGAAACCTACTTCGTCCTCGACTTCGTAGGTTATTCCCTACTTCGCTCTTTCGAGCTTCGTAGTTTGAAAGTGAAACACTGCTTCCACTGACGCTTTGGTCAGGGCTTTCAGCACTAAAGTTTCGCAGTGTAAGAGGTGGGGAAATAGTACCTCTTTAAGCTATTTACAAACCAATCTTTGGGGAAGACAGATCAAGACAGAGGTTACAAATCTTCCGAATCGGATACATCTCCGCGCAATGCACGATAGCGTTTACGAGCTTCAACTGTCAGTAAGCTTCCTTTGCATTCGAATAAGATCTTCTTGTAGTACTCGGTTGCTTTTTCCTTGTCGTGAAGATTGTTCTCGTAGATTTCGGCAATCGTGAAAATCGCATCGTCGGCCAGGATATCATCCATGTGGTAGGTGATAATTTTATTGAGGTAATCCAGGGCATCCTGCCATCTTCCCTGGTGTTGCATTGCTTGTGCTTTTCGTAAAAGGATTTCATCTGCCAAACCATGATCAGGAAAAGCCGCATTGATGGAATCGTAGAGTTTAAACGCCCGTTCGTACTGATGTTGCTCCAGGAGTAAATCTGCCTGGGCGAATTGATACATTGCGGTATAGTTGCTATCCAGGCCTAAGTTGTCTGTGATGAGCACAGATAATTTCATCGCATCATTGGCGATCAACTTACTGGTAGATTCTTTCAATATATCCAGTTGAGATTGGGCAAATCTGAAATCACCGTCGTAATAGAAAATACGTGCATTCTTGAATTTAGCTTCCGAACCAATGGTTTCGAATTTGAAATCTTTGTCGATCTGCATGTAGTAAAGTGACGCCTGCCAAATGTCATCTTTTAAAATCAACACATCTGCCAAAGCCATCTTAATCTGTGCTTTCTCCAAATCAGACAATCCCTGCACTGCCAGGCAACTATCCAACAAGTTTGCCGCACCCTCGGCATCATTTCCGTAGTAAGCTTTTATTTCAGCCAATTCCTTTGCCGTGTAAACCGCATTTCTTCCCCAGCCTAATAATTTTAAGCCTTTACGGTATTCTTTTTCAGCGTCAATAATATCCTGTGGCTGGTATTTCTTTTCCACCGTAATTTCGCGGTAACGTATATTTAGTAAAGCACTGTAAGCCGAATAATAATTCGGGTTTTGGGATCCCTGGTCAATAACGTAGTTGTAAGCCGACCGTGCTACTGCATAATCACTGTTTTCCACACAGGTTTCAGCCAAATCCATCACACGGTTCCCGTTTCCTTTCTCCCTGCGATCCAGGGCTTGTGTCTGTGTCAAAGCAGATTTGAATTCCTTTTTTTGAATAAAGAGCCAAATAAGCATTTCGGAATACACAAAATCGTTGGGCTTTTTCTGAATCCGGACAAGGAGTTTTTCTTTCAGCTTTTGGTAGACACCCGTTTTATCTTCCGAAAAATCGATTTGTTTTGTAAGTGCGTTCTGAATATTGCTGGCATAATTCGGATACTGATCCAGAATATCAAAATACTCATCAATCATTTCGTCCGTTCTGCCAAGCATGGAATAAACTTCAGCAAATTGAATCTGCAGGGGATAACTTTTCTTCAGTTCCTTTCTTCCCGTTTCCAGGGTTTTTAAACCCCAGTCTACCTTTCCTTTTTTGATGAATGAATTATACAACTCAATCACTTCATATCCATTCGAAGCGACTTGTTTAATCCGGTCATTATACAGTTTTTCTGTTTGGGAAATCCGTTCGGTCCGTTCGTATAGATCACCTAATGCAATGGTATAATCAAAATCGGTTGAATTGGCGGAAACCAGTTTTTTCAGAAACTTTTCGGCATCCTTAACCTGATTTGTTTTTTCCAGGCAATCCACATAGCGCAGCTGATCAAACTTGGTGCTTTGCTTGTTAATTATCTTTTCAAAATACGGAAGTGCTTTTTCAAACTCGCCATTGTTGTAATACAAATTTGCCAATTGCTGATCGGTACTCGTTTGAGCGGATAATGCAAATGACAAAAAAATACAACACAGAATTAGGGCTTGTTTCATGATCTATTTAGTGTACAACTTTAAAACGCTCAAATGTAGGTTTAAATTGCTCGTAAGATTGTTTAAAATCTATAAATTGTTTTTCCAATATCAAACTATGTGCCCGGATCTGTCCTGCTTCCTTTCGTTCCAGCTGAACGTGTTCGTAATAAGTTGATCTGTCGCCTGCACCGGTTTCAATATCCGATTGCAATTTTTGCAGCCTTTCCCGCTGTTCCATGTTGGCTTTTCTCAACTGTCTGACCTCCGTTGTGAAGAAGTCCGTTGCCCTGTAGGCCTGAATAAATCCATCGATTTCCTTTGCTGTTTCGATATCAAGGGTATCATTTCCCAATTCGATGTTGAAATTCAACAACATCATTTTTGATTTGCCGCGCAGTTTCAGGACCTGGTTGGTGTCTAACTGCTGAAGTAAGTTCTGCACAGAATCATTGGTAGCTTTTGAAAACAGAATATCTTCTTCAAACTTACCCAGCTTGCTTTCGCAAGACAGAAGGAATGCAAGCAGTATTAGAAAAGGGGGGATTCTAAGCATGAGACTAAATTACACAAAATGATTGTTTCCATATAATTCACAAAAAAAAGTCGGTGTAATTTCCTTCGTTTTTTGGCTAAAAGCCAATTAAAATAAGGGCTGTTCGCGATATCGCGAACTTGCAACCAAGGATAGAAAAAAAATTGAAATCCTATTGTGATAAAGCCCAATATTTCCTAACTTAAATAGAAATCAGTTAAAAATGGGACTAATTAAACCGAACAATTACAGCAAAGAGGAACTTAAGTTTTCAAAAATCGCAAATGCCTTAGGACATCCTGCAAGAACCAGAATTATTGAATTAATTCAAGAGGAAATGTTAGTTACTCAAACCTCACTTATTTCTCACCTTAATCTTAATAAAGCTTCTATTCACAGACATATCAATTGTTTAAGGCGTGCAAATCTTTTGCTAAACAAGTATCGCATTCACTACGATGTACTTCACCTGAATTCTGAGCCCTTAAAACAGTTTGAAGAACGAATCCAAAAGCTTTCAAAATCCTCGTAAACACTGGGCTGTTCGCGATATCGCGAATTCGCAACCAGCAACACAAAAATCCTCCTCATTAAACGGGGGATTTTTGTGTTTTGTTTTCCTGTGAAACTATCTTAACAAACTCAAATGTCCGTTTTTCTCATGTTTGGTATTCGTCAAATCCCTGAAACGGATTACCCACGTATAAGTCCCGTCCTGAACTTGCTCCGTGCCTGATCCGTAGGAACCATCCCAGCCTATTTCCATATTGTGGGATTCAAAAATCAATTCTCCCCAGCGGTTGTATATCTCCATGCTAAAATCAGTTTCTAAAATGCCATATCCTTTTGCTGTGAATGTATTGTTGAATTCATCTCCGTCTGGTGTAAACGCATTCGGAACAAACAATTCAAAAGACGGTTTTACGATCACCACCAAATGAGCCTGATCCGGGCAATTGTATTGATTATTTGCATTCAGTATAACTGAAAATTCTCCATAAGTATCGTAACTGTGTGTCGGATTAGTTACATAACTCATCTCGTTATCTCCGAAATGCCATTCATATTCCGAAGCATTCTGGGATGAATTGGTGAAATGGAACTCAGGATCAATTGTAGTTACTTCCAGTTTGTCTGATGTAAATGAGGCTATCGCCCGAGGATTAATTGTTACCGTACCACTTGCAGCTGAGGCACTCTGACAGCCATACTGATTAACAATAGTCAGGTTGATCTCGTATTGTCCCGGAGTATTGAACACATGTACTCCTACCACATCGTGGGAAATTGTCCCATCACCAAAATCCCAGGTATAAGTCCACAAAGGATCATTCGTTCCGGAATTGGAAACAGAGAAATATTCTCCTTGGCAATATGTTCCTAAATCCGGATTCAAATCTACAACCGGAGGATCGACTACCATAACTGATACTTCAGATGTAATTTGCTGATTGCACTGATTCACCGCAGAAATGGTATAGGTGGTTGTTGCGGATGGTGTGAGTGTTTGATTGATCGGACAGGAAGAACAATGTGCCCAGGAAAGTACGACTGTTTGATCCGGGCCTGTATAAGCGCCATTAATCAGCACATTTTCTCCCGAACAAATAATTGAATCCGAAATAGTTGCATAAATATCTGCCGGGTCTAATGTTATCATGGTAATGGTGGCGGAAGAACTAACTACACAGCCATTTATATCTGTAACACTGCAGGTATATGTTGTCTGAACAAGCGGTGAAACCGTTAACTGACCAGCGTTTCCGCTTTGTGGTGACCAGCTGAATGAATAGGGACTGCTTCCACCACTTACCTGAGTTTCTATAATAACCGGACTACCTGGACAGATAGCAGTGTCTTGAGAAATAGTCATCGTCAAAAGTGCCGGCTGAGCAACAAAAGTGCTCTGATTCAAAATGCATCCGTTTGAATCCGTAATTGTTACTGAATAAGTTCCCGAAATCAATCCGTTTACAGAAGCTGTATTCGCACCCGTATTCCAGCTATACTGATATGGACCTGTTCCTCCTGAAACTGATGTCTGAATACTTCCGTCATTAAACCCATTGCAACTCGGCTGAACGATACTGAAATTATTCATTAATGGCAGAGGTTCGGTAATTATCAATACCAAATCACTTGTACATCCGTTTTCATCAGTTACAGTAACTGTATAATTACCGGCAACCAAACCGGATGCTGTTTCGGTGACCTGAACAGGATTGGTATTCCAAACATAAGAATAAGTACCATAACCTCCAGTAGCCTGAACCGTAACAGATCCATCCGATCCGCCGAAACACGTTACATTGGTTCTGTTTAATTCCCCAATTTGAAGAAGTGCAGGCTCGTAAATTTCAAACGAAAGAAGTGTATCGCAACCAATGGAATTCAATACACTCACTGTATGCGTTCCCGGAGCAAGGTTTGAAGTTGCATTCGAAGAATTATAAGCGCCTCCGTCAAATGCAAATGTATACGGACCTGTAAATCCGGTCATTGTAACCAAAGCCGTACCATTAGTCATTCCAAAACAGGAAACATCCTGTGTTTCTATCACAACTGATTCCAGTACCGGATTAAAAACTATTTGGGTACTATCCGAAACCTCGGGACAACCGGTATTATTAACTGTTTCTACCTGGATCTGAACGATTCCTGTGCTGAATTCGCCGGCTCCGGGATAGTAATCGACCACTAATGATGTATCACTGGGTGAAAACGTTCCTGATCCACCCGACCACAATACACCTTGTGTATTTGATGCGGTGGCGCTAAGTGTAATAGCTCCAATGTAATTTAAACAAACATCTATTTCGGCTCCTGCATCAATTATTGGTACCGGTAACTGGGTTACAGTCACCGAAGCCTGACGAATAATACAATTGCTTGCATCTGTAATACTGACGGTATGTGTTCCAACACCCAAGCCAGTTGCAGATGTATTGGCCCCGTTAGACCACAGATAAGTATATGGAGGTGTTCCGCCCTGAGCCTGGGCTGTTGCAGGAACAGTAAGTTCCGACGGACAAAGTACAGTATCAGGAGCTAAGATTGCAGCCGTTAACGCAGGTGCAAAATTAACGCTTAGTGTATCACAGATCGGTTCAGTAGTACATCCATTTGCGGCCATACCACAAACCAGGTATTCAACAACCGGCGGTGCTAGAGAATTGTTTAATGCCAACACCGTATCACAAGCCATTGTACAGGAAAGCAACCCGTTTTGCGAACCTAATACTCCGGGATTAATACTATTCCAGGTAATTGTGCTCTCATCGTAGAATTGTACCCATAATTCATCGGAACAACCATCTCCCAAGGTCAGATTCGGACCGAAGATCGGGTTGGGAATTGTTTCAATGGAGAAGGTATTAATATTATTTCCGGGCTTACAAAATGTGAGATGAAAAGGACCGGTTCCATACAAACAAATCGGGGTTCCAACCGCAGTAGGTGTACCACAATCAATTTGATAGAACAATGCACCGGGAGGCACTGCACCGGATGCAATATTAAAAACTACAGCAGCAGCATTTGGATTGAGTGTAATTATAAACTCCAAACATTCATCCGGAGCGGATGCCCCACAGCAAAACCCATCTCTGTCGGTACCCGGACTTACCCAATTCATATAAGGACTTGCCGACAAATCGACATCAAAGGAAGGTGTTATTGAATCACAATATTGCGCGTTCGCAATAGTCGAGGTGAACATAAGTGCACCAAACAATATGTTCAGTACACCAAAGATTGGCATTCTAGTCTTCATAACTCAAGTATTAAACACAACACCTCAATGACGCAAAAAAAAGTGAATCGTCTAGCAAAACCAAAATACCGTGTTCATAGGAATTAGTCTACAGAAAATGGGGGCTGGTCTTTTTACAACCACCGTTTAACCTATAAAATAGGGAAAAACCTCTTGTCAGAACCAGGACAATTGTTGTATCAATTAATTATATGCATGAATATTCCGGCTATATAAATGAATATTCAAAAATATTATTGGACAATGAATGGTTTCGTTTCGGGTAAAATTGAAAAAAGCACGAGGAAAATCCATCGTGCTTCTTTATATCTCTTTTTATTATTAATCAATTCTTGTGAAACCGGTATACTTGTGAAGTACTTCCGGGATCTCAATTCCATCTAAGGTTTGATAATTCTCCATGATAGATGCCATGATTCGCGGAAGAGCCAAAGCAGAGCCGTTCAATGTGTGTGCAAGGTGATTCTTCTTATCACTTCCTTTGAAACGCAGTTTCAGACGATTTGCCTGGAAGGTATCAAAACGGGAGCAAGAACTCACCTCCAACCACTTCTCCTGTGCTGCAGAAAACACTTCAAAATCATAGGTCATCGCAGATGCAAAACCTGTATCACCACCACACAACCGTAGAATACGGTAATGCAATCCTAATTTTTCAAGCAATCCCTTTACGTGATCAACCATTTCAGTTAATGCACGATCCGTATTTTTCGGGTGCTCAATACGAACAATTTCTACTTTATCAAATTGATGCAAACGGTTCAAACCACGCACATGGGCACCATAACTTCCTGCTTCACGGCGAAAGCAAGGTGTATAACCCGTCATTTTGATGGAGAAATTCTCGTCAGGCAAGACTACATCACGGTAAATATTTGTCAGAGGAACTTCTGCTGTAGGAATCATATATAAATCATCCACAGGCATGTAATACATCTGACCTTCTTTATCCGGAAGCTGTCCTGTACCATATGCACTCGCTTCATTTACTACGTGAGGAACAATAAATTCTTCGTAACCGGCTTTTTCTGCTTCTTCCAAAAAGAATTGGATTAAAGCCCGTTGTAATTTAGCTCCTTTACCTCTGTAAACCGGGAAACCGGCTCCTGTGATCTTAACACCCAACTCGAAATCAATCAGATCAAATTTCTTGGTCAGTTCCCAGTGAGGAAGTGCATTATTATGCAATACTGCCGGTTCACCAACTACTTCAACCGTTTCATTATCCTCTTCATTTTTACCTGCAACTACCAGGCTATTCGGAACGTTTGGAATCTGATACAAGAGGTTTGTAATTTCATCTTCCAGGGCATCCACCTGCACTTTCAGCTGGCTCTCTTCCAGTTTTAGATCTGCGGTTTTTGCTTTTGCAGCTTCCGCTTCTGAAGTTTTACCACTTTTGAAGAATTCACCAATTTCTTTTGCAATCTTATTCAATTCCGACGCAATAGATTCCATGGACGTTTTTGCTGCACGCCATTGCTGATCTTTTTCAATAATTGCATCAATTGTTTCCGTAACATCGATGTTGCGCTTTTTTAATGCAGTGATGATTTCATCACGCTCAGCGCGGATTTTGGTCATTTCTAACATAAATAAATGGTATTTATGTCCCGAGTACCGGGATCAAACGGTAAATTAAAAAACGTAAAAAGGCGAATTCCGAAACTGTCGGAACTCGCCTTTCTCAAAAATGTTATATTATTCGATTAAGCTTCCGCAGTTTCAAATGGAACTACCGATACAAACGAACGATTATCTCTTTTCTTGCGGAACTCAACAGTTCCGTCAGTTAAAGCATATAATGTGTGATCTTTACCGATCCCAACATGCTCTCCCGGGTGGTGTGCAGTACCGCGTTGACGAACAATAATGTTCCCAGCGATTGCAGCTTGTCCACCGAAAATTTTCACTCCTAGACGCTTGCTATGTGATTCGCGACCGTTTTTGGAACTACCGACTCCTTTTTTATGTGCCATCTTTTCTAATTTTTTATTCGTCTGCCGACGAAGAATTACCCTTTAATATCTGTAATTGTAATTTGTGTAAAAGATTGACGGTGACCGTTTCTTTTCACATATCCTTTTCTACGTTTCTTACGGAAAATGATAACTGTATCACCTTTAACGTGATCATTCACTTGAGCAGTAACGATTGCTCCTGCGATAGCTGGGGCGCCAATATTCACTTTTCCTCCGTTGTCAACCAATAAAACACGATCAAATTCTACTTTTGATCCTGCTTCAGCGTCTAAACGGTGTACAAAGATTTTTTGGTCTTTTTGCACTTTAAATTGCTGCCCTGCTATTTCTACTATTGCGTACATAACAGATGTTTTAAAATTTAATTTGGAGGGCAAAGATAGTAAAGTTTTTCAACAATTCATCTGTGCAATTGATTTTCTTGCTCCAAAAGAAAAAAAATATCATTTTGGATAAGTGTATGCTTATCCTCCCTCTACCCAGGCAATTAATTTTGGAGGGCTCCAGATGCACTTTAATTCAATATCAAAGGTGAGGAATAAGAACCTTTCCCGCTGTTCAAGCGGACAAAATAACATCCTGGATCTAACCCTTTCAAATGAAGCTGAAACGAATGTAAACCTGTGAGATCGCTTGTTTCAAAAACAACTCTTCCCTGAGCATCCAGTAATTGTATTTCGTTCGGATTTAAACCTGCTTCCCATTTCAAAATCACAGAGCTTTCTTTCTCTGCCGGATTCGGACAGATCTCAAACATGTTTCCCGAAGCCACATCATGCAAGCCCAATTCATTCAATTTACCAATTCGTATATTATCCAAAAAGAAATTGTTCCCTCCCTTTGACTCAAAACGGAATTTTAATTGTGTGTGATCTGTGAAATTGATTGCTCCGTTTATTATTGCTGTATCACTTGCCCATTCGCTCAATGAAGCGGGAGAAAACGGAGTTGACCATAACTGACTTACCGACTTCAAGAAATTCATGCCTGAGTAACTCTTCTTAACCTGCCAGGTTGATCCACAGTCATTCGAGATAAAGATCCGGAACAAGTCTGCATCACTTGCCGTTTTTTGCGCATAGGCCCAGTCAAATGCAACTGCCAAACTTGAAAATCCGGATAAATCCAGGGGGTCAGAAAAGAATTCGTACACCTGGTTTGAACCTCCTTCAAAATTATTAATCCGGATCGCCTGATTACTTTGAAAGCCTGGGTTGGTAATTTCCCAATTATACATTTGTCCCACATCTCTCACATGCCACCTGTTTGAAAATCCGGACAGATTATCTTCGAATCCTTCTGTAATTCCATGAGCTGATCCCTGAGCAGGAAGTACGGTGATATAATCTGTCAATGTGAGCTCTAATGTATCCGTTCCATTACTGACCTTGATCGTTACATCAAAAGTTCCCGGCTGGTTATAGGACACAATCGCCGTATCATTCGTAACAGAACCCATTACAACTCCTGCTTCAAAACTCCACAACCTGCTGACCACACCATGTGATGAAACATCCCTGAACAAAACCGAATCTCCCTGGCAAACAACCCGTTTATCGGATTCAAATTTCGCTTCACAGAGCTGATTCGTCAAACCATCTGTTCCGGTGGCAGCAAGATTCGCCGGAGTCCATAAGTTGTTTCTTTGTGCAACCGGGGAATTTAGGGCAGCATGCATTCTTACTTTTTGTCCTTCCGTAAACATCAATGCACAATAGGCATAATCCATGTAATTCTGAACATTATCCAAACTGCTGCAGGAAGTTGCATTCAGGTTACAGGAAGACCAGCCAATTGTGTTTGGTGTATCCATTACCTCATCATCATATGCGCAATTGCCGGCATTTCCAACCGGTAAATAATAGAAATCAGGAACGTTATTTCCGCCCCAAATATGATACAGGTTCAGATAGTGACCAATTTCGTGTGAAAGAACTGTTCTCCGGAAGTAATCAGAGGTTCCGATCGTTCCGACATAATCATGCCGGATCACAATTCCGTCCCATTCCGGAATCGTATCTGCGGCCGGTGGCATTAAAGCATGACCGGCTAATCCGGCGGCATCAAAACACACGTAGATATTCAGATATTTTTCAGGTGGCCAATGGATTAGGCTTTTTACCTGGTGATCACCGGGATAAGTCAGTGGAGACACTGTTCTTGTAATCCCGGAAGTACAATTTCCATCGGGATCGATCTGAGCCAGGCGAATTTCGATTTGTGCGTCTGCTGCTATGAATTGAAAAGCGGAGACAATTTGATTGGTGTCCGGATTCAATTTCCGATACTGTAAATTCACTTGTTCAACCGCATCATAAATTTGCGAATCATTGATGTTTTCCGGACCATTGTTATGAATAATGTGAAACACTACCGGAATAATATAAGCAGCACCTGATTTCACGGGATTATCCTGGAATTGTTTGGTGAATGATTCCAGCTTCTTTTTGGAGCGCAAAAATGCCTGTTTGTATTCCGGATGTTCCTGAAACAGTTTTTGTTCCATTTCGTCACTTCCGCAATGGAGTATTTCCTGTGCATATGCATTCGATAGAACGAAGGCCGCAACAAACAAAAGAATTCCTTTCATGATTGTTATCTAGTAGTAAGTTGACCAAAGATAAGAAAAAGCGATAGTCCGCCGCGGCGGAAAGAGCAAATCATGACAAACGTTAGCGCGAAAGTGATTTGGGACACTTCAACTTAAAATCAGATACCCATTTATCATTTTAATACTGAGGAACGTATTGAGCGAATAATCCAAAAACAAAAAACCCTGACGATAATCATCAGGGTTTCTATTAAAATATACTTTGCAAATTACTTTGCTTCTGAATCTTCTTCTTTTTCAAACACACGTTTCGGACGCATTTGTTGGCTGATTCCCAATGAAATCCAAAAAGGAAGAACAAATCCCATTAAGAATAACAACATCCAAAATGCCATACCTCCAATCAAAAGAAACAATACGATACCGAAAACGCTCATGATGTACTAATTTGTGTTTTGTGGGGTAAAAGTAGTAAAAAAATCAAAAGCGGATCTTTTTGAAACAAATATTCTGACAAAAAAAGACTTAAGAAGGCAATTGACGGAACAAGCTTTCGGCGTTTGTCAAAATCTCTTTTGTCTCCAAATGCTCGGCACCGAATCCATAACGGTATTGGTCGCACATCTCAATGATTTCACGCAATCCTTTGGCAATTTCCGGATTAGTATCTACTAAGCGGTCAAAAGCTTTCTCTCTAGATTGGAAATTACATTTTTCACATTGCTCAATCCGCTGGATGATTGCTTTCGGCATAAGGATTGCGAACACACTTGGATCTTCCACATGCCTTTCAGCATCTTTCCAGTAATCAATTTCTTCTGCCAGGGTTGTTTCTTTTGTCTCATTTAAAAAGATCGGTGCTTTTGGCAGTTCGCCGACCACGGAAGCTTCTGTTTTTTCCGTTTCTTTTTTCTTGCGTTTTTTCACTGCCAGGAACACAAATAAAATTCCCAACAAGCTTGTCGGAGCGACAATACCAACCCATAATTTCGATTTGGATGTTGATTCCTTTTTTGTTTCCTTCTTTACTGTCTGCTGAGTTTTCAAGTCCAGCATGTCCGTATGAGTTCCGGGATCAGGGCTTGAAAGTACTATTGGATTAAAGCTTTTATCAGGAGTAACATTTACCTTGAAGGCATTTCCCCTGATCGTTATATATTTTTCCTTTTCCGGATCAAAATAACTGATCGATGGCGCTGTAAATGCCAGACTGTGACCTTCCAATACCTGGATATTGAACCGGTAGGTAATCATTCCCTCTGCACCACTTTCTGTAAATTCGATATCTTCTATTCGTTCCGGATCGCCATAAATAGAACAACCTTTCGGAAGTTTCAATTTCGGAGTATTGGAATTATGAAGATTCCCGATTCCGGAAACAATCAGTTCCAGTGTGAAGACATCCCCTTCTTTCACCTCTTTAACCGGGTTTTTTTGAGTCAGCCTGTATTCACCCACCGCGCCGATGAAATCTTTCGGGGCATTGGCGGGCAGAGGTTTAATATTGATACACAATCCCGAAGAGCGTACACGCATGGTTTTTGAGAAAAGGGAACCGTGACAACGCAAAGCCATTTCAAAAGGTTTAATGTGGCATTTGCCTGTTCCAATCGGTATGAGTAATTGTTTTCCGTATTCAAATGCCAGGGCATCTTTCCCGTTCACCCGTGTCTGTTCTACTTCCACACGCCCGTTGGGGAATGCGTGTTCCTCCATTGAAAGATCTGCTTTAAAGTCAGAGTACCCTTCAAGGTATTCAATATTTATGTACGAGAAGACTTTCGCCTTAACTAAGATCGGCTCTCCTTCATATACACTTGTCTTTTTGCATTGAATGAAACCAAAAACCGGGTCGTTTGAATTTACTTTATTGTCTTCAACCGAAGCTTCATTGACCTTAATAGTGATCTTATTTGACCGGTAAACTTTATTTCTATAAGTTGTATAAGCGTAAAATGAATAGGTTCCTTCTTTTTTGAAGGTTCCCGTTTGCTGCATGTAATAGTATGTTTTGATCTTTCCGCTCGGATCCATTTTCTGTTCCATCCCGTGCATTACACCAAAATCCACTTCAAACTCAACAGGAAAATCAATTTTCATTGAACCTTCCACATTCGCGGTTACGGTAAAATTCAGGTGTTCATTGGTCCCGATTTCTTTCTTATCGGAAGTAAGTGCAACTACTGGTTTTTGAGCAATAGAAACCTGGCTCACAAACGTGAACAAAAACAATAACAATTGCCATTGATTACCAATCCTTTCTTGCTCTTTTACCACCTGTAGTACCTTTTGAACCATCCAATCTTTTCTTTGTATTCAGTTCCTGCTTGCTAAACTCATCGAGTTTGCGCTCGGTTTCTTTGTCTTGTAGTTTTTTCTGTTCGCTTTTTTGTTGTTGCGACTGTTGATTTTGCTGGTTTTGATTCTGCTGTTTATCTTTTGAATTCTGTTGATTCTGATTCTGATTCTGTTGATTATTATTTTGCTGTTGATTTTGGTTGTCCTTGTTCTGTTCTTTATTCGCTTTGTCTTCTTTGTTTTGCTGTTCCTTTTTTTGCTGTTCCAATAATCTTTTTGCCTCAACTAATCGTTGTCTTGCTTTCTCATTATCCTGATCCAAGCGTAAAACATCTTTATACGCGTCGATCGCTGCCTGGAAATCCTGTTGTTTCATACGGGATTCTCCCAAACTTGTTCTGGCACTGATCTCTTTTTCTTTGTTCTGAGCATTATTTGCCTGACGTTCAAAGTTTTCTGCAGCTGTACCAAAATCATTTGCACGGTATGCAGTTTGACCAATCTCCTGTGACAAATCTACATCATTTGGCGCTAATCTTTCGGCTCTTTTATAATACTTTAACGCTTCTTTGTAGTTTCCTTTTTTGTACAACCTCCTGGCTTCGTTGAGTGTATCTTTCCATTCCTGTCCGAAAGAGGTGAAAGTCAGAACACACGAAATGATTATTAACGTAGTTTTCATGACTTATTCGGATTAATAATGATCGGTAAAAAGAAGTAGCAAATCATACACAATAATGCCAATATTGCAGGGATATAAAAATAGTTTTTATCTACTTTAAATTCTATTTTCATCAGCTGCTTATTTTTCGTATTCTTATAATTCGTTGCGATATCATAGATATTGGGGAAAGGACTATCGGAAGTTACTAAAATACTTCCGGATTCAGAAGCCATTTTAGTCAATCCTTTTTTATCAATTTTTGACACAACTGCCTGACCGTTTTCCCGTTTGTAACCTTCCGATGGATCGTAAGGATTATTTGGAATGAGACCACCTTTGCCTGAACCCAGTCCCAGATAAGCCAGTTCGACCTGCTGCTTTTTCAGCTCTTCCAATTGTTTTCTCCAAAGCGCTTCGTGATCCTCCCCATCTGTTATTACTAAGATTGCCTTTCCGGATTCGGTATCTTTAAATTGTTCCCGGGCGACTTCCAAAGCCCTTCCGATGTTTGTCCCCTGGTCCGAGATCATGGAAGTTTCAATATCCGGAACAAACAATTTTGCCGCTCCGTAATCCATTGTAAGCGGGAGCTGTGTGTATGCATCATTGGCAAAAACCACAACTGCAATTCGTTCGCCTTTTAACTGGTTCAATAACTCTCCGATAGCTTGTTTCGCAGCCGTCAACCGGCTTACTTCACCACCGCCCATGTCTTTGGTGTTCATAGAATTTGAGATGTCCAGGCAAATCACCAAATCAAGCACACGCTTGGAACCGTTCACTTTCCTGGATCCGGCAACGGGTTGTGCCATAGCCAAAACAATGAAGAAATAAGTGCTTCTCAATAAAAAATAATGAAGAAAAGCCTTTGCAGGCTCAAATTTCACCCACAACATCCGTGTATGACCGTACCCGGAATATTCCTTGTATATCTTCGCTTTCCAATTCCAATGAATCCAGGATAACAATGCTAAAACCGGAATTACAATCCACAAACCAAGCATTTCAGTGTGAAGCAGCTTAATACCCAAACGATCCAAAGGAACGAAGGCATAGGCTATTAGTACAAGCGTCCACCAAATTCCCTCCGAAAGAAGTAAAAGCTTCACCAGGCGATTATATGTGTTCGTTTCTTCAATCATCCAGTTTGAATTTCAAACGTTGAACTCCCCAGGCTATTCCGGAGAACAACATACTCCAAATAAAGAATGGAAACAAGGTCAGCGGGGGCTCTATACCTAAGTGCTGGTCTTCCATTTTACGTTTTTCCAATTTATCAATTTCGGCATAAATTTTTTCAAGTGATTTTTCATCCTGGGCGCGAAAATATTTTCCGTTCGTTAGTTCGGCAATATCTTTCAAAATACCTTCGTCGATTTCTACCGGAAGATTCTGATAAATTACTCCGAAAGGGGTTGAGACAGGTGTTGGCGCCATTCCATTTGCCCCCACACCTATCGTATACACTTTACATTTTTTTTGCTTCGCTAATTCCGCTGCCTCCATAGGATCCGGGCCGGTATTGCTGCTTCCATCGGTCAAAAGAATAATTACTTTGGATGGTAAACTGTCGCTTCTCAGTCTTGTTACCGCAACTCCCAAACCGCTTCCGATTGCTGTGCCGGGCTCCAGATACCCAGGTTCGATTGCCGTAATCTGTTCTTTTAATAACTTGTAATCCAATGTTGCGGGACAAGCAGTATAGGCCTCACCTTCGTAAACCACCAAACCTACACGGTCTCCTTTTCTCGAATCCACGAATTTTTTTGCGACCCGTTTTGCCACTTCCAGACGGTTTGGCTCGAAATCCTGCGCCAACATGGACCCGGAAGCGTCGATAGATAAAATGATGTCGATCCCATTTTTATAATCAATTTTCGGCGGATCAATGGATGTATTGTAAGGTTCGGCCAATGTCAAAACCAGGCAGGCCATTGACAGTGCATAACAGGTATTTATTCCCCACCTGATGTAACGTATCCAGCCAAGCGAATAGGACAATTGTTCCGCTTCGGAACTGGCATATTTCAGTTGGCCAACACGGTTTTTTTGTAAATATTCCCAGAAAAACAACATGACAGGAATAGCAAACAAGAACCAAAGCATGTGTGGATTGTAGAAGTCATATTCCCAAAAGCATATATTGAAGTAGCGACTCATTCCGGAATTTCCAAGGGGCTTAATTCTGTTACTATTTCTTCCAAACGAAACATACTGGATCGAATGTGCATGTCATCTAATTCCATTTTGGCAAACTTTACCATATCTGCCTCTCTCAATAGAGTTTCAATTCTTTTGATCATATTAAAATCAAGACCTTTTAATTTTAATAAAGAGATTGTTTCATGGGTTGTTCGTTCCATCAGGTTCAGTTCGTATCTTGAACTTAAATACATTTTCAATATTGCAGAAAAACCGACGTAATGTGATTTTGTTTTACCATGGAGCCAATCTTCCTTCTTCCGAAGCTGCTGAATTGCAAGTAAGGTTCGTTCCCTTAAACTCAATTCTTCCGTTTTCTGAATTTTTCGGCGTTTATTCCAAAGAATGGCGATTACAACTGCAGCAACTAAAAGTACTAGAACCCACCAATATTTTTTAAGTAAGATCCAATAATCATTTTCCGGTTCAATCGGGATCTCATCAATTCCTTCTTTTACTTTTTTCTTTACAAAACCCACGTATAAATTGGGTGCGCGGAATGAAAAAGCGGAATCTTTCCAAGTCATCCACAAATCCGGCAGCCGGTATTTAGCAGAATCCCAAGCAATTAATGTATAAACCCCTTTCCAGTATTTGACCCCTTTTTGCGTATAGTTTGTGTCTCTAAACGATTCGATCTCCAGTTCGCCACCTGGCTTCCAGAGTGTTTCTCCCTTGTGAATAACTTCGCAAATAAAGATGTCTGAAATCGGGTTATAATCGAATCCGGCAGGTTTATTTTTAATCAAAATGGTTAATCGCGCTTTATCTCCGATACGGACTGAGTCTTCCGCCCAATACACATGTTTTGTTTGTGCAAATCCTGCTCCAAAACACCAACATGCTATTATGAACAAAAGTATTCTCATTTTCGGCGTTTAAATAATTGAAGTAAAGGCAAATAAACATGATCTCCCACTTCAAAAAATGCGGCATCGATCCCTAACTGCAGGAAAAACGTTTCGTTCTTTTCTTTCCGGAGGATAAAATTCTTTTGATAATCTCTTCTTACCTGAGCAGAAGAACTGTCGATCCAATTGGTAGTTTTTGTTTCAGCATTTACCCAGCGTACAAATCCAACATCCGGCAAATTTGCTTCTCCGGGATCACTTACACCAAGAGCAACCAAGTCGTGTTTCCTTGCTGTATTTGCAAATCCTTCCTTACTTAATTCCAGCTGAGAAAAATCACTGATCACGAAACAAATGCTTCGCTGTTTGAAAATATTGCGCGCATATTTCAAGCCCATATCCAAACTTGTTCCTCCGGACTTCGGTTTGAGATTGATGAGTTTCCGCAGGATGAAATGAACGTGTCCGAAACCTTTTTGAGGTGGAACGTAATATTCAACTTCATCCGAAATAAAAATAGCACCGACTTTATCGTTTTTTTTAGCCGCAGAGAAGGCTAAAGTTGCAGCCAGTTCAACAGCTAATGAAATCTTCGAGTCCTTCCCCTGTCCGAAATACATAGAACCTGAAACATCGATAATCAGAAGAACTGTCAATTCTCTTTCCTCTTCAAAGATTTTCACGAAGGGTTCCCTGAAACGGGCAGTAACATTCCAATCGATTGTTCTTACATCATCTCCTACCTGGTAAGATCTGACCTCACTGAAAGACATACCACGTCCTTTAAACGCAGACTGATACTGTCCGGCGAATACTTGTTCGGTCATACCGCGAGTTTGAAGCTCGATGGTACGAATGCGCTTCAGTAAGGCTTCTTTATCCATGATCGCTTATGGAACTTCTACGCGCTGCAATAAACGTTCTATGATTTGTTCCGGTTTAACTCCGTCAGCTTCTGCTTCATAATTCAAACCTACCCGGTGGCGAAGTACGTCCATTGCGACAGTTCTAACATCGTCCGGGATTACAAAACCACGCTGTTCAAGAAAAGCATTTGCTTTTGCAGCCAAAGCCAAATTAATAGATGCTCTGGGAGATGCTCCGTAAAGAAGGTATTTTGAAATTTCGGAAACTCCGGCGTTTGCAGGATTACGTGTTGCGTCCACAATATCTACAATATAACGTTCCACCTTTTCGTCCAGATAAATGGAACGGGTTAAATGTTTTCCTTTTAAGAGGTCTTCCGGATGCATGACATGCGAGATTTTTTCCAATCCTTCAGGTCTTACATTGGAGCGCAATATTAACTGTTCTTCCTGCTTGGAAGGATAACCCATAAATACTTTAAGCATGAAACGGTCTACCTGGGCTTCAGGCAAGGGATAAGTTCCTTCCTGTTCGATCGGGTTCTGAGTTGCCAGTACCAGGAATGGTTTCGGCAACTGGTATGTTGAATCTCCGATTGTTACCTGGCGTTCCTGCATTGCTTCCAACAAAGCTGCCTGAACTTTTGCCGGGGCGCGGTTGATCTCATCTGCCAAGACGAAATTGGCGAAAATCGGTCCTTTTTTAACGGCAAATTGTTCCGATTTCTGTTGATAGATCAAAGTTCCCGTAACGTCAGCGGGAAGCAAATCAGGGGTAAACTGGATCCGTGAAAACTCTCCGGAAACGGCACTTGAAAGTGTGCGGATTGCAAGAGTCTTTGCTAATCCAGGAACACCTTCCAATAATACATGTCCGTCCGCAAGTAATGCAATTAAAAGACTTCGAACCATGTTCTCTTGTCCCACAATTACTTTTCCGATCTCACGACGCAATAAATCGTATTTCAGTCCTTCTGTTTTGATTTCATTTGCAATCACTTGCAACTGCTCCGAAGGAGATAAATCAGGTATGTTCGTCATAGTTTTAGCCTAAGGTCGCAAATATGTGAAAGAATGTTCTTTGGGCTTTACAAATGCTGTTAATTTATGTTAAGCACACCCTGGTCAAGATACCCCAATTCCCGATGGCTTTTCACCAGTTTCTGAATTTCGGTATTTGCCAGGGACATTGCCAGGGAGTAAGCAGTTTGATTGTCCTTATTTGTTTTGGTCAGATCGGAACCTGCTTCAACCAGAATCTTTACCAGTTTCAGATTTTGATTCAAAACAGCATACATCAATGCCGTATTTCCGTCCGGCCCCTGGGTATTCAAGGCTGCATGCTTATCCACTAACATTTTTGCGAGCTTTGTGTTGTTTTGGTAACAAGCAGCCTGCAAAGCACTTCCCTCTTCTGAAGGACGGTTTACATTTGCTCCCTGTTTAATCAAAAAAAGTGCACATTTTGTTTGTCCGCGATAACAAGCAATCATTAAAGGATCGAAGCCCATTTGATTTACTTTATTAATGGTATCTCTGTTCAGCTCAATCAGTTTTTTGAGCTGTTTAATGTCTCCTTTCCGGGCAGATTCAAAAACATCCTGGGCCTGTGCATTTGCTCCAACCACCAGGGAGGAGCCAAGAAAAACCAGCGATTTAATCCACATATATCCTAAAGAATAACGTTTCGTTATCCTGCTGAATCTGTACGATATAGATTCCAGCCGGAAGATTATCCAATACCGTTTTCTTAGAATTGATCCTGCGAATCAACTTTCCGCTTGCATCTGTTATCTGTCCTTCGGAATATGGAGAATGAATAATCAGTTCTTTTCCGGTCCAGGAATACTTATTCATAGCTAACTCCTGCAATCCGTTAACCATTGTCGCAGTAAATGACCATGCGGTTGTATCTGAAATCCCCGCAAAAGCATTCCCCGCCAAATCTTCCACTGCATCACCATCAATTAAAACATGGTAGTGAGTACCTAAAGTCAAACCCGGTTGATTCAATTCTACTGAATTAGCAGTTGCACTAATATTACCTAAAACGCTACTAAACTCAACAACGCTAGCATTGTCTTCATTTACCAGGAAATAACTTCCCGAACCGAGTACTACAAACTCACTGAAAAAGATAATCGGTGTTGTATTTAAAGCCACATTTGTGCTGTTATCTGTCGGATTCAAACTTGCAATGGTCGGTGCGGTGAAATCCCCTACGGTAAAATTCCACAAAGTATTCGTTGTAATTCCTGCGAAGTCATTTCCACTTAGGTCTTCGATGAATCCCGGTTCAATGTAAACATAATAGGATGTGCTCTCATTTAAGGGATTTGTAGTGGAAAACTGAACTGTAGACCCACTTACGGTAAGCAAAGGAGAAAGGATATCAAAAGATTGAACAAAGGTTCCCGCAGAAGTATACACTTCGATCACACCCACGGAAGAAAACTGTACATCTTCTGTAAAAGAAATGCTGAAGTTTCCGGCAACGGGAACATTTACTGCTTCATCTGCAGGTGAAAACGGTGCAACGGCTAGGGGAGCAGTCAGATCATTTGTATTGAAATTCCAGGTCGTATTATTCGCAAATCCGGCATAATTATTATTTGACATATCCTTAATTGCCCCGGTTTGAACATGTATATAGTAGCTTGTGTTCAGGATCAAATCCGTTGGATTGATGCTCACCACCGATCCTGAAAATGAAATTAACGGGCTGGTCAGCACATCATAAGCTTCAATTAAAGTTCCTGCCGCATTATAAAGTTGAATCTCACCTGAGCCTGCCTGAACAGCTTCATTGAAAGTAAGTGACAATGGAGTTGTAAGCGCAACCTCAACGGAATTATCTGCCGGGACAAACGGGGCCACGGTCAGGGCCGGTGGAGTTACATCATTCGTGTTGAAATTCCAGGTTGTATTGTCAGAAATTCCTGCAAAGAAATTATTGGCTGCATCTTTAAAAGCCGTTGCATCGATCTGAATATAATACGATGTATTAAGAAGCAAATTACTTGGCGGATTGTAAGAAAATGTTGATCCGAAAACAGTTGCATTGGGATTCCCATTGGAAACTGTCTGGATAACATTGTTGCTTCCATCATAAAGAATAAGTGATCCTGTTCCCCATGAGATATTTTCCGAGAAGTTAATCGTCAGGTTTGTCGAAACATTTGCTCCGATTGTATTGTCTGCAGGAGTTGTTGTTGAAATCGCAGGAGGTGTGACATCCGGAACGACCCAATTTCGCACGATCCCGCTTGCACGATTACTTGCTCCGTGGTACTGTAATTGAGTTGTTGCACCCGGGCCTTTTGACCAAAATAAATTTTGAGTAGTTGCTGCAAAATTGAATACGACATCATTTGCGTCACCTGTATTTAAAGCTCTACTCGCTACAATCGTTCTGTTTCCACCGGAAACATTATTGGAAATAATCGTCCAGTCTTGTTGCGCATCAACCGTAGGTTCATTTCCCTGCCCAATCATGCGATGATCACGCAGTTGAAGCGGTGCGGCCCCAGTACCCAGAGTCGACCAAATAATTGCATCATTTCCATTAGCCATGCCGGTTCCAAATCCAAACGCCAAAAAGCGATCCGACGGACCCTGAACGGTTACAGTGATATCTGTAGTGGTCATCACAGCTCCAAAATACATTCCGCTACCGACAGTAAGTTCGGAGAATGCAATTTCTTTTGTCTGACCAAAAGACAGAAAAGGGCAAATCAAAAACAGTAAAAAGTAAATTCTCATCATAAGTAGTGTTTATAACACAAACTTATCCTATAAAGAGTTAGTAATCAATAATTTTTGGGATTATTATTTCTCTTTTGTATAAATCGACTATTTTTCCGTTTCAATTAACGAAATCACTGGATAAGATGTTAGAACGTAAATGCCTGGAATGTGAACAGAAATTGAGTGGACGGAAGGATCAAAAGTTTTGTTCCGATTATTGCAGAAACACCTATAATAACAGGTTGAATGAAGATGCCACTAAATATGTAAGGCGTATTAACAATATTTTACGCAAGAACCGGCGGATCCTGGCAGGTTTAAATCCTACGGGAAAAAGAACGGTAGATGCCATCACTCTGGCTGAAGAAGGGTTCAATTTCCACTACTTTACCAATACCTACCAAACTCAGAAAGGGAATACTTATTTTTTCTGTTACGAACAAGGATACTCAAAGTTGGATGGCGATCAGTACGTTTTGGTATTGAAACAGGATTACGTGAAGTAATTATCAATTCCATAATTAGTCAATTATCAAGGAATCAAGTGCTTGATAATTACATCATTGATAATTCATCAAAGGTTCCACTTCTCTTTGAAAATCTCCATTTTCGGATGATCCTTGATTCCTTCACTACCGATAAACAAAACATCCTTGCATTTTGTACGGTCGAAGAACAAAGACAAATGAGATAAAGCAACGTTCATTGTTCCGCTCAAATCGATTTTGTGAATCGGTGCCTGATGAACTTCAAACAAATCGCGCAATTCGGCAGTTCGTTTATCGAAGTTGTGATTATCATGGAAAATAACAACAGCATCGATTTTTTCGGTCAATTCATCATTCTCCTGAAATGGCAAAACATGGAAGCCCAATCCTTCTAACCAGGAGTTGACTGTTTCAGCAAACGGTGTCTTGTCTTCGGTGTAAATGGTCTGAATATGTGTCGTCATTCTTACCTTGTTTGTTATTTTTCGTTTACGTTTCTTAAAAGAGAGTGCAAAAATACTGTAAACTTTTAGTAAACCCTGTTTTAAATTGAATTAATTCCTCTTTTTGTTCGAATTAGCAATTCAATAATTACTAAAGCGTTTGATACTGAAATAATTACCTTTAAACCCCAGTCAACTAGGAAATTACAACATTTTGAACTAAAATCCTAGAACTAAAATAACTAATTCGATTTAGCAGGCTTTATGGACGATAACCTAAAATCCGCATAAAGTCATCAGCCGTTTGTTCTTCAGAGAACAGTTCCGATACGATTTTACCATGTTCGTCACGCTGAATAAGCACGTGTTTCGGTTCCGGAATCAGGCAGTGTTTCAGGCCTCCGTAGCCACCGATCGTTTCCTGATATGCGCCAGTATTAAAGAATCCAATATAGAGCGGTTTATTTTTGTCGAACTTCGGAAGATAGATGGCATTCGAGTGTTGTTCCGAATTATAATAGTCATCTGAGTCGCAGGTCAGACCACCAAGAAGTACGCGTTCATAATCGTCATTCCAGCGATTGATTGCCAGCATAATGAAGCGTTGGTTGATTGCCCAGGTATCCGGAAGATTGGTCATGAAAGAACTGTCGATCATATTCCACTTTTCGCGGTCATTTTGCTGTTTTTGGTGCAGTACATTGAAAATTGCACCACCGCTTTCTCCAACGGTAAACGATCCGAATTCAGTATAGATATTCGGTTCCGGAATGTCGTTATCCGAACAAACACGTTTTACCTGCATCAGGATCTCACGTACCATGTATGCATAATCGAAATCAAAAGCCAGGGACTTTTTGATCGGGAAGCCACCGCCGATATTCAATGAATCCAGAGTAGGACACACTTTTTTCAAATCAGAGTAAATTCTCAAACATTTCGTCAGCTCATTCCAGTAATAGGAAGTATCGTTGATACCCGTATTGATGAAAAAGTGAAGCATTTTGATTTGTACCCGCGGATTATCCTGGATAAATGCTTTGTAAAACGGCACGATCTCCCGGTATCTGATTCCTAAACGGGAGGTATAAAACTCAAATTTCGGTTCTTCTTCAGATGCAATCCGGATCCCGATCTTTAATTCGTTTTCACCGGTTGCTGCAATCAAATCATGTATTTCAGCAGTATTATCAACTACAGGAATAATATTCAGGCGTTTATCTTCGATCAGATCTGCTATGTTCTGGATGTACTTGGGAGGTTTGAATCCGTTACAGATCACATAGCTTCCTTCTTTTAGTTTTCCCGCATTCAGAACATTTTTAACAATATCAATATCGAATGCAGAAGAAGTTTCAATATGAACGTCGTTCTTTAAAACCTCATCCAAAACAAAAGAGAAATGAGAACTTTTCGTGCAATAAGAATAATAATAGTTACCGGAATACCCCAGGTTATTCATTGCCTCCCGAAACCAACCCTTGGCCCGCTGAATATTATGAGAAATCTGAGGTAAATAATTGAATTTCAATGGCGTGCCATATTCTTCAATTAATCGCATCAAATCGATACCATGAAACATCAAACGGTCTTCTCTCAAGTGAAACTCATCTTGTGGGAAATCAAATGTCTGATCGATAAGGTCAATGTACTTTGTTCTCATTCGCTACACGTTGCACTCCTCCGCGCCTTCGCTTCAGCGTAAGCGTTACGGAAATCTTTCTTAAAAGTTTTTAAACCAACTAAATTATTCCAGAAATAATTCGGTGCAAATTTAGGGTAAAGATTGGGATGTGGCCTGTAAAAAATCAAAAATAGCGTTGCTTTTCCAATAAGTGTTTCGTGCACTCACTTTTAAAGCCGATTATCAGGCGGTTTTGCTCAATCAGGAATTAATTTTAACATTCAAATTTTTCAGGAATTCTTTGAGAATTTCTAGTCGTGATGCTTTGTAAGATGCTCAACTAATTTTGAGGCCCTGTAACTGGAATACATTCCAAAGGCATTCACCACAATTCCTTTTATATTCTTGTCATTCGCGGAAATAGCATAGACAATCATTTCGTCTCCCGGATCTGTCATCCCTTCAAAGCGATACACTTCATCAATTGTAAAATCTTCCGGTGATAATTGTGTGGCAGTAGATTTGCATACCAGGCAATCTTTATCCGCTTCTATAGACAAATCGGCTGAATATCCGCGTTTTTTTAAATCGTTAACTGCTTCAGTCACTGTTTCATAATTCCGTTGTGTCATAACCTTATCATTTGATTTTTTTAAAGATAATGAAAAAGATTCCTTGACATGCCGGTTAGCGAGCTTAAAGATGCCGCACTCCCTGTATTCTGCGAAAGCAACTGAAACCCGTTATAAAGCGTCTAGACAACAACTAAAGAATAAAACATGAAAAAACTACTACTTAGCGTTTCCCTTACTTTGGGATTCCTCTCTCTTTCGTATGCGCAGTGCAGTGTGGAAGTAAATGACAGCTTATTGAGCACCTACGATTACATTCTGAATGCTGACAATGAAACCGGTACGGGACCTTTTAGCTATTCCTGGACTGTAACGGATGGAAACGGTATTCCGGTTTCTTACACAAGCAGTCCGGGAGGAGATAGTATTACGATAGATGCCGCAACTCTTCAGAACAACTACGGCTGTGTCATTTATCAATTGTGCATGACGGATATGCTCGGATGTACCACCTGCTCTTCTGACACTGCAGCACTTCAAGTACCGTTTCCATGCTATTCACAATTTACCTCATCGATCGTTGGTTCAAACCAGGTTTCCATTACTTTGAGTTCATCATTGCCTCCATTTCTGATCACGAACCAATTTGTCTACTGGACAGACGGAAACGGACAAGGACAGGGAATGCCTTATATGGGACCGGGAACAATTGTTAATTATACACCCGGAGCGTCCAATCCTTCCAATAAATTTTTCTGCTGCGTTATGACAACAACTATAAACGGTGGTTGTCTTTCGTGTGATTC
The DNA here is from genome assembly GCF_029266855.1 of Fluviicola sp. GTDB lineage: Bacteria > Bacteroidota > Bacteroidia > Flavobacteriales_D > Crocinitomicaceae > Fluviicola. The sequence continues at coordinate 135,907 of NZ_JAQSWB010000004.1, forward strand.
CATTCAGTATACAAACTCAGCATTAGGTATTGATGATTTGGAAAACAAAAGACTTCACATCGCTCCGAATCCGGCTGCATTTGTAACAAGGATCGAAAGTTCCTCAACAATTGAAACAATCCAATTGTACAATTCCGTCGGACAATTCATTAAAGCAAGCTATTTATTGGAAAATAATTCAGCCTGGCTAAGTGTTAATGACTTACCAAAAGGGATTTACCTTGTGGAGGTAACTACTCAATCAGGAACGTTCAAAGAACGAATGATAAAAGATTAAATTTAAGGAAGCAGGTCTTTGATGAGAATCGGAGGCCTGCCAACTATTGCCTGGTTTCCTCTTACCACTATCGGCCGTTCAATAAGGATCGGATATTTCATCATCGTTTGGATCCATTGTTTCCTGGTACGCTTCTTTCCGGCATATTTTTCCAAAAACAGTTCTTCTTTCTGACGAATTATATCCAGGGGTTTTGCCTTCAGCAATTTTAATAATTCATCTAATTCTTCATATGTTGGAGGAACCATCAAATAATCGCGGATTTCAATATCTGCGCCCATCTCCTCCAGGAGACAAAGACCTTCCCTGCTTTTGGAGCAACGGGTATTGTGGTATATGATTGTTTTCATAAAGAGGATTTTAAGATATTAAGACATCAGGATGTTAGGACTTGAATTTGTAGGAAGAGAAAAAATCAAGTCCTAAAATTTTAATATCCTGAAGTCTTGAAGTCTAGTTACCGTACATCATCAAATAAGATTTCAGGAAAGGCAGTAAATCCCCGTCCAATACTTTATCCGGATCATTTACGGTATAATCAGTCCGGTGATCTTTCACTCGGCGGTCGTCCAAAACATAACTTCTGATCTGTGATCCCCATTCGATCTTTTTCTTGCCTGCTTCGATCTGTTCTCTTGATTCGGCACGTTTACGCAATTCTATTTCGTATAGTTGGGAACGAAGCAATTGCATGGCTTTTTCCTTGTTGGCCAACTGCGAACGCGATTCGGAGTTCTCAATAATGATCCCGGAAGGAGCATGTCGCAAGCGGACAGCTGTTTCCACTTTATTTACGTTTTGTCCACCTGCACCTCCCGAACGGAAAGTTTCAAATGTAATATCCGCAGGATTGACATATATTTCAATCGTATCATCCACAGAAGGATAGACATATACCGAAGCAAATGAAGTCATGCGTTTTCCCTGTGAATTGTAAGGGCTTACACGCACCAGGCGGTGAATCCCATTTTCACCTTTCAGGTAACCAAAAGCAAATTCACCTTCAATTTCCAGGGTTACTGTTTTAATACCTGCCACATCACCTTCCTGGAAGTTGAGTTCCTTTACTTTGTACCCACTTTTCTCAGCCCACATGATGTACATGCGCATCAGCATTCCTGCCCAGTCGCAAGCCTCGGTACCACCTGCACCAGCAGTGATCTGGATTACAGCACTCAGGGCATCTTCTTCTCCGGAAAGCATGTTTTTCAACTCCACTTCCTCGATGGTAGTGAGTAAGGACTGGTACGCATCATCGCATTCGGATTCTTCAGCTGCGCCTTCTTTCACAAACTCAATCAATACTTCCAGATCATCCGCCTGAGATTTCAGTCGTGTATATGATTCGATCCAAAACTTCAGTCCACGGATTTCTTTCATTTGAGCTTCAGCCTTTTTCGGATCGTCCCAAAAACCAGGGTCTTGTGTTTTCAATTCACTTTCACGCAATTGCATTTCCTTTTCAGGAATTTTCAAATAGTTTGCAATCGCAGTAATGCGCTGATTAATTTCCTTGAGTTGGTCATTGTTTACCATGTTTCAAAATTAAGAATTCTGAATGAAGAATATAGAGAGGAGAATTGAAAATGTTGAAAGTGAGAATTGGTCTCGAAGAGAAGATGTTGTTTACTAAGCGTAAAGAATCATACTTGCAAGGATAAAGGCGATGAAGAATGTAAAGAAGCTATTCCAAGATTTTTTTCGTCTCTTCATTCCGAATTCTGTATTCTTAATTGAAATAAATTACATTTGCACCGAGAAAAAGACTTTAAACGAATAACAAGATGAATATTCCAGCAAATTTAAAATACACAAAAGACCACGAGTGGGTAAGTGTTGAAGGTGATGTTGCAACAATCGGTATTACTGATTTCGCTCAAGGTGAACTAGGAGATATCGTTTATGTTGAAATTGAAACAGTGGGTGAAACCATGGACCAGGAAGAAGTTTTCGGTTCGGTTGAAGCAGTTAAAACAGTTTCTGATCTATTCATGCCGGTTTCAGGAGAAATCATTGAGTTTAATGCAGGATTGGAGTCAAACCCGGAAGCTGTAAACAAAGATCCTTACGGAGACGGATGGATGATCAAAGTAAAACTGAGCAACCCAAGTGAAGTAGACAGTTTGTTAGATGCAGCTGGATACCAGGCTTTGGTGGGATAATCATTTCCAAATAGTATTAAATAAGAGCCCTGATCTGATATAATTGATCAGGGTTTTTTATTTTCAAAAGCAAAGAGCAGACAACCTGATCTGAAGCGGTCGGGACACTGTTAAATGCTTAACACTTTCATACATGCTTCATACTATATCCATACTTGACCTATACTTGATCCATACTTAACCCGTCTGTGACCATGAAGGTGATTTTTAGGGTATGGTTTTTGACTCTGCTAATTCAACTAATTTATATACTTTAACAAAAATATTATCCGATGAAATTTGCCTTATACATTGCGGGATTTTTGATTTTTCTAAACTCCTGTACCATTATTACCTCTACCAACGCCCCAGGAACACTGGAAAGGACTTTCCCAAAATCAATGCAGGGGACTTATGAATTAATCTATCCTGAAAGTTTCCAGGGAATGATGGAAGGTGCAGAGATGAAAACTATGGTTGAGATCAAGTCGGATGAATTAATTCTGAATAGCGGTCAAGGAGATTCACACATGAAAATCAATGATTCTATTTCAATCACAAAGCATAAAAAGAACTATTATTTATGTATGGGTAAAGCTCCCGTATTGAATGTATTCAAGATCATTAAAAAAGGGAAAGACCTCGAACTTCATTCCATGAATGCAAAAGCGGAGGTTACCGTTGAACAATTAAAGCCCTACTTTTCGGAAGTAAATACCAGCTCAACGCTTGACGAAGAAACCGGTGAACTCACTGAAACCTATGTAGTAACGATCGATGACAAAAAAATTGACAGCTATTACAAGAGTGATATTATTCATAGAGAACCGTTTACGCTGAAACGAGTAAAATGAGAATTGCCTTTATCCTTTTATTTATTCCTTTTACTGCTTTTCTTCAAAAAACCGGCAAGTTAGTTCTGTCGGGAGGAGATCCTGACTATTATGGGTATGATAAAACTGAATTTGCTGTCTATTATAATGAACAAATTCTAGGCAATTTTGACAAAGAAGGATTTTTTGAGTATTCGTCTGAGCAGAAAGGGCCTTTAACGATCAAACATCCAGATTTCCTTCCACTTCATGTCGAAGACTTGAACATTTCAAAAAAAAATTCCGCTCAATCCGTCTTTATAACCATTACACCGGAAGCAGAACAAATAATTCTTGACAAATTCAAAGCTGAACAATCGATCACATGTACCGGTTCAGACAAAAAAGATATTGATGTATTCGCTTTAGATTCAGTTCCTGAATTTCCAGGTGGAAATAATGCCTTGTCGCGGTTTTTAAGTGATCATGCTATCTATCCCCAAGCTGCTGTTGAAAGAGGAATAGTTGGTAAAGTTTATATTCAATTTATTGTGGAGGCTGACGGAAGTATTACTTGTATCAAAGTTGTAAAGGGAGTTGATTATCTGTTGGACCGTGAAGCCTTCAGATGCGTTAAAAAAATGCCAAAATTTAAGCCTGCATACCGAAAAGGAGTTCCTGCTCCATGTACTTTCTCTTTGCCAATTACATTTAATTTAAATTGAGATCATTCTAAAATATATTTGAGAACACGAAATATAGAATATAAAAAAGGGGCTGTCCCTATCTTACAGCCCCGATTTATGTGTTTAATCTGCTACGAATTAAACAACTTCATCAATTTCGTCATCGAGGTAAATAAAGAATGCATATACCTCATCCTTTAATGCCTCAGCCTGTTGTTTCTTTTGCTGTTCTTTAAGCGTTAAAGTTTCTACCAAGGCAACGTCTGCTTTCAAATCGGCAGTGTTTTCTTGTCGAATGTCTTTACGCAACTCTTTTTTAGCTAAACGCAATTCTTTTTTCACCGCATTTCGTTCCGAATTAGCTTCATGAATCGCTACCGACTGGTCCGCGTGCAAATCACACTTATCAATACGCAAGTATTTTTTGTCTCTCTTTAAATCTGCTTTCGCTTTTCGGAGCTCTTTTTTACTCATGTGTGATTCGATCTTTAAACCTGCCTCTTTATTTTTTTTGAATTCAGATTTGTGAAACGCAATACGTTCCCGATCTTTTTCAATACGTGACATGGTAGCTTTCATGTCTTTATACTCTTTACGATTCAAGTACCGGTTTCCTTCGATTGAACCTTTTTCATTTGCGGCAAAAGAAGGCGTTGTCGCTAATAACCCTGCTACCATCATCCCGATCATAAACAGGTTTTTTAATTTCATCTTTTCCATAACTAATTATTTTTCTGGTTCGCATAATCCAAGGCAATGGATGTGCCACGAATAAAAAAAATCGCTGGAATGCAGGTATACCAAGCGATTGGTGCGTTTTATTCAAAATGAAAAAATATGTGAAATTTTTTCAAAATGAAAAAACAGGCTTCGAAATGAAGAACGACAAAGGACCTGAAGGTTTTCCGCCGATGATGAAAAAATATGTGAGTGCTTAACCTCGCTTTATAAGCTTATAAGTCGTTGGTTTGGTTTTCAGGTTTTTTTCCAATACGCATCAATACGGGAAATGTGATATCCACTGTATCAAAGGCAGGAAGTATGGGGAGAATTAAATCAATCGGATTGATCTGGTGTTTATCAACATAATTCTTTACTGCGGACCAGGTTTTCAAATAGCCCAGCAACTGTTCCCGATTCCACGAATGACTGATCTTAAATCCGGGATGATCGATTTCTGTGAACGGGAAAGGAATGGTCTTATAATCTTCATCCACATAACGACGTTCGGGATCCCAATACCCTTCCAACGTTTCCGAGTATAATTTTTCGATTACATGCTGAACTTCCTTATTACCTGTTTGGATATTTCCATAACCCAAAACCACCATTATTCCATTTGGTTTTAAGACCCGATTCGCTTCAGCATAGAATTTCTCAAAGTCGAACCAATGAATGGCTTGTCCGACCGTAATACAATCGACATAATGATCCGGGAAGTTGGTTCCTTCCGCAAGCTGCTGAGAATATTGGATTTTAGGATGAGAAACCGCATTTTTCAATTGATTTTCACTCAAATCGGTTGCCTGCACTTCATTAAACAGCATTACTAATTTTCCAGCAACCTGTCCGGTTCCGGTTGCACAATCCCAAACACGTTCTCTTCCGGTTAAAATTGTTTCCAGGAAATTGAAGACCTCCTCCGGATAAGAAGGACGGAATCGGGCATACTCGCCGGAATTATGTGAGAAGTTGTCTTTCATGCCTGCATTTTACTTTGGAAAGTAGGCAATTTTTCAATTTTCCCCAAAGAAGAGGCTTTTAAAAAAACAGTGTTTAACTAATTTTTAATTTTCCATTGCTGTAAAAGTTACTACAAACCGAAATACCGGCGTCGGATAATTGAGTTCGTGCTGCTGAGAGAACACCTGCTCTCCTTTTTGAATTCTCTTGAATTGCTCTTCATCCGGATAAACATACTTCTGCCAGTCATCAGTTGCTCTGACTTTCCAAATGGGATATTTCCAATGATAATATGCGAGCGCCTGTTCGTAGCTAATTCCCCGGATAAAATCTTCTGATTTCTGATTTTCTATTGGAATGCCCGGAGTAAGTTGAACTAATTCAGGCACAATGAAACGTCTGTATTTTTCGTGACCCCGAACACCTGATCCTTGGCTTAACATATTGACATAATCAAGATTCAAATCCATTCCAATGGGTTCCTTGGTAACACTATCTTTCTCTGATGTATGTAAGAACTCAAAGTTAAGTCCGTCCAAGTTATATCTCTCTCTATTCTCCAACTTCCCAACAATGGTTTTTGATTTGATATCCATTCGATAATACTTGTAAATATCTAATCGGTCGCTGTTACGAACTTCAATTTTCTTAATCTCCTCTTTGTGTTTTTTTAGAATCGAACCATTTTCGGTCAGTGCGAACACTTCTCGATTTGAAGCTCTTTTATCCGAATTGAATTTAACAAACTTCAAGCAACCCTCATCAAAATAAAGTGGTTTTGACTGAATCAATTTTGTTGCCTCTTTTGAATCAGGTAGTTCAGCATATAGCACTTCAGTAATAAAAGAATCCCGAACTGCATGCATAAATAGTTGATAGTCGTGCACTGTGATCTTCCAGTTTGGAGTGTAGTCCTTTGGGGGAACACTGAGAGCACCAGGAGATTTTGCAGTTAATTCACTTACTAGTGGCAAAGTAACCTGGACAAGATAAGGCAAATGTTTTTTATTCAATTCTTGTTGCAGTTGAAGTTCTTTCCAATGACAAAATGCGTTGGCTTGCATCCCAGTTAATCCAACTGCCGGTTGAGTGGGAAGCAGCTGATCATAAACCTGACCTAAGACCGAATATTCATCATTAATAGAAGCCGATTGTGCTGCCCAAAAATCTTGGAATAGGATAACTGGAATATTGGAATGAAAATTTTTCAACTCCCCTTTACTTTTTTGAACAGATTGAATATAGATATATCTTAAATGTCGTTCATCAATATCTTTACGGTGACAGAAACGTTCATTTGGGGGTAAATACAAGAAATAGAGAAATGGCAAGAATTCAGGATCTGCATAACTGAATTTAGTTTTCCAGTTAAGATTATATCTTGATCTGTTTTCATTCCTATCATCCAGATTAAATTTGAAACTTTTCAATTCAGATTTGCTAACATTAATGAACTTCAATGCTATAGCATCGGATTCTACATCATTGTAAATGTGTTCTCTCGCTATTGAATCCCGTACCCAATTTTGAAATTCCAGGTATTCCGCGTTGCTTACGTATGTGGATTTTACACAACTCAGTGCAGCATTCGATAATGATTGAGCAGGGTTGGGATAATTCCGAAAGAGCATGTATTCGTTCTGATAAACAATACCGGAAGTATCTCCAAATACAGTGGTACTTGATACTGCTTGACAAGCTGTATTTGTTTCCATATACTGGCTCTTGGTTCTTGTAGGAACAGGTTGAAAATCTGATCCCAACAACTTTAGGAGTTTTTTTTGTTGCCCATAAGTCAAGGTAACCGAGAACATGAAAAGAAGTAGCGTGAGCTTATTCATAAGTTGATATTTTCCTTATATGTCTGTTTTTCAAAAAGGTCCCCTAAAGAATGATCCTCTTCCTCCTCTTCCCCCTCTAAGCACTCGTGCACCCTGAGTTTTATTTGCTAAAAACATGAAGACCAATCCACCAATCAAAATATAAAATGCGCTGGTGTAGTACGCTCCAAAAATTTCCCGTTCCCAATAGAAATAGAAAACAACAAGGTGCAAAACGGCAATTCCTAAGGTTGGAAAATAAGATATTCGCTGCAGTTTTTTGATTTTCTTCCAGGTATTCTCCCTGGTAATGTCAATTAATTCCTGTTCGTATAAATTTGCCTTTTCGAGTAGGTCCATGGACCTCAATTTATGGAAACAGGCACTGTATCGGCTGTAATAAAAGCTGAAATAGCTAAAATGAATTACTACCCAAATAGCATTGAAACCCAAAACAGCATCTTCTATCTGCTGAGTAATGATCATTTTATCCCGGGTTTAGTAATTGCTTGTCGCCCCACCCACATTCTCAATCGGGTGCCAGGTTGTTTTTAGCTCCTGCAAGTCAGTTATGTAATACGGATTTTCATCTGTTGCTTTGGTAAAATCATTCGCATAAACAAATACACGCTTCACGTTGCAGTCTGCCCCTGTTTCAATGGCCAAAGCATGTTCTTTATTTCCACCGGCGTAAATTACCGCATTCACATCCATGTGGCTGTGGAATTGTTCCACCAGTTCCTTTTCAGTTCCCGTCAGGATATTGACTACCCCGGCTGTTAAATCCGAAGTTGCAAGCACTTCAGCAAAGGTAATAGCACACAAAGGCAAATTCTCCGAAGCCAAAACAATGCAGGTATTTCCTCCCGCAATTACAGGTAAAATAGTTGACACCAAGCCAATCAAGCCGTTTGTTTGTGGAGCGATAATTCCCACAACTCCCATTGGTTCCAAAGCCGAGAAATTGAAATGACTGCTTGCCACCGGATTCACCGAACTGAAAACCTGCTGGTATTTGTCGCACCATCCTGCATAATAAACGCATCGATCAATCGCCAATTCCACTTCCTGCTTCGCTTTTGCTTCTGTACTTCCTTGTTTTACCAATTCTTCCACAAACTGGGTCTTACGGCCTTCCAGCATTTCTGCAATTCGGTATAAGATCTGTCCGCGGTTAAATGCTGTTTTCTCGGACCAGGATCCAAAAGCCTTTCGCGCTGCTACTACTGCATTTCTAAAATCTTTCCGCGATGACAAACACATATTCGCCAAAGGCTGACCTTTCTTATCCAAGGGAGTGTAATACCTTCCGGATTCCGTTCTTGGGAATTGTCCGCCGATGAAGATCTTGTATGTTTTTAGTATTTCCAATCTTGACATAATTTATAGAATCTCGTTTTTCCTCCCTCTTTTATCTCCCTCCGAAGGGAGAGATCCAATCCGCTTCCCCCTTTGGAGGGGGACTGAGGGGGAGGATTTCCCCAATTTATATGCAATAATTATCGTTCTATTTTCAAATAAGCTCCCAATCCCTGTAAACCTCCTTCACGACCAAATCCGCTTTCTTTGTAACCGCCAAAAGGTGAAGTCGGGTCGAATTTATTGTAGGTATTCGCCCAAATAACTCCGGCACGCAATTTCGAGGTCATATTGAAGATGCGGGATCCTTTGTCTGTCCAAACACCGGCTGCCAGTCCATAAGGTGAATTATTTGCTTTTTGAATCACCTCATCGATTGTACGGAATGTTTGAATCGTAAGAACCGGGCCGAAGATTTCCTCCTGGGCAATTCTGCTTGATTGTGCCACATCTGTAAATAATGTCGGTCGAACAAAATATCCTTTTTTTGGAAGCTCACACGAACTTTCGTACATACTTGCTCCTTCGTCTTTACCAATTTTAATATATTTCCGGATTGTCTCCAGTTGTTCTTTGGAATTGATTGCCCCAATATCCGTATTCTTATCAAGCGGGTCGCCGACATACAAAGTATCCAAACGGTCCTTCAATTTCTGAATCACCTCATCTGCAACAGATTCCTGTACGAACAAACGCGAACCTGCGCAACAAACGTGACCCTGGTTAAAGAAAATCCCATTTACGATTCCTTCTACTGCCTGGTCAATCGGTGCATCTTCAAAAATGATATTTGCCGATTTACCACCTAATTCCAAGGTTAATTTCTTTCCGGTTCCGGCAACCGCTTTTTGGATAATCTTTCCGACGTTGGTAGAACCTGTGAAAGCAATTTTATTGATGTCCGGATGATTGACAATTGCCGCACCCGTATCTCCGTAACCTGTGAGGATATTCACTACCCCAGCCGGCAAACCTGATTCGTGAATGATCTCGGCCAAGAGCATGGCTGTGAGCGGTGTTGTTTCTGCCGGTTTTAAAACGACCGTATTTCCTGCTGCCAAAGCCGGGGCAATTTTCCAGGCAGCCATCAGGAGCGGGAAATTCCATGGAATAATTTGTCCGGTAACACCCAAAGCACTTACATTTCTGTTTGGAAATGCGTATTCAAGTTTATCCGCCCAACCTGCATAATAGAAAAAATGATTGCAAGCCAGCGGCACATCCACATCGCGGGACTCACGGATGGTTTTCCCTGCGTCCAAGGTTTCTACCACAGCCAATTCACGGGCTTTTTCCTGCATGAGGCGGGCGATGCGGTAAATGTATTTCCCTCGTTCTTTCGCCGATAATTTGGACCAAACGTTTTCGTATGCTTTGCGGGCAGCTTTCACAGCCTTATCCACATCGCTTTCATCAGCATGTGCTACTTCCGCAAGCACTTTTTCCGTAGCCGGGTTTGTCGTTTGAAAATACTTCCCGGAATTCGGTGCAACAAACTCCCCGTCGATGTACAAATCGTAACGTTCCTTCAGTTTCACATGACCAGTACTTTCCGGACTTGGGCTGTAATCCCATCCACCATTGAAGTCGAAAGCTTCGGTTTTTTTATGTTTATGTTTTGACATATCCTCCCCCTTAGTCCCCCTCCGAAGGGGGAAATAAATTAATCAATAGAAAAATAATCAGCACTTTGATAATGCCCTGTTTCCTGTTTCACCAATTGCATCAGCACATCGTTTGCCAGGGAACTTGCTCCGAAGCGGAACCATTCGTTGTTCAACCACTCGTTCCCAAGGGTTTCTTTCACCATCACCAAATTATGCAGTGCCAATTTTGAAGATGAAATTCCACCGGCAGGTTTCATTCCCACCTTCACTCCCGTTTTACGGTAAAAATCCTTGATCGCGCACAACATGGTATAAGTTACCTGCATGGTTGCAGCGGGCTGAATTTTACCGGTTGATGTTTTAATGAAATCCGCACCTGCATACATGGCAATATCACTTGCCCTGCGCACCTGGTCCAAAGATGCCAATTCACCGGTTTCAAAGATCACTTTCAACCGTGCTTTGCCGCAAGCCTCTTTGATAGCTGCAATTTCATCAAAGACAAAATTGTAATCCCCGGATAAAAATTTACCGCGGGAAATGACCATATCTATTTCATCAGCACCATTATCTACTGCAAATTTAGTGTCAAGCAGCTTGATCTCCATTGTCGACTGTCCGCTGGGAAAAGCCGTAGAAACCGATGCCACTTTAATGCCCGAATTACCCAGTGCCTTTTTGGCTTCCGCAACCATCGTCGGATAAACACAAATTGCAGCCACTGTCGGTAATCCTTCCTGAAGATCATGTAAGTGCTGAGCTTTATAGCAGAGTTGGCGTACTTTTCCGGGTGTATCTTTCCCTTCCAGGGTGGTTAAGTCAATCATATTCAATACAAGTTTCAAGCCCTGAACTTTTGATTCGTTCTTGATACTTCTTGTTTGAAACCTGGCTACCCGTTCTTCCACTCCAACTTTATCAACTGTCGGAGAAAGTTTGAAATCAGGTATATTCTTGAATGTTTTGTTTCTATTCATGTAATATGAATGTGATTTATTCAAAGATACAGATAGGAAATTAACTGGCGATTAAATTTGAGCAAGAAATGGTACTAAAAGGAATTAGCCTACCTACTAAACATATTTTGAATCATACTGCTTTTCTGTTTCACCACAAATGCACAAATTATTAGCTCGGCTACCGCACTCGCTTTTTATGCAAAAGTAAATGGTTAATCTCTATTCACATGGGCAGAGGCGACTGGTAAGCGCCTCAAATATCTGCGCATTTGTGGTGAAAAAATGGTGCTGGTTATGTAATGTAGTTAATTTTCACTTTCAACTAAATTTAGCTTCAATGTTTCCCTTTTCTCACTACTTTTAACCGATGATTATCTCAGAGATCCGGACTTTTATACCTCTTGTTCTTAAAGCTTGTATTGAAGCCTCAGAAGCTATTATGCATATTTATAAAACAGGTTTTGATCCTTCGATGAAAGCAGACGGAAGCCCTGTCACCCAAGCCGATCTTCTGTCCAATTCAATTATCAAAAGTACGCTTGAAAAAACAGGGATTCCTACGATCATGGAGGAAAGTATTAACTCTCCCTTTGAAATTAGAAAATCGTGGGATACCGTTTGGATTGTTGATCCACTGGACGGGACAAAAGAATTTATCCGAAAAAACGGGGAATTTGCCATTTGCATTGCACTTGTTCATCAGAATCAAGCCGTATTGGGATTCATTGTTTCCCCGGCAACACAGGAAATTATCTTTGGCGGAAAAGATATCCCTGTTAATTTACTGGGTTTTAATGATCTTGAAAAAACTGAAAACTGGAAAGTAATTTCTCCTAAAACAGAAATCAACAAACCCTTCAAGATTGCCGGAAGCAGATCACATTATTCAGGAAATGATCTCCAATTCAACCAATCCATGCAGGAACTTTTCGGAGAAGTGGAATTCATCAAAAAAGGAAGTGCTTTAAAATTTTTCGACTTAGCTTTGGGAAAAGCAGATGTTTATCCGAGATTTGCACCGACAATGGAATGGGATATTGCCGCCGGACAAGCAATCATAGAAGCTCTGGGCGGAACGGTCGTACATGCCGAAACGGGGCAGGCGCTTGTTTACAATAAAGAAAACTTATACAATCCTTATTTCATAGTGAAAACAAAAGCTGTCATTGACCGATTGAATAAATGAAACTACTTTTAAATATCTATTTTTCATTCTTTCTGGTTTCCATAATTTATGGACAGCAATACCGTGTTTTACCCATCGAATCTTACTTCAAAGATATTTCTTTCTTCACTGACTCATCTTTTGCACCGATTTTTCCGGTAAGCGACAAGCAGGTCAATTATTACAATACGACAAAAGAACAAAAGCTGCGTTATTCAAGCGTCGGACACTATATCTATCAACGCGAAATCATTCAGCTCATTAAAAAAGAAGGTGCCATTTGGGTAAGTCCGATCTTAGATATTCAAATGGGTGCAGAACGCGGAGACACAAGTATGCGGCAATATTTGAATGTCCGTGGACTCCGGATAGAAGGCAGCATGAAAGACAAAGTGTTTTTCTCCGGGTCTTTTTATGAAAATCAAGCGATTCTTCCGTATTACGTTCAGCAATATGCTACAAACAGGGGGGAATTTTATCCGAATAGTTCAGATTCCGGCTACTACCAGGTCAATGCAGTGATTCCCGGAGGTGCACGTACAAAACCATTTAAGACCAATGGATTTGATTACGCTTATGCGACAGGAATGTTACAATGGCAAGTTTTAAAAAATTTATCCGTTTCAGCGGGGAATAATCCGATTTTTGTCGGTAGTGGTTACCGTTCGGTAATTTATTCCGATAATTCGCTTCCAACAATGAACTTCCGGGTGAATTATACATTAGGTAAAAAATGGAACTTCCAACTGATCCGCATGCAAGGGCTAAACATGCTCCGAATTCCATATGCAACAAACGGTGAAGCATTGTATGAACGAAAAGCCTTAAGTATCGGATCCATCTATTTCCAGCCGACCGAACATCTTCGAATAGGGTTGATTGAGGGAGGAACCTGGACCCGAGGAGATTCTATCCAGAAACAAGCGGTTGAAGGTGGATTTTATATTCCGATTCCGGGGGCTGCAACAATCCAGGAAGGAATCAATGGAAAAAGCTATGCTTATTTAGGCCTGGATCTGAACTGGAGAATCTGGAAAATCCTTTTATACGGACAATACGGAAGAAACCTGTATTCCAAATCCAGTGATGTCGGTCAGATCGGGATTCGTTACTGGCCATTCAAATCTCCCAACTACCTGGTCCACCTGGAGTACAACCACACCTCTTCAAACGCCTACAGATCTTCCAATCCACGGATCAACTACAGCAATTTCAATCTTCCGATCGGACACCCGATGGGAGCCGGGGTAGATGAAGTGATCCTGAGACTTCGTGCAGAATGGAATCATTTATTTATCAGTTCATCCACCAACTTCTACCTCAGTCAGTCCGATAATTACAGACAGTTGTTGCCAGTATATGAACTGCATTCAGGTACGATTCAGCAAGTATTTTATGAAAACCTGGAATTCGGATATAACTTCAATCACATTTACGGATTAGAAATCTTCGGCGCTGCAAAACTACGCCTGGTTAATCATCCGCTGCAAAACGGACAATCTTATTGGTTCAATGTAGGAATTCGAACAGCACTTAATAATCATTATTTCGACTTCTGATGCGGATCCAACTTCTCATAGCAGCATTCATTTGCGCTTTCCTAAGTTATTCGCAAGGAACGATTGATCGCATTCGTCACTTCAACCTGAAGTCTGACATTGCACCTTCACGTACAATCCATCATTCCATTCAGCCAGCGATTCGGTTTGTTATCGGAAAACCACAACCACCTTCACTGACAGACTCGCTCACACTTTCCAGCGAAACCAACATTTTTAAGGCTCCGTTCAGTGCGAAAAATTCGCATCGCAGTTTTGCCATTTTACCTGCAAGTGACAGTTATTTTCAATACGATACCGCAGTGAGTTACCGAGCCGCAATCGGTTTCAATTTCGAAAAAACATGGGGCAAGTGGTATAACCGCACTCAGCTTACATCCGGCTGGAGCTTAAGAGAAGATTACACCCAAACCCACGTGGCATTTTCTCCTTTACACAATCGGAATTCCTTTTGGTTCACAGATATCCGCACGCGCATTGGCTATACGCCGAACGACATGCTTCACATCAGTACAGGAATTGACAACCAGTTTTTTGGTGAAGGTTACCGTTCATTAATCCAGGGAGACCAGGTTGCTCCAAATCCTTTTGTCCAGTTCCGAGTGAATTTCTGGAACCTCGAATACGGATTACTCTACCAGTTTTTACATGAAAATAACCTGGCAAACAAAACCCGCGACTGGAAATACAACACCACTCATTACCTGAGCATGAATATCGGATCCAATTTCAATATTATGCTTTTGGAATCCGTCATCTTCCAGTCTAAAGACAGCACTTACAAGCGCGGATATGAAGTAGAATACCTAAACCCCTTTGTTTTCTTCCGTCCGCAGGAATACAGTTTGGGCTCTACAGACAACGTATTACTCGCCCTGCAGTCATCTTATTATTTTTCAAACAAAAAGCATTGTATTTACTTTCAATTACCATTGGACGAGTTTGTATTGGGAGAAATTACCAAACGTTCCAAATGGTGGGCAAATAAATACGGGCTGCAATTGGGAGTCAAGGGTCAGTTTAAGCGCTGGTCCTATCATTTCGAAGGAAATTTAGTCCGGCCGTACACTTTCTCGCATATTTCTTCAGGGCAAAACAACGGTTCTCTCGGCCTGCCGCTTGGTCATTACCTGGGAAGCAACTTTGCCGAACTGATTGCAACAGCCCGGATTCCATTCAGGAACTTTCAATTAACACTTTTCTCCTCTTTCTACCTGAAAGGATATGATGATTCTGCTGTCAGTTACGGAGGTGATATTTATAAAAGCTACACTTCACATCCAAAAGAATTCGAAAACACAATAGGTCAGGGTCTTACCCAACGTGCTGTCTCACTTCAGGCAAATGCCTCTACGACTTTGGACAAACTGCAATTGGAACTCTATCTTCAGGCCGGGTTGCAATACAGCTGGGGAGAAATGGGATCAAACACCGATCCGCTGATTTGTTTAGGTATCCGGAGCCGCCTGTTTAACGAGCGAAAAATCAGGTAATAAAAAAAGGATCCCATTGCTGAAATCCTTTTTTCGTTAACCTTCATCTACACAAAACTTTAGATTTGAATCGAGCCTAGACTTTTGATCTGGCCTTTAGAAACCGTTACGTTTTGTATGCTCTTTTGAGATGCTACCACTTCACCAAGTCCTTTCGCCTCAATCTTCAAAAGATAGGTTCCATCCGGAACTCCTTTAATTAAAAAATATCCATTCGCGTTTGTGTAAGTGCTTGCATTGTGCGATGCGTTACTTAAACTGATTGCTGCTTTTGTTGTACCGCTTACATGTCCCTGAACCCCGGTGTCCGGATCGGAGATTTCAGTCAGAACAGGATTCAATATATACCCTCCGCCTGCTTGAATAACAGATGAGCCCACATTGAAGTCCAGCAAAACACTTGATGTTACTCCGCTGTTTACCTGGCAATGAATTGGGACTTCAACCTGGTGAGAAACATTTGAGCTAAATGATAAATTCACCGTGTTGAGGCCATTTGTACCATTGAAAGACAGACTGTTTTCGCCGCTAAACGTCAACCGAAGTTTGGTGTATGTACCCGGCTGAACAGTTGTAGCGCTTGCAATGGTAACTTCTGCACCATTGGTCAGGTCGAGAATATTAATCTCCTGAGTGCTTTCATTGATAGTAACCCAGCCCGAATTCTCCAAATACGCTTCCACCTTCATGATTTCAACATTCAGGGCTACAAAATCCCCGGGTGAATCCGTCATTCTAACTTCCATTTGTCCCTGAGAGACCTTATTGTCTTTCTTACATGATTGAATAGTGAACCCTGCACAAACAACCAACAACGTTAATACCAGTATCCTTTTCATAATCGTGCATTTAATTCCGTCGGGGGTTTAACGAAGTTTATGCCAAAAGAAACCGGGAGATCTGAAATGAAGCCGAAACCACTTATAAATAAAGGAATGTTCAGGAAATGTATGAAGCGGTAATGTCTTAGGCTTGGTATGTTAATCTTATCAAAATGAAAAGATGATTTTCAATATGAAGGATTTTTGACAAAAAAAAGAGGGAGGCTTACCACTTCCTCCCTCAAACTAACACACCTATGACCCGATTTTTGAGTATTCAAAAAGAAACTCATAACCTGATACAGAACAAAGGTATCTTTAAAGTTAAATCAAACACATATAAATTAATAAGAGGTGGGAACGAAGTAACATTTGGTTCATTTTTAAGAATACTTGAAATAATCTTTATCTAAAATCAATCTAATTTAAACCCGAATTGAAATTTTGGATTGGAGTTGGGTACAACTTCACAACTTGATGCGTACATTTGCACAATCTTTAAAAAGAGTAATTATGGGTATCGGAAAAAAAGTGAAGATGTACATGAATTTCACCAAATTCAGACTCTCAGCCCTTGTTATTCTATCTGCCCTTTCCGGATATTTATTTGTAGGAGGTCATGACGGACTGGAAATGACTTACTTAATGCTTGGTGGTTTGCTGGTAACAGCTGCTTCCAACGGTTCCAATCAAATCTGGGAACGGGAACTGGATGTTTTGATGAACCGTACAGGAAAGAGACCACTTCCCATGGGAGAAATGTCAGTAAATGAAGGCCTGATCGTGGTAGCCGCTTGCTTACTGCCGGGTCTTTGGATGCTTCATGAGTTGAACCTGGCATCCATGCTTCTTGGTTTGGCTGCCTTTGTTTCCTATGTTTTCATCTACACTCCAATGAAACGCATTTCCACCTGGGCGGTTTTTGTGGGGGCATTTCCTGGGGCACTTCCACCCATGATCGGTGTTGTTGCAGGAACGGAATCGGGAGAGCTAGGCTTGGTTGCAGGAGTTCTGTTCTTTGTGCAATTCGTATGGCAGTTTCCGCATTTTTGGGCAATTGCGTGGGTTGTTTACGATGATTATCAGCAAGCAGGATTTTCATTACTACCATCAAAGGATGGGCGCACAAAAGGATCTGCTTTTCAGATAGTTATTTACTCGCTGGCATTGATCCCTTTTTCCTTATTACCATGGTTAATGGGCTGGACTAGTGACATTACCTTAATTGTAGCAGGAACTTGTTCAATCTTATTTTTTCTTCAAGCCTACAAACTTTTCTTGAGCCTTACCATTGCAGATGCCAGAAAACTGATGTTTGCCTCCTTTATCTGGTTACCAGTTGTTCAATTTTTATATGTGTTCGACAGAAATCTTCCGGCAATTAAAGCTGCTCTTGGGGAACACGTTACACTTTTTTTAAAATAATATGTCACAAAACGATTATAATCAAGAATTAACTCCCGAGGTTCGGGAGAAAATGCGAAAAAACCTCATTTACGTAGGGATTTTCAGCATCGTGATGCTATTTGCAGGTTTATCTTCAGGTTACATTGTAAGTGCAGGAGATACTTTTTGGGTCAAATACAATTTCCCACCGGCATTTTATATTTCCACAGCATTAATCATTTTAAGCAGTATCGTCCTGTTCTTTGGGATTAAAGCTGCTCAGAAAGGGAATGCAGGGATTTTGAAAACGATTGTTCCGCTAACTTTTATCCTGGGAGTTGGATTTGCATATTTCCAGTTTAAAGGATATAAAGAGCTTTATCAGAACGGGGCATTCCTGTCTTCCAAAATCACGGTTTCCGAAGGGCGCTACGGCACGTATTACGAGCTTCAGGTGGATGGGAAATACATGGAAGTCGACGGAAACGATTACCTGATTGCCGGAAAAATTATTTCTGAAGAGCAGAAAAAAGAAATCGGCGCTTTTGCAAAACAATTTGAGCGAATTACAAAAGTCAAAGATCCTAAGATTAGTGGTCTGGACAAATACACTATTCTATATAAGAGTCAACCGGTAAGCCTAAAGAACGGAAAGTTCTTTGTCCAGGATACTGTTGAATTGAAACGCGTTGATCTGATTCGACTGGAAGAATTTTCCTGGCATATTCGTGACGGGAGAGGCGATTTTTACCACGCTGGAAAATATGGAAAAGATTTTAAAATCTATTATAAGAAACAGGAACTGGACTACAAAGACAGAACCCTTTATTATAAAGGAATTCCTTTAAGCGCGCCACTTCAGCTTAAGATGGATTCGTCTTCCGATACAGCCACTTCCTATCTATACATATTGACCTTTTTGCACTTATTACATATTTTAGTTACGCTGATATTTGTATTCAGAGCTTCAATTCGTTCATTCTCAGGTAAATTAGCTGCTGATAATTTTCTTCCTGTGCGCACTCTTGCTATTTTCTGGCATTTTTTAGGCGTATTATGGATCTATTTGTTGCTTTTTTTGCTTTTTATTCATTAAACTTGCACAAAAAATTATAAAATGGCTGGACACGCTACAACACATGTCGACGCTGCAACCGCTTGGAGCGGGAAGGTTTCTCCGTTTAACGTAAGTTACGGAAAGCTTATGATGTGGTTTTTCTTGGTATCGGATGCATTGACATTCGGTGGATTGTTAGTTGCTTATGGTTATACGCGCCACACAACACAGGCTGCCTGGCCGATCGGTGAAGAGACTTTTGACTCCTTACCTTTCTTAGGTCACGGTTATCCTTTGATGTATGTTGCATTAATGACCTTTATTTTGATCGTATCTTCGGTTACGATGGTATTGGCAGTTGAGGCAGGTCACCGAATGGATAAGAAAGGTGTTATGAAGTGGATGATCGCTACGATCATCGGTGGTTTCTTCTTCCTGGGTTCCCAGGCATGGGAGTGGTCTCACTTTATCCACGGTTCTCATTTCGGAAGCGTTGAAATTCTATCCGGAGAACATACAGGATCCCGTGCTATTGTTAAAGGTCATTTCGGAGATCTGGAAAGCTTTACAGTAGTTCAGGCAGGAAAACACCACAAAGTTGGAGATGTGATCAAAGAAACTCCTGACGAATTGTTCCACCACTTCCGCACAGCGGTAATGAACGGACAAGTGAAGGACGGGAAAATTACACTTCACGACGGTTCTGTTGCTACATGGAAAAAACACCACGATGAGCATATGGAATTGATCATCAAAACTGACGGAAATGAGCACTCATTACCTAAAGTAACTAAGATCCACGGAAAAGATGCTGAAGTGAAATATTGGGAGTCTGTTAATTCAGGTAAAAAAGGAGCTATCATTTACGGAGCAGATCTTCAAAGCAACGAATACGGTCCTTCTCAATACGGTCAATTCTTCTTCTTCATTACCGGATTCCACGGATTCCACGTATTCTCCGGAGTAATGATCAATATTTTGATCTTCTTGGGTGTTTCCCGAGGAACATATCACAAACGCGGACATTACGAAATGGTTGAGAAAACAGGATTGTACTGGCACTTTGTCGATTTAGTATGGGTGTTTGTATTTACATTCTTCTACTTAGTTTAATTTTTTAGAACGATATATCATGGAAAGAGACGATATTATTGAATATTCATTAGATGCTCACCATAGCGAAGAGGCTGGTAAGAAGATTCGTCGTAAAATTTGGTTAGTAACAGCGATCCTTACTGTAATTACAGCATTTGAAGTTGCCGTAGGTGCAATGGTTCACCAGGACAACCCGTATTGGTGGGTAGTTAAATTGCTGTTCATCGGTTTGACTTTGTTGAAAGCAGGTTACATTGTACTTGTATTCATGCACTTAGGTGATGAAAGAAAAGTATTGAAGTATTGCATTTTAGTTCCGTATTTTATATTTGTTATATACCTTATTTTCATTGCTCTGACTGAAGCTAATGCAGTTCATCAAGCTTGGGAAACATACGGAGGATAGTTTTCACTTAAACGATTTATAGCCAATGGCTAAGTCAAATTCTAAGGCCGGTTCGTTAAAATCAGTGTTCGCACTACTGCTTTTATTCGGACCGGCTCTTATTTTAATATTCATTTCCACTCGGGGCTGCGAACACAAATTCAAAGAGCTGGATGACTACGGAGCAATTCCAAAATTCTCCTTAACGGATGCGAATGGAAAGGTATATACCAACGACTCTTTTAAGAATCAGATTGTACTTTATACTACCATTCAACCCTCTTGCCCGGATTCCTGCGGTGTAACAATCTGGCACCTGGATCAATTAATTTACCAGACGCTTCGTGAAAACAAAAAGAAACTGCATCATGTCAAACTGATCTCTATTCTTACAGACGGGGCGGGTAATCCCGACAAACACATCAAGGACGTGGAATTCATGTTAAGAGATCGCGTAGAGGGATTTGATCCTTCTATCTGGCTGGTACTTTCAGGAGATGCAAAATCTCTTTACAACATCAAACACAATGGTCAAACCCTGCTTCAGGAAGATAAAAAATACTTCGGCGGTTTCGGTTTCCAGGAATTGATGCTCCTTTCGGATAAAAGCAATCACTTGAGAATGGTCTTGCCTGGAAAAACAGAAGGTACAATTCGTACGATGCGTGATCACATGGCACTTTTGGAAAAAGAATACGATATCAAAGCATTCAAACTCAAGAAAGCGAAAGAACAATGAAACAAGTAATCTATGTCGCGTTGGCTCTAATCCTTTTCTCCGCTTGTAAAACAGAAGAGAAGAAACCGCAAGCCCTTCCCTATTTCGGGAACTACGACATCGTTTATTCCGAAACGGATGGTGTGCAGTCAATCGATACAGTTTTCCCGAAAATACCGGCATTCTCCTACCTGAACCAGGATTCCGTGGTAATTACCTCGAAGTCTATGAAAGGAAAGGTATGGATTGCCAATTTTTTCTTTACCAGCTGTCCGAGTATTTGTCCGCCAATGATCTCGCAAATGAAGCGCTTGAACATACTGACTAAAGATCTTGCTTCGGAGGTTCAGTTTATGTCATTCAGCATTGATCCGAAAACCGATCAACCACACGTTTTAAAGAATTATATCCGAAACAACGGGATTCAGGCAAGCAATTGGCATTTTTTCACCGGTGACGAAGCAAAAACACACCGTCTTGGAGTTATGCATTTCATGGTACATGCGGATAAAGACCCTATGGCAGCCGGTGGTTTTGCACACAGTGACGGGATGGTTTTAGTTGACCGTGAAGGATATGTCAGAGGAGTTTATCGTGGTACTCAAACACGGGAGGTCGATAAATTAAATAAAGACCTACGCAAATTATTAGAAATTGAATATGGAATCAACTCAAAGCACTAAACATGGGATTCGCAAACTGATTATTGCACTTTCTATCGTTATACCACTTGTAGTCGCAGCATTGTTTAAAGTAAAAATCGAAGGATATGACTGGCATTTCCTGCCGTCAATTTATGCCTGTATCAATGGTCTGACAGCCATTCTTTTAGTTGTCGCCTTAGTTGCCATCAAACAAAAGAAAATCAGCCTGCACGAAGCAATCATTAAAGTTTGCATGGTACTATCAGTTTTATTTCTTTTGTGTTACATTGCTTATCATATGACCTCCGATCCAACGGTTTATGGTGATTTAAACGGAAGCGGTGAATTGGAACAATACGAGCTGAAGACCCTGTCATCTGCAAGCAAAATCGCTTACTATTTAATATTGATCACGCACATTATCTTAAGTGTGGCTGTGATTCCTATGGTTCTTTTCTCTTATTTGTATGCCTGGGAAGGAAAATACGATAAGCACCGTAAATGGACGAAAATTACCTGGCCTTTGTGGTTCTATGTTGCTGCAAGCGGAGTGGTGGTTTATTTGATGATTTCGCCTTACTATCCGAATTGATTCCTAAATTGGACTAAGCTGATTAAAAGAGCAGGTTATGTAAGAAAAACATTCCTCATTTTTTACCGCAGATGCACAGATTCTAAGGGCGCTTACCAGTGGGAATTATGTATTTAACACAGGTAAGTTCTAAATCTTTGCGCTCTCTGTTTCTCTGCGGTTTATAAATCCTACCTTATTTAACCGCAAAGAGTGAAAGAACGCAAAGGTTTGAATAGCTGTCTTATTAAAAATCAATTTCCTAAATTTCATTTTTCGTTACTTTCTTATGTAACTTTTGGTGTTACCTGTTTTAAGTACATAAATCCCCTTACCAGTCGCCCTCATACTCAGCATATAACTATTAGAAAAATACAGACTGAGTTGTGGTTGTCAGGAAACCTAAATGTGTGGTTTATTTGATGATTTCGCCTTATTATCCGAACTAATTACGAATGCCGAATGAAGGCTTTGCTTTGACGTTAGTTAGATTCTTGATTCTAAACTAGACTTTGGAATTTAAGACCGAAGCAAGTTATAATTTGGATTTTTCTATTTGGGTTGTGGACAGCTTTGTTTCCCGCCCATACGGATCATCAGACCAATTCCGAAGAAAGTGTACCAATCCCTGGAAGCGCGGTTTCCTCTTTGTCCGAAACGATTACCATCCAAACTTCTGTTGCTTAATGCCGCAGAGGTTGGTCCGTTTTGAGCAGCCAAAAGCAAAGGGTCTGCATAGCGGTATCCGCCTACATCATCCAGATAATCCGTAAACAGAAAACGGATCCCGTACTCGATATTTAAACCGATATTCGGAGTAAGAGAAATACGGGCTCCCACTGCAAGCGGAACCCCCAATTGAATTCTTGAATACTTTCCTCTATCAGATAATTCGGTTCCCTGACCTTCGGTTCCTAATGGCTGCAGTTCAGTCATGGTCCCGTTATAATCTGTCATCGGATTAATCTTTGTTAACGATAATTCAGCTAACAAGTAAGCGGTTCCTTTATACCGCCTGTTTCCAATCTCAAATGGAAAATAGGTGACTTCGATTCCGGATCCGAATTCAAATAAATCAGATTGAAAAGACAGATTCCTGTTTTTATAGAAATCCAATTTCTGTTCACTGTCATATGCTTCAATTTTCCCGTATGTGAAATTCAAGCGATAGGCCAAACGTGCATTGATATTATAACGGTAAAGCAATTGACCTGCGATATTCGTACGCTTGAAATGTGCCTGGTTCAAATCCCCAATATAATAACTTCCCCCAACCATGAAGCCAATTTCAGAACGCGACCAGCCGTTATGTCTGTGCGCCTTTTGACTCCATGAATACGAAGTTAAAATACAAATCAATAAAACCAGAATTTTGTTCTGCATACGCCTATAACGAAAATGGAAGTGATTAATTGTGTGTTCCCGCAGTCATTGGCACTAAAATCCCTTTCTTTATCAGAAGTTCAGCAATTTGAACCGCATTTGTAGCAGCACCTTTTCTCAAATTATCTGCTACGACCCACATATTCAATGTTTTTTCCTGGCTTTCATCTCTTCGGATCCTTCCTACAAACACATCGTCTTTAGACTGGGCAAAACGAGGCATCGGGTAGGAATTGGTAGTCGGATCATCTTTTAAAGTGATTCCCGGAGTTTCATGAAGCAGTTTTCGAACATCCGCCAAATCGAATTCCTTTTCGAATTCTACATTCACAGCTTCAGAATGCCCACCAACAACAGGAACACGTACAGCGGTTGCCGTAACTGAAATTGCAGGATCCAGTATTTTCTTCGTCTCATTTGTCAATTTCATTTCCTCTTTGGTATAGCCGTTATCCAGGAAGGAATCACAATGAGGGATGCAATTTTTATCAATCGGGTAATTGTAAGCCATTTCCCCGGAAATACCGGCGCGTTCGTTCTCCAATTGCTGAACAGCCTTCACACCCGTTCCGGTGATTGACTGATATGTCGAAACAACTACTCGTTTCACGCCATAAGCTTTATGTAAAGGAGCGAGCGCCATTAACAGCTGGATGGTACTGCAATTTGGATTCGCAATAATCTTGTCAGAAGCTGTTAAGCTCTCTCCGTTGATTTCAGGAACGATCAATTTTTTATCCGGATGCATTCTCCATGCCGAACTGTTATCGATCACCGTTGTACCGACAGCCTCAAACTTCGGAGCCCATTCCAGTGAAGTTTCACCACCCGCGGAAAAAATAGCCACGTCGGGTTTCATGTTTACAGCAGTAGCCAAATCCACAACCGGGAATTCCAAACCTCCGAATTCGATCATCTTACCAACCGACTTTTCAGACGCAACAGGTATTAATTCTGTAATGGGAAATGACCGCTCTCTTAATACTTCCAGCATTACATTTCCTACCATTCCTGTTGCTCCGACAACTGCTACTCTCATAACCAAACTATTTTTGACAAAAATAAGTTTATTTCACTGTTTTGAGGTGAAAGTAATTGAAAATTGAAAATGTAAAACTTAGAAGAAATAGCATTCCTACCTACGAGGAAATTCCCCTTTTCAATTTTCAATTATCCATTCTCACTTGAATATCGTACCTTTGCACTGGAAAAATCATTTTCTGCCGATTTGAAGTGAGGAAAAGTTCACCACACGTGACAATCAGTTCGGACAATTTTACAGAACAATTTCATGCAATTTGATGAATTAAACCTGCTTCCACATTTATTGGATGCACTAAAAGAATTAGAATACACTACACCAACACCTATTCAAGAACAATCCATTCCCAGTTTATTAGAAGGTAAAGACCTTTTTGGTTGTGCTCAAACAGGTACGGGAAAAACTGCAGCTTTTGCATTGCCTATCTTACAACATCTGGATCCGGATGGCCAGGTAAAAGGAAAAAGACCTATCCGCTGTTTGGTACTAGCTCCTACAAGAGAATTAGCGAACCAAATCAATGATAGTTTCAAAACTTACGGGAAATTTTCCAAGCTAAGATCAATGGTAATTTTTGGTGGTGTCAATCAAAACAAGCAAGTCAATCAGTTAAATGCCGGAGTCGATATTCTGGTTGCAACTCCCGGAAGATTGCTGGATTTGATGAACCAGGGTCATATTCATTTGTCCAAGATCACACATTTTGTGTTGGACGAAGCAGACCGTATGCTGGACATGGGATTTATCCATGATATCAAAAAAATCCTTCCGCGTTTGCCTAAAAACAAACAAAACATCTTTTTCTCTGCAACTATTTCTCCAACTATTATGGAGCTTGCAGGAACCATCTTATTTGATCCGGTAAACGTACGAGTTACCCCGGTTTCTTCTACAGCAGAAATTGTTGATCAGTTTGTATACTATGTTGAAAAGGCTGATAAACGCAATTTCCTGAAACAACTGATCAAAACAGAAAACATTTCTCATGCGATTGTTTTTACACGTACAAAACATGGTGCAGACCGTGTTGCCCGTGAGTTAACAAAATCAGGACTCCGCGCTGAAGCAATTCATGGCGATAAATCTCAGAATGCACGTGAAAGAGCTTTAGCAGGATTTAAGAATCGTACTGTCAGTTTTTTAATTGCAACCGATATTGCATCCCGCGGGATTGATATTGACCAATTGGAATACGTAATCAATTTTGAAATTCCGGAAGTAGCAGAAACGTATGTACACCGCATCGGTAGAACAGGTCGTGCAGGTTCAAGCGGAGTTGCATACACTATGTGTTCAAGCGAGGAAAAAGCTTCTTTGAAGGCTATTCAAAAGTTGATCAATCAGCAAATTCCGGAGCGAACACTGAAATAATCTTTGCAAAATTTCAATATTGCAAAATTTAAACATTGCAATATTGCCATGTTCAATAAAAGTGTAGTCAAAAATTTCTATCCAAACTATTGAATTTTACTTCTTCATAAAGTCGGACTTTTGTATATTTAGTCCGACTTAATGATATGAAAACACTTTTCATTGTTCTTACACTACTTTTTCCTCTATTGGGCTGGAACCAGGTAACGGATGATTTCTCCGACGGAGATTTCACAGCAAATCCTGTTTGGAGCGGTACTAATTCGACCTATATTGTAAACCCAAGCCAGGAATTACAACTAAGCAATACCGTAGCTGCAAGTTCTTATCTGTCAATTCCGCACAATTTATCTTCCCTGGATAATAAACAATGGGAATTATTGGTTCGTCAGACCTTTGCACCAAGTTCAAGTAATTTCGGAAGAGTATATCTTACTTCGACGGCCGCTGATCTCAGTACAAACCCTGATGGTTTTTACCTTCAGTTCGGAGAAGCCGGAGCGACAGATGCCGTAAGACTGTACAAAATCGTTTCCGGAGTTTCCACCCAAATCTGTGCATCACCTGACGGTCAGATCGCCGCTTCGTTTACAACACGGGTAAAGGTGGTAAGGGACAATACAGGGCTCTGGAACTTGTATGTAGATGCAAGCGGAGGAACAAATTATGGAAGTCCTTATACGGGAACTGATGTCACTGTTTTGCTTGGAACACATTTCGGAGTGACTCAAACTTATACTGCTTCAAACGCCAGCAAGTTTTACTACGATGAGATTTATATAGGAAACGAAATCGTAGATACCCAGGCCCCAACTTTGGTCAGTTCAACAGTTATTACCAATACTCAAATAGACTTATTATTTAGCGAAACGGTTGGAGGAACTGCTTATCTCCAAAACAGCAATTACTCATTAAATCCGGTTGTTCCGGTTTCCAATGTCTCGGTTGACGGAACGAACAACGCTTTGCTTCATCTCATTTTGGGAACACCCCTTACAAACGGACAAAGCTATGCGATAAGCATTTCAAGCATTGAAGATGTTTTTGGGAATGCGGCTACTAATCTGACCGGAAGTTTCACTTACCTGGTAGGAGAAAATGCTGTGAAAGGCGATGTGATCATTTCCGAGATTATGGTAGATCCCTCGCCAATAATCGGTCTACCTGAACTGGAATTTATCGAAATTTATAACAAAAGCAACAAGTACATTGACTTATCGGGCTGGAAACTGGGTGACCAAAGCGGTGACGGAACAATTTTATCCGGATTTATTAATCCAGGTCAATACAAAATCCTTTGTGCAAGTGCAAGTACACCGGATTTTCCAGGTTCATATGGAGTAAGCAGTTTTCCAAGTTATAATAATTCCGGTGACGACGTGGTTCTGAAAGATGATAGTGGAATGCTCATTGATAAAATCTCGTTTACGGATTCCTGGTACCAGGATCCGGTAAAAGAAGACGGAGGATATACTCTGGAATTAATTAATCCGAATGATCCCTGCTCTAATGCTTCGAACTGGATTGCCTCCAATAGCGTGACAGGAGGAACCCCCGGTGTTCAAAACTCGGTTTACGACATTACTCCCGACACACAAGCTCCGCATATAACAAGTTTGATCGCATTCAGTCCGAATTACCTGGAAGTGCACTTTTCAGAAGGAATGGATTCTGCAAGTTTGGTCAATGCTGCGCTGGTTACAAATCCCAGCTTAAGTGTTCAATCGATCTCTGTTGTATCTGCTTTTAGTAAGCAGGCTGTAATTACATTTAATGAGACTTTGGCTTTAAGTCAACATTATACCCTATCCTACGGGCCGGTGAGCGATTGCTGGTTAAACAGCGCTACTTTATCCGGAGATTTTGCTTTAGCTGATGTTCCTCATGCGGGAGATTTGGTTATCAATGAGATTTTATTTGACCCGGCAAGCGGTGGATCAGATTTTGTAGAAATCTATAACCGTTCTTCCAAAGTGATTAATCTGAATGATCTGATCATTGCGAATTTGGATGGAGATACTGTTGAATTAACCGAAAACTATTTCCTGAATCCTGCTTCATACGTAGTATTAACTCCCGACAGCGCTTATCAAAAAAGCACTTTTCCACAGTCCGTTGCGGGACGATTTTACTTAACCGGTCTTCCATCTTTGGATAATGATTTTTCAACCATTCAATTGCTTTATGATTCGTTGCTTATCGATCAGGTTACTTATTATGAAGACTGGCATTTATCTCTAATCGATAATACCGAAAACAAAACATTGGAGCGGATCAACCCGGAAGGAGCCTCATCAAGTGCTTCCAACTGGCATACAGCTGCCGAGACGGTTGGATTTGGAACACCAGGCAGAATAAACTCCCAGTACATGTCGGGAAGTGTATCCTCCACCTTCGGAACTACAGAACCCATTTTTTCTCCGGACAATGATGGTTTCCAGGATGTGATCTTGTTCCAGTACAATTTTGAAGTTGGAATGACTGCCACACTCAAAATATTTGACAATCAGGGTCGCGAAGTACACACCTTATTCTCAAGCGAATTACTAGGTCAGCAGGGAAGCTTTACCTGGGATGGAATAATGTCAAACAATCAAAAAGCCCCGATCGGAATTTATATTGCAGTGATCGAAGCATTTTCTATAGAAGATAAGGGGAAGCAGTTTGCTAAGCGCGTTGGATTTACTTTAGCCGGAAAGTTAGACTAAAATCCGAATTTGGAATTTTCCAAAATCCCAATGTCCCAATATTGGGACAGCACTGATAATACACCCATTACAAGCCAAGCTACTCTACGTAACTCAACTTCAACATATTCGATTTTCCATTTTCCTCAATCGGAATGGAAGCGATATTGATCACCAAATCACCCTGCTTCAACAATCCTTCTTTTGTCAGGAGGTATTTGATATCCGCAATCGTATGGTCTGTACTTACTTTCTTATCATAATAAAATGCTCTTACTCCCCAAACCAAACTTAATTGCGTAATGATTTGTTTGTTCCCTGTGAAAACAAAAATCGGGGCATTGGGTCTCTGGGATGCAATTTTATAAGAGGTATACCCGGAATAAGACATTGTGATAATGGCATCGGCCTCAACACGCTGCGCTAACCGGCAGGCATTAAAACAGATCGAATCTGAAATAAAGCGGGATTGCGACTTATCCGGAAGCTGATCCTTGTGATAAATTCCATCGAATTTTTCCATTTCATTCACGATGTTCACCATGGTTCGGATGACTTCATTCGGAAACTTACCAACGGATGTTTCTCCCGAAAGCATAACAGCATCTGCCCCGTCCAAAACTGCATTGGCTACGTCATTTACCTCTGCGCGGGTTGGTGTAACATTCGTGATCATACTTTCCATCATTTGTGTAGCTACGATAACCGGTTTTGCATGCTGGTGTCCTTTACGGATCAGCATTTTCTGGATCAGCGGAACATTCTGGTATGGAATTTCAACACCCAGGTCACCACGAGCAACCATTAAAGCATCCGTTGCTTTGATAATTTCATCAATATCATCTATTGCCTCAGGTTTCTCAATCTTAGCTACCACCAATGCTTTTGCCTGACGATTGGAGATAATGTGTTTCAATTCAATAATATCTCTTGCAGAACGCACAAATGACAATCCGATCCAATCCACATCATTATTCAGCGCAAA
This sequence comes from Fluviicola sp., assembly GCF_029266855.1. Classification (GTDB taxonomy): domain Bacteria; phylum Bacteroidota; class Bacteroidia; order Flavobacteriales_D; family Crocinitomicaceae; genus Fluviicola. Next base: position 165,613 of record NZ_JAQSWB010000004.1, read on the forward strand.
TTCCAAATCCTCTCTGTCTTTTTCAGTTAGAGACGGTAAGGATATTTTCGTATTCGGAAGATTCACTCCTTTTTTGGAGGAAAGAATTCCACCATGAATGATTTTTGCCTTGATCTCTGATTCACCGTTAGTTGATACGATCTCCATTTGCAGTTTTCCATCATCCAAGAGGATTCTTTCACCAGGTTGCACATCGCGCGGCATGAAGGAATAACTGATTCCGAATTTCTCTGCCGTACCCATAACACGCTCGGTTACAATGGTAACAATAGAACCTTCTGTCATCATTACCCCATTGTTTTCCATCTCGTAGGTTCTGATCTTAGGGCCTTGTAAATCTGCCAGGATCGACACATTCAAACCGGTTTCCTTGTTGATCTCGCGAATCAGGTCAATACTTTTTTTGTGATCCTCATGAGAGCCGTGTGAACAGTTCAAACGACAAACGTTCACACCATCCAATATCATTTGTTTTAATACTTCTTTATCTGCAGTGGCAGGACCTAAGGTTGCTACAATTTTTGTTTTTTTCATTCGAAAATTATTAGTTCTGCAGAAGGAATTGCGCCGGCTTCGAAAACATATGCAGCCATTACACTATTTGATTCGCGGATTCGTTCTACCAAATCATCTAAGTCGTGAAGTACATTCTCTCTTAGAATTAAAAAGTAGTCAATTTGGTTCTTTTCCGGAATCAGGAATTTACCTTCCGATTTATTCTTAATTAAATACCATTCCATGTGATCTACCTCATCGATAAATACATGAAAACTGTGTTGTGAAACAATTGCGCCTTTTCGGGATTGAATAACAAAGGGTTCTTCACTTTTTGTCAGCTCAAGTTCCAGAATTTTGTTGATTCCCCAAGCCAAGCGGTAATCACTGTGGTGAGAACAGATACCGATTAGTTCAAAGTCTACAGAAGTTTCTAATGAAAGTACATGACGCTTTTGTTTGCTCATCCACTTTAAATTTATTCTTGTGAAGATACGCAATATCTTGCACACGGCAATCAGTTAAGCATTAGGATTTGATTAAGAAATATTCCGTAATGTTACTAAAAGAACTCTTTCAGATTTCCCCCATCAAGATCAGGGTTTCTTTAGCGGCTGCCTGTTCGGCTAGTTTTTTGGAGTTTCCGGTTCCTTTACCGTAGTTGACACTATTTACCTGAACGATTACTTCGTAAAACCAGGTTCCGTGATTATTTTCTTCGCGCAAAACGGCAAATTCCAAAGCCAATCTTCTTTTCTGGCTCCAGATAAACAATTTGGATTTAAAGTCGATTTCTTCTTCCAGGATCTTGTTCAGATCAACGTATTTGCGGAAAATATGATTGTAGATGATCTTTTTGGTAACCTCGTAAGAACTATCGAGATAAATTGCCCCGATGATCGCTTCGAAAGCATTTCCTTCCAGGGAAGACAAGTTGATGGATCTTCCTTTGTTGTAACGCAGAATAGATCGTAATTCGAGCTCTTCACCGATTTCCGAAAGTGTTTTCCTGGAAACAACCTTTGATTTTACTTTGGTCAAATACCCTTCGTCTTCCTCGGGAAAGCGCTGGAATAAAAACTCTGCGATAATGGAATCCAGGATTGCGTCGCCTAAAAACTCCAGGCGTTCATTTGAAAAGTCTTTCTGACCGTGGTATGCAATGGACCGATGGGTTACCGCCTGGTAAAACAGTTCGATATTCTTTGGTCTGTATCCAAAACGATTAACAAAAAATCGAATGAATGCAACGTCTTCCTGAGACCGTGTTTGCTTTAAGAATGGTAGTCTAAACCTCACCTAACTATTAACCTTTATACTTTCGCACGATCACAGAAGTGTTGTGACCACCGAAACCGAAGGTGTTTGATAAGGCAACATCCACGGTACGGTGCTGAGCTTTATTAAATGTGAAGTTCAATCGATTATCAATTTCAGGATCATCAGTGAAATGATTAATTGTTGGGGGAACAACATCATTTTTAACTGCCAGGATACATGCAATTGCTTCAATAGCTCCTGCAGCTCCTAATAAGTGACCTGTCATTGATTTTGTGGAGCTGATGTTCAACTTGTAAGCATGTTCTCCGAAAACCTGTAAGATTGCTTTTGTTTCAGCAATATCTCCAAGGGGAGTTGATGTACCATGAACATTTACGTAATCAATCGCAGTTGCGTCCAATTCAGCATCTTCCAATGCTGCAATCATTACGTTTCTTGCACCTATTCCATCCGGATGAGGGGCAGTCATGTGATATGCATCACCCGACATTCCACCTCCAAGAACTTCAGCATAAATTTTAGCTCCACGCTTTTTTGCATGCTCGTATTCTTCCAAAATAAGTGCACCGCCACCTTCGCCCAGAACAAAACCATCACGGTCTGCATCAAAAGGTCTGGAAGCGGTTTCAGGAGAATCATTGCGGGTAGACAAAGCTCTTAAAGCATTAAATCCACCCATTCCCATTTCATTTACTGCAGCTTCAGAACCACCGGTTACGATAGCATCGGCTTTACCTAAACGAATTAAATTGAAGGCGTCGATAATTGCATTTGTTGCCGAAGCACAAGCCGAAACAGTTACGTAATTCGGGCCTCTCAAACCATATTTAATTGAAATATGACCGGCAGCAATATCTGAAATCATTTTTGGGATAAAGAAGGGATTGAACTTGGGAGTTCCATCTCCTGCAAAGAAATTTTGAGACTCATCCTGGAAGGTTTTCAATCCACCGATCCCGGATCCCCAAATAACACCAATGCGGTCTACATTCGGGTTCGACTCCATCAATTCAGAATCAACCATGGCCTCTGTAGCAGAGACCATGGCGTATTGTGAAAATTGATCTAATTTCCGTGCTTCTTTTTTGTCGATATGATCTTCGACGTTAAAATTTTTAATCTCACAAGCAAACTGCGTCTTAAACAACGAAGCGTCGAATTGTTTGATAGGAGCAGCACCACTTTTTCCTTCCAGTAATGCATTCCAATATTCTGCAACAGTATTACCAATAGGTGTAATAGCACCCAACCCAGTTACAACAACCCTCTTCAGCTCCATAAATAATTAATTCGTTTTGAATGCTTGGAAAACTAAGATCTCCTAGTTAGCGTTTTTCTCGATGTAAGAAACTGCGTCACCAACTGTTTGAATGTTCTCAGCTTGATCATCCGGAATAGCGATGTTGAATTCTTTCTCGAATTCCATGATCAATTCTACAGTATCTAGTGAATCAGCACCTAGATCATTTGTGAAGCTTGCTTCGTTTGTTACTTCGCTTTCTTCAACTCCTAACTTATCTACGATAATAGATATTACTCTTGATTTGATATCAGACATCTCAATTCTTTTATAAGGTTTTTCAGCTTGCAAAGAAAATAGGAAATGCGATAAAAACAAAATATAAAGTGACTTAATTACATTTTAAGTCTTTGGAAAATCTTGTTTTCAGCTTGAAATCCGCCTGTGCTGTGTCATTTGGATTATGTAACTTTGTGCCATGAATAAGAAATCCATAGCGTTATTCGCATCGGGTAATGGCTCAAATGCCGTGAATTTGATTCATTTTTTTCAGAATCACCCAAAAATTGAGGTGAAAACTTTGATCTGTAACAAAGCTGATGCACCTGTTGTGGCAAAAGCCGAATCCCTGGGTGTGGAAGTTTTGGTCTTTAGCAACGAGGAGTTTGAAAGCGGTCTTACGGTCTTACAGGAACTTGATTATCGTGCAATCGACTGGATCGTACTGGCAGGATTTTTACGCAAAATCCCGGTAAATATTATTCGCGGATATCAAAACCGCATTATTAATATTCACCCTTCCCTTCTTCCCAAATACGGAGGGAAAGGAATGTACGGCAAATTCGTGCACAGTGCGGTCATTGAAGCAAAAGAATTGAAAAGCGGGATTTCGATCCACCTGGTAAACGAAGAATTTGACGAAGGAGAAATCCTTGCCCAGTTTGAAACACAATTAACAAGCAACGACACCTGTGATTCGCTTACTGAAAAAATCCATGCCCTGGAACACAAACATTTTCCTATCATTGTAGAACAAACGGTTTTAAATCACTAACGATATGCTAAACTATTTCTGGGCTTTTAATTGGGGCGAGCTTTTTAAGGCCTCCATGGTATTGTTTGCTGTGATTGATGTGATCGGTTCGGTTCCGCTGATTATCAAAATTAAAGAGCAGAGTGGTGATATTCACCCGGCAAGAACGAGTTTTGTTTCTTTGGGGATTATGATCGGTTTCCTGATCTTAGGGGAGTCTATCCTGAAACTATTTGGAGTCGATGTGGGATCTTTTGCCGTTGCCGGTTCTTTAATCTTATTCGCTATGAGCCTGGAGATGATCCTTGGAGTGCGTTTATTCCGCGATTCCGTTTCCGGAAAAACCGCAAGTGTGGTTCCGCTGGCCTTCCCGATTATTGCCGGGGCAGGTACTATGACCACTTTGGTTTCATTGCGGGCAGAATTCCAGAATATTAATATTGTGGTGGCTATCTTAATCAATGTGTTGATCGTTTACATTGTTTTGCGCCTGACAAAACGGATCGAAAATTTACTGGGCCCGGGAGGAATTGCTATTATGAAGAAAGTTTTTGGAATTATTCTCCTGGCCATTGCCGTAAAACTGTTTACAACGAATATTGCCAAGATCATCTTAAATGTTGAAGCAGAAAAGCATGTTCAAAAGATAGAGAATCCCCGATAAGCGGTCAGGTAGCATTTTAATTTTCAAACTAAAGGTGACGGTAGCAGACTTTACAGTCGCTACGAATGCGAAACCTACTTCGTCGTCGACTTCGCAGGTTAAAAGGAGACAGTAGCAGACTTTACAGTCGCTACGTCTCAAGGTGGGGTATCCATGCTTTACCTATGCTTTAACTACGGAATATAGTAGCTCTATCCATACTTTATTATACAAGAATCTCTAATTGAAAATCCCGGGTATCGGGATGAAAGATTGCTGATCTTTTTACAATTTCAAATTATCAATTTTCAATTCTAAAAATGAGTTCATATCCCAATCCATTTTCTCTCAGGATCTTCAATTCAGCGGAGAGCTGGTCGGAAAGAGCACTGATCAGTTGAATTCCCAGACTTTCAAATGCCTCTGTATGAATTTCTGCCGGCAAACCGATCCCATTATCCGTAATTCTCAAGCAGAAATAAGTTCCGTCTGCCGAAAAACCAATCCTGATTATTCCCTTCCCCTCCGGAAATGCATACTTGAAACTATTGCTTACCGCTTCGTTTACAATTAATCCGATTGGAATCATCCGCTCGGCTTCCAGGCAAATTCCGTTATCTACCTCGTATTCAAAAACCACATCCGAATTGCTTCCCGCAAACGAACTGTTAATACTCAGAGTAAGTGTTTTAATATAGTCTGAAACCTGAATCCGGCTCAAATCCCTGGTCCTGTAAAGCATTTCATGGATCATCGACATGGAAATGATCCGGTTTCTGCACTCCCTGATCAAGGCCAGGAATTTTTCATCCTTTGTATATGAAGCCTGCAGATTCATCAGGCTGGAAATGATTTGAAGGTTGTTTTTTACCCGGTGATGAACTTCCTGCAGGAGGGCTTCGCGTTCCTGAAGAGTAATTACAGAGTTTTCCAGTTCTTCTCCAAGCATATTCACCCCGGAAGCAATGGCATCAAAAACATCATTTTGATCCGTAATCTCAGTTTTCTGGGTGAAATCCAAACGTGCATAAGCCACAATTACATCCATTATCGCATTGGCGCGTTCCTGGATGTATTTGACTTCTTTGGGATTCATTTTGCATTAAATTTACCGAGCCACTCAAGTGCGCTGGACTCATTCAAAAATAATTTTGTGGGTACTGCAGGTTTGTTGATTCCCAGGAAAAAATTCCCAACTGCTTTACTCACGGAAGAGTCGATAATAATTGCAAATGCAAGCGTATTTGTTTTTCGTCCATTAGCTGTAAAAAAAGCGCGTGCTTCCCGTTCCATCGATTTGATCCCTCTTGCGTCAATCAACAATGGAAACTTCGTATCTACATAAAAACCATTCACAACTACCGAATTTTCTTGTGCGTGTTCCAATTTTACCTCTGAACCTTTTTTCACTTTTGTTCGGGCAATTCCATCTTCACCCATCCAGGTAAAATAACACGTAAGATTATGAGCAGTGTCCGGAATGTTCATTCGTCTGATTTAACACAAATTTAAAATAATTACGCTTGCGATTTCTATCTCTTGAATATCAGGAAATGGTAAAGAAAGTATATTGATAAAAAGCGAATCTAAAATATACCGAAGTCCGGGGTTCACCAAGGAAATATAACAAAAAACCCTGACGTCCGATAAATGGAGTCAGGGTTCTCTTTATATTATTTTATTGTCTTAGTCTTTGATCAGGAACTGGAATCGATCCAGGTTCTTCAACGCGATACTTGTTCCACGTGCCACAGCTCTCAAGGGATCTTCTGCAATGTGAACAGGTAATTTTGTTTTCTCATTGATCCTACGATCCAAACCACGCAACATAGAACCACCTCCAGCAAGATAAATCCCTGTCTTGTAGATATCCGCAGAAAGTTCCGGCGGAGTCTGCTCAAGGGCACTTAAAATCGCTTCTTCGATTTTAGAAATCGTTTTATCCAAAGCATGAGCAACCTCAGAATAGGTAATGATAATTTCTTTTGGAATACCAGTCATTAAATCACGACCACGCACAGCGTAATCAGCCGGTGGGTTTTCCAATTCAGGCAAAGCTGCACCAACCTCGATTTTAATTTGTTCAGCTGTACGTTCTCCAACCAGGATATTGTGTTGGCGACGCATGTATTCTTCGATATCGGAAGTGAAATCATCACCTGCAATACGAATGGATTTGTCACAAACAATACCTCCCAAAGCAATAACTGCAATCTCTGAGGTACCACCACCTATATCAATAATCATGTTACCCATTGGCTCTTCCACATCAATCCCGATTCCGATTGCTGCAGCCATTGGCTCATGAATTAAATATACTTCTTTCGCTCCTGCGTGTTCTGCAGAGTCACGCACAGCACGTTTCTCTACCTCTGTAATTCCCGAAGGAATACAGATAACCATACGAAGCGTCGGATTAAATAAGCGTTTCCCAGGATTAATCATTTTGATAAATCCGCGAATCATTTGTTCAGCACTTTGAAAGTCTGCAATCACACCATCTTTCAAGGGTCTGACTGTTTCAATTAATTTGTGTGTTTTTCCGTGCATTTGTTGTGCCTTCTTCCCGATGGCAACAACTTTACCCGTTTGAATATCTTTTGCTACAATTGACGGCTCATCAACTACCACTTTGTCATTCATAATGATCAGTGTGTTTGCAGTACCTAAGTCAATAGCAATTTCTTGTGTAAGAAAATTAAACAATCCCATCTAGCGCGCTCCTTTTTGCGTTTTCCTTTCCTTATTCGTAAATTCCAGGAAAGTGTTACAAAATTAGATTAAATAATCGAAAAAAAATCAAAACCCTGTTCTAATTTGCAGAAAGAAATTTGAAATTCAACAGATTGGGTGACACATCCTCCTAAAACACACCGAAATCAAGTATCCGTCTGTAAATCCGAAGCAATAAAAAAGGCATCCGCTGTGAACGAATGCCTTTATCAAGCTACTATTTAAATTAGTTTACGCGTTTTTCTATTGTTCCGTCGTCATAAACATAAATTACCAGGCCTTTTTCAGACTCAGAGACTTCCTGACCCAACAGATTTACAATTTTCACCAGTTTCTGGTCCTTCAGTCTGTTATCAACTGATATGATAGAAGGATAGGTTCGAACCTGGCCATTCATATCTACTTGTTTCAAGCGGTAATAATTAATCACGTTTCGTGTATAATTATAGACATTCAATTTGTAATCCACGGGAGATTCACTATTTCCGGCGCCATCTACCCAGTCGATTTTTGTCCAAACGTCCGAAGCAGGATCTGTTGTCCATTCTACCTGGAAATAATCATTGTCGAGTTCTGTTTCTGTTGCCCATTGCAACACATTCACACCTGCCGTATATTTCCCCGAAAAGCCGGACAATTCAACCGGTAAAACCACAGGTGTACAACCAATCACTGCAGTAGTTGTATTTGAAGCCCAATTAAAATCGAAGGTATAACCGATCCCCGAGTTACTGTAATTATCAATCAACAAAATATAGACCTGGTTTGCAGCTACATTCAGGGCATTTACCCAGCGGTCTCCATACTGATTCTCACTGTTATCAGGTTCTCCGGTACGCATTCCGGTATTTCCGTTCCCCTCAGCATACGAACAGCGAATCGGATCGTTTACCGGTGGACAATTGGCATTTGCACTTGCAGCAGTGAATGGTCCCCAAACAGCAAAGTCATAATCTGAATTTGAATTCGGATCAATTCGGAAAGAAAGCGAGCCACCTGACTGGATATTGATATAATACCAGGACGATTGATGCTCACTGGTCAAACATCCATTATTTGCATTGCTCAATTCCTGGATTCCATATCCCGAACTGTTTCCCGGAAGTGATGTTCCCGAGCAAATTTGCTCTGCAGCTTCGCAATTCGTTCCACCTACTTTTTCTATGCTGCGAAACGGTCCTTTCGTTTTAGTAACAGATGCGGAAGAAATTCCAATAAGTTGCAGGACCGAATCGATCGATTGAATGGAATAGTTTACCGGTGTGCTAAAAAGAATCTGATTATCACTCAAAAAGCGATTGTATGTGTCCGGAATGTGTTTTTCAAAATCTGTTAAATAGGACTTATTTTCAGATTCAGTAGCCGTCAAGGTAATTTTATATTGAAACTGGGAAAATAGAGAATTAGTTGATAAGGCTAATAGAATTAGCAAGATTGGTTTCATCGCAAGAATTAATATGTTATAGTTGTTGTAATTTAAGACCGCAAAAGTACTGCTTGGTTTCCCAAAGGAGTGCGAAAATCCGATAAAAAGGGGTGATTGGCGAGTTTAAGTATGTGATATGCTGGTTTTTGAAAAAATTTGGAAGTCAATTATTGGTTTTTTATGTGGACAAATTCACGGTTCTAAAGGTCCGTGTGAAATTTGACAGAGGCGGTATTTATTCTCAACAAAAAAGGGAGCTTTTCAACTCCCTTTTTAATCATTTATTTTATTTTAATGTTTGAAGTGCCTGTTTCCTGTAAATACCATAGCCACACCGTTTGCATTACAGTAATTAATTGATAATTCATCTTTAATAGAACCTCCGGGCTGAACTACGGCGGTGATCCCTGCAAGATGAGCTATTTCAACACAATCCGGGAAAGGGAAAAATGCATCGGACGCCATCACTGCGCCTTTCAGGTCAAAACCAAATGATTTTGCCTTTTCAATGGCATGTCTCAAAGCATCCACGCGCGATGTTTGCCCCGTTCCACTAGCAAGCAGCTGACCATTCTTTGCTAAAACAATGGTATTTGATTTCGTATGCTTCACCAATTTATTTGCAAAGATCAAATCCTCTACTTCCTGTGCAGTAGGCACTGAGTTTGTCTTTGACTCAAAGTTGCCAGCCGATTCGGAAAGCATGTCTTTATCTTGCTCTAACACACCATTCAGCAATGTTCTGAACTGACGCTTCGGTAACTCTACTTTCTTTTGAACCAATAAAATGCGGTTTTTCTTGCTTTGCAATACTTCCTGAGCATCTGCATCAAATCCCGGAGCAATCACTACTTCACAAAACAAATCATTTATCAGGGTGGCAGTTGCCAGATCAATCGTGCGGTTTGCGATTAAGATTCCACCAAATGCAGAAGTAGGGTCTCCTGCCAATGCGTCAGCATAAGCTTGGTCCAGGGTTGGACGTGTAGCCATACCACAGGCATTGTTATGCTTTAAAATTGCGAAGGTGGGATCATTGTTTTCAAACTCAGCCATTAATTGTACCGCAGCATCAACGTCGAGTAAGTTATTATAAGAAAGTTCTTTTCCATGTAATTGATCGAACATAGCCGAAAAATCTCCGTGGAACCATCCTTTTTGATGCGGATTCTCTCCGTAACGAAGTGGCTGGCTCTCTAAAATACTTTGCTTAAATACGGGAGTTTCCTCTCCTTCATTAAAGTAATTAAAGATATGTGTGTCATAGTGGGAAGAGATCATAAATGCTTTCCCTGCAAACTGCTTTCTTTGATCCAATGTCGATGACGCGCCCTGTTCATTCAAAATTGACAGAAATTCACCGTACTGATTTACGGAAGGAATAATTACCACATCGTTGTAATTTTTAGCAGCTGCACGGATCAAAGAAATTCCACCGATATCGATCTTTTCAATAATGGATTGGTGATCCGCACCGGATGCTACCGTTTCTTCAAACGGATATAAATCAACAATCACCAGGTCAATTGTGGGAATATTGAATTGTTTTGCCTGGTCTAAATCAGCCTGAAGATTTCTTCTGTGTAAGATTCCACCGAAAATAGCAGGATGCAAGGTTTTCACACGGCCTCCAAAAATTTCAGGGTACGAAGTCATTGATTCAACCGGTATAACCGGAATTCCCAATCCCTCAATAAATGTCTGAGTTCCGCCGGTAGAATATATGCTTACGTTTTCTTCATGCAGTTTACGCACAATCGGCTCCAAGCCATCTTTGTAATAAACTGAAATTAAAGCTCCTGTAATTTTCTTTGTGTTTTCCATATGTCAACTTTGTTCCTTCCGAATCAACCTGATTCGAGGGCGCAAAAGTACAGCTTTAAATGGAAAACCGTTGTAGTTTATTGATAATTAATTACCAACAAACCCGGAAGAAATATACAAGTTCAATTATTTACCATGTAGAAGGAGGATAAGTGTACTCTTATCCCGACACGCTAAAAATCACAGCTATTCACTATCTGAATCCTTTTCTTCTTGTTTTAAATATCGCATTATTCAGATTCGTATAACTAATGGAAAACTCAAGGCTCCCCCCTTTATAGCCATATCTGAGTGCAGACAAGGTAATATCGTACGATACTCCAAAATGGAATCCTCTCCAATCAACCTGCATAGTAGGCGAAACAGCATCCTTCAGCCTGGTATAAACTCCCAGACCAATAAAGGCATCCTGGTTCAAACCGGTAATTTTACCACCATCCGTGAAACGTCTTCTCAAAATCAGTCCTAAAATGGATTCATAGTGACCACCCTGGATGAATTGTGCAAATTGTGCATCAAATGCCATTTTGGTGCCTGGAATATCCATTGAATATTTCACCATCCCTACATATTTTCGTGCGAGTTGTTCCTGAGATCCTGACCGGTAGCGCAATGCAGGAGCATTCAAGTGATAGCCTGCGAAGCCTACCTGGAATTTCATATCATTATTTCGCGCGAAGGTACTTTGCCCACCATCGAACTGATAGAAAACCCCTGCAGAGGCATCCAAATACATAAACGAACTTAAACTACCTGTTTCTCCGCTAACAATAGTCGGATCGTATGCTCCGTTCCCGTTCCACTGGGAATCATAAATCAATCGCGACATATTTCCCGAGCGGTTTCCGACACCGCCCTGGATTCCAAGAGACAGTTGGCTGCCGTTTCCAACCGGAAGAATCCCAGAAACTGTAACTGATCCGGTTTGTAATCCATATCCGGAACTTCCGGCAACATCATTATAAAACTGAACACCCACTCCAAGATGTGCCTTCGGTTTTCTGTCGTTTTTGAAAAAATTGGCATCTGCAGCCAATCCTGTTGTCATGTATGTTGTGCCACCACCCAGCCACTGATTTCTATGTTGAATCGCAATTCTTTCCCAACCATCATAAACTCCGACTGCTCCCGGATTGAGCAGATTCGGAGATTGAAGTATTTGAGTTACATGAAAATCCTGGGCACTTGCTGACAAAGTTGTCAGAAATACAAGTGCCGTTAAAGTCCCTCTCTTCATGATTATCTTGTTACAGTGATGTTACCGGTATACTTTTCTTTTCTGCCATCCGTGAAAGTCACATCGGCCTGATAAGCATATACACCTGTATTAATTTTTACGCCATTGAAGATTCCGTCCCATTTGAAATTTACATCGGAGCTAACAACCATTCGATTCCCCCAACGGTCATAAACATACCAGGTAAATGAAAGAACATCTCTTCCTATTCTTGGAGCCAAATAATCGTTTAAGCCATCTCCATTCGGAGAGAAAGCTGTTGGCATATGGAATCCAAGGAAGCAGTTTTCTCCTACCGGATTCGGATCACATGAATCAAGCGGATCTGTTCCGTTCGCTACCTCATCTCCATCGTTGATTCCATCATCATCTGTATCCGGATTATTCGGATCGGTTCCATATTGAGCCTCAGAACCATCCAGGATACCATCGCCATCCGTATCGATATTACACTGTGGTGTTGCATTCGGCGGATCACAAGGATCCAATGGATTCGTACCATTTGTTATCTCATCACCATCATTAATTCCGTCTCCATCCGTATCCGGATTTGTAGGATTGGTACCTGCAGTTGTTTCTTCAGCATTTGTAAGTCCGTCACCATCCTGATCACAAGGTCCGGCATTTGGATTTGGAATACACGGATCCGTATTTGCAGGGTCAGTTTCATCATTCACTCCGTCACCATCCACATCAGCAGTACTTGACTCCAATCCGTCTATGATTCCGTCGCCATCAGTATCTAAAGGATTAGATGGGTCAGGACCTATTTCAGGACAATCACCTTCTCCATCTCCATCAGTATCCGGGTTATTGGGATCGGTTCCAGCAGTAACTTCGTCGGTATTTGTACAGCCGTCACCATCAAGGTCCGGATTATCTGCAATAAACACAGCTGTGATTGTCACAGGTGCAACAATATCCATAGAGTTAGTATCCTGGGCTACAGGAGCAGTTAATGTGTTCGCTGTATGTTCCCAATGCGAGAATACAAAACCGGTTAATGGCCGTGCTATTAAATTGGTTTGAATTCCTCCGAAATAATTAGCAGACCACGGATATGTAGGTGCCCAAATTGAGTTTACTTTTACCTCTCCGGAAAGAGCAGGACTAACCGTCACAACAATTGCATTCGGGCCGGTTACCTCGTAACAATCTGTCATTCCCTGATTCAAGGCAGTACATCTCAAATTTATAAAATCTCTCATCGCCTGCACATTGGTTTGCCAACCTGCAACAGATCCGCCCCATTTCGCACAATGCTGTGTCATTTCAGGTGCAATTTGATTGACCATACTGTCAAGCAGGTTAATCATATATGGACAAGAGAAGTGCGTGTTCACCAAATCAATGTATCTGGAAATGTAATATTGCTCAACAAGCGGGTTTTCATCGATTAGTTTTTCCAGGATGTCGGTATGACCTTGTCCGCCAGGGTTCGGAAGATTCTCCACATTACACGGGTCTGCATTTGCGGAAGGATCCGGAATCCCGGTAAAGTTTATATAATGTCCGAAACATGCATCCATATCCCATAGCGTATAGCGCCATTTTTTCTTGTCGCCATTCGGATCCATTCCACGCCACCAACCCGTATTCCAGTTTAACCAGTCCTGGCTAACGATATAAGAGTTCAGTACGAAATAGTCTACCAGAGACTCCCAATTCAGTAAGCTGTCTACATAATTGAAATTGGCAGCAACACCCATATTGTTTGTGTTGATATAATTTCTCAATGCATTCCAGCTAGGCTGTGCGTTCGGAGCTCCGAATTCTTCCCAGGTTCCTCCCCAGGTTTTCAGGTATTGCAGGTTAAATTTATCCTGATTATAGTAATGTTTCGTATAATCTGCATCATCTACCTTTTCACGAAGCTCGTACACTCCCCAATACTGGCCATTTAAATAAACCACACAAGGTCTCCAGGTACGTTCGTCCAGTTTCAGATCTGCACGTTGAGATAAGGTATGTACAAAAGCATCTCGGATATGTGCTCCTCCATTTTCAAAGGGATAATTATCACTTGCAGCAGGTTTTAGAATCAATCGCTGAAATTTATCACGGTTCACCGATGGAAATATCTGATGTTCAAATTCATGTTCGTAACCGTATTGGTCACGCATTATAAAATCAAAACCTCTTTGAGGATATGCCCAGGAATCGTTACCGTGCTTGTTAAACTGCCCTTCACCTTTCCCGATAAAAGACTCATCAGCTTCCCACAATTCAAAAAATCCCTGAGGTTCGATTTGACTTCCTGCCAAAAGTGTTGCTACTGAATTAGATCCTGCACCAGCAATGGATACAACCGGAACCGTATGATTCACATTAATGAAATAAGTTCCCGACATGGTAAAACTCGGTTGATCTGTGGAGAAAGCTTTTGCACGTAAAACGCTGGTAGCACTTATTGAAACCGGACCGGAATATAAAGTAGATGCTGCCGTAGGCTCAGATCCATCCGTTGTATAACGAATCGTTGCAGAACCCATAGGACAGGTTATTGTAATGTTTTGAGTTGTGGTATAAAATCCTGGTGCAACACTGAATACAGGAGTTGGAGTATAAAAATTGATACCTCCTGCATTAGCTGCCCCGGGAGTTGGAGTAAGGAAAAGTCTCCACGTTGCTGCTCCGTTTGTTTGACGACCAATTGAATGGTTTTGTTTCGTCATCTGTGTAAATTCAATAAAATCTATTGTTGTACCACCCGGACTTGTTAAAATAAACCACTCGTTAGAAGTTTGAGCCAGGTTAAAATCAGGATGTAACTGACCTCCGGAAGTTACTCCCCGTCCGCTACAGTAAACCATCAGGTAGCCGTTGGCAGGAATTGATCCGGAAGGAACTTGCCACTTTTGCGGATTATTGTCATCATCTGACAAATAATATCCTGTAAGATCCACCGCTGCAGCGCCGGTATTGTATAATTCGATCCAATCCTCGCGTTCACCGAATGCATCGGTTGGACCATTGATATTGGAACAGGAATATTCATTGATTACGACCTGAGAATTTGCTGTGCCTGACAGCAAAATAAATAAGAGGAAACAAGTCGTTTTAAAGAGAGGTAACAATTTCATGTGTAGTTTTCATTTAAAGAGTGTATAATTTTACGAATCTTTTCTGTTATAATCCAAACACTAGACGTAATTTTTCACGAAAAGTGGCGGAAAAGTTCTTTTTTATTTTGTAATTCCTTATTACATAAGTATTATTTGATTAAAATTCTCTTAATATTGCGTGTTCTATATAAACCAGAATAATGAAAAAACTAATTTTTGGAATTGTCATTCTCTCCGCAATTTCAGCATGTAAAAAAGTAGAAGGCGACGGTGGTCGCGCATCAATCAGTGGAAATGTAACTGTTAATGAACGCCTGTATATCAATGGCTTGTGTGTCGATACAGTCACTTATTCCGGTGCCGCAGAAGATTTGTATATAATTTACGGTGACGGTGATGTAATGTACGATGATAAGATCGAGGTTTCTTACGACGGCTCATTCAAGTTTGAGTTTTTACAACCGGGAACCTATACCATTTTCGGATACAGCAAGATTTTTCATCCCGGGAATAATATTCCGAATAACGACGACGATTACAACACGATGGAAGTTGTGAGTAAAACAGTAACTATCGGCAAAAAGGAAAATGCGGATATCGGAACTATTACGCTAATCAAAAACTAAATGAAGTCCTTATTTATTGCTGCCCTTTTCCTTACGCCTTGTTTCATGGCGTGGAACCAGAGCACGAGAGGTCAGTTTTGGTTTAGTGCGGGTGTAAAACGCGAGATTAAATACAATCTGGAAGCTAATTTAAATACAAATGTACGGCTGAATAATTACGGTCAGCTAGCTACTCTTTACCAGGAGGCAAGTTTAAAGTACACGAAACTGGATTGGTTAAGACCTTCCATTGAATACCGGATTATTACCGATTACGATGAACGCAGAAATTACGACAATAGCCATCGTTTGAATTTCAATGCTGATTTCCGCCATAAAGTGAAGCAACTCAAATTCGGTGCCCGTTTGCGCTATCAGATGTATATTGGCGGATATGCTACTACCGGGGGAGATCTGGATCCTGCTTTTCGAATCAAACCTCATATTGAGTGGGATAAACCGAAATCAAAAATAACTCCTGAAGCTTCCGTAGAATTTTTCTATAACCCGAATAACGGGCCTTTCGGACACACCTGGAACCGCGTTCGTTACGGATTAACCCTGAACTTCAATTTACCGGGGTCAAATGACCTGGGCTTAACCTATTATTACGGACAAAAGTTCAATACCAAGAATAACTACAACGAACACATTCTTTCTTTGGAATATACTTTTGAATGGAAAAAGGCAAAGAAGAAGAAAAAGAAAGATGACGACGAACTGGAGGAAGATATTGAGTATCCGAAATAATAAACAAGTTTAAAAGCTTAAAGGGTTCAAAAAGTTCAAGTAACTTGTTTTTAAGGAAATGATACTTTGAACATTTGAACTCTTCTGCTTTTTGATTTTTTAGAAAAGCACGTCTCTGCGCTGGCTGTCCAACTTCAATAAGATAAACAGGAGCATTGAGAAAGACATCAAAGAAGATCCTCCGTAGCTAAAGAATGGCAGTGGAATTCCAATTACGGGGGCCAAACCTATATTCATCCCGATATTGACTGCAAAGTGGTAGAAGACGATCATCGCCACACAGTAGGCATATACCCGGTTAAAAGTGGAACGCTGACGTTCGGCTATCACAATGATCCGGAACAACATCCCCATAAAGAGGCCAACAATTACCAAACTTCCCATGAAACCCCATTCTTCTGCCAACGGACAAAAAATAAAATCCGTTTCGCTTTCAGGAACATGATTTGAACGAACACTGGCCACACTCGCTTTTTTATATCCTTTTCCGAAGAGTCCGCCGGAACCAACTGCAGCCATAGCCCTGTTGCGATTATAATCCTTCCCGTCATCGTCTTTACGCAAACCGAGAACCAATTCGATCCGGTCCTTTTGGTGAGGAGCTAAGCTGGAAAAAGAAAAGTTGACTGTGGTTGAAACCGCAACTGATAAAAACCAACCTGTAACGATGATTAGAAGAACCCTTCTCTGATCACGACGAGATGAGATCCAACGCAAAATTAAATATGCGATTAGTGCAATTAAGGTAATAACAGTAATGACACCATAAAAACCGGGGATCAAAACTCCGCGCATGAAGGTGAATTCATATTTGTTCCCGCTCATCAAAAGTGTTACGATGGAAAGAAATACGACATAGAATAAAATCGGAATGAAGTGGCTTCCAACCCATGTTTCCTTAAAGCGAACTCCCGGAATTGCATTGACTAATTTCAATACCAGGGGATCAAAAGTAATTCCTTCACGGTACAGGACGAAGAAAAAGGAAGTAAACACAACAAATGTTCCCGCATCCGGCTGAAGCAAGATCATAACCATCGGCACCATAACTATTGCCAGGGCTATAAATACTGTCTGCACATTTTGGTTCTTTACATTAACCGTTGAAATGTAACGTGAGAGAACAATTGCAGTTCCAATCTTCATAAACTCGGCGGGCTGAATTCCCATGGTTCCGATTCCAAGCCAGGCCCGTGCACCATTGATCGGTGGTGTGAAGAGAACCACAACCAGCAGGGAAAAACAAAAGAGGTAAATAGGTATGGCAAATTTTCTATAGATATCCGAATCGATCAGGAAAACAAGGAACCCAAGGAAAATAGATATTCCCACCCACATAATCTGCTTTCCGTATTTCTGGGAAAAATCAAAAATATTGGGATGATCCGGATCATATGCAGCAGAGTAAACATTGGCAATCCCCATACCCAGCATAATGACTACAATTGAAAGTAACCACCAGTCTACATGCTGTGTCAGTGAATCGTCTCTTCTCATTTATTTTTTTTTCATAGGCCTTGCCTTCACATTCAATAGATTCGCTGAAACAATCATTTGCTCTTTGGCCTTGTCCTTCACTTTTCTATGAATGTATTTATCGATCATCAAACCTGCGGTAGGAGCAGCCCAAACCCCTCCGAATCCGGCATTTTCAATAAACACGGCAATTGCAATTTTCGGATTTTCCATCGGGGCAAATGCAAGAAACACCGAGTGATCTTCCCCATGCGGATTCTGTGCCGTACCTGTTTTTCCGCAAACGGTCACTCCTTCTACAACAGCGCGTTTTCCGGTTCCTCCAGGTTCGTAACATACCCTTCTCATTCCTTCAATGATCGGCTCAAAATTTTGGGAATCGATCTTTGTTTTATGCACGACTTTAAATTGAGGAAGCGGACCTTTGTTTCCGATCGACCGCACAAAATGAGGTGTGTAATACCATCCTTTATTTGCAATGATTGCAGCAATATTCGCCATTTGAAGCGGTGTCACTTTCACTTCCCCTTGTCCGATTGAAATGGAACGAATGGTAGAAAAAGCCCATGTATTATGTCCGTACCACTTATCGTAATAGGCGGAATTAGGGATCAAGCCCGATCGCATTCCGGTAACATCCGTTTCAAACTCGCTTCCCAGTCCAAAACTCATGATGTAATCATACCAAATATTCAAGCCGAGCTCAGCGTCCGCAAAAATAGATCTCTTTTTCCCCTGCTGGATGATCCGTCTCATGACATAGTAAAAATAAGGATTACAGGAGTTTTTAATTCCGTCCGGCAAGTTGTTGGCATTCGGGTGATTGTGACAGCCCACCATCGATTTCGTACAAGGAAACCCTGATTCCGGGGTAATAACACCTTCCTGCAAACCAATTAATGATTGCAACAATTTAAAAATGGATCCCGGCGGATATTCCGCAGCCAAGGGTCGCGGATACAGTGGTTTTCCTTCGTCAAGCAATAACTTGGGATAATTTTTCCCGATGTTTCTTCTTCCGACCAAAATGTTCGGGTCAAAACTTGGTGCAGAAACCAATGCCAGGATTTCACCCGTCTTTGGTTCAATTGCAACAATACATCCGCGCTTATTCTGCATCAGTTTTTCACCGTAAACCTGTAACTGGATATCCAATCCCAAATGCAAAGCCGGACCTTGTTCCGCCAAAGTATCGTACTTCCCGCCGGCATAAGATTCGATCGCATTGTTCAAGGCAGAAGTTACAATGTACTTGATTCCCTTCTGACCTCTTAATTGCTTTTCGTAGTACCGCTCAATTCCCGCCCTTCCGATCTGGTCACCCGGACGATAAAAACGGTCTTCTTCGATTTCTTCCTTGGAAACCTCATTGAGGTAACCGAATATGTTTGCACCTCCCGAATACGGGTAACTTCTCATCGATGTAAGATCCTCATAGAATCCGGGAAATTTTTCCAGGTGAGGAGCAATGCGGGTAATTTCATCAATAGTCAATTCTTTAATGAAGGGATACGGACGTTGTTTCTGATAATTTGCTTGTAATTTACCGGTATTCGGATTCCGGTATTTTCCTTCACCTTTTTTTATCTGGTAGAAACGGTCCTTGACCTCCTGTTTAGTCCATCCGACAAGTTTTGCAAATGCAACAGTATCGAAATCGTGGATGTCTTCTTCCTTCATCATCAAGTTGTAGTAACTTCTGTTGGTTACCACTTTCTTGTTGTGCCTGTCGAAAACAATCCCTCTCGGAGGTGTAATTTCTTTTCTCTTTTCTGCAATTTCCTGTGCTCTTAGTTTCCAGGAATCATCAACCACCTGCATGAAGAATAGACGGATCAGGTAAATTGACCCAACCAGTATAAAAAATACCAGGATGACATATTTCCTTCCGTCCAGATTCATCGTATTGCTTTTTTGTTAGAGATGAAGATAAATTGCACCAGCAAACTCAATAAAAAAGAGCTTGGAACACTTAATCCGATTTTAAGCAAAATCCAGATAAACTCATTTAGTTTAAACGATTCTATCGAAAAGAACCAGGTATGATGAATCAGTAGTAATGTGCCGTATGAATAAAGGAACCAGCGTCCGCCCATTGAGTAGACATTTACCGATTCCACGCTATCATAACCGTCTCTTGGTGATAGCCATTTAAAAATGATCGGTCTGAAAAAAGCCATAACAACAGCACTCGACGCGTGAAGCCCGAATGTGTTGGAAAATGAATCAATCACTAATCCAAAAGCAAAACTGGTCAGCATAAGCGGTACCGTTCCCATCTGAAAAGGCAGCATAAAAATGAACAGGGGATAAATCATGGCATACAAGCCGAGACCCGGTTCCAGGTTGTTCAGAATCAGTACTTGAAACAGTACAAATAATACGAAACGAGCGCTATTTAAAACAAAAATATTCACTTAAAAATCCTCCTCTTCTTTGTCCGGTGGAATTCTTCCTTCCAACTCTTTTAATTCATCAAGCATGACATTTTTGATCACGTAAACATGCTGAATGGTCCTGAAATCTTCTGCAATTCTAACCTGTAGGTCCCATAAAGGTTTTCCTTCGATGGATTTGCGTTTTGTAATAACCCCGACAGGAATTCCCTTCGGATAGATTCCGGATCCCCCGCGGGTAATTACTTTCGTGAATTTTTTAATGGAAATGTCGTTTGAGATTCCTGAAATCTGGCAAATCTTCGGGTTGATACCGTCCCATTTCAATAATCCGAAAGCACCGCCGTCACGCATACTTACATCCACGTTAATATTTTTGGAAAGAATGGTTTTAACCACTGAATAAGATTCCCCGACCAAGTGAACGATCCCGACAACACCTTTAGAGGATATAACCCCCCAGCCTTTCCGAATTCCATGATTTTTACCGATATCAATTGTCATGTAGTTATTGCGTTTATCATACGTGTTATTGATAACTGCAGCAGCCATGTACAAATATTGCTGACGATAATTCGTATCCTCTATCTGAATGAGTTCCCGGTCAATTTTATAGTTGGAAATCTTTAACTTTTCTCTAAGGCGCGCATTTTCCCACTCCAGCTTTCTGTTGGTTCCCTCCAGGTTGAAATGCTTGGTAAATGAATTTCTGACTTCAAAAAGTCCGCCATTGATTCTCGAAGCACTTGAAAAAACCTGAAGACGCGCAAAATCAGAGTATTGGACATAGGCCGATAGTGCTACAATTTGCAGTAACACAAAGACCAAAAAGATCTGAAATCGTTTGAAAAAAGCAATCAGATTGCGCATGTCACAAAATTAGTTAGATAAACGATTTTCCGAGAGATGAAATGAATTTTTATTTGACAATGTAATTAAAAAATTGAAAGTGATACCCCAAAAGCTAATGCATTGATTTTATCACTCTTATCCCCCTTAAATTGAGGAGCCAATGTGTAATCTGCAAACAAAGCCCAATTTCGAATACCGATACGCATATGAACGCCATAAACCAAAGGATTTCTATCCGGTAAACCGGTATCTTTTCTTCCCTTGTATTTGCCCTCGGGCCATACTTTTTGGAAAGTCTGGAGTCTGTAACCCACGGAACCGCCGAGATGCATTTTGAAATGCTGCCATTTGCGGCTTCGGAATCTGAATTCTATTGGGATTGCCAAAATATGATTCCCGAAAGTGTTTTTACGGTAATCTGCATAACTTGAATCTGCATAATAGCGGGTATAAGAATTGGTGCTATCCGCAAAGAATAATCCTTTCGGGCCGGTTTTTTGATATTTATATGCTAATCCAATTCCGAGAGAAACCGTATTCCCGTTCGTGATGGGAATGTCCCACATGGTATTGATGTTGCACCCGAAAGATCTCCATGGGTTTGACTGAATACCACCGGATTTTAATAATTGGTTATAAGTTACGTCGAGAATAAGGCGGTCGTATTTTCTCAATTTACCGGGTCTTGCCGGTCTCCAGCCTGTATTATACCAAAAAATTCCGGGGCGGTGCCGGGAAACAAGAATAGAATCCTTCCCGATGGGCTGTGCCGATCCGTGAAAAGATATCAGGAGAAAGACTGCTAATAATTTAAGAAATTTCATTTTCCAAGCGATATTGTTCCCATTTCCAGGCATCTAAAATAGCATCTTCGATGGTTCTTTCGGCATTCCAGTTTAAAAATTTCTTTGCTTTTGAAACATCTGCAAATAAAGCGTCTACATCACCGGGTCTTCTGGGTCCGAACTGATAATTCACCGGCTTCCCGGTAATCTTTTCAAATAAGCGGACTAATTCAAGAACAGAAGTTCCTTTTCCAGTACCTAAATTAAATACATCAAAATTGGAATTGAAGGAATGAGATAATGCTCTTACATGCGCCTTTGCAACATCCGTCACATGAATATAATCTCTCACACATGTTCCGTCCGGGGTATCGTAATCCTTTCCAAAGATGGTCAGTTCCTTTCTTAACCCGGCAACTGTTTGTGTGATATAAGGGAGTACATTATTCGGTGGTCCGAGTGGCAGTTCACCCAGTTTTCCGCTTGGGTGTGCTCCGATCGGATTGAAATAGCGTAAAAAGATCGGTCGCAGATCACTCTTGCCGGCAATGTCTGCCAGCATTTGTTCTCCCATCCATTTAGTCCATCCATAAGGAGAATTCGGTTTCCCTACCGACATTTGTTCTGTTAGCGGCTCCAGGCTGTTTTCCACACCATAAACCGTACACGAAGAAGAGAAAACGATCTTATTTACGCGGAACTCTTCCATACATCCCAATAAATTGATAAGCGCAACCAGGTTGTTATCGTAATAATGTAAAGGTTTTTCCACCGATTCTGCAACTGCTTTAAATGCTGCAAAATGAATCACCCCGCTTAGTTGATGTTTTGTGAAAATCGACTTCAAAAATACTTTATCACGCATATCACCCTGGTAAAAGATGCACTTCTTTCCGGTAATTAAACTGATCTGCCTGATAATTGATGAACTTGAATTGGAATAATTGTCTAAAACAATGGGGGTATAACCCAATTCAACTAACTCTACAATGGTATGCGAACCGATAAAACCCGTTCCGCCGGTAACAAGAATTTCTTTGTTTTCAATCATGCAGTGTAAAGATAAGAAAAAGCGATAGCTTTTGAAGACTGAGTCACAACAAACGTTAGTGCGGCAGTGACGAGGGATAAAGCGATAGTCCGCCGCGGTGGAAAGACTGAGTCACAACAAACGTTGCGCCTACGCTGATCGCATGTCGCCAATAGCTTTAGCGATGGCACAAGCTACTGCGTAAGCGTTAGTGCGGCAGTGACGAGGGATAAGTGATTCTCCTTATTGCCACCTCAGATAGCTTTTCTAATGTTATGCCTTTTCTCCCTTACTATTCAGCATTTTGAGTACCTGAACCAAATCAATGATCTTCAGGCCAAAAACAAGGACGATCCAAAGTGTCCCGATTCCTAAAGCGTAATATAATTGA
This sequence comes from Fluviicola sp., assembly GCF_029266855.1. GTDB lineage: Bacteria > Bacteroidota > Bacteroidia > Flavobacteriales_D > Crocinitomicaceae > Fluviicola. The sequence goes on from NZ_JAQSWB010000004.1 coordinate 188,875, forward strand.
TTCCACTTAAATTTGATTTCCAGGAACATCGCCACAAGCATGAATATGCTTAAGACCATCAGCTTTAACCAGGTATTTGTTGCCAAACGGTGTTTCATTTTGTAACGGACAACCAAGTATTGGAGAATTCCCAATGTTGATTGGGCCACTAAAGAAGCAATCGCTGCGCCCACTGCACCGAAGAACGGAATTAACAGCACATTCAGAACCGACATGGTGATCAGGGAAAGAAAAGCAATCTGATTCAGGATCCGGAGTGACCCGTTGGCAGTAAGCAGGGTTCCGAAAACGACCGTAAAGCACATCGGAATAAAGGTAATGGAATGGAAGATCCAGGCATTGTAGGAATACCAATTGGCATCGTCGTACAACTTATCAAATAAGAATTCTTTAATTCCGATAGTTAGTGTGATCATCAAAACCCCTCCGGAAAACAAAATATTTAGAGCACTGGTCATAATTCCGGTTGTTGAGCCATTGTCTTTCAGTACACGTGAAAAGACAGGCAGCAAAATACTTCCGAACAGCACCGCAAACATCCAGCATGCATCGAGTAATCTGAAGCTTTGCGTATAATATGACACCTGAAAAGTTCCTTCGGGATGCAATTTTTCTAAAAACACGGCGTCTAAACGCGATGTGAGCATCATGATGATCACCAGGATCGCATAGGGGTAGGATTGCCTGAAAATAGCTTTAAAAAAATCAGAATCCCAGTGCAATCTGGGCAATGCCACGATACGCAAATAAATGATGGTTGCTACAATTAATGAAATGCTTGAAGATCCCACAAAAATGATGGTGAACCATTGCAAGGTCACAGGCTCTACAAATGTAGTATAGATCAAAATACTTCCGAAAACGAAGTAAACCGATCTTTCAACAACGGATAAAACTGCGTCCAATCCGAATTTCAATAAACCGCCTGTATAAGCCCTCACATAATTTACGGTTATGATACTTACTTGGTGCATGATCAATAAACCAAGTACCCACAACCATTCGACTGAAAATCTCAGGATAAAGAACAGGGAAACAGTCCAGACAATATAAACCAGTACTAAGATGAGACGGAAAGTAAATAAGCGATTGCTGTATTTATGGATCATGTGCGGATGTTGTGCGATCATCCGGGTCATGAAATTGGTGATTCCCATATCCAGCAGCATGGAGAATAAGAAAGTGAAATTGAGCATGGTTTGAAAAATGCCGTACGAATCGAGACCCAATTCGTTTTGCATTTTAATATCCACCATGAAAATGGTAGCGGGTTTAACCAGTAAATTCAACAACAGCGTAATGCCTAATCCTCTTAAAAACAGTTTTTGCATTAGCGGTAGTTATTCTGCGATGAAAATAAAGTTTTGTGTGTGATGTTTAGAAGAATCAAACGGAACGATCTGGTTGTTCTCTCCTACAAAAATAGAATAACTGAATGATTTCAAATACTCGAAACACTTAGCCCTGTTCTCATTGTTCCAAAGCTCGGCATAAATGATCGGTTTATTGGATGTAATGATACGGCTTGCTCCTTTTAAAGCAAAATACTCGAAATTCTCAATATCGATTTTAATTGCCTGAACCGGCTGACCGTTTAATATATTGTCCAATTTGTCCAATTTCACATCCACTTCTTTCCCCTCATTCCATTCCGTAATGGTTTCGTGTTTGATGTGACTCAAACCTTGCATCACTGTTTGACCATTTACCGGAAGCACCATTTTAGCGGTTCCCGATTCGTCGCCCAATGCAATTTCATGGATTTTAGTTGTTTTTAGTTTGAATTTCGCGATAATCCGTTTTAAGACGCTCACGTTTGCCGGCATGGGTTCAAAGGCGTGAATGGTTGTATTGGGAAGTTTATTGGCCAAATGCACGGTCATAATTCCCAGATTCGCACCAATATCCAGGACATCTCCTTTACCGTCTTTCAATAATGATAAGAAGGTGAAGAAATCGTTTTCCTTTTTGTCCGAACGAAGTGTTTTGATTTTATACAGCGCAAAGACATACAGATAGGTATTTAGACCCAATAATTTCTGTAAAATATATTTAACGCTATTCTTCATTTTCAATAAGATGCCGCGAAGTTAGGAAAAGTTGGAAAGAAGGCGGCTTATTATTTTGGATATTTTGGATAAATGTGGTTGAGATCCTTACATCGAGGGTAAACTAAAACAATGAAGCCGGGGTATTTTAGCCTTTCACAAACCAATCCGGAAGTTAAAAGTACTGTTTTTAGAATAAAACAAATTTGAGCTTAAGAACTCTTCGCGACCTTCTTTCTTTGCGGTTACTTTTTTATTTTTCACCGCAAAGATGCAAAGAACGCAAAGTAGTTTGTAACTTCGGAACCGATGCGCATCGGAATAAACACACGGTTTTTATTGTCTTCCAAAATGGAAGGTTTCGGCTGGTACACTTATGAAGTGGTAAAACGCATGGTGGAAGCACACCCGGAACATGAATTCGTGTTCTTCTTCGACCGTCCTTTCGATCCGAAATTTATTTTTGCAAAAAATGTAACTCCGGTTGTGTTGTTTCCTCCTGCCCGACATCCGATTCTCTTTGTCTGGTGGTTCGAGTATTCCATCAAAAGAGCATTGAAAAAATACCGGATTGATGTTTTCTATTCACCGGACGGATATTTGTCTTTGAGGTCACCGGTTCCGCAGCTTGGCGTGATCCATGATCTGAACTTCGAACACCATCCGGAGGATATTCCGGCAAGTCCTTTAAGATATTTACGCAAATACTTTCCGAAGTTTGCGAAAAAGGCTGCGCATATCCTGACAGTTTCCGAATATTCCAAACAAGACATTGTTCAATCTTACGGGATTTCACCCTCGAAAATAACCGTAGCCTGGAATGGTGCTTCCGAATCATTTTTGCCCTTAGAAGCTGAAGAGATTCAAACTGTCAGAATAGAAAAAACAAGCGGCCGACCTTATTTCATTTTCGTTGGAGCAATTCATCCGAGAAAAAATGTGGGACGTCTCATTGAAGCATTCGGCAAGTTTGCACAGGTCAATCCGGATATCGATCTGTTGATTGTCGGTGAAAGTTTGTGGGCAAATAAGGCTTCTTCCATTCCGGAAGTTTCAGAAGAATTGAAAAAACGCATTTTATTTTCCGGTCATGTTTCCCTGGCAGAATTAAATAAGCTGATGGGGGCAGCTTTTGCGCTGACATACATTCCTTATTTTGAAGGATTTGGAATTCCATTGGTAGAAGCCATGCGCTGCGGTTTGCCGATCATAGCCGGAAATTTAACCTGTCTGCCGGAAGTAGCAGGTGAAGCCGCAATCTATGTCAATCCCTTCGATATAGAAGAAGTTTCAAAAGCAATGATATACCTTGCTTCAGACGAGCAAAAACAAGCAGAATTAGCACAAAAAAGCCTTAAGCGGGCAGCTTTATTTTCCTGGAACCATACTGCAGAAGCTACCTGGAACGTTCTTACTGAAACAGGTAAGCTAAACCATGGCAAAACGATTTAAAAACAAAACTCAAATCCATTCTTCATGCAAAAAGGATTGTTTTTTCTGATTTCTTTCTTGTTCATTTCAATTTGCAACTGCCAGGTTGCTGTTCACTTTTTAGACAGAAAGACCTTGATAAAGAATCATGTTCGTAAGGCCATTCAGGTGAACAAAACAAATCAAACTTCATCACATGCCGATAGTTCTTATGCTGTTTTCAATGAAAAGGGGCAAGTAATCATCTCCAACGATTACGATTATCAATATAACCAGGCTTTAGGTGTTTATGAACCCGAAGAAGAAATTGTTTACCGCTATTACGATGAAAATGGAAAACTCGTCGGGCAGGTAAATTACATTCCAAAAGCCGAAAATCCAATTAAGAATATATTTCTCCATAGTGAAGATACGATTTCAAAAATCACATCACATATGGGCTTTCGTTCATACACAGAAGGTGAATGTACACTGGATTTGTTTACCTCTACCAAGCCAATAGATACTTCGCAATTCAACCAGGATACCATTTGGATTACAAAATATCATGCGAAAGTTCCTGCTTTCCATTGGAGGGAAACTACCTATTACGAAGAAATTAAATTTGATCCCAAAGGAAGAGTTGAAACTTTAGAACGCGTTGAGTTTGCATTCAAACCTGGCACCTATGAACACAAGGTAAAAACAAGCTATTGCTATGACAAAAATGGAAATTTAATTTCCAGCATCGAAAATCGTTTTGATGAAAAAGGGAAGCACTATGAGACGGACGAATTCTTCTATTCAGATAATGGATTACTAACTACCGTTCGTCTACAAGACAAAAGAAACCATACTGTCCGGGAATATGAGTTTACTTATGAATACCGGAACTAATTATTGAAGTTATGTCGAAACTATTTCTATTGCTTGTCGGAATGCTGTTCCTTTTTTCTTGCAAAGAGAAGAAGACCATTAAGGCTGGTGTAAAAATGCAGGATTTCATTATTTCAATCAGTGAATATGCCCGCTCCCAGGATCCGGATTTTATCCTCATTCCTCAAAACGGTGAAGAAATTCTCTTTACTGATATCGACCCGGAAAAGGGATTAAACACCAATCTGATTCAGGCTATTGACGGCTACGGAGTGGAGGAATTATTCTATAATCAGGCTTATACACCCGACGATTACCGATTGGGAATCTTACGAAAAGTCAACTCATCATTAAAAGTGATGGTTGCTGATTATTTAGATGTTGATTCAAACGCTCCGAATTCTTTTCAACTGGCCGATGCGAATCAATTTATCGCTTTTCCAAGAAGTACTTCAAACTATGATTATAAAGCCATCCCAAGTACAGTTTATCATGAAAACACGAATAATATCCAAACTTTAGCCCAGGCTCAAAACTACCTGTATCTCATTAGTACGGATAATTATTCGGATAAAGCAACATTCCTTAATGCTATTCAACAAACCAATTTCGATGTGGTGATAATCGATGCGTTTTTTGGAGATGATTTGCTCACCGCAGATGACGTAGCAAGTCTTAAAACCAAATTAAACGGCGGACAACGCCTGGTGATTTCCTACATGAACATCGGTTCGGCAGAAAAATACCGCTATTACTGGAAAAAGTCCTGGGGATTGCATCATCCGCTATGGCTGAAGAAAAAATATGACGGATACAAAGATGAGATCTGGGTGAAATTCTGGAAAGACGAATGGCAGGAAATCATATACGGAAATGACGATTCATACACCAAAAAACTACTGAATGCCGGTTTTGACGGGGTGTATCTGGATAATGTAGAAGCCTACTATTTCCTCTATCACAAAGATTAGCATTTTTCACCGCAAAGATTGAACGCTTACGCCGAAGCTACAGCGAAGGAGCAAAGGACGCAAAGAGAGTTCCTTGAACAATGGTCTAATTCTTCGCGCTCTATGCGCCTTCGCGGTTCATCTTCTGCAACACCTTTTGCTTCTTCTTTTCGAAATAAGCTTCCAAAGTTCGTTTAGAAAGCGCTGAAACTCCAATGATCAGCGGAATGGCAATACCATAGTAAAACAAGCTTTCCCACCACATTCCCGAACCGGCAACAAAGCCTTTTACCAATTCAATGATTTGGGAAAGAATCAATAAATGGAACATGTAAATCCCGTATGAGATTTCCCCGAGATAAGAAAAAAAGCGGTTTTCCAGGGTAAACAAATTCTTATCCACAACCGAAACTCCAATAATCAGGTAAAGGAATAAGGCATTCGGAACGATAGCTGAAACGATCGGATTCCCGAAAAAGAAATACCAAAGATCTGCGTGGATATTTGCTCCAAAGAGAATAAAAACGAGTATCAGGGAATAGAAAAAGAGTTGTGAAGGAATGCTGTAAATCCAAGAAACAGTAATCCGACTTCCATAATTAAACACCAAATAAGCCCCCAAACCACCGATCGCCATTGCTTCAAACTGGTGAATGCGAATCACATAACTCAAAACTCCCGGTAATGCCCAATAAGTATTAATGCTAATCAGGATCAATTTGAATGCAATAACTCCAAGCAACAATTTCAGCACGTGTTTTTTCAGCCATTTGAATAGAGGCGCCCAAATAAGATAGAATACCTCCTCTACTCCAATAGACCAAAGGGGTTCAAGGAGGTTACTCCCAAAGAAGTAATTCACCATTCCCGGAACAAAGAAAACGAAGTAGTACCAAGTTTCCCCGAAAGTATAAGGCATTTTGTAAGGAATATTGAACCAATCAATAAAATACGGCTGAATAATTGCTCCGATAATGACCATCAGAAAATACAAGGGCCAAATCCGGAAAACGCGTTTGATATAGAATTGCTTAATGGAAATATCATTTTTTACTTCCCGCTCTTTCAGCAATAAATAAGTGATCAGGAAGCCACTCAGAACAAAGAAAAAACTGACGGCATGCGTACCGTTTTGAAACAATCCGAAATCCTTTAAATGATTTTGTAAGCCATGATCTTTTCTTAAAGACTCCGCATGGTGGATCACTACCAAAAAAGCAGCGATAAACCGCAGGGTGTTCAAACCTTTGAAACGAGAAATTGCTTTGTAGTTCGTCATTCTTCCAGTTCGTTATCTTTAAAGGCTGACGGCACCAGGTTAGGAATAATTTTCAAAACGATCGGTAAGAGCAAAGCTCCTCCCGGCAATAGAAAAATAGCTAAAGCAGGCATCGATTTTACGATATCCATAAATTGCGTTTTAACCTTTTCTTTTTCTTCCTTAGTCAATTCTTCGGATGCAGATTTCCGGATCAAAAAGACCAGTTCCTTGCTCTGTTTAATTTCCTGAGCTAATTTATCTTTGTTCCTTCCCAATATCTTGATCCAGCGTTTGGAAACACTATCCAGCATTAACTCCATCGAATTCGAATCGTTCAAATAAGAAACCTGGTGATTATTTTCCAATAAAAACTGGTCGGTGCAATAAATCGCCTCATCCAAATCCCTTTCCGAACACTTCATCCATTTTTTCAGCATGATCAAAGTCTCAAGATCTGTTTCCCTTGAATTCTGATTCATATGCATGGTAAGGACGGCAAGATCCAGTAAATAGCGTTTGAAATTCCATGAATCAACCATCTCTGAATTTAGCTCGTTCAGGCTGATCCCTTCTTTAAAACGCAATTTCGCAAGTTCCTTTTCATCGGAATCCAAATCTGCCGAAAGCAAAAAAGTATTGAATAAGTTCTTTTCATGATCCTGGATCTCTCCGTCAGAATAGGCGGAAATAGAAATAATCCCCAAGGCCATAAGTGCCAGTTTCTGATAATCCAGCGTTTGTTGTCGCTTATTCTTTAAAAAATCCTCGAAGAGAATAACGTCCAGGTAGATGAATGAATTATTGAAATAACTCATCCAGGATTTCGTATTTATCAAATGCTTAGGAACATCCGTACGTTTCTCCAAAATACGCTCGATCCTCTCGGAAGGACTTTCCTTCAGGAAGAATGTCAGAACTGAAGTAAGTGATTGAACACGATGTTTTTTGTAGAAAATATGCAGATCATTCAAAAACTCCTCCGGTTGCAGTTTTGTTTTCCCCTGAATATTGTAATGCGTAAACAAAAGCGATTCGAAGAGAAGAACGGTTAACTGCTCGTCGTGTGTCCATTTGGAAATGTTCCAGCTTTTTCCGAATAACAATTTTGAAGGATAACCAAAGATAATTCCCGTTTGAGAAAGTGTGTAATGATTGAATTCTGCGCGGGTTAAATCTGCCGGCTTTTGCAGGTCAATAGAAAGTTCACCTGACTCTATCAGTTGTAAGTACTTAGCAATCCATCCTTTCGAACCGGGAGCGATCATGAAGCAAAGTTAAGCATATTTGGATAGGGACTGCTAAAATTTTCAATTAGTCTGTTTTGGTTTCATTATTTCCACCTATATTTGTCCTACTTATTCTATAGAATATATATTTTAATAATAAAAAACACAGCAATATGGCTTTAAGACTCGGCGACACAGCACCAAACTTCACGGCAAAAACCAGCAGCGGAGATATCGATTTTCATGAATTCTTAGGAGATTCCTGGGGTATTTTGTTTTCACATCCTGCTGATTTTACTCCTGTTTGTACTACAGAATTGGGTAAAACTGCCAAACTAGCGAATGAATTTATCGCCAGGAATACAAAGGTACTTGCTCTTTCTGTCGACGGGGTGAATTCACACCATGAATGGATCAGGGACATTAATGAAACACAAAATACGGAAGTCAATTTTCCAATTATTGCAGATGAAGATCGCAAGATTGCCGAATTGTATGATATGATCCATCCGAATGCATCTGCAACATTAACTGTTCGTTCCCTGTTCATTATTGCTCCGGATAAAACAATCAAACTGATGATCACTTATCCTGCTTCAACAGGCCGGAATTTTCAGGAGATTCTGCGAGTTCTCGATTCCCTGCAATTAACGGCAAATTACAGTGTTGCAACTCCGGCAGATTGGAAACACGGTGAAGACGTTGTAGTCATCCCTGCTATCAAGACAGAAGATATTCCCGGAAAATTCCCGAAAGGATTCCGGGAGGTGAAACCTTATTTGCGTTTGACGCCACAACCCAATATCTGATGGAGAAAGAAGGCTCAAGTTGTCCGGTTAATGACAAACAGGTTAATGAGATCGTGATCCGGCTGATTGCAATGCAGGTTATCTTTATAACTGCAACGGCATTGTATTTCCAAATTCCTTATATCACAATGCTGTTAGTAGTTGATTTCGGTTTTCGCGCATTTGGATTTAGCCATTTCTCTCCTTTGAAATTTATTGCCCGAAAAACCGTCTCTCACTTTCAATTGGGTTACAAGGCAACGAATGAGGCACCAAAAAGGTTTGCTGCAAAGGTCGGATTGTTTGTTGTTACGCTATTCTCAGTGGGTATGTTTCTTCAAATTCCCTGGTTTTCCTTATTACTTGGTACCGGATTACTTCTCTTCGCGGTTTTGGAATCGGGATTCGGGATTTGTGTCGGGTGTATCATCTACCATCAATTAACTCGTTATAAGGTGGTTTGATTATCGTTTGAATCAGGTCGGGTTGTAAAATTTGCACCCCGATCTGCAACCGCCTGTTCCTATTTGGAGTCTAGAGCAGAAGAAACAGATTTATGAAAACAGTTCTACTCCTGCTTGTACTATTCGCAATTAAAAATTCATTTGCCCAAACGGGAAACTGCGGTACCGATCAAATCCACGATCATTTAATCAAGCGATTCCCTGAATTCTTTGAAAAGGAAAATCAGAATAACGAGCGCTTATACCACTTTCTGGCGTCAGACTCATCGAACCACGAAAAAACGGTCCATATCATCCCAATCGTATTTCACATCATGCATCAAAACGGACCTGAAAACATTTCTGATGCGACCGTAATTCAGGCAGTAGACGAGTTGAATCAACGTTTTCAGAATATGGGACAATTTTTCGATGCAAGCGGTCATCAGGTAGATATTCAATTCTGTTTGGCATCGGTTGATCCCTGGGGGAATCCAACAAGTGGAATTACACACGATTATTCTTCGATTTTGACTCTCAATTATTATGATTATGTTCAGGATTGGACTTTCAAGACACAAAATAGGTGGAATCCGTTTCTATACCTGAACGTTTGGACCGTAGGAAACATTGCAGTTGACCCATTCCAAAATCCATTGGGTGTAGGCGGTTATGCCACTTTTCCCGGTGGCCCGATAGAAACAGATGGTATCGTGGGCCGTTATAACCTGTTTGTGTCTAGCTTATTGGCGCATGAAGTCGGGCATTATTTGAACCTGTATCATACCTTCCATTCGTGTACCAATTTCAATTGTTTGCTGGACGGGGACCGTGTTTGTGACACACCACCTGACAATTCAAATGACAATTCCGCCTGCCAGGGAAATTCCTGTAATACTGAAATGAGTGATACTTCAGGTTTCAACCCGTTTTCCGGAGATGTTGCGGATTTGCCAAATTACATGGACTATACCTCTTGTCCCCTATCATTTTCACAGGGACAGGCAGACAGAATGCAAGCCGCTCTTATCCAGCTAAGACCAACTTTACTGCAGTCGAACGGATGCGGGGCACATCCGGGCGGAGCCATTCCGCTTGCATCTTTCACGATTGATTCCTCTTTTTGTAAAGGAACCGGAAAATATGGATTTCAAGCAAGCGATCCGAACTCACTTTATGCCGCCTGGGATTTTGACGGAAACGGAACAATTGATACGGTCGGGCAACAGGTAGTACATCGTTTTTCGAATTCCGGCATATATCCCGTCAAACTTTATGTGAGCGGGTACGGCGGTTCGGACACACTGACTCAATTGGTTTCCGTATTTGTTGCACCACTTCATTATCCTGTTTCAGAAAATGCGATCGGAACAACAATGGATCCTATTCTGAATGTTCCCTATGCTTGTATCGGTGATCAAATAACTTTAACGGGAGCTCCCGGAATGAGCAGCTATTTATGGAGTACAGGAAGTACAACTCAAAACACCACATTTACAATCGACACTACAACCGAGGTTTCATTGACAATTACAACTCCGTCAGGTGAAATACTAAGCTCCTGTCAAAGCTTTAGAATTGGTGTAAATCCGCCGATCCACATGGTTATGGAGGTCGGTTCCGACACAGTAGATTGCGGCGATTTGGTGACTTTGAGATGGTACCCGATTCCCTATTGGTTTCCTGCTACAAATACCTGGTACAGAAATGGAAGTTGGTTTTCAGAGAACCAGACAGTTCTATCCAATTATGGAACACCACCGGGAGATCAGGCTGTGTGGGTTGAGAATAATGTTGACCCGATTGGATGTCAAACCGACAGTGATACGATTCATTTTTTCATCAATGACGCTGAACCGGTTCATTTGAGTTTCGATGGAACTACCCTTCGCAACAGTTACGATTGTTTGTCGCATTTATGGTATCGGGATGGTGTTCTTTTAAGTGAGCAGGACAGTGCTTTGGTAGTTCCGCAAAACGGATGTTACTGGTGCGGATGCATAACTTGTGAATACATCATCACAGATACAATTTGTATTACGAATCTTGGAGTGAATACTTTTGCTGAGACGAACATTGACATTTTCCCGAATCCCTTTTCCGAAATCTTAACTATTCAGTTCTCCGAAGAACAGGATGCCACTTTGATTGAATTACTTGATCCGGCAGGAAAACTGGTGCGAAGAGTAAAAACTGATGGAAAAGAGTTATCGCTGAAACGCGAGGGATTAGCTTCGGGAGCTTACTTCATTCATATTTACAACGAGAATACTGATTTAAACGAAACCAGGTTAATCCTGATTGAATAATAATCAGAAAGAATCTAATAAAAACACGTAGGGCCGCGATTAATCGCGGCCCTACGTGTTTATCAATATGAATTAATTACAATTTTCTTGCAACTTCTACTTCTTCGTAAGCTTCAACTAAGTCACCGATTTTGATATCGTTGAATTTATCGATATTCAAACCACACTCGTAATTGTTTTTCACTTCTTTCACATCGTCTTTGAATCGTTTCAATGATCCAAGAACACCTGTGTGAATTACGATTCCATCGCGAATAACACGGATCTTGGAAGTGCGTTTGATTAAACCGTCTGTTACGTAACATCCTGCAATCGTACCCACTTTCGTGATTTCGAATGTTTCGCGGATCTCTGCAGTACCAAGTACTTTTTCTTCGATATCCGGAGATAACATTCCTTCCATTGCAGCTTTCAATTCATCGATCGCTTTGTAGATTACAGAGTAAAGTCGGATATCAATTTGTTCCTGTTCTGCCAATTTACGAGCAGCAACTGATGGTCTTACCTGGAACCCGATAACGATTGCATCGGATGCAGAAGCTAAGTTTACATCGGCTTCAGTAATTGCACCAACTCCTTTGTGAACGATATTTACCTGGATTTCCTCTGTAGAAAGTCTCAATAATGAATCCGACAAGGCTTCGATTGATCCGTCCACGTCACCTTTAACGATCAGGTTCAATTCCTTGAAATCACCAATCGCCAAACGACGACCGATCTCATCCAGGGTAATGTGTTTATTTGTACGAAGACCCTGCTCACGATACAACTGCTCGCGTTTCGTAGCAATTGATTTCGCTTCGCGTTCGTCATCCATAATATGGAATGTATCTCCTGCAGACGGTGCACCGTTAATTCCTAATACAGATACTGGCTGTGAAGGCCCGGCTTCTTTCAAGGAAACACCGTGCTCATCATGCATTGCACGAACACGACCGTAGTTACGTCCTACCAATACAACATCACCAACTTTCATTGTTCCAGCATGTACAAGCATGTTTGTAACGTATCCTTTTCCTTTATCCAAAGAAGATTCGATTACCGTACCAACTGCATTCTTATTCGGATTTGCACGTAAATGCAGAATCTCTGCTTCCAACAATACTTTATCCAATAAGGCGTCAATATTCAAATTCTGTTTTGCAGAAATTTCCTGGCACTGGTATTTTCCACCCCACTCTTCTACCAAGATGTTCATAGCAGAAAGTTGCTCACGGATTTTGTCCGGGTTTGCACCAGGTTTGTCAATTTTATTGATCGCAAATACCATTGGTACATTTGCTGCCTGAGCATGAGAGATTGCTTCTTTTGTTTGAGGCATCACGTCATCATCCGCTGCTACAATGATAATTGCAACGTCAGTTACCTGAGCACCACGAGCACGCATCGCCGTAAAGGCTTCGTGACCCGGTGTATCGAGGAAAGTCATTTTACGACCATCTTTCAATGTAACTGAGTAAGCACCGATATGCTGTGTAATTCCCCCGGCTTCACCAGCGGTTACGTTTGCATTACGGATTTTATCCAATAAGGAAGTTTTACCGTGGTCAACGTGTCCCATCACCGTAATGATTGGCGGACGGTCGATCAGATCTTCCTCTTTATCTTCTACTTCCGGAATTGCTTCCTGAACGTCGGCTGAAACGAATTCTGTTTCAAATCCGAACTCTTCTGCCACGATTTGAATAGTTTCAGCATCCAAACGCTGGTTGATCGAAGCGAAGATTCCCAATGACATACAAGCTGAAATAACCTGAGTTGGAGACACATTCATCATCGATGCCAATTCTGACACGGTAACGAATTCCGTCAACTTCAAGATTTTCTCTTGCAATTCAGCTTCCAATTGTTCTATTTCACGACGTTGCGCACGGTCATCCCGTTTAGCACGACGATTCTTAGACGCTTTGGATTTACCTCCCTGAGAAGATAAACGAGCCAGGGTATCTTTAATTTCTTTCTGAATATCTTGTTCGGTAACTGCCGGTTTATCAACAGGTCCTCCTTTTCTGAAGTTGCTTCCTGTACCACGGTTGAAGGTTCCTCCACCCGGGCGATTTCCACCCTGGCCTGGTCCGCCTGGTCCTCCCGGACGGTTTCCACCACCTGGTCCTCCTGTACCACCTTGTGGGTTTGTACCAGGAGTTTTCGGTACTTCTTTCTTTATACGTTTACGTTTCTTGCGATCATCACCCGGACGAGAAGAACCAACAGATTTTGGTCTTTCAACAGGTAATTCAATTTTACCAAGGACAGTTGGTCCCGATAATTTTGTGCGATCAACGCGAATCGTTTCTATCTCTTTTGGAGCATCAGGTGCCGGTGCCGGAGTTTCCTTTGCTTTTTCTGCTGCTGCAGATTCTTTTTCAGGAACAACAGGTGCAACCGGAGATTTAGGATAATCGCTTTTATCGATCGGCCCGTCTTCCTTTTTGCGTTTATCCGGTCTTGTTTTAGTATTCAATTTATCAAGGTCGATTCTACCGATTACCTGGATTCCACCGTCAGCTGACTGAGCTTGTGGCTCTTCTTCAGCACGTGGGATTTCTGTTTTCGGTTTCTCCTCTTCGACTGGTTTTTCAACAACAGGTTTCGGAACTTCAACCGGCGGAGTCTCTTCTACCTTTGGAGTTTCAACTTTCGGAGTAACAACGGGTGCAGTTTTTACTTGTTCTAACGCACTGTTATCAAAATCTTCCTCGTCTTCCTGAGACTTCGGTTCGTCTTTGATATCGCGTAAAGTAATTGTCTCACGCTTTTCTCTCTTAACCGCCGTCATTTTGGATTGCTCCTTTAAATTTTGGTCAGCGGCAAATTGAGTGCGCAACATATCATACTGCTCCGGATCCAACTTCGTATTTGGATTGGAGTCAATAGCTTGTCCCTTCGATGCCAAAAAGTCGACGATCGTAGAGATTCCTACATTCAATTCTCCTGCTGCTTTTCCTAAACGCTGTGTTTTACCAGACATATATTATTTGCTTCTTTTAATTAATGTTCAATGTTCCATCCGTCACCGACGGACCGGAATGAACAGTTTTTGCTTTGTAAAGATAGTTAGTGTTAGTCAGATTTAGGTGAAAATCGGTCAGGTATTTTTCACCTGACCGAAATCACCATCTATTTCTTTATTGAAAATTGTGCTTTCTATCACTCAAATTCCGAGCGAAGAATGCGCAATACTTCCTGTATTGTTTCTTCTTCCAGGTCTGTACGCTGAACTAAATCGGCAACTGTCAATTCCAATACAGATTTCGCTGTATCACAACCAACTGCTTTCAATTCATCCAAAATCCAGCTGTCGATTTCATCTGCAAATTCTTCTAAGTCAACATCCTCATTGTCAGATTCTCCATCTCTAAAGACATCGATTTCAAATCCTGTTAACTTACCTGCCAAACGGATATTGTATCCTCCTTTTCCGATTGCCAAAGAAACCTGATCCGGTTTTAAGAATACGCTTGCACGTTTTTCTTCCTCATCAATTTCGATATTGGTAATTTTTGCCGGAGACAATGCACGTTGAATAAACAATTTCGGATTACTAGTGAAATTGATCACATCAATGTTTTCATTGCGCAACTCGCGAACGATTCCATGGATACGCGATCCTTTCATTCCAACACAAGCTCCAACCGGATCAATACGGTCATCGTACGATTCAACTGCTACTTTTGCTCTTTCTCCCGGTTCACGAACGATGCGTTTAATAGTGATCAAACCGTCAAACACTTCGGGAACTTCCAATTCGAACAAACGCTCAAGGAATTCCGGTGCGATACGGGAAAGGATAATTACCGGCGAACTGTTGCGCATGTCTACTTTCGAAACAACTGCACGAATAGATTCACCTTTCTTGAAGTAATCCGAAGGAATTTGCTCTGATTTTGGAAGGATTAACTCATTGTTCTCATCATCCAATACCATAATTTCTTTCTTCCAAACCTGGTAAACTTCACCTGTGATAATCTCACCGATACGCTCTTTGTATTTCTTGTACAAATGGTCTTTTTCCAATTCAAGAATACGAGAGATCAGGTTTTGACGAAGAGACAGGATGTTTCTGCGACCGAAGTCATTGAAACGGAATTCTTCCGATACTTCCTCACCGATTTCGAAATCCGGCTCTATTTTAATTGCATCCGAATAAGCGATCTCCGTGTTTTGATCTTCGACCTCACCGTCCGCAACAATCTCCTTGTTTACGAAAATCTGAACGTCTCCTTTATCAATGTTAACGATCACATCAATGTGTTCATCCGTGTTGAATTTTTTCTTCAACATCGCACGAAACACGTCTTCCAAAACGTGTTGCATCGTTTGTTTGTCGATACTTTTGAGTTCTTTAAACTCCGAAAACGATTCTACTAGTTCCAAGCTGTTCATAGCTTCTTATTTAAATGAAATAACAATTTTTGCTTCGTCTATATCTGAAAAGGCAATCTTATTTTCGATCACCACCAGTTCCTTTTTCTTTTTACCCTCGATTGCCTGCTTCTCTTCGCGCTGCAAAACAATCCCGGATTCATCAACGGTCATTAATGTTCCCGTTACTTTTTCCTTTGATTTCAATTTCACATTCAAATCACGACCAATATTCTTTACATACTGGGCATGCACACGCAATGGCTTATCCAAGCCTGCGGAAGAAACACTCAATTCAAAATCAGCATCTTCGCGATCCAGATTGTGTTCGATGTTTCTCGAAACAGACATGCAGTCTTCAATTGAGACATTTCCTTCTGTTTTATCCAACTCTAAGCGAATCACGTTTGAAGAACTAATTGTCAATTCCACAATAAACAAGCGTTCATCGCGGTCTTTGATTCGTTCTTCTGCCAGTTCTTTTACTTTTTGTTTTGAAATCATATGAGATAAAAAGAGGGGACTTGCGTCCCCTCATTTGTGTATTTAACCTTAAATGTGACGCAAATATACGCATTTATTATTGAAAACCAAGTAAGAGGCACGAATTTCTTTCTCTGATAATGGCATTTTCAATTTAAGTTTTATTCAGAATACAACTGTTCGCGCCAATAGTATTCTCACAAAGGTGACAGTAGCAGACTTTACAGTCGCTACGAATGCGAAACCTACTTCGTTGTCGACTTCGCAGGTTATTCCCTACTTCGCTCTTTCGAGCTTCGTAGTTTGAAAGGTGGGGTATCCATACTTAATCCATGCTCTATAGTGGGAGTATCCATACTTAAAAGATAACGAATCCGTAAGGCAATCAGCCATTTTCTGTTTGAATGATTTTCGTGCACATTTTAAATTTAATTAACTTTCGGAATTCATGGAAACACGTGTCAAATTACAAAATGATCAATTCACCACCGAAATCAATCTACTTGGTGCGGAATTGACTTTTTTCGGAAAAAAAACAGAAGCGAACATCTTATGGGCCAAACAAACGGAGCACTGGAACCGTGTCGCTCCGAACCTTTTCCCGATCGTTGGAAGATTGGTTAACGATTCTTACACTTTTAACGGGAAATCTTATCCGCTCACGCAACACGGTTTTGCACGGGACCGGATGTTTGAAGTGGCAGAACAAACAGAAAATTCAGTTCGTCTACGCCTGGTTTCAGATACTGAATCGATGCATATCTACCCGTTTTCTTTTGTGTTTGATGTATGTTATTCGCTTTCAGAATCAGGGCTTACAATTTCTTATGAAACACAAAATACCGGTAAGGGAGTGATGTATTATTCTGTAGGCGGACATCCGGCTTTTCACCTGAAGGAACCACTGGAGAATTACTACCTGGAATTTGATTCGGACATTCAACTGGAACGCGAAGAACTGGCGGGAAGTTACTTTTCGGGAGAAACCAGCTATTATGGTGTTTCGACTCATCTGAATTTAAGCAGTGAACTATTCGAAAATGATGCGTTCGTGATGAAGGGTCCTGATTTTAATTCGGTTTCCCTGAAACACTCAAGTGGAGAAACAATTGTTCAGATGCAATGCGATTCATGGACCGCGATTGGTTTCTGGACAAAAAAAGACGCTCCCTTTCTTTGTATCGAACCCTGGTGGGGATGGGCAGATCACTCGGATGCAAGTGGAAAATTGGAAGAAAAGGCAGGAATAAGAAGTTTGAACCCGGGAGAAAGTGAACTGCTGGAGTATGAATTGAAAATATAAAGTGTCATTTTGACTATGCTCAATAAGCTTGTTACGTTTCCAGCTGACTGTGGGTAATCGAAGTCAGTCTCTGGTCAACCGTATGATCTCAATCCGCCGATCCGTCACTTCTTCTACGATCAAAGTCCATTTTTCAACTTCAATCTCTTCTCCTCCCTGTGGAATAGCTTCCAACTGATGAATCACCAGGCCTCCCAAGGTTTCATAAGAATCCGATTCAGGTAATTTCAGGCCGTATGTTCTGTTCAGATAAGAAATCTCAGCTCTTGCGGAAAAGCGATAGGTGTCTTCGTCGATTTGTTCTTCCAGCCAGGGTTCGTCATCGTGTTCGTCTTCAATCTCTCCAAAGATCTGTTCAATAACATCTTCAATGGTTACAACTCCTGAGGTTCCACCATATTCATCCACTACAACAGCAATGGATTGTGTTTTCTTGGTGAACAATTCAAGTAATTCTTTTCCTGGCATGGCTTCCGGAACAAAAGAGATCGGTCTTAAAATCTGTGTGATTGCAGTCGGTTTTTTGAATAACTCATAGGAATGTACATAGCCGATAATATTATCGACAGAATCCCTGTACAACAGTAACTTAGATAAGCGCGTTTCGACAAATTTCGCAAGGAGATTTTCAATACTTTCCTCTACATCAATCGCTTCTATTTCCATTCTCGGAACCATGCAGTCACGAGCTTTAATCCTGGAAAAATCGAGTGCGTTTTGAAGAATCTGGATTTCATTCCCCAAGTCTGCCTCGTCCTCCATCCGCTCATTCACATCCTGAACAAAATGCTGAAGGTCCGTCTTGGAAAACACTTTTTCCGATTGTTCTATGCGAATTCCAAAGAGCCGCAGCAAGCCATTACTCATCCATACAATCAACTTCGTTGGGATATACAGAATCCAGTAAATCAAAAGCATAGGAGCAGATCCAAGACGGAAAATTCCATTCGGATTGATCTGGAAAAGAACTTTCGGGAAGAATTCTGCAAACGTCAAAACGATCAGGGTTGAAATAATGGTTTGGAGTAATACAACCAGGAATTCCTGCCTGATTCCCCAGGAATCGATGAGGGGATCCAGGGTTTCTGCCATGTACATTCCGAAGATGACAATTCCAATATTATTGGCGATCAGAAGAGTGGCCAGGAAATGCCCGTCATTTCCATAAAAAACATTTAATAGACTGCTATACCAGGAATTCTTACCCCGATCCAATTCCACTTTCAATCGATTAGACGAGACAAACGCAATCTCCATTCCTGAAGAATATGCAGAAAATAGTAGTGATGCAAGAATAATGATGACGGAAGGATCCATTCAACTACTGAAAGTAGAAATTTACTAAAAATTTATTTAGTCACATCAAATCCGATGTCTTTTCTAAAATACGCTTTGTCGTAAGAAATTTTCTCGATACTTGCATAAGAACGCTCCAATGCAGCTTCCAGGTTTCGTCCGTAAGATGTAATTGCTAAAACGCGGCCTCCGTTCGATAAAACAACCGGTCCGTCGCTTGAAGTTCCGGCATGAAAAACCAAACTGTCAGTCACACTGTTAATCCCGTTGATTACTTTGCCCTTTTCATAAGCATCCGGATATCCTCCGGAAACCATCATGACCGTACAAGCGCTTCTTTCTTCAAACTGAATATCGCATTCCGAAAGTGTGTTTGTAGCAACACCTTCTAATAAGTCTATTAAATCGGATTTTAATCGTGGCATAACCACCTCCGTTTCAGGATCGCCCATTCGGCAATTGTACTCAATTACATAAGGTTCGCCTTTCACGTTGATTATTCCGAAGAAAATGAATCCTTTGTATACAATTCCGTCTGCTTTCAATCCTTTTACGGTTGGAATGATGATCTGGTTTTCAATTTTATCCATGAATGTTTTATCACAGAAAGGAACCGGTGAAACAGCTCCCATACCACCAGTGTTCAATCCTGAATCACCTTCTCCGATGCGTTTGTAATCTTTTGCTTCGGGGAGGATTTTATAAGAATCTCCGTCTGTTAAAACAAAAACAGAACATTCGATTCCTTTTAAAAACTGTTCTATAACAACTCTTGAAGAAGCATCTCCGAATTTAGCATCGGCAAGCATACTTTTTAATTCAGCTTTTGCTTCAGGAAGTGTTTCAGGGATCAAAACTCCTTTTCCTGCAGCCAAACCATCCGCTTTCAATACGTATGGCGCTTTCATGCCTTCCAGGAATTTATATCCCTGTTCCAGGGTGTCTTTTGTAAAAGTTGCGTATTTGGCTGTCGGGATATTGTGACGCATCATAAATGCTTTCGCGAAATCCTTGCTCCCTTCCAGCTGAGCGGCCTCCTTGTTCGGTCCGATAACAGGAACACTTTTCAATTGAGGATCTGCTAAAAAGAAGTCATGAATCCCTTTCACCAAAGGATCTTCCGGTCCGACGATCACCATATTAATATTCTCTGCGAGAACAAAATCTTTAATTGCCGGGAAATCTATTGCAGATATATCCACATTTGTTCCGTGCAGTCGGGTACCGGCATTTCCCGGAGCAATAAATAATTGCTCTAAATGAGAGCTTTTGGCAATTTTCCAGGCAATTGCATGCTCTCTGCCCCCTGAACCCAACAATAAAATACGCATATTAACAGAATTTCAAGATTGATTCGAAGAAACGTTTTCCGTCTTCATTTGCCAAAGCTCCGTCTGCAGCTCTTTCCGGGTGAGGCATCATTCCAAATACATTTCTTCCCGGGTTACAAATTCCGGCAATGTTATGTAAAGATCCGTTCGGGTTACTTGTCTCGGAAACCTGAGCTTCTTCATTTACATAATGAAACAATACCTGATCGTTATCTAAAATAGATTTCATGGTGTTATCTGGCGCATAAAATCTTCCTTCCCCGTGCGCAATTGGAATTTTATATGCTTTTGAAGCATCCAGTCCCTTTGTAATTGCACTGTTTGAGGTTGCAGGTTTCAGATACACATTCTTGCAAATAAACTTTTGGTTGTTGTTATGCAATAGTGCACCCTCCAGCAGTCCGCTTTCTGTCAGAATCTGGAATCCGTTACAAATACCCATTACGTAACCACCTTTGTCAGCATGATTCATAATTTCACCCATAATCGGAGAAAGTTTTGCAATTGCTCCTGAGCGTAAGTAATCTCCATAAGAGAATCCACCCGGAAGAACTACAAAATCCACCCCTTTCAGGCTGGTATCTTTATGCCATAAACGTTCTACTTGTTGGCCCATAATTGTTTCAAGTACATATACCATGTCTTCATCACAATTGGAACCGGGAAAGGTAACAACACCAAATTTCATTGATCTATTTTTGCGACGGAAGCCCGTCAATTCATGAATGGCAACAAAGTTAGTCAATCTAGTCAGACAACCATGTATGATATGAGGAAAAATTTAGCAACAGCTATAATTAAGGTGAGGTAGAAAAAAATACTGGCCACCCGTTGCCAGATCCGATGAATAAAGGCGAAGGTAAAGAAGAAACTTAAAGGAATAAAGAGCATACTGATCCATTCCGACTGTTGATAAATAATCATTTCCGCCACTCCCAGAAGCAGGGTTCCGACAAGAATCCATATCAGGGCGCGATTCAATTTTTTAAACCGGATATTACTTACACGAACGCGGATCTGGGTTCCGATAATACTCAGTAAGAAGAGAATGACAATCGTTGCAGTAGTTCCGTAGAAGAAGACTTCTTCATATTTAATGAGAGAAGAATGCCTTAAGATCCGTGTGGAGATAGTATGTCCCGAAATCCACCAATAGGCCAAGCCGTTGATAATCGGAATCACAAATCCAATGATCATTAAAAGCCATTGTCTGAAACTAAAAGGGTGCAGGGCCCAGGCGGAAAACCAAAAAGGTATTATTAATGCCGCACTCGGGGGAAGAAATGAAGCAGATAATCCAATAAAAAAAGCACTGTTAAATGAAGATGTCAGGTTTGTTTCATTGGTTTTCAACTGGAACAGCAAACGCAATGACTGAAGCAGGAACAAATGACAAATCAATACGGCATCCACCTGGTAAAAGGAATGGGAGAAACTCATCAAAACAACATAGAACAAGGAAGGTCCGTAGTTATTCTTATCCAGGAACTCGTGTTTGTTGAAAAGAAAGTTTAACTGAATTGCATTCGCCATCACGATAAGGGAAGCTCCTATTGAAGTCCACCAGGAACTCAGAAAAGCAGTTTTTCCCCAAAGACCCAAATCAACAACATCAATCAAAGCGTGGAAATGAAACTGCGTATTCAGGAATTGAAACCCAATAATAATAGGAATCAATAGTAACAACACTAAAGGACGATTATTCAAAAAAGGGCGCAATATCATGCTGCGAATTTAATCGGAAATTTAGAATCAAAAAAACAAACGGCCATTCACCCATTCCGGATCCAGGATAGCCTGATGTTTTTTATAAAATTCAATGGCCGGTTCATTCCAGTCCAGAACCTGCCAGTCCATGCGCTTAACCTCCCATTTTTTAGCGGTTTCAACTACCCGGCTAAATAGTTCCGAGCCGATTCCTCCTCTTCTGAAATCAGGTTTTATATAGAAGTCTTCCAGGTAAAGACATCTTCCCTTCCAGGTAGAATAAGATCTGTAATACAGGGCAAATCCGACAACTTCCAGGTCTTCGTTCTCAACCACCAACGCTTCGCATACATGGTCAACAAACAAATCGACCCGAAGTTTTTCCACCGTATTGGTTACTTCGTCGGGGGCCTTTTCATACAATGCCAGTTCAGATATTAACTCATGAATGGCTTTTTCATCACCGGTTTTTGCCTTACGGATATTCATTTTACAAACCTCCCAGGTTAAAGCGGAATCGAATACCCGTACTCATGTTACCTGTTGGATAAGAAGTCGCGATCTTCGGATTCGTGATTACCTGATCGTAATAGAACTGAACCATTAAATTTGCCCCGATGTTGTAATCAATGGATGATTTAATTGAAATCACTTTCTGACCGGCAGTAGCCTGCTCTGTTGACTCAACTATCTTACGGATTACCGTTAAGTTATCGCGGAAAGTAAAATCAAAACGGATGTTCAACGGATTCTCAGGTTTGTTCTTACCGATTTTAAACGGCAATCTTACCTTAGGGAATTTATAACCCACACCAACCACTAACTCATTTCCTAGTACCTCAGTAACTTGGTTGTTGTTTAATGAAAGTGTAGCCGAACGGTCTTTCTTAATTTCAAACTTAGTGATCAAACCTTGTTTTTTAATGTTCCAGGTTGCATCGAAACCGATCAGCGGAGAAAAACGTTCTGAAATAGTAACTGTTTGAATGTTTCTTTCAGAAATAAAGTTTGCATTCAAATCCCTTGCAGTTGCCGAACCGTTTTGATCGAATGTTGCATTTAAGTTTGACTGAACCTGTCCAAGAGTTACAGTAGAAGAATATGCATGACGAATAACAAAGTTCTTGGTCAGTTTCTTCATTCTCTCAAATTTAGCTAAACCGTTATAATTTACAGTCCAGTTTGGCAAAGGCATCGAACTAAACGGATTAGCTGAACGCTTGTTCACTTTCCCATTCGTGTAAGACGATAAGAAGGCACCGATCACCACTTCCTGCTGAGAGATTCCGTATCCGTCACGGTATCCGCCAAAAACTCCATTGGAATTGCTGTTCGAAGATCCAAGTAACTCGGATACCTGCTTGGTCGTTTCTCTCATTTGTTTGAAATTCCCGGATTCATAGCCGGCGGACAGCTTCTCAAATGCACTTCCGATGGAAATGGTAGAGTATGAAAGCGTAGATGTCTGGAAACGGCTTTGAGATTCAAACTGCTCAGAAACATCATTGTATCTGAAGAAGTCATTTGTGTTCTCAGACATTGTTCTGTTCAAAGACAGATCAACTGTTAAATCTTTCATCGGCTCCAAAGTAGCGCGGGCTGTGAACATCTTATTGTGTGTGATCGTATGCTGGCGATTCAAGGCTGAATTCTCTACCAACCAACCACGATCTGCCGCAGTCTGGGCAAAGTTATAACCTGTTTCTCTTCCTGTAACAGAATAGGATTGCTGACCAAAAATGAATCCACCCATTCCCGAACTAAATGCAGGGTTAAATCCTAGAACCTGCGTTCGTTGATTGTATCCCGGTAATAATGTCCCATCTGTTTGATTATATGTTCCCGAAACATTTCGAACACTCATCAATAAGCGGGCACCGAAGCCAAGAACCGGATTTACCTTATTGTTCTTTTTACGTTTCTGCTGACGTTCGTGTTTGCGTTTCTTCCGTTCCCACTGGCGGCGTTCCTTTTTGGTCATTTCGTCCAATGGTTTCGGTGGTTTCAACTCTGTAACAGTTTCTTTTCCGGGCTCTTCCGGTTTCACATTTTCATCTGTTCCTCCTGCCTTTTGTCTTACAGCTGCTCTCGAAGGTGCTCCGCCGGTATTTACCTTTTTAAAGAATGGCACTTTGTTATACAGGTTGGTCATATTCGCCTGAAGCGTCGCGTTAACTGTTCTGCTGTTCTGAACAATGTTTCCGTAATCCGGATTAAACGATCCGTCAGCTTTTTGTGATCCGTCCTGTCCAAGAGGTGCACGCTGCCAGTTATAAGTTCCTGTATATTTCATGTTCCCGGTTAACCAGTCCAGCGCAGGGATTACATTAAACGGTACGTTGTATGAGAAGGTATAATCATGGGTGTAATCCATTGTTTTACCAAAAGTTCTCATCTGATCCCAAATCGTATCTTTAAAGGTGCGGTAACTTTCCGGATTATTCTTACGATCCACTTGCCCGTCTCCCTCATCAAAGATCGAACGGTTATTCGCATTAAAGGTCAGTTTTAAATTTTTGGTCAGATCCCATCCTAAACGATAACCTCTGTTCCATTGGAAATTCTTTACATAAACCGGTCTGTACTGGAATGCATTTGCTGAAGTATCGATCGTATTACGAATCTGGCGTTCATTGTAATTTCGCTGTAAATCATTCGTGAATCCGATGGTTTTCGGTAAGTAACCGATGCTTGTTTCCTTAAGCAAGCCCCACCATTTGGATTTTTGCATGAACTTCGTCTTCTTAAACGGCTCGAATGGCTTGTTGTCGAAGGTATAAGCATATACCAAACTACCTCTCCATTGTTTTGTCCGGTCATAATTTGTATTGAAGTCGCGGTGGAAGCTTTCGCTATAGCCGTATCCAAGTGTCCAATTGGAAACATCATAGAAGTGTGCTTTTTTACCTGCCGCACGTTCTTTTCGAACACCCTGGAAGTTATATGATTTGCGCTCGGTATAATCCTGAGCGATCTTTGCAGTTCTTTTTCTTTGTCCGGCTTCGTAATCTCTCAATTTAATATCCGGATTAAACGGATCGTATTCAGGGTTAATAATTCCCAGGGAGTAACCATAGAAGAATGGAACCGAAAGTTTAATTCTATTACCCAGGAATTGCCCCAATTGCAGGTTGGTTTGGAAATCCATTCCAATCTTTTGATTTCGCTGTCTTTCCTGAACGCGTGAATCTACTGCTCCCCAATTCACACCGGAATAATTCCCGGAAAGTGAGAAACTACCAAAATCTGCTGCTTGTACTTGGAGCTGAGCGATTGCAGCTGATCCTCCTTCATCTACGAAGTCAGTCAAACGCAACTCATTTACCCAAACCTGAACACATTTGGCAAGACCATCATCCGCCCATGTTAAAGGCTGATCTTTTTTAGGATTACGAACCCCGATCATGATCGTTTTCACTCCCTGTAAGTTCGGACTACCTTTTACTTTTAATCTTCTGTCGGGATTTTGAGGATCAATGATCACATATTCCACATTAGCTGCAATTCCAGAACCAAGCAAGTCATTTCTGCGTTTTTTCAGGTTCAATAAATCATCGAATATGATTTCCATATTATTGGATTCCGGCCAGATATTATCTGCATTATTGGTACCCCAGGCAGTCAGATTCAAAGGAAGTTCATATTCGTAATAGTTGTCTACGAAATCAGTTCCCAAACGAACGAATAAGGTTACGTCTTTGTCATGTAATGTATTCGCGATCACTTCTTCTGCGTGGACATACATTTTCAATTTTTTGTATGTACGAACGTCAAATTGCACATTCTTGTATGCTGCTCTTGCGTCACCATCCTGAAGATTACAAACGTCTAATGTCAACGATTGCTCATTCATCTGGCGTTGCTGCGGTTGCGAAGGATCGATTTCACGCTGAATTCCCGGAGGAATCTGGTAACCGATAGGTTGTTTTTCATTATTCTCTTCGAAGTTCAATGCCCCGATATTGAAAGTTGTCAGGTTCGGATCCACTTGGATGATTTCTCCCGGAGAAGTTAAATCCAACAAGTATTTTCTCCATTCACCGCGAACCAATTCCAATTTTGCGAAACGAACGATTACTTCTTCATCAAAGCCTTTCATGAACATCCGGAAGAAACGGATCGATCTGAAATCGCGAATCCCGTTAATTGCTCTCTCCGGTTCTTTGATCGGAACTTTGAACTGATACCATTTTTCCGTTTTGGTAGAATTCGGCGGAGTGTAAGTTACCACACTTGTAATGTGATTCTTACCGACAACCATATCTGCCGGACGCAAACTCACCCGGTATTGGAAATAAGCCTCCGATTCGGATAAATTGTTGTCCTGATTGATATCTTCCAAATCCGGAGTGTTTCTTGCCTGGGTCGGGTAACCTCCGCCATTCGGATTCATGTTATCGGACATCTCTGTTGTAGCAGAGTTGCCTTCCATTCCGTTATATTTTTTATATCGTTGGAGGATGTTTAATTGATTCTGATCATATAGATCATCTCTGTAGAAGTTATAATCATCATTTGAAGGATCGGCAATCATTTTAGCTTTTGCTTCCGCACTTAATGTCGGATTACTCTGAACCCAATTCACATAAGCTGAATAAGACGAAGTCTCTTCAGATGATTTATAGCCATCGATCCCGACATCCTGATTAGATCTTGAATTCGGATCGTTATCAAATGCATTCACAATTACTTGCTGAGTGGATACTTTTGCCCATGGAGTAATCACCACCGGGTAATTAGCGCCTGCATACGGAGGAATTCCGTTCTCAAAGCTTTTTCTTGAATCGGATAATACATCTTCGGAAACATTCCCCAGGTTGAAATACAGATCACCACCGGTTAAATTCGGGGTTGCCGTCATCGCATCCTGGTTGAACGGATCTAGGATCCAAAACTGGATGTATTCTACGTTTGCCTGTTCAAAATCATTGGTTGTTAAAGAACGCATAATCCCTCCCCAACGATCTTCAGGATTTGTGAAAGTACCGTCCGGGTTAACTGTTGAAGTTGTATCGTAGTTATACATCCCACGTTCTTTCGGATAGTAACCCAATTCCAAAACCTGAATGGTTGGGATAGATCCATAAGTTAACTGTTGGTTCGGGAAGATATCTGTTTGAAGGACCTGGCGCATACGACTGTCGAAGATCTGAGACGGATCATCTTTGATATGCTGAGGCGTTAAATTATTTGACTGATAAAAAAGCGGGTCAATTAAATACCAGGCGATCTTTGATCTTTTAAACCCGTTGTTTAGGTTTTTCGAAGAACCTTCCGGGAACAGGTCGTTCTGTCCCTGAGGAGTTGACGCTATCCGCCATGCACTCTGTGTTCTTAAATCAATTGTACTCTGGCTTCCTTCAAAATCATCCACATAAGAAATTCCGGCTTTGGAAATGGCTTTTGGCGTTCCGGGAATCAGGTGTGCAAATTCACCTTTGAACGTCATAAAAGATTTTTCCTTCGTGGAGAGAACCGGTAAGAGATCAATGAACTTCGTCAAAAACGGCAATTCGGTTCTATAATTGATATCGAAACCAACGACATTATTTTTATAAGGTTCACTTCCGAAATCCACTTTCTGAGTCACCGGACGTTCCATCATTCTAAGCCAGGTAGCTCCGACGTTGAAATCTTTATTGATGCGGTAGTTCAGGTGTGTCCCGACCATCGATTTGGATTGGAAACCAAAGACCGAATTACTTTCAATTGAAATTTTGATCGGAGTATTTGATTCCAGAACCCCCGTATTGAGGATCTTTACACGACCCAAATTATAATCTACGGTATAATCCTGTCCTTCTACCATTGGAATTCCACCAGCAGTAACTTTCACAGCTCCTTCCGGAACATTCAATGCGTTCAAAGAAATATCCGATGTAACAGAAGACTGGTATTCACCTTTAAAGACAAAACGATTCTTGCTTGGTATTTGCTGAGCTGCGGTTTTCGTCGAATCGTATAATTCAGTGTAGGCGATCGTATTTGCAATTACGTCCGGCATTCCGTTTGCCATCAGTTTTTGTTTCAATACTCCACCGAAAGGCTCTGTTGTAGAAAACATTACCCGTCCGTTCTTGGTATTGATCGTACCACCGGTTTCGGCCCTTTGCCCGTTATACATAATCGGCACGAAGTCGAACAATCCATCTGAGAACTGCTGGTTATTGACATTTAAGCGGTCCATTTCCACCAGGGTGATGATTTGTTTGTCATCCAAGCCGGAATAAGGGAAAATCGGAGCTAAAACAGATGTTTCGGGATTATTGTAAAAGATATTTAATTTAAAGCCGTTCTGATCAACCTGGTATGCACCGATCGAATAAATATTTTTCATCATCAAATCCCACAACTTTAATGTCGGGTTTGTAATGGTTGGTTTCAACAACTTCAGATACAAGGCATTCTGACCCGCGACACCATCCGTTGAAAACTCACCTACCTGGTGTGTCTCTCCCCTGTACGTGTATTCGTAGGCAACTGCCAAGACCTCATCATTATTCAAGGGCTGACTCAGGGAAATAAATCCCAGCAAGGCATTATAGGTATATTCCGATTCACTCAATTTTCGGGCATTCTCCACTTTTTCGTATTCAATAGCCTGTTGGAACGGGCCCGGTGAAGTTGTTTGAGAAGATAATTCCGAAACCGCGCCGTTGAATCCGCGAATAGCTGGACTAGAAGGGCCGGCAGTCAAATAGGTATAAAGTCCGTTTGAAGTTTCATTATCCGGTAATGGTGACGTGGATAAGTTGCCCGGGTTCCCCTGTACGTTTGCCGGCTGGGACTCACCCAAATCAGTGAACGCCAATATATTCCGGGAATTTTCCGTGTTATTGACCCTGTTGGTAACCCAAACCTCCATTCTTGTAACATAGGTCTCAGAAGCCACATTCGGCATTTGAGCCATTGCAGTGTTATACTGGTCACGGAAGAATAAATTCAGGAAATAATGGCGATTCGCTTCGTAATTATCCGCTGTAACCTCGAAAGGTTGAATCTGGGCTTTCCCGGTAATATTAATTTCCGTTCTTTTTCCTTTGGAAGAAGCACCGATAGCATCCACGGTTAAATCTCCGAAACGCAATTTGGCGTATGCACCGAATAATGTTTGCGACCCGGGGATTAAAGCTCCGAAAGACGGAAAACTAACATTCCCCAACTCAATGCGCTGAATGATCTGATCTTCATCACCGGAATAACCCAGTTTCGTAACGTTATCAAAGTCAAACGCCGCCTGTGTATTATAACTTGCACTTAATTTCAGCTTTGTCCCGATTTGCCCTACAAGATTCATCTGAATCTGCTGCTGGAAATCAAAACGAGTAATTTTCCGTTGTTTTACCGGTAAGATCGGATTATCGTAACGGGAAGTATTTACCCCGAAAGCCAACTCAATTGATCCTTGCGGACGAATAGTAATTTCATCGGATCCGAAGAAGCTGGTAAATACTTTGGATGGAATTTTGATCGGAAATTCAAGAGCCCTGTCTTCTTCTGTCTGCTGGTCAATTTTATCTTTCCAATTCTCCTTTAATGATTTTTGACGCTCGTACTCCAAATACTCTTCAAGAGTCATCATGGAAGGATTCCGGTAATTTAAATTGGAACTTCCCATTGTTTCGGAGAAAATATATTTCCCTGTTACCGGATCAAAAACGATATTTCTTTTCACTCCGGAAGGATCCCCCAAATCAAAAGTCTGAGGATTGTTTTGAGTCGGATCCAGCGGATTGGTAATCGGAAATGGCAATGTAGTATCCGGCGGGGTTTGTCCCCAGAATACAAGCGATACAAAACAGAAAACAACCGTTGAAAACAGTTGCATCACTCTTGTGTAGTTAGCGTTCAAAATTTTTTCCAAGTGTTTATAATATTTTCAGTGCCCCTTTAATTAATTCTTCCACAGTTTCATCACCGGTGGCAATTTTTTCTATTGCTTTCTCTGCCGATTTTTTATCAAAACCTAAAGAAATCAAAGCAGTTAACGCATCAAATCGATTTGTATTGTTTCCGACAAAAATATTTGTCGGATCATTCCACTCCACCTTCAACATCTTATCTTTCAAATCGATAATAACCCGTTGGGCTGTTTTTGCGCCAATTCCTTTTATCGCTTGTATAGAACGTACATCTTCCGTTTGTATTGCATTGGCGATTTCATTCGGAGACATGGATGAGAGCATTAAGATCGCTGTATTAGGTCCTATTCCGGAAACAGACAGTAAGAGATTGAACACATCACGCTCTTCAGAAGTAGCAAAACCAAAGAGCAGATGGGCATCTTCACGAATAATTTGCTGTGTTAAAACCTTCACGGATTCAGTGGTTCCGATTGCCGAAAAGGTATTCAGAGATATCTTCACAAAGTATCCCACACCACCACATTCTACGATCAGGTTGGTTGGATTTTTCTCGATTAAGCGTCCGTTCAGATGTGCGATCATCGTTCTTATTTTCTATTTAGTTTGTGCATCAACAACTGCAACCTTCACCATATTTACAATTTCACGCACGGATGAGCCCATTTGCAATACATGAATGGATTTTCTCAATCCCACCAAAACCGGTCCGATTGCATCCGAATCAGTCATTTCCTGAAGTAATTTATATGCAATATTTCCGGATGAAAGGTTGGGGAAAATCAGGGTGTTCACTTCTCTGTTGGCCAATTGCGAAAAAGAAAACTTTTCATTCATCAGCTCGTTGTTTAGAGCGAAATTCGCCTGAACTTCTCCGTCGACAATTAATGTCGGGTGATTTTCATGCAGTATCTTTACCGCTTCAGCCATCTTTTCGGAATCCTCACCCGGGGCAGAGCCGAAGTTCGAATAACTCAGCAAAGCTATTTTTGGAATAACCTTAAACTTTCGCAGTGTTTTAGCAACGTTGAATGTTATTTCCGCGATCTCGCAGGCAGTTGGATTTTTGTTAATCGTGGTATCTGCCAAAAAGATCGGTCCTCTTTTCGTGTTCAAAATATAAACCCCTGAAACCGTATTCACGTCTTTTTCCAAACCGATCACCTGAATTGCAGGACGAACGACATCTCTGTAATTCCGTGTTAAACCGGAGATCATTGCATCAGCATCTCCCAACTCCACCATCATGGCCCCAAAATGATTCCGTTCACGCATCAGTTGGATCGCTTCATATTCTGTAACCCCTTTACGTTTGCGTTTTTCAAAGAAGGACTTTCCATAAATTTGTCGACGCATTTTTTCCGTATCCGATTTCGGATCGATGATAGTAATATTCGGTATCTCAATAGAGTATTCTACGATTAAAGCTTCTATTACTCTTCTTTTTCCTAATAAGATCGGGATACAAACTCCTTCTTCAGTAGCTGTTTGAGCTGCTTTCAGGATCTTCACATTATCTGCTTCAGCAAAAACTACCCGTTTCGGGTTGTTTTGTGCTTTAGTGGTTAACTGTCGAACCAATTTATTATCTAATCCCAATCTCTTTTTAAGGATCATTTCGTATTCATGCCAATCCGTAATCGGATTCTTTGCGATTCCTGATTCCATAGCTGCACGAGCCACTGCAGGAGCAACATGATAAATCAAGCGCGGATCCAAAGGTTTCGGAATAATTTGTTCTCTTCCGAAGGAAATATGTTTTTCGCCGTAAGCTTCGATTACTTCTTCCGGAATAGTCTCTTTTGCCAGGTTAGCAATTGCTTTCACCGCTGCTAATTTCATTTCTTCATTAATCCCGGTAGCCCTTACATCCAAAGCACCTCTGAAAATGAATGGAAATCCAAGCACGTTATTTACCTGGTTAGGATGGTCCGAGCGACCTGTCGCCATAATAATATCGTTACGGGTTGCCATTGCATCCTTGTAAGATATTTCAGGATCGGGGTTTGCCAATGCAAAAACGATCGGGTTCTTTGCCATTGAAGCAACCATATCTTTTGAAACAATATTTCCTTTTGACAATCCGATAAATACATCTGCTCCCTTGAAAGATTCTTGCAGGGTTGAATCCTTCTTATGCGTTGCAAAAATCTGTTTCATTTCATCCAAATCAGTTCTTGCAGCATGGATCAATCCTTTGCTATCGAACATAAAGATGTTATTTACAGAGGCACCCAAGGCCATATATAGTTTGGCGCAGGAAATTGCAGCAGCTCCCGCTCCCGAGATCACGAATTTAACCTTCCCGATTTTCTTTTTAGCCAGTTCCAAAGCATTTAATAAAGCCGCCGCAGAAATAATCGCAGTTCCATGCTGATCATCATGCATCAGCGGGATATCCAATTCCTCTTTTAAACGGCGTTCTATTTCAAAAGCTTCGGGAGCCTTAATATCTTCCAGGTTAATCCCACCAAATGTAGGAGCAATTGCTTTAACTGTTTGAATGAACAATTCGGGGTCCTTTGCATCGATTTCAATATCAAACACATCGATATCTGCAAAGATCTTGAAGAGTAAGCCTTTTCCCTCCATTACCGGTTTGGATGCCAGCGGACCGATATCACCCAAACCAAGAACAGCAGTTCCGTTTGAAATTACTGCTACAAGATTTGCTTTGCTCGTGTACTTATAAACATCGGCAGGATTCTCAGCAATCTTTAAACATGGTTCGGCTACTCCCGGGGAATATGCCAAAGACAGATCACGCTGAGATGCATAAGGTTTTGTTGGAACGACCTCAATTTTGCCAGGTCTTCCAGAAGCATGATAATCTAACGCGTCTTGTTTGCGAACTTTTGCCATATAAATGAGATTGTAAGGGGCGATAAAGTTAATAAATCTTAATACAAGAGCACCAAAACTTCGTATAAAAAGAAAGCCCCGGCATTTATTGCCGGGGCTTTCCCAATTTATTATTTGTGAATTACTTCACCATCAATTTTTGAGTGTAAGTTGAAGTTCCGTTAGCAACTGAAACAAAGTAGTTTCCAGCTTGCAAGTTGTTAATCGGCATTTCAACAGTTGTTGCTCCGGAAGCAGTAACAACCTGAGTTGCAACTGTACGTCCTGAAACATCCAAGATAGAGATTGAGTAATCTGCACCTGTACCTTCGAAGCTAACGTTTACAATTTCTGAAGCAGGATTAGGGTAAACAGACATAGCGATTTCAGCAGAAGCTTCATTGATTGAAGCAGTTCCTCCTCCGATGTTAATTTTGTCAACATACAGATTATTACCATACGCTGATGTAGCTTCAAACTTAACGAAAAGTTTATTTGCAGTTCCATAAGGAGTTAAACTTACTGACTCATTTCTCCAATCAGAAGCAGCAGTAGGAGTGAAAGCACTAGTAGTTGCAGCTCCAGTTGACAATGTTGAACCTTGCTTAGCATATACTGATGTCCAAGTTGATCCACAATCTGTTGAAACGAATACTTCCAACTTATCATTCTCACTTGCATATTGGCGGTATGCCACATCAAATGTCATCGTTTTATTTGAGATTGAAGAAAGGTCTACAGGAGCAAGGATCATGTTTCCTTTGTTACCTGCAGCAACATTATAGTTGTCATATTTAGCACTTCCTGTATTTGCAGCTACACGTGCCCAGTTTTTATCTGTTGCTGAGTAAACTGAGTAATTAGCATATGGGAATGCTGAACTTGCAAAATCTTGTGAGAAGTTTCCAGTTGTACCAGCAGCACTAATTCTTGAAAAAGTAGTTGTAGTTGTACCCATTGGCGTAGTGCTTCCAGATCCATTGATGTTCGTTAAGTACGTAGTCAATGTATGTGATCCTGAAGTTACAGCAGTGGTAGGAATGTTAAAGTTTGCAGTTCCACCTACAGCAATAGATCCTGAGAACGGAGCTGTTTGAACAGTTCCTGCATCAATTTTGTAATTAACCGTAGCAGATGTAATCACGTTGTTTCCAACATTTGATAATACAGCAACTGCACCTGAAAGATCTGCAGCACAGCTAAAGTCTGATGCATTTAAGTCTGAGATCTCTGCGAAGTCAGGCAATAAAAGTGGCTCGGAAACTCCAGCTTGGTGAACTTCTTTTGTAGTATTGTCTTGAACCCAAGCAATAAAACCTAGTTCAGTAATCTTATAAATGTAAGAAGGAACCGGAACATCGTTAAATGTAAATGTTTGAGTTCCGTTAGCACTACTAAAATTGGATGCAACAACAGGTGTTCCGGAAGTATTAGGAACCATTTTGCGCATTACATCGTGAAATTCAGTTTCCCCATTTGATCCCGGAGCACTTTCAAAAGTGATTTCTCTTTCAACCATTGCTAACTGCAATACAGTATTTGACGGATTCCAAACATTTGGTGCTGTAATAGTTACAGTAACATCAACAGTTGCGTATCCTGGATCAAATGAATGAGAAATTGTCATACTTACAGGCGAAGCCACAGCATATCGTGAATCGATTGCACCTTGAGTAACAGTCATATTTGTCCCATCCATTATTCTATCAGGAACTCCGGATATACCGTAATAAGATACTCGATTACCTATTTCAGTAGCGTTCTGTGCATTCATTGGATCCACACCTGGCCAGCTAGTTTGATATTTGATCGCTACAATCTTACTTGCATTTGCGTCAATTAAAGCTTTAAACGCCGGATTTTGAGATGCACATGGACCACAAGAAGCTTGTGAAAAACTTTCAGCAAGAATAAATCGCTGCTGTGCATAAGAAGCACCTAAAAGAGCGAATGAACCAAACAATAGTAAAATTTTTTTCATGGTTTTTTGATTTTATAATTTGGCTAAAGTTAAATTATTTTCTTCTTGGTATCTAAAACGTTAGAGCTAAAAAAACAATGGATTATTGAAATGTTAAAAGCAGCATTAACACACAAGTTTTATTTCTTTCGCAATCCTCAAAACTTTATAGTTGGGTGATTTTACTGTGACTAATCAATGAAGCCTAAACAAATTTAACATCACTAGGCGATTATTTGTTTGATTATTCAGTCCTTATCGGTTTTAATAAGTGGATTTTAGCCGATTATGCGATTGAAATATGGTTAGTTACAAAGCTTTTTAAATTGCTAAAAACATTGTCTTCCATTGATTGCTTTAATCTTAAATCACTAACAAAAAAAGAATTCTATTTGAATCCTAAATGACTATTTTGACCAAATATCCAGTTAATGAGTCGCTTTTATACGGGTATTTGTAGATTATTGTGAGGTATTAGGTATTGAGAAAAGTGAAAGACCTTTGTTTTGCTTCTGTTTTGAAAAGAAAATGAAGATCCAAAGAGTTTTCCCAATCATCATTAAAAAGATTTAATGATGCGATTCTGGTGCACGATTTCCCTTTGGGCAACAACTTATTTTCTGTCTATTAAAGCAATATTGACTGAATCGTGATTCAAGACAAAGTAGTTTATCCCGATTCAGATTGATTAAACAAGGATAATGTAAAAGTTAGATTAAGGAAATACCGTATTCATTGTGATTAACTTCAACTGAAGTTTTTCAATCATTAAACAGCAACCACACGTAGTTAATTAGCATGCATACTTGGATTGGAGGGAATTAAAATAAGACTTGTTACGGATTGGATTCATTCATCTGGCTGTAAATAGCTTTATTAGACCAAAAAACAGTTTTATTATTTCTATAGCACCATCCCGGATAATGGGTGTTGAGAAATGTATATACAACAAAAAAAGCCGGAATTTTCATCCCGGCTTTTCTGTATTTCTAAAGTATCTTAGTGCTTAATTACCACTCTTCTTGTTTGAACAACCCTTCCTTTCTCAAGAACCGTAACTAAGTAAACTCCATTTTTAAAATCACTTACATCTACCTTCTTAGAAGCTCCAACAACAGATTCGTTGTAAACTACTTTGCCTAATACGTCTGTCATTTTAAGATCAAAGTTTCCATCCAAGCCCTGAGCAGTAACAGACAATAAAGAACTTACCGGGTTCGGATAAATAGACATGGTGATTTCTTCGTTTTTCTGATCCTTGATTCCCAAAACTGTTGTAACAATAACATCTACAGAGTCTACTTTGGCAGAACCATCTACTATATAAAGACGATAATGAATACTTCCAGGACCATCTGTGTGAATGTCAAACTTCAATTGAGCAAGTCCATTATTAACCAAAGTAAAATCATTTGAAGTAGTCCATGGATCTGAGTTTGGTTGCGAACAAAGCCCTTCAAAGTTTGGATCCGGAACAGGACCCCAGCAAATCGCTTCAGGAGGAGTGTGAGCTATAGACCAAGCAGGCACGTCGACAAATTTATCTCTTGTAATTCTTAAAAGTTTGTCTGATCCGAACTTATTGATAACCGCAAGGTCAATCACTACCAACTCATCCTCGCTTGCTACCTTAGTAATTGTTGTACCGTTTAAATTAGGACCACTTGCAGAACCGGTTTCATATTGCTTTATGTCAACCTGTGCAGTCGAAACCGCAGCAGTTAATAAAGCAATGCTTAATAGAGAGTATATTTTTTTCATATCTTGAGCTTCTAGTTTTTACAAATATATAATAGCTATTCTTCACAAACAAGATGCTTGGTCACGCTATTAATTCGTAAGAATACAATTTATTTGCCAAAAAAACAATACGAAAGAATCGAATATTGGCCCGTTTTTGATTTAAGTGCTTGTTTTTACAAGTAAACGGTTAAATAGCAGAAGATTTCTCAGATGTTAGGATTACAATTTCTATGCTTAGCTTAACATTTTTTAGGAATACAAGAGTCTTGGATAACACATGTTTAAAATTGTGTTAAGGAAAAGGTATCTTTGGGATTCGGCACGAAACTTGAACTGTGCAAGCTAAAATTTAAACTATGAAAAAAATTGCGTTCTTATTGTTAGGACTTGTTGTTTCTACTTTATCAATGGCTCAAGACCACGAACCTTTAGTTGTAAAACAACTTCCCTCTGTAAAATTAGTAGACATGAATGGCAAAGCGGTTAACACTGCTGAATTAGGTTTTAAAGGCCCTGTTGTTATTTCATTTTGGGCTACCTGGTGTTCACCATGCAAACGCGAACTAAACACTATTCATGAATTATACACAGACTGGCAAGAGGAAACAGGAGTTAACCTTGTTGCGGTTACGATCGATGACGAAAAAACAAAGGCTCAGGTTCCTGTTTATGTTGACGGAAAAGGATGGGAATATTTAGTATTAATGGATCCGAACGGAGATTTCAAACGTGCAATGGGAGTAAACAACGTCCCTCATACATTCCTGATCGACCAAAAAGGAAATATTGTTTATTCTCATAACAACTACGCTCCCGGAGATGAAGAGAAGTTGTACGAAGAGATCAAAAAATTAGTCAACAAATAAGTACTGCTTTATAGATGAAAAACTGGATTTTAGGAATCTGCGCATTGTCCGGGTCGCTTACAGCACTCGGACAATCGAATTTATTGGGGAACATCACCGGGAATATGGAAGCTACCTTCCAGTATTTAAACGCTGACCCATTAATCGGTGCAACCCAACCGGCAGAAAGAGGTTTGTTGAATTCGTATATGAATGTCTTTTATTCCGGATCTCATTTTAAGGCGGGTGCCCGTTTTGAATCATACCTGCCGCGAATCAATGGATACCCGAATCGTTTTGACGGTACCGGAATCGGTATGCGCTATGTAGGCTGGTCGAACAATTATATAGATGTAACTCTCGGGAACTTTTACGAGCAGTTTGGTGCGGGAACTATATTTAGGGCTTATGAAGACCGAAATTTAGGTTACGATAATGCGATGGACGGTGCCCGTGTAATCCTCAGACCTTATAAAGGAATTCAGTTAAAAGGAGTTTACGGGAACCAGCGTTATGCTTTCCAAGGCGGAAGAGTCGATAAATCGAGTGGTGTGACCCGCGGAATTGATTTACAGCTTCATCTCAATGAATTAGCGCCCAGGTTAGATTCAAGCGGTTTGGATGTTACAATCGGAGGTGCTTTTGTGAGCAAATACCAAAAAGATGATAACGATTTATACATCCTTCCTGAAAACGTTGCTGCTTACAGCGGAAGGCTCGGTTTACGCTACAAGAAATTTACATTGAGCGGTGAGTATACTCATAAAGATAACGACCCAAGTGAGGACAATGGATACATTTATAATACCGGCCATTCAGCTTTGATCAATTTGGGTTATTCACGTAAAGGATTGGGAATCTCATTAGCCGCAAAATCGGTAGATAATATGAGTTACCGTTCAGACAGAACCAAAGGTTTGGCCGATCTGTTCATCAACTACCTTCCGGCGATGAACAAAACACATACCTATAATTTAGTTGCAACACTGTATCCTTACGCTACACAACCTCTGGGAGAAGTAGCTTTCCAGGCAGAAGTCCTTTATACCATTCCAAAAGGAAAGGGTGGCGGGAAATATGGAATTCCGGTCAACGTGAATTATTCCACGGCCTATTTGCCCATGAGACATTATTCTGGCTTCGGCTTACCGGGAGATTCGACACGTGTAATGTATAAAGGGAATCCGTATGATTTGTCTGACAGTTTACTTTGGCAGGATATCAACGCAAATGTGACATTCAAACTCAATAAAAATTTCTACTTGATTGCCTCTTATTTCAATATTATCATTAACAATGATGTCTCCAAAATTACGGAAGATGCAACTGGTATGATTAGCTCCCACATCGGGGTTTTGGAAGCCGGATGGAAGATCAATAAAAAACACAGTATTCGTGCTGAAGTGCAAGCTCTATTCACTGCCAATAAAAAAATGGCAGGTTTCAACTATCGTACTTCAGAGGACAAAGGAGATTGGGTAACGGTTGTTTTAGAGTACAACATTTCACCTAATTGGTTCCTGGGATTCATGGATCAATACAATTATGGGAATCCACATAAAGACTTGCGCGTACATTATGCAATCGGATCATTCGGTTGGATAAAAGATGCAACCCGCATAACTTTGAATTACGGTAGACAGCGTGCAGGCTTATTCTGTGTAGGTGGTGTATGTCGTTTCGTACCGGCATCGAATGGTTTGACCGTTTCGTTAACGCAAAGTTTCTAATTAAACAGGTTTAGAACATGAAAAAGATCTTAATTTTTACAGCTGTCCTGGCAACCGTAATCGCTTCTTGCGACAAGGTTAGAAATGCCTATCCAACAAATCCGGTATCAACTACCCTGGATTGGAGTTTATACCCGGACGGGGATTCCGCTCATTATGTTGCCCAAGGTTTGTGGCCAACGTTTACGGCTAACTCGAATACACAACGCAATGTATTGATCGAGGATTTTACAGGTCATCAGTGCGTGAATTGTCCGGCTTCAACAGCAAACATGGAACAATTAATCGCTACAAATCCGGAGCATATATTTGGTTTGGCTATTCATGCCGGACCTACCGGATTGACGGGTTTCCAGGTAACTTCTTCCGAATACCCGACTGTTCTTTACAGCGATGCCGGAATTGAAACCGGGAAGCATTTCGGACAGGATATTCCAGGATCTACTTTTTTGGGGAATCCTGCATTTTGTGTAAACAGAACCAAAGCAAATAATCAGTTTACCTCGAATGCAGGTGCTGCAATTGCGAATAAAACCAACACTTGTTTGGCAAGTTCAATTCGTATCAATATTCAAGCTGTAAGCAATTACTTCCCTTCTACCCGCGGTTTGTTCCTGCATACGGAAGTAGATAAAATTGATGCATCTATTACTTCAGACTTAGCTGTTGTTGTTTGTTTGGTTGAAGATTCATTAATTGCTCCACAATTAGTACCGACAAGTATGGATCCCGACGGAAAAGATGAAGATTACATTCACCGCGATATATTCAGAGGCACTATTGACGGGCGAACTTTTGGGAAAGTTTTGACTGCAAGCGACCTGGGAACAAATGGAAAATACTTTGTGAGTTACTCCTATCAATTACCGGCTCAGTACAATGCAGACAACATGAAATTGTACATTTATGTTTACGACAAAACGACAGAAGAAATCTACCAGGTGATCGAAAAACACCTGCTTTAAAATTTAACATTTACTATAAAGTAGCGTGTGTCTGGTTGTTACGGGCACACGCTTTTTTTGTGAAGAACTTTTAACATTTTCCAAATACCAAATAAGAAAAGGGTTCGTTATATTAGATGAAATTATTAAACAGAACCCCATGTTTGAACTGACGAAAAAAATCCTGGTTCGGGTAAGTTTTGACCCACTCTTATTCCAGAAAGAATTGTCTAAAGCAATTAAATGGATGTCTAACTCAGAAGAAATTCAACATTTAAGGGAATGGTGTATGAAGGAGTTCGGCGCGGTTTATCCTTCTATCATTCAAAAGGCATTTACAATGCAAAAAAATTAAAAGACATATATAATATACGACTAACGGCTCCTTTTGGAGCCGTTTTTATTTTGAGGTATATCGTAAGAAATATCTGTCTAAGCTTCACAGAAACTACTCGAATTCGATCAGTAAGCCTCCTTTGTCTACCACATCCTGCGGATTGACAGCAATGGATTTAACAACTCCCACACCTTCTGCTTTGAGCACATTTTCCATTTTCATTGCTTCCAAAGTAAGTAAAGGATCACCCACTTCAATTGATTGACCAACTGTAACAGCAACGCTCACAACTCTTCCAGGCATCGGAGCTTTCAATTGCTTCAGTTTGCGCAATTTCGGCTTGTCCATTCCGAGAGAAGCGATTAGTTCATCAAGAGGTCCACCCTTCTTTACTTCAAACACCCTGTGATTCAATTTCAGGGTCAATAAGCCTTCTTCCATGCGGTTTGACATAACCTCACCACGGAATTTTTTTCCCTTATAAGTAATTGTAAAAAACTGCTGGTCTTCCCAACGAATATGAACCCCATCTCTGTTAGCATGAAGGACTTCTCCGTCCGATGTCCAATTAGCTGTTTCCATCTGTAAGAATTTTGCGACAATAATACGAACTATTTGGCCATTCATCTAGAAAAACCTTGTAAAAAAAGCATAGTTTCCTATATTTGCTCTTCAAAATATTTACGAATCATATTCGCCCGAAAATGAAGAAAATATACTATTTGGTTGCTCTTGTCTTAGTAGCTTGTCAACCTAAACATTCTGACACTGACCATGCAGCAAGCCAAAGTAACGAATCAAAGGCAAGTGCAGTAGTTGCGGTTGATGAATCGAAGCAAGATAAGCCCACAGTATATCATGCATCCAGAACCGTATTGACGGATTTGATCAATACGAAATTAGAGGTTTCCTTCGATTGGACGAAATCATGGCTGATCGGTAAAGAAACGCTGCAGGCAAAACCGCATTACTATGCATCCAATCAACTGATCCTTGACGCAAAGGGAATGGAGATCAAAGGTGTATCGATGGCCGGTAAAACTTGTCAATACGAATACAAAGACGATGTACTCACCATTCAGCTGGATAAAAAATATACCCGCGATGAAAGCTTTACAGTCGTAATTGATTACATCGCAAAACCGGACGAGCGCAAAACAGGTGGTTCGAATGCAATCACAAGTGATAAAGGTCTTTACTTTATTAACCCACGTGGAGAAGAAGCAGGTAAAATGCCTCAGATCTGGACACAAGGTGAAACAGAATCGAACTCCGTATGGTTTCCTACTATTGATTCACCGAACTCTAAAACAAAACAGGAGATTTATATCACCGTTCAGGATAAATATGCTACTCTTTCCAATGGAAAATTGGTGAGCTCTACAAAAAATGCTGACGGTACACGAACAGATTACTGGAAACAGGAATTACCTCACGCACCTTACTTATTCATGATGGGTGTAGGGGAATTCAAAGTAGTAAAAGATACATACAAGCGCCCCGACGGAACGAACATGGAAGTAAACTATTATGTGGAGCCGGAATGGGAGAAAGATGCAAAAGCTATTTTCGGAGAAACACCGGCTATGATCGGTTTCTTCTCTCAGCTTCTTGGAGTTGAATACCCATGGGATAAATACTCACAAATCATTGTAAGAGACTACGTTTCCGGGGCAATGGAAAATACAGGAGCCGTTATTTTCGGAGAATATGCTTACAAAACGAAACGCGAATTACTGGATGAAAATGATAATTCCACGATTGCACATGAATTATTCCACCATTGGTTCGGTGATTTGGTAACTTGTGAATCCTGGTCGAACTTAACCCTGAACGAATCTTTTGCGAACTATTCTCAATTCCTATGGGATGAGCACCGTCATGGCTTGGATGAAGCAGAATTCCAGGCTTTACAGGAAGCGGCAGGTTATTTTGCATCGGCAGATCAGGGTGGCTACCACAACCTCGTTTGGTTCGATTACAACTCGAGAGAAGATATGTTCGACGGGCATTCTTACAACAAAGGCGGCCGGATCTTGCACATGCTTCGCAAATACATAGGAGATGATGCATTCTTCCTGGGTCTGAAGAACTACCTAAGACAAAACCAGTTTAAAGCTGCTGAATTCCACCAGTTGAGACTCGCTTTTGAAGAAGTAAGTGGCGAAGACCTGAATTGGTTCTTTAATCAATGGTATCAGGGCAAGGGACATCCCACACTGGATGTTTCCTATAGCACAGACTTAGCTGCGAATACCGTTTCCATTACCGTAAATCAAAAACAAAAGAAAGAGTTCGGTTTGTTTAAATTACCGGTTGATATAACTGTTTACGATGACCGCGGAGCAACTACTTCCCGTCACTGGTTCAATGATGAATCTACAACCGTAAGCATCCCAACTCAGGGAACAGTAAAGAATGTAATCTTTGATTCCGAAGCAATGCTTTTATGTAAAATGGAAGAGAAAAAAGATGTTTCCTGGTATGCTTTCCAATGGAATAACTCGAAACATTATATCCACAGAAAAAATGCATTGCAAAAAATTCCTTCCAGTTCTCCCGAGGCAAATAGAGTTGCACAGGAAGCATTGAAAGATCCTTTCTGGGATATCCGTTCTACGGCAATTGAGAAAATAGGAAAAATGGGAAGTGACAGTAAAACTGCTGCTATCAATCGTCTGAAACAAATGGCAAGTTCCGATTCGGTATCTGCTGTTCGTGCGGCTGCAATCACTTCACTGGCAGGAATGATCTCCGGTCCGGAACTGGAGCAAATCTGTACTGAAAGCATTCAAAAAGATCAATCCTATGCTGTAATCAGCGCTGCATTGCTTCAGCTTTCCAAAGTGAACAGCAAAGCTGCATTGGAAGCTGCCAAAAAACTGGAAGATGAGCCTTCAGGTAAAATGCAGGCAGGTATTTCAATGATCTATGCAAAATACGGAGATGCAGATCAAATAACTTATTACGAGCGTATCTTCAAATCGAATGTATTACAAGGATTCGACAAAATAGGTGTGATGAACTCAATGACTTTCTTTGCTTCCCGCCAGGAACCGAAAATTCAAAGACGTACGCTGCCAATCTTCGAAAGTGAATACAAAACCGGCGGAATGTACACACAAATGTTTATGCCCCAGTACATCGGATACTTAAGAGATAATTTAAGTAATTCAATTGAGAAGTTTAAAGCCGAAGAAGAGAAAGCTAAAAAAGACGGAAACGCCAATGCTGCTGATATTGCCCGCGGTAAACGCACAGATGCAGAAGCTTTATTGGGTGATTACGAAAAAATGATTGCCGGTTTCCCGAAAGAAGAAAAAGAGCATTAATCGTTCGACATAAAATTTTTACGAAAAGGTCTTTCATTTTGGAAGGCCTTTTTTGTGGGACGGCATTTCAACTCCGCTCAATGACCTTTGATTGTGATTCAAAAATTAAAAGGGACTGAGCGTTGAAAACCTTGACCGAAGCGTCAATGGTAGTCGAAGGCAACCGTTTTAAAAAAATGCTTTCACTTCCATTCCACCGGCATGGATGACTTTGTTCCCTTCGCTTTTTCTCCCGTTGTACTGAACGGAGATTTGCAGGTTTTTGGATAATGAACGCTGGTAACCTAAGTTCCAAACGTAGTTTACTCCCGGTTTCAGGGCTTCCAACAACTCAAATCCCAAAGGTGTATTCGAATCTCCTCTGAATGCAATCCGAATGACATTGAACTGTCCCTGTAAACTTCCTTTTTGCGTTTGATTGTATTTTCCGGTTACACCGATGTCGTATATATCAGCCTGCTCACCTCCCAGATTTTCTTCGTTTTTCTTCTTGATCACGCGTCCGTCCAAACTAAAACGAAGCGATGTGTTCGGCTGATAAATCAAGGAAGGTTTCAGCTGCCAATAATGCAAACGATAGTTCCGACCCGTGGTGTAATCTACCGAAGACGTTTTCAATCCTGTTTCAAATTGTGACTGAACACTGAATTTTTTCAGGATGGTTATCCTTCCGTTGAACTCATGAGATTCCTTTGTCCTTCCGTCAAAACCTGTTGCCAGTAAGGTTTTTGTTTTTGAACTTTCATAACTGTAATCACCACCCCCAACATTGTTCGTCCGGTTGAAATACAAGGTGTTTTTAATAACGTTTGCAGTACTTATCAATGAATTGTCATCAATACTTCCCACAAAAGGATTGTATGCTCTTGCTCCGCCAAACACATTGGTCTTTCGCTGCAACCTGAAACGTGTTTGAGTGGAAAAGCGGGCCAACAACTTCCTTACCCCTGTGCTATTCGCCCACACACGCTCCGGGCGCAAAGTAAGCGACTGATTGTACTCATTGGAATAAGTCTTTATATAATCGTTTGACGGTGTAAATACACGGATATAACTTGCCTGATCAGCGTATGCCGCAATTTCAAATTCATTCAGATCCTTAATTTCATCACCATTATAATCATTCCAGGTATAAACTCCCTGTCCGTCATTTACTTTGATATAAATAAATTCCTTTTTCTGCTCCAAACCTGCACCAACTTCGTAAAACGTTGTCAAATTCACTGCCCCTTTCCAGAATTTAATATCGTGATCAATTCTTCCGTTTGTGGTGTTTTCGGGTGCCTGGGTTATTAAGGTCGTATCCAGTATTTTCAATTCGCGGTAGTTTGCAACCAGGTATAGGCGCTGGTTTTTCCAATTATTTTTCGTCCACTCGGCACGAATTGTCCTAGCCTTTGCGGCATTC
The DNA here is from genome assembly GCF_029266855.1 of Fluviicola sp. GTDB lineage: Bacteria > Bacteroidota > Bacteroidia > Flavobacteriales_D > Crocinitomicaceae > Fluviicola. The sequence continues at coordinate 233,673 of NZ_JAQSWB010000004.1, forward strand.
CGCAAGCGTGTACTGTCTGATCTTCCATCAATACGTTCGCGGTAACTTAACAATAATTCACCCGAGGAAGTATCTCCTAAAGCAACATATCCCTGGTAATCAAAGAAACTATAAGACTGAAGATTCAATAGAGTATCGCCTTGCATAAAGCGGTTCAATTCCTGATCATCTTTGAAACCAATCCTCACCTTCTTAATTTGCTTGGAGATATCAGCCCTGTGCCGCAGAAATTGATTGGTATTTTCATTCTTCGCGCTCAAAAAGCTTGCATCAATATTCACATTATAACCCTGTTGTTTCCAGGACGTGATCAGTTGAGTCCTTAATCCGGAAAAGTCTGAACCGATCTTATACTGCTGTGCATTGATCCCGATCTTTCCATAATTCCTGTTCTCAATACTCGTTCCCAATGTGGTCAAAACCTGGTTTCCGGTATAACTTCTACTCCGTGTATTCCAGTCGCGATCAAACTCCACAGCTCTGTATTGTTCAATCGGTTTGAAATAAGGATCTAGCATTTCGATCTCAACTTGCTTCTTCCAGCTCCAGGCGGGAATAGAATCCTTTCCAAACGGATTGGTATGTTCGACTTTTGTGCGCATGGAATATCCCCGGTCATCAAAGCGGTCGAGCGAAGAAAAGGTATTCAGATCGTAGCCGCTCATCCCAAGTTCGGTTGTGACTTTGAGTTTTTCATTGAAGCGATAAGTAGCCCCGGCGGTAAACAACTGTTGTTTTTTTGGAGTGATCAATAATGAAACCGGCGCGTAATCTCCTACGGAAATACCTCCAACCGGCTGCACCCATTTGTACACACGCCCGATCGCGTTGAACTTTTCAAAGACATAATTCCCTTTTCCCGGACCTACATATGAAAATTGTGCTTTGTAATAAGCCAGGCTTTGATTGACAGAAGCTACTAAAACACTATCATACCCAAGTGAATCGACCATTTGATACATCACCAGGTTTTCAGAGTAACCCACAGAATCAATTACCGAATAACGTGCCAACTCCAAGCTGTCCCCAATCTCGGATAAAAGTAATTTCTGATCGTTTGTGAGGTTTTGCTGTAAGGGTTGGTTCTTTGCATCCTGTTCCGAATAGGCATTTATCCACCAATCCAGTTTTTTACTTTGCGCTGCGGTTGAAAACTGAAAAAGTGATCGTGCATAATTCTGGTCCGAATACTGGAACTCTACAACGATACGGATATCTTTGGTGATCAGGTTCCTGGCCGTAAATGTCAGCTCCGAAGTGTTGTAATCAATCACATAATCGTATTCCTGACCACGGCTTAATTGTCTGCCATCGATATACACTCGCTCCGTTCCGGAAAGAACAATGATATACGGTTCATTTTCATTTCCTCTCAGGCGATAAGGCCCCTGGTTTCCTTCCACTCCCTGGATAATTTGCCGGTTGAATTTTCCTTTCGATAAAGCCCCGCTGAGCTGGGTTTTTATTGTTCCCGTTTTATCCTTCTTCCAGAAATACTCTCCGGTAAGACCTTGTCCTCTTTTCTTGTAAGTTAAAAAGTAGCCGTCCGGTTTACTGATCCAAAAATCACCGGCTGTAAGTTTGAACTGGTCGTTGAAAAGCTGGATAAAAACCTGGTCAAATTCCTGCAGTTTGTTGGTGTTTCCTTCCGGCTGGATGGGTAGATTATCATCGGTTACCGAAGCCAGCACCTGAAGGTTGGGGGCAATATACCCGGACAATTCCAGGTTCAGTGATGAGTTTACGGACAAATCCTGCCTGTTTCCAAAAGTGATTCCTCTTGAGATGCTTCCTGATTTTCGAAGTCCGTTTGCTCCCATAAGATCCAAAGGTTCTACGCCTGGTGTAATCAGGTATTTCTCCCGATCGCCTTTATTCTGTGTATAAATAATATTGGTATCCCTTAGCTGATAGCTTTTGGCGAATGAAAAGGGTAAAACACGGTAAGAAACAGTTACCTCATCGGAGCAGGATTGAAACAAGCGGAAGGTTCCTTTTGCGTAATCAATGAGGTAATTATAGGGTAAAATGATTTCGCCGCCACATCGCACTATGATTGAGTTCGGTGCAATACTTAAGGAATCCAGCTGTATGGTATTTCCGCTTGCTGGAATGGTTTTTTGACGGTACGCGCTTTCCTGTGTCCAGCTATGAACCCAACAAAATATACTGCTTAGCAATAGAAGTCCAACCCGTACAGCGTGCATCATGCTAAAGTACTAACGTTTTAAGTGTTGTGCTAGTATATAAAAACAAAAAAATCCCGCTGCAGTGACGCGATGCTTCGCGTCTCCAACAGCGGGATTACATGTGTGATCTCATAAAAACGGCACAATTATTAACATCACAACATCTTTAAAATCGATATGCCGATATGTAATTATTAAAAACACGTAGGGACGCGATTAATCGCGTCCCTACGTGTTACCATATAAATCCAAGTTCTATCCTGAACACATTTCACAGTTGTCCGGATTATCCAAAGAACATGCGATTGCTGCTTGTTGTTCTTCCAACTCAGCTGCCGATATTGCTGCCGGCTCTTCCGTTACTGCTTTATCTACAGTGAACTTAATTGCATCTGTTGCAGCTTTTGTTCTCAGGTAATACATTCCTGTTTTTAATCCTTTCTTCCAACCGTAGAAGTGCATGGATGTTAACTTACCGAAGTTTGCATTCTCCATGAAAATATTCAACGATTGAGATTGGCAAATATAAGCTCCGCGGTCAGCAGCTTGCTCGATAATTGCTTTTTGAGAAATCTCCCAAGCTGTTTTATACAGATCCTTGATGTATTGAGGAATCTCGTTGATGTTTTGAACTGATCCGTTTGCTGCCATCAATTTCTGACGCATATCTTTCGTCCATAAACCTTCTTTCACCAAATCCTTCAACAAGTGCTTATTTACGATGATAAACTCACCTGACAATACGCGACGTGTGTAAATATTGGATGTATAAGGCTCAAAACATTCGTTGTTTCCAAGAATCTGAGCTGTTGAAGCTGTTGGCATCGGGGCAACTAACAAAGAGTTACGTACTCCGTGCTTCATCACTTCTTCTTTCAATAAATCCCATTCCCAACGGTTTGTCGGAGTAACACCCCACATATCGTATTGGAAAACACCTTTTGAAACCGGGGAACCGGCATATGTTTCGTATGGACCTTCAGTAATTGCCAGGTCTTTGGATGCAGTCATTGCAGCGTAATAGATCGTTTCAAAGATCTCACGGTTCAATGCTTTTGCTTCTTCAGATTCGAACGGATAACGCATCAGGATAAACGCATCGGCCAATCCTTGAACTCCTAATCCAATCGGACGGTGACGCATATTTGACTTGCGAGCCTCTTCTACCGGATAGAAGTTCCCGTCAATAATGCGGTTCAGGTTTACTGTTGCCTGGTACGTTACCTCAAACAATTTATCGTGATCGAATTTTCCGTCTTCCGTAACATATTTTGGTAATGCCAAAGAAGCCAGGTTACATACCGCGATTTCATCCGGTGCAGTGTATTCGATAATCTCCGTACATAAGTTAGAAGATTTGATAACTCCCAAATTCTGTTGGTTTGATTTCGCGTTAGCTGCATCTTTGTACAACATGTATGGTGTACCTGTCTCAATTTGAGATTCCAATACCTTGAACCACAAGTCCTGTGCTTTGATCGTTTTGCGACCTTTTCCTTCTGCTTCGTATCGTGTGTACAATGCCTCGAATTCAGCTCCGAACGTATCGGAAAGTCCCGGACACTCGTGAGGACACATCAATGTCCAGTCTCCGTTTTCTTCCACGCGTTTCATGAATAAATCCGGAATCCACAAAGCGTAGAATAAATCGCGGGCACGCATTTCCTCTTTTCCTGTGTTCTTTTTCAAGTCAAGGAAATCAAATACATCTGCATGCCAAGGCTCGATATACATTGCGAAAGATCCCTTGCGTTTTCCTCCACCCTGATCTACATAACGAGCTGTATCATTGAATACGCGTAACATCGGAACGATTCCGTTTGATGTACCGTTTGTTCCTTTGATATATGATCCTGTTGCACGAATATCATGAAGAGCTAATCCGATACCACCAGCCGATTGAGAAATCTGAGCGCAAGATTTCAATGTCTCGTAAATACCTTCGATGCTATCCTCTTTCATTGTTAACAAGAAACAAGAAGACATTTGAGGTTTTGGTGTACCTGAATTAAATAATGTTGGTGTTGCATGTGTAAACCACCCTTCAGACATCAAGTTGTACGTCTTGATTGCCTGTTGTAAATCATTTTTGTGAATCCCGACAGCAACACGCATCAACATTTGTTGTGGTCTTTCTGCGATCTCACCATGTGTTCTTAACAAGTAGCTTCTTGTCAATGTTTTGAATCCGAAGTAATCGTAGCGGAAGTCACGATCGTAAATAATACTTGAATCCAATAATTCGCTATTGTTTTGAATCACTTCAAATACATCATCAGCAATCAATGATGCACGCTGACCTGTTTTCGGGTCTACGTATTTATATAGGTCTTCCATTACTTCAGAGAACGATTTTTTCGTTTCCTTGTGTAAGTTAGACACAGCAATTCGCGATGCTAACAAAGCATAATCCGGGTGATCAATTGTTTTAGCTGCTGCAACCTCAGCGGCTAAATTATCTAATACCGTTGTTGTTACTCCATCGTAAATTCCTTCGATGACCTTCATGGCAACAGCCTCTGGGGAAACTAGCGGGTCCAGCCCGTAACACATCTTGATGATGCGTGCAGTGATTTTGTCAAATTTCACCGCCTCTTTTCTTCCGTCTCTTTTAATTACGTACATATAGCGCTCTATTTGGGTTGTTGTTATTGTAATATAATGAATTAAAATTCTTCGTCCAAACTAAATGTTTGGTCTTCCTTGTTCGACATAACGCCTGACTTTTGATACTCAGCCACCCGTTTTTCGAAGAAGTTTGTTTTTCCCTGAATCGAGATCATATCCATGAAATCGAAAGGGTTTGTTGTATTGAACACTTTTGGATTCCCAAGCTCTGTCAACAAGCGGTCTGCAACGAATTCAATGTACTGAGCCATCAATTCTGCATTCATTCCTATCAACTTCACGGGTAATGCATCTGTTACAAATTCTTTCTCAATTTCAACAGCATCCAGGATAATTTCCTGTACCTGATCTTTCGAAAGTTGGTGTATCAAATGTTTCGTGTACAATAAGCATGCGAAATCGCAATGCAAACCTTCGTCGCGGGAGATCAATTCATTTGAGAACGATAATCCTGGCATCAAGCCGCGTTTTTTCAACCAGAAAATCGAACAAAATGAACCGGAGAAGAAGATTCCTTCCACAGCAGCGAATGCAACTAAGCGCTCTGCAAAAGAACCGTTATCGATCCAACGCAATGCCCAATCTGCTTTCTTGCGAACGCAATCGATCGTGTCCAGGGCATTGAATAAATGATTCTTCTCTTTTTGATCCTTGATGTAAGTATCAATCAACAACGAGTAAGTCTCTGAATGGATGTTTTCCATTGCAACCTGGAAACCGTAAAAGAACTTTGCCTCGGTATACTGCACTTCAGCCAAAAAGTGCTCTGCCAGGTTTTCGTTTACAATTCCGTCAGATGCCGCAAAAAACGCTAACACGTGTTTTACAAAGTGGCGCTCATCGTCATTCAATTTTGTTTCCCAATCAATTAAATCCGGCGATAAATCTATCTCCTCTGCAGTCCAAAAACTTGCTTCTGCTTTCTTATAAAAAGACCAAATATCTTCATGTTGGATTGGAAACAACACGAATCTGTTTTTGTTTTCCGATAAGATTGGTTCTGCTTTTGCCATTTTTAATTCCGTTTTTTTAAAGTCAATAATTTCTATGCCAAGGTTATTTTTCAACCATGGATCAGTTTGTGTTGGTATTCAAATTTCAGTTAGCTTCCCCTTCGATTTTGTTGTGTGTGTTCAACAAGTTTTAAGCTCAAAGGGGCATACAAAAATTGTCATAATTCTTTCCTTTCGCAATTAAAGAAATCCACAATTGTTTGAGGTTTTCAACAGCGCTACTTTGAAAGCCTTTAACATGAACACTTAGCGAGTTTATCAACATGGTCACTAAAGATATTCACAGTACAGAATCTGCAATTCATCGAAGAATAAGACAGATTCGTCCAACTTCAAGTGTATGAAGACTTTCAGTCGTCTTTCCTATAAAATTAGGTGAAAAACGAATATGTTTTTTTGTTATTTTTAGTAGGCTATTAACACCCGGTTGTTGATAGGTAAGCAAAGCCAAATAAACACTGCTATGGTACTGAATTTCTCATCGAATTTTAACAAATGGATGCGCGATTTGCTCCATGTTCTTTACCCTCAAAACTGTTTGATCTGCAAAAATGAATTCAATCAATCCAAATTGGCAATCTGTCCGATTTGTTCAAGTGAATTGGCATATACCCATTTTGAAGATTACAACGAAGTAACTAACCTGGATAAGTTATTTTGGGGGAGGGTAAAATTGGAAGGAACTTATGCTCTTTTACGGTTTAAGCAGCAAAGTTCAACCCAACACATCCTGCATGAACTCAAATACAAAAACAATCCTGAAATTGGTAAACATTTCGGAAAAGAGATCGGCTTAAAAATGAAAATAATCGACAAGTTTTCCGACATGGACGCATTGATTCCGGTACCTCTTCACCCAAAAAAAGAGTTTATCCGCGGCTACAACCAGGCAGAAATTATCTGTAAAGGAATTGCCGAAAGCAGCGGTGTTGCACTTAGGAAAGATCTGCTGAAACGGATTTCTTTTACTGAGAGTCAGACCAGGAAAGGAAAATCTTCACGGTGGGACAATATGCAAAACAGGTTTAAATTACAGGGAATCAAAAACAGGAATCTGAAGCATCTGGTAGTTGTAGATGATGTTGTAACAACAGGTTCTACGCTTGAGACATGTATTCGTATCCTTCGGGAAGAATTTCCACAGGCAAAGATCAGTGTTGCAGTACTTGCAGTTGCGGAATAATTCGAAATTTTACATTTTTTGAAATGATTTTTGCTTTTTGCATTTTGCATTTTCAATTAAATAGTAACTTTCAACTATGTTAATTACTGTACTTATCCTCTTACTGACCTTAGTGGTGGTTCCGTTGATGTCCTTCTATTTCGGAACTCCCTTAAATACGCTGCAAACCGAAGTACTCACCGACATGGGGATCGTCCTGGCAATCGTAACCGGGGTTTGTTTTCTTCTTGGAGAAATCACCAGGAATTATTCCCAAATCGATAAACTCTGGAGTATTATTCCGATCTATTATGTCTGGCATATTGCATACGCCGGGGATTTTGAACCGCGGTTGGTTTTAATGGCTGTGGTAGTAAGCATCTGGGGAATACGTTTAACCTATAACTTTGGACGAAGAGGTGCTTATCAATGGAAGTTCTGGACAGGAGAAGAAGATTACCGCTGGGGCGTTCTGCGAAAAAAGCCGGGTTTCAGCAATCGCTTTGTTTGGATGCTGTTCAATTTGTTCTTTATTTGCTCGTATCAGGGCTCCCTCATTTTCCTGTTTACTCTTCCCGCATTAACCGGTTTGGGGAACTCGGCTCCGGCTGCAATCCAGGTTTGGGATTGGCTTATTGCCGCTGCAATAATTATCGCGGTTGTCATTGAGTATATAGCAGATCAGCAACAGTATGACTTTCAGAGCGAAAAGTACCGCAGGATCAATAAGGGTGAAGACCTTGGTCCCTATGCAAAGGGATTTGTAGATACGGGATTATGGAAATTGGTTCGCCACCCGAATTATGCCATGGAACAAACTATCTGGATCCTGTTTTACGGTTTCAGTATTGTTGCAACCGGAGAATGGATCAACTGGTCTATGGGAGGTTGTTTATTGTTAGTCATCCTATTCAAAGGAAGCTCTGACTTTTCAGAAGAACTGACTGCCGGCAAATACCCGGAATATATCAATTATAAGCGAAAAACTCCCCGGTTTATTCCTTTTATAAAGTTTGGAAAGTAAATTGAATGGACTTTAAGACATCAGGATGTTAAGACTATAAGACTATTCAATTATTTCAAGTTTTTCAACACCTTTGTATTATGAAAGTATTGGTCGTGGGGTGTGGTGTTGCCGGAATTTGTTTAGCACATGAATTGCTACAGGCTGATTGTGAGGTACAACTCATCGATAAGGGGCAAAACGTTTCCTCAAGCGTGGCAGCGGGAATCATTAACCCGATCGTTTTCAGACGCATGACGCTGAGTTGGCGCGTCTCGGAATTCATCCCTTTTGCTTATAACAGATACCGTGAATTGGAACATAAAACAGGCGTCTCATTTTTTCATCCTTTGGTGATTCGCCGTTTATTTGCCTCAGAACAGGAATTGGAATTTTGGAAGAAAAAACAAAACCTGCCCGAATATTCGGATTATATGGAAACGCTCACGAAGGAAGACCTGGAATTCCCTCTTGAACAAAATACCTTTGGCACTGCACGTGTAAAACAGGCTTCTTATATTGATGCCAAAGGTTTTATACGGGCTAACCGGGATTACTTTCAATCAAAGAACCTGTTGCTGGAAGAGAACTTCAACCACGATGAACTGAACCCCGCAGAAGCTGTTTATAAAGGAACCAGGTATGATTTCATTGTTTTTGCCGAAGGAAAAGATTCAACTTACAATCCGCTTTTCGGGTATTTACCGCTGCAACAAACAAAGGGTGAAGTACTGACCATCCGGTCCGAAACAATGTATTCCGATGAATCGTTGAACCGCAAATGTTTTTTACTTCCTTTGGGAAACAATGAATTCAAGGCAGGTTCAACCTATGTTTGGAACACGGATGACACCATTCCAACGGAAGAAGGTCTTCAAACAATCACGGAAAATCTAAAATCGATCACTTCCGAACCTTACGAAGTTTTGGAACATAATGCCGGTGTTCGTCCTACTGTTTTAGACCGCAGGCCATTATTGGGTTTACATCCGGAATACCCGAAAATAGCCATCGCGAACGGTTTGGGAGCAAAAGGATATATGCTTGCCCCGCTTCTGATGAATGAACTGGTACAGCATTTGTTTGAGGGAAAAGAAATTCCCAAAGATTCGCACATCAACAGGTTTGCGTATTCTAAGCATTCTTAAGAATATCCCGAAGGTAGATACGGATCCGTTTATTTGAACCAACAATCCAAATAACATCATCTGCCTGAAAAGTGATATCGGGATCCGGATTTACAATGCGTTCATCGTCACGCTCCAACCCGACTACGATTCCTTTGCACATTTCGCGCATCCTGGAATGACGCATTGTTTGACCGATCAAACCGGAATCTTCCGGAATGGAGAATGAATGCAAACCAACCTGAATAGAATCTGACTTTGGTTCTATTTGTTTTTCCGTAACGGTAATGTAATTTTTAAATGCGGTCAGCTGCTCATCCGTTCCAATGACCGAAATCACGTCATTCGGATAAAGTATATGGTCTTGCCTCGGAATATTAATCGTAACATCTCCCCGTTCAATAATTACGATGTTGACTCCAAATGTTTCGCGCAGTTTCATTGAACTTAAAGGCAGACCGATAATCGGTGAGCGGCCGTCCAGGGTAAAAGTTGTTAAATGAGAATCCCAGGGAGCAAGGTAGTTTTTCTCCTTTTGAGCCAGTTCACGCTCGTGAAAATTCAGGAGGAACCTGGATTCGATCTTGCCATAGAATCGCTTGATCCGGTGTCTTTGTGTAATAAAAAACAAGGCACTTACAAGCACTCCGATTAAGGCTGCAAGCGGTGAATAATAGGTTGCGAAAACAAATCCGACAAAGAAAATAGCCAACGCGATGCGGGAAATGATCAGGGCGAGCAACGGACCGCGATAAAGTGGTTTTGTCCAGATATTTGCATAGGTTTGTGAGGGACCACGTCTGAAGGCAAGTGCGTATAAAAACGGGGCGATCATCAATAAGGTAAGTGTTACGATCAATAGATCTTTCCATTCACTTTCATCGAAAAACGGAGCCAAAAACCGGTTGGAAAGCAGGATAATACTAACAATGATCACCGAAAAAATAAGCGTGTTGATCAGGTAAAAGCGAATGAGTTTTTTCCAGTCACTCGCCTCGGTAACCTGCTGTGTTCCCTGACTGTATCTGTACAATCGGTTCTTCCATTTTACCGGCATTTTCACTGTCACCCAATCCGACATTCTCCCGGAAAAACCAATCATATAAGGTGTTGTAAACGTAGTAATTACCGAAACAGCTACTGCTACCGGGTATAAAAAATCACTGGTTACGCCCAGAGTAACTCCAAGAGTTGCAATAATAAATGAGAATTCTCCGATTTGCGACAAACTCATCCCGGTTTGTACAGCTACTTTGATCGGCTGACCGGCAAACAGGGCTCCAATCGTTGCGAAGATGGGTTTTCCGATCAAAAGTACCAGTGTTGAGATTCCGATCGGCAAAGCGTATTCAACCAGCATGTTCGGGTCCAGTAACATCCCTACCGAAACAAAGAAGATCGCTCCGAACAAATCCTTGACGGATTGAACTAGATGTTCGATTTTTTCCACTTTCGGTGTTTCAGCCAAAATGGAACCCATAATGAATGCTCCCAATGCAGGTGAAAATCCGGCCTGAGAAGACAAAACCACCATTAAAAAACAAAGTGCCAGGGAAAGAACAAGCAGTGTTTCATCATTCAGATATCTCTTTAAACGCTTGAACAGGGTAGGCAGGAAGAAAATCCCCGAAACAAACCACAAGACCAGGAAGAAGATCAGTTTGATAATGGAAAAGATCATCTCTATTCCTTCAAATGAACGGCTAATAGAAACAGTAGAAAGGATCACCATCAGTACAACCGCTACCAAATCTTCAATGATCAGAGCACCCAGTACAATTCCGGCAAATTTCTGACTCTTCACTCCCAGTTCATCAAAAGCACGGAAAATAATTGTTGTGGAAGCAATACTGAGAATCCCACCCATAAACAGGCTGTCCATCATCCCCCAGCCCATGACCACTCCAACGTTATATCCGATCAGGAAAGTCATCCCAACTCCCATAAGTGAGGTGATCACAGCCACGTTTCCAACCTTCAATAATTTCTTGAAACTGAATTCGAGACCAAGACCAAATAAAAGAAATATTACGCCGATTTCTGCCCAGGTTTTAATCCCGTCTGATTCTACAACAGTAGGAAAGAAGTTAAAATACGGCCCGACAAGAACTCCTGCTATGATGTATCCAAGAACCACCGGCTGACGTAACATTTTGAAAATGATCGTCATCACGGCCGCTGCACCTAAGATCAATGCCAAATCGATGATTAACTCCGGAACATGTCCCATGAAAATTGTTTTGCGGTCTAATTAAAAAACCAATTTGTGCTGATTCTTAAAATTAGGAAAAATGCCCTGATTTTGAATTAAAAGGAGATTAAAATACTTGAGAATCGGTCGAAACGGTTAAAACGCAGTTAAACTGAATGGACTCAGGATAGTTTTCGTCATTTAATCGTTGCTTTTATGCACCTTTACCTTCTTGCTCTACGTCATACTAACACATGAATCATACATCTACATTCTTTTTTCAAAAAAAGTTTCTTTTCCATGCAGCGAAAACGGGTTTTTGTTCTCTATTAAAAAGAACACCCTTAAAATACTGATATGAAAAGAACACTTTTAATCCCGATTGCCGCTTCTGCTGTGATACTTTTGCTCGCAATTGCCTGTAAAAAGAACAACCCGACAGCACCCGTCAATCCATGTCCGGAAGATACTCCTTGTTCGTTCTGTTTCGGTGAAAACCTGGAATTGGGAACTGACAACCTGATCATTTCAACAACTTATGCACAGCAGGCTCCCTTCATGCTATACAGTCAAAATGTAGGTTTAAGTCCATTGTTAAGCGAAACCCCTACCGGTTTCTACGGTGCCCAGGGCGGCGTTTCAATAGCGTTCAACAGTGCAAACATGCTTGCCTGTGTTTCCAACAAAATCACTTTTGTACATGGCCGTATGTCAAACAATACAAATCCTTTCCCGGAATTGGTGAATGTACAGTTTCCCGGAACTCCTCTGATCACTACCGTCCCGGATTCCCTGAATTACTTTTTAAATCCTTATGGCTACACCGTGGAGCGCTACTTCCAACCGGGTTTGGTCTGGATGTCTCAGAACCCCGGGGATAATTTTATAGGAGTGGTCGATTCGATCATCATCCGCGGACCTGAATTTGAAACCGTAACGGTCGGTGCAAACTTGTTTGAATCGGAATTACGCAGTATTTGTGTTGCACATGAATAATTAACCTTTTTAATACACCTCAGGGAAGTCCGCCACAGCGAACCTCTCTTTTTACCAGTTCTATTGAAATTCAGTTCTATCCATATAGCCCTTGATGCCTTTCGGGATTCTCTTGATCCCAAAGCGTTCAATGCTATTTATAAAATGCTGTCGCCTAAACTTTACTATGTGTGTCTCCGTTACCTGAAAAACGATGCGGATGCACAGGATGCGCTCCAGGAAACCTTTGTTACAGCTTATCGAAAAATAGACTCTTTCCAGGGCCAGGGGAGCTTTGAAGGCTGGATTCGCAGGATTGCTGTAAACACGTGTTTAGCTAAACTTCGAATTGATAAAAAGCAGTTTGAACAGGAGGATTACGACCTGGATAAGGCGCGAATTCTGCCGGAAGAAGAAGAGTATCTTCAAAAAGAAGAAACGGAAGCCAGGTTACTCCTTGCATTAAAGGAATTGCCGGACGGATACCGGACCATTATTAATCTCGCTATTCTGGAAGATTATTCTCACCGTGAGATAGGTGAATTACTGAATATCACGGAAAGTACTTCCCGCTCGCAATTAACCAGGGCAAAAGCTGCATTGAAACTTAAACTGGAACAAAGATGAAAAACAGCGAACATAAACAGTTGGATCAACTTCTGAAGGATAAATTATCCGATGGAACAGCATCTGTTCCTGATTTCGTATGGGACAGAATTGAAGAAGAGCTTTTCCCCGAAAAGAAGAGACGTGGTTTCTTCTGGTGGTTTTTCAGCGGACTGTGCCTGGTGGTAATCGGTGGTCTGTTAGGGGTCGCTTTCTCCGGTCAAAAAACTCATTCTCAAAATACTTCTCTTTCAAATAATTCTGTTCCGGAACAATTAAATACTCCCGTTTTAAGAACGCAGCATTCAATGCGCAAGAATAAATTTATAACTCTGAATCCCGCTAAAACAAAGGGTAGTTTGTCCGCCGCGGCGGACGAACATGCAACCAAAGCAGGCAAATACTTTGATTCCAATCCCGATAGCTATCGGAATGCAACTAAAACAAGCAAACACTCCGATTCCCCCCACCATACCTATCAGAATACCAATCTCCGGCAAAAAAAGTCCGGATCCTCACTAAAAAAACAGTCCGGATCCCAAACAAAGTCTGTCTCCTCTAATTCCGGAAAATTGCTTTCTGAAAAAACACAAACTGACCCACTGCAACCTTCGAATGGAAAGCAGGAATCCCTCAACAACCGGTCCACTGACCAAAATTCAACTGATCCGGCTACTCATTCAACTTCTGAAAATCAAGCAACGCAGGCAAAAGCCGAATCTGCAATAAAAGCCGATTCAATAAGCAGGAAAGAATTGAGCTATGCCGAAATACTGGATTTGGTCAAACGCGATTTTTCTAATAATCCGGATGAATTGGATGAGAACAAAAAGAATTCATTGTTCTCTCTGGGGATTTATGGAGGACCGTCACTGTATAATACTGCTGCTTTTAAAGATTATTTCTCTTCCGGACAATTGAGTAAGCGCACCTTTGCTTCTTCGGGATTTGAACTTGGATTGCATGCCCGTTTCAAAATCGGGAATCGTTTCCGGATTTACGCCGGTTTGGCTTTCAACCAAAAACAAACGCAATTCAATTACAATTTGGCCATTACCGAATTCGATTACTTCACTTATCTTGTGAATGGAGAAAAAGTGCCCCTGGCAAATATCCGGGATGACGGAGCAAACAGTTGCTTCCTGGCAAAAGATGTCCTGGTTCGTTACCAAATACAATCGGCTTTAATTTCTTTGGGAACACAATTTGAATTTCTTAAAATGGGAAGATTCTCTGCAGCAGCTGATCTCAGACTTTCCTGCAATATTTACTCATCGCTCAAACTCAAAGAAACAAGGGTTCTGGATATTCAAAAGCCAAATTCGGAGAACTTCAGTTACTTCCAACCGGGAGCTGGCCTACTCTTAAATTATGAGATAAACAGCTGGATCTCTGTCGGATTATCGCCGTTCTTCAGTAAACAATTCTATTTAAAGGAATCGTCTTCACGAAAGATGGATGAGTTGGTAATTCCGGTAACTGTTTCGTTTAATTTATAAACCGAACACCCTTTTTTTCAGCATCGTGTGAAAGAAAATTGGGGAAAAGAGCATCTGTTATCAGCGGATGCTCTTTTTTATTTTCAAGCTGCCCGGGATTCGATTTTTGTTTTAACTTAGTCGCAACTTAAAAAACACTATTCATGAAAAAGAACTCTTTAACCCTTTTCTTAGGGGGAGTAACTGTTATTGGTTTAGCAGTACTCACCAATTGCACTTCCGGAACGGATACCGAGGTCGAAAGTGGCTACGAAACCAGCAGTTCACCCGATTCACTTTGTTTGGTAGATCCAAGCTGGTTCCCCCACAGTCAGACACCCGCACCCCAGGAAGGACCCGGAAGTCCCTTCGACACTTCAAGCACAACCAATCAGATTTTTCACCAATGGTCCTGGAACAAATTCCTATGGCTCACTAAACCGGATCAGGGCGGAAATCCTTTATTCCTAAATCAAAGCAAAGTGCAACAGGTTACTTCTCACATGGCAACTGTGAATATCCCGAGCGGAGCAATGGTTGTACTTCAGGATACAGCCCAGGCCGGATCGGAAAGTGCCGTATTGCAAACAAACCCGGATTACAATAACGGAACCGGCGCAATGGTTTATTATTCGATCCACATGAATCCGCTGATGTATAATGCAGGTCTTAATTTCGCATCCATGATTAAGAACGGTCAATTACCAGCTACCAATGAGGCTTCATTCCCTGTTGGTTCGTTTGAATTAAAGGTTGCGTGGGTCCCTCTTTCAGCAATTCCTGCTGCGAAACAATCGGAGTATTACACAACGACCGCATCGCTCTCTACAAACAATGGAGCATCTTTCACAAATACACAGGTTGCATTAATTGGAATGCACGTCGTTGGTGTTGTTCAAAATCACCCTGAATTCATTTGGGCAACATTTGAACACGATGATCTGTCTCCGGATTACAACTGGGAAGCCAATTCTGCAAGTTCCGCTACTGATCAGCTTTTGTTCAAAAATGGAACTGTAAGCGGCCTTAACGGAATTTTGTATGACAGCGATACAGAATTAGGAGAAACTCCTTACCAGGTATACGATTTGTTTCAATATGGAATTCCGCGCAATTCGGATGGTACATTCATGAATACTTCGCAATCGGAACCCGCAGATTTTCAGAATGTAGATGGGATTAATCAATGTGTGAAATCGCAATTGGATGATGTATGGGCTAATTATTTTTACAACGGATCTATCTGGCTGAACACGGATGGTAAAACTCCATTGCAGCAGGCACAACTGATCGATAGTCTAGCGGGAAATATAAGCAATGCAACTCCGGGAAGCTTTGCCCGTGGTAGTTTGAATTGTGCCAATGTTACAATGGAAACTTTCACCCAAACATTTGAAACCAGCATGAGCGGGATCAATGCGGGTAATTTGGCGAATTGTTTCTCCTGCCACAGTGGTCAGTCCTTTTCTTATAATGGTGACAGTTTATCACCGGTTTATCTGAGCCACACTTTCCAGGAATATTTACTTGAACAGCAGGGAAGTTCCTTTAAGAAGGCTGAAAGCATCAAGTCCAAAGCAGAACAACGCGTGCTGAAACGTATGCAGAAAAAATAGTTTGAAAACAGTAAAAAGCCGGGAGAAATTCTTCCGGCTTTTCTATTTAATAAGTTAATTTCCTCCTTCATTGCAAGCAAAGGAAAGGGTTAAATATTACTTCACTATCCCATTTCCGGGTGCAACTTTCTTGAAATTCAGATTCTGCACTCCTTCTGTGTTCTTCACTTTCTCGAAACGGAATACTTCATTACTCACAACCCGCTGGAGACAGATTTCGATCATGGTCGTTGAGTTTGGCTGTAAGGCCTTTTCAAACAATTCTTTCGAAGCTTCAATTTCACAAGGCAAATAACGAATGAATCCATCCTCAGGTCTTGGGCGAATAATCAATCCCAACTTGCTGATCCCTTTTAATTCATCCAATTTATGTCCGTTGACTGTCATAGCCCTTCTCCCGTGAAGCACATCGTAGTCGAAGAAATAAGTAACCGTTGATTTATTAATCTGGTTGCATTGTCGGTCTGCAAAAAACCCGGCTGGTAAGCCATTCGGGTCGTGGTTTTCCCCGGTCAGGATCAGGTCGAAATCGCTTACCAGATGACCTTCCGAATCCACCAAGCGGAACAGGATCATGGAATAACGGTCATGAATAAAGTATTTCTTCCCGAAGATGCGTTTATCTACTTCCACCAAACCTTTTTGCTGTACGTCTGTTGTTTCGGTAGCAAACTCACCGGTAAGTTTCTTGTAATCTGCAACAGTTCCCACACCAATACAGCGGAAAATAGCCTGTACCGTTTCGGTACTTTTCTGATCTTTCGTATCCTTCAGTGCACTCCTCATAATTCCCATCGTATCCCCGGAATGTGATTTATAGGTCATTACCCTGAAAGGAGTTTGAGGTGCTTCTTTGAATTCGGAAATTTCCAGGTTTGCGGCCTGCCACTTTCCGCCCACCAATTTAGGCGTTTCCTGTGTTAATTTCACATACCGGCCATTCTGATTTGCAGCTGCAACGCGAACTACTCCATCACTTCCCAATTCTCCGGTATAGGAGTTCAGGTGGTCATACAGTTTACGGTCGATATCCTGGCCAATCAAAGAAAAGGGAAAAATTCCCTTCGGGCCGATGTGCTTTTCCCCGTTCAGGATCCAGTCCTTGTTTAGTTTCCAGGCTTCAGTGCTTCCGAGTTCCAGCCAATTCAGTACGCGTTGTCCGGGCTCAACACCATCGAACCAGGATTTGATGCGGCTCAAACGGCTTTTACCCAATTGTGCAAGTGCAGAACCATAGTTAGCAGGTGCAAGCATAATGAGATGACTCATCGGGCAAAGTTGTTTTTGGTCTTTGTAATAATCGTTCCACCAGGTTCGTACCACAGGGCCACCGGTAGAGTGGGTGATACAAACAAAACGTTCTCCGGAAGCCAAAGCCGGAGCTAATTGTTCCTGTACGGCTTGTTCGAGCGCGCGGGCAATGTCTTCCAATCGGACTTCATCGTTGAAGCTAATGTAACGCCCTAAAAAGATGTGTTCGATTTTAAGCTGGAATCCGTAAGTACCTGCTTCCTGCATTAGGCGCAGCGGCATTTCTCCGTAAGTGTCGAGGTTAGTGACACTGTATCCGTGCACAAATGCAAGGGTTAATGTTTTCATTGTAAATAGTTTAAGGTTTTGATGAAAATAGTGGTTTTTTTCTATTCTTATTATTCCTGTACAAAAATAGTCATCCAGGTCGTAAAGTATTTACGATGAAAACGGACGATTTTATCAATCGACCTACAACTCATCAAACAACTGGTGTTTTAAGACAAACAGCACCAGGCCTGTTTTTGATTTGATGGCAAATTTATCGAAGATCGCTTCGCGGTAACCATCCACGGTGCGGGAGCTTACCTGCATTTTGTCTGCAATTTGGTCGTAAGTATATTCCTGTTCATGACAAACCCATTTCAGGAATTCGCGTTCCCGTTCTGTTAATTGGGCCAGGATCTTGTCTTTTTCCGAGAGTTGGGCTGCACCGGCATCTGTTCTTAAGGAAAGTGCCAGGAATTCATTGTGGTAATAACCGGTAGTAAGGATTGAATCCAGGGCGTTCTTCAAGACCTCTGCACTGCAGTTTTTCTTCAGGAATCCGCGGACCCCGTTTCGGAATAAGCGAATTATGGTTTGTTCATCACTGTCTAATGTCAGGATGAGAACAGTTTGTTCATTTTCCGAACTCTTGAGCTTTTCTACCAGGTCAAAGCCACTCATTCCGGGCATGTTTAGATCAACAATAAGAAGATCCGGTTTTTGAAGTCCGGGAAGAGCATCCAGAAATGCATTTCCGGAATCAAATTGTGCACTTACAGAGTAAGGACCTAATTTTTCAATCAGTTCTTTTAATCCGTTTCGGACAATTACATGGTCGTCAATCAGAACAATGTTTCGGTTTTCCATCAGTAGTGGTTCGCTATTTGATTACTAATGTGGCAATTTTTTCAGAATATAACTCGTTCCTTCTCCCAATTTTGTTTGAACAGTGCACTCCAGTTGAGCCAAAGCAGCGCGTTTTAATATATTTCGAAGCCCTGAAGCTTTATTTTGACTGAAAACTTCATCGTAATCAAAACCGGAACCATCATCTCTGACTTCCAGTTCAAACAGCTCCGAAGTGGTCTTCAGGCGGATAAATACGTTCTTCGCTCCTGCATGTTTCATGACATTGTGAAGTATTTCCTGGAAGATGCGGAATACCATCAATTCTTCATCTTTCTTTAGAACGGAAGAAGTTGAATCTGCATCCAGGTGAACCACAAAACGACGCAGATGATTCATGCGGTTTACTTCCAATTGAATAGCAGTGAGCAAGCCGCTGTGTGCAATGAAATCATTGTTAAAGGTTTTACTCAGTAATCTCAGTTGCTGTGTTACTTCATTCAGGTAAATTTCAAGCGGTTTATACTCATCCTGGTTCTCCGGGGAATCCAGTTTCCGGTTTTCGATCTCAATATGCATGGCTGTAAGCAACTGACCGATATTATCATGCAATTCATTGGCAAACTGCCCCATTACGTGTTCGCTCACTTCCGTTTCTACCTGGCGGAGTTCCCGTTCAAAGTCCAGTTTGGTTTCTACCAGTAGTTGTTCCTGACGCATGCGTTGTCTGTTTGAAATAAAAAAAGTGATCGCGATCCCCGCAATTAAGAGTAAAATGAGGAGCGTTGCAGCAACAATACTTAGAATAATATCGTTCATGATTTTGATGTTTGTTTTTTGGCATTTCTGTAAATCATCCCAAACGCAAGAGCTAATAAAAGGTATCGTGTATTTGCCAGAACTCCACTGATCAGGTAATACAAAAAAGTGTTGACCGCCGGGTTCTTTATTTCCAGGTAATGCATCATGGAAACATAAGGGACACTACAGGCAAAGTAAAGCAATATCCCCAGGCAAGCCCACTTTTCGGGGGAAACCCAAAACGGGGTCCCGGTTCGCTGGCCAAAAGTGTACAATACCACTGAAAAAACGAGTGTAATCCCGATACATGCCGTAACATCTGCATAATTGAGATAGGTTCCGAGTCCCTGGTTCCCGGCCTGCATCCCGAAAACAACCAGGAAAAGAGAAAATGCTCCGATTGATAAAAACGTTCGGAGCATTTCCGGAAGGACAAACCAGGCTGCAGTCAGCAGTAATCCAGTCTCAAGGATCAAATGTATATTCATGAACCATTGGTTATCTATCGGCAAATGATGTGCTTGCTGGTAAAGTGTGATCGCATGGGAACCTGTGTAGAACAAACTCCAGACCATCACCTGCAGCAATAAGATTCGAAAAAAACGATCCAGCTTTCTAAAAGCAAGCACTCCAAAAAATAGAGCCAGTGAGATACACGAGATTTCAATCAATAGTGTAAGCATGTCGGTTTGAATATGAGGTAGTGACATGCTAAGTTGCGAAAAAAAGTTACTATATTCTTTTAAAAAAGATCCAAATCAGCTATTTCTATACTTCCAGGAGGGCATAAATGTGATCTGTTTGCATACTTGTTTCTAAAATCCCGTATTTCTTTGTCAACTGCCTTCGTTGCATATAGTAATATCGAATGTTTATTATCCAAATTTCCACTTTGACGATTCGTCGCAATGCTATTTCTCAACGTCACACAATCATTTGCTTCTAAATTGTCAAAAATTAATGTATAGATTGTTTGAAAGGGATAGATAACAGCCTCTGTATCCAAATCTCTAATAAAATTTCTAAATACGGTTTCATTCAAATGAAATATTTCCATACCTTTTCGGTATCTTTTTTTAAGTCCTTCTACCTCTGTAATGGCAATTGGTTGAAATTTTTCTTCGTTTGTCTTACTATTATCATAGTGATACACTCTTTCATTACTATGAACTAAATAATCATTTTCATTGTTCTTTTGAATACAAATTGGTTGAAAAAGTGGTTTCAATTTATTATTTACATCTAGACCTAACCAGATTTTAACTGCTGTAATATAATTACCAGTAGCTTGAGGCATAGCAACCGAATCAAGGTAGAGCTTTTTGAAAGCATCTCTATGTATTTCAAGTACATCCTTATTTAAAGGGGTAGTCGTATCCTTTAATCTCACAATATTTTGGAAATGAGATAATTGAGGCAAAGAATCTATCATTCTGACTTCAGCAATTTCCATTTCAAGTTTATTTTCCAAATTGATTTTATTTTCCAAGAAAGGAAAAACAACCTTTAAATCTTCATAAGGAATTTCTCTTGTTTGAATTTCTTTAATTAATTCTGTTTCCATAATAGTTCATTTTAAGTTTCACTCAAAACTCATCATTAAATCGCTTACAAACAAATTTTTACCTTGGGATTTCCTGCAAAACGCATACGGGAAAAATCCCGGGATAGTTTGGGATAAGGACTCTGTCCAATGCATATTTTACTTCTATCATTAGTATAAGTTATTTGGATTTTGTAACTTATATCTATGAAATATCTGTTGAAATATATTTTCAATCCCTCTTTCAGGGCAAAAATGAAACGCGTTATGAAACGGCGTACGCTTGCATTAATAATCTTTTTGATATTAGGTATTTAGCGAAGCAAGCAATTATTTCAAAGGTTGTCGATCGGCAGCCTTTCTTTTTATTCCATTGTTAACAAAAGAAAAAAATCCAAAAAACACTTGCATATCCATAAAAAGTGCGTATCTTTGCACTCCACTAACAGAAACGCCTGTTAGAAATGAAATAGAAAATAGCAATAGTTATAAAAGATATATTGCGGGGTGGAGCAGTTGGTAGCTCGTCGGGCTCATAACCCGAAGGTCGCACGTTCGAGTCGTGTCCCCGCTACAAAGAAAAGGTTGTCAAGTTTTGACAACCTTTTTTGTTTTTATAGAAATCCGCTATCCATGTTTGTTACCTACGTTTTATATTCCCCAGTTCACGATAAAATCTATATTGGTTACACCTCGGATTTAATAGACCGCTTTCGTTCTCACAATCAGTTTGCAACCAAAGGCCATACAATTAAATTTCGTCCTTGGGAAGTAATTCATATTGAATTCTTCGACTCCAAATCAGAAGCTATGAAGCGTGAGAAAGAATTAAAGTCTTCGAGAGGAAGGGATTTTATTAGAACTAAAATTTTGCATTAGCTCGTCGGGCTCATATCCGTCAGCTGACGGACGCACGTTCGAGTCGTGTCCCCGCTACTAAGCAAAAAGGTCAATCGAAAGATTGGCCTTTTTTTGTGCATCAATTTTTGACACGACGAGAAGTTTATGCCGACATCATTTTCAAGGAACGTAGAAAATTATCGTCGGTAAGTCGTGTCCCCGCTACAAAGAAAAAAGCGTAATTACGAAAGTGGTTACACTTTTTTCTTTCGCTCTAGTCTCGCTCTCACACTCACTCTGAGATTACATTTCTTTAAGAACAAGGAGAAATCTTTATATACGGATGTCAAAGACAGAAAACCAAGGGACATAACGTAGATAAAGCATAGATACTCCACCTTTTAAGTATGGATTAAGTATAGATACAGTATGGATACCCCACCTCGAGACGTAGCGACTGTAAAGTCTGCTACTGTCTCCTTTTAACCTTCGAAGCTCGAAAGAGCGCTGAAAGCCTTGACCGTAGCGTCAATGGAAGCAGTGTTTCACCCGATAGCTATCGGGATCGTGTGCTTCGTGGTTAAATAATTACGAGTACGGAAAATCGCAACTCACTTGCTTAAAGTACTGCTAAACCGTTTTACTAAATTGTTAGCTTCCCACATCTTTGTCGAAACTTTTAAACTTAAAACGATGACACAGAAACCTTCATTTGCATTTATTGCTGCCAGCTGGGTAGCCTTTGGAACCGGATTGATCGGATACTTTACAGGTGTATTCGGAAATAAGGAACTTCAATTATCGGATAAAGGATATTACTTTACCGTAATTATGTTCGCATTGTTTTCCGTGATCAGTGTTCAAAAAAGTGTGCGCGACAGGCTGGAAGGAATTCCGGTAACGGATTTGTATTATGGAATTTGCTGGTTTTGTACCATTCTGTCCATTTCACTGCTTGTTGTTGGCTTGTGGAATGCCGATATGTGGGGAAGCGAAAAAGGATTCTTTGCCTTCTCGTTTGTACTCTCCCTTTTTGGGGCAATAGCCGTTCAGAAAAATACCCGCGACTCGATTTCCAAAGAGAAACCATTCTGAATCAATCATAAAAAGAAGAAACCTGTTTATTGTGGTTCGGCCAAACGAAGTCGGAGCCTGATAAACAGGTTTTTAAGTTTTGCACGGTCTGCCGGTCAGATTGGAATTCGGTCCCCACTCTGCTGTGGACTATCGCTTTTTCTTCGTACCTTTGCACCAAATTTCAAAATATGTCTCACAAATCAGCTTTCGTAAATATTGTTGGTAGCCCGAATGTTGGTAAATCGACCCTTATGAATGGATTGGTTGGTGAAAAACTTTCCATCGTTACCTCCAAAGCGCAAACAACCCGTCACCGGATCCACGGTTTGGTCAATGGCGACGATCATCAAATTGTTTTTTCCGATACTCCGGGAGTGGTAAATGCTTCTTATAAGTTGCATGAAGCCATGATGAGCTATGTGGAAAATTCATTCAAGGATGCGGATATTTTGCTTTTCATTACAGACATGTTTGAAAACGAAATGAACCACAAGGAAACGCTTGAACGCATTGTGAAATTGAAAATTCCGGTTTTATTGATCTTGAATAAGATTGATTTGGCCGACCAGGCAAAATTGGAAGAGCGCGTACAATATTGGAAAGAGAAAGTTCCCAATGCGGAAATTATTCCAACTTCTGCCTTGCATAAATTCAACATCGACGTAATTTGGGACCGCATTTTGCAATTGGCTCCTGAAGGCCCCGCTTACTTTGATAAGGATGAATTATCGGATCGTCCGGTTCGTTTCTTTATTTCTGAAATGATTCGTGAAAAGATCTTTTTGCATTGCGACAAAGAAGTTCCTTATGCTTGCCAGGTAGAAATTGAATCTTACCAGGAAGCAGAAAACATTACTCATATTCGCGCCTTAATTATCGTGGAAAGAGATTCCCAGAAAGGGATTTTGATCGGTAAAGGAGGAGATATGCTGAAACGAATTGGTCGTGAATCACGACTGGATATGGAAGCTTTTTTAGGTCAAAAAGTGTTTTTGGAGACCTTCGTAAAAGTGGACAAGGACTGGAGAGCTAGTGAACAAAAATTAAAAAAGTACGGGTATTAAACCCGGGATTATCTATAACGCAGTGCTGTGAAGTACGTCTAAAAAACAAAAAATGGGAAATATTATTGCCATCGTAGGACGCCCGAACGTAGGAAAGTCCACCCTATTCAACCGCTTAACAGAAAGCAATCACGCAATCGTAAAGGAAATTAGCGGTGTAACCCGGGATCGCATCTATGGACGTGGGGAATGGAACGGAGTTCCGTTTTCAGTCATTGATACCGGAGGTTACGTAAGAGGCTCGGAAGATATTTTTGAAGGAGAAATCCGCAAGCAAGTTGAAATTGCAATTGAAGAAGCAAATGTAATCCTGTTTGTAGTGGATGCTACAACCGGAATCGTTGACCTCGATGAGACAGTCGCAAACATGTTACGCAAATCCAAAAAGAAAGTATTGGTAATTGCAAATAAAGTAGATAACAATGACCGTGTAGGCATGTCGGCTGAGTTCTGGTCTTTCGGATTAGGCGAAGTCTTTGATCTGTCTGCAGCGAATGGCTCAGGTACAGGAGAAATCCTGGATGAAGTTGTCAAATATTTCGACAAGGAAGATCCACGCGGAGAAGAAGAAGCTAATCTGCCACGCATTGCTGTTGTTGGAAAGCCAAATGTTGGTAAATCTTCTATGATCAACGCTTTCACAGGAGAAGAACGAAACATTGTTACGGATATTTCCGGTACAACAAGAGATTCTATTGATACGCGGTATAAAGCCTTTGGTTTTGATTTCATGCTGATCGACACCGCAGGAATCAGAAAGAAAGCAAAGGTTACGGAAGATATTGAATACTATTCTGTGCTGCGCTCAGTTCGCACAATTGAGGATTCGGACATCTGTATTTTTATGATCGATGCAACCGAAGGAATTCAAAAACAGGATTTGACTATTTATTACATGATCGAAAAAAATCACAAAGGAGTGGTTGTTTTGGTGAATAAATGGGATTTGGTAGAGAAAGATACCATGACTGCTGTGGAATACGAGAAGAAACTAAGAAACGATCTGGCTCCTTACAACGATGTTCCGATCATCTTTACTTCTGCTCTTACAAAACAGCGAATCCATAAAGCTTTGGAGAAGGCAATGGATGTTTTCGAAAATCGTACACGCAAAATCCCGACTTCTGAATTGAATGACCGCTTGCTTCCGATTATTGACAGTAATCCACCGCCATCACTGAAAGGAAAATATGTGAAGATCAAATATATTCAGCAGTTGCCAACACACGCTCCTGCATTTGCATTCTTCTGTAATTTGCCACAATACATTCCGGATTCATACAAACGCTTCCTGGAAAACCGCTTACGAGAAATGTACAATTTTGAAGGAGTTCCGGTTCGGATTTACTTCCGGAAAAAGTAATAATTTTATAAAAAGGGGCGCGATTAATCGCGCCCCTTTTTATTCTTTAAAACTGTAAAATATAATTCGTCCGTTTCTCTTCACCGATCGTTGTCGTCGGTCCATGTCCCGGATATACTACCGTATTGTCAGGTAAAGTAAACATCCGTTCGAAAATGGTCTTCTTTAGTACTTCCATGGATCCTCCCGGTAAATCTGTTCGTCCGAAACTTCCCTTGAATAAAATATCTCCGCCGATCAGGATATGCGCTTCTTCATTGTAGAAGGCAACATGTCCCACACAATGTCCGGGTCCGAAAATAACACGGAACTCTAATTCTCCAAAACGGATAATTTCCATATCTTCTACAAAAACCGTTGGTTCGGGAGAAGGAACATAAGCAGAAAAGCCAAACATTTCAGCTGAGCGTTCTGCAAAACTAAGCGTAAACAACTCTTCCTTGTGTGCGATTAATGGCACCTGATACTCGTTAACACAAAACGCGTTTCCAAGCACATGATCAATGTGGCAATGCGTATTTAAAATCGCATGAACCTTCAGATTATTATCAGAAATAAAATCTGTCAATTCCTTTTGCTCGAAACGCTCATAACAGCCCGGATCAATAATTACCGCATCTCCGTTGTTATTATAAACAACTGAAGAATTTTCCTGAACTGCATTAAACGTAAATGTCTGAACTTTCATTTAGCGAAGCACAATAATGTATCCGTTAAAAGTAAGCTTTTTATCACTTATCAGTTCCTTTGTTTCCAGTATCCAGGTATATTGCCCGTTAGGAACTATTTTACCCTGATAAGTTCCGTCCCATGCACCTTTCGGATCTTTACTTTCCCAAACAACTTCTCCCCAGCGATTGTATACCTGTAAGTTAAACTGATGGATATCAATTCCATCAATATGCAGGAACCACATTTGGTTAAACTCATCTCCATCCGGAGTGAATGTATTTGGTGCGTATAGAATCACATCACTTAATACTTGTGCAATTTTAGTTGTCGAATCCGTACATCCGTCTGCATTCGTAACAATTAAAGTAACATTATAATTTCCTACAATCCCTTCCGGTAAACTTATACCCACATCTTCAAGGGATGATTGATTCGGAGTTGCTCCCGGCATTGACCAGCTATATGCTACCACATCTGCTGAACTCGTATTATTCAACATGATCTGCGTTTCAAAAATCGTTGTCGGATTCGGTGAAATATTGAAATCAGCGACCGGTTTATCAAAAACCGTAATCATATCCGTGAATGTATTCGTATAAGTACAACCTGTATCGGAAATTGAAACAATACTTACCGTATATACTCCCGGATGCTCATAAGTGTGCGAGCAGGTATCCAATCCGTTAGTTGTAATTGTAGGACTGCCGTCACCAAAATCAATTGTATTGATCAAAGGTGCTCCGGGGCCCGGTGTATTATTTGAGAAAATTACATGGTGCGGATAACAACCGTTTGCATCATCAGGAGTAAGAGTCAGATCCAGGGGTTGCGGAACTGTAATTATCATACAGGCGCTGTCAGGCATGGATCCGCATGCTTCAGTCAATACCACACAATATTGTGTTGTTGCAATCGTGCTAACAGGAATAGTAGCACCGATTCCCTGAACTCCCGCATTGGTAAACCAGGTAAATGTGTATGCTGTGGAACCTCCGGTTCCGGTAACATTCAATGTGGTAGTATCACCGGAACAAACTACCAAATCAGGAGAAATAGATGTAATGGATAGTGCAGGTGGTTCGTTGATCACAAAATCAACCGTATCCGTACAGCCGCCAATAGTGTATACGATTACCTGGTGAGGTCCTGCAGCCAGTCCATTCACACTAAATGGAACCGGTATCACTGAATTCGGACTGCCGTCCAAAGAATATTCAGTAGCATTTGTAACTGTTAAAGCTGCAGATCCATTCGGGATTCCATGACAATCTGAAGCTGTTGGAATTGCTGCAACTGTCGGGGTAATTTCCGTAACCGTAATAGTTGCGGAAGAAACACATCCGTTTGAATCCACGGTGTAAGTATAAATACCCGGGTTCATTGTAATCGGATCATATGGCATCACTACCGGAGTACCTATTGCATTCTTCCATGTTCCGTTCGGAGAAGCTCCCGCGCCTAAAAGCGGAAATAAATCAATTGGTGCTCCCTGGGAACAAATTGTCAATGTACTATCCGCTCCGGGGTTTGCAGAAGCAGAAATATTCACATTCACCTGATCTGTAGTTACACATAAAGGATGTCCTGTCGGATAAACCGATAGAGTCAATGTCGTGTTCCCGTTTACTGTAGCTACCGGATCTAAAATCGCCGGATTGTTTACAGCAGTTGCGGGCGTCCATGCATAGGTTAAATTTCCTAAGCAGTTTCCGGTGAGATTGTGAACAGTTGTCGAAGCATTTCCATTCGTTCCATCCGCCAGTACAACCGCACCGGCCGCATCCAATACTTCGTATGAACATTCATTGATAAATGCACCTGCCCCGTCAAATTGAACCGTAAAGGCAGCACCATTTGGAATGGATAAGGTAAATGAGGAAGTTAATCCTCCGGGGATAGTGAATGTAGAAGTAACTCCATTAACAACTACAATTAAATTATTCCCGTTCCAGCCATCGCCCCAGGAATCTTCCAAGTTGAAGGTGTAATCGCAACTGTTGCTTCCCCCAATAATATTCCCGTCTAATTGAACAGGTGTTCCATTACAAATGGTAGCATCAGGTCCCGCATCAGCCTGTGGATTCGTATTTACCGTTAAGGTTACTGATGAATCATTTTCACAGCCGAAGTTATCCAAAACAAAATAGGTATAAGTATATGTTCCTGCAGCAGTTGGGTTGATTGTCAAAACATCTCCATCCGGGGAAACCGTAGCAAAATTTGCTGGCATAGCCCAGTAAGACGAATCGCTGCCCAAACCGATTTGAGGCTCAAAAACAGTTACCGGTGGATACAATGAAGGATCTAAATTGATGTCAAAAGAAAACAAGGTACCATCATCTGCTGCCCAGTTATCAATTACCGTCAAAGTCCAGATTCCGTTTAAAGGACAACCAATTAAATTGGTAAAGGGCTGGATAGGTTCATAATTTCCTGCTGGAATTGTTCCTCCAAAACCATTGTTATTGGCCCAATCGACCCACGTTTCTGTAGCCGTTGGTGTAAAACAATAAGTATAGGGAACTCCCTGAGTTGTCGGGTCACTGCAATCTACATTATCCAATGGATTAGGTTCTCCGATCTGGATTCCACCTCCACCTTGCTGATGTAAAATTTGATTTTGACCATTCGGACATTCAATAATGAGCACCAAATCCCCCATGAATGAATGCTCCAAGCCTAAACACAAGCTTTGGATATCACTCAGCTGAGTAATTGTCGATCCGGCAGCAAAACCTGTTTGCATAATTTCAATGTCTTGTGACACTCCAAGTAAGGTGTCAGGTAAACAACCGTCATCAATTGTCTGAGAACCCGGGAATCCATTCCATAACACTTCGTAAAAGTCGGGATCTGCAGTAAAGGTGACACTTTCACCCAAACAAAGTGTAGTGTCTCCCGGGAATCCTAAAAAGGTTGGGATTGTAGCAACAAAAACCTGCAAATCAATTAAATTGGTATTCCCGCAACCGTTATTGTCTGTAAGGAATAACTGGACCAAATATTGTCCGGGAGTATCAAATGCATGAGAAACCGTTGGACCTGTAGCTGTGCTTCCGTCCATGAAATCCCATTCGTAATTTGTCAAAGTAAATCCAGGAGCAGCAAATGAAGCTAAACCGGAAAAATCAACCAGATCACCAACACAAACACGTGTGCTATCTGCCGTTTCTCCTCCAACAATTACACCTGCCGCTGTAGGTGTAGCGCATGGAGTTTCACAAGTTGCACTTGCAGTAAACATTCCGGTTCCAACTGAATTTGATCTGAATCTTAAAGTGATACAACCTGTTGGATTCAATGCAGTTGCCATAATGACAACTCCCTGTAGCTGATTTCCTGAATAAGTTCCCAAAGTAGGAGCTGCAGTGGAATTCCCGTCATACACATCCATGTAATCCACATTCGTGATATTCGGTGCCGGATTATCATCTGTATTACTCAATTGGAACAAGTTAAAGACAATGGAAATGATATCCCCTGGGGTATCCGGACAAATTGTAACGATTACAGTTTCATTATTTCCATATCCGGGACCACCCTGCCCTCCGGAATCAATAATAAATCCATTACAGGTATTGATTGTTTGTCCACTGATTGCAGGAGTCATTTGAATTGTTGTCTGCTGGGAAAACACATGATTAGCTGCTAATGCCAGCAGCACAAAAAGAAAATTCTTCATAAGGATCAGGTCTATTTAGTGTTTGAAGGACTTGTGGTAAAAGCCTTTGTAATTTCAGGAATTGCATAGAAAACCACTACGCGCTCTTTATCCAGTTGGATATATTGTCTTTCCGATTTGGACAGTTTGATACCAAAATCATAAAAGTTAAAATTGGATGTCCCAATATTCATTTTATCGGAATCAGTAAAAACAATGTCCTTTCTGATCGAATTGCGCTGCTCTCTGGAAAGAGAATTCTTCGAAACAACTTCGTAGGAATGATCTAATTCGAACAAGAGGTAGTAATATGAATTCTTATTGTATTCATATATTTTTTCGGCTTCTTTGCCTTTGTTTTTGAGGATCCTGGAGTCAATCTCTTGGGAGAAAGAGAATGTTGCGGAAATAAGGAATCCCGTTACAATCAATAAATTTTTCAACACGGTTTGTTTTAAGTTCTGTACTTGCCAGACAGCTAAATGTTGGAAAGGTTGTCTGAAAGCGTAACAAATTTAACAAAAAAGCCCAGTTTTTACAGGCTGCCATAACAACAATCCCACAGATTCTTTAAATCCTAATAATAAAGAAAGAAGAATTTGATACCAACAACAAGACCCGCAAAGCCAATCGCAAAACCAATTACAAGCTGCGATAAACTGTGAAGTTTCAGGTACATTCGGGCAGACATGACAACTCCGCTGGCAATGAAAGCAAGGATTAAGATCCACATAGGAAAAATAAGCATCTTGCTATAATACATATAGAGGAAACCGGTCAAAATTCCCATACCAGTTGCATGCAGAGAAACTTTCCAGCGAAATGTGAGAACTGTGCATACAATTACCGCAATGAGCGAACCCAGTGACAATCCTAATATGAATCGTGCACCCGGCAATCTTTCCGGAACTTTGAAAAGCAGTATTGTCAGCATAGAGATTCCAAATAATACCACCATGATGGAAGGTACAATTCGCTCAGCCCGTTTTTCCATCATTACAGAAGTCACAGAACCTCTTGTTTGAAGGAATAAAACTGTCAGTGCCGGAGCCAGAAATGAAAAAGCTGTAAAAAGATACAGGAAGAATTCCTTCGCTCTCTCATCCAATGAAAACAAACTTTCACCCTGGTAGAAATCGGCTTCCCAGCTTTCCACATACATTGCAATTATGATAGCGTATACCGGAGCAAGAAGTGGTAAAAAAATCCAGGAAAGAGTTTTGGAAACAACCTTCATCACAATTCTTTTCGTAAACGCGCAACCGGAACATTCAATTGCTCCCGATACTTAGCAATTGTTCTTCGGGCAATATTATATCCTTTGTCATTGAGCAATTTCGCCAAATGCTCATCCGTTAGGGGTTTCTTTTTATTCTCCGCCTCAATTGCATCCGTCAGAATTTTCTTCACCTCCCTGGTGGAGACTTCTTCCCCGGAATCAGTTGAAAGGGATTCGGAGAAAAAGTATTTCAGGGAATAAACCCCATATGCTGTTTGAACGTACTTGGAGTTCGCAACCCTGGAGACCGTTGAAATATCGAGACCTACAATTTCCGCAATATCCTTTAGGATCATTGGTTTCATGTTCGTTTCATCCCCAGTCAAAAAGAACTCATACTGGTACATCATTATTGCATGCATCGTTGTATACAATGTTTGCTGACGCTGACGAATCGCATCAATGAACCATTTTGCACCTTCTAACTTTGTTTTCACAAACAAGAGCGCATCTTTGTCCGATTTGGAAGTCTTTGCACCTTCACCGTAACTTCTAAGCAATTGTTCATATTCCTTCGAAACTTTCAGATCCGGGGTGTTCCTGCCATTGATCGATAATTCCAATTTCCCGTCAAATTCCGCGATCATGAAATCAGGAATGACTTGCTGAATGCTTTTCGAATTGTCTTTCAAAGAACCTCCCGGTTTCGGATTTAATCGGATGATCGCATCAATTGCTTCCTTTAAATCTTCATCCTCAATTTCAAGTTTCTTCTGGATCTTATCGTAGTGTTTCTTTGTAAACTCTTCGAAATGATCTTCTAATATTTTCTTCGCTGTAAACAAGGTAATATTTCCCTCTTGGATACGGGCAATCTGAAGCAATAAGCATTCTCTCAAATCCCTCGCCCCAATTCCGGCAGGATCCAGCTCCTGTACAATTTTAAGCACATATTCCACTTCTGCTTCGGTAACCATGAGGTTGGAAGAAAAAGCCAGATCATCTACAATCGCGTCCAATTCCCGGTTTAAATAACCGGACTCATCCAAATTCCCGATGATCGTATCTGCAATCTGAAATTGTGTGTCATCCAGGTCTAATAAATGCAATTGTTCCGTTAGCTTATCCTGGAATGAGGAATCAACAGAAAGTGGTACGCCACGCTCTTCATCGTCCTTGCTTTTATTGTTTACCTGTGTTTTGTAATCCGGAGTGTCATCGTCGAAGTAATCACTGATGTCGAAATCGGTATCAAATTCGTTTTCATCGTCTTTGTAATCCTCTTCTTGATCGTTATCGTATTCGTCCTCTACCTCATCAACACCTTCGTCCAAGGCAGGATTTTCTTCCAATTCCTGTTTGATGCGTTGATCCAACTCCATAGTAGGAACCTGCAACAATTTCATTAATTGAATTTGCTGTGGAGAAAGCCGTTGTTCCAGTTTTTGGGTGAGCTGTTGCCTTAGTGCCATTAGAGGATTTATTCAGTATTATAAAAAATGTTCACACTTCAATGAGCTCAGTGTACTTTTATATTTAGAGCTATCTAATGTACAAAAAATCAAATTAGAATTCCGCATTTTGTGGTGTTCTGGGAAAAGGAATCACATCACGGATATTTGTCATACCCGTTACGAACATTACCATACGCTCAAAACCTAAACCGAAACCTGCATGTGGAACCGATCCGAAACGGCGCGTATCCAAATACCACCACAATTCTTCTTCGTGAATTCCGAAATCAGCACATTTTTTCTTCAGTACTTCCAGACGTTCTTCACGTTGAGATCCACCCACCATTTCGCCTATTCCAGGGAACAAGATATCCATTGCAGCAACCGTTTCTTTACCTGGTTCGCATCCATCATTTGCACGCATATAGAATGCTTTGAATGATGCCGGATAATCTGTGATAATTACCGGGCGTTTGAACTCTTTCTCAACCAAATAACGTTCGTGCTCCGATTGCAAATCAGTTCCCCAATTCACATCGTATTTGAATTTCTTCTTCTTATAGTGATTCGAGTTCATCAGGACTTCGATCGCCTCTGTATAAGTGATTCGTTTGAAATCATTGGTCGTTACAAATTCTAAACGTTCAATTAATCCCAATTCGTTGCGCTCGTTTTGCGGTTTCGATTGTTGTTCCTGCGCTTCACGCTCATTCAGGAATTTCAAATCGTCTTCACAATTTTTCATCACGTATTCACAAATGTATTTCAGCATGTTCTCAGCCAAATCCATATTGTCGTGAATGTCATTGAAAGCGACTTCCGGCTCGATCATCCAGAACTCTGCCAAATGGCGGGAAGTGTTTGAATTCTCTGCCCGGAATGTTGGTCCGAAGGTATAGATCTGACCCAAAGCCAAAGCGGCCAATTCTCCTTCAAGTTGACCGGAAACCGTTAAGTTCACTGCCTTCCCGAAAAAGTCTTCTGAATAATTTACAGAACCGTCTTCGTTCAATGGTGGGCTCTTAGCATCCAAGTTAGTAACGCGGAACATTTCTCCTGCTCCTTCCGCATCCGATCCGGTAATGATCGGTGTGTGGATGTAATAAAATCCACGGTCATTAAAGAACTGGTGAATGGCATAGCTTACGGCGTGGCGTACTCTGAAAACCGCTCCGAACAGGTTTGTTCTGAAACGTAAATGCGCCTGCTCACGTAAATATTCCAAGCTGTGTTTCTTTGGCTGCATGACCGTGCGCTGAACCTCATCCGGGTTTGCTTCACCGATAATCTCAATTTCAGAAACCTGTAACTCAATAGCCTGACCGCTTCCCTGCGATTCGATAACAACACCTGTTAATCCTACAGAAGCAGCCGTCGTGATCTTTTTTAAAATTGCCTCGTCAAAATTTTCAAAGTCAACAACAGCCTGTAAATTATTGATTGTGGAACCGTCATTCAGTTGAATAAAACGGTTGCTGCGAAATGCACGCACCCAACCCTTCACAAGATACTTTTCACCGACTTGCGGTTGACTTAATAAATCAGCAATTTTTGTTCGTTTCATGATGTTTTTCTATGGATGCAAAAATAGGAAGAAATTTGAAAGAGGAAGGGTACTGATTTCGGAAAGAATTTTGAGAACATTTCGCTATTCTGTTGCATGTTCGCGATATTGCGAACAGCCCTCATGTTTATTGACTTTTACAACGGTCATAATCATTAAATAATTACAACGAAAAAGCGGATTCCATTGCATTGAATAATTACAAACTATTTGGGCTAAAATGTTATTACCGGAACTAACCTACTTCGCTCTGAAGACTGTGTTCTTCTGAGGTGGAAATGTTGAGTAATTCTTTGACTTTTGCAGCGATTGAAAGGGAATCAAACCCACAATCAGCATGCAATTGCTCCGGAGTTCCGTGATGAATATATTTATCCGGAATTCCTAATCGTACCACCTTTGAATGATAGCTGTTATCCACCATGAATTCAATAACTGCAGAACCGAAACCACCCATGATACAGCCATCTTCTACCGTAATGACCTTTTCGAATTTGGTGAATATTTCGTGCAACAGGGTTTCATCCAATGGTTTTACGAAACGCATATCGTAGTGTGCAACCGAAGCACCGGTATCTTTCAGTGATTGAATCGCTTCCTGGGCGAAATTTCCAACATGTCCGATTGTTACTAATGCAATGTCTTCTCCATTCGTTACTTTTCTTCCCTGGCCAATTTGAACAGCTTTCATCGGTGTTTTCCATTCGGTCATAACACCATTTCCTCGCGGATAACGAATAGAGAATGGTCCATGATTTTCCTGGGCAGTAAACATCAGGTTCCGCAACTCTGCTTCATTCATTGGTGCGGAAACAATCATATTCGGAATGCTGCGCATGTAAGCAATATCGTATGCCCCGTGATGCGTTGCTCCGTCTGCTCCGACCAGTCCGCCGCGATCCAGGCAGAAAACAACCGGAAGGTTTTGCAAAGCTACATCATGTAATACCTGATCGTAAGCGCGCTGCATGAATGAGGAGTATATATTACAAAAGGGGATTAATCCTTGTGTAGCTAAACCTGCGGAGAATGTTACCGCATGTTGTTCCGCAATCCCAACATCGAATGCACGGTCCGGCATGGCTTCCATCATGAATGTTAAAGAGCAGCCGGTTGGCATTGCCGGAGTAACTCCCATGATTTTTTCATTCTGCTCGGCCAATTCCACTATTGTGTGACCGAATACATCCTGGTATTTTGGAGGCTGTGGTGATTTAGGAACGATCTTAACTATTTCTCCCGTTTCCTTGTTGAAAATCCCTGGAGCGTGCCATTTGGTCGGGTCTCCTTCTTCGGAAAATTTGTATCCTGCTCCTTTACGCGTAATACAATGTAAAATTTTCGGACCGGGAATATCTTTCAAATCTTCCAGCACTTTTGCCAAACCGATGGAGTCATGTCCATCTACCGGACCAAAATAACGGAAGTTGAGTGATTCAAATAAATTACTTTGTTTTAATATCGAACCTTTTAAAGCAGAGGATATTTTTGAAACGACAGATTGTGCATCTGGGCCGAATTTACTTACTTTTCCAAGCAATTTCCATACCTCATCTTTTACTTTGTTATAAGTATGAGAGGTTGTGATGTCGGTTAAATATTCTTTTAGTGCTCCTACGTTCGGATCGATAGACATGCAATTGTCATTCAAAATCACCAATAAGTTGGCATCTTTCTCAAAACCTGCATGATTCATCCCTTCAAAAGCCATCCCGGCAGTCATGGCGCCATCACCGATTACAGCAATGTGCTGACGGTTTTTCTCTCCTTTGTAACGGCTTGCAATAGCCATCCCCAATGCTGCGGAAATAGAAGTGGATGAGTGACCTACTCCGAATGTATCGTATTCGCTTTCGGAACGTTTCGGGAATCCGGAGATTCCACCTTTTGTTCTGTTGGTATGAAATACTTCTCTTCGACCGGTTAAGATCTTATGACCGTAAGCCTGGTGACCAACATCCCAAACCAACTGATCGTATGGAGTATTGAAGACATAATGCAATGCAACCGTTAATTCCACAACTCCCAAACTGGCTCCGAAATGCGAGTTTCCGATTTCAGAGATGACATCAATAATATACTGACGCAATTCATCGGCAACTTGTGGTAATTGTTCCACAGTCATTTTATCCCTTAAATCCTGAGGGATAATGATTTGCTCCAATAAGGGACCTGCTTGATAAGGATGCATAAAATCGATATTCAACGTACAAAGTTAAGCCTTCGCTTCTTCGATAACAAACAAACGAAGGGATTATTTCGTTTGGATTTGAATTTAACTATTTTTTCGAAATTGCTGCTGCATAAAATGGTCCAGGGTTATAAACCCTGGAAGGGTGGTCAAAATTAAATAGGTTAAATTCACGTGCGCGAAACCTAAACCATATCCCAACCCGCCACAAAGATCGGCTTGGATCGCAGTTCATCCATTTTTAACGGGTTCTTTCTCAATACCACTACATCAACAACAGGCTGTGGTGTCATTTTATGAAACAAACCCCAATCAACATATTGACGACTTTCTCTCCAAAGCGGTTCTCTTCGATCAACGAACCAAATCATCATATTCACTTTTTCCGCAGCTAAAATTCCTTCCAGTAATGCCGATAAAACACCCGGATCATTATCCTTCACCCAAAGCGATTCCGGAACAAGAAAACTATGATTCTTAGGTTTCACAATTCTGCGAATTCCCGGGGTAATCGTGATCAGTTTCGTAAAGATTCCGCCCAACATTCCCGGTAAACGTTCTATCACCCAATTAGCCTTCGTTACTTTAGCAAAGCCGGTTATCTCACCAAATTGATTAAAGTACCCGTAAAAAGGACCTTTCTTTGCATGATGTTCAACAAAAAAGGCATGTGAATCCGCTATTTTAGCCAAACACTCGTTGATCTGTTCTTCGGATTCTATTTGCCGGACATGGGCAACGCTACGGGGTTTTGTCCTGCTGAATGATTGTGAGATCAATTGTGCTTCTGTCCGGAATCCGAATTGTTCTGACATCCATTTACTGCGGTCGTTTGCAGGGTCGATATAAGCATAAAAAGCATCGGGTGCATCTCCTAATTTCCCATCAAAGATCTCATCAAAGAAACTCGCCATTTCCATCTTTAAACGCGAATTGCTTTTTGGAACGCGGTTCACGTTTTTTGATGCCTGTTTTTGATTTGCAAAAGCAAAGTAGCGCACATACCATTGTTTCCCACGGTCACACAAGGTTAAATTCCCCTGTACTTTCCCATCTCTTTCCAGGGAAATAAATAAGGGATTATCTGCCTCTAAAATGCGGGTTGGGGTATCTAAATGCTTGTAACGTGCACCATTTGTTCCCAAGGTTGTTTGGGTCAATAAATCCAATAAAGCAGGAGTTGCTTCTCTCCGGATGGTATATCTGTCTGAAAGTCCCATTAAATAGCCTGATTAACAATATATTCTGCTTCTTTCGGAGTCAAATCCTTGTTTTCTCCCAAGCCAAGCCATCCACGCTGAACAAAGCGGTCATGGATAATTTGTGCCGTATCGTGATAATCAGAAGTGTATTCCGAGATTCTTGTTTTCACATTCAGTTTATGAAAGAATTCTTCCGTTTTGACTATCGCTTTTCTTGCCACCTGCTCGTCTAAACCTTCGAGGTTCCAAACGCGTTTTCCGTACTGGGCCAATTTGACTTTTTTGCTTTCAAATTTCACCTCATACAATCTGGGAGCAATGATTGCAAGCGATTGGGCATGGTCTATTCCGTGTAAAGCTGTTAATTCGTGTCCGATCATATGAGTTGCCCAATCAGTGGTTACACCGCAGCGCAATACACCGTTCAACGCCTGATTGGCACACCACATCAGGTTTGCAGCCAAATCATAATCTTCCGGGTTTTCCAGTACTTTTTCCCCGATTTCAATCAGTGTCAAAAGTATTCCTTCTGCATAGCGTTCCTGCAATAAATTCTCTCCTTTGAAAGTTAAATATTGCTCCATCGTATGTGTAAACGCATCAATTATTCCGTTTGCAATCTGACGTTTCGGTAAAGTCGCAACAAAGGTCGGATCCAGCAAAGCAAATTTCGGGAAGAATAAGGGTCCTCCCATTGTTCGTTTTTCTTTCAGTTCCGAACGGCTAATAACTGCTCCCGAATTAGATTCGGAGCCGGTAGCCGGAATTGTTAAAATACATCCGAAAGGAACAGCAGAAGTAAAAGTGCAACCGGGAACCTGGTTTAACACATTCCAGGGATCTCCTTCATAATTCACCGCTCCTGAAATAAATTTCGCCCCGTCAATTACAGATCCGCCACCAACTGCAAGCATATAACCGATCCGGTGTTCACGGATATATTCGACTGCCCGCATTAAAGTAGTGTATTCAGGATTTGCTTCGATCCCTTTAAAGAAGTGGATTTCAAGATCCGTCAACTCTTGTTTCAGTTTATCCAAAAACCCCGACTTTTCAATGGATCCGCCGCCGTATAAAACAATCACTTTTCCATCAGCAGCCTGGTTTTTAAGCAACTGAGAAACTCTTGTCAATTGGTTCTTCCCAAAGACAATCGTTGTTGGAGTTGTAATCTCGAAATTATTCATGGGGTAAATTTAAACAATTTCATTAGTTGATGAAAGCAGCATTTCGTCCAACGATTCAACTTTCTGCATGAACACACATTTTAAGTCCATAAAACTATTCACTGGTAAAAAAAATAAGATTTTCTTACAAAAATGCTTGATAAGTAAAAGCAACTAATTACTTTTGCAAAGTGGTTTAACCAAATGGTTAAACTTAATAATTAAACTATGGGGTCAAAGGATTCAACTACTGAGGAAAAAGTTTTAGAAGCAGCGAAAGAGGTTTTTATGAAGTATGGTTTGTATGGTGCACGCATGCAGGACATTGCTGATACGGCCGGAATTAACAAAGCGCTTCTTCATTATTATTTCCGGAGCAAAGAAAAATTATTTGATGCGGTATTTGACGGTGCGCTGGAAAAATACTTCGCCCAAATGACCGTTATCGGTGATAAATCAATGCCAATCAAAGAACGCCTGATGCAATATGTCGACAATATGTTCGAGTTCTTCAGCGAATACCCTCAAATGTCGATGTTCATTATCAAGGAGATTTCCATTAATCCTGAAATGTTCTATGAAAAGGTAAAGAGTCTGAAGACTCAGAAATCCCTTTTGGTTCCTACCCTCCAGGAAGCATTTATCAATGAGAAAATTGAACCTTTCGATCCGGTTCTGTTCATGGTCAATCTGCATTCACTCTGCGCCTATCCCTTCCTGGCATCACCACTTTACAAAGTAATGCTTAAAAAGCATGGATACGACTGGGATGGTGAGGCTAAAGATAAAATCAAACAATCTGTCAAAGACTTCATTTCATTCAAATTTCAATAACACAAACAATTATGCACAAATTACTGACAGTACTGGGCATCGCAATCACGGGAATCGGGTTTTCACAAAACGCAATTTCTTTGGACTCCTGCATTGCCTGGTCAAAGAAAAATTATCCATTAATCAGACAAAACGAAGTTACATTACAACAAACAGAACAAAACGAAAAAGCAATCCGTGAAAACTGGTTACCGAAACTTTCATTCATGGGACAGGCAACGTACAACACCGAGGTTGTTCAATTCGATTTCCCCGGAATGGATATGAAATTCCCACACGATGCTTATCTGACTTCCTTAAGTCTGGAACAGACAATCATTGATGGCGGACTAACGAAATCGCAGCACAGCGTTGAAAAATTGAGCACGGAATTAACCATTCAGCAAAACGAGGTGGAACTTTACAAATTAGTGGAGCGCGTAAACCAAATTTATATCAATGTGCTTTTAGGCCGGGAGAATTTAAGAATCCTGGAGCTTTATAAGGAAGATCTGACGAACAGGGCTAAAAACATGAAGGCAGGTGTTGACAACGGTTTGGTATTAGCCAGTTCTTTGGATGAACTGGAAGCGGAGGTTCTAAAAACGGAGCAAAACATCATTGAGTCGGAATTTCAATTGGAAGGACTTTATAAAACTCTGACACTTTATATTGGAAAGCCGGTTGACAAAAATACGGTGCTCACAGAAACCCCGATCGGTGGAACCACTGCTCGGATTGAAATTCAACGGCCTGAAATGAAGATTTTTGATCTTCAGGCAAAATTGCTGGATGCACGCTTCAAGCAGATCAATGTCAATGCAATTCCAAGAGTAACTGTTGGAGCAGCCGGAAATTATGGTCGTCCGGGACCAAACTTCATTAACCAGGAATTGCGCTTCTTCGGAAGTGCAAACCTTACGATCCGATGGAATATCAGTTCACTGTACGGTTTGAAAAGAGAGAAGACAAAAGTGGAACTGAACAAAAGCCTGATTGAGATTCAAAAAGATGCCTTCCTGTTCAACATTGAGTCTTCATTAAATACACAAACAGCTCAATTGAATGCACTTGCCCAAATGATCGAAAAAGACGATATCATCATTGAAAAAAGACACAGCGTAACTACAACAGCAACAGCTCAAATGGAAAATGGTAAGATCACCGTTGTAAATTATTTGTCACAATTAAACGCTGAACTGCAGGCAAAACTCAACAAGAAAGTTCACGAGATCAAACGAATGAATGCCATTTCAACAATCAACGCAACATCAGGTTCAATCAAATTTTAAAAATTAAACAGACATGGAAAAGGAAAACAAAAAAGAAAAAAAGGGAAAAGGCTCCAGAATGAAATTCGTCATTGGCGGAATCATAATCGCTGTTATAGTAGGAATTGTCATCTTCATGATGGGTGGAAATACGGAATCAACAGATAACGCACAATTGGACGCAAACATCATTCCTATCCGCTCTTCGATCACAGGTTATGTGAAGGAAGTTTTATTTGAAGACAACCAGGAAGTCAAAAAAGGACAATTGCTCGTTACCATCGATGACACGGAATACAAAGCAAAAGTAGCTCAGGCTGAAGCAGCTTTGGAGAACGCAAAAGCAAACTTAAATGCCGTAAAAAGCAATGCTATGGCTTCAAATCAGAATGCAAGCGCTGCCATGTTTACTACAGAATCTACCCAAGAAACCATCAATTCTGCAAAAGCAAGATTGAATAAAGCGAAAGAGGACAACAAACGCACTAAGAACATGTTTGCTGCCAAAGCTGCCACTCAATCGGAATTGGATAACAGTAATGCCGAACTGGAAGTAGCACAAGCTCAATACGATGCTGCTTTGAAGCAATTGAAAGTTTCACAATCACAATCTGCAGGAGTCAGATCCCAGGCCATGGGTCAGGTTTCTTTGATCTCTCTGGCGGAAGCCCTGATCCGTCAGCGTGAAGCAGAATTGAAACTGGCTTTAACTCAATTGGATTACGCTACAATCGAAGCGCCATGCGACGGGATTGTTTCAAAAAGAAGCATTGAGGTGGGACAATACGTTTCAACCGGTCAGGCAGTTTGCTCGGCAATCGATAATTCCAGTCTATGGGTAAGCGCAAACTTCAAGGAAACACAATTGGAAAACATGCGGATCGGTCAACCTGTTGAAATCAAAGTGGATGCATATCCACACATCAAATTATCCGGGAAATTGAATTCATTCGTTGGAGCAACGGGAGCAAAATTCTCTTTATTGCCTCCGGATAATGCAACCGGTAATTTCGTGAAAATTGTACAGCGTGTTCCTGTAAAAATTACGATTGATCATTTGACGAAAGAAGAATTGAAAATTCTCTTCCCGGGGTTAAGCGCATACGTATCAGTTAAAGTGAAGTAATTGTGGAAGTTCCTGCTTTAAAAACACCCATCGTTTATCCGACGGGAGCTGAAAAGTGGATCCTGGTCATCACAGCAATCAGTTGCGCCATTCTCGAGTTACTCGATACCACCATTGTAAACGTTTCATTACGTGAGATCAGTGGGAATGTGGGTGCAACAACAACAGAAATTGCCTGGGTTGTGACGGCTTATGCCATTTCAAACGTGATCATTATTCCATTGACAAGTATGCTAAGCGACTTTTTCGGTCGCCGGAATTACTTTACAGGCTCCGTTGTGATCTTTACCGTAGCGTCACTGATGTGTGGTCTCTCCACCAATCTTTGGACGCTTGTTTTCTGGCGATTCGTGCAAGGTTTAGGTGGTGGCGGTTTGCTTTCAACGGCACAATCCATTATCATCGGGGCCTTCCCGCCTGAAAAGATCTCTACGGCAAATGCTATTTTCGGAATGGGACTCATCCTCGGGCCAACCTTCGGGCCGACTCTTGGCGGGTACATTACCGATAATTTTTCCTGGCATTGGATTTTCTTTGTGAATATTCCGATTGGTATTACTGCAACTATTTTAAGTTTCCGATATGTTACGAATCGGCCCGGAGCCGTCAAACCCAGGAAAATAGACTGGTGGGGAATTCTCTTCCTCGTTGTTTCTGTGGGTTCCATTCAATATGTTCTGGAAGAAGGTACGGCAGAAGATTGGTTCGAAAGCCATGAGATTACTGCTATGACCGTCATTGCAGTGGCTAGTCTTGCCGCATTTATTATCCGGGAATTGAAAATTGATTATCCGGCTGTAAATATTCGCTTGTACAAGAACTACAATATGATCATGGGTTCCATTATGAACTTCCTGCTCGGTTTGATGCTTTTCGGAACGGTATTTATCTTCCCTTTGTTTGTTCAAATCTCATTGGGTTGGACCGCAACACAAACCGGAATGTTCATGATCCCGGGAGCATTGTGTACTGCCTTTGCCATGCCGCTGGTTGGTCGCTTGCTTGGTGGAGGAATGAATCCGAAAACAGTCATTCTCTTCGGAATTGCAATGACCTTTAGTTTCGTGATGATGCTGGCATTTTCTTCTCCAGATTCTTCAGAACGCAATTTCTATCTTCCGTTCGTATTGCGTGGTTTCGGAATGGCGTTCATGATGTCACCGATTCTTTCACTGGCAGTTCAGGGATTGAGTCCGAAAGACATGCCGCAAGCAATTGGTTTGGCGAATATGATCCGTCAGCTCGGCGGATCCGTAGGAATTGCCTTGATCAATGTGTATTTAACGAATACCAATGCTATGGTTCGCGGAAATATGATCGGTTATATCAATCAGTACAGTGATTCCGTAAACGAACGTCTTCAGTTGATGGCTCAGAATTTCATTTCAAAAGGATATGATGCGGTGCAGGCAACTGAGATGGCCAATCGCCAGATAGACGGATTAATGACCCGGCAGCAAATGTTGGTAAGTTACAATCATGGATTCTTTATGGTCGCTTGTTTGATCCTGATCTGTGTTCCGGTTGTGTTTTTAATCCGCTACAAGAAAGGTTCGAAAGCTGTTGCAGCTGATCACTAAGTTTGAGTTACACCCTAATAATAAACAGAGAAACCTTCTTTTCATTGGTGTGAAGCCCTGGGAGGAAGGTTTTTTGATTTCTCCCCCTTTCCTCCCCCTCCAAAGGGGGAAATTAAATTTCCCTTCTATAAAGAAGACAATGGGATTTAATCATTTCAACAACAGATTATTTTCCAATTTTTATTACTTTTACACCTCCTGTTGAAACAACAATTCATACTCCATATTTTTCAATACATTCATTTCTGCAGGAAACAAAACATTCATATTTAGATTTACATGAAAATACTCGTATCCTATTTAAAACGTTACAAAGGACTTGTGTTCCTTTCCATGATACTAGCCAGTATCAACCAATCATTTTCGCTTTTAGACCCTTACATTTTCGGGAAATTGCTGGATAATTATGCCACCCGGCCGGATGATTATACCCAAAATGAATTCCTTTCGGGTGTCGGTACATTGATCGCGCTGGCAATCGGTGCGGCGATGGTAAGCCGTATTGCAAAAGCATTCCAGGATTATACCGTGAACCTGACTATTCAAAAAGTGGGTGCAGATATTTATACGGACGGTTTGAAGCACACGTTGCAGGTTCCTTTCAGTGAATTTGAGGACAAACGAAGCGGTGAAACCCTGAACATCCTTCAAAAAGTACGGATCGATAATGAGCGATTCATCATGAATTTCGTAAATATCCTTTTCACTTCGATAGTTGGATTGGTTTTCGTGATTGTGTACGCCTTGAGTGTCCATCCCGGATTGATTGTCGTTTATTTGGGTTCCGCATTGCTATTAAGCTACATTACCAATCAATTATCCAAGCGGATCAAGAAAGTACAAACCACCATTGTAAAAGAAACCAATCAATTGGCAGGAAGTACCACAGAAAGTTTACGAAACATTGAATTGGTGAAGAGTTTGGGTCTTGCAACGCAGGAAACAGAGCGTTTGAACGACACCACACGCAGAATTCTGCAATTGGAACTGAAAAAAGTGCGCCAGGTGCGAAGTATTTCCTTTACCCAAGGAACCTTTGTGAATTTGATGCGCCAATCCATCATGTTCTTCCTGATGTTCCTGATTTTCAGACACACCTTAACTGTCGGTCAGATCATGACGCTGCAATTCTATTCCTTCTTCATTTTCGGACCTTTGCAGGAAGTTGGGAACGTGATCATTTCCTACCGCGAAGCCGAAGCATCGCTTCATAACTTTGAGCAGATCATCAATACTCCGATCGAAGAGAAACCCACCGTCCCTTCTACCCTGAATGCGATCGAAAAACTGGCATTCCAAAACGTTGGTTTCCGTCATAAAACCGCTTCTTACGATGCGTTAAGCAATATTTCCTTCGAAGTGAACAAAGGTGAAACCATTGCTTTCGTGGGACCAAGTGGTTCTGGAAAAAGTACACTGGTGAAATTATTGGTTGGTTTGTACAGCGCTCCAACAGGTGATATTACTTACAACGGAATCAGCAGTACGGAAATCGACAAGGAAGAATTGCAGCAGCAATTGGGCTTTGTTACGCAGGATACGCAGTTGTTCTCCGGAACGATCCGTGAAAACCTGCTATTCGTAAAACCGGATGCAACGGTAGCAGAAATTGACGAAGCATTGCGTAAAGCGTCTTGCACGAACCTCATCGCCCGCAGTGAAAACGGGATTGACACCGTAATCGGTGAAGGCGGGATGAAACTGAGCGGTGGTGAAAAACAACGTTTATCTATTGCCAGAGCATTGCTGCGTCACCCGAGGTTAATGGTTTTCGACGAGGCAACATCTGCTTTGGATTCCCTTACTGAGGAAGCTATCTCCAATACCATCCGCGAGATTACTGACAAAAAAGAACACATTACCGTTTTGATCGCACACCGTTTATCTACCATCAT
Source organism: Fluviicola sp. (assembly GCF_029266855.1). Lineage (GTDB taxonomy): Bacteria > Bacteroidota > Bacteroidia > Flavobacteriales_D > Crocinitomicaceae > Fluviicola. Next base: position 278,527 of record NZ_JAQSWB010000004.1, read on the forward strand.
GCATGCTGACCGAATCTTCGTTTTGGAGAAAGGACTCATCATCGAAACAGGAAAACACAGCGAATTGCTTGAAGAGAAAGGTTTGTATTATGCCATGTGGAGACAGCAAATCGGTGAACGACGGGATGATGTGATTTTAGCTTAAATAACTATATACAACAAAACCCGTAGGGACGCGATTAATCGCGTCCCTACGGGTTTCAAATTTAAACCTACTATGCGCATTCTAATCTACATCTACATTTTTGCGGCTGTGATTTTTTCCTTCTGGTCCGTAATCATGGAAACATATCCGGCATTGTTCTTTATCAAGCTCTTTGCTCCGGAACCAGGAGATAAATACCCGCTTGGTATTACAGGATTGGTCACGATTTTAGCGCTGCTGCTTCCCTTAGTTTTCGTCATGTTCATTCTCAAACTGATCCGCAACCGGAAAGGTGATGAGACGAATTCTGTATTGGACTCGGATTACTTCAATAAAAGCGGCATCCACTTCATGCGCATCAAACAAGCCCAAAACCGCCTGATCTCAAGTCCGATCTTTATCAACGGTGAACAAAGAGGTGGTATTGATTCAGGGAAAAAGTTATTTATTGCATTGGATCCGGGAACCTACGAAGTAGAAGTTGGTGCAAAGCGCGAAAAGTCGGATAAATTGATTGCCCAGGTACAGGCTAATTCTCATGCACAGGTGGAAATCCGGATCATTCCGAATGGATTGCGATCAAAGCATGTGATCGAGGTGGTTTAAACCGGATTTCGAGTTTCGTATTTATAAAACCAAGGGGACCTTCTCACCTGGTACGCTTTCCTTCCTAATAAATCATTCGCAACATTCTCTGAGGGGTTATGTATACCATTTACCCTATTCTTTACCAAAAAGAATTTGTTCAGAACCGGCTAAATATCAAGGCATTAAAATTATTTTTTTTAAATAAACAGAAAGCCGGTGCAGCGAAATCAAGTGTTTGTCATCTACTGATAAACACACTAATAATGAACAATATGAAAACTAAGAAAATTACAACTATTGCATTGATCGCGTTAGGAGCGATGACATCATCATGCAAAAAACAAGAGCCTGAACCAGTAGTATGCAACAATTGCACAGAACCAACCGAGTGCTCTTTCTGCCCGGGGGAAGAAATAAGCCTGGATGCAAACGGGATGGTGAATGAGGTTTACGCACATCAAGTCTCGTTTTTCCACGAAGACGGACAAGAAGTTCAGCCGATTGCACCAATAGAAAGAACCCCAAGTGGCTTTTATGATTTTCATGAAGGTATGTCGATTGAATTTAATACGGCAGAATTACCAATTGCCTGTACAGCGAACAAGATCACTTTTGTACATGCCCGATTTGCAAACAATACCAATGACCATCCAAACCTGGTAAACGTTAAATTCCCTACTACCCCTTTGATCGTTTGTCCTGCAGACTCACTGACACAGTATTTAGCGCCGTATGGCTACCAGGCACAGCATTTTTACTTACCCGGATATGTAAACATGAGCAACAGCCAGGGATTTGCAGGAGTGATCGATTCATTGATCATTACCGGTCCGGATTTCCAAACGGTTACAGTTGGAGCAAACCTGTTTGAATCAGAGCTGAGAAGCATTTGTATCGCACATCAATAGTCCATTATCGGATCCCGATCTCCTATCAGAATAAGAATGGGGTAAAAAAGAGCATCTAACTGCGGTTAAATGCTCTTTTTCTTTTTGTGAACCCGTTGAAGCACTATCATAATTAAAGCAGATTTGCTCTCACTCTCATTCTGTTTTCTTGCCTCTTTCCTGATCCGGATCATTTTTTTCCACTTGTATAATATCCATTTTAGCCGTAATTTAATATCTCAAGGCTTGGCAGTATGGATTACATTGATTACTATAAGATTTTAGGCGTTGATAAGAATGCAACTACCGATGATATAAAGAAAGCTTACAGGAAACTTGCGCGGAAGCATCATCCGGATCTGAATCCCAACAATCCGGAAGCATCCAAATTATTCCAGCAGATCAATGAAGCAAACGAAGTATTGGGCGATCCTGAAAACAGGAAGAAATATGACCAGTATGGAAAGGATTGGAAGCATGCCGAACAATTCGAACAAGCGCGCAAGCAGCAAAGATCATCCGGTGGACAAAGTCAGGGAAATCCATTCGGGGGTACGGGGAATCCATTTGGAGACAGCGAATACTTTACGTATGGAGATGAGAGCGGCTACTCCGATTTTTTTTCTTCGATGTTCGGTTCCCGAGGCGGTGGCAGGCAGACAAGGTTTAAAGGCCAGGACTTTCGGGCATCAGTGGAACTTAGTTTAAGCGAGGCATATAAGACCCACCAGCAAACATTTACGGTAAATGGTAAAAACATACGCATTACCGTGCCAGCGGGAATTGAAAACGGTCAGGAAATAAAACTGGCCGGACATGGTGCCCCGGGTGTAAACGGCGGTCCCAACGGCGACTTGTACATCACTTTCGAAATAAAAAACGATACCGCATTTACACGTAAAGGCAATGATCTGTATACCAATGTGTCCCTGGATCTCTATAAAGCGCTCCTTGGCGGGGAAGAAATCATTCATACGCTCAATGGAAAGGTTAAAATGCCTGTAGCCCCCGAAACTCAGAACGGCACGAAAGTCCGTCTGAAAGGAAAAGGCTTCCCGGTCTACAAAAAGGAAGGTGAATTTGGTGATTTGTATGTGACTTATCAGATCCAGCTACCTACCGGCCTGACAGCGAAAGAAAAAGAATTAATCGAGCAGCTTGCTAAAGAACGTAAAACAAAAGAATATGGAAACAGCAAATAGAATCTCCATTGAACAATGCTGCGTTTATTACAACATTGAAACTTCATTTGTCCAAAAGTTGGATGAGCATGGTTTAATTGAGCTGATTCATTCCGATGAAGCCCTTTATATTACTTTCGAACAGCTCTCCGATCTCGAAAAATACATGCACATGCATTACGAACTGGAAATCAATATCGAAGGCCTTGAAACCATTAAATACCTACTGGACCAGGTATATCAGCTTCAAAAAGAAGTGAACCGATTGAAGGGGGAAGTTGAGTGAACCCAAAAAAATTCATTCAAAGTATTCTCCAAGGATTATCCGGATTCAAAGAAAAGTTGTATTTTTGCACTCCACTAAATAGAGAGGTGTCCGAGTGGTTGAAGGAGCTACCCTGGAAAGGTAGTATACGGGTAACTGTATCGAGAGTTCGAATCTCTTCCTCTCTGCAAGAATTATCCCGACGATCTGTCAAGACAGATGTCGGGATTTTTTATTCCCGCAGATTGCGCAGAAGGACGCAGATTTCATTCTTCACTCCAGTTAAAGTTCATACTTCGCGTTTCGTATATTGAAACCTACTTCGTCGTCGACTTCGTATGAAACCCTTCTTCCATTGACGCTATGGTCAGGGCTTTCAGCACTGAAGTTTCGCAGTGTGAAACTACTTCGCTCTTTCGAGCTTCGTAGTTTGAAAGGAGACAGTAGCAGACTTTACAGTCGCTACGTCTCGAGGTGGGGTATCCATACTGTATCTATGCTTTAAACTGGGAGTAAAGTGGGAGTATTCATGCTTGATCTACCAGGATAAGACAAGGCAAATATTATCAAAATGGAAGCGAAACATCGCGTCCTTGCAATGTTTTTTTGTAACTTACTATGCAGTAGATTGTTATGATAAAAGATTCGTTATGGCAAAGCAGATTGGTCGCGGGATTACAGGCAGGGTAGACGATTATTCGTTCTATCACGATCGTGTTCATGGCTATTTGGTGCGCCGAACCGGTGGTGTAAGTTCCAAGGAGTATCAAACTGATGAACGTTATGCAGCCGCGCGAAATGCAAGTGCTGAATTTGCTGCTGTTTCCAGCGCCGGTAAACTGATCCGGGATGCTTTTGCTCCTTTCATCGATCAAGTGAAGGACGGGACAATGGTGAACCGAATGAATAAGGAACTGGTTGCGTTGAAACAAGCAGATACGAAACATTGCAGAGGTGAACGCAGAGCTGAGGCGATGATGACAGATACGGATGCGAACAAGTTTTTCCGGATCTTCCAGTTTAATGAGCAAGTGAAGGTTTATGAACTGTTTGAGGGCTTACCTACCATTAATGCGAGTGACACGAGTCTGAGCCTCGCGCCAGCAAGGAATGTAAACCTTTTGGAGTCGGCATTCCCGGAGGGTGCTACTCATGCGGGGCTGACATTGGTGAGGAGTATAATTGATTTTGAGAAGGGGAGATTTGAGACGAGTTCGTCACGGATGGGATTGGTTTCGAAAGCCGAAGTCTCCCACTGGCAGGAGAAACAAAAAGTTTTTTCCCACAGATGCACAGATGAAGATGGCGCTTACCAGTCGCCAGTTTTTTTTCAGAAAGAGTTGTCGTTATATATTGAAGTATCGGAGAATCTTTCCTCTGTTTCAGGAACCGAGATCGTTTGTTTGCAGGTTTTATTTTTCGAGGAAAGAAACGGAGACTTCGTGCAGTTGAAGGGGAAGGTGCATGGGATGGGAGTTGTGGAAATAAATAAACTTAACCACAAAGAGCGCGAAGGACACAAAGAACAGAGGCGTCAGTTGCGACAGACAAGCAGAAGAATACAGAGGGTAAGGATGAGGAGAAACGTACGGTTATCAGATGTTCTTAATCGATCTTCTATTATTAAACAGAAACGGGAGATAGAAATCCGGGGCGGCTGAGAGGAATAATTATCGGAAAATGGTTACACCGTCACTTCCCCACAAACAGATTTCTGAAGAATGTCCTTTGCCAACTCCACATTCCCGGCACTTTTTCCCAAGGCATACATGGTTTTGGTAACTGCTGCTTCGGTTGTGAGATCGAAACCGGAAAGCACGCCGTTCTTCTCAAAGAAAGAACTGGTTTCGTATTTTCCCTGCTCCACTCTTCCCGTGGAACATTGGGTTATATTCAGAACAATTCCGCCTTTCTCCAGGTAATTCAACAGCAATTCGTGGAATTTTTTGTCGGATGGAGCATTTCCGGAACCATAGGTTTCCAGGATAATTGCTTTGGTTTTTTCGGTGTCGAACAACGATTCGTAAATGTTCCAGTTAAGGCCCGGAAACAATTTGATCAATGCCACAGAAGTATCGAAATCAGTAAATAACTCCAACCCGGAAGAAGCATTGATCGTTTCACCTGTATAATCGATGTGAACTCCGGCAACAGCCAATGGACGCAGGTTCGGTGAGCGAAAGGCTTCAAAAGAAGAAGCTGACACCTTAGAAGTGCGATTTCCCCTGTACAGAGAATATTCAAAATAGATGGCTACTTCACGAATGCGTGGAGAACCGTTTTCGGTTTTCGCTGCGGCTATCTCAATCGCCGTAACCAGATTTTCTTTTCCGTCGGTGCGAATCGTTCCAATGGGTAATTGAGATCCTGTAAAAATCACCGGCTTCGTCAAGCCCTGGAGCATGAAACTCAATGCAGAAGCCGAAAATGCCATGGTGTCCGAACCATGCAGGATTACAAATCCGTCAAAGTCATGGTACTTGTTGTATACCAATTCCGCCATTTCTTTCCACCAAAGCGGATTCATTTCGGAAGAATCGATCGGATGCGGAAAAGCATGGGTGGTCAACTCCACATTCAAACGCGCCAATTCCGGAATGTGTTTGTATACATCTCCAAAATCAAAGGCTGTGAGAGAACCTGTCAAGGGATCATTCACCATTCCGATGGTTCCTCCTGTGTAAATAACCAATACCTTCGGCGTTGTTTTCATGTGCATCTCATTTCTGTCCGGACAAAGTTCACTGAAAATCTGAAATACGCAAGGGAATTAAGGATGAAATAACTTCATCGCATTTTGGGTAGTAATTTCCTTCAATTTATTCAAAGGCAGATTCAAAATCTCCGCAATTTTTTCTGCTGTGTGAATTACGTAAGCACTTTCGTTTCGTTTCCCGCGGTATGGAACCGGGGATAAATAAGGTGCATCGGTTTCCAACAACAACTTATCCAGTGGAATGTGCTTCAAAGTTTCGGGAAGATCAGATTTTTTGTACGTTACCACTCCCCCGATACCAAAAAGAAAACCTCCATAAGCCAGGATCTTTTTCACGTCCTGTTCATTTCCGGTAAAACAATGAAAAATTCCCTTTAAACGCTCATCATTCTCCTGGTCGAGTACTTCATAGATCTCCGGGAACGAATCGCGTGCATGGATCACAATGGGAATCTGAAGTTCCTTCGCCCAGTTGATCTGCGTGCGGAATGCTTCTTTCTGCTCGGTTACAAAGGTCTTGTCCCAATACAAATCAATCCCGATCTCACCAATGGCAACGTAAGGTCTTTTTTCGAGCAGGAGTCTCATTTTGGCCAGAACCAATTCCCAATTTGCATCCACAGAACACGGGTGAAGCCCCATCATTGCGAAACAATTTTCAGGAAACTGTTTTTCAAGAGCATGCATTCCTTCCACTGAATCCAAGTCAATATTCGGCATATACATACGCTCAACGCCAGCTGCAATAGCCCGTTGAATCATTTCTGTACGGTCTTCGTTGAATTGATCGGAGTAAAGATGAGTGTGAGTATCTATCATTTGGATATTAAGATATTAGGACATCAAGATTTTAGGACATTAAGATTCCTCTATATAATACAAACGGTCTTCGTTGAATTGATCGGAGTAAAGATGAGTGTGAGTGTCTATCATTTGGATATTAAGATATTAGGACATCAAGATTTTAGGATGTTAAGACTTTAAGATTCCTGTATATAATACAAAAAGACTTCAAGACTTGGTGACAAACGAGTCATTCAGTCCTGAAGTCTTAAAATCCTAATGTTCTAAATCTCTCTTAACAAAATTCTTCGTAAGCTGCTTCTAAATTTTCAGCAATCATAGCTGCAGTAACTCCTTCGATATTGTGTCTTTCAAGGAAATGAACCAATTTTCCGTCTTTAAACAAGGCCACAGATGGCGAAGACGGAGGGAATGGTAAAAAGTACTTGCGAGCCTGTTGTGTTGCTTCAGAGTCAACTCCGGCAAAAACAGTTAATAAATGATCCGGTTTTTTTCCTGCTTGTTCCAAAGATTTTTTCACCCCTGGTCTTAAGTTTCCTGCTGCACATCCGCAAACAGAATTTACAACTACCAGGGCAACACCTTTGCTAGTTGGGATAGTTGCATCTACGTCTGATGCTGATACGAGTTGTTGAAAGCCCACACTTGTAAGGTCTTCCTTCATTGGTTGTACGAGTTCTGGTGGGTACATAATTTTTAATTTTTATACCGCAAAGTTACTGATTCTATCCCTTTGATCGTCCAAATAAGGGAATTGATTTATGAAATATTTGGATTTTTTGTGCTCGGATAATCCAAAAAAATCCTCCCCCTCTTCCTTTGACCAGCGCCTTTCAGGCTGGTCGCAGTCTTCATTCGCCATAGCGAATTCTCCCACCTCCAAAGGGGGAAGCCAAAAAATTGAATTTTTTTCAGGAAAATCGAAGCTTATCAGCAAATAATTTATTTACTTTGTCCCAATTAAAAAGAGAACAGATGAATGGTTTTTGGTGGACACTCGGAAAAATCCTAAATGGTGCATGGTTTTATGACAACATTGGTGATATCTTTAATTATTCAGTTATCGTTTTAGGATTCATTGGATTGTTCTACTGGTTAAACTGGCAGCGTAAATTCAATCAGCAAGCAGAGAAAGATCCAAATCAGATTAAGTAAATTTTGATTTTATCATATTTGAAAGGTTTCGTCAATGACGAAACCTTTTTTTGTTTAGCGGTTTAGGGACGTGAAGCTTCGCGTCTCTACAGAATTATTTTTATATTTAAAACATGCTGACGTTTATTATTACTGCCGGGGGAATTGGAAAAAGAATGGGAGGTTCGATACCCAAACAATTTTTGTTATTGAACGACAAACCCATCCTGATGCATACCATTGAACGCATGCACTCTTTTGATCCTTCTGCAGAATTGATCGTAACACTTCCCGAAGATTATCTTAAAGACTGGGAGGAAATGTGTCAGAAGTATTCCTTTAATATCCACCACGAAATTGTTCCGGGAGGAAAAGAGCGATTTGATTCCATCAAAAATGCATTGCAAAAAGCCAAAGGTGACTGGATCGCTGTTCACGACGGTGTACGTCCCTTTGTCAGCAGAACGGTTTTGAATCAGTTGCTGGAGGACGTGAAAAAATACCGTGCAGTAATTCCGGTGATTCCCGTAAAAGAAACGCTTCGTATCGCAGATGGTGAGAGCAATGCAACGGTAAACCGGGACCATTACCGTGTTGTTCAGACTCCACAGGTATTTGAAGCGAAACTGATTAAAAAGGCTTACGAACAAAACTATGCACTCACATTTACAGATGACGCGAGTGTGGCAGAAGCGATCGGTGCACGGGTACATCTTATACCGGGAAATGACGAAAACATTAAGATCACTAATCCGCTGGATTTAAGTGTGGCTGCGATTATTTTGAAAACGTGGAGTTAATTTCCACTTTTTCAATCGCAAAAAAGTGGAGCAAAATGCTTGTCTCATTCAAAGCCGTTCACTAAAAAATCCTTCGTTCTTGTTTAGCAACAAAAAGAGTGGATTGCGCTGAAGCTCCATCCAAACGGCAAGCGCTTTTTTGCTAAACTACGACTCAGAATTTTTCTTCACGCTCACTTCCTGGAATGAGACCCAGATCTGTCTTCGACTGAAGAGAATTTTTCTTCGTAGCTATGTACCCACATTTACAGATGATGCAAGTGTAGCAGAAGCGATCGGTGCACGGGTACATCTTATACCGGGAAATGACGAAAACATTAAGATCACTAATCCGCTGGATTTAAGTGTTGCGGCGATCATTTTGAAAACTTGGAGTTATTAATTTCCACTTTTTCAATCGCAAAAAAGTGGAGCAAAATGCTTGTCTCATTCGAAGCCGTTCACTAAAAAATTCTTTGTTCTTGTTTAGCAACAAAAAGGGTGGATTGCGCTAAAGCTCCATCCAAACGACGAGCGCTTTTTTGCTAAACTACGACTCAGAATTTTTCTTCACGTTCACTTCCCGGAATGAGACCGGGATCTGTCTTCGACTGAAGAGAATTTTTCTTCGCAGCTAAAGTGAATCAGCTTACCTGTATCAAAAAACGGTCCTTATCCTGTATTAAAAAATAATAATGCCAATTTGAAAAGGATGTTTTCTACCGGCCTGTTTTCTTCATTCAATCTTTAATTGGGTTACAATTCCACAACTTAATCTTACCAAAAAAGTCATTCAACTCCTGACTTCTGATTACATGCTGAACGGAACTTTGTCGAAAGTTTATACAGCAATGAAAAAAACATTACTCTTAATCGGGACGGTTTTGATGAGCATGACAAGTTTAGCTCAGAACCCGGGACTCGTAATCTCAGAAATTTTACCAAATCCCTCAGGAACTGATTCTCCCTTTGAATGGATCGAATTAGTTGCTACGAGCAATATCAATTTTGCTGCAACACCTTATACTGTTGTTTGTAATAACTCAGCAGCGACCATGAATGGCTGGATCGAAGGCGGAGCAGTTACTTATGCTTTTCAAATTAATACAGGAAGTGTAAACCGAGGAGACGTTGTCTATGTAGGCGGAAGCTCCATGGCACCAACAGGAAGTAAGATCCGCGTAATCAATACGGCAACAACCGGTGGCGACGGGTTCGGCACAGCAGCTTCCGGCGGAGTGGTAGGAAATGGCGGATCCAATGGAGACGGAATAGCAGTTTTTAATTTACCCGCAGCCTCCCTGACAAATTCAACTGTCCCTGTAGATGCTTTATTCTATGGAACAGCACTTGGAACAGCCGTTCTAAATGCAGGTGCCGATGGTTACCAACTACCAGTCAACGATCTTTACAGCGGAGGAAAACTTCAAACTACTTCCTTTTTTGCAGGTGACCCGGGAGGTGATCAGTCTATTCGCGCAGTCGGGTCGTACAATACCCAAACCGAACTTTGGACAAGCAGTCGCAGCTGGACACTTGTAACACCAACTTTAGACAATCTTTCCTCCGTAAGCTTACTTCCTCCTCCGGGAACATTTACATTTTCAGCTCTTACTCAAAACTTTGCAGAGAATGCGGGAACGGTTACGGTCGGAATCAATGTTGCAACTCCAAATAGTTATCCTGCAAGGGTTATTCTGAGTTATTCCGTGTATACGGATGCTTTGGAAAATACGGATTTCACATTGGCAGAAGACACGGTGATTATTCCGGGAAGTTTTTCCGGGGTACAGAATGTCAATCTTACTATTATTGATGATGCACTTGCAGAAAGAACCGAAAAGGCAATTCTTAAAATCAGGTCATTGGAAAATGCTGCAATCGGAACGAATTCATTCCAGATCGTATACATCAAAGACAATGATTACCAGGCGCCAATACCCAACAACGAATTAAAACTCAACCTGCTTTCAAGTTTCTCCAATGGAACAGAAGGAAGTAACTCTGCAGAAATTGTTGCCTTTGATCCCACAACAGATAAATTATACATTGCCAATTCCATAGGTGCAAAAATGGATATCGTAGACCTTTCGAATCCTTCAGCTCCTGCTTTGCTCAATTCTATTTCAATGACACCTTATGGAAATATCAATTCATTGACTGTTCATAATGGCGTAGTAGCCTGTGCGATGGAAAATTCCAATCCGCAGGCAAATGGCACCATTGTTTTCCTAGATGAAAACGGAACACTGATCTCACAGGTTCCTGTGGGAGCGATGCCCGATATGATCACATTCAACAACGATCACACCAAAATTTTAGTGGCCTGTGAAGGTGAGCCTAAATCAGATTATTCTATTGACCCGGAAGGTTCGGTTGGAATTATTGATATTACGGGCGGATATGCTTCCCTGAGTGCTTCCAACGTAACACTGGTGAATTTCCAGTCATTCAACGGACAAGAAGCTGCTTTACGTTCCCAGGGGATTCGCATTTTCGGACCCGGAAGTTCTGCAGCCCAGGATTTCGAACCGGAATACATTACCCTTTCCGAAGACAATTCAACAGCTTATGTTTCTTTACAGGAGAACAATGCAATGGCAGTCATCGATATAGCTTCCGGAACAGTCAGTGCAGTTCGTCCATTGGGAACCATGAACTATGCAAACGGGAACAGCGGTTTGGATGCTTCGGATCAAACTGCCGGTGTCTTCATTGGTTCAGCACCGATCAAAGGTTTATTCATGCCGGATGCACTCGCACATGCTTCTATCGGCGGAGCAGAATACATTTTCTCAGCAAACGAAGGAGATGCACGCGAATATACGGCAATCACGGAAGTAGCCCGCTTATCTGCTACCTCACTGGATGCTTCCATTCCGGATCTAAACATTTTAAAACACAACCAATTCCTTGGCCGGATCAACGTAAGTAACGCAAGCGGTGACACGGATGCAGACGGAGATATTGATGATATCCACGTTTTCGGAACACGTTCATTCTCCATTTGGAATGCACAAACAGGGGCATTGGTTTTCGATTCAAAAGATCTAATCGAGCAAATCACTGCGAACCACCCGACACTTAGCGGTTTATTCAATGCAAGCAACAGTTCCGGGTCACCAACAGCAAAAAACCGTTCGGATGATAAAGGTCCGGAGCCGGAAGGAGTGGCTACAGCATTCATCAACGGGAATCACTATCTATTCGTTTCCCTGGAACGTGTTGGCGGAGTCATGCTATTTAATGTGGATGTTCCAAGCGCCCCGGTTTATGTCGGGTACTACAATAACCGTTCTCTTGCTTCCAACGGTCCGGATCGCGGTGCCGAAGGGATTATCATTATTAAAAAAGAAGATTCCCCGACCGGAAATGATATCGTGATTTTGGCAAATGAGATCAGTTCGACACTTTCCATTTTTGATGTAAACACCTGTGTGGGTCTTTCCGGAGCTGTTATTTCAGTTCCTGCCGATTCTATCTGTGCGGGTGACGAGCTTATTTTAACGATCCCGGGAGATGCTCAAAGTAGTGTTCAATGGCTGAAAGATGACCAGATCATTAGCGGGGAAACAGGAAACTCCCTGGAAATTACCGAGGCAGGAAACTACCGTGTCTACGTTTCAAATACCACTCACGCCTGTACGGATACGACTACCGCTGAATTGATTGAAATACTGGATTTACCCCTTATTGCTGCGGGATCCGATATAACAATTTGCAGCGGTGACACAGTGAACCTCATGGCTGCTTCCACCGAAACAATTACCTGGAACAACAGTGTGCAGAACGGAGTAGATTTCTTTCCAAGCACGAGTTCAGAATACATTGCAACAGCTACAGACCTCTACGGATGTGAGAATTCAGATACGGTAAGCGTCACGGTAAATTTACTTCCAGTGATTGATGCAGGTTCGAACCAAACAGTTTGTGCCGGAACCGCAATTACTTTAACTGCAAGCGGAGCACCAGATCTGGTTTGGAATAACGGGATTCTAAACGGAATTCCATTCAACGCAACGACTGCAGGTTCTTACATCGTTACCGGAACAGACACAAACGGGTGTGTGGATTCAGATACACTTACCTTAGCATTACTCGCTGTGCCTTCGATCAATTTAGGTGCTGATATGACCGTATGTTCCAATCATTTCCCCGTTAATTTGAACGGACCCGGAGGATATCCGACTTATAACTGGAGTAATGGTGCAACAAGCCAAAACACTACCGGATCACAAGCCGGAGCTTATGTGTTAACAGTCACGAATAACAATGGCTGCCAGGATAAAGACACGGTTTTAATCCTTTCGGATCCGTGTCTGGAGTTAGCTGAGAATAGTATTTTCGAATATTCGATGCATCCGAATCCGGCTTCCAATAGTGTTAGTGTAAAAACGAACGTGGAAAGATCAGAAGCACTTGTTTACGGATCAAATGGTCAGGTGTTATTCACACAGCAAAATTCAAGCAGTTCATTTACTTTGGATGTAAGGGATTTAGCTGACGGGATTTACTGGCTGAAGGTAGTTTCAAGCGAAGGGACTGTTACGAAGCAATTGCTGATAAAGAAATAAAATACCTACATACACGCTACAAGCCCTGATGTTCGCTCCCGCGAGGTCAGGGTTTTTTGATATTTCCCATTTATCCTCTGACAGAGTCTAGCACTCGTCAGTCCAGTAGCACGGACGTCTGATCTCCGCAGGGGGAATTAAGAAGAACAACTTCCATTCCTGCAATCTTCCCGCTCGGTTTCAAGTGTTACGTGCTGAATATTCTGATGTTCCAGCATGTGTCTTAATTCGTGCTTGATATGTGCTTCCTCTTTTTCCCGTACACCTTCTTCCAGGACCAAGTGGGCTGTCAAGGCATTTTCAGTAGAGCTTAAAGGCCAAATATGCACGTGATGAACTTCCTTCACTCCCTTTTCCCTTTGAATTAGGTCCACTATTTCTTCCAAACGAATAGCACTCGGAACCCCGTCCAGAGACAAGCGAAGACTTTCTTTCATCAGCTTCCAGGTACTGAACAATATGATCGCCGCAATGATCAGGCTGAAAACAGTGTCGAGCCAATACAGGCTGGTGTAATAGATCACTATTCCCCCGACAACCAATCCGGCTGAAACCAGTGCATCAGCCAATAAATGCAGGTAAGCGCTTTTTATATTGATGTCCTTTTCCTTATTGCGAAAAAAGAATAAAGCCGTGGAGAAATTAATCACGATCCCGATTCCTGCAACAATTGAAACTGTCAGGCCCGGGATTTCCTGGGGACGAAAAATACGGTCAATTGCTCCATAGAGGATTACAGCAATTGTAAGCAACAAGAGCATGGAATTGAATAAAGCGACCAAAATGGTAGTTTTCCGGTAGCCGTAGGTGTATTGGTTTGTGGGTTTGATCTTCATTAACCTGAAAGCCAGGAGGGAAAGTACCAAGGTTCCGACATCAGCCAAGTTGTGACCGGCATCCGATAAAACGGCAAGTGAATCGATTACGATCCCCACTGTGGCTTCAATGATCACGAACAGCAAATTGAGAATAATCCCGACTACAAAAGCCGTATTTACTTTTGTGAGCTTATCCGGATGATGATGTGCATGATCGTGTCCCATAGTTTCCGATATCTCATTAAAGATAGGGAATATATAAAAACAAAAACCCGGCATTTATAGCCGGGTTTTCAATATTCTTTTGGAATTCCTGTCGAGAACTTATGCTCTTCCCAGTTGTTTCAATAATCTTAAATGATTGAAGATCGCTCCCCAGAATGTTGTATGATAATTGTATTGAATCCCGTATTCCTGGGCTGTCTTTTTTACAATTTTCGAAATCTTCGGGTAATGGATATGTGAGATATCCGGGAACAAATGATGCTCAATCTGGTAATTCAATCCACCGACATACCATGTCAATAAAGGATTCCAATTTTCGAAATTTGCTGTTGTCATCATTTGATGTTTTGCCCAGGAAACGTCGTCATTTTTTTCGGCATACCCATCCTGAGTCATAAACTCTGTCTCAGGCATTACATGTGCCACCTGGAATACAAATGCCAGAATGATTCCGCAAACAAAATGCATTGCGGCAAATCCGATCAGTACCTGCCACCAGGTAACATCCATTACAAATAGCGGAATAGCGATAATGTAAACGTAGTACAAGAATTTTGAAACGATCAATTGAATCAATGCTTTTCGGAATGTGATGTTTTGAGCTTTCAACAAACCTTCTTTACTGTAACGGCTCAACTGCATGAAATCTTTGTTTGTCATCCATGATAAAGTCATTAAGCCGTAAAAGAACCAAGCATAATATACCTGGAAACGGTGAACTTTCTTACGAGGCATATTCGGTGAAAAACGAAGCCATCCGATTGAATCGATGTCTTCATCCATGTCGTGCACGTTCGTAAAACTGTGATGTAATACGTTGTGTTGAATCCGCCAGTTTAAGTTAAATCCTCCAAGCATCTCCATAGAGAAACTCATTATTTTATTCAGCCATTTATATTTCGAGAAGGCGCCATGATTCGCATCATGCATAATAGAAAGTCCGATTCCGGCCATTCCCACACCCATAACAATGGTCATGAAAAACATCAGCCAATGATTTTCAATTACGCCGAAAACCATGAAGAAATAAGGAAGTAAAAATAGGGAAAACATTAAGGGAACTTTAAGTAGCATGCGCCAATTACCGTAACGTTTCAGGTTGTTTTTTTTCAGATATTCATCTACTTGTTGGGAGAGTTTCTTTGTGAATTCATCACTCCTAGTGAGTCGTATGTATTGCATAGTTTCATTCTGCAAATGGTATTTATTTGCACACACAAATATATTGATAGTTTTAATTCAAAACAGCCAAAAAAGGCGAATTGCCAATATTTAACAGCCAAAAGAAGTTAACTCACTGATAACCAGTGCTTATTTGCCATTCCAATTTGTCATCGTTAATTGAATTCCTATAGTTGCAAAACTTTTCAAAAATTCAGTTGCCACGAGGATCCGTTCGCTCAATGTTTCACGTTCTTCCGGCCCCCATTCACCTAGTACATAATCAACCTGCTGTCCCTTGTGAAAGTCGGCACCAACTCCAAAGCGCAAGCGACAATATTCCGTAGTATTCAAAGTTGCCTGAATGTCTTTTAACCCGTTATGTCCGCCGTCGGAACCTTTGCCTTTCATACGCAGTTTTCCAAAGGGAAGTGCCAGATCGTCGGTCACCACTACCAAATTTTCCTTTGAGATTTTCTCTTGCTGCAGGTAATAATTTACTGCTTTCCCCGAAAGATTCATGTAGGTTGTAGGTTTCACCAAAACCAGGGTCCTGCCTTTGAATTTTACTTCCGCTACCTCGGCTGTCTTTTGCATGGAAAATGTTCCACCCAGCTCTTTAGCCAAAGCCTCGATCACCTTGAACCCGATATTATGGCGTGTTTCTTCGTATTTCGACCCCGGGTTTCCCAAACCGACAAATAGATATTTCATGTCACAAATATAAAAAGCACTTTCCGTTATTTGTACTGATAGGTTGCAGTCATCACTTTTTTGATTTTCTCGTCTTCGAATGTGATGCTAACCGTCCGACTAGTTTGAATGGATTCCATCCAGCCGCTGGACAGATACATTTGAAGTTTCTCCGTGTTTTCGAAGTCTATCTTCATATCATCAATCTTGAAATCCTTATTGTCCTTGGGTACGAAGAGCTCAAAAAAAGTCTTCATATATTTCTTTAGCTCTTCTTGATTCGGTTTGTATTTGATCGAGATTATTGCAAGATCCTTCGCTTTGTTTATAGACTGTAATAAGATCTTTCCCGTTCCATTGACAACAATATCCATCAGACAAGGAATCTGGACATCCACATCTGTCGGTTTATTCAAATTCAGTTCCATTCCGTAATTTCCGTGAATGGCCATTATATCTCCAAGGTAGAGTCCTTCTATGTTTTCCGGTTTGGCAAATTCGGCCAATAACGCATCCAGGAAAGCTGTGGACTTCTTTGCCTCTTCGGGACTCAATTTGGCTGTCAATTGCTTTTTGAACTCCTCGCACTTTGTTTTAAAGTTTTTCTGCAACACCGCTGTATTCAGGATTTTTTGAAAAGTACCAAACTCATCTGTTCGATAGCGTATTGCTGAAGTGGTTTGAAAAGAATTCATTATTTCCTTCAACTGCGGATCTACTCCTTCTACGGAAGCTTTCAGATATTTCATTTCTAAAATATAACTGTGCTCCGTACTGTCGACCACTGTTATTTCCAAATCGTAAGTATTCGAAGTTTGTTTCGTAGGTTGAGCTGCTCCGAACTTTGTTGTTGCATCGGAACTTGTGACATGATAACTTACCTTATCCCCTTTATTCCAGTATCCGATAGTAGTAATTTTCGAAGAAGAGACCAGATTTAGCTGCTCTTGGGCAAGAAGGTTCAATGTAAGTATCAGAGCGCTGATTAAGGAGATTACTTTTTTCATGCCGCAAAATTAGTGAAAATATCTGCCTCTATTCTCCAAGATTAAGGGGAAACGAAGTTTTAAACTTTGTCTTCTCTGCTTTTCGCGCTTAAAAATAAAAATGCCGGAATTTACAATGAACCGCAAAGACGCAAAGAACGCAGAGAGAATTAAAATGGACTGTCGCTTATCCCTCGATACTTTCGCACTAACGCTTACGCAGTAGCTTGTGCCATCGCTAAAGCTATTGGCGACATGCGATCAGCGTAGGCGCAACGTTTACCTGCGGTGCATACTTCGTAAGTGTCGTACTCAGTCTTTCCACCGCGGCGGACTAATCGCTTGTCCCTCGATACTTCCGCACTAATCCCGGATGTCCGGGATCGTATCTCAGTCTTTCCGCCGCGGCGGACTTTTTCTTATCTTTGAAAGAAAAAAACATGCGCATTCTCGGCATTATTCCCGCCCGTTATGGCTCTTCCCGCTTTCCTGGCAAACCACTTATTGATCTGAAAGGAAAAACAATGATCCAACGCGTAGTGGAGGGAGCAGCAAAGTCTTCCCTGCTTACAGATCTGATCGTTGCAACGGATGATCAGCGGATTGCAGATACCGTAAATCATTTCGGTGGAAAGGTGATGCTAACAGATTCCAAACATCCGACAGGAACAGACCGTTGTGCGGAAATTGTGAGGAGTCTTTCGGAACAATATGATGTCGTGATTAATATCCAGGGAGACGAACCTTTGGTTGATGCACGGCAGCTGGACCAATTATTACAGGCTTTCGCAGATCCGAAAGTACAAATTGCTACCCTTGCTTCCAGAAAGATTGGAATGGAAGACGTCATGAATCCCAACCGGATCAAAGTAGTAATTGACAAAGATCAACGCGCACTTTATTTTTCCCGCAGCCCGATTCCAAATTTCGCGAATGCAAAAGGAGAACCTCTTGAAATCTATCCTTTTTTGAGACACATCGGACTGTATGCATACCGTTCGGAAGTGTTGCTTCAACTAAGTGAGCTCGAGGAAACACAACTGGAGAAAATCGAATCGCTGGAACAACTGCGGTGGCTCTACAATGGGTATTCCATCCAGGTAGTAGAAACGGAAATTGAAACACCGAATATCGATACTCCGGAGGATGTCGATAAAGTATTGTCTTTACTCTAATAAACAACCCTTAAATCCTATCATTCATGAAATTGTTATTTCAATTATTCCCTTTTGTCCTTGCATTCGGCTCGTTCTCACAAAAAATGAATTATAATGTAGACCTGACCCGTTGTATCAAAGACCAGCTTTCCGTGACTTTAAACACCGCTTATAAAGGAGGAGACACCGCTGTTTTTAATTTTCCCATGACAGTGCCGGGAACCTATGCCGTTTTGGACTACGGCCGGTTTATTACTCAATTCAAAGCCTTTGATTCTGCCGGAAAAGCACTGAAAGTGAAGAAAAAAGGAAACAACTCCTTTTTGATCCTTCCCGGAAAGGATGTTGCAAAAATTCAATACCTGGTGGATGATTCCTGGGAGGAAAAGAATGGAAAGACTAAGATTTTCGAGCCTGCAGGAACAGGATTTGAAGCGGGTAAATACTTCTATATCAATAATGGCGGTCTTTTCGGATATTTTGGTTTAGAATGGAATAACGAATATGACCTTACATTCGCCAAGCCTAAAAACCTTACGGGTTCTACAACACTCATCCAAACAGACAAAACAGAGGACCGGGTCACTTTCCGGAGCAAAAATTATCACGATCTGATTGATAATCCCATTTTGTTTACATCTGAGAAAGAAGAAAACATCCGTGTTCAGGGAACAGATGTCATTATTGCATCCTACCACGAAGGAATAGATTCATCAGCCTATTATATCAAGCATAAAATTGATTCGGCCATGATCGCCATTGATCAGTTTGTGGGCGGTAAACTTCCAGTTGACAATTACGCATTTTTGAATTTCGTGAAAGATTACCGCGAATTGGAAGCGGTTTTCAGCGGTGAGAAAAAAATAGGTCTTTTCCAAAGAATTAAGCTTGCGAAATCACTTGGAGGCCAAGGCTTCGGTGCTTTGGAACACGGTCATTCTTCCTCTTATTTCCTGCCTGACTTTGGTCATCACAGTTACACTGATATGGTTTATGAAACGGGAATCCACGAGTTCATGCACATTTATTCCCCTCTGAGCTTGCACAGCCAATTTATCGGTGAATTCAACTATACCAAACCGGTCATGTCGAAACATTTGTGGCTGTATGAAGGAACCACGGAATATTTCTCTGTGATCGTTGCCATGCAGGGAGGATTGGCCACTGTAAAATCGACCATTGAAGACAAAATCAAGGGAAAAATAATGAATGCGGCCACGTACCCGGATAATATGCCATTCACTGTTATGAGCGCAAATGTATTTGACAAGCCCTATTCCGATCACTATTCACAGGTTTATGAGCGCGGAGCAATTATGGCAATGCTGCTGGATATTGAAATCATGCGCCTGACCAAGGGTTCCAAAACCCTGAAAACAGTCATCTTCGAATTGTGCAGCAAATACGGAAGCAATCGTTCCTTTAACGAAGAAACTTTTATTGATGAGTTTGTTTCAGCGGTTCACCCCGACCTAAAAGAATTCTTCACCAAATACGTAGAAGGAACAACACCCTTAGCGATCGAAGAAACCTTTAAGATCATTGGTATTGATTATGCGAAATCAAAAAAAGGCACAGTTCCCTCTTATTTCTTTACCGATAAGGATTCCGGAGTAACTGCAAATAATCGGGTCGTTAACAGAAAGATTGTTATTAAAAAGGCGGATGCAGGGAACGCATTCGGAGTAAAAGCAAAAGATATCATCGATTATGACGAACTCAAAAAGGTATATCGAAACGAAGATGGAAGTCTGATTCCGGAAGGGACCATGATTACCATTCACGTAGAACGAAAAGGAAAACAAGTCCCGTTAACATTCCCGGCGAAATTCAAAGAGGGAACGCTGAATAATACCATAGAGATCATCAAAGAAATGACTCCTGAACAGGAGAAGTTATTCAAATTGTGGTCGACAGGAAAGTCATAGATCGAGACAAAAAAAACCAGTCTGGGCGTAAAACTTCGGGATATGTATTATTCGCACCCAAACCATTTTTAATACAAGCTGTGTTATATTTTCCCACAAATGCACAAATGCCGGAGGCGCTTACCAGTCGCCTCTTTACCTAGTAAAACACTGATAATATGTGTTTACATGGTGCAAAAGCGAGTGCGGTGCACCTATGCTGAAGCTTTAACCGAGCTAAAATTTGTGAATTTGTGGTAGAAATTAAGTCTGGGTGTGATCCCAATAACTATCGGGAGTGATTAATTCCCAAAACTTTAAACCCTACTGGTTTACTAAAAACAAAAAACGGAAGATTACTCTTCCGTTTTTTTTGTTGTTTCTTCTGATGAAGTCGTTGGTGCCGAAGCTACTTTCTTATTGTTTTCTTTAGGGAAATATTTTCGCTGCCTGATAATGATCATGATCACTCCAATACTGATGGCGGCATCCGCTACGTTCCAGATTGCAGGGAAGATCTGATTGTCTCCGTTCTTGTCATACCATGGAACCCAGGATGGCCATTCCACATTGAACTGGAACATATCGACTACATTGCCTAATAAAAATCCGGTGTGGCGCGTTTCATATTTACCTACGATTCCGCAATCCGACCAGATTCCCGAACCTTCCAAATGATTAAATCCGATACACGGATCGTAATCAAAAATGAAATCGTAGAACATAGAGTCGATCAGATTTCCCGTTGCACCGGCAAATACCAAGCCGATTGCCAGCAGGAATTCTGTTTTTGCACCTCTGCGCCATTGTTTCAGGAAATAGTATGCAATTGCGCCACTCGCAAAAATCCGGAAGATACTCAGGCCAAGTTTGGCCCAGATACTTGCTCCGAAAGTGGTCCCGAAAGCCATTCCCTGGTTTTCGATGTATAGCAACCGAAACCATGAGCCAATGGCATTAACCGGCGGATCGTAATAATTAAAGGTGGTTTTAACCCAAATTTTAGTTATCTGATCAATAAGCAATATGCAGAATACCGCTATTAAAACGATATAGAGTTGTTTCTTCAACTTATTTGTTTTGCATGTTTTTAGCTTCGATGCTCAAAGTAGCATGAGGAACCAATTTCAAACGCTCTTTCTGGATCAGTTTACCGGTTACACGGCAAATTCCATACGTTTTATTTTCGATACGCATCAAGGCATTTTTCAGGTTTTCAATAAACTTCTCCTGGCGAGCTGCTAATTGAGCCACTTCTTCGCGAGATAACGTTTCTGATCCGTCCTCCATCATGTTGAAAGTCCTTCCCGTATCATCTGTTCCATGATTGTCGTTAGACAAGGATGCCTTCAACATATCGTAATCAACATTTGCTTCTTTCAACTTATCGTTGATCAACTGACGGAATTCTTCCAATTCACTATCTGAATATCTTGTTTTCTCTTGTGACATTGCAAAGTTATTTTTGAAATTCGCACAAAAATAATCGAATTTTCAGAGGAGGAAAGAGAAAAGGTTGAATGGTAACAATTACTTATTCACAGAAATGACGGACATACATCCTTTTTTGTTAGTAAACCCTTGAAAATACTGAGAAAACAAAGGAGCAAAAGGGAAATGTTAAAGAGATGTAATATTACTCTTCCTTGTGGTAATCAATCTGATTTAACATCCATTTTCCTTCGTACTGTAAAAAGCAAAGTACTGCCGCCGAATACTGCGGTTCGATTCCTTTATAGCAAACAAGCATGTATGTCTGACCTTCATCATCCATCATTTGCCAGGCATCGATCGATCGGATATCCTTTGTTTTCAGTTCGTTGCGCAAATCCTGGTTCAGGTATTTGTCCATCACCGGCCTGAATTGTTCTTTGGTGAATTTCTTATCTCCGACTTTCAAGGGAAAATGAATCTGAGTAAGAATTTTATCCTTGTTGAAGGAAACGATATTCGCGATATTATCTGCCCAGAATTTCTTTGCTTCCAGCGTATCCTTCAGCTGAGAAAAACTGCTGAATGACAGCATCATAAAAAGAATAAGAACGAGTTTGCCCATAGTAAATCAGATTTGAGCTTCTCTGTGCGACTCCACCCAATTGGTTAATTCAATGAACTCCTCCACGCCTAAACGCTCGGGTCTTAACTGGAGCATCGGATTCTCTTCATAAGTTTCGGGAAGCAATGCCTTAATTGAATTCCGGATGGTTTTACGTCGCTGATTGAAAGACATTTTCACTACCTGCTTGAATAATTTTTCATCACAGGGAAGTTTCTCTCTGCTATTCCTGGTACAGCGTATAACACCTGATTTAACTTTTGGCGGCGGATCGAAAACATGCTCGTCGACTGTGAAACAATACTCAATATCATAGTAAGCCTGTAATAAAACACTCAGAATTCCGTATGTTTTCGTTCCCGGTTTTTCTGCTACACGCTGTGCAACTTCTTTCTGGAACATGCCCATGATCTCGGGAATCGAATCTTTAAAATCAATGCATTTGAAGAGAATCTGGGAGGAAATATTGTAGGGAAAATTACCAACAACTGCAAAGGGTTTATCCCCTACAATGGTAGTCGGATCCATTTTCAGGAAATCTCCGAAAGTAATCTTTCCGTCTAATTGGGGATAATGTATTTTCAGGTATTCGATGGATTCTGCATCCACATCCATCACGTACAATTCGGTTTCTTTGTCCTGCAGCAAAAATTCTGTCAGAGCACCCATCCCGGGTCCAATTTCAATAGCGGTTTTCACTCCCTGATGGTGCTTAAACTGCTCGGCAATTTTTTTACAAATGCCTTTATCCTTCAGGAAATGTTGTCCTAAATGCTTTTTTGCTCTAACGTTCATGGGTGAAGTGTTGAATGACATTTAATGTGCTTCTGAAAGCCGCAAAACGTCCTTCGTACTTAGTTTTATGATCAACCTGCAAACGTGCGGCATGATTCTTTTGATAATCGTCCAAATGTTCCCGGCTATATGCGACATACGTCATGGCATACGTGCAGGCGCCTGCTTCCTCATCGTTCATTTTAGACATGCGGCTCTCCAAAAAACAACCGGTTGCCATTACTTCGGGAATGTGTACCGTCCGCATCCAATTCACCCAATCCTGTTCAATTGACGGATCGAGGCTTACTGTAACATTATAAATGATGTGTTCCATTGTTGCAAAGGTAGATATAAAAACGTAGAGGCGCGATTAATCGCGCCTCTACGTTTTTATGTTTTTTATGATCTTCTGATTAATTCTTAACCCAACGAACCAAAGCAGTTCCCGAAGCGGAAGTTAATCGGATGAAATATACTCCTGAAACCAATGAGCTTGTATTGAATTCCAATTCATTCGTGGATTGTTGTGAAGAAGTCAAAGCGATTTCTTTGCCATCGACGCTAACAAAATTTACCTGGAATCCATTCCATCCATTGTTCATATTCAAAACAACTGAAGTTGTTCCAGGATTCGGGTAGACACTCAACTGAGCCAGGATCGATTCTTCGATTCCTAGAACGCCATCCACTCCGTCACAATTTTCGTCAATTGCGTTTCCGGTATTATCTGTTGCACCAGGGAAGATTGCTGCATTTGTGTCATCACAATCATCATCGTTCATCACGTATCCAGCAGGCAGTATACAATCCGTTACTGTAGATCCTGCATCACCATAAGAATCGTTGTCCGCATCTTCATAATAAGTAAGCATGGCAAGTCCTTCGTCGATATCTCCGTCACAGTTGTTATCAAACCCGTCACATACTTCTGTTGCAGTAGGATTCACCTGATCATCCGAATCATCACAATCATCTGCATTTGTTACAGATCCCGCGATCGGAGCACATGAATTTGTTCCCGCATCAGTTGCATCACCAAAACCGTCACCGTCTGCATCCACATAATAGATTACAATACTTCCGATCTGATCGTCTGTATCGTCACAATCTGTATTGTCAGAAACATAATTTGCAGGTTGTGTACATGAAACCTGAGATGTTCCATTGTCACCCAATCCGTCGTTATCCGTATCTGCATACCAAACAGCACCCGGGAATTCTTCTTCATTCGTATCGTCACAATCCGTATTGTCAGTAACGTAACCTGCAGGAGCTGAACAATCCGTAACAGGAACAGCCGGATCACCGAATCCGTCATCGTCTGTATCGGCATAATAAGTTTGAGGTGTTAACGCGTTGATGTTACCAACAAGGCTCACGTCCTCATGTCGGTATGCACCAGTCGACGCTCCGGCACCGGTCATAAAGAAACGGAATTCAAGCGGGCCTGTTACTGCATCAAAAGCACTTGAAAGCGCAACTGTTTCGTTTACATAAGAAGCCGTAACAGCAAATGTCATAGTATAGATATCAGCTGCGAAGTCATCCAAACTTGAACGAACATGAATAGTTGCAAATCCGGTAGTTGCGCTCACACGATGCATAAATTTAAGCTGGTTCAAATCCAGTGCATAGCAATTTGCCGGAGTTACCGTAAATGAATAGTATTCCGATGTATCGACAGTTGAAGTTGTATTCCAATCCCCGGTATTCAGGTAATCTGTTCCCGTTACACACGTTACGTTGTTATAAGCGTAATTACTAAAAGTTGCATTTGCAGGTTGAGCTGTTGTAAGTCCCAATACCGGAGTAGCACAAGTGTTTCCAGTAAACTGGTACATTCCCAAGGTAGTTCCCATTGTATTCAAATCCGATCCGTTACAATCTTCATCAATTCCGTTATTTGGAATTTCAGTTGCTCCCGGATAAGCTGTATCGTTATTGTCGTTACAATCCGTGTTATCAGAAACGTAACCAACAGGCTGGGTACACACAGTCTGAGAAACTGCAGGATTACCATAGGTATCACCATCTAAATCCTGGTAGTAAGTTTGCGCAGCTCCAATTGCATTATTGGAATCATCACAATCCGTATTATTGGAAACGAAGTTTGTTGGCGCAGAACAAGCTACTTGTGAAACCGCGGGGTTCCCCAGGCCGTCACTATCAGCATCCGCATAATAAGTTGATCCGACCGTGATTGCATTATTCGTATCATCGCAATCATCATCATTTGTCACATAACCCGGGATCGGTGCGCAACCGGTTTGAGAAACAGCGGCATTTCCGAATCCATCCGTATCAAAATCCTGGTAGTAAGTAATAGAACCACTGATCGTCAGGTTGATTGTCAAAATGCTATCACATCCTGCCATATTCGGGATAGTATCCATATATGTTCCCGAAATCATGTATGTTTCGTCTCCTGAAGGAACCGTATAAGATCCGCAAGCAACCGGAGAAATGGTAGCTGTTGTATTGTTTTTAATTGTCAGGTTGATAGTGATAATACTGTCACAATTCGCTGCATTTGGAATAGTGTCCATGTATGTTCCGGAAGTAACATATGTTTCATCTCCAGAAGGAACTTCATAAGATTGACAGGCGGAAACGTTGATGGTATTGGTCGTGTTGCAAGAAACAGCACCGGAAGGAGTTACATCAGCCCATATTGAACTGGCACGAATTTCATCGATTTGTGTATTTCCGGTAGTTGCGGCCTGGCGAAGGTAAATTGAGCCAAAGCCAGAGAAAGCTGTTGCTCCTAAGGTAGAAGTCATCGTAGGAACAGGTTCAGTTGGTAAGCCTAAGGCCGGATTGATCCATAAACTGGCCTGAACAGGTGAAGTGGTTCTTTTCAATTTAACCACTACAAAAATTGGTGTTCCAACAGGCATGTTTGCTGTGAAAACCGGTGTTAAAGACGCAGCTCCGGAATTAACAAGCGCTAATTGATATGTTCCTGCGACTGACCCGGAACGAATTCTCAACTGGCCACCAAAAACGGTAACCGAAGCTCCGGCTGTTTGACCGAACCCAAAAAAATTGTCCCCCGTGTTGTTAGTGTTTGCTGCAAGCCCTGTGGTATTAGGAACATTTATAATCAATGAGTAATATGCTGAATCAGAAGTGATCGACAATGCTTTATTTACATCTTCACCATTTGCAGACACGTAATTTACTTTAAAACCAGCACTGGCAGCTAAACCGGAGTAAGTCAAAGAGCTTACGTTATCTGATTGGAACTGCCCGGCAGTTCCGCTATGTGAAACCCAACCATTGGCATTCAGTGCCCCGGTAAAGTTAAATTGATCCACTATTTGACTGAAAGAAACTGTGGCTAACAGTAAAATAGGTATTAGTAAAAGTCTTTTCATGTTTGAAATTTTTTCCAAAGGTAGGAAAAGAGGGAGCTATGTTCCTAAAGTTTTTCCCTGTCAAAACAGTAAAACTAAATTTTAGTACAGAAATTCAACGCTGATTTACAGCCATTTACAAAAACTAAATCGATTTAAATCCGGGTGTTATTAAATCATTAAGCTTTTTGCTGTTCCATTAAACGGGCAACGTATTTTCCGATAATGTCAAATTCCAAATTCACCTTCGTCCCCACTTTGAACGAATGGAAATTGGTGTGTTCCTGCGTATAAGGAATAATGCAAACTGAAAACAGTCCTTTTTCAGAGTCCACAACTGTTAAACTTACCCCGTTAACCGTGATGGAACCTTTGGCAACAGTGGGTTGGTCGAAATCATAACGGAAAGTATACTTCCAGCTTCCGTTCAGATCTTCGATGGAAACACAGGTAGCGGTAGTGTCCACATGTCCCTGTACGATGTGTCCGTCCAAGCGTGCGCCAAGAAGCATACAGCGTTCCAGGTTTACTTTTGAGCCAACTTCCAATTCACCCAGGTTGGTTTTATCCAGGGTTTCCTGAATAGCAGTCACCACATAGGAATCTCCATCGATCTTTACGACCGTCAAACAACAGCCGTTATGGGCTACACTTTGATCTATTTTTAATTCGTGAGTGATGGCAGATTCTACCGTAAAATGAACATTGCTTTGATCTTTTTCAATCGCACGAACCGTTCCGAGGGTTTCGATAATACCTGTAAACATATATCTGTTTTTATGAGCGATTTCTTTCCTTTGTCAATTAGCTTGTGAGCTGATTTTATCATCAGTTGCGCTGACTCTTACTTGGCGCTGCATATGATTCAGACGCGCTCTTAAGGCTATAAAGATAGCACACATTGCCCAAATGGGGACCGCTGCCTTATCTGTATCTAAAAAATTATTGAGAAAGCCGTGAATAAAATAGGTCGACAAAGAAACGATAAAGCCCATTAAGAGTGTCTTTATTTCACGGTCTTCAGCAGGCCAGTCATTGTAGAGCGTAATTCCTTCGTAAAAAATGGCAATTACAATTGCCAGCATACTCAACATTCCGATCCAACCCATTTCTGCCAGGGGTCCGAGGTATTCGCTGTGTGCATTCCCCATATTTCCGAAATTGGTGGAAATGATCGTCAGATTCTCAGGTCTCTGGAAACGCGCATATTCGAAAGAGTACATTCCCGGACCAAATCCGACCCACGGACGTTCCCTGAACATGTCGATAGCACAATTCCAGCGATTGATCCGCTCCAGGTTGGAGGCATCGGTAGTTACATTTGTTGCACTCTGCAGGCGCTCGCCGAACTCTTCGGTAGTATGTTCGTATTTGTTTCGTGCCAAATCCTGCTGGATCGAATCCCAGGAAGCCCAAATATATATTCCAACAATTAAGGTAATTCCGGCTATCCAGGAAAATTTGACCTTGAAACGGATCAGTAACCAGACAATTATTCCCAAAAACACGCTTAACCAGGCCGCACGCGTATAACTGAAATACAATCCCAACAAGGAAATGAACATAAAACCAATGAGTATAAACTGGAGTAAAGGAGTGTGTTTACGTGAAAAGTAGAAAGAGAAGATCAATGGTACAACCAAAGCGACGAGAGCTCCGTAAATCGTGTGATCCTTAAAGAACGGCCACATCACCCAATGACTTTCTTTTTCTCCGAAACGGTAAGATGCATGTACTAAGATGGTGTATGTAATCGCAATAACCATAGCGGAAATAAACAGCCAAAGGAACCACCGTATTTTTTTCGGCTCATAGAATATCGAGCTTCCATAAAAGAGAATCGGAATAATAAACCAAAGCCTGGCCAACAAAAATTTTAACGAAACGGCCATGTTCTCACTCGTAATAGAAGTGAAAAAAACCCATCCCAGGTAAAAGATCACAGTCCAAACAATTACTGAATTTCTCAGATAATTAGGGAAAACGTTATACTTTATATTCTGGATCAGGAGCAGGAGCATCGTGCCAAAAAGCAAGGGTTCGGTAGGGACAAATAACCCGAAACTATCCGTGTACTCTTCGATATTAATCGATAAAGGTGTTGCTGCAATGATAAAAAAGAAAGTGTATTCCGTATAAAACAGTGCAACGAAAAGAACAATCAGTGCATAAGGAATTAAGGGAATGTATTCGTTGTCGAACCAAAATCCGTATGCCAGAAGGCCGACAAAAGCCAGCCCTAAGGTCAACAATAAACTATTTTCCCGAAAAAAAGTCACGCTTATGCTAACTTGCGAAGTTCTTTAATCTTATCCTGAATCAATAAGGCAAAAACCATGAAAACAAAGGTTCCGAATGTAGCCAGTAACATAATGATCAACCGTTTCGGTTTGTCTTTCTTGTCTGCTTTCACTGCCCGTTCCACGATAAATTTATGATTGAACTGAGTGTTTGCATCCGACTCTGCCTGTTCGTATGACAAAGCGAAGTCTGCCAATTTCATGATCTTTTCATTTCGCACATATTCCAATCCGTCGAATACTGCTCCAAACTCCAGGTTGATATCGATACGTCTTTTAAAATCAGCTTTATCTGCCGGATTTTTAGCCTCTACATAAGCTTGAAATAAATTCGCCCGACCTTCCAAAGGAACAACTCCTAAAGCCGCCAAGGAATCCAGCTGATCTAAAACCGCTTCTTTATCAGCTTCCAGCTGCTCTTTTTTACGTTTATTGATCTCAAAAGCCGGAACCGTACGTTCCATGACCATTTCATTCTTAACGGTATCGATCAGATCCACAATTTTGTTTGCTATATCCGCTGCCAATTGGGCGTCTTTATCCAATACATCGATCTGGATCGAACCGTAACGCGTACGCACAAACAAGATGTGGCTGTTGTATTCTTTCACCAATTTGTAATGCTTATTCACATCATCGGGTTCAATTTCATAATGCTTCATCAAATCGAATTGCTGAACCACCTTATCGCGCACCTTGGATGACTGCAGGATCTGGATCAATTGTTCAGCCTGTTCTTCCTCACCGAAATCCATCGATGAAGCTTTTGCATTTCGTTGTTCAGAGAACGATACCGTACTGGTTGCAGCGGGGAATACAATTGCCGTAGAGCGGTACAGAGGCGTCATTAAGAAAGCTACAACGGTGGAAACCACCAAACCGGCAGAAGTAACAATGATTAATATTTTACGTTTAGCCCATAATGTTACGAATAGATTCATTCGCTGTTCCTGCATTACCTTGGTGCCTTCTTCCATATTCAGTTTTCAATTAAGAGTTGCAAATTTATCCCAAATTAGGCAATAGCCAAATTCTAATGCTTAATCGACGAAATTTCACTCGTCCGGGTTTATTGGTTCTGCCAGATTAACGTGTTTTTTCCATGAAAATTATCCCGCGATCAATTAAACAGTTTTTTCACTGTGTTTTATCACGAATGAAAACAACAGATCATTTTCCGCGAAGAACCGGTGCCTATCCCTCGATACTTCCGCACTGACGTTTACGCAGTAGCTTCAGCGTAGGTGCAACGTTTACCTGCGGTGCATACTTCGTAAGTGTCGTATCTCAGTCTTTCCGCCGCGGCGGACTGGCGCTTATCCCTCGATACTTCCGCACTAACGCTTACGCAGTAGCTTCAGCGTAGGCGCAACGTTTACCTGCGGTGCATACTTCGTAAGTGTCGTATCTCAGTCTTTCCGCCGCGGCGGACTTTCTCAATACAGAACATGATTACGTACAATCCTAAAAGCTGGCTCGCATTAATTTTTCACTTAACAAAAAGTGATACCCTAACTATCCTTTGGAAAGAATTGATATTTATCTTCCTCTTTACATTGGGGATCGCATTTTTTGAAATTCATTTCTTTGCGGATGCAATAGTTCTTGAAAAATTATTCGCTGTTTACTCCATCCTGGGCTTCGTTTTATCACTTCTTTTGGTTTTCCGGACCAATACCGCTTACGACCGTTGGTGGGAAGGCCGCAGAAAATGGGGTGAGCTGGTAAATGATTCACGGAATTTAGCCGTGAAACTCACTGCCCTGGGATTACCTGAAGCAGATGATGTGTATTTTGCAAGACACATCGGGAATTTTGCATTGTGTATTAAAGAACACTTGAGAAGCGGAACTAAATTTGAACTGTTAGATCTCACTGAAGAAGAAACCATTTTCTTAAAGAAGCTGGACCACATTCCTTCCGGGATCGTTGAGTTAATGTATAAGCGCCTGAATGATTTAAAAAAAGCAGGAATCATTTCGGAAGAAGATGTCCTTCGCCTGGATAGAAATCTCAATGGATTTTTAGATTGTGTCGGCGCATGTGAACGCATCAAAAATACCCCTATTCCGTATTCGTATTCCATGTTCTTTAAGAAGTTCATTTTTTCGTATGTTGTTACACTGCCTTTTGCCTTCGTAGTCAATTTTGGATATTATTCTTCCATCATTGCGACTTTTATCTTCTACGTACTGGTAAGTATTGAGATCCTGGCGGAAGAAATCGAAGATCCTTTCGGAACGGATGACAATGACCTTGCAACAGACGAAATGGCACAACGCATCCAGGGAATCGTCAAAATGATTTTGGATAAGGGATAAGCTCATGACTATCAGGAAATCTTTGAGTTGAAAAACTTTTTGATTCTTCGATGGTCCGTATGCAATTAGTTTTTTCAACCTTTCCTTCCTTTTACACGTTCTTTTTACCAAACCAGTTAAATCAATCACCATGAAGAAAACAATACTTTTTTTAATACTCTTATTTACTTTAAGTGCTAATGCACAATGGAAAACCATTTATGAAGGCGGATTCGGAACTTCTGTTGCCTTACGTTACGATTGTGGTTCCGGTTTTTTCTTTCATTCGGATGCCAGCCAAACGACTATAAACTTCAGTGTAAGCGATGATCAAAACCGGATCGGGATGC
Organism: Fluviicola sp.; assembly: GCF_029266855.1. Classification (GTDB taxonomy): domain Bacteria; phylum Bacteroidota; class Bacteroidia; order Flavobacteriales_D; family Crocinitomicaceae; genus Fluviicola. Next base: position 309,686 of record NZ_JAQSWB010000004.1, read on the forward strand.
ATGCCTACATGTCTCCTTTTTCAACCCAATCCGAACTTACGGCAGGCATTCACAAATACTTGCCTGAAATGGCACAATATGCCTCCCTTCGCGTATATCTGGATATGGATTTACCGGATTCTGTCGGCACTGTTCACTATTCCAAATTAATGGATACCACTTTTAAAGATCCGAATACCGGGGCGCCACAATGGACGGATTTCGAAACGGGTATTACCTCATCCGTGATCTACTTTACGAATTTTGAAGGTGCCAAAACGATTTATATCTATACGGATCTGAACATCAGTCCGGCATCAATTTATTACGACTACCTCCGTATTGAAGCAGACACTACTCAACTATTGAATTCACCAGGCAACACACAAGCAGATTTTGATATTTTCAGTTCCGGTAATGAACTTTATATTCAACCAAACCAGACTGATTCAGATTATGGTCTTCAGTTATTCGATTTATCAGGAACATGTGTTTATCAGGAACAGAAATCCGGACCGCAAAACCTTCCAATGAACTTTTCCGAGGGAATCTATCTTGTCGTTGTTACACAAAATGGTACGAGCTATCAGGCGAAGGTTTATGTAGAATGACCGGCATAAAACTGAAAAAAAAAGCACTATCTTTGCGCCATGAAGCATATCCGCAATTTTTGTATTATCGCACATATCGACCATGGGAAGAGTACTTTGGCCGATCGTTTGTTGCAAACAACTGGAACCATATCTGATCGTGATATGCAAGCTCAGGCTTTGGATAATATGGATTTGGAACGTGAGCGCGGTATCACTATTAAGTCGCATGCTATTCAAATGAATTACAAGTTTGAAGGACAAGAGTATGTATTGAATCTGATCGACACTCCCGGACACGTGGATTTCTCTTATGAGGTTTCCCGCTCGATTGCGGCTTGCGAAGGGGCTTTACTGATTGTAGATGCTACGCAAGGAATCGAAGCGCAAACCATTTCCAATTTATACCTGGCCTTGGAGCACGATTTGGAAATCATTCCGATCCTAAATAAAATGGACCTGCCAAGTGCAAATCCGGAAGAAGTGACGGATCAAATTGTAGAGCTGATCGGTTGTGACCCCAACGACGTAATCCCAGCTTCAGGGAAAACAGGAATGGGTGTTGATGAAATCCTGCGAGCAATTATTGAACGTATTCCTTCTCCAAAAGGTGATGAACAAGGTCAATTACAAGCCATGATCTTTGACTCGGTGTTTAATCCGTTTAGAGGAATCATTGCTTACTACCGCGTTAAAAATGGAGTGATCAAGAAGGGAGACAGAGTTCGTTTCCTGAATACAGGAAAAGATTACAATGCAGACGAAGTGGGAATTCTGAAAATGGATTTGAGTCCAAGGCAAGAAGTCCGTGCAGGTGATGTGGGTTATATTATTTCGGGGATTAAGACTGCTAAAGAAGTAAAAGTTGGTGATACCATTACGCTCACTGCAAGTCCTTGCGAAGTTCCGATTAAAGGATTCGAGGATGTGAAACCAATGGTATTTGCCGGAATCTATCCGGTAGAGACAGATGAATACGAGGAATTGCGCTATTCCATGGAGAAATTGCAGTTGAATGATTCATCCCTGGTGTTCGAACCCGAATCTTCTGCAGCACTTGGTTTCGGATTCCGTTGCGGATTCCTTGGAATGCTGCATATGGAAATCATCCAGGAACGTTTGGAACGCGAGTTCAATATGACTGTGATTACCACAGTACCGAACGTTTCCTACTACTGTTATACAACCCGTAATCCGGAGGTAAAATTGTTGGTTAACAATCCATCTGAATTGCCGGATCCATCCAGTTTGGATCATATTGAAGAACCATATATTAAGGCTCAGGTTATCACCAAATCAGAGTATATCGGACAAATTATGTCCTTGTGTATCGAGAAACGCGGTGAATTGAAAAACCAGGTGTATTTGACGCAAGATCGTGTTGAATTGAGCTTTGAAATGCCTTTGGCAGAGATTGTGTTTGACTTTTACGACCGTTTGAAATCCGTTTCACGTGGTTATGCCTCATTTGATTATCACCCGATCGGGTACAAAACATCTGATTTGATCCGGATGGACATCTTGTTGAATGGCGAACAATTGGATGCGCTTTCTGCATTGGTTCACCGCAGCAATGCTTATGACCTAGGGAAGAAAATTTGCGTGAAACTGAAAGAATTGATTCCAAGACAACAGTTCGAAATTCCAATTCAGGCTGCTATCGGTGCAAAGATCATTGCCCGCGAAACGATTAAAGCTTTGCGTAAAGATGTTACTGCAAAATGTTACGGAGGGGATATTTCCCGTAAACGCAAGTTGCTGGAGAAACAAAAAGAAGGAAAGAAACGCATGCGCCAGGTTGGTAAAGTGGAAATCCCACAAGAAGCGTTTATGGCTGTATTGAAATTGAACGACTAAGAGATTCTTGATAAAATAGCAAATCATTTGTAAAACAGTAGGGGCGGAAAACTTTCCGCCCCTACTGTTTTATTTAAAACCGGAAGCCAATTCCAGCTTGAATATATGGGTAAAAACCGGTATTGACCCGATTCGATAAATCCCTGGCCACTCCTCCTTGAATGTAATAATTCAAACCATTGTTCCATGCTACGGAAAATCCAAGATGTAAATTCACTTCAGAGAAAGATCTGTACTTTTTGTTGTAGCAGGATCTGAATTCGGGCCCTATATATGCTTTAATATTAGTTGTAAACCGGGAATTACTAAGTTTCTGCCATGGATCCAGCATACGGTTTGTCATCGTGCTGAAACTTAAAAAATTGAAGTGATAATACCCCGAATAGTACAATCCCAACCGATGATTGATTCCAAGATTCAAAACCAGTTCGTGTTGTTTTAATTCGTAACCCAATCCGGCAGAAACAAATGCTGTTACCGTATCGTTGTGATAAAATGCATGAATTCCCAGTGTAAGAAAGAAGTCTCCCGGAAAAGAAAAACCGCGAACTGTACCGCCACAATTTACCCAATCACCGGTGCCATTATTCGATCCTTTTCTTCGATCCGGACAATAGGAAACACGCTGCGGGCTCGCAATGGAAACAGATTCCACATTTTTAATTTTGATCTTTGTATACAGGTAGTCCGCTTTCTTCTTTCCCCTTTTCGATTCCCAACTCAGGAGTTCTCTTTCTATATCGTGCCGCAATCTTTTGATAGCGTAATACGATTCATTATCTTCTGCATATTCTTTCGGGATCCGGATTTGAAGCACATTGGGACGAAACAGTTTTGCTTTGAGCTGTGTGACACTCATTGCAAAATAATTACTCTGAATAAGGGTTCCCGAGAAGACATTCGTGTCTTTTTTAAATAACTGCTCTTTACAGCCCTCACATGGTGGATTTTCCAGGTAAAACAGCCCATATTTGTCATAACTGTCCTTCGGAATGGTTGCCGTCAGTCTTTTCTCGCGCCACCACAAATTTCCGGTTGTTTCCAGTTTGAAATTCACCCGCTGAGCAACTGAATTCGGCTGAGAAGGATTCTTCACGTAATAATATTTCCGGGAAGAGAACTCCGGGCGATTGAGTACTTCGAGATAAACCACCTTCTTCTTTTTGTTTACCTTGATCTTCGCGTGGATGTATGCTTCCAAATGCTGATCGATGAAAAAACACCTGGGATCATTTGGCTGTATGACAATGGTATCGTGATTGCTGTTGTTTTCAGAGGAATTGTAAAAGAAGACGATATCCACACGCCGACTTAAACTATCTACGATCCTGGGCAGTTCACCTTTGGATTCCGTGAGAACAGAAATAGTGGAATTCACATATCCCTTCACCACTTTGGAAACAGCTTTGGCTCTTCGTTCGGAAAGTTTTTGGTTTGCATCGCTGTTGCCTGTGCTGTCAGAGTATCCAATACAAGTTATTTCGACGAGGTCGGTATTATCCAGATTGGCCAAAACTTTTTCAAGAACTTTTTGTGAAAACCCGGAGATCTTATGGCTCCCGGTTTTAAAATAAACCGATGTTGTATCCTGGGCGGATGAATAATCGGCGATGAGCAGGAAGAACGGTATTAGTGCAAATAGACGAAACATAGAGTCTGTTTTCCTATTAATGTCCACTAAGGGAAAAGGTAAACTTTACCCTTAGCTGCACCCTTTCCAGGCAAATAATGCAACAGCTATCCAGGCTAAGCCTTTAATCAGGAAAAACAAGAACCCGGCTATTCCAGCTCGCTTAAGCCATTTTTTTCGCTTTAGCGCTTTCTGGTGATCTTCCTGCTCTTGCGGATCCGGTGCTGTTTGTTGTTCTTCGATCATAGTATCAAAATGCCCCGGTATCCAACTGATTATCTGGATTACCGGGGCGCATATTTTCTATTTTACAGACATTTAATCTTCGTCTTCTTCGTCGGCTGCTTCTTCAGGAGCATCATCGTAAGAATCGTCGTCGTCATCATCGGCAACGTCATCTTCCTCTTCTCCTTTTGCGTCAACTGAATCGAAATCATCTTCGAAATCATCCTCATCATCTTCTACGGACGGAGATTTCATTGTTACCTTCGGAAGTTTTATCAGGTAAATGATCTCATCTGTTTCCCATAACAATGAATCAAAAATTTCTCCTGTTATCGGGTTTGTCATTTTTGTAGTACTTCCGGAAAAACCATCTGGAAATGCAACTAATAATTGTTTCTTTTGATCGATATTCAGCTTATCATAGCTAATGATTGACTTTTTTTTCGACATGCTATTATATTTCTAGTTTGATGATACGATGAGTTGGAATAAGAACGTGTTGTTTTAAAACGATCGCAACGTCTGTTACTGCCCAGATAGTTGTATGCACAACCTTCTCCCCACTATCGTCTGCAAAGTAAATCTTTACTTTAGAATGTTCCAAATTTCCAAGAGAAATTGCGCGATTAACATCCGCTTTGCGAATTGCAATCAAATCTGTGTCTTCCAAAACTTCTTCTTTTGGAAAATGCAAACCTGCTACCTCCTCTTTTTCAATCTGAACAAAATTAGTTGTGTCCATTTCCATTTTTGAGCAAAATTAAATGAATTGATGAATTGAAAACTGAGTTTTCGACTAAACTTATAAAAAAACATTTAAACGACGAAATGTTTAATACTTTTAAAAGAAAAAGACCCATGAATACATGAGTCTCTAATTAGTTTAGTAGTGTTTTAGTTTGTATGTCACGTGTGAACAATCAACAATAATGAAAATCAGGTTGTTTCTAAGTTCTTAATTGGTCAAGTCTTTGACGGAGATAGAACTGTATACTCTTCAATAAAACTAGAAAATGAAAAAACTGCCTCTCCATTGCAGTATTTTCCGTTTCAACTTCAACCTAACATAGAAAACAACCTGATTCCATTCTCCTTATTTCCACTTCTAAGATAGCTATGCAGCTAGAACATAAACTAACTAATGAATAAACACCGTATTTGAATGAATATTTCGTAGAAATAACTTAACGGGCCTTAAAGGCTTTCTAATATTTGGAAGAAGATATCGCGTTTAGCAGGTGATAAAGGTACTTCTGAGCCGTCCTTCATGACCACCGCTCCGCCATTTCCCTTGTCATACCTGTCGACAAAGTTTAAGTTGATCAGATGCGATTGCTGAACACGTAAGAAGTTGTGTCCGGACAACAAGGTTTCATAATCTTTCAATGTTCTGGAAACCAGAATTTTTTTACCTTCAGTAAGGAAGAACGATGTATAATTCCGGTCTGCTTCACACCGGATAATGTGATCCAGGTCCACCACATGAACACTTTCCTGTGTTTTCAAAACCAATCTTCTTTTCTGATTGGGTTGGATGTTATTCTGTAATGCTTCGAACTGAGGTCCTTGTTTGTCCGCCTCTTTCATCGATTCCAATGCCCGTTCCAACGCTCCCCTCAATTCTTCAGGGTCAACCGGTTTCAGGATATAATCCAATGCTGAGAATTTAATTGCTTTGATAGCGAATTCTTCATGTGCGGTAATGAAAATTACTTCGAAATTCTTTTCGGGAAGAGATTTCAACAAATCGAATCCGGTTCCGTCAGGCATCTGGATATCCAAAAACACCAAATCCGGTTTGATTTCTTTGATGGCGGCCAATCCTGATTGTACATTTTCACCAACAGGGAATGTTTGAATATCCAGATCAAATGATTCGATCATTTTAGCAATCAATTCACGTGTTCGTTGCTCATCATCAATGATTAATACTTTTTTCATGTTTGTTGAAGTAATTTCCCGAAAGATAAAAATTTAATGGCATTAAACGCTCAAACTCCCGGATGAGATTAAATTAACGGCTGTCTTACTGATTTATTTTAGAAACGGTTAGAAATCTCAATGCTTCAAATGGTTGCTTTTACTTTTTGAACTTTGAACCTCTTGTCAGGAATTCGTCCCTTCAGTTCTGTAAGGAAGATAAATATTCACAAGTGTCCCCGTTTCCTGCTCTTTATCATAATCCTCCATTTCCATTCTACCCAGGATCTTGTATTTATAACTCAGATTGTTGATCCGGTCCTGGGTAATTTTCATGGCCATACTTTTATGTTCGGCACTTTTCTTATTGTTCCTGGACCCTTTTCTCCCGATTCCATTGTCTTCGATCATCACATGAAGCATCTCTTCATCCTTGGTAAAACGCACATGAATAAAGCCCCCGTTGATCGTATGCAACTGACCGTGTTCTATGGCATTCTCAATAAACGGCTGCGTGATCATAGGAGGAATAACTGCCCCTTCTTCCAATAAGCGCTCATTCACACTGACTTCATATTCGAAGCGGTCGCCGAAACGCAGTTTTTGAGTTTCCAGGTATTTGTTCAAAATATCGATCTCCGTAGCCAGCGGGATAAATTCTTTCGAAGAGTTTTCCAGGATCAAACGCATCAATTTTGAAAAGTTGATCAGGAATTTGGTTGAGTTTTTCGTGTCATTCTCGTAAATATAACTTTGAATTACCGACATCGCGTTGAATACGAAATGTGGATTCATCTGGGAACGCAAGAGAGTTTGATTCATTTCAGCCTCGCGTTGCAATTGCCTGATATTCCGCTGCTTCCATCTGTTATAAAGAATAAAGGCACCCAGCGCCAAAACCACCAGAAAGCCAATGATGATGTACATTTGGAAAATGTTCCGTAGTTCCGTGTTCTCTTTCTGCTTGCGCTGCAGTTCGATCGAATCGGCCTGAATAGCAATCAGTCGTTCGCGCTGCTCGGAACGGTACAACTCGGATAGTTCGGCAATTTTCGCACTGACTTCCACAATACGGGCACTATCAGAATAATCGGAATACATATCCAGGTACCGGTATGCGAGCCCCATGTTTCCGGTCTTCTTATAAACGTCTGCAATCTCCTTGTAAGAAGGATAAATTCCACCGATATACCCATATTGAGAACGGATTTCAATGGAACGATTCAGGTAATTCAATGCGTTTTTATATTTGCCCTGCTCGGCAAAAACAGTTCCCACAAGGTGGTAAACCGAAGCAATCTCCGAGCGGTTTGCAGCAGATTCAAAATAAACCAAAGCCATGTTGTAATACCGCAGTGCTTCATCATATTTTTGCTGCTCGTTAAAGGCATTCCCTAAATATTTGTGTGCTAATCCCAAACCATCCTGGTCGTTGTATGCCTGAAGTGTTCGAACGACTCCTTTCAGTTCAGCAATTGCCTCATCGTATTCTTTCTTTGCCAGTTTAACCAAGCCTATATCCGTATCGGCGAGACCAACCATACGCATATCCTGGATTTTTAAAGCTGTTTCCCGCGATTGAAGAAAGAAGGTGTTTGCGTTGTCGTAATTGAAAATCTGGTATTGGGACTCCCCGATCTCCCGCTGATATTGAGCTACCTGGGGATAATCGTTTGCTTCCTTGGCTAATTGAAGTGCAATGAAATTTTTGGAAACAGACAATTCCACCTGACCAAAGAAACTGTAAATGGCAGATTGCATGTTCATACATCTGGCCATCAGTGATTTGTCTGTTGACCGGCGTGCGTATTGAATGGAAGTCTCCACATATTTCAATGAAGCATCCCGTTTATTTTGTTCCATGCTCAATTTTGCGAACAGGCGGTTCGTCTCTGCAATCAATGCATAACTTCTGACCCGTTTTGAAAATCTCAGGGCTTCTGTCAGATAAATATCTGCCTGTTCGAATTCACGATAAGCGATGTGGTATTCAGCCAGTAAATGGAAAATGTGAACCTGGTTCAGTTTGGAATCCGTGCGGGATAAATAAGGCTGTAATTGAAGGATTTTAGCATAGTATGCTGATTTATTCCCCTTCAATGCTTCGATTCGCAAGTCGAAGATCAAAGCCTGCAGTTTGGCAGAATCCGATTCTACTCTACTTGCATCAATAATCGCATATCGGATTGAATCTGCCTTTTGAACATTGTTCAACTGGTAGAATTTACCGAGTGCTACCTGGCGCCAAAATTTCTTAGTACTGTTTTTTTCTGTAAGATATGCTTTCCGATAACTTCCTTCATCTCCATTACCTGCAAATGCCGTGTTTGAAAGATCAAAAAAGCATGCAACAAGTAACGAGAAGGAGAGAATAAATCGAAACATGGACTAAAAATAGCTTTTTTCATACAGAAAAGATTCTCTTCTGTGAACAGAGTCACAAAAAAGAATCAAATCGAGTTAAAACTATCTTAGCGAAAAAGGGCTTACCCTCCATAGGCTTCACAGCCACCGCCACGTTTTCTTGACTTTGCTTTTTTTCGTTTTCTTGGTTTGAAATCGTTCTTCTTGGTTGAAGAACCGGCTTTCATTTCCAAAGCAGATTTGCTTTGGTTCGTAACTTGTTCGGCAGCATTCACTGAACCTGCAGCTCCAAAAAGGAAACTTACTGCTAAAAGTGCGGGGAAAATACGGAGAGTCATGAGCTTTATTTTTAACTAAATAACAACAAAAAAGAATTCGGTTACGCTGATTTCATATCCTGTGCGGATAAAAATGTGTGAATGGCGATAACTAGCTCTATTTTGGTATCTTTGGGCCACTTTTTAGCTAAGTAACAGCATGGAATATAATTTTATTGAAATTGAGAAGAAATGGCGTCAATTTTGGGCCGACAACAAAACATTCAAAGCGGAAGATAACAGCGCCAAACCAAAATATTATGTTTTGGATATGTTCCCGTATCCGTCTGGAGCCGGTTTGCACGTTGGTCACCCTTTAGGTTATATTGCTTCCGATATCTATGCACGCTACAAACGCTTAAGAGGATACAATGTGCTGCACCCAATGGGCTATGATTCATTCGGGCTTCCGGCTGAACAATATGCCATTCAAACAGGACAGCATCCTGCAATTACGACCGAACAAAACATTGCACGTTACCGCGATCAGCTGGATAAAATCGGATTCTCTTTCGACTGGGACAGGGAAGTGCGCACTTCTTCTCCGGAATATTACAAATGGACACAGTGGATTTTCAAACAGATCTTTAATTCATGGTACAATATAACAAGCGATAAAGCAGAATCGATCGATTCTCTGATTACCGAATTCGAAAAGAACGGAAACAAGGACGTGAAAGCAGTTAGCGAGTTTACTGACTTGTTTACAGCTGAAGATTGGAAAAATTACTCTGAAAAAGAGCAGTCTGATATTTTAATGGAATACCGTTTGGCTTACCTGGCTGATTCCTGGGTAAACTGGTGTCCGGCTTTGGGAACGGTGCTTGCAAACGACGAAGTCATCAACGGACTTTCCGAGCGCGGCGGTCACCCGGTAGAACAAAAACTCATGCGCCAGTGGTCGATGCGGATCAAAGCATATGCCGAGCGTTTAATCACAGGTTTGGATACTGTTGACTGGACAGACGCCATCAAAGACATGCAGCGCAACTGGATCGGGAAATCGGTTGGTTGTTCAGTTCGTTTTTCTGTTGCCTTCGACTCCGCTCAGTCAACAGGAGAAGTACGGAGATCGAGCGAAGCCGAGATCGAAGTATTCACTACCCGACCTGATACGATCTTTGGTGTTTCCTTCATGGTTTTGGCACCCGAACATCCTTTGGTTGATGAAATTACAACAGCAGAGTACCGCGAAGCAATTGACGCTTACAAGACTGCTGCCTCCCTGAAATCTGAGCGCGACAGACAGGCTGATGTGAAAAACATTACAGGCCAGTTTACCGGAGCTTATGCCATTCATCCCTTCTCAGGAGAAAAAATTCCGGTTTGGATCGGAGATTACGTATTGGCTTCCTACGGAACAGGTGCAGTGATGGCAGTTCCGTGTGGTGATCAGCGCGACTGGGATTTTGCGAAACATTTCAATATTCCGATCAAAAATATTTTCGAGAACGTCGATATTTCCGAAGGAGCTTATTCCGAGAAAGAAGGAACGATTACCGATTCGGGATTTTTGACCGGACTTTCTGTGAAAACAGCCATGAAAACTGCAATTGCGAAAATTGAAGAACAAGGACTTGGAAAAGGAAAAACCAATTACCGCCTGCGCGATGCGATCTTCTCACGTCAGCGTTATTGGGGTGAACCTTTCCCGGTTTATTATAAGAACGACATTCCGTATTTGGTTGACGATGCACACTTGCCGATCGAATTGCCGGAAGTAGACAAATATTTACCGACAGAAGACGGCGAACCGCCATTGGCCCGAGCAGAAAAAAGTGCGTGGAAATACTCGGAAGGCGACCGCATGGAATACAACACTATGCCAGGTTGGGCCGGAAGTTCATTCTACTTCCTACGCTACATGGATCCGCACAACGAGCAGGAATTCGTTTCGAAAGAAAAAGCGGATTACTGGAACCAGGTGGATTTATACATCGGAGGTTCGGAACACGCAACAGGTCACTTATTGTACTCCCGTTTCTGGTGCAAATTTTTGTACGATATGGGTTACATTTCCTTTGATGAGCCATTTAAGAAGATGATCAACCAGGGGATGATTTTGGGGAGAAGTAGTTTAGCATATGTTTTTAATAATTCAACTCACAACAAGAAATTTGAAGTGTTAATATCTGCTGACTATATAAATGGCTATGATCAAAATAAGGAATTAAACGCAAAAATTGAAGAATTAACTGGTTTGGAGATCCAATACATTAATCAATCAGTATTTAGATTACGACATGTTCCTATTGAATTTATTGATAATGATATTCTGATCAACGAAGATGGTTATAGGTCTACCTTTAATGACCTATCAAATGCTGTTTTAATAAATGGAAAAGACGGAAAGTTTCATTGTGTTTCCGAAGTCGAAAAAATGTCCAAATCCAAGTTTAATGTGCAAACGCCGGATGAATTGGTAGAGAAATTCGGTGCAGATACGCTTCGCATGTACGAAATGTTCTTGGGTCCTTTGGAGCAAACAAAACCATGGGACACGAAAGGAATTTCGGGAGTGCATAACTTCCTGCGCAAATTGTGGCGTTTGTTTTACGAGGACGGAAAAGTGATTGTAACAGATACACCTGCTGATAAAGCTTCCCTGAAGACTTTACATAAAACCATCAAAAAAGTAGAGGACGATTTGGAACGTTATGCATTCAACACGAACGTTTCGAATTTGATGATTTGTGTAAACGAACTGACAGAACAAAAATGTCATTCGAAAGAAGTACTCGAACAGGTAGTTATTTTATTGGCTCCTTATGCTCCGCATGCCGCAGAAGAATTGTGGTCGGAAGCATTGGGTCACAAGGCTGGAACGATTTCAACAGCTAGTTTCCCAACCTTCAACCCTGAGATGCTGGTGGAAGCAAACACGATTTATCCCGTATCTTTTAATGGAAAAATGCGATTTAACGCTGAATTACCGACTGCTTTCTCTGCGAAAGAAGTAGAAGAAGCGGTGTTGGCTTTGCCCGAAGCACAAAAATGGCTGGAAGGAAAAACTCCGAAAAAAGTGATCGTCGTTCCCGGGAAAATTGTGAATATGGTGGTTTAACCTATTTATAGAAATACATTAATGAAACGCGGGACGATGAATCATCCCGCGTTTTTTCTTTCCCGCAAATCCCGAAGTGTCGGGACAAGTTGCGCAAATTTTAAAAATCACCTGTCGGTGGGAATTATTTACTTAAGTCAGGTTACTTATATCGGATTACAGAATGTTCGAATTGGTTTTAAAAGTTCCTAAAGTTGCATGTTCGTCCGCCGCGGCGGACAAACAGCCCTTTAATTGACTGGGATTTAGAGCAGGAAATCACCTAAATTCCCAATAGTTTAACCCAACTATTTTGTCGCTGCCTGATTAAGGTACATAATTCCCCCTACCAGCCGTAACCTTCTCTTAAGCAGAATATTTTGCTTTTAGCAACTAAAAAATATTGCTTCCCCTACCTCAATACACAAGCGAATTAAGGATAACAATCTGTTTTTCAATAAAATAACACTTCATTTTTAACATAAAAAATTTGCAGGAGTCAATCCATTCCCCGTAACTTATACCCTCATTTAAACACTATTCATATGAAAACAAGAATTCACCAAATGGGTGCTGTGGCACTCATGGCTACCGTTCTCTTTTTAGGTAGCAACGCACAAGCACAATTAGTTAATTTTCCTACAGGCAGCATTTGCACAAGTGGCGATGACTGGGTGATTGACGGTACAAACGGCGCTGATAACCGGCTCGGTCATCTCCAAAGCGGAATTTACGGAGATGCTTCTTCGCAATGGGCGAACATCGGTACCTGCGATGTGGCCAGTTTCCCACCGGCAAATTGTAATTATTACGGGTTCACTTCCAACTGGTCGACCGACAGAGCCTTTTTCGGATTACGCTTCGATAATTGGAATGAAGCCAACGCTATCATCGCTTTTGGTGACAATGTAGATATGGCTCCGGATATCAATCGCCTCATTTTCCAGTTTGATTCATGGATTCCATCACAAAGCCTGGAAATCGGAACAATGGTAGCAACCGGTAATTTTGGCTTGCATACCTCTGCCCCGACAGCCACCCTGCACGTGGATGCCGCTTATAAACCGCTTGATCCCGGGACCAATTCCAATGTGCGTTTTGAAAACTTACAAACCGGTAAAGGAAACCTCCTGGTAATCGATCCTTCGGACGGCTATGTATACGACAGTAAAATCGGTATGGGCAACGTTGCAATAAACAATTGTTTTACCACCAATTTTGTTCCGAAATTCAATGGCAGCAGCTATAGCTGTTCGCAAATCTACGACAATGGTGCCTCAGTTGGAATCGGAACTACAGGCCCATTCCCCTTCACAGTAACACTGACCAATAACGTTCAGCCGGGACCATGGGCAACAGTAACATCCGGGACTTTAAAACTGAAAGTAAACGGGATCACAATGAGTGACGGTTACCTCATCACTTCAGATTCCCGCTTCAAAAAAGATGTCACAAAGTTGGAAGGTTCACTGGATAAACTATTGAAAATGCGCGGAGTGGCTTACAATTGGGACAAAGCCCGTAACCCGGATATGGGATTCGGTGACGAAAAACAACTTGGATTCATCGCACAGGAAGTGGAAAAGGTATTGCCTGAAATGGTATATACACTTGAAAACGGTTACAAAGCAGTCAATTATACAGCTTTGATCCCGGTTATGGTCGAAGCAATTAAGGAACAGCAAACAACCATTGCGAACTTGCAGGATGAGTTGTCACGTATCAAAGATATTCAATCCGGAAATTTGGATCCGTTAAGCGCTTCAAGTACCATGACTATTCACCCCAATCCAAGCAATGATGTCGTTACGATCGGGTTTACAGGAATTGATCCGACTGCACAATCATCGATCATGATCTTCGATATGAATGGCAAACTTATTAAAACCGTGGAATTAACGACACGCAATTTGGATAAAGTGGAATTGGCAAAAGGGACCCTTGATCCGGGAATGTACATTGTTTCATTGATTTCCAATAACAAAGAATTACATACGCAACGATTGATTATTCAACAGTAATCCGATCCTGTTTATGCGAAATGAAAACCAATTAGGACGTGCTATGTCACGTCCTAATTTTTCCCACAAATGCACAAATTTTAAGGGCGCTTACCAGTCGCCCTATGCTCTTAACCCAATAATTAAGTTGGATCCAACGATCTTTTTGATTAACTTAATTAGAATGGAACACTATCTACTGAAAGACGAATGTTATGAAATAATCGGATCTTGTATGGAAGTTCATTCTGAACTTGGATTCGGGTTTTCTGAGATTGTTTATAAAGATGCTTTAGAATATGAATTCAAAAAAAATGGAATACCATTTGCCAGGGAAGTACGTTATCAGGTAAAATACAAAGACACTATACTTCCACATGAATTCTACGCCGATTTTGTTGTTTTCGATTCCATCATTTTAGAAGTAAAGGCAGTCTCTGATTTCTGCAAAGAGCATTTCGAACAAACTATTAATTACTTAGCTGTTTCCGGCATGGAAGTCGGAGTATTGGTGAATTTCAGAAAATCCAAACTCCAATATAAGAGAGTCATTTTATCAGAACGGTAATCTTCAACAGCGAGACCGATAGGCGAGCATTTTATTTGTGCATTTGCGGAAAAGAAATTATGTTGGGCGCGATCAATCACACCCAACGTAGACAAAAATCATTTCATTGAACGAGTATACTGGTGTTATCTGGTATTTCACTTTGTCCGCACGAATAAATCGTCGGGCGGATCTCTCTGCGGAAAGCAGCATTTTCCCGTCGTTTCTTTTGAACAGTATAATTCGCTTTTTCCTTGAACAACCACTTCAATTCATCCTTTAAACTCATTGGTTTATCCGTTCGATGCTCATTCAGGGTATTGATCCGCTTATCGAATTCTTTTTCACTGATCTCTTCCAAAGAAATCATGCCTAAATCTTCTGCTTTCAGTTCATTGATCTGATGATAGAAATAACCTTTTTCATTCATTCCGACAACGAAGGCACGGTAATTCATATCACCATTCAGGTTATAATCCAGTTTCCCGTTTTTGAAATCCAAACGCTGATAACTGTTGATCTCCTTTGAGAAAAGGTATAGATAGAGTTTATTGTATTTCCCGGATTCCTTTACCTCAAGAGAAAGTGGTTCGTAAGTGATCCGAGCGGTTTTCCCGGTTTCAGGATCCGTGATTACGGTCGACTGACGAGCTACCGTTGCATCCCATACGTATTTATCAATATTGACAATCGGTCCACCATTATGGATTTGAAAACCTAATGTTTTCCCTAATTGTTTCCCCACATTTGCCAGGTTGAATCCATATTCCTCATTCAGATTGGCTGATTCCCGCAAGCCTTTTCGAAGCACTTCATTGTCCCGTTCTTTTTGAACTTCGGTATCCCAAAGGCGTTCCCTTCCCCGAGCCGTTTGAAAGTTTTGCCTTCCCTTTTCACGAATCGATTCAATTGCTTTTTCATAGAATGCATCCAGGTTTTTTTGGTGTCCATCATTGATCCGGACAGCTCCTACTTTTTGATCTGCAAAGACCTGAAATTCCGGATAACCCATTTTCACAACCCGCTGATCCAATTTCCATAAAGGCTCGTTCAGATTTTTCGCATACACATCAAAGACTTTCTCGTTGCAGGTTTCATGGATCGCTTTCATGCGGTCTTCGAAATCCTGGGTTGCGAGGTTCGTGTTGTTGAACTTTTTGTTCCAGATGGCGAGGACTTTGGAGGGTGGAATATGCTTGTTTGATTCAACATTTGAACTTACCTGCACAGTAAATTCACCTAAATAAGGAGGTAAACATTGTGATTGAGCTTTACAAACCTGACATGAAAAGTTTCCGGAAATCTCGAATTCACCTCTTCTTAACAGTTTAATTTTCTGTTTGAAGACAAGTAAACTGCTTTCGTAGATTGCCATTTCCTTACAATATTTTTTGATCTGATACTTTTCAGCAGTTTCAGAATCAATTGCCCAAGCAATCGGGCTGAGGTCTTTAGCTTCTCCGACAAACGCAAAATCCGGGGATTTATCCAACCTAAACCTAGTTGGTATTGTAAATGGTGATATCGATTTATTCAAAATCCCAACCATCCAATTTTCTTCCAGATTTACCGTAGCAACAATATTTACTTCATTGTTATTCAAATATTCCACTGAAAAACTCCAGCGCACCATGTCTTCAGGCTTTTCAATACCTTGTAAAGTACTAGATTTTCGGTTTTCTTTTACACTTCTTTTTATTTGTTGCTCTGATGACACAGTATCGGATCCCCACAGAAATTGCGCTTCCGACAAATTCTCCTCAAAACTCAAATACAAACTATCACGTTTGGTTTTTTCCGTAAACCATTTCAATTCATTGAGTTTTGGTTCGTATTTCGGAGGAAACAGATCCATCCTTGCCATGTTTTTCGGTTTGGGTAAGCGTTCCAGTTCTTCGGGGTTTTGCCAATCGATTGTGCCGTTTTTCCCAGGAACTCCGGTGAAGAGTTTCATGTCTTTTTTCAGTTCATCGACCGGAACCTGCACATACACTCCTTCTTTTGTCAATTCAAGTTTCTTTCCTTCGGGTGTAAAGGCATTCAGGCTGAACATTCCCTGGGTTTCCAGTAATTTGTCACCTGAAATCGTGCTCAATCCTGCCTTTACAATATCAGAGGCTTTTTGTGCTTCCTGCCATTGTACGATTGCCTCCCCGGTATAAGGCTTGCCATCCAATAGAAAAGAGTTGTCTGTAATACTCAATAAAACTCCGCTTGCAGATAAAAACACATCCGATTCTCCGGTGAATTTGAAGTATTCCGGATTGACGTTTTCGAAGGCCAGATACTTCTCCAGGTTTTCGATCATGGATTTCTCCATTAGTTCCGGTGTTTCCTTTTTATTCGACTTATTTCCTCCAGAAGCAACAAAATATACGGCGGCTGTCAAAGCCCCGGCGATCACCAATGCGATTCCACTGTTTATCAGGATCTTCTTCAGGTGAAACCATTTCCCCGATTGATTCACCAATGTACGCAAGGAGTTTCGCAGGATCAGTTCTTTGGTTAATTGATGTAATTCAAATTCCTTTCTTAGCTCCGGATTTCCCTGTAATTCAGTTTCAAAAGCTGCTTTATCTTCTGCTGAAAGCTCGTTATTCAAATAACGCTCGATCAATTGATTCCAATTTGTTTCCATGGCCTAGTATTGATTAGATGATTCAAAACTTAACTGGGCTTCCTGCACCAAGTCCTTTGCTTTTTGGATGCAGCGATATTTTTGCGCTTTGGCAACTTTATCGTTTCTCATGCCAAGTTTGTTGGCAATGTCGACCATGTTCCATCCCAGGCCGTAGAACAAATGCAGCAATTCTTTGCACTGTTTTCCGATTTTCGTTAGTGCGGTTTCGAGTTGCTTGTATTGCAATTCTTTCTCCATCCAGGAATCCGGAACTTCTTCCACATCGAGTTTCAGATCGGTAGCACCGTGCTTTTGTTCTTTACGTGCGGAATTGTACCACAACAATTTACAGGTTTGCTTGATAAAATGAATCGGGGCCAATTGAAAATCAAAATCGGGATCGTTTTTCTTACGCAGGTAAATGATCAAAGCTTCCTGGAACAGGTCCTCTGCTGTTACCCCGTCACAACCAAAGGTCCGAAGCAGGCGTTTCACCTCGGGGAAATGTTTGTAAAGAACTCCAAGCTCTTTTTTGATTTCCAGGGGATCGTAAATAGGTTTCTCCATTGCTGAATTTACTGGTTGTGTTAAGAATGGGGAAAGGTAAACAAAACAGCAGGAAAAATTAATAGTAACTGAACTCCCGTTTGTAACAATAACTTGAATTACGACGAATATCATGCATGCCATAATTTGAGGAAGTCACTTTAACTTCCCGCTCAACCCAGTTTCCATATTTGTCGTAGGAAGTGTAGGTGATCTCTACCTGGGAATTCAACACAAATTGATTGTAATCAGGTGAGCGACCGGTGGAAGAATGTTTGATTTCTGTTAATTCTCCTTTTTCATTGTGTTTATATTCAAACATCTGATGAGAATTTACAGAGCTTTTCACTTCGTAATCCCAAATGATCCATTTGACAATTCTCCTTTGGGAATCGTACTCATACTCATCTACAAAATTCCAACGTGAACCAATACCTTCAATCATTTCTACCCTGACTTTTGTGCTGTCCTTTTTCTTGTCGTTGATTTCTCCTACAAATGAATACAACCTATCCTGATTTCGCTGATAAGGAGATTTTTGTTTCACATACTGGTATTTTAAACTGACGCTGTCAAAGTCCGGGCTCCATTGATAATCCAGCGTATAATCAAAAATGCTGTCATAAAAAGGGTCTTTCTTATTCCATCCTTGTTCGCAATCATAACACGTATAAACTTCCTTTTCCCTGAATCCCTGCTTGTTAAATTGTATCACGGTTTTTGACTTTTGTCCGCTATCGGTCCAGCGAATTGTTTCAAGAAGCACTACTCCACTTGAATCATACGTGTTTATTACCCTGTTAATAACTTCATAGGAGTTATGTAGCGTGCTTGCAGAATCTTCCCAGTACTTCACAAGCTTTCCTTTTCCTGAGAAGAGGTATTCTGCTTTCAGGCAGGTAGAACTGTCTGCTCCATTTGTCTTCAGCGAATGAACAGTTTCACAAACAGTTTTCACCGGGCCTTTCATTTGAAAATCCGGGCTTGTTTGTATCGCGGTTTTTGATTGGAGACTCTCGTAAAAAGTGGGTTTTAACCCCGGGATTTTCAAATCGGGTAAGTAATATTGTGCGTGAAGCAAAACAGGGATAAGGAATAAGGCAAGCAGACTAATTTTCATCGAAAACATTTCAAAACAATACACTCAACCGTTCTTTTTGTTCAATGCTTTTTTAGCAAAACAAAAAAAGGGATTCTTGCAAGAATCCCTTTTCATTTACCTATTAAAATACATTTTGCTATTCTTTGATGAAACGCGTCGTTCCAACACCTGAATCCGTAATTACGACCAAAATGTAAGCTCCGGCACGCAAATGCTCAACCGAAATCGTTGGGCTGTTTTGCATAAACAACAAGCATCCGGTAGTGGAATAAACAGAAACTGATTGGACGGTTCCCACAGTTTCAATTGATAAAACACTATTGGCCGGATTCGGCGACACTTCCAAATCAATTTCCATTGTTAATTCGTTTATATTCAAAGTTGTTTGACTCATCTTATGAAGGTAAATGTCATATCCTCCGGAAGTTAAAGAAACAGTTCCCACACCCGGATCAAAATCAACAGTTCCCTGGAAATATCCGGTTGAGTAGAATGAGTCATTGTCTATTGCAATATCAAAACCATAGTCAGCATTGGTTCCGCCAAGCTGCATAGCGTATGAATAACTGCCATCGGAATTGAGAATTGTTACAAAAGCATCGGACCCGCCGTTTGAGGTCAAAGAAGCCATTGAGGCACCTGGATCGAAATCACAAGTTCCTCCGAATTGTCCGATGATGTATGATTTTCCTGCAGCATTTACTGTCAGTTCCAGTGGATAATCAGCACCGTCTCCGCCCAATTGTTTTGTCCAGATTACATTACCTGAAGGATCCAATTTGGAAACGTATGCATCTGCCACTCCCACTGCAGTCAGTTCAGAAGTTCCTGCACCTGGATCGAAGTCTGCTATTCCTGTAAAGTATCCTGCAGAATAAATATTTCCGCTGGCATCTGATGCGACCGAGTATCCCTGATCTCCGCCTGCTCCACCGAATTGTTTCACCCATGTAAAGTTGCCGCTTGGGTCTAATTTTAAAACAAAGATGTCTAATGACCCGAACGAATTCAAATTCTGCGTTCCGGCATTGGGATCAAAATCGGCAGTTCCCCAAAATGACCCCGTACAAATAATATTTCCGGAGCTATCCAATTTCACTGATCGGATCAGGTCATCATTTGTCCCGCCAAATTGTTTTATCCATCCAAAGTTTCCTGCCGCATCCAGTTTTACAATGAATCCGTCTCCCTGTCCAAAACTTGTCAGGTTTGTTACTCCTGCTCCGGGATCGAAATCGGCTGTTTCGGAGAAGTAGCCACCCAGGAAAACATTCCCCGAATTGTCTACTGCAAGTGAGTGCCCTTCGTTGATACCGGACCCGCCACCAAATTGCCTGGCCCATAGAAAGTTTCCGGATGCATCCAGTTTTAGAATAAACAAATCTTTAGCACTGTTGCTTGTCATGGAAACCGTTCCGGCTCCGGGATCGAAATCTGCTGATAGTTGAAATTGTCCGACAACGTAAACATTGTTGTTTCCATCAAGAGCAATTTCCTCAGCTTCTATAAAACCTCCGGATCCACCCAGTTGTTTTGCCCATATCAGTGTAGATTGGGCATCATAACGTGCCACGAAAGCATCCACGGTACCAATCGAAGATAAACTGGTGATTCCGGCATTCGGGTCGAAATCTATAGCACCGGCAAAACGCCCTGCTGTAAATATATTTCCTGCATTATCCAATGTAAGAGAGTGTCCTTCTCCGTAACCTGTTTGTCCCATTTGCCTGACAAACTGTAAGCTTTGCGCTGTAGTTTGAAGTAAGCAGCCGGCAAAGCCCATTGAAAGTAGTATTTTCTTCATATTCTGTCCTTTAATTGTTTTATAGAGCAAGAATAAGTGCTTCTTTCGGTGATCTTTAAAAAAGTTCAGGAACAGACCATTGAGTTCAGGAATGGATGAAAAATAATTACGTCCTTAAAGAAATCTGAAACCCAATTGCGGATGTATTATTTACAACCAGGCTTCAAATTCTGCCTTTTTGTATTTGGAAAGTTTGGCTACGATTCCCTTTTCAAGGTGAATGGTCAATTCTGATTTGGAATAGGTTTTCAGGAAGGCTTTATGAATGATCCACGATTTGTGAACACGAAAGAATGCGGGTTCTGTTTCCAACATTGTCTCGAAATGCCTGAGGTTTTTGCTGGCAACAAGTGTCTTGTCCGAATAGTGAATAATACAATAAGATTCCTGTGCTTCTATGGCAACAATATGGTCGATTGCCAGGATGTGCTGCTGCCCTTTATCTGTCACTACCAGATTTTTAAGTCGCTTGCTTTCCAGGGTTTCACTTAGGAGTGCAATCCGCTGAATTTGGTGTTCGACTTCCCGTTGCTTCATCACCCTACTGACCGCATTTTTTAATCGATCAATGTCTATGGGTTTGAGCAGATAATCCATGGCGGAAACTTCAAAAGCACGAATAGCATATTTATCGTAGGCTGTTACGAAAATGAGTTCAAAATTAATCTCAGGAAAGAACTTTACGATTTCATAGCCGGCATAATTCGGCATTTCAATATCGAGAAAGACTAAATCAGGATGGAGTTCATGGATGCTGGCAACGGCTTGTTCCAAGTTAGTACATTTCGCCAAAAGTTCTACTTCCGGACAAAATCGTTTCAACAAATTTTCAAGCACATCTCTTGCACTTTCTTCATCATCGACTAATATGGCCCTTATTTTCTTCACGCGTACAAACTTAACTTCATTCTTTAGATTCCGTTGATCCTATTCAGCAATAGCCATATTTATTTCAGTAACGGTGTTAGTAACTGTGTTCAACGGGAATTCGCAAGACCACTTTTGTTCCTGAGGCTTCTCCATTTTCAAACAAATCTTCGTATTCATATCCGAATTTTCCCTGAAGCACTTCGCTTAAAATTTCAAAGCGGTTTTTAATAGCCTTCCCTGAAAAAGACTCATGGTCAGCACGTTGTCTAAGACGAATGGCTTTTGCACGTTCGCGTCCGATTCCATTATCAACAATGGTGCAAATTAAATCCTGCTTCAATTCGAAAGAAATACTTAAGTGTTTGGGGCCTTCTTTATGAAGTAATCCGTGTACAAGCGCATTTTCAATAAATGGTTGAATTAAAAGCGGTGGAATCAATACTCCATCGGCATTAATGGAATTTATAGAATAAGTGAAATCTGTTTTAAACCGTAATTTTTCAAGGGACAGGTATAATTCCAGAAGTTTTATTTCCTCTTCAAATTCAATAAAGTCCTTCTCCGAATAGCTCAATGTTCTGCGCACCATATTAGAGAAAGTGGTAATGTATGAGTAAGAATGTTCAATATCTCCTTTTAGAACAAGGTCCTGGATCGAATTCAATGCATTGAAGATGAAGTGCGGATTCATCTGCGATTGAATAGCAGTGAGTTTTGATGCATTTAACTCGTTAAGCTGTCTTGATTTTGTTTGCTGGATCCTCAATTGCCAACGATAGATAATAAATACAATTCCAATAAATATCAATGCCATGGAACCGATAAACCACCAGCTAAGGTAGAACGGTGAAGCAATGGAAAACGAGTAAGTGATTTCGTCCGTGTAATTGCCGTTAATTTCAGCATTTACTTTTAAGGTGTAATTTCCGGGAGCAAGTGCATTATAGGTGATGCGATTCTCATCGCTCTCATTCGTGTTCCATTGTGTATCGTAGCCAAGGAGTTTATAATGATACTGGATACTTTCTCTGCTGCGCAAAGTTGGAATAGACAATTCAAATACCAGTTTTCGTTGGTTACTTGTAAAGTGTTTATTGGTGTTATGATCAATCAGGTGATCGTTGACCTTAACAGATTTGAGCAGAAGTGGTGGTAAATGAAAAGAGCGTTTTGCATAAGGTAAATCTATTTGCTGCACCCCGCCAAAATGACTTACCCAAAAGGTGTCTCCACTACTCGTAAAATCCATCACACTTTGATTGGAGAACCCGAAGAGTGAATGCAGGGTTTTTAAAATACCTTCGTTTCGGTCAAATACAAATAAGCCATTGGATGTTTTACCCAGAATGTTTTGACCTTGAAGCCGGATCTTTTCCAGGGTTTCCCGTTTTCCTTTTATCCAGATCGGAATCGTTGAGATTACTTTCCCCTCTTTTATTACCAGGATCCCATTGTTATTGGTGCTGGCATAGAGTAAATCTCCATCCAGAAGCAGGTCAACAGGGAAAATCTCCTTCCCTTTGTAACGGATCGATTTGATTTCTCCTGAAGCGTTTTTGCAAACAAGTCCAATAGAAGTAGAAGCAAAAAGGACCTGATTCCTGACATGATAAGCCAATGAGTAAATCCTGTTGGTTAAGCCATTTACTGACTCAACCAGGAACGTATTGTTTTTCATGCGACATCGAAGCACACCCCTGCCAGTACCAAGGAAACTCTCGCTTTTAGAAATAAACGCAACGTCCTTCAATGATGCTTCCGTGATATCAAGCAGTTGGTTTGTTTTTTTATTGTAAGCCCGCACATACCCATTATCAAAGAGTATGAAATTGCTTTTTGGGTGCGTGTAAATCCCCTCAATCGGGTGTGTCCCCTCATGAGTAATCGAATAAAACGTTTGGTTTTTATAACTCATCAAAGCACCCTTGGTTGTTCCCAGGAGCAGGCCTAAATCCAGGTCATCGGAGAGGGATGTTACCGGATCGTCACGAAATGCCCGAATCACATCCGGTATGTCTGAATCCCGGATCACCAGAATTCCTTTGTCAAAAGTGCTGATCAGTGTGTTCCCTTCATGGTCTTCATAGACATCAGAAACAAAATAGTCTTTATAGAACTGGTCATTCGATTTTTGAACAAGTTTACTATCCAAAAGAATTGTACTTGGAAGTGTTCCGGCAATCCATGCCCCGTTCTTTACAGGGTAAATACGCATAGCCTCACCCGCTTTGAATTCAAAACTGGTCGAGTGAGCTGTTAACTGCTGTTTCCTGAAATTGTATTTATATGCCTGTTTGTTGCGCAGATCCACTGCGTAATTGGTTGATCCGATAGAAAAAAAACGCAGATGTGAATCAGGATGTAATTTGCCGGAACGAACAGACACTGTTATTCGCTTAAATTTACCGGCAGCATAGGTTAAGAGATTATTGCTATAGGTAGCATGAAAGATCAAAGTGCCATTTTGCAGAGAAAACGGCTGTGCCAGGAACCGATTAATCGTAAATTTCTGAACTACTTTCGCTTTGCTGTTCAGTACAATTACTTTCCCACCTGAAATCACTAACTCATTCCTGTCAGAGATAGACAAACTGATATCTGAGTGCGTATCATCTTTACAAAGTTCGTAGAACAGATTGCATACTCCATTCTTAATTTGAAAAATCTGACCGTTTAAGTTGTGGCAGTATATTGTCCCGTTTTTGTCATTAACAAAGCTAAACACCGAATTACTTTTCGCACTTTCACATTCAATTTTATCATAATTGTAAAAGTCATATCGATAGATTCCATCACTGGTGGCAAAATAATAATTGTTCTTATTGTCTTGGGTCACATTATAAACCTGCACACCTCTGAATTGCTGCTCCCCGAGAATAAAATAAGCAGGTTGTTGCGCAGTCGAAAACGTAGGCAGGAGTAGTAAGAACAAAAAAAGCATTGCTTCTGAGGCCCGGAATTTCGATCCGTAGATAGTAATTATGATACGCTGCATTCGGTTTAAAAGTACAAAATAACTTTAGTTGGCTTTTCCGGGGTTAATTGCATTTCTATTATCCTAAAAAAGAAGAATCTCTCAAAATAACTTACTTTTGAGCCAAAATATAACATTTCAGAAAATTTCCCGTAAGAGGGCTCATACTCGAAACTTAAACATGGATACTACAGATTCTCCTGTCCTTACACCACCCGTTCAACTTCCTAAAAAACGCAAACGCAGATGGCTGAGGATCAGCTACTCTGTTTTGATTCATGGGCTTGCAACAATCGCCCTTGGACTGATCGGTGTTGCGGTAGCCGTTAAAATGAAATGGACCAATGACGGTGGAAACGTAGATTTGAACAGCCGCTATTTTTCACAGATGGCCGGAAAATACAACCAGGGATTTCAAACAGACAGTCTGACCTTTGCCAAACAGGAACGTTTGATGTACCAAAATGTCGGGCTGCTTGCAAAATATTATCCGCACAACGCCAAAATTATTTTGGATGCATTTCAACGCACCGGAGATGTTACCATAGCATTGCGTATGCTTGACGCAGCAAATCTCCGCATGAAAAACCATAAAGGCTACCAAAAGGAACTGCAGCGCATTGAAAAACAGGCGGATGAAGCTTCTCTTTCCGTTTACCCATGGGCAAACTACCGGGAATGGAAGGAATTCTGCAGTGTTGTAAGGGCTGACAGTGCAGCCATCGATTCTGTCTCCCGCATTACAGGTGTCGAGTCCAGGCTCATTGTCATGTGTTTGGTCGGTGAACAAATCCGGATGTTTAACTCTTCACGTGAACAATTCAAAAAGTATGTTGTTCCATACAACCGATTGATCCTGACGACCAACAGAGGATATGGCGTTACAGGAATCCTTCAAAATACAGCTTTGAAAATTGAGCGGAACCTGTATGAAAAAGGAAGTCCCTTTTATCCCGGAGATTATTATCAAAACTGTTTGAACGTAAAAGATTCCTTTCCTGAACTTGTGAATGATACGATCGAAGCCCACAAGCATTTAACGATCCAGCGTTTGATGAAAGGCGGAGATCATTTCTATTCGTATTTATATACCGCTTTTTTCCTGCGTCAATTCCAGGCACATTGGGAAAGAGAAGGATTTACATTAGCTTACCGACCTGAAATTTTGGGAACACTTTACAACCTGGGTTTCCAAAAGAGCAAACCGAAGAAAAACCCTTCGGTGGGTGGATCAACCTTCAAAGTGGGAGATAAAGAATACACCTTCGGGGGATTGTGTTATGAGTTTTACTATAGCGGTGAACTGATGGATTTATTTCCCTTAACGAGCAAGCCATTTATTCCTACAAGAGAATTGGAACGGACGATTGTTTTCCCGGAAAAGGAGGAGGAAATAATTCCGCCCGTTGCAGGATAAGGTTATAAATTAATAATCTCATTGATCGTGATGGCGATCAAAATGGTATTGAAGAAAAACGCAAGCAGGGAATGGGCCAGGGTGAGCCGGCGCAATCCTTTGGATTTAATCACCACATCGGAAACCTGGAAAGTCATCCCGATCGTGAAGGAATAGTAGGCAAAATCGAAATAATCCGGGTGAGCCTCTCCCGGGAAATCTAATCCGCGGGCATGTTTTGAATATTTCTCATTTTCATCCCCGTAATATAAATGAGCATAGCGAAAAGTAAAAGAGAGGTGTAATACCATCCAAGCCAATATAATCGATGATATGAAGAAAACTTCATGGATCACACTGTGTTTGCTGAAATGAATGTTATTGTCACTATTCCAGAAGATAATCGCTATCAAGGCGGTCGAACAGGTTATAATTAACAGGATAAACTGCATCCACACACCCAGATCTTCATCCTTTGCACGGGACATAATTTGATTTGAAGGAATCCGGATAACAGTAAACAAGCTTTCCAGCAGGTACAAAATTCCAAATGTGAGCCAGGCCAACACGATACTTTCCTGAACCGTCCATTTGAACAAATGGAAGCAAAACCCTACTAAAAAAGAAATTAAAAAGACGAATAGAATTTTAAACCGGATGATTTTCATGAATAAACGATTGCTGGTTTTAAAGATAGGACTTATTTATTGCGAATTAGATGTTAGGACTTTAGGACGTTAAGACTAAAAGAAATAGTGGCACGAGCCAGAGCCTCGCGCCAATGGGAGGAATAGGCAATAGCGAACAAGCATCGGGCAATAGGTTTTAGTCGTTTGTTATTAGCGGTTAAATATATTGTATGGGTGTTAAATATATATACAAACGTCGCTATATCTATGCTATATCTATGCTATATCTATGCTATATCTATGCTATATCTACGTTATGTCCCTCGGCATTCCGTCTTGTGAGACGGAGCCTCAGTCTGATCGCTTCGGATCGAGTGAGACGGAACCTCAGTCTTCGTCCGCCGCGGCGGACTCTTATCTATGGAACATCCTCGCTTCATATCCAACTAACCAAGTCTTCAATTCAGAACTTTTGGAAATGAACAATTTATCGTAAATTGCATCTGCTAAATTAAAGACTTATGAAAAAACTACTCTCACTACTAGCCTTTATTCCGTTCGGTTTATTTGCACAAACTGTACATGTAAATTACCAGGACGGAAAGATCTGGTTTAAACTTGACAAGGAGGTGAGAATCCTCCAGCCACTCAAAGAAAATCCAAGCAAAATTCCTGTTCAATCCATTCCAGGACTGAACCAGGTTGTTTCCAAATACGGATTTATCAATCTTTCCAAACCATTTGCGGCGGCAAAAAATTCGGAAATCCTGCAGCGCACCTATTTATTGGAATTCTCATCCATCCAGGATATAGAGAAATGTATCAAAGACCTGGAAAATCTGAAAGGTGTTGAATATGCCGAGAAAGTTCCGCTTGACCGGATGTGTTTAACTCCGAATGATCCTTCTTACAGCTCACAATGGGGTTTATCAAATATTAATGCCCCGACTGCCTGGAATTACTTTTCTACCGGCAGTAATGTTGTAGTTGCTATTGTCGATGATGCCGTTGAACGGACCCATGCAGACCTTTCACCTAACTTATGGGTGAATAGCGGTGAGATTGCAGGAAATAACATTGACGATGACAATAACGGGTATATTGATGACATCAACGGATATGACGTTGCCAGCAATGACAATAATCCAAATCCACCGAGCAGTTCTTTTGATCACGGAACACATGTTGCAGGAATTGTATCTGCGCGCTCTAACAATGGTGTCGGTGTTGCCTCTATCGGATTCAGCTGTAAACTGATGTGTGTAAAATCTACCACCACAGTTGGCCAGGTTACCAATGGTTATGACGGAATTCTATACGCCGCGGTAAGCGGAGCAGACGTTATCAATATGAGCTGGGGCGGACCGGGAACTTCAACCACTGCTCAAAACATTGTCAATTATGCGGCAGGCGAAGGTTGTATCCTGATTGCTGCAGCCGGAAATGATGACGTGAATACTCAATTTTATCCTGCAGCTTACAACAATGTTGTTTCAGTAGCTGCAACGACAAGTACAAATACCAAGGCCAGCTTTTCCAATTACGGTTCCTGGATCGATGTTTCCGCTCCCGGAAATAATATCTACAGTACAACCGTTGGAAATTCTTACGGCAATAAATCCGGAACCTCTATGGCTTCGCCAATGGTAGCAGGTTTGGCGGGATTAATGAAATCACTGAATCCCAACATGCCGAATTCCGATTTGATTAACTGCTTACTCACAACAGCTGTGAATATAGATGCTCAAAATCCTTCTTTTATCGGTGAACTTGGAAGCGGGCGAATTGATGCGGCTGCAGCTATGGCCTGTGTTTCAACCTCGTTGAATAATCCACCCGTTGCCGATTTCAGTGCCAACTTCACAGCAATCAGCGCCGGAGGTTCTGTTTTGTTTACCAATCTGAGCACTTACAATCCGACATCGTGGAACTGGACCTTTACCGGTGGAACACCTGCTTCATTTAACGGACAGAATCCTCCATCGATAACCTACAATACACCTGGAACTTATAACGTTTCACTCACTGTAACAAATGCAAACGGCACAGACACAGAAACCAAAAACGGGTATATTACAGTAAGTGCTGCCGCAGTCTGTGAACGGATTAATTTGCCGACGCCAGCCGGCTGGACAGGATCTAATTATTACACAGGCGCTACTCTCGGATCAGATGGCTGGATCAACGGAATGAATGTATACCTGGACAAACAGAAAGCCATGTACTTTGATGCATCTGCTTCCCCAAATACCGTTTTGAACAATGTATGGCTGGCATTCGGACTCGCTTATTCAACCACTCCATCCAAGATCGTTCCTATTAAAGTTTACGACGGAACCAGTGGTACACCCGGAACGCTGCTAGGAACGACCAACCTGACAATGGGTCAAATCATGAACGATGTAAACGGCGGTTTTTACACCGAGGCAGCATTTGTAAATAATCCGGTTACATTACCGGCATCTAAAAAATTCTTCGTTTCCGTTGATCTGACAAACTTACAATGGACCGCAGGAGTAAAAGACACTTTAAGTATTGTAAGTAATTCGGCAGGACAAACAACTCCTTCCGCAATCTGGGAACAACAATCAGACAATATCTGGTATCAGTACGGAACTGCAGGTTCCTGGAATTTGAATGCCTCTTTATTCATTCACCCATTCCTTACGAATACCCCTTCACAAGCAGTTATTACACCAAGTACATTAACCGTTTGTTCCGGGAATTCCGTTGATTTTAATGCTGCCGGAAGTACTTACCAGGATACTTTATTATGGTATTTTCCAGGTGGAACACCAACCGTTGTTCCTTCAGCTCCAACAGCTTCTGTAACCTACGCAACACCGGGAACATACGATGCTATTCTGTATACAATCGGCGGCGGCTGTTCTTTGTTTGATTCAGCATTTGTTTCCATTACCGTAAACCCGGTGCCAACAATCAGTGTTGCAGGTAATAATACCATTTGTAACGGTGCAAGTACCGCGTTGACTGCTTCAGGAGCGAGTTCCATCACCTGGACTCCGGGTACGGGTTTATCCGCAACAACCGGAAACAACGTTACGGCAAATCCCAGCGTGACAACTACTTATGCAATTACCGGAACGAACGGAGCATGCAGTAACTCGACAACCATTACCATCAATGTGGATGATCCAACCGTGGCTACAATTGTATTTGTGGACAGTACAGTCGCTTGTCCGACCTCCGTTTCTTTCGATGGCAGTAATTCTGCACATGCAGATAATTTCTTCTGGTCATTCCCGGGCGGAACTCCCGCTACATCAAACAGCTCTTCGCCGACGGTAACTTTTGGCGCCGACGGAGCAGTAACTGTTCAATTGATCACGGAAAATTCATGTGGGTCAGATACCATTGTGTTTCCAATTCAGATTACAACTAACTGTGGGCTTGGCCTGGAAGAAATCTCTTTGGAATATCTGATTTCTTATAATCCGGACCAGGGATTGATCCATATTGTGAGCGAACAGGGATTGACAAGCGGAACAACAATCCAATTGTATAACAGCGCCGGGCAATTAGTGATTTCCAACAAACTGGTGAACCAGGAGGATTCAATTCAAATTCCGGTCACTGCTTATGCTCCGGGAATGTATTTCGTGCGAATAGCAAATGAATTACAGGAAACGACTTCGAAGGTGATTAAGAACTAAATTTGTTAATCATATTGAATAGCCCCGGCAATAAATGTCGGGGTTTTTTTGTTCAAGCAACATTCGAATTTTAGAATTCTAGTTTTAACGAACTCAAGCTACAAATAGAGTTCGAGAATTCTCGAACTCCCCGAGAGTTTTTTCATTTCCGAAAAAGCTTCGTTCGAGTGTTACTTTTTCATAAACCCGACATTTAGAAGAAAAACAATCTTATGAAACTGATCTATTCTTTATGCCTGGCTTTTCTTTCCTTCGGAATTCAGGCGCAGGTTGCAAAAGCTCCTGTAAAAGTAACTGTCAAAGGATTCAACGGCAAACCTTATGCAAACGATAAAGTCCTTTTCGTGGGGCAAAAATCCAAACAAACACTTTCCGGTGTGAGCAATCCGGCAGGTCAATTTGTTATCCAGCTTCCCTGCGGAGATATTTACGACATCCGGATTCAAAGTATCGGTGACGAAATTGAATACAATACACTGGAAATACCTGCAGTTAAGCCCGGAGAATTTTTTGAAGAAGCTGAGCTGTTGATCGAATACGATCCCGGAACCACCTTCTCCTTCACCAATTTACAATTTGAAGCGGCAAAAGCAGATTTGAAGTCAGCAAGTTACTTCCACCTCAAAAACCTTGTAGAAGTTATGAAACGCAAAAAGGATTTCAAAATCCAGATCGCGGGACACACAGACAGTGACGGAGAAGAAAATGCGAATCAGCTCTTATCGCAAAGAAGAGCGGAATCCGTAAAGAACTACCTCATCAGCCAGGGAATTGAAGCCAATAGGATCATTGCAAAAGGGTTTGGAGAAAGTCAACCTGTTGCCAACAATACAAGTCCGCAGGGGAAAGCTCAAAACAGGAGGACGGAGATTTCGATCCTCTGAGGTTGCCTTCGACTCCCATTGACGCATCGGTCAAGGTTTTCAACGCTGAGTCACCTTAGAATAAAGGCTTCAACTTTGATTACAACGATTGTAAATATTTGATGAGATAGCCACGCTGAGCTGCCGGGAGTTTTTTGTATTTCTCCCTACTCTTTTCAGCTTCTCCGCCATGCCATAAAATAGCTTCTTCTATGGATCTTGCTCTTCCGTCGTGCAACAAATTTGTATGTCCGTTCACTATCGAAATCAATCCTAATCCCCAAAGCGGCGGCGTTCTCCATTCGGAGCCGGTAGCCAGGTGATCCGGGACATTATCCGCTAAATCAGGGCCCATGTCGTGAAGTAAGAGGTCTGTATAAGGAGTTATTTTCTGGTTCTTCAGGGGAGCAATATCTCCGCCGAAACCAGTAGTATAATTCATTTTATGGCAAGAAACACAACCAAGCGATTTAAAGAACTGTGCTCCGTACTTTACTTCAACATCCGTAGTATTGCGTCTTTTAGGAACAGCCAAACTTCTTGCGTAAAGAATCACTGCTTCCAGGTCGTTGTCCTCAATTTCAGGCGCTCCGCCATTTGGTAATCCTGCGCAAGACGGTTGATTGACCGTATAATTTTCATTGGGGAAATACGAACTCGTAATCCCGATATCTCCGTTAAAAGCACCTGCTACCTGATGTGCAATACTACCAACGTTCGCTTTCCAGCCAAACCGACCGATAAGCAGGTTTCCCGAAACAACATCCGAAACATAATTTGCAGTTCCGGATATTCCGTCACCATCCGCATCATTCGGATCAGCATGTGCTAAAATAGCTGACTCAGAAATCAACTCCAAAAGGCCCAATCCGACCATTTGCTGTCCCACTCTCGGGGATATTTCCGTTGTACCCTGCAGGGCACCATAATTTTGTCCTGCAACAGTATAAATAGGTTTTCTTAAGGAATAGCTTGTACCATCAGCAAAGTAACCGGTTTCCTCCACATAAGTAATTCCCATACCTCCTTCGGGACTAATCGCATTGTGAGAAAAATCCTGTAATTGCCCACCATAAACAGCATCCGGAGAATTGTCAAAACCAGCTCCTAATCTGAAAAGCAAACCGGAATTAGCTTGCGGTGAACCCCTTCCGTCCCGGAAATGGCAAGCCGAGCAAGATCTTGCATTGAATAAGGGTCCTAATCCATCACGCGCTGTTGTTGAAGACGGTGCCTGAACCCAACTTTGATTAAAAAAAGAATTTCCCACAAAAAACATCAGGGACTGATTTGAGCTCAATCCGTTGATCTGATAAGAAAAGGCATACGAAGTTTGGTCTCCGGTACTGCAATTACCTCCCAGGTCAATTAATGTTGAATCGTCACTATAGGGTGAAACAATAGTGGCTTCTTCCTTTTTACAGGAAAAAACCACTACAGATAAAACGATTCCAAGCAGGAATAAGTGCCTCATTAAAATGTAATTGAGAATACTGCTGCTGCTGCATCTATATCTTCTTGTTCAGCTTGCAATGAAGTAACGACATCCATAACTTTAGGACGTTCAGCATCTAAAATGATTGCCTGATCAAATGGTTCGTACATCACAGCGATGAATCCCATCGTAGCAGAAAAACGGTTGATTAAGGTTGTATTTTTATCTGCATTGATCGTTCCAACCAAATCTTCCAGAGCATATCCGTTTACATTGTTTCCGAAAGGAGAAGTATAATTTCCCTTATACAGATTCTCAACAGCCAATGCGTTCAGGTAAATATCTCTGTGTGTATTATCTGAAAAACAAGAATGCTCATCTTCCTGACTTTCATTCACGTAAGCAACGTAGATACGCTCCCCGGCCAACTCATCTCCGGCCAATACACGCATGGAGTTAAACATTTTACGTAAAGCTGTTTGGTTATCCAAAGCTTGGAAAGTATAGTAATAGCTTCCTGTAATTGCAGGATCCCATGCGTTTTTAACCTGGTTCAATGCCGAAACCAGTAAATCTGCAACTGTTTTCAAATAAGTTGCTCTTCGTGCCTGGTTTAAGGCTGTTCCGCCAATAACATAATCAGTATAAGGTCTTGTTCCGGCAGACGCGTCGCTTAAATCCTGTCCCCACAATAAAAACTCAATTGCATGGTATCCGGAAGAAATTTTAGTTTCTCCACCGAATTCATTTGCCTGAACGATCGTAGAAGCATCAATTGCCGGGTAATTGACCAAGTCATTAATAATTCCCGAGTTCGGTTCACCAGCTACATAATCCACATAGTTCTCATCCATCGGCCATGCGTTGATCAAACCTTCAGGTCCGTCATTTGTATTGTCGATCGGTCCGTCTACAAAGCGGAAAATTTCAGTTAAGCCGTAAATTTCACGCGCATTCAGCCATGCAGTTTTTGCCGCATCAAGGGTTGCTTGAGACGGATTGTCAGCCAAAGTATGACAAGCAGTTTGCAACGTTAATGCTGAAGTGTAGGAATCTTTGTATACAGCAAAAGCCATATCGGCATAGGTTTTCTTGATGTCCGTTTTATGCTGTGCATACTGATCAGCTGACGTTTCATCGTCCTTTTTGTTTTTTTTGCACGCTGTAACTGCAATTGAAGCAAGTACAAATATCCCGATTAACGTCCTTTTCATAGTAACTAAATTTGAGGTCAAAAGTACCTGAAACAAGCTTGTCACTCAATACCAGATTCTTGGTATTTTGATTCTTTTGAAAAAAGTGTATCTTTTGACTGGCAATCAGTTATTTCCATAAAATGTGAAAATGCAATTTTTGGCATCTGGTTTGTAAACAACTCTTTCAACAATAGAATTTAAGTTATGAAAACAAGTTTGATCATTTCTTCAGCAATCGTTATAGTGGTTGGTTTGACCACCAGTATGCAGGAAGTTGCATTACCTAAGGTTTCAAACAATTCATTTCAGACCGGAGAGAAGTTGCGTTACCGCATTACCTATGGTTTTGTAGATGCGGGTGAAGCCGTTCTCGAAGTAAAAGAGACAAGCAAAAAAGGAAACGGAAACAGGGAATTATACCATATTAAAGGAACCGGCAGAACGTTGGGCGGATTCAATGCAGTTTACAAGGTGAATGATGTCTACGAAAGTTATATCGACAAGAAAGGTATTTTTCCATGGCAATTCGTTCGAAGAGTAGAAGAAGGCGGATACAAGCTTTCACAGGATTATGCATTCAAGCAAGACAAACAAAAAGTGCATAACGGAGAAAAGGATTTTACCACTCCAACGGGAATTCAGGATATGATCTCGTCCTTTTACTATGCCAGAACCCTGAATTTCAAATCTGCCAAGGTCGGTGATACATTTGAATTCAAATGTTTTATGGATGACGAAATCTGGCCGTTGAAAGTGAAATACCTGGGTGATGAGAAAATTTCCATTCGCAAAGGAAAGTTTAACTGTATGAAATTTGCTCCAGTGGTTCAAACCGGTCGTGTATTTAAAAAACAAGATGACCTGAGTTTTTGGGTCACAAAAGATGAAAACCGAATTCCAATTTTAGTGAAAGCAAAAATTCCTGTCGGATCAATCAAACTGCATTTGGTAGAATGGTCCGGTTTGAAACACGATTTGGTAAAAGCAAAATAAGAACGTGCCGCGGTGGATGAAAACCCATCGCGGTCAATAAATTAAGCTGCAACCAGGTAACTTGCTAAACTTTTAGTCAACAAAATGCCGGAAAGAATGAAATGTTCAAATATTAACGTTTTTGTTCACGATTAATACATTGCTTTGGCATATCTTTGTTAGCTAAAATCTGAAAATAAATGGAATTAACTCCTGAAATCTTAGAAAGAATTACTCTTCTCAAAGCGAAGTATGATGCGCAAGGTCAGGATTTAGTGGCATACCTGGATAGTCTGTTGTATTCCCGAATGCCAAATTACTGGGATTATGTTCAAGTAGATACATTGTTGTCGCTGCAGAAAACATATACCGATTTCCCTGATGAAATGGTGTTTTTGATGTACCATCAGGTAACTGAGTTGTACTTCAAGCTATGCTTACACGAATTTCAGCAAATTTCAGATCGCAAGAATTTAGATGCCTCTTTTTTCGTAGAGCATGTTCAGCGCATCAATCGTTATTTTGAAGCTTTGACTAAGAGTTTCGAGATCATGGTAGACGGAATGCAACGTGAGCAATTCCTGAAATTCAGGCTGGCACTTGCACCTGCTTCAGGTTTCCAATCTGCACAGTACCGAAAAATTGAAATTCATTCTACTGATTTTCTTCAGTTGGTTCACAAGGATCACCGCGAAAAATATACCGGTAAAGAACCTATTTCCGAGCTTTTTGAGAACATTTACTGGAAAGAAGGCGCAACGGATATGCAAACCGGCAAAAAAACACTGACGTTGACTCAATTCGAGGATCGTTACCGAGATGAATTCATTCAAATGGGTGAAAGTCTTCGCAACGATAACTTATGGCGGTGTTACTTACGTCTTCCGGCTGAAGACCAGGAATTACCGGAAGTTATTCATGTGCTGAAACAGAACGATGTCAACGTAAATATTAACTGGCCTTTGGTTCACTACAAATCTGCCGTGCGTTATTTGCAGAAAGATAAAGGTGACATTGCCGCTACCGGTGGCACGAACTGGCAAAAATATCTTCCTCCGCGTTTCCAGAAACGCGTCTTTTATCCTCAACTATGGTCTGAGATGGAGATCGCTGAATGGGGTAAATCCTGGGTGGAAGCTGTTCTGATCTAGAATTACAAAGTTGCAAATTGGCAACATTGCAATATTGCAATGTTGCCAATTTGCAAAATAGCCATTTTGCTTTATTTCCAAATTCATCGTTGGATCATTCTTCTTACTTTTGCACTATGCAAAAAGCTGCCCTCATATTTGCACCCCTCCTTCTTGTTGCCGCAACAATGCAAAAAACAAGCCGTCTCCCAAAAGATTTGAAGGAGATATCAGGCTGGGTTTTTGCAAACGACAGTACCCTGATCGCCCACAATGACGGTGGTAACGATCCCGAAATTTTCGTGCTGAACCTGGACGGAAGTATCCGGCACAGAGTTGATGTTATCAATGCAGAAAATGAGGATTGGGAAGACATTGCTTTGGATCAAAAAGGGCACGTCTACATTGGTGATTTTGGGAATAATAATAATACGCGGAAGAATCTCCGGATCTTAAAATTGAGTTTAAAGAAAATTCTCGATAACCAGGACGTCGAAGCAAAGTTTATTGAATTCTCTTACCCCGAACAAAAAGACTTTCCTCCCAAGCTGACCGAAAAATATTTCGATTGTGAAGCATTGAGTTTTTCCAATGACTCCTTATACCTTTTTACCAAATGTCGCTCAGAGCCTTTTGACGGAAAATGCTACGTGTATACTTTGCCCACGAAACCCGGAACCCATAAAGCTCAGAAGAAGTATTACATGGTTCTTGGAAAACGTGATTGGTTCAGGGATGCAGCAACTTCCGCGGATATTCAAAATGGCAAGTTATATCTTCTGACATATAACCGTGTGATCATTCACACCTTTGAGAACGGAAGGGCAAAGTACGAATCACATCAAACCATGCTCCCAATTACCCAAAAGGAAGCGATCGCTGTTCATTCGAACGGAAAAATATATGTTGCCGATGAACGTCAGAAAATAGTGGGCGGAGGAAACTTATACATCTTAAAACCAACGCAAAAGAAAAAATGAAATTAGGCAATTTTGATGGGGTCATCTACGATATGGACGGAGTACTTACAGATTCCGAACCATTGTGGAAAATTGCCATGGAAGATGTATTTAAAAGTGTCGGTTGTCCGCTTACGAAAGAGGATTTTCAGCGCACGGTAGGATTGCGCATAGATGAAGTAATTGCCTATTGGTATCATGTGGCTCCCTGGCAAAATGCAAGTCCGAAGGAAGTGGAAAACGCCATTGTAAATCGCATGATCGAATTACTTACAGCACGCGCCACTCCCTTGCCGGGTGTAGTAGAATCATTGGAATTCTTTTCTTCAAAAGGTTTGAAGATCGGCCTGGCTACTTCCTCGTACCAGGTTTTGATCGATTGCATCCTGGATACATTGCAAATCAGGCATTTCTTCCAAACAGTTCATTCTGCCGAATACGAATTATTTGGAAAACCTCATCCTGCGGTATATTTGACAGCTGCCAAAAACCTGGATATCGATCCAAGACGCTGTTTGGTAATTGAAGATTCTTTAAACGGGATTATCTCCGGAAAAGCAGCCCGGATGACCGTGTTTTGCGTCCCTGAGAAAACACATCACCCGGAGCCGAAGCTAATCCTGGCAGATGCTCAATTCGATGATTTAATTGGCCTTGTCAACTACTTTAAGTAACTTGTATTATGATCGTAGCGATAGATGATAAATTAATTTCCACAGAAGTGTTTGACCGTAAATTTGTTTGCGATCTGAATGCCTGCAAAGGAGCCTGTTGCATTGAAGGTGACGGCGGGGCACCCTTGAGTTTTGAAGAAGTTGACATCATGGAAGAAATCCTGGATGATGTGATCCCATTTATGCGGCCCGAAGGGATTGAAGCTGTGAAACAATCGGGTGTTTTCTATATTGATCCGTGGAATGAACCGGCCACCACCCTGGTCAACGGGAAAGAATGTGCTTTTGTTTATTTTGATGAGAAAGGAATCACAAAATGTTCGATCGAACAAGCTTACCTGGCCGGAAAAACGACTTGGAAAAAACCAATTTCCTGCCATTTATACCCGATTCGTGTAAAAAAATTGAGTGAGGGCCTTGCACTAAACTACGAAGAATGGGATATTTGTAAGCCAGCCTGTTCCTGTGGTGAACAATTGAATGTTCCGGTCTATAAGTTTTTGCGGGAACCGCTGATTCGCGCTTTCGGCGAAGAGTTTTATTCTGACCTGGAAGGAATCGATGAGACGTTGAAGAACGCCAATTTGGAGTAAGTTGTCAAGCTCAATCTTCCCAATTTTCTCCCATGATCCATTTGTTGATCATTTCTTTGTCCAGGATCCGGCCAATAACTCTGTAAGCTGATTTAGCAAATGGGTTATCCCCGATCAACTCTTCCGTTTGTACACCAATTTTCGGATCGTAATAACTGGCATGGGTAAAGGTGACTTCATTTCCTGACTTATAAACAAAGCCCACATGATTATCAAGACCTGCTATGTACAGACCATCAGGCTGTTTCAGGAAATAGCTTTCCATAGATTCAGGAGTTTTATTGCTGAAACGTTCCACATCGGATGTGAGCCGGGTAATGTAATATTCAGACGCCTGCTGTGCCCATTTTACCCGTGGAATTTTAAATCCGGCATCATAAAGTACAGTAGTAATGAAATAGCCACATGCAATTTTACCTTTTCGTGGAATACGTGTTGTTCCGTTAAAATCCCATTCGGTTCCCTGCCACTGACTGAAAAAGTCTTTTGTAATGCTTGTTAAAAGATAGGTTTGTGCCTTTTCAGCGATTTTGTCTCGAGCCGACTCATCTGCCTTAGTATACTCTTTTTGAAAAAGAAGCCGCTGTTCTTCTACTGATGAAATCAGGTCTTCGTAAGCAGGCAAATTCTTTTTCATCTCCGTTTTTCTCACTTCAAAACAGCTCAGAAGAATGAAGCAAACAGCACAAAATGAGATTAACTTAATTTTCATAACATCCTTTTTAAGCTTAACTTTTTGATTGCGTAAATGTTACAAAAACAATTAATTACAATAAGCGCAATACTTCGAATCTTTGTTGTGGGTAAACGGTACTTCTTTATCCAGCATATCTGCAATTGTTTGCTTAATAATCCGTTCCAAAAGTCCGGGAATATCTTCTTTCCGGATATCCTCCGGCAATTTCAGAAAATGCGGACTTTCCCTGATTGATCTGAATGAAAAGATCCCGGCACGGTCAGTCAGAATTCCTGTTTCCCGGTAATAGAGATAACAATAGATCAGCAATTGAAGTACATGTTTCTGGCTCGGATTCCCTTTGCGCCGATTGGTCAAAATTGCTTCTTCGTAACTTTCCTGGTTGGCTGTTTTCTTTAACTCGACTTTGTCCTGATTCACACTTCCCGACTTATAATCAATGATCCGGTGTACGCCGTCAAACTGATCTATTCTGTCACACACTCCCGAAAGACGAACTTCAAATGATTTTCCGGGAACTGAGGTGTTTTCAATTGCGATCAATGTTTCCAGCCTTCTTTCCAGTCCGAGGATAAATAATGCTTTCTCCGGGTTTTCCTTCAGAATAGTCCGATCCCTTCTGAGTACGTTTTGAACCATTTCTTTTGCTACTTCGAAATTGATGTGATTAGTACCGGTTTGCCAGGAATTCTGATCTTCGGAGAAATGTATTGCAAAACTTTTGCTGACCAGCAGCGGAACTTCCTTTTCCATTTGGAACAAATCCTCTTCGGTAAGCACTTTCCCCGAAATCTTTCTTCCGGATTCATCTACCCGGTCAATAAAAGGTGCAAACAAATTTTCCAATACGTAATGGATGATCGTTCCCAGTGTATTGCTCTCAATATCTTCCTCCACTTTGTTTTCCTCTCCAAAGCGTAAAACGTAGCGGTAATAAAAATCCAGGGGGCAGCTCATGAATTTATCCAGCATGGAGAAACTCACTCCACCGCGAAGAACTTCATAGACCCGGTTGACAATTTCATCTGTTTTCCGGATGGATGTTGTTTCTACCTTTTCCTTATTTCCGGCTGTATAAAACGATTTTTGAATCCGGATCCCGGGATTCGTTTGTGCCAATTCCAATTCGATCTGCTGAATATACCTGCTCGGCTCACTGGATCCAACGGATTCCGAAGCGCTTGAATACGTAATCAGCATTTCCTCAGCCTGGTGCAGTAAGCGGTAAAAATGATGTGCAAAAAGACCCTGTTTCTCCCGCGGGGTCGGTAATCCGAAATACTTTCTCAAATCCATCGGAATAATGGTATTGATCGCATTTTGAGGTGGCATGGAACCTTCATTCAAGCCGAACACAAAGATCCGTTTGAAATCCAATCCGCGTGTTTCCAGCAGTCCCATGATCTGCAATCCTTCCAGGGGATTTCCGAAATAAGCAATGGTTTCATTACTCCAATTTCCATTGAACAAATTCCTGAACGAGGAGATACTCATTACAGGTGATCCCTTGCTCATAATATTCTGTAAAACGATTGTAGCATGCGCAAACCGACGCACAATTGCTCGCTCCAATTCATTCTTCTCTTCCAGCCACAGGTCCAGTTTTTCATTCAAGAGTTGAATCACCTGGATTCCCCTCAGCCAGTCATTTTTCCAGGGTTCGAAGATCAGGCGATTCAATTCGGACAAACGTTCACTCAGGTCCAGTTTTTTACGATCCAGGAAATGCCAGTTATGATTAATAATCCGGGATTCGATCTCCTGGATTTCTCTTTTTTCTTCTGCAGATAAAACCCCCAGGATAAAGGGATGGTGCGCAAATTGAATAAAATCCCGGTAATAAATACTGGAGTTTCCTCTTCTTAGAAAGGATTCCTGCAGACGAAAGATCAGGTCTACCCATGATCTCAACGAAGTCTGTCTCAGAGGTAAACCAACCGTGATATTAGCCTGACCTATTTCCGCCGGGAGGTGTTTCAGGATAGAACTCAACAGGCTTTCATCTGCTAAAAGAACCAGAGTCTCATTCAACTGCTGCGAATTCAACTTTTTCAGTTCGCTTCCGACAACCTGTGCCTGGGAAGTAAATTGCGGGCATTCCACCACGCGAATATCCATCTCTTTGGTACTGAGCTTATTTTCTACAAACGGAAGTGCTTTCAGTTCCAGTCTTTTACACAAATCACGCTGAAACTGACCTGCTTCATTAATCTGATCGTTAAAATAGAACTGATCCGAATCCATGAGAATGTGTCCCCTTCCCATAATGGAAAGTTGTTTCATGATAGAGATCTCCGATTCGGAAAGTGCATTGAAGCCGGCAAAAACAAATTGTGTGTCTTTATCATTGGCGAATGCCAGGTCGATATTGTTTGCAAAAAAACGATAAGCCTTTCCCTTCGTGGTAACGGATTTTGCTTTCAACTGCTCTTCCAGTGCAAAATAATAAGGTTTCAATTTCTCCCAGAACGCCATGAACTGGATCTGCCCTTTGGACAATTCCTCCGAGTTAAAAGACCAATTCTCAATTTCCCGGATATCCCTTAAATTCTTAAACAGCTGATCAGCAGGAACCAAATAGCGGTCTATCTCGTCAAAATCGCTCAGAAGCGTTTGTCCCCAGGCCATGAATGAATCAAAGGAATCTACATTGATTTCTACGGGATCCTTTCGGAAAAGCTCGTACAATTCAAAAAGCAAGCTTGTTTTATCAAGTACCGGAACCGGATTCAGATCCTGGATCCACCTGTCGATAGTTACAATTTTCGGAGAGAGGATCGGTTTGTTATAGAATTCAAAAAAAGCACGTTGCAAATAAGCAATCATTCGCTCGGAAGGAACAACAACACATGCATTCTGATTATTCAGTGCATGCTCACTCATGTAATTCACTATCCGGTTTACAAATGCTTCCATACCAACTAACTCCCCCAAATTTTGCGGTTCATTCTAGTTTCTGTAAAACGTAAACTCGAAGTCATCCAGCAAAACAATATTCTTATTCGGATTATGAATGTAAAAACTCAACTTATCTTCTTTCGACTGGCGCTGAGGCAGGAAAATAATAAACTCCTTTTCAGCCCATTCATTGGATTTTGATAAGGAAGTTAAATCAATCGTTTGATAGAATGAAAGGTCATTTCCTTTTGAGTAGGCAACAATAATTCCAAATTGATTCTCATTCTGATGTAAAAATTTTCCTTTTACTTTCAGCACTCTTCCTTTGGTATCCGGACCAACATCCTTTGTAAAATCATGTGCAAAACCATAAACTTCATTCTCATCAATTAAGCCAATGTGATTTTTACTGTTTTGAGGATCTGCTTCAATTTTGACATTCTCCAATCCTTTTTCCGACTCAAAGTTCGCACGAATCTTTTTGTAAGCCGGCTTCACATCCAGGAAATCCATGAGTGTTTGTTGGATCGTATCTGTCTTTCTTCTGCACAAAATAAGATTTTCGTTTGAAGCAATGGATTCCACTCTATCAAGAATTTGCGGATAAATTGCA
The DNA here is from genome assembly GCF_029266855.1 of Fluviicola sp. Lineage (GTDB taxonomy): Bacteria > Bacteroidota > Bacteroidia > Flavobacteriales_D > Crocinitomicaceae > Fluviicola. The sequence goes on from NZ_JAQSWB010000004.1 coordinate 351,803, forward strand.
TAAACCTCTTCCATAAAGTAAGGTTTCTGAAAAACCACATAGTCCCATTTCCAATTTAATCCTCGGTCAATATCATCCGGGGAATGACCTTCTACAGCCAAACCAACCCGGTTCATCCTAACAAACGGAATGTTTGGTCCGTAAGTGTGAATGACCAAAATAGTGTCTTCTCTTGAAACTCCTGATTTAGTCAGGAATTCATCGGATCCTTCAAAATTCATGACTGAGCCGGTGAAGTGATCATTGGCAACATAGACCCTTCTTTGTTTTTGAAAAGCAGCTGTTTCTTTGAATGCTACAATTCCAAAATAAGCTACAAACAGCCCCATTACCAGTTCTCCGTAATGCCATTGCGGTTTGGGAAGAATTGCCAGGCATAGTGCTACAAAGAACACAATCGGCAGGTAGAATGTGTCCAGGAAATAATAATCATGGGCATAGAACTGCTTGGTCATCGCAAACCAGAATAAACATGCCCCGATCAACCAAAACAAACAAATGATCCACCATCCTGAAAATACTTTGTGCGAACTTCTTTCTTTAATCAGGAACGAAATCAAGACCAATACTATAAGCAGGAAAATCAGGAAATAGTGTTTGACCGAAAGATAGGACAAGACCATCACCTCCCACATTTTCTCGAGAATGATCTTCATCTCCTCAAAATTGTCGGCCGGTAATAACTCACTTAAAAAATCCGATCCGTACTTTGCTCGTAGCGTACTGTTGTAAAATTGAGCGGTAAAAACCACCAAAAAAGAGATTGCAACACCTATTACATTTGGCCAGAACCTGGCTTTCCTTTGGAAAATGCGAATCAATTCGAAACCCAGTACAGCCAAATAAGGAATGACGAAGGTAAAACGGGCAAGTGCCGCGAAAGTGAAGAAAAACAAAGCCCATCTGAACCATTTTTTTCCACGCCCTTCAAAATATAAAGCATAACAGTAAAGTGCAATTAATGTGTTTGCAATAGTGGGAATAGTTGGTAAAAATCCTCCCTGATAAAAGGTGTAGACGGGAGAAGTTATGGCAAAGATCACTACTAAGGCAGCCTTTACTTTTGACCCGCAGATTTTTTCTGCCAACAAATAGAGAAAGAAGAAACCAACGATGCTGTAGAGTAAAATATATACATGAAAAATCCATGGTTCATTTGTCCCGAAAGCCTTCATAAACACTGCAGGAACATAATCATGAACCGGAAATTCCACTGCCGTAATGGTAGAATAACTTGGATCAGACCAGTTTTTGGGAAACTGGTGATTGAGGATGTAATTCTGAGGTTTGAAAAAATTCAGATCATTGCGCACAAAGCCATTTGCGAGTGCCAAACGGTCATTTTGGGCCCAGGTATGTGTGTATGCAGGAATTTCATTCAGATGTTTGAACTGAAAAATCACTGTGATGACAGTGATTAATAAAAATGCGATACTATTCGTTATTCTCTTTTTTTTCAAGACTCCCAAATTACTCAGAATAATCAATTGATACAAATATCAGACTAATATTGAAATAAGCATTCAAATTGCCAATAAACAAAATAATGGCCGCGCTGATCAGCCGGCAACTGACGGATTGTAATTTGGTCTTTCCGCCCCGGCGGACTAGCGCTTCTCCCAAATTACTTTCGCTCTGACGTTTGTCGTAATTTGGTCTTTCCGCCCCGGCGGACTAGCGCTTCTCCCAAATTACTTTCGCTCTGACGTTTGTCGTAATTTGGTCTTCAAAAGCTGCGCTTCTCCCAAATTACTTTCGCTCTGACGTTTGTCGTAA
>NZ_JAQSWB010000011.1 GCF_029266855.1 Fluviicola sp.
CTCTGACGTTTGTCGTAATTTGGTCTTCAAAAGCTGCGCTTCTCCCAAATTACTTTCGCTCTGACGTTTGTCGTAATTTGGTCTTCAAAAGCTGCGCTTTTTCTTATTATTTTTGTTTCATACAAACCATACTGCATGAATCATTTACTGAAGAGCTTAACTAAATATGAGAAATGGGTTTTTCTCTTAATCGTCTTAGTGAATCTTTTGCCCGTTTTCAGCTATCGATTTTTTCCTACTCTTGATGGACCTGCCCACCTTTACAATGCAAACCTGATAAATCAGTTGCTTTTTGCCCCTCATTCCAATCTTGATTCCTTTCTTCAATTCAATTCCGAAGCGGTTCCGAATTGGACCGGGCATGCTTTGCTGTGTTTCTTCAAATGGTTTCTGCCCGGATATTTAGCAGAAAAAATGGTGCTTATACTTTATTTTGTAGGATTACCTTATTCTTTTCGATATCTGGCCAAATCTATTAATCCTGAATATATTGGTCTAAGCTACCTGATCTTTCCTTTTACATATAATTATCTTTTGGCATTGGGATTTTATAATTTTTCGTTCGGGCTAATCGGTTTACTTTTGATTCTTACCTATTGGATCAAAAATCATCAAACGATTGCAAGTTCAGTAAAGAAAATCCTAATCCTTAGTCTGTTTCTGACGGTAACCTATTTTTCGCATATTGTTATGTTTAGTATTGGGCTGTTAGCCGTTAGCTGCTATACATTTATTACTTTTCTGAAACAACTTTTTGAAACAAAAAACATCCGGGAAGCATTAATAAGTCATTTCAAAAAAGCGCTCGTTTTACTAATAAGTTCTTTTATTCCCCTGGTCTTAATGATTCTTTACTTTACAAACAGACCTGATTCCGGTAATGCTGTTTTCCTGCCAAAAGATGAATTGATCAAATGGATAAATTACTTAAACCCGGTCATTTGTTATAATGAAGAAGTGGAAAGTGCATTTACCAGGAAAGTCATTTACATATTGTATGCGCTGATTATTGGAGGAATTATCGTAAGAATAAGGAACAGGAAATCAGTGAATGAAATAAACGGAAAAAGTGGAATGCTTCGTTTAAATGACATCTGGTTACTTATAACGGGAATCATGCTCCTCCTTTTGTTCATAATGCCGGATGAAAATGGAATGGCAAGTATTATCTCTATGAGATTCGGGTTGTTATTCTTTTTGTTTCTAATTATTTGGATTTCGAGTATGAAACAGATAAAATGGTTCGTTTTAGTCTGTTCGGCACTTTTATTAATTGTTCATTTCAAAAGAGTTCACTATCTCGATTCTATAATTGAAATACACAATAAAATTGCCATCAATTGTAATAAAGCTGAAAGGTTTATAAAGCCAAACAGTGTGATAGCTCCTGTAAACCTAACAAATAATTGGTTTGTAGCACACTTCCCCAATTACCTTGGAATTGATAAGCCGATGGTTATTTTGGAAAACTACGAAGCAGCTATGAATTACTTTCCGTTGCTTTGGAAAACAAAAAGTCTTCCAAATCTTGAAATCGGAGGAGAATCCATTGCAGAATATTCATTATTCTCTTCAAATCCAACTAATTTAAAAAACGGAAAAAAGGAGGTTGACTATATCTTTGTCCTGGGGAAATGGGATAGTTTAAATGCGGATCATAACAACACACTGCGGATGATTTCGACCTCTTTTGTTCAGGCATACAAGAATGAAAACTGTACCTTGTATAGACATAAGAAATTACAGGATTAAAAAGAATAGATCCTCATTTGTCCATGTAATTTTATTGAATTATAACTACCTTCACTAAATGCTAAGTTCAGTTGAAATGGATGATGCCGATGAAGGCGAAGATTTATTTGTTTTTCGCGATTCTGCGTTCGCTGAACTGAATTATGGTACCCTTTTAAAATTTGCAGAAGCTTCCGTCATTCAGGTATTGCATCTCAGTTCAAACTCCGTTCACGCTGTTGAACTTTCCATCAACAAGGGCATTTTTTTATGTAATTACGGATTTCGTGCAGAACACGAAGTGATCCTCACCCAGGAAAACCAACTAGTTGTTCTTGGCTGTAGTTGTGGCGGAAATGGAAAAAAACTGTGTGACCACCAGGCTATTGTACTTTACCGTGTAATGGAGTATCCTGACTTCCGTACCTTCTTTGATGCGTCCGATCGGAGAAAACGCATTTCAGAAACGGCGATTTCTTATGGAATTACCGAAGAAAGAAGATGGGATGAATTATTTCAGCTCACTTATGAGAACAAACGGGTAAAAGTTACTTCCAAAAATCCCGAACTCATTCGCCTAAACCCGGAAAAAATAGAGGAGCTGACCAAGAGACTGGTTCCTGTTTCTTTTTCCCCTGAAAAATTGCACAAACCCTTACCCAACCGATATATTTCTTTCAGTGCTTTTGCCAATGAGAATCACTTTGAATTTCAACTGCATGAAAGCGCGCTGACGCAAAATGGTAAGATAAAAGCTCCGATTCAATCCCTGAATGCTTTGGAACTTGCCCTCCAGGAAACGAAACCCGAAATGATCCAAGCGTATACAGCGCTCGGTATGTTGGGTGCGAAACATCATCTATACCGAAACCTCACGAACGATGAAGAAACGTTCCTGAAAGTGGTAAAGTCCATCGGAATAGCCAAACCGCTCTTCGAAGAATTAGAGGTTATTGAGGTCTGGGACACCAAGCCACCGAAAGACACGGACCTTACACTTCATATTCACGATAAACCGATGCTTTTGCATTTGGACGTCAGCCAAAACCAGGAGTTTTACGAAATTACCGGTTTCATTGAATTTGATAATTTGAAGATTCCCTTCGACCAGGTGAAGATGAAAAGCGAACTTTTTATTCGCCGCGGACAAGATCTTTACCTCATAAAAAACTGGAACTACCTGAGGACTTTGAGTTACTTCAGAAAGAATCATCACAAACTCATTATCCATCAGTCGCAGTTCGATGAGTTCCAGGCAAGTTTTTTGGTTCCGCTTGAAAACGTAGTCAGTATTAATTACTCCTATGTAAAAAAGGCCAGCCGTGCAATCATCAAACAAACACAACTAGCAACTGTCCGGGCAAAACGCATCTATCTAACAGACAGCGAAAACTATGTTCATATAACCCCGATTATCGAGTACGGGAAAGTGGAGGTACCAATTCTCTCCAAACGGAAATTACTCACGATTGATCAAACCGGGAGCTCTTTCGAAATCCCCAGGGACGAGAACCTGGAAGTCAATTTTTTAGGACAAATTATACGCCTTCATAAAGATTTTGAGTATCAGCTTGGCGGTGATTTTTTCTATTTGCATAAAAGCCAGTTTTTAGAAAACGATTGGTTTTTAAATGCCTTTGAATCATGGAGTGAGGCCGAATTGGAAATTCATGGTTTCCAGGAACTGACCAAACTAAAATTGATTCCGAAGAGCATGAAAGTTTCCGTTCAGATCATCAGCGGAATTGATTGGTTTGAAACGAAAGCCCACATCAAGGTTGGCGATAATCGCGTGCGGTTAAAAGAAATTCAGCGAAGCATCATTCAAAAATCGCGCTATGTGAAACTGGGCGATGGACAGATGGCATTGCTTCCGCAACAATGGCTCGAACGTTTCTCGGCCTTTTTCCAGGAAGGAGAATTAGTGGATGACGTGATCCGGATTCCGAAAACATCTTATCAATTCATTGATGAATGGTTCGATGCGGAAGAAGTTGACAGTTCTGTTCGCATGCAAATAGAAGACCTTAAGGATAAAATTACTCACTTTGAGCGCATTCCCGAAATTGAACTCCCACAGGAATTTCAAACCGAATTAAGACATTACCAGCGGGAAGGTTATCACTGGCTGCACTTTTTAAATGATTTTGGTTTTGGCGGAATCCTCGCCGACGATATGGGTCTTGGAAAAACCATTCAGCTTTTGGCCTACATTTCGAAAAAACAGGAAGTCAAAAGAGGAACACACCTGATTGTTGTTCCAACCTCCTTAGTCTTTAACTGGAAAGATGAAACCGCAAAATTCACTCCACACCTGCGGATCTTAGATCTGCACGGAAGCAAACGAATGAAATCGACCCAGCATTTTGAGGAGTATGATATTTTACTGAGCACTTACGGAACCCTGCTTTCAGATATCCGGTATCTGAAAGATTTTGTTTTTGACACGATCATTTTGGATGAAGGCCAGGCTATTAAGAACCCGGATTCCAAGCGCTATAAAACCGTTCGTCTGCTGCAGTCCAAACAGCGATTTGTCCTGACCGGAACTCCGATCGAAAACAATACACTGGATATTTTCTCCATCCTATCTTTTTGTAATCCGGGAATGTTTGGCTCATTGAAGCAATTCAAAGACCATTTTGCGTTTCCGATTGATAAATTTCAGGACAGTCAGCGGGCCAAAGAATTACAGCGCCGGATTCATCCTTTCCTATTGAGACGGACCAAGAAACAGGTCGCAACCGAACTTCCCGAGAAAACGGAAATGGTTGTATACTGTGAAATGGATCACGAACAGCAGCGTGTTTACGACGTGTACAAAACCGAATTGAAGGAATACCTGATGAGTGAGCCCGATTTTCTGGACGGCCAAAGCAGCATGCATGTACTGGCAGGACTTACCAAATTGCGCCAGATTTGTAATTCCCCGGCCCTGATCAACGAAAACGGTGTTTCTTACGGAGATCAGTCGGCCAAAATACAGGAATTGATGCAGCAAATCGAGGACAAAAAGAAACACCATAAAATCCTGGTGTTCTCTCAATTTGTAGGAATGCTGAAACTCATTGAAAATGCATTGGAGGAGCGGAAGATACCTTATTCCCTGCTTACCGGTCAGACTAAAAAACGAAAAGAAGTCGTCAATGCCTTCCAGGAAGATGAGAAAATCCGGGTCTTTTTGATCAGTTTGAAAGCCGGAGGAATGGGCTTGAATTTAACACAGGCAGATTACGTTTATTTGATCGACCCGTGGTGGAATCCAGCTGTTGAAAATCAGGCAATCGACCGCGCCTACCGTATCGGTCAGGACAAAAAAGTGGTTGCTGTTCGTTTCATTACGCCAAATACCATTGAAGAAAAAATACTGGAGCTGCAAAAACGCAAACAGGAATTGGTTGGTGATTTGGTACACACGGATGTGAGTACATTGAAACAATTGAACCGGAAAGAGTTGATCGATCTTTTGTGATTTGAAGTAAAGGCCTCATAATCAAATAACTGCCCGAAAATTGTAAACCATTTTATTAACTTGCTGACAAAAAATGGTATATATCATTGATTTTCAACAAATTAACCCAAAGTTGTAAACCATTTTATTAAATCGTTCACAAGGCAAATTTATCCCATAATCGGGAAACCTGTATTCAATTTGTTAAATCAGGAAAAAGCAGATTTATTCTAAGCGTTTGTTCGTACTTTTGGAGCATGAAAAAAGGTTTGTTCTTACTTGCAATCACATTCATTGTTGTTGATTTTGCCTTTGGACAAGGTTGTTCCCAGTGCAAATTGTTGGCTCAGCAAGGAAGTGAATTAGATGAAAACTCTTTTGGTTCTTCTATCAATACGGGGATTTTGTTCCTGATTGCGATTCCTTACTTAATTCTCATGTTTTTCTTCCGCAAGCAAATTGCCCGTTTATTTAAACGCAAATAGGCTTAACGGTAAAAATTCATTTCATCAATATACTTGCGCACCGGATCTGTGAGCAGGTAACGTACATCTTTTCCTTCTTTAATGGCATGCCGTACAAAACTCGATGATACTTTCATTACCGGGGCATCTTCGCAGGTAATGATATTCGCGTGATCCTTAAATCCGTTTTCCGGATAATGCCCGATCTCCTGAACTTCTTCTTCCTCCTGGAGAGTCAATACACGCGGGTAAACATAGAATTTGTAATTTGCCAGCAAATGTTCGTGGTTATACCATTTGTGGAACGTTCTCAAATTATCTTCTCCCATAATCAAAGAGAATTCATGGGCCGGATATTTTTCCTTTAAATGGGCCAGGGTTGTGGCAGTATAATTAGGCTGCGGTAACTTGAACTCGATATCGGAAGCTTTCAGGTTGGTATTATCCTGAATTGCTTCGTTTACAATTGCCAAGCGATGGTAATCCGGCAACAAAGAAGATTTAAGTTTCAATGGATTTTGTGGAGTGACTACCAGCCAAACCTGGTCGATATCTGTGTATTCCGCCATGTAATTGGCAATGACCAAATGTCCGACATGAATGGGATTAAACGTTCCGAAATAGAGTCCTACTTTCATAAATCAGGAAATAAATTTTCGAACGATTTCTTTTGCTTCAATACAAGCTCTCCTCAAATCATCATTCAGGAGAATATAATCAAACTCGGGAGCGCGATCCAACTCAATGTGTGCTTTTGCCAGCCGCATGGAAATCTTTTCCTCTGTCTCCGTACTTCTGAAGCGCAAGCGTTGTTCGAGATCCTCAAAGGACGGTGGCTGAACAAAAACTGCAAGCGCGTTGTCACCCATGATTTTTTTCAGGTTCAATCCTCCAACTACATCCACATCAAAGATCACTGTTTTTCCATTGGCCCAAATTCGTTCCAATTCCGAGGCCAGTGTTCCGTAAAAATTATCTGTGTAAACTTCTTCCCATTCAATAAACTCACCACCATCTATTTTCTGTTTGAATCCTTCGATTCCCAGAAAATAATAATGCTTTCCATGTTCCTCATCCCCTCTCGGTTCGCGGCTGCAGGCAGAAATGGAAAAAGCCAGTTCAGGAATTTCGCCTAACAAGTATTGAACAATGGTAGTTTTACCGGCACCTGAAGGCGCCGAGAAAATGACACATTTACCGCCACTCGAATCAAATGCCATTTTACAGGGTATTTAAAACTTGTTCTTTGATTTTCTCCAGGTGATCTTTCATTTCAACCACCAGTTTCTGCATCTCCACATGGTACGATTTGCTTCCAAGTGTATTGATCTCACGACCAATTTCCTGCGTAATGAAACCAAGTTTCTTTCCACAGAGCGGAATATTCATCGTTTCAAGGAAGTAATTCAAGTGATTGGAAAGACGCATCTTCTCTTCAGAGACATCCATTTTTTCGATATAGAAAATGATCTCCTGCTCCAAACGATTCAGATCTATCGAGATATTCGTGATCTTCTCCAAACCTGTTTTCATGCGCTCGCGAACTGCGTCAATGCGTGCAGTTTCATATTTTGGAACTTCAGCCAGCAATTCGTCGATCCGCTGGATATTGTTTTCAAAATCCTTTCTTAACTGATCGCCTTCTTGCTTACGGAACTCGTTCAAATGATTACATGCTTCTCTTACCAAACTTTGCACAAAGGTCGATTCTTCATCGGAAAGTGCTTCTTTATCGTTGGAGTAAATCTCCGGCATTCTCATAACCAGGGATAAAATATCATCTGTTGGTTCTCCCAGTAATTCAGCAGTTTCCTTGATATCTTTATAATACGCCTGAGCCAAATCGCGGTTAATCACATAATTCTTTGTATCACCGGAATTCTCAAGGGAAATAGATAATTCTACTTTACCCCTGTCTAGTAATTCAGCAACTATTGAGCGATTCTCCAATTCGATTTCACGATACAAGGGAATTGCACGCATATTCAGATCTAAGCTCTTACTGTTTAAGGAACGGATTTCCACAACGATTTTCTTCCCCTGGAAGGAACCGCTTGCTTTTCCGTAGCCGGTCATTGATAATACCATTTGCTTCAGTTTGAGCAAAAGTAAGGAAATATTGTCGAGAAGGTGTTAATTAGATTCTCATAGAATACTAATTTAAGCACATAGAGCATATCGAAATAGAGAGAAGAAACTACTAATCAGATCATTCCTCTCACAGATTGGAGTTGAGATAGAGCTTGCTTTTATTTACTTGTATTGAGAAGCCCAATACAGATTACCTATGAACATACTATGTGAGCTATGTTGCTATATGGTTTACGATTAATTACGGGGAAGACCCTTATATTTTTCCAATATAAGCCCCGCAATTACTCACGGGACTTATTGGAAACGATATGCAGTTAGTCCTGTGCCAACACCACTGCAGTGGGATTAGCTCCAAGAGCATCCTTGATCTTTGCTTCTAATTCATCCATTAATTCCGGATTATCAGCAATCATATTTTTTACCGAATCTCTTCCTTGTCCTAAACGAGTTTCTCCGTAAGAGAACCAAGATCCGCTTTTCTTTAAGATATTTAATTCCACACCCAAATCAATGATCTCACCTACTTTGGAAATTCCTTCCCCGTACATGATATCAAACTCTGCTTTACGGAATGGAGGTGCAACTTTGTTTTTCACTACTTTCACTTTGATGCGGTTACCAATCACATCTTCGCCTTCTTTAATTTGGGCTGCTCTACGAATATCAATACGCATAGAAGCATAGAATTTCAAGGCATTTCCACCGGTTGTTGTTTCCGGGTTACCGAACATCACCCCGATTTTATCACGCAGCTGGTTAATGAAAATACAACAGCATTTTGCTTTACTAATCGAACCGGTCAGTTTACGAAGTGCTTTCGACATCAATCGAGCCTGTAATCCCATTTGAGAATCACCCATCTCGCCTTCGATCTCCGCTTTCGGTGTCAGTGCCGCAACAGAGTCAATAACCAACAAATCAACAGCCCCGGAGCGAATCAAACTGTCGGCAATTTCCAATGCCTGTTCTCCGTTATCCGGTTGTGAGATCAATAGGTTCTCAACGTCAACCCCCAATTTTTGTGCGTAAAACTGATCAAATGCGTGCTCCGCATCAATGATAGCTGCAATTCCTCCTTGTTTTTGTACTTCCGCAATTGCATGAATTGCCAAAGTCGTTTTTCCGGATGACTCCGGTCCATAAATTTCAACGATTCTTCCTTTTGGATAACCGTTTACACCTAATGCCAGGTCTAATGTAATTGAACCGGAAGGAATTACCTCTACTTCTTCAATTGCATTGTCTCCTAATTTCATTACAGATCCTTTTCCGAAAGTCTTATCCAACTTTTCCATTGTTAGCTGAAGTGCTTTCAATTTTTCCGGGTTAACTTCTTTAACTGCCATATCGTTTAATTTTAAATCGTTTTGTTATCGTTTCTGCAAATGTACACCCAGTAGGTCGTAAACTACTTACGATCTTCCGGTGATTCCAAATTTAAAATTTCCTCACCGTGAATTTTCGTTTTCGGTTTCTCTATTATATGGGTAATAATTCCCTTTTCATTGATTATAAAAGTTGTCCGGTGGATGCCATCATATTCACGTCCCATAAACTTCTTCAAACCCCAAACTTTAAACGCATCTATCATTTTCCGTTCGGTGTCCGCTATCAATGGAAAAGGTAAGCTAAACTTTTCAATAAACCGAGCGTGCGCCTTCTCTGTATCCATACTTACTCCCAAAATAGAATAGCCTTCTTTTTGTAATGCCTGGTACGAATCTCTTAAACTGCATGCCTGATTCGTACAAGCTGGCGTATTGTCTTTCGGGTAGAAATAAACCACTAATTTTTTGTTTGCAAACTGCTTATTTGTAATCTCTTTCCCGTTTTGATCCATTCCCTGAAAATCAGGTATGTGATCACCTATTTTTAATCCTGTCATTTAATTGTTGAGTATTTAAACATTAAAATGACGATTATGTAATCAAAAGTACAACTTATTTTTAAACTGACAAGTTTAAGGTGTTTTTTTTGCTTAAATTTTCGTCATTCGTTAATTTGTTTGAGTTTGGAATCGCCAAAACACCTGTATTATTCAGGGAAATAAACGCTTTGACCTGTTTCCTGTTCCACTAAGAATTTACTGCGAATGACTTCCTGAACGGTACGTTTTTCAATTTTGCATTCCAGCCAGGAAATAATATCCAGGTAAAGGAACGGACGTTTTTCATAAGGAAGCTTAGACAATTTAACCAGCTTTCCATGCAAAATACGGAAGGCGCGCATTAAGGAACGGTCGTCGGCAAAAGGAAGTTGTCGCAAGAAGTTCAGGATCTCGTGCTGAACTCCATGTAAATCACCCATGTTTCTCAGGAAACGGTAAACCGATTTGATCTGGTAATCTAATAAATGATCGTCTGTTCCCGATTCAAAATGCGCAATCAGATTTAGGATACGGGCAAATGCCTGAATGTCCTCTCTTAAAGAAACATCTTTCAACTGGATGATCCGGTTCAGGTATTTAATCGCCATTTTGTTATCTCCGTTTCCGAAATACAAACAAGCAACTTTATAATACAAAATCATGATCCGGTGATTATCCAGCCGGTCCTCGTGATCAGAAATAAACTGTTCTACTTTCGGAACGATCTCAATTCCTTCCGAAAAGGTCCCGCACAGATAATAATAATTGATCTTTGCCGTGAGCCAATACATTCGGTGCAACAAGGCGATATTCTCATTTTCCCGTTCGCCCAGGTCTGCACTTTCCAATTTTTCAATAGATTCCAGCAAGCGTTTGTGGTTTCGCAGGTTGAATAATGCATTCTGCAAATTATACAAGCCTTTCAGATACATTTCGCGGTAATGATCCTTCACATGGGAATGATCTTCAAAAAGTTTCACCCACAAGCTGGCATACTTGAAACACATCAAAAACTCCTGGGTAATGTAATGATACCATACATATGCATTGTAAAGATGCATTTTCTCTTCAAAGTTCAATTCTGAAATCTGGTATTCAGGCAGGCGCTTTGCGAAGAACTCTTTGACGAAACGGTAGTCTTTTTCATCCCTTACAAAACCCACTTTTACATTCAAAGCGTAGAGTTGCAACGACAGATTCGAAAATTGAATACTTCCCTGCACGTGCTTACTTAAAGCCCTGCTTTCAGCCGTCAGTTCATCTGCACGCGACGAGACGCTTCGCGTGATATGCTGTGATTCAATAAATTTTTCAAAATCCAGGATCTCCAGGTGCAAGATGGTTGACTGGATCTTAATTGCATGTTGCTTTGCCTTTTCCAACAATTTCAATGCCTGGTTGTAAAATCCTTTCTCATACAGGATCAGGGCATGGTCCATCGACTCCCGGATTTCAATCGTTGGTAAGTGTGTTGCATGCTGCAGTCTCAAACTTGTAAGAAGCTGTTTATATAAATGGGCTTTAATATTCGAAAGCTGGCTTTTTTTTAATCCTTTGATCCTGGAGATTGCCAATTCGTCGGAATAATTTTCGGTCTTATCAATAAAATCAAACAACTGCAAATACTTGATCTCCTCCGGGGAAGAAGAATTTCGATTTGCATAAAGCTTAAAACTTCGTTTTTCAGCCTTGGAGAGAGAAGAAATTAAGCGAACTAAACTATCTGTTGATCCTGTGGACATTGTAATTTTTTGCTTAAAATATTGTTTATACCTTTTTGATTTACAGACAATTAAGTCTTTTCAGTTACTGTTTGGTTATCGTAAATATTAAAAACATTGATTTCGAAAAATAAATGTCTTGTTTCATCTTTGTCCTGTCCGAATAATTTTACAGATCATTCGGTTTAAAAAGTACTCATTTGAGTAACAGGAGTAGGGGTGCTCTTGTTTTTTCGATTAATAGCAAAAAAAATCCTTTGTCATCTGGCAAGGGATTTTTTGTTCAGCCAAAAATACGCTGAATTGTTGAATTAAGATTTCCATGCCGGAAAGAAAATCCTTCAGAATGAATTTTCTCATTAGAGACTTTATTGCCATAGATGAGCATTACTGCCATTTTTCCGAAAAGAAGCCGGACAATAAACTTCGGGACTGCAGGCAACAATCTTTTTTTCAGAACTTTAGCAATCAGTTTGGTTAGTTCCTTGTTTGTCGTATTTCCCGCCGAAGCATGGTATGCACCCGGCAATTTATTCACAATCACGAATTCAATTATGCTGTAAAGATCCTCACAGTAAATCCATGGGATTGCCTGTTCCCCGGAAGCCAATACAGCACCAAAACCCTTTTTAACGGGATCTGCCAATTTCTGTAAAGCTCCGCCCGATTCACTCAGCACCACTGCAATTCTGATTTTGGAAACCAGGCAGATCGATTCAAACTGATCAGCAGCCTTTTCCCATTTCCGGGTAATATCTGCGATGATGTCATCTCCAAAAGAATCGGATTCCCTGTAAGTTTTTTCCGGGTGATCAAATCCGTAAGCAACCGCTCCCGATGCGGATACAAAGTGTTTTAAATGCGCTGATTCTTTATATACTTCGAATAAAAACCGGGTTGTATTCACCCTGGAATCGTAGAGTTCGTTTATCCGGGATTTTGTCCATCGTTTTGCCGCCAATTCTGCACCGCATAGGTTGATCAATACCGTTGTCTTTTCAATCGCTAAAGGATCTATTGTTTTGGTAACCGGATCCCAATTCAGGAAAAAACGGTTCGGATCTGTGGCTTTTCTGGTAAGGATCCAGACTTCATGCCCTGCTTTTCTTAAATGGTCTGCCAACCCTGTTCCGATCAGTCCTGAGCCTCCTGCTATTACTATCCTTTCCATAACGCGTTTTGATTTCGGAATCTAATTTAAGCGAAAAAAAGGTCGGCATTTGTTATAAACCTGTTACTTTTACATATCACGTCATTTTGAATGAAACAAACGCTATGAAAAAGTATATTTTCCCTTTATTACTTGTAGGATTAGTATCCTGTGGTTCTGATAATTCCAAGGAGGAAAAAACCGCAGATAAAAAAACCATCGTTAAGCATTTCAAAAATGAAGCTGAAATGGATCAGCAGGTACTCGAATTAAAGAAGATCACGGAATCTTCCGGTTTGACTGCCAATTCGCTGCACTACGAAAAAGGCGACGGTACAATGGTTGAAGTGATCGGACACCTGGATACGGCAAACGTTATCCAGATCATTGAAGAACAATTTTCCGAGGGAAGTGGTAAAACAAACGGTACCCGCTTTTATTTCCTGAACAATGGGAAACCGTTCGTCACACAAGAACTGATTGACCAGGTTAACGGCTCAAACGAAGCTGTTTTTATCGATCGCATTTCCTACTACGATGCGAAAGGAAAAGTCATCAAAACCAAGGAGCGCAGAGCTTCATTTGAGGATGATATCAATAAAATGAGCTATAAAGCAGCACCTCTTCATGCCATCAGTGTTGACAAGGCGATGGACGCATTGAATTCCCAGAAAGAATTTGCAACGACTTTCCAGGGCTTTGTGAACCAAGATATGTTCAGCTACATTATTTTGGGACCGGATGATCCGAATGGATTCACTACTGCTTTAAGATTAGACTACAAAGATCAGCTGGTCAATATTCTGGCGAGTGATCCTGAAAAATACATGGGTGCACATGTCAAAGTAAACTTTGAAGTTCATGTGGATCGCGGATTTGAATTCCAGATTTATGCCGGAGGGAAATTCGTAGATTAATTCAAAAAAGTAATGGCGCGATTAATCGCGCCATTACTTTTTTATATCCTATTTCAATTACTTGATTTTTCCCAACTCGGCTTTTAAATAATCGATGATCTCGATTTCAATTGGATCTCCGTTCTTTAAATCGGATAAGTAAAGTGAAATCCAATCGATCAGATGAATCAGGTAAATACTCTTTTCAACAGGAGAACTTCCTTTCGCTGAAATGATTTCAACCGTATCTGTTTTTGATTTGGTGCGTTCAATAGAGATTTCAAAACGCTTTTGATTGCGTACTGACAAATCACCGGTTTGGATGAATAAGCATGCGTAGCGATTGTCTCCTCCTCCCCATCCGACAAGCTCATTGTGGTTCATTTCAGGAATTACGTGTTGCCAGCATAGCTCCTTTGAGTTTTCATTGAGTTGTTGCTTCGCACGGATTGTGATTCCTTCATATTCTGAACCTGCATAAACAGCAACCGTTCTTTTCTGAAGTTGTTTAGCCACACGCATGGCTTCCATTTTTATATACTCCAAATCCGAATCGATCAGCTTCTTTCCATTTGAAATTTCATTCAAAATAGCAGGATGAGCATATCCTAACTGAAGGAATATGTTGCTCAACTGAACCAGGGAAAAGGCCAATGCAGTTCGCGGCGGATTTCCACCCGGAACAAGTACGTATTGGAAATTATTTGATTTACAAAATTCAGCGAGTGAGCCTCCTGAGCAAATTCCAATAATGCTCGCGCCTTTTGTCTTTGCATCTTCCAGAGCAAACAAGGTTTCTTCCGTATTTCCGGAATAAGAGGACCCGATCACCAAACTGTGCTGATTGACAAAAGCCGGTAAGGAATAATCCTGAGCTGAAAGTACAGGAACCGAACAGGTTTTTTGAATCCATTGGGCTACAATTCTGCCCCCAATTCCGGATCCGCCCATGCCACAAATGACGATGTTCCGGATATCCTGATTTGGTTTCACAACACTTACTTTAGCAGCAATTTCTAAAGCTTCACTGATGTTAGACGAAAATTCCTGAATGAGTTTTTCCATAATTCTCTTTGAAGTTTGTAAATATAGCAAGGCTTTTTATAACTGAAGAAATTTTAAAAATCTTCACTTGGAATAAATTAATGTACTTTTACGAAAAAAAGGAAAATGAAGCCTAGAAATGCATCGGAAACCCTAGCTATTACTACAAAAGTTGTTTTACCGAATGATACCAATACACTGGGGAATTTATTTGGAGGTCAGCTGCTGGCATGGATGGATGAAATTGCGAGTGTTTCTGCCCACAGGCATTGCCGCAGAGTAGTTGTTACCGCAAATGTGAACAACGTCAGCTTCAATTCCCCGATCAATCACGCTTCAATCGTTACATTGGAAGCAAAGGTTTCACGTGCCTTCAATTCCTCCATGGAGATTTTTGTCGACGTCTTCGTAGAAGACAACATTACCGGGAAAAGAAGCAAATCGAATGAAGCAATTTACACCTTTGTGGCTGTTGATCAGCATGGCGGCCCGATCCAGGTTCCTGAACTGGTTCCGGAAACAGAGGAAGAAATAGAACGTTTTGAGGGAGCGCTGAGAAGAAAGCAACTGGCGCTGATTTTGGCAAAGAAAATGACCCCGAAGGATGCAACGGAATTGCGGAAGTTGTTTACCGACTAGAATATAATTGAAAATGGAGAATTGAAAAGGTGGGGTATCCATGCTTTATACTGGGAGTAAAGTGGGAGTATCCATACTAAAGTAGTACTTGATTTATTTCTCTAACTCTAATTTGATTTTCTCTGCATCCTGCAAATGCATGCACTTGAAGTGTTTTTTCGGGCATTCTTTGTAACCGATCT
Source organism: Fluviicola sp. (assembly GCF_029266855.1). Lineage (GTDB taxonomy): Bacteria > Bacteroidota > Bacteroidia > Flavobacteriales_D > Crocinitomicaceae > Fluviicola. The sequence continues at coordinate 15,240 of NZ_JAQSWB010000011.1, forward strand.
TCGAACAGGGTCTGCAGCTCAATCCTTCCACTTCGTGAATGGTATATAATGATTTGTTTTGTGGAGCGTAGGTATACATTCCGAAATCGGGAACGGTATTCCCCCAAACGCTGACAATCGGCGTTTCGAAACAACTTGCGATGTGCATCAGTCCTGTGTCGCCGGTTAATAGTTTGGCGCAATGCTTAGTCATGAAGGCGGATTGTCTGAGGGTCAGTTTTCCGCACAGATCCAGCACCCGTTGATTCGGAAGGTTTTGAATCAACTCGGCAGCACGTTCCGAATCCATTGGTCCGCCCAGCAAAACAACCGGCATTTGAACTCCTTCCAGGATTTTTGCCATTAAGGAAACTGGCATCTGTTTGGTGGCAAACTGAGCTCCCATGGCTACGGCAACAAATTTCTTCGAAGCCAGAGCAATTGATTCGAGTGAAACGATATCCGCATCTGCAAGGAAAAAGTCACAGGGCTTCCCATCATTCTTAACTCCCAAATGCTTCACCGCTTCAAAATAACGGTCCACGACATGCACTTTCGGCAGGCGATTGATCTTGAAAGTGGTTAAGAGAAATTTATTGACGTTCTCTTTGGGAAAAGCAAAGGATTTCACTTTTAAAGCTCTTTTCAGACGCAATGTCCGGATGTTATTATGCAGATCAATTACCACATCATATTTTTCACTTTTAAGCTGTTCGATTACCTCATCCACTGATTTTTCAATGGTAATTAGCCTGTCGATATATGGATTGTGGTCCAGAACTGGCTGAAAAGCCTTTTTGGTAATGAAATGAATCTCCGGATTTTCCAATTGCTGTTTCAGGCAACGCACCACGGGAGTCGTTAACACCACATCGCCAATGGAACTGAACCGGACAAACAGAATTTTCATGGTGGTAAAGGTATAAAAAAGAAAATGTCTAAAGAGGAATCAGATTTTCAAGAAGGAATTTGTTAAATTTTTTATGCGCACTTCTGTAACCAAAAAAGTTTTTTACATTTATCCCTGTAACTGAAATTTAAACTATTCATTTCATGGAACTAACTACTTCACAGTGGCTTATTGCCTCCTTCGCGCTGCTATGCGTTACAAGTCATTCTTATTCTCAAACAAATTCACTTCCCGCTTCCGGTAATGTCGGAATCGGAACTACTTCACCAGCAGAAAAACTAACAGTCAACGGCTCTGCGAGAATTGATTCAACTTTAACTGTAAAAGATTCCATGATCGTTGACAGGGATGCTCACATCCGGAGTGACCTGCAAGTTGATGGAAAAACCATTCTGGGAGGAGATTTGTTTCTTAAATCACTTCGGGACTCTACAATTTCTGACGGTGGTGTGCTGCTGATCGATTCTATGGGGAAGGTTAAAAATGGCGGAGATCTGAAAAGTCTTGTTTATTCAGAGCTTGCTCTTCCTCCCTGCAAGGACGATGCAGGTGGAAATATCACTCCAGCTTTACCTGTTTGGCTAAATGGACCAGGAAAATTGTATACCTCTTCTGCTTGCGTACCGGATGTAAGGGTCGGGATAGGCCAGAACAACCCAGATTCCAAATTACACATTACAACGGCGGTCAATAGAACCACACATCCGATCATCGTTGATAAACGCATTCAGGGAAATCCGATACCCTATAAATTAATGGAACTGGACAATACCGGTTTACTTTATGCCCGTGAGGTAAAAGTGAACCTGGATTCCTGGCCGGATTACGTTTTTGATGAAGGATACCAGTTGATGCCATTGAGTGAATTACAAGCATTTATCCGCGATAACAACCATTTACCCAATGTTCCGAGTGCCTGTGAAATGGAAGAACAAGGTATTAACGTGGCAAAAAGCAATGTGATGCTGATGGAAAAGGTAGAAGAACTTACCCTCTATATGCTTCAGATCAATGAAAAGGTGAATATTCAGGAGAAATTACTGCAACAGCAGCAGGAAACCATCCGACTGCAGCAGGAATTGATCCAACAATTGAAAGAACAGGTAAAACCCTAGTCATGAGAAAATTCATAACAGGATTGTTTCTGCTCATAGGTTTAAATGGGTGGGGACAGGTGGACACCTTGGAATTCACCACCCGACGTGAAGTTGCAGACACCTTATTTGGCTTACTGAATCCTAATATATATGGAGGAGCATTACTTGACCGATCTTTAACAGAAGATTCTTTATTAAATATGCAACTTTTAGGAGACTATTCCGGTGCCGCTACTGCCTGGAGTTGGTTACAGGCATATTCGGATATTGCGGTTTCCTATGCAGATCCTACATATCTGTTTACGGATAGTGCTTTGTATCATAAACTGGAAGTGTTTCAATTGGATGCCAGTGCCGTAAATAACGATCAACTGATTCAACCATTTGGCTTATTACTGCACAATATGAGTAGAATAGATTCGGCTTTATTTTCAATTCCCAATGTGTTTAGTAACCAGCAAAGCCAATTGAAATTAAGTGAAACGTACAATGAATCTGAGGTCTATTCTAAAGTTTTATTAAAGAGCGCAGCATTACTTGAATTATATGGTGAACACGGTTATGATGAAGGAACTATTGTTTATGATCCACAATTTATTTCTACTAGTCCGGACATTTCAGTACTTTCCATTCAGTTAAATATGGGGAACGGTTTTCAGAAATTCTCTGTAGTTAACAACACGATTAAATACCCAATTATTTCGGATTGGCAACTTGGCCAGGCTGCTATTAATTACACTATTGATAGTGTTTTAAAGCAAGATACACTCTCGTTTTATGTCTCTACCGTGACTTATAAATACAAAAATCAGGAGAAAAGTGCGGAGAGATGGGATACGGGAGTTCAGGAATATCCTCAAAGCGGAGAAAAACAATTAGAATATTGTATTAAGTTCGGTTGTGGAAACGGTCGAAAAATTAAACGCCCTGTTATTATTGCTCCACCGTATAGACCGATTTCACAAATTGTAGGTTTTAATACTTACTACGATCAGTTTGATTTCAAGTCCTTGATTTCGTCTCTATCTGAAATGGGATACGATGTCATTTTTATTAAAGAGACACCTGGTAACCGGGGAATCAACCATGCAGGTGGCATCTTAGCAAATTTTCTCAAGTTTATCAATCAACAGAAAAAAGACAATTATCCGAATGAAGATTGGGAGAATGTAGTAATCGGTTTTAGTGCGGGTGGTCAGCATTGGCGTTATGCCCTGAAAAAACTGGAAAAAGAACACATGGAGCAGAATCTGCCTCATCATCATACCCGTTTGTACATTCCTTACGATTCCCCGCATTGGGGAGCAAATGTCCCCATGTTTGCACAAGCTGTATTTAAAGATATGTCGGCATTCAGCTTCCCGGCCTTTTTAACCTACGAGAGTTTAAAAGATGCTGCTTCAAAGGATATGTTGATGAACCATATTCTGGGAAGCAATATTTCAAGCAGTGGGCATAACCGGGTAATTACACCTGCACCCACTTCCGAATCTCAGAATATTGCCAATCTGCTAAACAACTCTTTTAATCATCAATATACCCCAATGAATGATCTACGCAAAAGTTTTCCAACATTTACACGTAATGTGGCCATTTCAACAGGAAGTAACTCGTTAGATTATAATTCGGCTTATGGTTTATATCCAGCAATGAAATTGTTCAAACAGGAGATAATGATTCCTGCCTGGTACGGCGGAAGAACGATTAACCGCAGTGTCTATGCTTCCAAATACGGATCGGGCTGGCCTATCTTCGAACGAAAGGATTTGTATATATTTTTAGGAATTCCCATCGGGATCCAGCGCAATTACAAAACAAACAATGCCTATGAATGGGATCTGGCGCAAGGAGGTTATAAGGATGAATTCTATGATAAAGGAGGAATGGGTCTTGGCGCTCTCCAGTATACAGGAGTGCCGGTAGGAGCAGTGACCATATTACTTGGTTCAGCACAATCTGTGATTGCCCCCTTGGGCCAGTTGGCAGGTACACAGTATTATAAAAACCACATGAATTTTTTGCCAACGGTATCTGCGTTGGGAATTAACCCTGCTATCTGGCAAAACAATAATTTGTATTATAACTTGAAAGATGAGGGGTTGATGTTTAATCAATTCAATTATGATCCTAATATCCCATCAAATACTTATGGGTATCCAAACCTAGCAAATCCTAGTGGTCATTTTAATGTTACTCCTTTTGAGGCTTTGTATTGCGATCATCAAACTTACCAACATATTAAGATGCAACAGTCAGTAGACGATGACCAATTGGACGATGTCTATTTGGTATATACTCGCAATTTTATTTTGGATGAGGCGGAAGCTGATGTGGTTTACCTCCAAAATAAAGTGATCGGAAAAAATCATATTCAGTGGAATCATAATTATCGCTATAAGGCCTGGTACAAAGCCTACCAGGATATTGTAGTGGGAGCTAATGTAAGCCCGAAAACAGATTCGGGGCCATATACTATTGAAAGCACAGGAGAAATCACCCTATATGCCTGCCATGAAATTAATCTCAAACCGGGGTTCAGTTCTGCAAACGGCAGCAAATTTCATGGTTTTATCCGCTGTGATGGCTGCTATCGACCCCATGGAAAAAGTAATTCTGAAAATTCAGACAGCAATCCTGGAAGTGCAGAAAATGCAGAGCAATTGAATTTGATTCAACGGTCTTTATCTGAAACAGAAGGTGAAAAAGAATTGCAGGTATTTCCCAATCCAACAACTGATCAGTTTACCATTGTCTTTCCACGAGCTGGAGGTAAATATCTCATTGCAGATATTAATGGCCAGGTCTTTAAACACGAAGAAGTTGGAGAAGAGAACAAAACCATTTACATTAGATTACCCAAAGGGGTATATTTCTTGAAATGGATTGAACAAGAAAAAATTACCACTAAAAAAATAATCGTGTTATGAGAATACTAGTGATGATTCTATTCGGTAGTTTACTTCTTTCCTCTTGTGGAAAAAAACGCACCATTTATATTACCGCTACTAACCCGGTTACAAACCAGCCTTATGCGGGTTTGGAGTATCGCATTGTTTCTTCAGTTTCTGGAGCGGAAGATGGTGAAGGAACTAAAACGGTTGCTTCAGGAAACTTGGATGCGAATGGTGAAGCCGTTGTGGAATTACGAGAGAAACGCAGGAGGAGATACGTTGTACGCGTTTTTGAACCGCCTAATACTTGTTACAATAAATCCATTAATATGTTTTTTGGCAGCCCCTCTGATGAAAATGGGCATTTTAATTTTGAGTTTGCGGAATGTGCATCTCTTCAAAGAAAAGTTAAAAACACGAGTTGTTTTGATACAAATGATAAAATTGAAATTTATATCGACAATACTGTTCATTCATTGCTTTCGACTCCTTGGACTCTGAATGGTTGTGCGGATTATACAACTGTCCCTTCTCAAGTACCAATAGGACATTATACTCTTCATTGGATTGTAACAAAGAATAATATTTCAACAGATTATTATGATTCATTTGATCTTGTTGAAAATGAAACCAAGTTCCATGAAATTAATTATTAACTAGAAAAATCGGAGAAGGTATGCCGTACGAGTAGTGGAACCTGCTAATACCTGTTATAATAAGATGATCACCATGTTTTTTAACAGCCCGTCTGATGAAAATGGGCATTTTAATTTTGAATTTGTAGAATGCGCTTATTTGAAATTTAGGTATAATAATTTGTCCTGTCAAGGGACATCAGATCACATTGAAGTAACCAGAGTTACAAATTTGTCAGGTTATTCAGGTTTTAGTAATCCTGCCATTTACGATGGTTGTACGGATTATACAATGCCAGATTTTGTACAAGTTCCAATGGGTAATTGGTATTTCACTTGGAATGTAACTAAGAATGGTATAACAAATTCATACGCCGACACTGTCTTTTTAGCTGCTGGAGAATATAAATATTACGAGTTCAATTATTGATTTCCTTATGGAGAACTTATTGAGACTAATATCTATTTTCTTCTTTTGAAGATTACATCATTTAATTAGCGAAAATCAGTACTTGATTGAGTTAAATGCTCAATAAAACTGAATTATACAAGTACGGAAAATCGCAACTCATTTTTGAGTACAATTACTCATTTTTGTATAAATTAGTTACGATGAAACTACTATTTATATTGCTATTCGGAACCATCCTTCTTTCCTCTTGCGGAAAAGAGCGCAGTATCCACATTAAAGCAATCAATGCAGCTACAGGGCAGCCTTATGCGGGACTGGAATACCGTGTTGCTTCCTCACGCACTGCGTCTAATGGAGAAAAATACCGCACCGAAGCAAGCGGGGTTCTGGATGCCAACGGTGAAGCAGTGGTTACTCTCAAACAAAAAAAGGGCAGAACTTACAGTGTAAGGGTTGTGGAGCCGGCAAATACCTGCTACAATAAAGAAATCACACAATATTTTGACAGTCCTTATGATGTGGATGGAACCTTTACATTTGAATTTGCCCCATGTGCATACTTGAAATTACATGTTCATAACATAAATTGTATTGATAATAATGACGAGATAAAATTTCGGAGACTATGGATTAGTGGTGGTGAAACAAATGATTTTCTCGTACAAACTGGATGTTTCCAATATGATGGGGATTATTTTTCTTTACCCGCGGGAAATTATAAATACGAATGGCAAGTTACAAAAAATGGAGTTACTAACAATTATGAATCATCATTTCAATTGAATGAAAACCAATATTTTGATTTTAACTTAGATTATTAATCCCAAGCCAAAACAAAGCCGTTCATCCTTTGATGAACGGCTCAATTCAATTTCCGGTTTCTCAGCTTACTTAATCTTCTTCAACAAACCTTCCACTTCTCCGAGCTTTGTAGTTTGTGTGCCTATTTCCCCTTCTTTCTTTTGGGTAGCAGCTTCGTCGTCTTTGATCTTCTGTTCTGCTTCAGCAATTTTTTTCTTGTAATCTTCTATATCCTTTTTAGAATGCTCAATGTCTTTCAATAAGTCTTCTTTTTCTCCGGTTAACTTTTTAAGCGTTTTGGCTTCCGCTTCGATCATTCCGTTCACACTTTCTTTTGAAGCGGTTTGTCCGAATTTCTTAGCGCGGCTTTCAATTTCTTTGTGTTGGTCGCGGTGATCGCTATTGTTCATGTAAGTTCCTCCCAAATCAACTGCAAAAGCAACTTTAATTTCGGATCCGTTTTCAATGATCTTTGCATATCCGTCAAAATACTTTTCGCCCATTGCTTTCATTTTGGCTTCTTTTGCGGTGTACTCGCCTTTTGAGCTATTGTATTTTCCGCCCCAATCTTTCATTTCGGATTTCAGCTCCTTTTCTATAATGTCTTTATTCCCGTATGGAATTGTCACCACAATGGCGTCAAAAGATCCGTGGGAGAAACTGATTTTATCATTAGATGTCTTTACTTCCTGGCTAAAAACAAAGGTGGTAAATAATGTAGCGGCTAAAAGTGTTATCTGTTTCATAGTATTTATTTTTGCATAGGCAATTTACAAATTATCTGCCAGATTCGCCATAAAGCTTAAATTTACAACGTGCAGTTCAATTCGATACCGGGACAAGAGGAAATAAAATCTCATTTGATTGAAGAGGTCAAAGGAGGAAAAATTAGTCACGCTCAGCTTTTTGCAGGAAAATCAGGTCATGCTACCTTACCGATAGCCCTTGCTTTTGTACAGTACATCTTTTGTGAAAACAAACAGGAAAAGGATAGCTGCGGAACGTGCCCGTCGTGCAAAAAAGTATCTGATCTGCAGCATCCGGATCTCCATTTTTCGTTCCCTACCGTACAAACCATTTCGAAAACAACCAACCCGCTTTTGGCACTTTGGAGAACACAGATCCAGGAACAACCTATTTTTGATTTGTACCATTGGACCAAGCGAATGGATGACAAGGAACGGAAACCGATTATTGGAACGGAAGAAAGCCTTGAAATCGTCAAAAAACTTTCCCTGAAATCGTATGAAGGCGGGTACAAAGTGATGCTGATCTGGATGGCGGAAGAAATGAATGCCACTTGCGCAAATAAGCTCCTGAAGATTTTAGAGGAACCACCTGCAAAAACACTTTTCCTCCTGGTTACGGATAGTCCGGATAAATTGCTCACCACCATTCTTTCCAGGACTCAAATTTTACGCATTCCCTCCTACCCGATGGATGTCATTCAACAGGTGGTGGAAAGAAGCGGAATTGGCCGGCAACTTGCGGAAAGTATTGCTGCAAGAAGCAATGGTAACCTGATCGATGCACAGCAAATCATGGGAGATCAGTCCGAAGCGAACCTGTTCCGGGAATTGTTCATCCAGCTCATGCGGGCTTGTTTCAAAAAAGATGTCAATGCCATGCTGGACTGGACTGATGAGGTTTCATCACTTTCCCGCGAAGGACAAAAGCAATTCGTTCAGTATGCCTTGCACATGGTTCGTCAAAGTCTATTGAAGAACTACACACAAGACATGCTTACGCGTGTTTCACAGGAAGAAGCTAATTTCCTGGCTAATTTTGCCCGTTTCATTTCAAACAATAATGCATTGGATTTCATGGAAATCTTCAATGATGCCCATTATCACTTAGATCGAAATGCCTTTGGAAAACTGCTTTTCACACAGCTCTGCTTTCAAGTCATGCGCTTTATTCACAGAGCGTAGTTTCCTTTTCCTGCACATTGAATCTGTAACAGATTCTGCTTAGTCTTCGATCAGCCGTTGCTGATCTCTTATTTCAATACGGTGAAATTGTGTTTTTTTGCAAATTTCTCCTGAACCATATTCACTTTATCTATTTCAATATCATAGTTTTTATCGATGCTTTCAGCCATTGTTTGAACTTCACCTACTAATTTTTCCTGCTCTTCCAATCCAGCATTTTCATAGGTGTCAAGAAGTTTCAAAAAGTTTTTGATATCCTTCTCCCCGTTATTTCTCATGAACTGAGTATATGCAAGCGCCTGCATGGTTAAAGAACTGTCTCCGTCAAAGGGTTGAATTCCTTTTAACTCAGAAGTTGTTTTATCACAAACATCCACCAATGAATCGCATTTTTTCATACAATAGTCAATCCCGTTATCTGTTTCAAGGGCAAGGATGTATGCAGAATCAAGTGCATTGATATGATCTACTATGAAATCATTGTACTCAATAACCTCATCAAAAGATTTTCTGCTGTCGTTTTTAACATTACAAGATGCAGCAATCAATAAAGCAGATACTGCCGAAAAAATAAATCCAAATTTCATATGTAGATCGTGTTTTAAATTGTCTTCGAAAATAACCAATTAATTAAGAATTCCTAGTGTTATTCTATAGCTAAAGGACATAATCGAATTTTGCTTCGCCGAAAAAATGCTCGAATAAATCAAACCCACACTTTACTTTTATCACAAATGCACAAATTATTGGCTCGGCTAATGCTTACGCTGATCGCGTGTCGCCAATAGCTTATGCTTACGCCGGAGCTTCAGTATAGGCGCACCACATTCGCTTTTTAAGGGCAGAAGACTAAATATATTAGTAAATTAAAGAAGCAAAGAGGCGACTGGTAAGGATGTTGTGTACTTAAGTGACTTATATCAGAATTACAGAATGTTCGAATTGGTTTTAGAAGTATCTAAAGTTGCATGTTCGTCCGCCGCGGCGGACAAACAGCCCTTTAGCTGACTGGGATTTAGAGCAGGAAATTACCTAAATTCCCAATAGTTCAAACCTGCTATTTTGTCGCTGCCTGATTGAAAGCACATAATTCCCACTCGTAAAAGCTTCCAGCATTTGTGGTAAAATAAGTGATCTGACATTTAGTGAAGTAAACACAATTTAAAATCGGAATTCACTATTCACAAAGAGCTGTTGTCAAGTCGGATTAAAAATGCAAAACACAAGTTTTAATTTTCGTATTTTTACATTCAAATTCAAAAACTATGGGATGTTCCTCGTGTAGCAGCGGAGGTGGTACACCACGCGGCTGTAAAAATAATGGGACCTGTAGTTCTGGTGGATGTAATAAACTAGGTGTATTCGATTGGTTGGCAAACATGCAACTTCCAGCTGGTCAGGCGCCTTATGATATACTTGAAATTCGCTTTAAAAATAGTCGCAAGACATTTTATAGAAATGCGAAAAACCTCTCACTGCAAGTCGGTGATGTGGTAGCAGTGGAAGCAAGTCCGGGTTATGATATCGGAGTTGTTTCCGTAATAGGTGAATTAGCCAGAATTCAGGTCAAAAAGAAATCTCCGGGTTTAAAACCTATGGAGACCAAAAAGATTTTGCGTATCGCAAATCAGGATGATATTGATAAATGGGTTCAGGCCCGCGCTCTGGAGTCTGAAGTAATGTTTCAGGCCCGCACTTTAGCCGTAAATATTGGTTTGGAAATGAAAATCTCTGATGTAGAATACCAGGGAGATTTAACAAAAGCCACTTTTTATTACACAGCTGAAGGGCGTGTGGATTTTCGCCAGTTAATCAAGGACATGGCCGATAAATTCAAAATCCGTATCGAAATGCGCCAGATCGGTTCGAGACAGGAAGCTCAGCGATTGGGCGGGATCGGTTCATGCGGAAGAGAATTATGCTGCTCAACCTGGTTAACGGATTTCCGTTCTGTTTCCACTTCTGCGGCTCGTTACCAGCAATTATCCTTAAATCCGCAGAAATTAGCTGGACAATGCGGGAAATTGAAATGCTGTTTGAATTACGAATTGGATATGTACCTGGATGCAATTAAATCTTTTCCAAGTACAGATGTAAAAATACAAACAGAAAAAGGAACTGCTTTTCATATTAAGACCGATGTTTTCAAAAGACAGTTGTGGTATATGTATGAAGGTGAAGCTTCCATTGGTGTTGGTTTGGTAGCTCTAAGCCCTGAACGCGTTCAGGATATCATCAAGTTGAATAAGACCGGTAAAAAACCTGCCGATCTGAAAGATTTTGACACACATGTTCAGGTTGCCCGCAAAGAACCGGATTACGACAATGTCGTTGGTCAGGATTCCTTGAACCGTTTCGATAATACTTTCAGTAAGAATAAGAAACGCAAAAAGAAAAAACCGGGTAGCCCACGCATGGAAGGTGAAGGGGTAAGTACAGCACCTAAACCCGCTCAGAAACAAAATAAACCGCAGCCAAACAGGCCGCAGCAGAACAGACCGCAGCCACAAATCAAAGCGGCTGAAGGTACTGCGGAAAATGCGCCGCAAGCTCAGGCAAATCCGAATAAAAAGAAAAATAATCGTCGCAGACCGCCACGTAAAAATACAGGAGGAAATGAAGGCACTGAAAAATAGCTGGATATTGGTTTTATTGGTTTTCCTCTGCGCTTGTGGGGACACACCGCTTTATAACAAATCTTATTCTTTTAAGAATAATTCCTGGGAACAGGATGTAAAGCCGGTGTTTAAAGTCAATATTCCGGATACAACTTCTTTCTATACCATTCAGATCACACTTCGCACAACAACAGATTACGCATACAACAATCTGTGGTTTTTTATTCATTCCAAGACACCGCTCGGCCAGGTTGGAAGAGAGCCTGTGGAAATAAAAATTGCTAACCCGGACGGATCCTGGATAGGTGAAACTTCGGGAACAATTGTAGAAAACACAGTTTATTTCAGACACCGTAAATTTCCTCAAAAGGGGAATTATGTGTTTACCTTCGAGCAGGGTATTACCGAGAAGAGTGCAAAAAATGTGATGGATATCAGCTATGCTGTTACCAAAGATCCAAATCAGAAATAAATCTATGGAAATCAAAGTCATCAACAAATCGAATAATGAGTTGCCGCACTATGCAACCATGGATTCTGCCGGACTGGATATCCGTGCTTTTTTGAACGAGCCAATCACATTAAAACCCCTGGAACGCAGATTGATCCCAACGGGTCTTTACCTGGAAATTCCAAGTGGTTTTGAAGTTCAGATCAGGCCAAGGAGTGGATTCGCATTCAAGCAGGGCGTGACCGTATTGAATTCCCCCGGGACCATTGATGCGGATTACCGCGGTGAGATTGGCGTGTTGTTGATTAACCTGTCAAATGAAGACATAATCATCGAAAGTGGTGAACGCGTAGCTCAAATGGTTGTAGCACCTTTTGTACAGGCACAATTAAAAGAAACAAATGAACTTTCGGAAACCAATCGCGGAGCAGGCGGTTTCGGAAGTACAGGAAAAAATTAAATCATATTATGAAAGTTATCGTTCCAATGGCGGGGCGTGGTAGCCGGTTAAGACCACATACGCTGACAGTTCCAAAACCGCTTGTACCTGTCGGTGGAAAACCTATTGTACATCGCCTGGTGGAAGACATTGCTGCTCTGTGCAGCGAACCCATCGATGAAATTGGTTTTGTAATCGGTGACTTTGGTCCTGAAATCGAAGCTGAATTAATTAAAGTCGCTGAAAAATTAGGCGCAAAAGGAAGTATCTTTTACCAGGATAAGCCACTTGGAACGGCACATGCTGTTCTGTGTGCCGAGAAATTGCTGGAGGGTCCGGTTGTTGTTGCATTTGCAGATACTTTGTTCCGTGCAAACTTCAAAATCGATCCGGAAGCGGATGGTATTTTATGGGTGAAGCAAATTGAAGATCCAAGCAATTTTGGAGTTGTTAAACTCAACGACAAAGGTGAGATCATTGACTTCGTTGAAAAACCGAGAGATTTCGTTTCGGATTTAGCCATGATCGGGATTTACTATTTCAAGGACGGTATTGCTTTGAGAGACGAATTAAACTTTTTGGTAGAAAACGGTATCATAAAGAGCGGCGAATACCAACTTCCCGATGCATTGCGCAGATTAACGGAAAAAGGAAAGCGCTTTAAACCGGGAGAAGTGGATGAATGGCTCGATTGCGGAAATAAAGAAGTTACGGTTATTACGAATCAACGGGTTTTGGAATACGACCAGGAAAAAGGCCTTGACCTGGTGGATGAGTCTGCGAAAGTGTTGAATTCGATCATTATTCCCCCGTGTTATATCGGGAAGGATGTGATTCTTGAAAACTCAGTCGTTGGTCCTCATGTTTCGCTTGGAAAAGGGTCTATGGTTACCAACTCGATTATTAAAAACAGTATTTTACAACAATACTCCATTATCATCGATGCGAATTTAAAAGACTCCATGTTGGGTTCACATTCCAAATACAAAGGTTTGGCTCGAGATTTGAGCTTAAGCGATTACTCAATAATTAGCTGATGAAATATTTCCTTTACGTCTGTGCTTTGGTTCTGGTTTTCACTTCGTGTGGAACAAAAAAAGTGGTTTCCGAAAAAACGAATTCGCAAGCTGATTTAATGTACATCCAGACTTTTCACAGTGCTATGCGCTATAAAGTAAAGGGACAAACGAATAATGCAATCCAGGCTTTCGATTCCTGCCTTCAGATCAGGCCCACAGACGATGCTGCTGCCTTTGGATTGAGTCAATGTTATTTACAATTGGACAATAAAACAAAAGCAGCCGAATATACGGAACTGGCTTCCAAACTTGATCCCAATAACATTTGGTACACTCAAGAGTTGGGTTACATGTATTACAACCAGGGAAAATTTGTTGAATCTGAAAAGTGTTTTGCAAAAATGGTTGCGGCCCAGCCGAATAATGTTGACTGGTTATTTGCACATTCCGAGATCCTGAAACGTTTGGGACGTCAGAACGATGCAATTAACTCATTGAATAAAATGGAGGATCAGTTGGGAGTTCTGCCCGATCTGTCTATTCAAAAATTTGAATTGTACCTATCATTAAAACAAGATGAAAAAGCAATTCATGAACTTCAAAAAGCTCGGGAGGTCTACCCGGATGATTTAGGTTTGATCGGAACTTTGGTAGATTATTATTTTTCAAAGAAGGAAATTTCCAAAGCCCAATCTATGCTGGTCGAGCTGGTAAAAAATGATCCCACAAATACCAAAGCACAGTTGGCATTGGGTGATTTGTATTACCGTCAAATGAACAAGCCGGAAGCTTATAAGTATTTTAAAGCCGCCTTCCAGGGGACAAGTATTGATATCGATACCAAAATGTCCATATTATTGGAGATGTATGAAAAACAGGTTGTCATTGATAAAGAATTAATTGAACTCGCTGACCTGCTGATCGAGAGTTATCCGAATGATGCGAAAGGCTATTCCGTTAAAGGTGATTTGCTGCTTAGAAATAACCAGAAAGAAGAGGCACTGACAGCTTATAAAAACGCTTTGAAATTTGAAGAGAATAAATTCCCGATCTGGGACCAGGTCCTGATGCTGGAATATGAGCTGCTGAAATTTGAGGATCTGTATAAAGATGCACGTGCATGCAGTGCATTGTTTCCAACCATTTCCAGTGTACAGTTACTGTATACAATTGCTTGTGTCCAACTGGACCGTTTCCAGGAAGCTATTGATGCTGCCGATATCGGGAAAGAACTGGTGGTAAATGACCCGGCAACGGAATCTGAATTTTATGCCCAAAAAGGCGATGCATTATTCGGTTTGAAAAGATACAGGGAAGGATCCGAATCTTATGACAAGGCTTTAGCGATTTATCCTACTAATCTGCTGACGAAAAACAATTATGCCATGCGCCTGGCACTTGCCAATATGGATTTGCCAAAAGCCGAGAAACTGATCAATGAAGTTCTTGAAAGCAAACCTGGCCAGGCACCCTACCTGGATACCAAAGGACTTGTTTTATTCAAACAGGGTAAATTCAAAGAAGCCCTGGCAGAGTTTGCAAAAGCAGATGAATTAGTCAAAGAAAATAAAAATTACACAGAGCACCTGGGTGACGCCTTTTTTAAACTTGGCGACACCGTAAAAGCGCTCGAATTATGGAAAAAAGCTCTTTCACTTGGATCAAAAAATAAATCACTCACGAAAAAAATTCAATCAAAAACGTATGTCGATCCGGAATATTAAATGGTTTGGGCTTGCTTTATTGGTGGTTCTGGGATCCTGTGCCAGGAGACCGGCTCCCGATAAACCGATGAAACTCGAAAAACGAAAAACAAACGAGTTACTCCATGCAATGGACAGCCTTTCCGGGATTCGTCCAAATTCGTTTTATACAAAAATCAAATGTCATTTTTCCGATACCAATAGAAGAATCAGTTTTAAAACTTCTATTCGTTCAATCAGAGACAGTATCATCAATCCGATAATCACTTATGCAGGAATTCCCATCGTAAATTCCATCATCAGACGCGACTCGCTGTTTATCTCCAACCGGAAAGACAAATGCGCTATTCGAACCACGATGAGTTACATCAAAGAATCGTTTGGTGTGGATTTCGATTACCGGAATATTGAAGAATTACTGCTGGGCCTCCCGGTAGCATATGATACGACCCAAAAATATTTCCAGATCAACGATCCTTATAATTACATTATTTCCTCCCACCGGAAAAGGATTATTAAAAAGGAAAATAAAAACAAACAGCACGACCGGGACAATAATCTCAATTTCCGGAAAGATCGAAATAATGGGAATGACGAAAGCGAGAACAATGTCATGATCCGTTATTACATTCATCCTTCCTTAAAAAGTATCAGTCGCCTGGTTATTGACAGCCCGGAAGACACCACACATATTTCCGTCGATTATATCGACCGCGATACCGTAGGCACTTACCTGCTTCCAAAAGAAATGATCATCGATATTGTAACGGCGAGGAATCATATCGTTCTAACAATGGATTATGATAAGACAGAAGTAAACACCCCGCAGGAAATTTATTTTGTAATACCGGAAGAATATGGTGACTGTAATTCTGAAAAATAGCCTGTTTATAGTACTGTTAATTAGTACCGGCGTTGTTTGGTCACAAAAGAAAAGTGATCAGCTTCAAGCTGAACAAAACAAGCTGGAGAAGAAACTTTCGACTACGAAATCCTTATTGGATAAAGTAAAAAAAGGAACAGAATCTTCTTTGAATGAATTAAAGTTAATTGAAAATCAAGTTAAAAACCGGGAGCTGCTGGTGCGGAATTTTGACAATCAAATCCGCAGTGCCGAGCTAACCATTTCTTCAAAAGCAGATCAAATCCAGGAACTTGAAAAAAAATTGATCCGCCTGAAAGAGCAATACAAAAAACTGCTTATTTATGCCTATAAGCATCGGAACAAATCAGCAAAAATGATGTATGTTTTTTCCTCTTCGAATTATTTCGAAGCAGTGAAAAGAACTTCCTACCTGAAACGGCTTTCGGAAATCCAGCAAAAACAATTCAAGGTCATTCTTCAAAACGAAAAAACGATTCACAAGGAAATCAGAACAATTAAGCAGGAAAAAGATCACAAAAAACAATTGCTGGAGGAAAAAATTGTTGAGAAACAGCAGATAGAAAAAGACAAATCTGCCAAGCAGCTTGCCCTTGAAAAATTGCGCAAAGATGAAAATTCATTGATGGCGGAGTTAAGGGAACAGGAGCGCCAAAAAGCAGAATTGAAACGCCGTATCAAGCTGGCTATTGAAAAAGAAATTGCAGAGGCTGAAGCAAAGGCAAAAAAAGAAGCAGAAAAAAAAGCATCCCTTGCTTCCAAAAACACAAGCTCCTCACCTGCAAAAACCACAACGAGCGCTACTCCTGCAAAAAAGGAAGTTGCTTTCACAGATACCAAGGAAAACATTGCACTGGGTAAAAGTTTTGAATCTAACCGCGGTAAGTTGCCTTGGCCGGTATCAAAAGGCTCCATCACGGAAAGCTATGGAAAAAATGCCCATCCTACTTTGCCCAATGTGTATACCAATAATAATGGCGTTGACATCGGCGCACCTAAAAATTCGCAAGTCCGTGCGGTATTTGACGGAGAAGTAACCAGTGTTTTAAATATTCCCGGTGCCGGAAAAGTCGTTATCATAAAACATGGTGCGTACAGAACGGTTTATAGCAATTTGCAGGAGGCTTACGTTTCTGTCGGCGATAAGGTAAGTTCCAAACAATCTATCGGGTCATTACTTGCAGATGAAGAAGGAAATCTTTCGACATCTCATTTCGAAATTCACCAGGTTGTGGAAGGAACCGTGCAGCGCATCAATCCGACCTTGTGGCTGGCTCAATAAGGAATTAGCAAGATTTATTATGAATTATCAAGACAGGTTCTAATCTTGGTAATTGCTTCATTTATAATTGAGCAGTACGGTTTTCCGCAACTACCTTAAATTAAGTGGCAATAAGCGCCACTTTTTTCCCGTAGTGATTACTTAGCTTCGTCAAAAAAAACGATGAGAGCTCAAATTATCTTCCTGTTACTGTTGCTGTTTGCAGTGAGTTCATGTACTATTGAAAAACAACTTTATTCCAGGGGATTTCATGTGGAATTTCATAAACGCCAGCCCCCGGCTGACTCACATAATACCAATACCAATCAGCTTATAACTGAAATTCCGGAAACCGGTGAGATAATAAGGTCTCAGGATTCTATCATTGATACTTCCATACTTAAAGAAAAGCAAGAGGACATAATTCCTCCGCCAATGGATGAGAAAGTCATTCCGGCCATTAAAGTGGTTTCCAGGAAGTCAAAAATTAAAACCGTTTCTAACAGGATTCGAACCCATATTTCCATTCACACACATTTTTCCGAATCATTAATGAGCAAATCATTAAAAAAAGATTCGAAAAAACGTTCCGAAAAAAGAGACATAGATATTGATTGGGAAGAAGTTGCAACTTGGGCTCTTTTCGTCGGTGGGCTCATCGCATTAGGTTTTTTCCTGGCCCCCGGAGCCAATTTTGGCGTAATCCTGCTCGGGATTGTTGCAGTACTTGCCGTCATAATCTTAGTGGTATTTTTAATTTCCCGTGCATTCGGAAATTACCAATACTGGTTCTGGAGTGGGCGCTAACAGCTAAACTGATTGCTCATAAACGCACTCTATTCTCGTTCAGAATTCACAAATTCCAAATGAAATGTTAATTGGTTCATTTAATGTCTTTTATGAATATTTTTTCAATTTTTTAGAGTACTTTTGCACCTGCGTAAGAGAATCACTATTTGATTCAAAAATAAATTTTGTAATAGTGTTGGTGTAATGAACAACTTTATCTCCTTAACTCTCCTGGTTAGTCTATTGGCATTTTCTACATTCGGGCAATCCGGTCCTGCCGGTGTCGGAACTTCTGCGACCAATGTTTTATGGTTAAAAGCAGATGCCGGTACAAGCACTTCCACAAACGGCTCTCCAATTGCTTCGTGGAATGATCAATCCGGAAACGGTGTTGTATTGGGCCAGAGCAATACGTCACAACAACCTTTATTTGTAAGTTCCCTTATGAACGGGCTTCCTGCAATTGAATTCGACAATAATAACGGCACCGGGCAAAACGATTTTTTTTCAGCACCGGACAATCCCATTTTTGACAATACAAGCGGTTACAGTTTCTTCACGGTTACACGCATGAAAGGATTTGGAAATGCCCAGTCTATTATCAGTAAGCGAGTTAACTTTGGTAACGAAGAGGCTTTCATGATCTTCTTTTATTCTGCAAATGAACTCACCATTGATATTGATAATGATAACAACCGGTTTTCCAGCAATACCGCAAATAATATTAATACCAATAAAATTTACGATGTTTTCTATGATGGGACATTGACTTCGACTCAACGAACCTCCATTTATGATGAAGAGCAATTACTCATTACTTCTGCAGAAAGCAGTTCGATTATCCCTGACAAAAATTCTCAGTTAACCGTCGGAGCCACTCATGTTGGTGATCCCAGATCTTTCAATGGCTATATCTCCGAAATCATCATGTACCGTACAAAAGTAAATGATGCGCAGCGAATCATAATCAATAACCATCTGTCGGCGAAATACGATATTGCTTTAAGCTCAAACGATTTTTATGCAGGTGATAATCCGGCAAACGGAAATTACGACCGGAATATTTCAGGTGTCGGAAGAGATGCATCAGGTGGTTCGAATCCCCAATTCGATCCGTCAACTTGTGCCGGAATGGGAATTCAATCGGTTTCCGGTTTGGATAATACGGACTACATTCTTGCCGGACATGCCTCACCGGCAAACAGTGAAGTCACAACAGATGTTGTCGGCATAAGCGGAACAAATGTTTCACGCTGGCAGCGTATCTGGTACATTGATATAACCAATACAGGCACCGCAACTACCGCGAATCTGACTTTCGATATGAGCGATGCCGGAATGGCGGGTGTTAATCTCGGTGTGACTTCAAATTACATACTGGTTTACCGTTCCGGACAAACGGGATTCTGGACAGAAATTGCAGCAGCAAGCTCCATTGCCGGAGATCAGATCGTATTCTCAAACCAAAGTCTAACACAGGATGGTTACTATACTTTGGCCACCAAAGATTTTACTGTGAGTCCGCTGCCGGTTGAATTAGTTTATTTTGATGCTGCTTTGACGAACGGGCAGGTTGCTTTAACCTGGCAAACAGCAAGCGAATTCAACAGCAGTTATTTTGATGTGTTGAGATCGGATGATGCCAAAAACTGGTCAAGCATCGGAACAGTGGCAGCCGGCGGAACTTCTCAAACAAGTCTTGATTATTCTCTTTTGGATCAATCTCCCTTACCGGGCGTTTCATACTACCGTTTAAAACAAGTTGACTCAAACGGATCCTTCGACTTATCGGAAATTCAATCTGTAAACAACAGCCGTAAAGTGAACCAGGTAAAAATTTACCCGAATCCTGCGGACAAAGGTTTGGTGACCGTTGCTTCTGATGAACCGATTACAGATCTTATTGTTTTCAATGCTTTAGGAAAAGTGGTTTTCGAAAAGAAACTTGATTCGGATGACACCTATCTGCTCGACACGCAATCCTTTGAATCCGGAATGTACTGGATCAACCTGAACGGGGAGAACTACAAACTGATTGTTCGGTGAATTATAAATGGTTTAATTATCAAGGGAATAGAGTAATAAAGATCCCCTTGATAATTTATAATTGATCATTTTTAATTTTGTTTATATTCTGATTCCAACCACACAAATATCATCCACCTGTTCTTGCTTTCCCTTCCAGTTATTGTAATTCAAAAGCAACTCTGTTCGCTGTTTCTGTAATTCGAAATCACAGATCGAGGTAAGTAGATTCCGGAATCGTTGTCTGTTGAATTTTTTTACATTTTCTCCCCCGAACTGGTCCGTATACCCATCCGAAAAAAGGTAAAACTGATCTCCTTCCTGTAAGCCGAAGTGAATCGTTTCAAACTCTTTTGATTCTTTTGAAGCATGTCCTATTGAATCCAGGCCTTTTTTAAATTCTATTAATTCGCCCTCTCTTACAAGAACCAATGGCCTTCCTGCACCGCAAAATGATCCTTTCATTTGAGTGAGGTTGAACTTACAAAACACCAGATCCATCCCATCTCTGGTTGTACCTTCCGTTAAATGCTCATTGAACAAACTGGTCAATTCAAGATCCAATAATGCAACAATTTTTGCGGGATCCGACAAGCCCTCCAGCCGGATAATTTGTCGTAGCAGGGCATTCCCCGCAATATTCACCATTGCTCCGGGGACACCATGTCCCGTACAATCGCCAACAGCAAAATACACCTCATCGTGGTGTTGGAAAATCCAATAGAAATCACCGCTTACAATATCCTTTGGCTGAAAAATAACAAAAGCGTCCGAAAATATATTTTGGAAGACCCGCTCATTTGGCAAAATACTTCGCTGTAAACTTCCTGCATAACGCATACTTTCATGCAAAGTTTTAGCTTGTTGTTCCAAATAAGTAATTCGACTGGCAAGTTCTCCTGAAACCAAATTGGGTTCTGATAACTGAACTTGCTCTTCCAAAACGAGCGTATTCATCGTGTAAAAAATAAAATTGAAAAACTGATTGTTTGTTGAAGGATTTTCAGAGGATCAACAACCTCCATCGCTAGTTAGACCCTACAGAAACGGGTCATCATTCGCATACGCCAAATGGGATGGAACGAAAAAATTTGATATGTGGAAATGAATTTCACGAAACAAAACTAATCAATTTTTGAATGGATCTGCTTTTCGACCGGATTAATTATTCTATGGGATAACTGATCGATTGGTCTTTTTGCGAATTTGTCCTCATAAAAATCCGATTTCCTGGAGTGCCGATTTTAGTTTTTCAAGACCAAATTCCGTTTCCAGTTCTTCCAATCTGTATGCAGGTCTATGGCTCAATTTCAGGACCAGATCAATTTTATCAGCCAAAGGCAAAACAGGATCCCAAACCTCACAATGTTTTTCCAGGACAGGGATTCCAAGGAGTTCCCTCGTAGCAATACATGGTTTTCCGGAAAGCAAAGCACGAATTACTTTCAGTTTGATTCCGCTCGTTTTGAATCCTATCAGTAAATGGACGGAGCAACTGCGCATGAGCTCATTCAAATCGGAATCATTCGGGTTTGCAATGCATTCCCAGCCCTGAGACTGAATTTTTTTGATTAAATGGGCACTTGGATTCTTGCCTGCAATTACTACCGGAATTTCCAATTTTTTACGCCTGTTTTCGCGAATTACCGCATCGATTGCCTCCTGGTTTTCCGGAACGGATAAATTTCCGTGAAAAAGAACAAATGTCTTTCCTTCTGCCGGTTCAAGAATCAGATCCGCATCGATCGTGACAGGTAAATAACTTGCCTGAAAACCCAATTGATTGTAATAATCCCGGTCATTTTCCGAGATACATAAAAGCGGAACCTTTTTCAATTTGTTTTCGTGCTTTCGAAGTTTCCGGGATTCCAAACCAAAGAACAAACGCTCGGAGACCGTTTTTGCATCCTTCGCCAAATCACGGTAATACTGCCACTCGATATTGTGCATCCGGACAGCTACTTGTTTCTGATTTTTGATTAATTCGTCCACCCAAAAAGCACAATGCTGTCCTTCCAGTAAAACCGGACCTCCATTTGCCAATAGGCGGCTTAAAAGCATTTCAGAGTTCCTGCTTTTCACAATGTAGGGCAGATTCGAAAAAGCAGATTTCACCCCGTTTTTCCGATCGTAATAATAAACCTCATTTGCAATATCAGAGAAGTCGTGGTTTCTCCCCCTACCGTATTCGTAACAATGAAGAATCACGGAATACCCCAAATTCTTTAATCCCTTCGCTCTCAGATAAACATCCAGAACACCGCCATAATCGGGCGGAAACGGTACATCGAAGGAAACGATATGGATTTGCTTATTCATGAACTTTCGGATAGAATTCGTTTAACTGCTGTACTTCTACTTCCCAATTTTCTTTGCCGGCTGCAATTTTACAATTGCTTTTCCAGGATGCTATCAACTCCGGATTATTGAGAATCGATTGAATTTGATTTGCAAGGTGCTCAGGTTCAAAATCCGTCACAATTTCGCCTACTTCATATTCTTTAACCAGCTTCGAAACCTCCACCAGGTTTGAACAAATAACGGGTGTAGAAGTATGAATATAATCGAAGATCTTGTTTGGTAAGGAAAATAAATAATTGGGATTAGTAGGCTGGTCGAAACTTAAACCCAGATCAGCCTGTTGTGTAAATTGGAGTAATTCCCGGTAAGGACGTTTACCGAAGAAAAGCACCAAATCCTGCCATTTCTCAATTTCTACCAGTCTTTGCATTTCGGGAATAATATCGCCACCGCCCACGATGATCAGAACAGTATTCTCCAAAAAAGGAATCATGCGGATCGCTTCTTCCACTCCCCTGTCGACATTCAATCCGGCGCCCTGCATAATCAGGACATGTTTTCCCTCAGGAATACCGAGTTCTTTTTTTGACCGGATGACAGTCGGATTCCAGAGAGGAGAAACATTCCGGACCACCTTCAGCTCTACTCCATATTTTTCCCGGTATTTCCGGGCAATCGAATGATTAACAGTACTTACATATCGGAGTTTAGGGAATATAAATCGCTCGATGCGTTCCCAGACCGCTTTAACTTTTGGCCTGCTGATTAACTCCGGAACCTCTGTAAAATATTCATGTGAATCGTAAACCAATTTCTTCCTTTTCAGCTTGGAAACCAGGTAATTTGGGAGAAGTGTGTCCAGGTCATTTGCCACCAGGATGTCGGATGAACGAAACAGGAGAAACCAGAACAGCCGGAAATTGAACCAGGCATAGAACAGTGCTCCTTTTTCAAAAAACATCCTGAATCGTTTAGTGCGGTAGCTCCGGTATTCCATTTCCTGGCTTGACCGGAGTTTTCGTCCTACCAACAAGACATCATATCCCCGACTTTCAATAAATGAACATACTTTATGAACACGCTGATCGGTGTTCAAATCATTGATAACGCTAACGATAACGGTTGGTTTCTTCAATCTATAGTTTTACGATTCGTGCAATGCGCTGAATAGTTCCGTCCGAGATTCGAATGTGATAGCTGCCCTTTGCAACCTTATTCAAATCGAAGATTACTTCACTACCAGTGATGTTCTTTTGAGTTTGGATGATTTTGCCGGTCATATCCATAAGTTCAAGTGAGATCGTTCCGCTTTCAATCCCGGAAAGATTCACTCTGACTTCATCAAATGCCGGGTTCGGATAAATTACAACCGCATCCAGGTGATTTTGCTCGATTCCCAATGAATTTGAAAGGATGATGTTATAATCCTCCACTTCCCCGTAATTGGTAACTCCGCAAGGAGTTATCGGACCCTCTCCTCCCTGTTCTGCGTTAAAAACAATACGAGTGCGCATTTTGACTATTCCCGTTACTGCACCTGCAGGAACTGTAAAATTGAACACCAGGGATGAACCGGATGTTATCGATACAAAAGCGATTCGCTCATCTGCATCATCAAAATCGAAATCACTGTTGAAATCAATCCATGCAGCAATCTCATCACCAATATAGGCGCTTCCGGGAGCATCGCCTGTTATTTGCGGAATAATCGCAATGTCGTAGGATTGACCTTTGATCAAAGTGGTGCTTAAATTATAATCTGTATAGTTGGTGCACTCACTTTCGTTATTGATTGTTTCCAGGATTACTTTTTGGATAAATTCATCACAATAGGTAGATGTTGCCGTGCATGGAGCTGTTGCTGTTGTCACGAAAATGTAATCTGTTTTCAATTCAACATCAGAACCCGCCGCATTTGAAACAGTCAATTCAACGGTATAATTTCCCGCAGTTGAAAAAGTTACCTGCGGATTTTGTGACGATGCGCTTGTTCCACCGGTGTATGCCCAGCCATTTGCAGGTGTAATTTGCCACGCCCAACTGGTGGGGTTTCCCGTAGAAAGATCTGTGAATTGGGATGTTCCTCCCACACTAACAGTTGTTGGGTTTGCACTAAATTGAGCTACGGGTGCATTTGGCGCAACAGTACATGGAGCTGACCTTCCAGGCAAAAAAGTTACTCCTGTATTGTTCGGATCCAGCCAGGGTTTTAACTGCGCATTTGGAGTCGTGCCGTTTTGGTCCCAATCGAAATAAAACTTTCCATACAAATCATGCTTATCCGGGCCGGTTCCTGCTCCTGCTCCATTAGCAACACAAGCGGAAGCACCGCCGGAAAGCTGTCCGACTATTCGCCCCAAAGCATTAAATACAGGTGAGCCGGAGGATCCTCCCTCTGTAACTCCATGACCATTTGCAGTTGTTGACCAGAAAACTTTCCAATGGGCATTCGGGGCCCCGCCATTATATGTTTCGCTTGTTAATGCCTGCGTATAAGTAGATATTTTCTTAGCACTTCCGGCAGGATGATGGATTCCCACACCACTTGCGGAAGCATAGTTTGTTCTGTCCCAACCCGCGTAAAACGCTTCGTATGAAGCCGGAGGCTGAGAGCTTAATTCAACCAAATAAAAATCAGAGCCCGCAACCTGGTATGGCTGCGGAGGATTATTTAAGGTCCCATTTCCCGAAGAAGCCCGCACGGTACCTCCTGTCATTGTTTTCGTTCCTTTTGAAGGGTCATTGTAATTTGCCGTACCGGGTGCACAAGTGTTTTTTTGATATTTCCAGTACCAAACCCATGTTGCAATGGATTGGCCCGCTACCCTTTCACCGCAATGCCAGGCAGTGAGAATATAGGGCTTACAATCAGCTGCAGTATTGTTGATAGTAGAAGCAGAACAAACATACGTAGACGTTCCATCATTAAAAGTATAGTGAACAACAGACTTGATCTGATTGTTCCAGGTATTTCCCTCCGAACAGGCAACATCTACTTCACAGCTCCCGGCCTTTGCGTGAACAGACTCCTCTGCAATAAATGCATTTACATGTTCCTCCACTCCACGGTAGAAATAAACCACTTCACTGATATTGAAAACCGGAGTTTCCTGAACCCACGATGGGGCACTGTATTCCAAATACAACTTCTCTCCCTGAACCATTTCCATAGCCTGAAAATCATCCGTCGCAGAAGTATAAGCTCCCAGAATTTGTTTCCCGTTCTCATTATATGCAAACAACTTTCCGCCTGCCGGGATTTGGACAGCTTCTGAAAAATACAAGCCAAGGGCTAGCGCATCTTTTCCTGAAATAACCAGCCTCCAAACTTTCGTACCATTGGAGAGTAAAGTCCAGGTTCCGGAATTATTTATGGTAATTGAAACAGGAACATTCAGACCTACACGATAAGCTCCTTTTGGGTCATTTGCCAGATCGACTGTTTTTGCTGCTGCAATATCGGGTTTGCTCAGTGTGTAAACGGGTGGGGAATATTGAAATGGAGCACTGCCCGCAGTAGTCACTTTTTGTAACCCTACCGGAAGACCTCCTTCGCTGAGCTGTGCAATTAATGCTGTATTAAGAGACATGAAAATGCCAAGCATTAAAAGATATTTTAGCATTGTGCTTATATTTATGTGTAGTTTTCTCAAAATTACACTCTTTTAACACAAGAAACCAACTTGAAAACGCTTTTTTATAGAAGTTTGTCGTTATGGATAAGGTATTAGTTATCGAAGACGAGCAAAGTTTGCTTGAGATGATTCAATTTAACCTGGAACTGGAGGGATATTCCGTGACCACAATTAACAATGGCAGGGAGGCCCTGGCAATGAAAAATCAGTTGGATAACTACGATCTTGTTATCCTGGACGTCATGTTGCCGGAAGTAAGCGGCCTGGATATTTGCCGGGCGTACAGAGAAGTTTCCACAGTTCCGATTATTTTTATTTCTGCCAAAGGAAACACAATTGACCGGGTTGCCGGGTTGAAATTAGGAGCAAATGACTATTTACCGAAACCTTTTGATTTGGAAGAATTCATTTTGCGTTGTTCGGTTTTGGTTCAGCCAAATAAAAAACAAATGGTACTTCCTTCGGAGATAAAAATCGGGAACTACCGCGTATTACCCGCATCATTTGAAGTGGAAAATATGATTTCCGGCGAAAAACAGGAACTGAGTAAACGCGAAATGGAACTGATCCAATTGTTTTACCTGAAAAAAGATCAGGTCGTTTCCCGCGATGAAATTCTCACCACTTTGTGGACCAACGATCAATTTCCAACCGGGCGAACGATCGATAATTACATTTTGAGTTTCCGGAAACTATTTGAAGAGGATCCGAAGAATCCCCAGTTTTTTCATTCCATCCGCGGTGTCGGATATAAATTTACCTTACTTGATTAATCCTATCTTTGCAACATGGTTGTAGAACTTGACAGAGAAATAACAGAAGAAAAAAAATTGCGGTACGACAAAGCCTATTTAAGAATGGCCCAAACCTGGGCAGAATTGTCGCATTGTGAACGTAAAAAAGTTGGAGCGCTCATTGTACGTGATGGGAGAATTATTTCCGACGGATATAATGGAACACCGGCAGGTTTTCCGAATTGCTGTGAAGATCAACAGGGAAACACGGAATGGTATGTGTTGCATGCAGAAGCAAATGCAATCCTGAAAGTGGCCCGCTCTACAAATGATTGCAGTGGTGCTACACTTTTTATTACCTTGTCGCCATGTAAAGATTGCAGTAAGCTGGTTTTGCAAGCCGGAATTAAAAGAGTTGTTTATATGATGGAGTATAAAGATACCACTGGCGTTGATTTCCTCAAAAGCGCGGGTGTTGAAGTTGTTCACATCGCAGACCCAAACTAAATGAATAGAAAATACGCCTTTGTTTATCCTGTTTTATTAATGATTTTCTTAGTCATTGGTTTATTGCTGGGAGCCCGATTAAATCAACCCGCACCTCAGCAGAATTCAGGAAACTATTCCAAAATGCAGGAAATTATCAATTTGCTGGATCGGGAATATGTGGACTCCATTGAAAGTAAAAAGTTGTTCGAAAAGACAATTTCCGATATGCTTCATGAATTAGATCCGCATTCAAATTACATTCCATACGAAGACCTAAAGGCCGTAAATGAGCAAATTGACGGGAAATTCGGTGGAATTGGAATCCGTTTTTCGATCATTCGCGATACTTTGTGTGTAACGAACGTTATTCCGAATTCTCCCTCACAAGGATCAGGAGTTTTGGCAGGAGATAAAATCCTGATGATCGACGGAAAAAGCATTGCGGGTAAGAAAATTAAAAATGAAGATGTATTGGGTAAGCTAAAAGGGGATCCCGATACAAAAGTTAAAATTCAGCTTTACCGGAATAAAAAGAAGATAGAGAAAACGCTCGTTCGCGGAATTATTCCAATTCCTTCCATTGTTTGTTCACAGATGCTGGATGAAAAAACGGGATATATTCGCTTAGAAAGTTTCTCTGTTTCAAGTTCGGATGAATTTCATTACGCCGCATCAAAATTGAAGGCGAAGGGAATGAAAAAACTGATCTTCGATTTGAGAGATAATGGCGGAGGTGTTCTGGATGGCGCAGCTAAGATCGCTGATGAATTTTTACCGGAAGGCAGAAAAATCGTAATCATTAA
This sequence comes from Fluviicola sp., assembly GCF_029266855.1. Lineage (GTDB taxonomy): Bacteria > Bacteroidota > Bacteroidia > Flavobacteriales_D > Crocinitomicaceae > Fluviicola. The sequence continues at coordinate 43,046 of NZ_JAQSWB010000011.1, forward strand.
AGGAAAAAAATACCTGAACACTACACGCTACGCAAGAGCAGGAGGACTGTTGGAAAAGATGCCGCTTGTTATTTTGATCAACGAAAACTCTGCTTCCGCATCTGAAATTGTTGCCGGTGCTATTCAGGATAACGACCGGGGAACGATCATCGGCCGGAGGTCATTTGGAAAAGGATTGGTTCAGCAGGATTTCTCCCTTTCAGATAAAAGTGATGTGCGCTTAACCATTGCAAGATATTACACTCCTTCAGGACGCTGTATTCAAAAACCGTTTGGGAAAAGTTACGAAGATTACTACCACAGCAACGAACAAAGAAGAGATAACGGAGAATATTTTGCCCCGGATTCTTCTGTTTTTAAGAATTCAAATAAATTCAGAACACTTAAAGGAAGAACTGTTTATGATGGCGGAGGAATTATGCCGGATATATTTGTTCCCTTAGACACTTCGAATTCCACGATCTATTACCTCACGCTTCGTTATTCCGGAGCATTTCAGCAGGTTGCTTTTGATTTTGTAGCGAACAAACGAAATTCCTGGTCATCAATCCAGGAGTTTAATGCCAAATTCAATCCTTCGAAGCCGCTTCTTCAAAAGCTGATTGCAGAAGGCAAAAAATTGGATGTTCCGTTTAATGCCAGCGATTTTACACGCAGTGAAGAATTGATCAAACAAGTGATGAAAGCAGAGATAGCACGTCAATTATTTATTGAAGAAGGATACTTTTTTATCGTTGCTTCTTACGACAAGGAGGTTCAAAAAGCACTTGCATTTCTGAAAAATTCAGGTAAATAAAATATAACGATCTCATGTGTGTCCCTCCGTTCAGGCTATGAATTGGGGGACATACTTGTTTTAAAGAAGGCCAATTGCTCAAAAAATAGTATTTTCAATGCATCAATCACATGTCAATGAAGTATCTCCGATTAGGTGCTGTAAAAAAAGAAAATCCGAATCTTCAATTTCCGCTTTCTGAAGATCAAAAAGAGGAATTCCTGGAAACATTCAAAAAACTTTTCCCGGATGCTACAGAAATTGACCGGACACAATTTTTGAGTGTCTGTTCAAATCCTAAAGGAATCATTTTTGCTTCATGGACAGAGGAAAACTCCGGTTTGATCAATACCTTAAAAACGGGGAAATTCACGGAGCTTTTTATCGATTCTTCGAAACTCCGGGAACACGCATTATTTGAAGAATACAGGACATTCATCGAACTTTACTTGTTTCCGATCTTCACCGATCAGTTTTCCAGTCTTTCGGAAGAGAATATTCATTTTTTCATGAGCTATTCCGTCCTATTGCCGGACTACCAGCAGAATTTGGTCCAGGATTCCTTGTCGGACTGGATCTTCAAACAAAAGGAAGAACTGGATGTGACTCTTAACAAAGCGAAAAAAGACACTGATCTTCACCGCTTGACAGATACGTTCTTAAGCCCGAATATGTTAAGTGCTTTGGACTTATTGAATGTAAATCATTACCGCGTTAAAACCCAATTGCTGGAGTTTTTCATGAGCCTGGCTTACCATCCGAAAAGTTCCACGCGTTTCCTCACCTACCTGAGTGGTAAATTAGCAACAATCAGGTTTACTGAAGAGCACAGGAAGCAATTAAGCAATTTCGGAGCAGATGTAAAAAAAGGCAAAATTGTAGTAGAATCGACTCGTGTATCCTGGCTCCGGCTGAGCTTGATCATTCTTATTTTACTTGTGTGCGTATCGGGAATCATCGCACTTTTTTTTGTTGAAGCTGATCCGGAAACAGATACGATGCAGGAGCAAACGGCTTACATGGAATTTAGTAAGGAAGAACGGCTTAAACTGGATTCAATGATCACCGAAATCAAAAGTGAAGAACGCATGGTTGAGGACGCGCAACTGGATTCTAACCTCCCCTTTGTTGGTGTTGACCTGGTCAAAAAACGCGACTGGAACAATGAGCTTTTCGGGAAATTATATAAACACTGGGGGAATAATGATTCTGTTCCGTACACCACTTTCTTCACTCAGGGAAAACCGGCAGGTAAGCCATATATTAAAACCAGGGATCTTGACCGGAAAACCGGGGAAATTACTGCAGAATTGCACAATGAAACGACAATGATGGTGTTATTGGTCGTTTTTCAGAATAACAAAAAAGAACCTGTCTATACCGAATATGTGGAAGCAAAATCAGTGGCCGAATGGAAAATAAATATCGGTGATTATTTGTTCGTGCTCCCGGGTAATAAAGCTTCTTCCGATCCTGCATTCGGAGAACTTCCGTTTAAGGAGCTGGACCAGCATTTCTTTGAAAATCTGGGGATTTCCTACCGTGTTGATTATTTCAACGGCAAGCGGATCAAACTGGTTTGGGAAAACCTGGGGAACAATGAATCGTATCTGGTGGATTTGTCGGGTGTTTTGATAAAAGAATAGACTTCGGTTGCCATTGACGCTTCGGTCAAGGTTTTCAACGCTCAGTCGCCCTTAAAAATTTCCTATGGTACAAAATGTAGTAAGCATAGTCGAAGACAACTTTTTGAACAAAAAGAAGAGAGACCGGAAATAAGCCTCTCTTCACACGCTACCTAACTAAACCTAACTACTACTACTTATACTCTTCTAACGCAGGTAATATCGTTTTGGTACATGTGAAAAGTGTAATTAACGTCTTTTAACTAATCCTATAGGGGAGTAGAACATTAAACCAGGATCTTAAAATTTTGATATTCTTCCATTTACCAGATCTTGTCCCGAAAGTGTAAAATTGTAAGAGAATAAAATGAAGGGGAGTTTTGAAGTTACTAAAAACAACAAGAGAGAAACGGGCGTTTCTCTCTTGTTCCAACCTAAACTACTACTACTTATGAAAACTAACCTCTAACCTCATTACAAATAACGTACCAAAGTATTTTATCTGTTTCTGCTGTTAGCGTATACAAAGATAACGGACGCATTTCGATTTTGTTTCATAATAAAGTTCTTTTTAACATTATTTGCCAAACGTGATTTTTAGCGAAATGGGCATGTAAGATAAGATTTCATGTATCTTTGACGTCGAATTATAATATTTCCTCTCTGAAGGCATGAAAGTTATCGATCATTTAAACGCAGCGAAAGACACGCTATTTTCTTTTGAAATTCTCCCTCCGTTAAAAGGAGCGAATATTCAATCTATTTACGATGGAATTGATCCCTTGATGGAATTCAAACCGAAATACATCAACGTAACCTATCATCGTGAAGAATTCATCTACAAAGAACGCGAGAAAGGTCTCCTTGAAAAGATCGCAATCCGCAAAAGACCGGGAACGGTTGGTATCTGTGCAGCTATCATGAACAAGTATGATATAGATGCAGTTCCTCATTTAATTTGCGGCGGATTCTCGCGGGAAGAAACCGAAAACGCTTTGATCGATTTGCAGTTCCTGGGAATTGACAATGTATTGGCTTTGCGCGGTGACTCCATCAAAACGGAATCTACTTTCAAACCGGATCCGGAAGGACACAAATACGCAGTTGAGCTGATCAACCAGATCTCGGAAATGAATAAGGGAAATTATTTGGTGGATGATATTCAATTGGCCCCAACTGATTTTTGTATCGGTGCAGCAGGTTATCCTGAAAAGCATTTTGAAGCAATGAACCTGAGTACGGATTTGCATTATTTGAAAGCAAAGGTGGACGCAGGAGCAGAATACATTGTTACCCAAATGTTTTTTAACAACCAAAAATATTTTGAATTTGTAGACGCTTGCCGTGCTATTGGAATTACAGTTCCGATCATTCCGGGGATTAAACCGATCACAACTTTGAACCATATTTCTTTCTTACCGAAAGTGTTTCACATCGACCTTCCAGAAGAACTGAGCAAGGACCTGATCAAATGCAAAACCAATAAAGAAGTCTTCGAGGTCGGTGTTGCATGGGGAATCCATCAGTCACAGGAACTTAAAAAGGCAAAAGTGCCTGTCATCCATTATTATACTATGTCAACCTCTGAAAGCGTCAAAACGATTGCAGAGAAAATATTCTAACTATGAGAAAATCACTTTTAAGTTTTCTGTTTTTAAGTATTTGCCTGTTTGCATCAGCACAGGCAAAGTTCCCGCCTTTAAAACTAACCAATGCGTTAATCGTTAGCCATTTAGACAAGGAAGCAGATCAGTTTTCCTTGGAAATTGCAGTTTCCGACGTGCTTTCCAGATGCAAGGTAAAAAATACCGTTTCCTTAAACGTTTTAAAAGCAGGTGGAGATCCGCAGGTACTGATGACAGATTCGCTTAACCGCATATTGAACGCAAAGGGAATCAATACCCTGATGTTAGTTTCGGTAAGGGGCTTCGACAATCGATTCAAACCATCAAGCGGAAACATGACTTTAGCGGAAGATTTGGCAGCCGATAACTTATTCCCGATCTACAAGGAAGATATTGTTTCTGTAACATTTGAATTTCACTTTTACCGTGACGGGAAATTGGTTTACGCCGACTTGTTGAAAATCGGAGGAGTTAACTCCCGGGATAAGGTACTGAGAAAGCTACGTAAAAAACTAGCTAAAAAGGTTGTAAAAGATTGGATGTAATTCGTTCGAATTTATTTCGAACGTTTGCTATATTCTTTTTTTGCTAACTCAATTGCTGCTTGTACAATTTCGTTTTCCGGATCGTGAATAAGATAATAGTCAAAGTCAGCGATTGCGTCGGAAAGTAAGTTGAGTTTCAAATAGGATATCCCGCGTTTCTCATAGATTTCAATATCGTATTTGGAATAAGGAGCAGCAAGTGAAAATAAACGAATGGCTTCCAGGTAATCCTGTTTTTCAAAAGCTTCGATGGCTTCCTTTTTCAAGGTTAAGAATCCTGCTTCACGCGCAATCTTAGCAGTTTTAATTTTTAAAAACTGTGCTATTTCATTGAGTTGATTTTCGGTGATTTCTTCATGACCGATACAAATAAGTTCATCAAATTCTTCGTCGAATTCCGAACAGGCACTTTTGACATCAAATTGGTGCAATTTGTCCATTGAAGGAACATTGGTTGTGGACCAAAAGCGCTGCACCAGAATTTGGTTCGCAGAAAATTCCAACAGCTGAAACAAGTAATAAAGCGAATCATGACGAAAGTAAAAGTACGTTCCGATCGGTAATATTTCCACGGCAGATTTCATACCTGAAAGGTACGGATTTAGTTAGAAAAACGAAGCCCTTTACCAAAACGTGTTCCTACACTGAATCCTAAGTAATAGCCGCGTGCATGGTGAGAAAATGGGTGATCGAATTTTTTGGTTGATAATTCAATGCCGAAAGCAAATTTGCTAAAATTGAATTTCACTTCTCCTGAAAAATAAGGATAGAATTCCAAACGAGAATTTATAATATCATCTATTGACGCAATAACTCCTGCATGGAACATTGGTTCAATAGAATTCGCTTTTTTAGCTTTCATAGCAAAATGTTTTCCAATACCAATGGAGGGAAGCACAGTGTAAGCACCAAAGGGATTGGCGAATAATATCCCAAACCGTAGATAAGTCAATCTTAAAATAACGGGTTTAGGTCCTTTTCCGAAATAGAAATTGTTCCCGATCCTAAAATTGGTTGTACCTCCCCACCCTATATTGCTTTTTCCATTAGACGCATAATTGCTCATAACTACTGCGAAGGAACCATCTAAAAAGAAACGATTCAAACCACGTTCTCCGATTAGCAATTCATCTTCCAGCACTTCAGGTTTTTTGAGCACATCGTCTGTTTGAGCAAAAGAGTTCAGAGTAAAATTAAGGATGGCAATGAAAAATAGGATCTTCATAAATTTAGGTTGATGGGAAAATTCAACCAAATGTAGATAATAATTTCATATAGTTAGAGCATGATCCGATCCAGGGCATTAATAAACAACTGTGCAGCTTTTTCCAAGATCTCATCCGTATGCGCCTGGGAAATGAAACCAACTTCGTATCCGCTTGGTCCCATATAAAATCCTTCTTCCAGTAATGCTTTGTGCAAGTGTTTGAAGTTGGTCATATCCGGGTTGATTTCCTCTGCTGCATGAATGTGTTTGGAATTGTCAAATGAAATCCAGAAAATAGAACCGATCGTTACCAATTCAAAAACGTATCCTTTTGCTTTTGCATGCGCATTAATTGCATCCGTAAACAGTTTTGTTCTTCGCTCCTGGTCTTCGTAAAAACCCGGTTTACTTAATTCTGTCAGCTGTGCCAATCCTGCAGCCATTGCAACCGGGTTTCCGGATAATGTTCCGGCTTGATAAACCGGTCCGTCAGGGGCAACACATGCCATGATTTCTTTTTTCGCGCCATAAGCTCCAACGGGTAAACCACCGCCAATAATTTTCCCGTATGTGACCAAATCAGGAGTAATTCCATATAATTCAGCTGCACCGGAAAAAGCAACACGGAAACCGGAAATTACTTCATCGAAGAACAACAATGCTCCATGTTTCGTACAGGTTTCACGGAGTTCCTTTAAGAAACTTAACTCTTGCAGCAACAAGCCGTTATTTGCAGGAATCGGTTCGATGATCACACAGGAAATCTCATTTCCAAACTGCTCAAAGCAGCTTTTCAAAGCTTCGGAATCGTTCAGAGGCAAAACCAATGTTTCATTCGCAAATGCTTCAGGAACTCCAGCGCTGGAAGTATTTCCAAAAGTAACTAATCCGGAGCCGGCTTTTACCAATAAAGAATCACTGTGTCCGTGATAACATCCTTCGAATTTTACAATCTTGTTTCTCCCGGTATAACCTCTTGCCAATCGAATGGCTGACATCACAGCTTCTGTTCCTGAACTTGTAAAACGAATCTTATCAATAAACGGATTCTTTGAAAGGATCAATTCTGCCAATTCATTTTCCAAACGGGTTGGCGCTCCGAAACTTGCTCCGTTTTTTAAAGCAGCAACAATTCCTGCATATACTTCCGGATGATTGTGACCCAAAATAAGCGGTCCCCAGCTTCCGCAAAAATCGATGAATTCATTATCATCTTCGTCCCAAATTAAAGCTCCATCACCTTTTTTAATAAATAAAGGAGAACCCTCCACAGATTTAAATGCTCTTACCGGCGAGTTTACTCCTCCGGGAAAGTAATTTTTCGCTTTTTCATAAAGTGCTTCGGAGTTTGATCTGTTCAGTTTATTTGCAGCCATTGCGACGAGATTTTAATTTGAGGCAAAATTACGAATTAAAACAACCGGAACTTTGTGTTCTTAGTATCCTTGCGGTTAAAAAAAGGGGAAGATTGGTTATATTTGGAACATATTTTTTACCCGTTCTCAATTGAACAATCGATTTATCAGATGAAATACGAATTTACTCCCGAGTTTGCTGCCCAAATGGATGCTTCGGATCCGTTAAAGTCTTACAGAGACCGCTTCCTTTTTCCAACTTTCACTAAAAATCCTGTGAGATATTTCACAGGGAATTCCTTAGGATTACAGCCTAAATCAACCAAAGAGAAAGTAAACCTGGAATTGGATGATTGGGCGAAATGGGGAGTAGAAGGACATTTTCTGGGAACCAATCCCTGGTTCAAGTACCATGAATTTCTGACCGACGCTTCCGCAAGAATTGTGGGGGCATTACCGAAAGAAGTAGTAGTGACACATTCCCTGACGACCAACCTGCATTTGTTAATGGTTTCATTTTACCAGCCTAAAGGCAGCAGGACAAAAATTCTGTGTGAAGCAAAAGCATTTCCAAGTGATTTATATGCATTGGAATCTCAGGTTCGTTTTCATGGCCTGGACCCGGAAACGGATTTGGTAGGAATGAGTCCGCGTGAAGGAGAATTCACGCTTAGAGATGAAGATATTTTAGCTAAGATCCTGGAATTAGGAGATTCCCTTGCTTTAATCATGTTTGGAGGAGTAAACTATTATACCGGTCAGCTGCTCGACATGGAAGCGATTACTAAAGCAGGTAAAGGGGTTGGCGCAATGGTTGGTTTTGATTTGGCACATGCCGCAGGAAATATTCCGGTTAAATTACATGACTGGGGTGTAGATTTTGCTGCCTGGTGTTCATACAAATACCTCAATTCAAGCCCCGGAGGAGTTTCCGGGATGTTTGTTCATGAAAAGCATGCAAAAAATGCTTCACTTCCGCGTTTTGCAGGATGGTGGGGATACGATAAAAGTACGCGCTTTCAGATGGAACCGGGATTTGTTCCGATGGAAGGCGCTGAAGGCTGGCAACTAAGCAATGCTCCTGTTTTAGGAATGGCTGCTCATTGGGCATCATTGGAAATTTTCGATGAGGTTGGCATGGACAAATTAAAGGCAAAAAGTGAATTATTGACAGCTTACCTGGAATTCATTTTGGACGGGTTATCTGAAAAACATGCCGATAAATGCAGATTCGAGATTATTACTCCGAGAGAACCAAAACGCCGCGGGGCACAGTTATCTATCCTGGTTCACGGAAAAGGAAAGCAGATCTTTGATGCAATCTCTGAAAAAGGAGTGGTAGCAGATTGGAGGGAACCAAATGTGATTCGTGTGGCACCCGTTCCGCTTTACAACTCATTTGAAGATGTATATTTCCTTGGAAAATATTTGGAAGAAGCAATTCTGGGACAATAAATTCAACCACAAAGGCACGTGTTAAATCTCCCGCAGAAGAACGCAGATTTCTTGCGCCTTTGCGGTAAAATAAAGTAAAATGGAAAAAATTGCAGTAGTAGGAGCCGGACTCGTAGGAAGTTTACAGGCTATTTTACTTGCTCAGAAAGGATACCAGGTTTCAGTATTTGAACGAAGACCTGATTTGAGAAAAGCTACTTTAATCGGTGGAAAATCAATCAATCTGGCACTTTCGGACCGGGGTTGGAAAGCGTTGGAGATCGCAGGAATTGCTGAAGACATTCACAAAATTGCCATTCCGATGTATAAGCGCTGCATGCACGCTTTGGACGGAACTTTAACCTATCAGCCTTATGGTGTGAACAACGAGGCAATTTATTCGGTTTCCAGAGGAGGATTGAATCAGAAATTGATGAATTTGGCAGATAATTATCCGAATATTGAATATTATTTTGACCGCAAATGCCTGGATGTCAATCTGAAAACAAATACACTTTCCTTTCAGAATGAACAAACAAAACAAGTCGAAGAATTCCCGGCTGACAAGATTTTTGCAACAGATGGGGCTTATTCGGCAGTACGTATGCGCATGCAGAAATCAATGACTTTTGATTATTCCCAGAAATACCTCGATCACGGATACAAAGAATTAGTAATTCCAGCAAATGAGGACGGAAGTCATAAATTAGACAAGAACTGCCTGCATATCTGGCCAAGAGGTGAGTTCATGATGATTGCACTGGCAAATTTGGATGGAAGCTTTACGTGTACACTCTTCTTCCCGATGGAAGGTGAAACCTCTTTTGAAACACTGAAGACCCGTGAGCAGGTGGCTGCATTTTTTGATCTCACTTTCCCGGATGCAGTTGCGTTGATGCCGACGTTATTGGATGATTATTTTGAAAATCCGACCAGTTCATTGATCATGGTTCGCTGTGAACCATGGAATTACGAAGATAAAATTGTTCTGTTGGGTGATGCAGCTCATGCAATTGTTCCTTTTTACGGACAGGGAATGAACTGTGGATTTGAAGATTGTACCGTTTTCAATGAAATGTATGATCAAAGCCAGGGAGATTGGAGTGGTTTATTAAAACGTTTCTCCGAACAACGGGTTCCGGATGCAAATGCTATTTTGGACCTGGCTTTGGATAATTATGTGGAGATGCGCGACAAAACCGCAGACCCTGAATTTTTATTACAGAAAAAGATCGAAGGGAAATTCTCCCGTTTATATCCGGATAAATGGACTCCGCTTTATTCGCAGGTAACATTTAGTCACACGCGTTACAGCGATGCACTGAAAAACGGAAGAAGACAAGATGCCCTGATGCAGCAAATCCTGAAGATCGAAAACATTCACGAGAAATGGGATGAGCCTTTTGTAATGGAAAAAATGTTGGAACTTATTTCGTAATCATGAGCCCTCAGTCCAAAAGTATCGCTTACCAGATTCTCTTTTTCGCCGGTGCGATACTGGTACTGGAATTGCTCGTGTCCTGGATCTTTGATCTGATTGGTCCGGAACCGAAAAGCATAGATGATTTGGACCGGATAGTTTTCCGGATCAGTGTCCAGAACTATTTGAGACTTGCTCTTTTGTTCCTTTCGGCCATTGTGATTGCGAAGAAAATGAGCGATTTAAAGTATTGGAAGGTCGCCTTTGCGCTTATTGGAATAATTGTATTGAACTATCATTTGGTTTATCTTTATAATGCAATCGATTATTACTGGATTAAAGGATTGGGACCGCAACAGGGAAAGCAGGATTTGAAAAGTTTACTGACCCTGGTTTCATTTGAACCCACGCCTCCGCGTTATGAGCCGGTAAATCATCTCACGGATTGGCAGACACTTTTGTATTCCGGCTCAGGAGGCGGGCTGAGTGTTATGGGATTGATTACCTTTTTGTTCTATGGAAGCATTTGCAGGGCATTGTGGGTGAGCGCCATAGTTTATTTCCTTTTTCGAAAAAGAAGGCAACGAATTCAATGAACAACATGCAATGGATAAAAAGTTGCAACTTAGTTCGTAACGAATCCGAAAACTTTAGATATTTAAATAAAATTAGACCATGAAATTTGTCATTTGTACTTTGTTGATTGCGATTACCGGACTTTCATTCGGTCAATCCCGAAACCTGAGAGGGAAAAGTCGAAAGGACTTTTTCGGAGGTGCGCGTGATTACCGTCAGTTGACAAAGGACGGAATCCAGATTTCTTTGGGTCCTAACTACACTTTTACCAATCCAAAAATTACGGAATACTCGGGGACCGATGTGAATGGACGTCCTGTTACTGCTGCGGTCGATCCGATTGGAAAACCAGGAGGATTTATTGAAATCGGTGCCGCACATTACCGTTTGAAATCTTCTAAAATATTGGCCGCATGGTATAAGAGACGTGGCGATAAAGGAGATGTTAAATGGATCGGGGCGAATCTTTTTCACCGTTTGGATTGGGGTTTAGGCTTTAACTATATTGGTGGAAGTGAACGAACAAAATTCGAGCTATTTGATCCTTCTACGGGAGCTTCCTCTTTTGACGAAAGCACCGGTTCTTTCTATAATGGATACATCACTGCTCGCGTAACAATTGATCGCTTTACCAAAATTGCAGATGGTTGGCATTTGGAAACAGGCTTAGGCTTCAACTTTTTGTTCAATGCACTTCCTGCTCCAAAAGCACCGTATGTTGCAACAATTGCACCGGTTAAATTCCAGCAGGATTTCATGGCGCAATTTCACTTGCATTTAGGATTTACGCGCACAATCCGTCGTGGTGATTACCTGACATTGGGATTCATCGTTCCTGCAATTGGGATTTTCGAGCCGAATAAAGCACGTCCAACCATCCAATGGTTCTCAAGCAACTACTGGCCGGTTCAATTCCAGATCCGCTGGATCCACCATTTCACCAAGAAATCAAATGGTTGTAATACCGGTACGCCGGAAGACCGGAAAAGAAACAACGAATACATGCAAAACCGTTAATAAGCCGTTCAATGAGAAGATTTTACTACTTGAGTTCTTGTGACACTTGTCAGAAGATTATGAAAGCTTTGAATCTGCCCGCTGATGTTGAATTAATTGACATCAAACAAAGCAATATTGATGCGAAAACATTGGATTGGCTGAAGGAAAAAGTGGGTTCTTACGAAGGAATGTTCTCCAAAAGAGCAATGAAATTCCGTTCCCAGGGATTACACGAAATGAATCTTACGGAAGCTGATTACCGCAAATATATGCTGGAAGAATATACCTTTTTGAAACGGCCCTTCACCATTTATGATGAGCATGTTTGGATTGGAAATGCCAAAAAGGAAGTGGAAGCTGCACAAGAGTTCTTTGCTGCTAAGCGTTGAGGGAAACGGGTGTAAGTAAGTTACTGACTTGCTAATAATTTATGCCCTTCCCCTGGGAGACAGAATCAAAAATTCCTAAAAGAAACGCAGCCTGCTGGTCAAAACAGATTTTCTGTAATCGTCCAGTTTTTCATCATAATTTCGCTGAATAAAACGGCGTACAAACTTTTGTGTGCCTTTACCCATCTTAAAGTCCAATTCATCCCCGAAAATTGGGACGATACTTAGGAATTGGATGGTTTTACCCTGGATATTCACCGGGCTAAGTTCCTTTTGAAGCAAAATCGGGTCTAAGAAGATGAAATATTCCTGTTGCATTAAATCAGAGATCGGAACTTCCGGATTTCCGGTTGGGATCGTGTGACCGGGACCGTACCAGGTGTTTTTATCTCTTACGAAACGCTCCAGTTTATAAATCCAGTTATAGATCCAGGAAGAATTGGGGTTTGTATGATCTTCAAAATCCCAGTAAGTTGGTAAACAAAAATAGATCTCATTGAATTCTCTTCCGACCCATTTGTCCAAAACAGGCATTTTATATTCGGAAAGGGAAGCAGTCATTACAATCGTTACGGGAACATCCAGCTCCAGCAACAAAACAATTAACTCCTGATCAGTGTGAAAAGGATTTTGAATTGATTTTACGCGATGCGCACCAAAACGGTTTTCCAATGCCTTTATAAGTTCCATGACAACAAATATAATGGTTCTCACTTGCTTTCTCCCAATAAGTTCCGGAAGTGACTGCAATAAAAAAGGGGCCGAGGCCCCTTATTGGTTATTGGTTTATATTGTTACTTCGCTTTAAAGAAATGATCTATTTCAGAAATGCGCATCGTCATATCATCTCCTTCAACTTTTGAAATGTTAAAAATGATAGACTTCTTTTGGTTGGGGCCGTAAAATAAAAATAAGTCGATTTTGTCTTCGTACTGTGTACTTAACCACTTTCCTTCTAGATCAATAAAATCGGTCATGTTGTTTTGATCATACCAACGACCTTTGAAGGTTTCGTCGTCTTTCAAATCAAAATAAATATAATCAATTCCCAAAATTTTGTCTTTATCGGGACCAAATCCATCCACTTTAACAAGCGTCCATTTTTTAACGAGACGTTCATCTATATCAGAGTTTGAACAAGCAGACAGAACCAGGAAAAATAGTCCAAATAGTAAGTAAGTAAATCGAAGCCTCATAATTTTAAAAATGGATGCTTGGGTAAAACTAAGCTTTCTGAATAGAGTACCCAACGCTTTTTTCGGAGATTGTATTTTAGCAAATTTTGAGTGAGTGATTACCCAATCTGACTGTGCAATTTACGTATTGACCTCCCTGGTATTTATGAATTCTAAAGAATTTCCTTTAAAGAATTCCAAAAATTGGCATCAGACAAAACAGCACCTTGTTGAATCAATTGATGAATTTCCATTTCCCTGGAATCTGTATAATCCTTTTTACTTGTAAAAAAGGAAAGATCAGTAGGCGCCTTAGTAAGTGCCTCGTGGATTCCATTAATCGTTGATAAGTCAATTTTAGTTTCGGGTTTTTTCTGGATAGCAATCAATTCCTGCTCTTCTTCTCCGAAGTGGAATACAAGACAGGAATCTGGAGAACGATGCTCTAAAAACCGGACTTTCTCATAAACGGTTTGCAATACCTGGTCGGAAAACAAACCGACTAATTCAACCGCTTTTTGAGGTTCTTCCCGGTTAAGTTTTTCCCATTCATCCCCGTGAATTCCATTGATAATAAGGAAAGCCTTTAGGTCTCCTTCAAGGTGTTGTAGTTCTTCGTCGGTTAAAATGCGGTATTTCATGTGGCAAATTTATAAAGAAAGTCTGAAACCGATAATACAATCTGTGCACAGAAACCGGAAGATTGAGAATGATTTTTAACTTTGTATCATGCAGAAAAAAGGTGTTGCCATTCTTGGTTCTACAGGTTCAATCGGTACACAGGCATTAGAAGTGATCCGGGCTTATCCGGAACAATTCGACTTGCAGGTCATTACAGCTCAGTCAAATGCAAAATTGCTGATTGAACAGGCAAAACTATTCCAGCCGAATGCGGTTGTAATCGGTGATGAAGAAAAGTACCAGGAAGTGAAAGACGCTCTTTTTTCTGAAGACATTCATGTCTATGCAGGAAATCAGGCCCTGTGCCAGGTGGTAGAATTTAACGAAGTCCATGTCGTTCTGACTGCATTAGTTGGATATGCAGGACTGAAACCAACACTTGCGGCAATTGAGGCCGGAAAGGACATTGCATTGGCGAATAAAGAGACGCTGGTGGTTGCCGGAGAATTGGTGACTGCACGGGCACGTGCCAAAGGAATCAATATCTACCCGGTAGATTCGGAGCATTCTGCAATTTTCCAATGCCTGGTAGGAGAATTCCACAACCCGATTGAAAAGGTTTACCTGACTGCATCCGGCGGACCGTTTCGAGGCTGGAAAGCTGACACCCTGAAAACCGTAAGCCCGGCTCAGGCATTGAAACATCCGAATTGGTCTATGGGCGCAAAAATCACCATTGATTCTGCTTCCATGATGAACAAAGGACTGGAGGTCATCGAAGCAAAATGGCTTTTTGGTTTGAACACGGAACAGATCGATGTGATCGTTCACCCCCAATCAGTTATTCACTCACTCGTTCAGTTTCAGGATGGGAGTATGAAAGCACAAATGGGACTTCCGGATATGAAGCTGCCTATTCAGTTTGCTTTGACTTATCCAAAAAGGTTCAAAACGGAGTTCCCCCGCTTCAATTTTTTAGACTATCCTCAACTTACCTTTGAAAAAGCGGATAAGGAAACCTTCCGGAATCTGCAGTTGGCATATGATGCTTTGAATAAAAGAGGAACTGCGGCTTGTGCATTAAACGCAGCAAATGAAATTGCAGTACAGCTGTTTTTGGAGGAAAAGATCGGATTTCTGGATATTGCACGGATCAACGAAAGTGCAATGCTGGAAACACCTTTTATTTTGAATCCGGATTATGAGGATTATGTACAGACTGATCTGCTTGCACGGGAATTTGCGCTTAAGCGAATGTAAAATAGGTCCAGTATACAATCAGATAACGACCAACTTTCCCGATGCTCATCAAAGCCAGGGTTTTCCAAAAAGATACCCGGTAAATACCAAGTACAACCAATAAAGGATCTCCGATAATTGGCAGCCAGGAAATCAGTGCTGCCCAGAAACCGTAACGCTGTATGAGTGATTCGCTTTTCAGAAGTTGTTTTTTACTCAGTATTTTTCTGCCGTAATAACCCAGAAGGTAATTAGTGATTCCGCCAAGACAGTTCCCCAGACTCGCAACAATTAAAATTGAAACGGGAGAATACGTTCCCATATTCAAAAAAAATAAAAGACTTGCCTCGGAGGGAAAAGGAATAATGGTTGATGCCAGAAAACACATCCCGAAAAGACCAATTAATCCCCATTCAATCATCGTGCAAAAGTATAGAATTAAAAATGGGGACCAAAGGCCCCCATTTCCATATTATCGTCCCGATAGCTATCGGGAAAGAATTATTTCTTAACGATACGTTTTGTGATAGTTTCGTTACCAACAGTCAATGTGTAGTTGTAAATTCCAGCTACAAAGTTTGTTCCGTCGATAGCAATTGTTTGTTCACCAGCGTTCATGGTTGAAGCAGGAACCGTTGCAACTGTACGACCAGCAACATCAGTAATTACTACAGAAACCTCAGCATCGGATTTCAAGTTGAACTTGATTTCAGTTGTTCCAACGAATGGGTTAGGATAAACTGTTACATCTGTTGCAGAGTTCAATTCTGTCATACCAGCATAATCTGTAAAGTCCAAACGAACAACAGCAGCTTCAACATAATTAGAGAATCCGTCAGCACCTGCAAGAGTTGTAACATTAGCACCATTCAAACCAGCTGTTTGACCAACAGGAACATATCCTGAAAATGCGATCGGAACTTCTGCTCCGTCCAACATACTTGCAGTTACAAGGTATAACCCCGGAGTTAATGTGATTGGGTTATCAAAGTGAGATACTATGATATTTCCAAAATCACCTGCAGCGATTTCATGACCACCGTGTAATTCTTCTGTTTGTCCGATATAATCAAACTCGTCTGTTGCAGGATTGTACTTGTCAATTCGACCAAAAACTGTAAGTCCGATGTAAGGAGTTTGTTGTGCTGCTGCAAAATCATAAATACCGATTTGTATTGCACTAGCCTCAGCATCAGCAAAGATTTCCATCAAAGAACCGATAGCAGGATCTCCTGATTGAGTTGCCCAACCAAGGAATGAAGAAGAAATGGAATTTGCATTCACATAAGCATCTACTGCCATAACACTGTTTGTAAGTTCCACTGAATTTACAAGCGTATCATCTGTTGTAAGAACCAATGAGTTATTGGAAGAAGCTACTTTGTATGTAAAAGTGTGTGTTCCTAAAGTTGTTGGAAGCATGAATGGAGTTGCGGAAACTTCCACTGTACTGTCTGCAGCAAATGCTGCTACAGCAACGTCGGATCCGGTTTGGTTGTATGCTCCTGAAGTTACAGTTAAGTTCGCATTTTGTGAGTTATATCCTTTGTTGGATACAACAGCATCAAAAACTACTTCAACCGTACCATTTGATTGTGCAATAGGAAACTTAGTATATTGTAAAAACTGATCACCAGCATAAAAATTAGCCTCAGTCATTTTCATGTTGTTACCATAACCAGCGTTGATAGTAATATCATCTACATACCATCCGTAACCTGAACCGAAAGTAGCACTTGTTGATGTGTTTTCCCATCTGAAACGTACTACAGAATAAGCTGAATTAGCTACAGCAAAATCCAAAGCAATAGTATTTTGCACAGTAGCGCCATTTCCTGGTTCTCCGGCATTTACTTCGAACGATTTTGGCCATGTAAGACCTCCATCTTCTGAAAACTCAACATAAGTAACATCTGTGTTAAATGCACGGTAACGCTGTTGAAATGCCAAAGTAATTGAACCTCCTGCAAGAGAAAGATCAATGGTATCAGACATTACCCAAGTGTTTTGAGGTGCTGCCGAAGACGTCAATAAATATTGAACTCCGTTAAAGTATGCAAATCCATTTGCTGCAGTTGTAGATGCCATCGGCCCCCCCATGTATTGATTTGAAGAAGTGACACCCGCTGATGCGTTAGTACCGAAAGCAAAAGTTCCTTGTCCGGAAGTTCCTGCCGTCCAAATAAACGATGTTTGTGCAAAATCGTCGTCGAACAATAAGTCTCCATCTGCCTTTACAGTATTTCCATTTTGGGTCTTTGTTTTCCCATTATATACTGAAATCGGTAAATGAGCTTTTTGTTGAACAGGTAAATTGCTCTTTACTTGCCCAAAAGCTGAAGTAACCAACAATAAACCTGATAATAAGGTAATCTGTTTTTTCATGTTTTCTTTAATTTACGAAGTTCTAAATTTAACTATTTGACCAACAGAAGGCCAACTTATTTATTAAACGGTACTAATTACGAAATAAACGGTAATTACTGTCCTTCAGGAAGGGTAGTTTTTCACGTGATTGTTTCAGTTCGAGGTAACTAATACCATATGTAATGACGCCTTCAGCATCAGAAAGGTTGGAAAGTTCCTCACCGGAAAGATTAATTAATTTGCTTTGACCGTTATAAGATAAGCCCGTATTGTCCACACCTACCCTGTTCAGTCCGGCTACGTAACATTGATTTTCTATGGCTCTTGCAGGAATCAATGCAGACCAATGTTGTATCCTTCTTTCAGGCCAGTTGGCAACATATAACAAAAGGTCGTAAAGCGGTTTCCCGTCTATTTCACCGTTCCTGCTGTTTTCAGGAAAACGGAGGTCATAGCAAATTTGTAAATTGATCCTCCACCCAAGGTATTCAACAATGACTTCTTTGGTTCCTGCAGTAAAATGAACCGGTTCTTCAGCCATCCCAAACAGCTTCCGTTTGTCATAACAAGTGATGTCTCCGCTCGGTTCTACAAATACTCCCCGGTTATAGCAGTGACCATCTTCTTCTATAATCAGCGAGGTGTAGAAAGCAGCTTGCTTTTCCTTAGCTTGTTGTTTTAACCAGGAAATACTCGGACTGTTCTCCATTTTTTCTGCCAATAAGTTGGTATTCATTGAAAATCCCGTTTGAAACATTTCAGGTAAAAGAATCAGATCCGTTGCAGTAACAGGTTTTAGAAGTTCTTCATAATGTTTCAAATTGGCAGTTTTGTCTTCCCAGATCTGATCTGCCTGGACAAATGTTATTCTTAGATCTTGCATAATCTTTCTGCTGCTTGTATTAATGTTTCATCCGTCTTGGCAAAACAAAAACGAATAGTATGATAATCGTACCGCCCTTCATAGAAGACAGAAAGCGGAATAGCCGCAACTCCCACTTCTTTCACCATCCACTCGCAAAAAGAGACGTCCGGAAGATCTGAAATGGCTTTGTATCTCACAGTCTGAAAATAGGTCCCTTCACTCGGAAGAAATTCAAACTTGCTTTTCGACATCAATTCCTTAAAACGGTCGCGTTTGTCCTGGTAAAACTTCCCCAGGGTCGTGACATCGGTTGTGGAAATATAATCTGCCAGGGTCTTTTGAGCAACACTATTCACCGAGAACACTAAGAACTGGTGAACTTTTTTGATTTCCTTCATGATGTATTCGGGTGCAATCAGGTAACCAACCTTCCAGCCTGTCAAATGAAATGTTTTACCGAATGAGGAAACAATTACGCTTCTGTTTCGCAAAATCTCATTGTTATGTGCGGAAAAATGAGGTTTCTCAAAGGTGATAAATTCATATACCTCATCGGAACAAAGTATTAAATTCGGGTGATCGGTCATTACACGGATCAAGGCATCAAAATCTTCCTGGTCCATCATCTTCCCCGACGGATTATGCGGATTGTTGATAATCAGCACACGCGTCTTTTGATTCACAGTTTGTCTCAGTTCACGCCAGTCAATCGTGAAGTCTTCCCGCATCGGAATATGAACCGCTCTTCCGCCGGCCAAATGTACAGCCGGACTGTAGCAATCATAGGCCGGATCCAGGATCACCACTTCATCACCCGGATGGACCAAAGCCTGAAGGGCAGCAAAAATTCCCTGGGTCGCTCCTGCCGTTACCAAAATTTCAGTGGATGGATTTACTTCTCTCTTATAAACCCGGTGAACCATCTGACCAATTCCTTCCAATAAAGCAGGAAGCCCGGCCATTGGAGCATACTGATGCACATTTTCTTTACTGTTCTTCGCCAATAGCTCTTCAATCAGCGGGTCGATCGGGAAATTGGGAAAGCCCTGGGAAAGATTTATGGCCTCGTATTGATTTGCCATCTGACTCATGGTTGTGAAGATGGTAGTCCCTACTTTTGGAAGTTTTGTTTGCATGGATTACTTTTGTTTGCAATAGCAAAGTAAATCATTCCTTCATTATATGATACGCAAAGACGCGTATATTTAACGGGAATTCACTTAAAATGAACTTAATGAAACTCCGACTTTTAGCCATACTTGCATTTTTCGCCCTTTTAATTACCTCATGCGGCGAAGATTCCATTTGTGATTGCATCCGTGCAAGTGATGAACTGAATAGTAAATACGATCAGTTACGAACAAAAGAACTGAGTGTGAAAGGTCAAAAGGAAGTCAAAGAACTCATCCGGACGAAGAAGGCTAAATGCAAGGAATTTGAACAAATGAGCGGGCCCGAAATGATGGAACGGAAGGCAAGTTGTAAGTAGGACGCCGGATTCACTTCTGCCTGAATCTCAGCAGGCTCGTCAATTTAAATTCCATTCTTGAATGTCCATTGAAAACTTCCTGTTTGACTTAACAAATATTCCGGCTAAATCGAAATAATAAAACGCGAATTTCGCTATCTTTGCACCTGCTTACCAGTAAAGGTAGGTTTCAAAAAAGAGTGAAATTTTTATGAGTGCATTTTCATCCCGTCACATTGGACCTGATTCAGCTGAGAAATCTGAGATGTTAGCTGCTATTGGTGTTAAATCAATTCAAGAATTAATCGATAAAACAATTCCTTCTCATATCCGCTTGTCCGGAGAGTTGAAAATTGATGCTGCTTTAAGTGAGCAGGAATATTTGCAGCACATCACTGCTCTTGGTGCTCAGAATAAAGTATTCAAGTCTTTTATTGGTTTAGGATACAATGAAACAATTGTTCCTTCTGTGATTTTGCGCAACGTTTTGGAAAATCCGGGATGGTATACAGCTTATACGCCTTACCAGGCTGAAATTTCACAAGGCCGTTTGGAGGCTTTGTTGAATTTCCAGACAATGGTTTTGGAATTGACAGGAATGGAAATCGCGAATGCATCTTTATTGGATGAAGGAACTGCTGCTTCTGAAGCAATGATCTTGTTTTGGAATTCGCGCTCACGCCAGGAAGTAAAAGACGGTGTGAATAAATTCTTCATTTCCAAAAATGCATTCCCTCAGACAAAAGATGTTGTTTTGGGTCGTGCATTAAATCTTGGGATCGAATTGGTTGAAGGAGATGAAACAACTTTCACCAACGACGGAACATATTTCGGAGCGATCATCCAGTATCCGGATGTTCACGGACACATCACTGATGTTGCAGGATTCATTGGTCGCAATACAGGTTTGAAAACAGCCGTTGCTGCTGATATTCTTTCATTGGTAATATTAAAGTCTCCGGGATCATTAGGAGCAGACGTAGTTTTCGGTACTTCACAACGATTCGGGGTTCCGATGGGTTACGGTGGGCCTCACGCAGCATTTTTCGCAGCAAAAGACGAATACAAACGTTCCATGCCGGGCCGTATCATCGGTGTGTCAAAAGACGCGGATGACAACCTGGCTTTGCGCATGGCTTTGCAAACACGCGAACAACACATTAAAAGAGATAAAGCAACTTCCAATATTTGTACGGCTCAGGCATTGTTAGCTGTAATGGCTTCCATGTATGCGGTGTACCACGGTCCTGCCGGAATGAATGAGATCGCTGTACATGTAAACCGTTTGGCTTCTTCTACAGCGAGCGGTTTGAAAGCAGCAGGCATCCAGGTCGGTTCCGATTCATTCTTCGACACCGTTTGGGTAAAAGGAGTGGATACTGCAAAAATTAAAGCAGCAGCCGAGGCAAAAGGAATGAACTTCCGCATCATAAACGAATCTGAATTAACGATCAGTTTTGGTGAACCGCATACTGAACAGGATGTAGCAACTATTTTGGAGATCTTCGGTGCAAATGCAACTTCTGCCGATTCCACTTTGACTGCTTCTGTTTTGAGAGCAGATGAGATCTTAACACATCCGACTTTCAATAAATACCATTCGGAGTCTAAAATGATGCGTTACCTGAAGCGTTTGGAGAACAAAGACCTTTCATTGGTTCACTCCATGATTCCTTTGGGTTCTTGTACCATGAAACTAAACGCAGCTTCCGAGTTGATTCCGATCACGAATCCTCAGTTTGCAAATATGCATCCTTTCGCTCCTGTTGAACAGGCTGCGGGTTATCACGCAATGTTCCGTGAATTGGAAAAAGATTTGTGTGAGTCCACAGGATTTGCAGCTATGTCATTACAACCAAACTCCGGCGCTCAGGGTGAATATGCTGGTTTGATGGTCATCAAAGCATACCACGAAAGCCGTGGAGACAAGCAACGTACAAAAATGATCATTCCTTCTTCTGCACACGGAACAAATCCGGCATCTGCAGTGATGGCAGGAATGGAAGTAGTTGTAACAGGTTGCGACGAAAACGGAAATATCAATATCGAAGAATTAAAAACCGTAGCGAACCAAATCGGGAACGAATTGGCTGGGTTAATGGTAACTTACCCGTCTACTCACGGAGTTTACGAAGAAGGAATCCGTGAAATTACAGCGATCATCCACGAAAATGGAGGACAGGTTTATATGGACGGTGCCAACATGAATGCACAGGTCGGATTAACAAATCCGGGAAATATCGGTGCTGACGTTTGTCACCTGAACTTACACAAAACATTTGCAATCCCTCACGGAGGTGGCGGACCAGGAATGGGCCCGATCGGAGTTGCAGCACATTTGGCTCCTTTCTTGCCGAGCAACCCGCTAATTGCGGCTGGGGGAAGCACACCGATTCACGCAGTTTCTGCAGCACCTTACGGAAGTGCCCTGATCTTATTGATCTCTTACGGATACATCAAGATGCTGGGAGCTGAAGGCTTGCGTCAATCTACTGAAGCAGCGATCTTAAATGCAAACTACATTGCCGCGAAATTGAAAGGTCATTACGACGTATTGTACACCGGTAAAAACGGAACAGTAGCACACGAAATGATCTTAGACTGCCGTGATTTCAAGAAAACAGCAGACGTAGAAGTTGCCGATATGGCGAAGCGTTTGATCGACTTCGGATTCCACGCACCGACCGTTTCTTTCCCTGTAGCAGGAACTTTAATGGTGGAGCCAACAGAATCTGAAGACAAAGAAGAATTGGATCGTTTCATCGAAGCGATGATCAAGATTCGTGCTGAGATCAAAGAAATCGAAAACGGTCATGCAGATAAAGAAAACAACTTGTTGAAAAACGCTCCGCATACAGCAGACTGTATCATCAACAAAGACTGGAATTACCCGTACTCTCCGCAGGAGGCAGCTTACCCGGTTGCATACTTGAAAGAGTGGAAATACTGGGTTCCGGTTCGTCGTGTAGACAACGCATACGGAGACAGAAACTTAGTGTGTTCTTGTCCGAGCGTAGAGAGCTACATGCACGTGGAGGCATAGCATCGACTACGCTCAGTTATCCTGAGTGACTAAATATTTTTTGAAAATCCGTTCATCTTTGGGTGAGCGGATTTTTGTATTTTTGCAACACAACAACCATTACTTAAACAAAATTCAAACTAACTAAATCATGAGTCTGAAACCTGTTAAAATTCAAATACTAGTATTAGCCTTAATTTGTTTTTGCTCCTTGAAGGTAGCAGGTCAAATTACTATGGTTAAAAATATAGATACGGACTACTGGACTTCTTCAGGGTCTTATCCCAAATTTTTGATCAGGCTAGGGAATAGGGTCTTGTTCTCAGCTGTAGATAAACAACATGGTGGAGAACTTTGGGCTACAGACGGAACAACGGCAGGAACAGTATTAGTAAGCGATATCAATCCGGAACCTGAAATAGGAAGTGAGATTTTTGCTCCGGTGGAAATGAATGGTTTTGTTTATTTTTTTGCAACTGGAGAAGGAGATAAGAAGGGATTGTATAGAACAGATGGAACATCTGAAGGGACGGTATTTATCCAGCGATTTGAGAATTATAATTATAACAATTCTGATTTACAAATTCTGAAAGTAAATAACACATTGTATTTTGAAGCCACTGTTCGTGGAACAGGCTCCGAGTTATGGAAGAGTGATGGAACAGAGGCCGGGACAGTTTTGGTCAAGGATATTAATCCCGGTTATTGGGGAAGTTCGCCAAAACAACTTACAGAAGTGAATGGGGAAATCTATTTTACTGCTAATAATGGGGTGAATGGAATAGAACTCTGGAAAACTGATGGAACAGAGACAGGAACATACATGGTTATTGATTTTAATGGAACGGGCAATGGTAATCCGAACAGTTTAATATCTTTTCAGGGGATGTTATTTTTCTCTGCTTCCTCAGCAACGGGAAATGATCTGTGGAAAACGGATGGTACTGTTGCTGGGACTCAACTGGTAAGTTCTGTAGCAAATGTTGAGCAATATGCATCATATAATAACGGAATAGCAATACGTGAGTATAACGGTTACTTATATTTTGGTGGCGGACCTTATAATAACAAGGAATTATGGCGTTCGGACGGAACTACAGCCGGTACGGCAGAGTTTGCAACATTTTATACGTCAGTGACTAATTCAAGTTCTCCTGATGGATTTACTGAATTTAACGGTGAATTATACTTTAGTGCGCAGAATGGTGGAGGAAGAGGTTTTTACAAAACAAATGGGGTAACTTGCCAGACATTATATTCGGGGCATTTAGATGCTAAAAACTTCTGTGTTTGGAACGGGATCCTGTTTTTTCAAGGTCGGTATGGATCCTCACCAGAACTGTGGAAAACAAACGGAACACCTGCAGGAACAGTTCGAATCAACAATATGTCGCCAAGTACTGGTGCTCCTTGTTTTATTACACCGGTGAATGCAACGGAAGTTGTTTTCCAGGGTACATACGTGGCCGCAAATGTTGAGCTTTGGAAAAGTAATGGAAGTGCCGCAGGAACAGTTATGATAAAGGATATTAGTTCTCAATGGAATTCCACCAGATTCAAAGAAGGAATTTCTTTGAATGACAAAATATTTTTTGCTTCAAACGGTGAATCTATCTATAGTGAATTATGGGAAACCAATGGGACGACTTCCGGAACATTGATGACCAAAGACATGTGCACGGCAAATTATTGCGGCAGCGCTCCCAGAAACTTCTATAAAGCGGATAGTACTACGTTTTATTTTAACATGTATTACAGCAGCACCAGTCAGTCGGCATTGGCGAAATCAAATGGAACTACAGCGGGATCGGTAACCGTAAAAAACATGACCGGAGAATCTCATGGTTTTATTCCATATAATGGATATCATCTTTTCTTAGTTGGAAATAGTGCAATTGCTAGAACTGATGGGACAACAGCAGGTACAATAACACTTAAAAGTGGAATGTCCACAAATGGACCTATTGCTGTAGCCAATGGCATGGCATATTTTATTACGAACGCTCAATTATGGAAAACAGATGGTACTGTGGCGGGAACAACCTTCGTAAAGACCCTTGGTGGTTCAACTAGTAATTTGTTTGAACTGAACGGAATGCTTTATTTCGAAGTATATGTAGTTGGGACTGGTTGCCAAATTTGGAGCAGTGATGGCACCTCAGCAGGTACGGTTCTTTTTATGAACGTTCCTTATAATGATTTTCAAACTACATCCACAGTAATAAAAGAAACCATCCGTTATAACAACAAGCGCTACTTTTCAATGAACACAAATGGTTCCGGGTATGAATTGTGGGTAACTGATGGAACTGTTGCAGGTACTCAGATTCTAAAAGAAATAAAAGCGGGTCCATGGGGTAGTGACCCAAAAAATTTCTCCATCTTCAATGGAAAATTATACTTCTCAGCAGATGACGGCATCCATGGATCCGAATTATGGGAATCAGACGGGACTACGGCTGGGACCATTATGGTCAAAGATATTAATCCTGGAATCCAATCCAGTGCTCCTTCAAAGTTCACGATCCTTCATAACAAACTTTATTTTTCGGCAAATGACGGGTCCACTGGACATGAATTATGGGTTTCTGACGGAACTGCCTGCAGCACGCGATTAATTCAAGATGCTAATCCCGGAAATATGAGTTCTTTTCCTCTGGTTATAGGTTCAATAAATAATGAGGTCATTTTAAACCTGTATCACTATGATTATGGATTTGAATTGTGGAAATACACGGATAATTCTCAGGTTTATGAGACTGCGTGTGGAAGTTATACCTGGAGTGCAAATAATCAAACGTATACCAATTCGGGAATATATTCTGATACAATTCCTTCATTTTCGGGTTGTGATTCGATTGTAACATTGAATTTGACAATTCTAAATCCATCAAACTCTACCTATGCTCATACAGCTTGTAATTCGTATGACTGGATCGACGGAAATACCTATACTTCTTCCACAAATACTCCAACATTTGTGCTACAGAATGCAGCCGGTTGTGATTCTACCATCACTTTGAATTTGACAATTACACATTCAACAACGGGAACAGATGTTCAAACTGCTTGTGACTCTCTGATCTGGATTGATGGAAACACCTATGTTTCTTCAACGAATACTCCAACTTTTGTCTTGCAGAATGCAGTTGGTTGTGATTCAACGGTGACGCTAAATTTGACGATCACTCAGTCTACAAATGTTACGGATGTTCAAACTGCTTGTGACTCTCTAACCTGGATTGATGGCAATACCTATACTTCTTCAACCAATATCCCAACTTTTGTCTTGCAGAATACAGCGGGTTGTGATTCGATTATTACGTTGAATCTTACTATTTTATCAAATAATACGATCGATATTCGAACAGCTTGTGATTCATACGACTGGATTGATGGGAATACGTATACTTCATCAACAAATACGCCAACAGTTGTCTTACAAAATGCAGCTGGGTGCGATTCAATTGTTACGTTAAACTTAACAATTAATCATTCTAATACCGGGATTGATATTCAAACGGCTTGTGATTCTCTGACTTGGATTGATGGGAATACCTATTATGCTTCCACAAATACTCCAACGTTTGTTTTGCAGAATGCAGCGAGTTGCGATTCAACAGTTACTCTGAACTTGACAATAACGAATTCAAATGCAGGAATGGATATTCAGACAGCATGTGATTCATACGATTGGATAGATGGGAACACCTATACATCTTCAACCAACACTCCAACTTTTGTTTTACAAAATGCAGCTGGTTGTGATTCTCTTATTACTTTAAATTTGACAATTACAAATTCAACCAGTGGAACCGATATTCAAACCGCTTGTGATTCTCTGACTTGGATTGATGGAAACACCTATTATGTTTCGACCAATACACCGACTTTTGTCTTGCAGAATACAGCGGGTTGTGATTCGACGATTACTTTAAATCTTACTATTTTATCAAATCATACAACCGACTTTCAATCTGTATGTGATTCATTAGTATGGATCGATGGGAACACCTATTATTCCTCTACCAGTACACCAACCTTTGTTTTGCAAAATGCAGCAGGTTGTGATTCGATTATTACGTTGAATTTAACGATAACAAATCCAACTACCGGAACAGATGTTCAAACAGCTTGTGATTCGTATGACTGGATTGATGGCAATACATATACTTCATCAACAAACACACCAACGTTTATTTTGCAGAATTCGGCGGGATGTGATTCAACGGTTACTTTGAACTTAACAATCACACATTCCAATTCCGGAACAGATGTTCAGACAGCTTGTGATTCTTACGACTGGATCGATGGGAATACCTACACTTCTTCCACAAACACACCCATCTTCGTTTTGCAAAATGCAGGGGGTTGTGATTCAACTGTTACCTTGAATTTGACCGTTGTACCAGCTCTTCCTTTAACAATTGAAAACGTATTTGTTTTTCCTTCCGATGCCAATACCTGCGTGGGTGAAGCTGCAATTACCATTTCAGGAAATGCAAACTTTGAACTGGATTTCGATAACGGCTCACAAGTCATCACTTCTACCGGCTACAGTTTGGTAACAAATCTTTGTCACGGAGTGCATGACTTACAGATAACAGACAACTGTGGAGATACGCTTTCGGTTCCGGTAGTCATTCCGGTCGATTCAAACTACGTCTTCAACAATCCGTTTATTGATTCGTTGGCAATCGATTCCTTAGGAGTAACAATGACCAATTGCGATATTTACTACAATTCCATCGACACCGCCTACATCGACTCGATCTGGGCAAACGGAAATACGGTAAACGTAATCTGGAATATTGTGGATTCAAACGGCTCAAACTTCGACACCACAAGCTATGTCCTGAACAACGGAAACGGTGTTTACTGGCTGCAGTTGAGTGTATTCTGTCCGTTTAAATCTCAGGGAGAATACTTCACAGTGACGGAAGCAATTTACTTCAACAACGGTTCTGTTTCTACAGCCGGCTTACCGGATATCGGAGAAGACTTATTTGAGATCTACCCCAACCCGACCAACGACCAGGTCCACATCTCCTTCTCCGGTTCAGAAGCTGAACTGACAGTTTACGACGTTCAGGGAAAAGTGGTATTGAAAGACAACATTCAGAATCAGGGTATCGTCTCACTTCAGAACTTCGAGCGTGGAGTTTATCTGTTTGATTTCAGGAACTCACAGGGACATAGCGTTCAGCGGGTGGTGAAACAATAAAAATAGATCCGTAAATCGGCCTCCTGTTTGAAGCAAGATAGGAGGCAACTTTTTTGTATGTTTGTAAAATCAATTTAACTATATGAATCGCCTTTTTTTAATTACCCTGATTTTTCTTTCGATTGTCACATCGAACGGATTTGCACAAACGATCGTTTCTGATCTGTCATTTAATATTGGTGACACAACAGAAGATATTTTTGAAAAAGGAATCGATTTTGGTATAAACACGGATTATAGAGCCTTGGTTGTTCAATCTGATGGGAAAATAGTCATCGGAGGAGATTTTATGCGCTACAATGAAGAAACGAGCGAGGGAATTGCACGTTTGAATAAAGATGGTTCCCTGGATCACTCGTTTCATGCATCAACAGCTTATCCTGGCGGGGGATTTGCGATCGGAGCAGTGAATGATATTGCTATTCAGGCGGATGGAAAAATCATTGTTGCAGGCACATTTGGACATATCAATGGGGTGGAAAGAAATAGAGTTGCCCGGTTAAATGCAGATGGTTCTTTGGATGCTTCCTTTGATGCAGGAGAAGGGCCGAACAATTTTGTAAATCGGGTGTATATTCAACCGGATGGAAAAATTATCTTGCTCGGATTATTTTCCCATGTCAGCCAAATACCCCAAAATGGGATTGTGAGATTGAATACAGATGGGAGTATCGACAACTCCTTTCAAATTCCTACAGGATTTACATTTATTAATGACATTGCTTTTCAACCCGATGGGAAAATTTTAATAGCAAGCACCTATGATGATGGCTCAACAACATACAGGGTTCCAATACGCTTGAATACAGACGGATCAATCGATAATACGTTCGGATTGCTTCAATCTACAAACAACACCTATACACATACTTATTCACTGGCGCTTCAGCAAAATGGTAAAATTTTGGTTGGTGGGGCATTTGCGTATGTAACCGGCATCGGAAATTATCAACATTTCGTTCGATTGAATCCGGATGGATCAATTGATAACACGTTCAACATCGGAACGGGACCCAATTCTCTAATTGGGAGAATACAGGTCAATTCTCAGGACGAGATTTTAATTACCCCGACCAATTCCGGATTTGAGAATTATGATGGACATGTGGGCACTGTAGCCTATCTGAATGCAGACGGGTCTTATAAACCGATGTTTTATGGATCATGTCCCCCTCAGGGAACTCCATCCGGAGTAAGGGCTGGTTTTGCTTCCAATGGGAATATTCTGTTTACTTCCGATATACTTTATCAGTTATATAGTCTGAGACCAAACGGGGGAATAGATCCGACATTCAATTGTCAAACCGGAGTAGGTCAAAAGACGAATTTAATCCTTGAACAGCCAGATGGGAAAATAATGATCGGGGGAGTTTTCTCTACTTACAACGGAAAGGCATGCAGTCATTTGGCGCGATTGAGTACAAATGGCACTATGGATAGTGTTTTTAATGCAAATATTGGTCTTGGACCAACAGTTGGGACACATGCCTGTTCAATCGAAACGGACAATGAGAATTCATTGTATCTTGCTGCAGTAAAAGCTCTAACAATTCAGCCGGACGGGAAATATTTGATCGGAGGCGAATTCCAGCACTTTAATGGTTTAGAGCTTGATTGTCCGCTGGTAAGATTAAATGCGGATGGAACATTGGATACAGGTTTCCAACCCTCGATTGGGTACCCTACAAGTGATGCCCGATCAATTCACGTTTTATCTGATAATAAAATACTGGTGACTATGGGCGGCGGGATTTACCGTCTGCATCCGGATGGATATACCGATAACACTTATACTCCGGTCGCAGTGAACGGAATGATTAATGCTTCTGTTTTACAACCTGACGAAAAACTGGTTATTGTTGGGGACTTCACAGGTCAAAGTAGTCCGTACATGGTTTATAACCACATCTCCCGATTAAACCCGAATGGATCTATTGATTATCCGTTCTATACCAATATTGGCTCAGGAGCCGGAGGTTTTACCGGTGCTACGATCAATACTGTTATTCTTCAGCCAGACGGTAAGTTATTTTTGTCCGGGCATTTTTCCACATTCAATGGAGTGCAGTGCCAAAGCAGGATTAGGCTAAACTCAGATGGTACTGTTGATCCGAGCTTTCATGTTAGCGCAGGAGACACCATTCAGATCCATTCCGCTGCTCTTAATTCGGATGGAGGATTCTTGCTGGTTGGAAATTTTGATCCCGACCAGGAAGAGTTAACTGGTATGATTAAAATAGACCAAAACGGAGATTTAGACAATACCTGGGATCTGCATCAATCATTTTATCGCTTCATCAGTAATTTGATGATCTCTATAGAAGAAAAAATGACCGTGGCCATTCAATCTGATGGGAAGGTATTGGTAGGCGGGGCATTTACCGATTTTAACGGAACCACAAGAAACGGACTAGTGCGTTTGGCAACATGCTATCCAATTTATGCTACTCAAAATGTAACAGAGCAGTTTACTTATACCTGGCCGGTGAATGGCCAGACATATTTAACATCTGGTCAATATATTGATACTATGTCCAACTCCATTGGTTGTGATTCGATTGTAACTTTAAATTTGACAATTACGCACATGAGTGTAAGTTGTTTTTCCTCACCGTCGTATGTTGATTCTTGTACCGGAGTGGTGAATCTTACAGCAGGAGGAACACCCGATTTCACATTCGATATCGGAACCGGAACTACTGTAACAAGTTCCCAATATGCTGTATTTGACAGTCTTTGCCCGGGCATTTACTCGATTCAGGTTACGGATGGAAATGGAGACACATTAAACACCACATTTGTGGTTCCTTCGGACTCAACCTACTTGATTGTAGATCCGTTCAGTGGCACTGCAACTGACTCCTCAGTAATCGCAATTGAAAATTGTGTAATTGACTACAATTCAATCGATTCTATTTATATCGATTCGTATACCATTCTTTCAGGAGACTCCGTCTTGATAAACTGGGCTGTTATTGATATAAATGGAACAACAATTATTCCATCAATTCTGGTCCTGACTCCTGGAAATATATACATACAGCTTCAACTTTATTGCTCAACCAAATCTATTGATGAATACTTTGTTGCAACTATTGGGATTAATTACGATGGAAATAGAATTTCAACCTTAAATGTGATTGATGAAGAATTGGATTTATTTACGATCTACCCCAACCCAACCAACGACCAGGTTCACATCTCTTTCTCCGGTTCGGAAGCCGAACTGACAGTTTACGATCTGCAGGGAAAAGTAGTCCTGAAAGACAAAATTCAAAATAACGGTCTTTGCAAAACTTTGAGCGCGGAGTTTACTTGTTTGATTTTAAGAATTCACAGGGACATAATGTTCAGCGGGTAGTGAAGCAGTAAGGAACTTATTAATGTATCGGGAGATCCGTTCATCGATTGATGAGCGGATTTTTGTATGTTTGCAACATCAATTAACCGTATGAATCATTTAACATTAATACTTTTTTTCTTAATTCTTCTTTCAAGTAATGCGTTTGCTCAACCTGGAGCAAATGATCCGAATTTTAATAGTATCGATTACGGTTTATATGGGAATGGATTGGGAATCTCAAATCCTGTAATTTATTCAGCAATACAGCCCGATGGGAAAATATTGGTTGGAGGAGCAAATTCGTATCCTAGTTTTAGCTACAATGGTGTTGTTCAATATGGTATTTCAAGAATTAATGAGAACGGAGTATTAGATACTACGTTTAATATCGGGACCGGATTTAATTCATGGACAGAAGCATTTGCTCTTCAAAATGATGGAAAAATTGTTGTTGTTGGAGCTTTTACTGTTTGCAATGGTATTACTAGAAACCGAATAGCTCGATTAAATAGTGATGGTAGTGTTGACACATCTTTTAATCCTGGAATTGGTTTTCCGTTAGGAAGTTATGTGAAAACAATTGTTATCCAGACCGACGGGAAAATAATTGTTGCCGGAAATTTTAATTCGTTTAACGGAATTTCTCGATCTCGAATAGTTAGATTAAATACCGATGGCACAATAGATCTTAGTTATGTAATTGGCACTGGTTTTACTGGTATTAGTAGTAGTCAGGTGAGGTCTATTAAACTTCAAACGGACGGGAAATTGGTTGCTGTTGGAAGTTTTTCGGGATATAATGGAACTGCCCGAATTGGAATAGCCAGATTAAATACCGACGGTTCACATGATTTAACCTTTAATCCGAGTTCTGGTTTTAATAATACTGTATGGGATATAGCTATTCAGTCTGACGGGAAAATAGTTGCTGTAGGTGGGTTTACAACTTATGCTGGTCAAAGTCGCAGTCGAATTGCAAGATTAGATAGTAATGGAACAATCGATGCTTCATTTGTCGTTGGTAGCGGTTTTGATAGTGGTTATAGCACTTCAGTAAAGATAAAAAGCGATGGAACTATTATGGTGGGAGGTACTCATTATTCGTATGACGGTACAATTTGCGCTTTTTTAATTCGACTAAATTCTACAGGTTCAGCTGAACCAATTTTTAGTTCAAATTTGGGAACCGCTCTTGATAGCCAGGTGGAGAATATTAGTGTTCAGAATGATGGAAAAATAATCGTTTTAGGCCACGTTAACTCTTATTCTAATGTAGAAACTGGTCACATGCTTCGATTAAATAGTGATGGTACCTTAGATATAAGTTTCAATGCAGGAACAGGATCTAATGATTTTGTGAGTAGTTTGGATATACAAACGGATGGAAAAATTGTTGTAGGCGGAAATTTCACAAAATACAATGGAACAATACAAAAGCGAATCGTTCGGTTACTCACAAATGGTGAAACTGATACGACATTTCATATCGGGAATGGATTCAACAATACGGTATCCTCAATAAATATACAAAATGATGGTAAAATAGTAGTTGCAGGCGGTTTTTCTACCTATAATGGAACTTCATGTATGAGGATTACCCGCTTAAATAGTGATGGAAGTATAGATTCAACCTTTGATACTGGAAGCGGATTCGATAATTATGTAAGAACGTTATGTGTTCAGAGTGATGGAAAAATACTGGCAGGGGGAACGTTTACATCATTTAATGGAAATACACACAACTATTTTGTGCGGCTAAATGCTGACGGAAGCCTGGATCAAACATTTACCTGGAACTCAAATAATCCAGTATATTCTTCCAATATACAACCTGATGGGAAGATTGTTGTTGTAGGTGATTTTACTTATTGCAATGGAAATAGTGTAAATAAAATTACACGTTTGAATACAAATGGCAGTGTCGATCCTACGTTTAATTCAGGAAACGGACCAAATTATAGTATTTATATTAGTGCTATTCAGGCGGATGGAAAAATTTTAGTTGGAGGTAATTTCACAACATTTAATGGTTTATCTAAAAACCGACTGGTACGTTTGAATAGTAATGGCAGTTTGGATGCTACATTTAATACAGGAAGTGGGTTTGATGGGGATGTCAAAACGATCATTATTCAGGACAATGGTAAAATAATTGTTGGAGGAAACTTTACATCATACAATGGAATTAATAGAAACAGAATAGTGCGCTTGAATAGTGATGGCAGTTTGGATGGTGCGTTTATTTCAGGTGCCGGATTTGATGATGAAGTGCTTTCATTACTTCTACAAACAGATCAGAAAATTTTTGTGGGTGGAAGATTTTCCAATTATAACAGTAATCCAAGAAACCGTTTGGCTCGGCTATTGAATTGTTACCCTTCAAACAGTTCAATTACTGCCTCGGCATGTGACAATTATGTTTTGAATGGTCAAAACTATACATCAGGCGGAGTATATACACAATTATTAACCAATGCTCTAGGTTGTGATTCGATCATCACATTAAACTTAACGATCAATCATTCAAATGATTCAATTTTTGTTTCGACTTGTGATTTTTACACTTGGAACGGACAGGTTTATGCTTCTAGTGGGTTTTATTCTCAGCAATTTACGAATATATTTGGCTGTGATTCGATCATTACTTTGTGCCTTACCATTAATAACCCCACATACAGTACTATTAATGTCACGGAATGTGATAGTTTTACAGTAAATGGAAATCAATATTCTGTCTCTGGTCAATATGTAGATACCATTCCAAATGCCGCAGGTTGTGACTCAATTGTCACATTGAATTTAACAATTTTAAATTCCAACTCAAGTACAGAAATACAAAGTTCTTGTGATTCATTCATCTGGCAAATTAACGGACAAACCTATACTTCCTCCGGCCAGTATTTTGACACGATTCCAAATACAGCTGGCTGCGACTCGATTATCACACTTGATTTAACAATTCTCAACTCTGGCATTAGCACAGAAACCCAAACAGCGTGCGATTCCTTCACTTGGCCAATCAACGGTCAAACTTATATCGTTTCCGGTCAATACATTGACACGATTCCAAACGCAGCAGGCTGCGATTCAATCATTACCCTTGATCTGACAATCATCCCATCCCTCCCTTTAACCATCGAAAACTCCTTCTCCCTACCTTCCGATGCCAATTCCTGTACGGGCGAGGTGGCCGTCACGGTTTCCGGAAATGCACCTTTCGAACTGGATTTCGACAACGGTTCACAAACAATCACTTCTACCGGCTACAGTTTGGTAACGAATCTTTGTCACGGAGTGCATGACTTACAGATAACAGACAACTGTGGAGATACGCTTTCGGTTCCGGTGGTAATTCCGGTCGATTCAAACTACGTCTTCAACAATCCATTCATTGATTCGTTGGCAACCGATTCCTTAGGAGTAACACTAACGAATTGCGATATTTACTATAACGGAATTGACACGGCTTACATCGACTCGATCTGGGCAAACGGAAATACGGTAAACGTAATCTGGAATATTGTGGATTCAAACGGCTCAAACTTCGATACCACAAGCTATGTCCTGAACAACGGAAACGGTGTTTACTGGCTGCAGTTGAGTGTATTCTGTCCGTTTAAATCTCAGGGAGAATACTTCACGGTAACGGAAGCCATCTACTTCAATAATGGAACTGTAAGCACCGCAGGTTTACCGGATTATACCGCCAACTTATTCGAGATCTACCCCAACCCAACCAACGACCAGGTTCACATCTCTTTCTCCGGTTCGGAAGCCGAACTGACCGTTTACGATGTTCAGGGAAAAATGGTCTTGAAAGACAAAATACAAAATAACGGAACGGTTTCTTTGCAAAACTTCGAACGCGGAGTTTACTTATTTGACTTTAAGAATTCACAGGGACATAATGTTCAGCGGGTAGTGAAGCAGTAAACAGTCATTTATTCATTGTAAATATGGTTTTGCAAATAGACATTATTGGTTGATAAAACAATTTTATAACTTTACCGCTTCTATAACTTTAAAAATGAACTACTTCCTAAATCTCTTATTCACAGCTATATTTACTATTTGTTGCAATTATACAGCCTATTGCCAGGCAGGTTCGAATGACCCGGCATTTAACCCATCGGATCTTGGATATTCCATTGGAGATGGAGCGAACTCATTAGTGAGGTCAGTTAGACTGTCTGATGGAAAAATTGCGATATTAGGAAACTTCACCACCTATAATGGTATTTCATGCCCTCGAATGGCTCGTTTAAATCCTGATGGAAGTTTTGATCCGACATTCAATCCGGGAACTGGTGTTAATAATAGTATTAATGAAGTCTGTAAACAACCTGACGAAAAAATAATCATTACTGGACTATTTACAACCGTTAATGGTGTTTCCAAAAATGGCCTTGCCCGGATCAACCAGGATGGTTCATTAGACGCCTCTTTTGATGCAGGTACCGGCTTCGGATCAGGAAGTGTTATTTATAGTATCGCTGTTCAAACCGATGGTAAGATTCTTATTGCCGGCAGCTTTTCAAGTTATAATGGAGCATCTACAGGGCGCTTAATACGTCTGAACAGCGACGGTTCGCTTGACTTAACATTTATTATGGACACTGGATCCCCTTTGGCATTTATTGAAAGTGTTATTTTGCAACCGGACAACAAGATATTGATCGGTGGAACTTTCTCATCATATAGTGGTACGTCAAGAAAGAATATTGCTCGTTTGAATAGTGATGGAACGGTAGATACATCATTTGATCCGGGTGTCGGGCCTAATTCGTTCGTTAGTTATTTGCTTTTGCAAACCGATGGAAAAATAATTGTTTTTGGTAATTTTTCGACTTTCAATGGTCTTCCAATTAAAAGAATTATCCGACTCAATTCAAATGGAACTCATGATAGTTCATTTAACTCAGGGAGTGGTTTTCCATTGGGTGCTTTTGATATTGCACTTATGCAAGCGGATGGAAAAATCGTAATCGGAGGAGCCCTTTCAACATATAATGGTACTGCTATTGGTGACGTGCTTAGGATCAATCCGGATGGAACTTTAGACACTTCCTTTTACGGACCATCATTATCCACATCTATTGCTAGAATTGATTTAGCATCTAATGGAAAAATAATTGTTTCCGGTGGATTTACAAATTTATTGGACCCTCTTTATTCTGTCGGGAGAATTATGCAGTTAAACTCGGATGGAAGTTTTGATTTAACCTTCAATCCGGGTCACGGAGCAAATGATGCAGTCCGATGCACAGTATTGCAACCAGACGGGAAAATTTTTATTGGTGGTGTATTTACCGGGTATAACGGTAATTACCACACTTATTTTGCCCGTCTGTTACCCGATGGAAATATAGATCCTGCTTTCCCTTATACAAATGGTTCGCCGGATGCAGATGTTATTTCTATGAAACTACAACCGGATGGAAAGATTATCATAGGAGGAGGATTTCTTAACTGTTGGACACAACCAAGGTCCCGCATAGCTCGTATTCTTTCCGATGGGACCTTGGATCTCAGTTTTAATCCCGGAACTGGTGCAAACAATATTGTTGTTAGCACTGATTTGCAATCCGACGGGAATATACTCATAGGTGGTTTCTTTACTACGTACAATGGATTATCATCGAAATACCTTGCAAGGTTAACTTCAGCGGGAGCTTTAGATGCAAGTTTCAACATAGGAACCGGAGCGGATAATGCAGTTTACGCAACACCTATTCAATCTGATGGAAAAATAATAGTTTGTGGGGTCTTTACTACTTTCAATGGAATTCCCTCCAACAGAATAGTACGATTGAATGCTAATGGATCAATTGATCCAACATTTGATATCGGAACTGGGTCAAGCGGATCTATTTATTGTGCTAAAATTCAACCAGACGGGAAGATTATCATTGCTGGTCAGTTTAGCAGTTTTAATGGAGTAGCGAGAAAAAACATTGCTCGTTTGAATTCAGACGGCTCGTTGGATCTTAGCTTTGATCCGGGTACTGGGGCAAATAACAATATCAATACATTAAACCTGCAAGCTGATGGAAAACTGATCATCGGCGGACAATTTTCATACATCAATGGTGTTTCCAGAAACGCAATTGCACGGTTAAATGTTGACGGGTCATTGGATATGTCGTTTAATCCTGGTAGCGGGGTATTAAGTGGTGGAATCTGGGGAAGTGCTATTCAACCTGATGGAAATATCGTAATCGTTGGTGGATTTACGAGTTATAACGGGGTAGGAAGGAATCGTGTGGCGCGGGTACTTAACAACTGTCCCGTAACATTCTTCAATTCTGTTGTAACCAACATAAGTTGTTATGGAGAAAACAATGGGTCCATTAATTTAACTGCAATTGGAGGAACAGCTCCTTTCAGCTTTACCTGGAATGATGGAAACACAAGTCAGAATAGAACAAATTTATCCCCGGGAGTTTACCAGGTTACCATTATTGATGCAAATGGTTGTCAAACTTCTTTAAACGAAGTTATTGGTGAACCTGCACAAATCTTTGGTACAGATATTCAAACAGCGTGTGATTCCCTAACTTGGATCGATGGAAATACCTATTATGTTTCCACGAATACTCCAACGTTTGTTTTGCAGAATACAGCGGGTTGTGATTCAACAGTAACATTGAACTTGACAATAACGAATTCAACCACAGGAACGGATGTTCAAACAACTTGCGATTCCCTAACTTGGATCGATGGGAATACCTATTATGTTTCTACTAATACCCCGACGTTTGTTTTGCAGAATGCAGCAGGTTGTGATTCTACGGTTACTTTGAATTTAACGATTGCGAATTCAACCACAGGAACGGATGTTCAAACAGCTTGCGATTCCCTAACTTGGATCGATGGGAATACCTATTATGCTTCCACGAATACACCAACCTTTG